>CAVWEZ010000001.1:0-113029 GCA_963754105.1 uncultured Acidobacteriota bacterium
GCCGCCACCGGGCATACCGCCGCCCGCTGCGCCAGCGCCCTTCTTCTCGTCTTCCTTGATGTCGGCCACCAGAGCTTCGGTGGTGAGCATCAGGCCGGCGATGGAAGCGGCGTTCTGCAGCGCGAGGCGCGTGACCTTGGCCGGATCGATGACGCCCGCCTTGACCAGGTCGCCGTACTCGCCCGTATCCGCGTTGAAGCCGAAGTTGTCGTCCTTCGATTCGCGAATGCGGCCGACGATCACCGCGCCTTCTTCGCCCGCGTTGTGCGCGATCTGCCGCATCGGCTCTTCGAGAGCGCGCTTCACGATGTTGACGCCGATGGCCTCATCATCCTGCAGCTTGAGCTTTTCGAGAGCCGCGATGCAGCGAACCAGCGCCACGCCGCCGCCGGGAACAATGCCTTCCTCGACAGCCGCGCGTGTGGCGTGCATGGCATCCTCGACGCGAGCCTTCTTTTCCTTCAGCTCGGTCTCGGTTGCCGCGCCCACCTTGATCACCGCGACGCCGCCGACCAGCTTGGCGAGCCGCTCTTGCAGCTTCTCCTTGTCGTAGTCGGAGGTGGTGTCTTCCACCTGCGTGCGAATCTGCTTGACGCGGCCTTCGATCTCGCTGGCCTTGCCGCGCGCCTTCGACGATGGTGGTGTTGTCCTTGTCGATGGTGATTTTCTTCGCGCGGCCGAGGTCCTCGACCTTCACGTTCTCGAGCTTGATGCCGAGGTCTTCGGTGATGGCCTTGCCGCCGGTGAGAGTGGCGATGTCTTCGAGCATGGCCTTGCGGCGGTCGCCAAAGCCAGGAGCCTTGACGGCGGCGCACTGCAGCGTGCCGCGGAGCTTGTTGACGACCAGCGTCGCGAGCGCTTCGCCTTCAACATCCTCCGCGACGATCAAGAGCGGCTTGCCCATCTTGGCGATTTGCTCGAGCAGGGGAAGCAGGTCCTTCATCGAGCTGATTTTCTTTTCGTGGATCAGGATGCGGACGTCTTCGAGCGCGCACTCCATGCGCTCCGGGTCGGTGACGAAGTAGGGCGAAAGGTAGCCGCGGTCGAACTGCATTCCTTCGACCACTTCGAGCGTCGTCTCCATCGTCTTCGATTCCTCAACGGTGATGACGCCGTCCTTGCCCACCTTCTTCATCGCCTCGGCGATGATGGAGCCGATCTGCTTGTCGTTGTTGGCGCTGATCGTGCCGACTTGCGCGATCATGTCGCCTTTCACGTCCTTGTGGAACTTCTTGATTTCCTCAACCGCCACTTCGACGGCTTTTTCGATGCCGCGCTTCAGGGCTGTTGGGCTTGCGCCGGCCGCCACCGTCTTCACGCCTTCGCGGAAGATGGCCTGCGCCAGCACGGTCGCCGTGGTGGTGCCGTCGCCGGCCACGTCGGACGTCTTCGACGCGACTTCACGCACCATCTGCGCGCCCATGTTTTCGAGCGGATCCTGCAGCTCGATTTCCTTCGCTACCGTCACGCCGTCCTTGGTGATGATCGGCGCGCCGAACTTCTTTTCGATCACCGCGTTGCGGCCCTTGGGGCCCAGCGTGATCTTCACGGCGTCCGCGAGTGCATTGACGCCGCGCAGAATCGCCTGGCGCGAATCTTCACCAGTCACAATTTGCTTTGCCATATGTTCTATCTCCTCTTTCAGATTTTTCAGATCTTTGGAATGTGTGTCCGCGGCGCCGCCTCGGCGGACTGTCGCGGAAGGTTACTGTTTGCTGCCGCCGGCCGCTTTGGCCGCGCCGCCGATCTTCGCGAGGATTTCGTCTTCCTTCAGAATCAGGTATTCTTCGTCGTCGATCTTGATTTCGTTGCCGCTATATTTGCCGAAAAGGATGCGATCGCCCACTTTCACGTCCAGCGGGATGCGCTTGCCTTCCTCGTTCATTTTGCCGGCGCCTACGGCGATGACTTCGCCCTCTTGCGGCTTCTCTTTGGCCGTGTCGGGGATGATGATGCCGCCCTTTACGCTCTCTTTCTCTTCGAGCCGCCGCACTAACACGCGGTCGTGCAGCGGCGTAATGTTGACAGCCATTTGTGCAATTCCTCCGATGGTTTTTGCTGCGTTTTTGCCGCGTGGAGACGATTAGCACTCTCCATTGGCGAGTGCTAATATAGCAAAGAATGCGCTCCCCGCAACAAGAAAATCCACGCGCAGGCATTTTTAACGGGCTCTTAATCTTGGACGTAAACTACAGATATCAGTAAACTTATCATTATTCTGGCCTATCTCCTTGTTCCGCATTGAGTTACAAACCTGCCCAAGCTAGAATCCTCGGCCAAGGGTACAATGGCCATCCCAATCGCGAGTTTCATACTGGCTGGCGGCGTGAGTTCGCGCATGGGGCGCGACAAGGCCTTGCTCGCGATCGGGGGCGTCCCCCTGGTGGTGCGCACGGCCCGCCTGCTTGAATCGGTTGCCAATGTGCCCGCCGTGGTCGGTGATCCCACAGCGTATGACTCCTTTGCCTTCCCCGTGATTGCGGACGATTGGCCGGGCGCCGGCCCGCTCGGAGGAATCGCCACCGCATTGCGCGTATCGAACGCATCGTGGAATCTGGTGGTGGCGTGCGATTTGCCGTATCTGACCAGCGACTGGCTGCACTATCTGATCGCGCGCGCGGTTGCCTCCGCTGCGGATGCCGTGCTTCCCATGAACGCAAAAGGCGCCGAGCCGCTGTGCGCCATGTACCATAAACGCGGCGAGCCTGCGATTCGCGCCGCGCTCGAGAGCGGCATTCGCAAGGTCACTGACGGCTTGCAAAACATACGAGTGGAAACCATCGCTCCTGCTGAATGGAAAGCCTTTGATTCCGAGGGATTGCTGTTCAAGAATATGAACCTGCCGCGAGACTACGAGGAAGCTGTTGCCAGATTGGGCGCGCCCGCGGAGCCTGGGAAAAAATGAACGGCCATTACCTCGAATTTCAAAACGTGTCGAAGGCCTTCGACGACAATGTGGTGCTGAAGACGTCAGCTTTTTCGTCGATCGCGGCGAGACGGCCGTGATCATGGGCCGCAGCGGCGTGGGCAAATCCGTTTCGCTGAAACTGTTGCTGGGTTTTCTCAAGCCGGATGCGGGCCGCATTATAGTGGCGGGCGAAGACGTCACGGATTTCACCGAGGAAAAATTTGAGAAGGTTCGCCGGCTGCGTGACGATGGTTTTTCAATCGGGCGCGCTTTTCGATTCGCTTACCGTGGCGGAAAATGTTGCGTTTCCCATGTTGAGCCGCGGCGACACAAGAGCGAACGAGGACGATCGACCGGCGCGTGCAAGAGCTGCTTGACATGCTGGAAGTGTCGCAATTCGCCGATCGCCTGCCCTCGGATCTCAGCACCGGAGCCAAGCGCGCCGTGGCGATTGCGCGAGCGCTGGCCGAAGATCCCGAGGCAATTCTATACGACGAGCCGACCACCATGGTCGATCCGCTGATGGCCGCGCACATCAGCGATTTGATTGTGAAGCTGAAGGAAACGCTCCACAAGACCTCCATCGTGGTGACGCACGATACGCATCTGGCGAAAAAACTGGCCGACCGCGTGATTTTCCTACATGAGGCGGCGTGGCGTTTTTCGGCACTTGGCCGGAACTCGAAGCGTCGCAAGATCCGTTCCTCCGCAATTTCCTGCTCCAGGACGAACTGATTCCCGCGCTGGACGTCACCGCGTGAGCGATCAAGCCGCAGCTCTAGCCGATCCCAAAAAGCAGCTTCGCCGCACGATGGGCTTCTGGGACGTTCTTGCTCTTTAATATTGCCGCGGTGCTGGGGCCGCGCTGGATCGCGGCCGCGGCGCACAACGGCACTTCCTCGATCAGCCTGTGGGTCTTAGCCGCGGCGATGTTTTTCTTGCCCACGGCGCTCGTCGTGGTCGAACTTTCCACGCGCTTTCCTGACGAGGGCGGCCTGTACGTCTGGTCCAAAGAGGCGTTCGGCGAATTTCACGGATTTGTGGCCGGATGGACGTACTGGATTTACACCTTCTTTTATTTTCCCGGGCTTCTGATGGCCAGCGCGCCGATGGCGGCCTACATCGGCGGAAGCGGGGCAGCGCATTTTGCAGCAGAACCGCACGTTCCTAATGGTTGGTTCGTTTCCTGCTGTTGTTCGCGGCCGTGTTCCTGAACATTATCGGCCTGAACATCGGGAAATGGCTGCAGAATGCGGGCGGCGTGGGAACGTACATTCCTCTGCTGATGCTGGTCGGCATCGGCGCCTACGTCTGGCGTACGCACGGCTCCGCCACACATTTCACCGCGTCGAACATGAGGCCGGTGTGGAACTGGGGCACCGTGAATTTCTGGCCGCAGATCGCGTTTGCATTCAGCGGCGCTCGAACTTTGTTCGACGATGAGCGAGGAAGTTCACGAACCTCACAAGACTTTCCCTCGCGCAATCTTGGGCTCCGGAGTTTTGATCGCGATTGCGTATATCGCCGGTACTTTCGCGCTGCTTGCAATTCTCCCCGCGTCTTCGGTGATTCCCACGAGCGGCGTCTTCCAGGCCATCACTGCCGCGCTCCACAGCATCTCGGCATCGCATTTTTCGGCGTCATCGCCGCCATCCTCGTGCTTTTCGGCAATGCCGGCGGAGTGGGAACCACGGTTGCCGGCGTCGCCCGAATACCCTTCGTGGTCGGAATCGACCACTACATGCCCGCCGCGTTCGGCAAAATTCATCCCAAGTGGAAGACGCCGTGGGTTTCAATTCTCGTGCAGGCGGGAATCTCTTGCGTGATTCTTCTGCTGATCCAGATGAACGAAACCGCCAACACCGCCTACCAAATTCTGGTGGACGCCGGGACCATTCTCTATTTCATTCCGTTCCTTTACATGTATGCGGCGGCCATCAAGCTTTCCTATCGCCCGGACCGCAATGCGAATCCCAATGCCGCGCTGATTCCGGGGGGCCGAATCGGAGTTTGGTTGGTGGGCTTGCTGGGATTTGCGGTAGTGGTGGGCGGGATCGCGCTGTCCTTCATTCCCCCCGCCGAAGCGACAAACAAATGGCTTTTCGAAGCGAAGCTGATTGGCGGGACCGTCGGCGGAGTACTCTTGGGCTTGATTCTGTATGTTCGCGGCGCGCGGGCCAAGGCGCGCGAAGCCTGACATCTCGCACCAAACTAAGACGCCCGGAGTGCCTAACGAGCGAGAGCAATTCTTAGCCGGCGAGCGCGATCTTTGAAGGCCACTTCACCCCCTTCCAGGATGTCGCACACGATTTTTCGGGTGGGACCTTCCTCAAGCGCACCAGAACGATATGATATTGGCGGTAATCCTGAAGTGCTCTGCGGACCGACTTCAGCGACGAGGACCTGATCGGCGTCAGCGTTGATCACTAAGTTGGCGTTGTGCGTAACTATTATGACCTGTCGCTTGCGCTTTGCCGCTTGAAAGAGAGGAACGAGTTCATCGTATACAGACTTGGGATCGAGATTCTCCTCCGGCTGATCTATGATGAGTGGGCGATCATCGGCGTCGTCCAGTGCTAGATAAAGCAGCAACAGAACAATTCCACGCGTTCCCGGAGAGAGCTTCCGTATGTCAATACCGTCATAGTTGATCCCGTACTCGATCGCGATGTGGTCGGTACTGTAAAGCCACTGAGCAAAACGTCTCGCCCAAGGGCGATAGTTGATCTGATCGGTCCGCTCGTATGGTGCCTTCTCTAGCAACGCATCCTGATGCTTGGTTCTGAAGTCTGTCATTGCCTGTGAAACAACTGCCGCGTCACCAGTTGTCCAAGCATTTAGCAACATCATTCTCGCCTCTTTCTCCAGCGACCCGATACCCTTGAACGGTCCGCCGCGAAGGTCGAAGAGGGGCTCGCCTCTTTTGGCCCACGCCGCGACATCGGCGACTCGAGTCACAACGAACGAAAGGCGCGCAAGTGTACCCCCGGCTGTTTCCAGACGCATCCTCAGCGGAGCGTACAGTTCATTCAGAACGCGCTCCTCGGCAAGCACCGCTTCAAACACGCGACAATACCCGTGCTCGCGCTCTGCGACCAAAGCGGTCGCCCTGTCTTTGGCAGCCTCACAGTCCTTGAGTTTCTCTCGGAGGCTCTCCAATGCGCCTGCCTCTTCAGCGAGTCGTTTCGTGATAGCGGCAATTTTCTTGGCGGTCTCCTTATCCGCTGCGGCAAGCTTTTCCAAACGCCCGATTTCTGCTTCAAGTAGTGCAAGGGGTGTTTTTGAAAGGTCAGTGTCTGCGGCCAAGAACGAAGCGTTAGGATCGCCCGGACTAGTGGGAGGCGCCCCCCTCCAAGAAGCTGCTTCCTTCTCCGCTTCCGCCGCTTTCGTCGCTACGGTTGCGTCGACATCCCCCGAATAATCAAGGAGGAATCGTTTCCATTCGCTGGACCCAAGACCGGCCTTGTTGTGACGCTCCTTCATCAACCGCAGGGTGCTGGGAGCCTGGTTCTGCCGAACGTCCAAAACCTCACTCTTCAGCGCAACTAGCGAGGCCTGTTGAGCCGCGAAATAGCGCAGGTAGCTGCGACTTTCTCGGCAGCGGTGATGAGAGCCTGCAATCGCTCACTTGTCTTGTTCTTTCCCTTCGGCAGGAGATTTTTCCGGTCTTGGTCATAGCGCGTGACAAGCTTTTCCTTCTCGGCAATCTGTGCCGTCAGCGCGGGAACCTGCTTTGATTTGTCTATCTCAATACCGATCTGGTCCGAGACGGCTGCCAAGGCTGCTTCTTCCCTTCGCCTAACGTCACGGTATTGACCAGTTCTGAGTTCAAGCATCTCTCCGAAGTCTACGGCACCATCTCGTTTAAGCAAGGGATGAGACTCGAAGATCACGCGCTCGATCTCCCTGATCAACGTCGGCATTCCTGCGATGGAGCAGAGATCCTCGACGAATTGCTGCGACAAATAGCGGGCGCGGGGATATGCATCAGCTGCCGGATTCAAGGGTGTATCCAACGGACGCATGCTCGTGGTACCGGTCAACCATTTCAGCGTTACTCGCGCACCGATTAGGTGTTCAGCGGCCCGGGCTAAGAAGGATTGTCGTTCGGATTCTTGATAAGAGTCGCAGCCAGCTGCAAGTAGGTCCACCAACGCGGTTTTTCCCGAGCCTCTTGCGCCGATGACTGCCACCAAGCCAGGGTTAAGGTGTAGCACGGGTGTGTGCGCCCACGGAGCATTCGCGATCGCGACTTCATCAATGATCTGCGAGGGGGCTACCAATGAGGGGACATTGGGGCCGACGTAGGCGCGATCTGGATCGATGCAAGCCTGCTTTAGCGCGTCGAACGTCGGCGCGCCTTTAATCCAGCACAACCGATCCTCGTCCGGCTTCGCAACGCGAGCAAGTTCATGGGCGTCAGATCCCCATATACATGGTTTCAACCCACCATATCGTGCGATTAGTTCCTTGATTGGGACCTTACCGTGTCCGAGCCAAAAGTCTCGCTCATTTGGACTGCTCGCGAATATGGCATGTGCAGCCTTCTCGATCTCTTCGCGCAGGGTCGCGTCGGCGGCGTCCTTGACGCCAGACGTGCCATCGGCGCCGCCCGCAACGGCGATAACAATATTTTCGGTGGCCCATGCCATGTCGCGATGTGTCTGAATTAGGTTATCGAGGGATACCTTGAATTGTCTGCAGCCATGCCGAAGAGCGGCCTCGTCATCGCTATTGCGATGATCCGCGCACCTTCCAAGGCGAATCAGATCCGCAGGTGTACAGACGAATTTGTCGCTGAAAGCAGAGAAGACGAGCTGTCCGAGAAACCGGTTTAGTTCTGAGATGTGGTTCGGATCATCAGGTGATACAAGGAGATGGATGTTGACGAAGTGCCCCTTTACTGTGCCGGTATTCAGTCGCAGCTCGATGTTCGGAAACAAAAGGCTACAAGTCTTGAGTCGCCCATTATCTCTCTGGACCTTCGTGCGTTCGTATGAGGTGGCGACGCAATAGTCGGTAATTCCGATAGCCGCCAGCGGAGGCGACGCGTTTTCGAGTGCATCCAGGTAGGCGTCCCATCCTGACACGGGATACCGATCCTCAAGGACTGTACCAGGTGCATGAACATGAGGCTCCCATCGATGCCACTCTGAACCTCGGCCCGCCATCGTCATCATCTTCACCTCCGGGAGGTCGCCCACAATCCGCACTTACGGCTGCGCTCCTCCGTGCGCGAGGCTATGACTCATCGCGGCGATGTCAAGCACAGCGAATTGCGACGCGACTGGAAGACCAACCTCCAGCCCACACGTTCGGGCACAAGTTTACCAACTATCTCAAACACAAAGTACTTCATTGACAATGGTTAAATGATCCTTTCCGGATCACGGGCGATACGGGGGTTGCGCAAGGAACAGAGCAAGCCGGCCGTAAGGGATCAGACAGGTCTAGGCTTGTGCGCTGGTTCTAGTTAATGTTCAGTTTGGATTGCGTGCTGGGGAGATGCTGATCGAGGTCGGGCAAGCACTCGACTTCGGTGATATCGGTATCGTCTTCGCGATTCCAGTGTTTCGTGCTGGTCCATTCGCCGTCCCAGTTCTTCGGATCGAGCAGCGTGTATTTGATTTCCAGAGTCTTGCCGCCGTTCTGCATACGAATGCGCTCGATGATGTGAAACTCGTCGCTCACCGGAATACCCACGTCGATCCAATGCCGCTCGGGCGTCATGCTCGTGGTATCAACCACCAACGTGTCGCCTTCCCAGTGTCCCACCGAGTCGCCGTCGTATGTGCGGACCACCACGTCCGGCGCAGTGTGCTTTCGCCCATCGATGTAAATCAGCCGAATCTCGTTCTCAAATCCGCTGACCATGTAAATCACGGTCGGCGTCTGAATCATCGCAATTGGCCAGACGCGCGTCATAATCATGGGCATGCCTGCCGGATAGCACTTTCCAATATCGTCGTGGAACGCGTGCCCGGTGGCCGTCGCCTTCTTTCCTTCTTCGAATAGTGCTTCTGCCTCAGGGTGAAAGTGCGGATAGGGAGGCCCGAACATAAAAGAGCTGAAGCCCGAACTGAGATCGACCATCCACGTGCCGGTTAGATCGAACGGCGGTTTCGGACGCGGCTTACTCAGGTTGTCCGGCGCCAGCGCGCCTTCAGGAAACACCTCTTCTTGTTTGTTTTGATCCGCCTTGTTTTGACCTTGCGCCCGCGCGGCCGTGCCAAAAACTCCCAGGCTCAACGCCACGATCGCGGCGCCGAGCGCGAACTTCACCTTGCAATTCGCCATTTTGTGGTTCCTTTCACGCGGGAGCGGCGACGCCTAAATACGCCGTGCGAGCCCTGCTGTTCGCCGCTTGCAGCTACTTCGCCGGATAACCAATCATGTCGTTCAGCACTTGTCCGTCGGCCAGCTTGACGTACATGAATCGGCCGCCCTTTTCGCCGCTTCGCAGCGGATGAATGGCGATCGTCACCTGGTCTCCGGGCTTCAAAGTGGTCGATCTCCAGCCGGAACGAGCCATGGTGTTTGGACTGTTGCATTCCACGCCCCATCGATCCGTGCCGCCGTTCGCATTCGGCACGTCAATCTCGATCCAGCTATGAGGATTCGACCAGCTGAAATTGACGATGGTTCCCACAAGCTCCACCTTCTTGTCACGGTCGAACATTGCGGCGGAATGATGCGCAAAAGCCGAACCCGCAAACGCAAGCACCAGCGCAACCGCGCATACAATTCGTGAAGTTTTCATCGGCTCGCTCCCAATCTCTGATTTCATCTAGCCAATATAACGCCCGCCGGGGTCCTCAGCCTCGTTTCCTATGTTGCGGGCACTCCTCCCCTACCCAACTGCGCCGATTATGCGCCAAATTGGTCCAATCCTGCAAGAACCGCGAACGCTTTGTAGTGCATGGGTTGGTGGTAGCCTATTCTCGAAAATTTGGAAATGTCGATTCGGTCCCGCCCAAACAAGGAGTCAGAACCAATGAAACACCAGGATATCTCTACTCTCCTTGAAAGCGTCCAGCGCCATACCTCGGCCTGGTTTGCATCGCTTGAGAACCGGCCGGTAGGCGCCACTGCGTCGGCCGAGGAGTTATGGCAAATGCTCGGTGGCCCGCTTCCCCACGAGGGAATTGCCCCAGACGTCCTCACCCCGATTCTCGCGAACGCTGGCATGAGCGGGGCCGTCGCCTCTGCGGGCCCTCGCTACTTCGGTTTTGTGATAGGTGGCAGTTTGCCAGCCGCGCTCGCCGCCGACTGGCTTGTATCGGCGTGGGATCAAAACGGCGTTGTCTACGCTTCGTCTCCTTTGGTCTCAGTGATCGAGCAGATCGCGGGGTCATGGTTGCGCGAACTCGCCGGCCTCCCTCCCACGATGAGCTATGGTTTTGTGACCGGCTGTCAAATGGCCAACTTTACCGGACTGGCGGCTGCCCGGCATCGCGTGTTGCGCAATGCCGGATGGGATGTCGAGTCGGACGGCCTTTTCGGAGCGCCGCCCATCGACGTTGTGGTCAACGAGGAAGCGCATTACACCGTTTCCGTGGCGCTTCGATTATTGGGCCTCGGAGCCAATCGCGTTCGGCGAATTCCCACGGATAGTCAGGGCCGCATGCGCGCCGATGATCTGGCGGCTGCCCTGCGTGCGCACAAGGGACCCTGTATTGTTTGCGCGCAAGCCGGCAACGTGAACACGGGCGCAATCGATCCTCTTCGCGAAATCGCCGAATCGGCAAAGGACTGTGGGGCATGGCTGCACGTGGACGGTGCGTTCGGTTTCTGGGCCGCTGCCTCACCCGAACGCGCGCATCTCGTTCGCGGTATCGAGAACGCCGACTCGGTGGCCACCGATGCGCACAAGTGGCTCAACGTTCCCTACGATTGCGGGATCGTCTTCTGTTCGGACGAAGCTGCGCATCGTAGCGCCATGTCCCTGGCCGCCGCCTATATTGTCACTACAGGAGGCCAACGGGATCCTCATGACTTTGTGCCGGAAGAGTCTCGGCGCGCCAGAGCGATCCCGGTATACGCGGCTGTGCGATCTCTTGGACGTCACGGGATCGCCGAACTGATCGAACGCAACTGCCGCCAGGCAAGCCGGTTTTCTGTCGCTTTGTGGGCCGCGGGATATGAAGTGCTCAATGAAGTGCTGCTCAACCAGGTTCTGGTTTCCTTCGGCTCTCCCGAAGAAACTCAGCGCACGATCGCGGCGATCCAGCAGGAGGGCGTCTGCTGGTGCGGAGCAACCGTGTGGAAAGGCCGGACCGCGATGCGCATCAGCGTGAGTAACTGGTCAACCACAGACGCGGATATAGAGAAGAGCATCGAGGCGATCCTGCGAGCTGCGCCGAAACATGCCCGATAGACCGCGACAAAACATCCTGTATTTACACCCGCGCCAAGAGGGGCGACCCACTCTCTTTGACGTAATATTTCTCAGGGACGAATACGGCTCGGCAATATGGACAAGCCTCGCGTCCCGACCGCGGCCTCGGAGGCCTATGAACCATGTCCGACTCCGCCCGGTCTTCCAAAACAATCTGGGCGGAGCAATTCGTACAGCGACAACAGATGTACGTGTACATAATTGAACTCCTTCTGTTCTAGGCGACTACGGAACCCTGGGGCTGTGCGTGACGTGTCAACCGCTGCGAAATGCGTTCAAATCGAGGAAAAGAGCTTGAAGACTTGTTCCGCCTGGGGGCTGTCCAGTTGGAACAAAAATCCGTCGCGAAGCGCAGCGGAAAAATATCGAAAGCGGCTCAACTATAACACGGCTCGAGCTTGCGCGATAGCAGCGTAGGATTCAGTTGCGGTTCGCGGCCACGTAATCGCGGGCGGCACGTAGCTCAGGACGATCCGCGCCGGGCAGCGAGCTCTTGACGAGCTGGGCGTAGTAGTCGCGCGCTTGTTGCGGATTTGCTGCCGCTTCCGAGGCGCGTGCAGCGCCGTACAGCGCGTCGAACCGGTTCGGATAATCTTTCAAAACAGCCTGGTATTCCGCCAGAGATTCCTTGGGCCGCTTCAGCCCCAGCAGCAGGTCCGCCAGCATCTCGCGAGCGGGCACGCAAACCGGGTCTTCGCGGTCGGACTCCTCGAACTCGGCGGCTCCGCGCAAATGCGCGACGGCTTCGTCGGATTTTCCCTCCGCATATGCCATCCATCCATCCACTTCTCGCTGCTCGACCCTTTGCGCGGGAACCTGGTTCCCCAACTCTTTCTCGTGCGCTGCTTGCGCCTTCAGAATTTCAGCCAGCTTTTGCGCGTCCTCGCGCGCCCCGTTAGCGTCACCGCTGCGTGCGGCGCCAATCGCGCGCGCCCAGTAGGTTGTGTCCTGCCATAGGAAACGCTCCTTGGGAATCGCCAGTGACGCCGCTTCCTTCCAGCGATGCAGTTCGATTGCATTCACGGCCGCGTACAGCCCCTGATGGTCGGCGATCTGCTCCGCGCCCGCACCCGGCACACTTTTCGCTTCCTCGATCAACTGCCGCGCTTTGGATTCCTCGCCGGCCTGAAGATAGGCGTAGTCGAGAAAGTCCATGGGATGGAATTCGTAGCTCGCATCGCCCCGGTGCTGTTCGGTGGCCTCTGCCGCCGCGGCCATGGCCGCGATATTCGAGTTGATCATTTCCTGCCAAAGTCCGAGCCGCCGGAAGATGTGCGAAGGCATGTGCGTGGCGTGGGAGGAATCAGGAGCGATCTTGGCGTACACGCGCGCGGAAGGAAGTCCCTCGGGAGCAAGCTCCGGCACATCGGAAGCATGAATCAAATAGTGAGCCAATCCCGGATTATTTGGCTGCTGCTCGAAAAGCGGATTCAATATCGCGATGGCCTTCCTGCGATTGGCAAGATCGTCCACGCCATCTTGCGCCAAAGTGACGAGCGACAGCGCATAAAACGCACCTGCCTCAACGTCCTGGGGATTATCGGCGTAGAGCTTTTGCATGGCCGCGGAATATGCCTGAACGCGCGCCGTGTGCGTCAGCTTTGGGTCGTCCTGGTAAAATGCGTAAGCGGCGGCGATATATTCGCGCTCGCGCGGCGTTTGCGGGACGAGCTTCTGAGCCTGCTCGACGTCTTTGCGTCCTTCGGCGAGAGTAGCGGCGTTGGGAAAATCCCACAACTGATGGTCGAGCGCCATCGCTTTGCCCCAATAGGCCATTGCGCATTGCCCATCGCGTTGCGCGGCCTCGCTGAACGCCTGCCCGGATTCCTCATATTGAAATGAATGCAATAGGGCGAGACCCTTTTCAAGCGATCCCTGTGCTTCCGCCGAACACGAAGTCGGGAAATTCACCTTGCCGACGCCCCGGCTTTGCCCGTTCGCAGCATGCGAGGCCGCGAAAACAGACGCAATCGCAACTACGCCCGCGAGTGTGATCGTTAATCGTCGCATTTGCGCCTCCTGTTCGATGGGAATGGCGATAGTAACAAATCTGCGCACGAGTTGCGTGATCCCATCCGAATCGCGCCGCACGGATTAAATCTTTGCTGCGCGCTCCCCGAATGTGATACCCAAGTGTGCGCCAGAATCACCTAACAACCGGAGGGATCCGATGCCCGAACCAGCCAACCGCAACGAGCAAATCGTGAGGACATTTTTCGAAACGCTCAGTGCGGGCGACCTGGAACGCCTCCGGCCTCTCTTCCACGAACAAGCTACTTGGACTGGAATGGTCACCGGTCTTCCGGGCGCGGGGGAAAAAAAAGGCCGCAAAGCGATCGTTGACGATTTTCTTGCGCCGGTGCGCGGCATCTTCGTGGATGGCGATCCGAAAGTGTTGATCCAGCACCTAATTTTGCAAGGGCCCTACGCGGCGGTGGAAGCGCGAGGCGTTGGCCGCCTCAAGAGCGGCAAAGAATATAATAACCGCTACGCTTTTATGATCGAGATCAAGGACGATAAGATTTTCTCCCTCCGCGAGTACATGGATAGCTACTACGTGAGCACGCTCTAGGGGGGTCGGAGCTTCAGCTCCGACATAAGCAGGAGGCTAGCTTTAGCCCCTGAAGGAGAGTTTTGCTCGTCGGGGTGCTATGCCGTAGCCGTCAAGCCCCTGCGTTCACCGTCGCCCCGCCGTCAACTCGCAAAATCGCCGCCGTGATGAAGGAAGCCTCTGGCGAAGCCAGGAAGACCGCCGCGGACGCAATATTCTCTGGAGTACCCAATCGCCCAAGCGGAGTTTTTCGGCGCCGGGATTCGTACAGGGCATCGTCGTTGTTGTTCATCGCGCGCGCCCCTGGGGTCGGCACCGTGCCCGGGCACACCGCGTTCACGCGGATTTTGCGCGCGCCGAATTCCACCGCAAGCGA
Source organism: uncultured Acidobacteriota bacterium (assembly GCA_963754105.1). Taxonomy (GTDB): domain Bacteria; phylum Acidobacteriota; class Terriglobia; order Acidiferrales; family UBA7541; genus Palsa-295. Next base: position 14,234 of record CAVWEZ010000001.1, read on the forward strand.
ACGCGTCAAGGACGATACGCCGCCTTTAATTGCCGAATATACCGTCGAGCGTGGCACGCCAAGTTCCGCGGCCGGCGACGTGTTGTTGATGATCACGCCGCCGCGCTCGGGATCCATGTGCAGCAAAGCCGCTTGCGCTGTCCACAGGATCGACTTCAGCCCCACTGAAATCATTCTCTCGACCGTTTCCTCTCGCACTTCCGAAACCGGCTCGCGACGAAACACGATCGCGTTATTGGCCACAATATCCAGGCGCCCGAATTCCGAAACAAGCTGATCCACTGCGCGCAGCACGTCCTCTCGCCGGCTTACGTCAATCGCAAAAGCGCGAGCCGTCCCGGAATTTTTTTCGATTTGGCTCACGGTCCCGTTGGCGGTGGCTGGATCAATGTCCGCCACGCCCACAATCGCGCCTTCCGATGCAAATGCGAGCGCCATCGCCCGCCCGATTCCGCGCCCTGCCCCCGTGACAAACGCTACCTGCCCTTTCAGACGCGACATTTTTTTGCTCCCGGTTGAATTTAGGAATATTTCAGTCACTGAGCTTGTTGAATCGCCAATTCTTCCTATCGCGAACAATGTAGCCGGCAGTCGGCTCGCAAAAATGGCTGGGGATGATCAATATGTTTTTGTCGCTGAGCTGCTCAAACATGGCTTTGCGCGTCTTGATGCCTTGCTCCTTGTCCATATCGAAATTTCCGGGGCGCTCGATTTCGGCAAGCTGGATCGGATGATGCAGCATATCGCCGGTAATGAAGCCTTCTTGGCCCTTGGACGAAATACGCACGCTGACATGTCCCGGCGTGTGTCCAGGGGTCGGCACGAGAGAGACCTCATCCGTGAGCTTGATATCCGGCTCGATGAAATCGGCGAGGCCGGCATCGGTGATCGGCTTGATCGAGTCCTCCAAATGCGTGCAGTCATGATACTTGCCCGTGCGCTGCAGCATTTGCCAATGGTCGTACTCCTTGCGGCCGAATAAATAGCGCGCATTCGGGAACGTCGGCACCCAGCGGCCGTTCACTTTACGCGTGTTCCAGCCGACATGATCGAAATGCAAGTGCGTGCACAAAACCTTTCCAACCGTTTCCGGCGCGTATCCGACTGAGATCAAGTCTTCGATGAACGAGCTCTGCATGTTGCAGAATATAGGGAACTCGCGCTGACGATCGTTGCCGATGCACGTGTCGATCATGATCTTTTCATTTCCGGAGCGCAGAACGAAAGCCTGAAACGAAATCTTCATGCGGCCGTCGGGCGTTGCAAAATTCGGAAATAGCCAGTCGTATTGCTTGGCGACCTCCGGCGTCACGCCGGTCAGCAGCACCTCGAAAGGATCCTCGTGCGCGTTCACTTCCACGATGCGGACCACTTCGACGTCGCCGATCTTCCACTTTCTGATGTGCTCCCTGGCCATGGCATTTTCCTCCGGGTTCCTAACGATCTCGCGGCAACGCAAGGGGCGCAAGCGGCGCCCTCCCCGCGATCATATCTGTGGCCTTCTCGGCGACCATCACCACGGGCGCATTCGGATTTCCTCCCATCAGCCTCGGGAAGATTGATGCATCCACGACCCGCAAACCATCAATGCCCCTCACCTTGAGTTCGGGAGTGACCACTGCGGCGTCGTCAACACCCATGCGGCAGGTTCCGGCCGGATGATAGACCGTTGCAGTAGTCTTGCGGATATATTCCCGGAACGCGTCGTCGCCTTCGACCGTCGGTCCGGGCAGAAACTCCGTCGCCTTGTAACGGGCAAATGCCGGAGTCGCGAATATACGGCGTGCCAGCTTGAGCCCGCGCAGCAGCGGCTCGAAGTCTTCAGGCGCGCTTAGAATCTTCGGATCGATAATCGGCGCCGCGCGCGGATCAGGACTCGATAGTGCGATGCGGCCGCGGCTCTTGGGATGCAAGAGCACCACGCTGATAGCAAAGCCGTGTCCCAGCGGCAGCGGGAACGTCGATTGATTCCGCCGCGCCGGCTGAAAAACGACCTGCGTGTCGGGCCGGTCGAGGCCGTCCGTACTCTTCAAAAACGCATTCGACTCGAAGACATTGCTGGAGAATGGCCCTTGGCGCAGCAACAAATACTCGAAAATGTTCCACACCCCGCGCGGCAGTGCCTTTAGCGAAATACCATACGAAGTCGAATTCGACGTGACCATCTGCACCGAGGTCGCCACATGATCGTGAAGATTCGCGCCCACGCCGGGCAGATGATGCGTTACTGAAATTCCCAGAGCCTGCAGCGCGGCGCCATCGCCGATGCCCGAGAGCATCAGGATCTGTGGCGATCCGATGCTGCCGCCCGACACGATAATCTCGCGCCGCGCCGCGACCCTTCGTGTTTCGCCGCCCTGCTGAAACTCGACGCTGGTCGCACAGCGATTCTCCACAACCACCCGCGTAACCAACGCCTTTGTCACCACTTTTAGGTTCGGCCTGCTCATCGCGGGCTTCAGGTAGGCTGTGGCTTCGGATTCGCGGTAACCGCCCCGTATCGTTCCCTGGCGCAGCCCATAACCCTCGTTGTCCGGGCCGTTGAAATCATCATTGCGGCGAAATTGCAGCGATCTCATCGCTTCGAGAAAAACCGCATTTAGCCGGTTGGGCCGCTTGATGCTTTTCACATTCATCGGCCCGCCTTTGCCGTGATACGGCGAGCCATTAAACGCTTCATTGTTTTCCGAACGCACGAAATAGGGGAGCACCTCCGAATAGCTCCAGCCCCGGTTTCCCGCCGCGGCCCAATCGTCGTAATCCTTGGGATTTCCGCGCATGTAAACCATGCCGTTGATCGAGCTCGTGCCGCCAAGCACGCGCCCGCGCGGAATTGGAACCTTCCGTCCATTCAGGTTTTGCTGCGGCACCGTCCAGTAGCCCCAGACGATGCTCGGCTTCACCATCGCGGCCGCAACCAAAGCCGGCACGTGGATGAAGGGATGGCTGTCCTTGGGTCCCGCCTCGATCAGGCACACGCGGTTCGCTTGATTCTCCGAGAGCCGGTTCGCAAGTACGCAGCCTGCCGTTCCGGCTCCGACGATCACATAGTCGAACGAATCCTCGTTATCTCGGTTCGGCATGGTGGTTCTGTTTTTGGTGGTGCCTCAAATGGCCGCGGAGACCGCGATGTCGGATAGCCGGCGCCAGCGCAAATAATTGTCCGCTGAATTCATCACGCCGGTGCACAGGCCCACGAAGGTCAGATCGAGTTCCGGGTCCACCCAATAGATCGTTGTGCCGGCGCCATAACCTCCGAACGTGTTTGGCGAAGTGAGCGTGCCATAGAGATGATTGCCGATCGCCTCGCCGCGCAGTGGGAAGCCGAGGCCGAGATAGGCCGGGATAATTGGCCAGCCGTGCTCGACGCACAACCGCTTGTAAACCTCGTTCGGCTTGTCCCCTGTCCAGTTTTGCCGCGCCTTCTTGCAGATCGTGGGCGAAAGGATGCGCGCGCCCTCAAGCTCGCCCAACCGCCGCAGCATTTCGGCGAGTCGGAACAGGTCCGATGCCGTGGAAACAATTCCGACCCAGGGCATCTCGGCATCTTCTTCCTCGAATGCTCCATTCGGTCCCAAATCGCTGTGACCCAAATGATTGATTGCGGCATTGCCTCCGAAATCAGGCACCAGATGGCGCTTCTTCAGATCGCGCCGTACACCCACGGAAGTGTCCTTCATCCTCAGCGGCTTCAGAATCTCGTCCTCCACAATTTTTCGGTAAGAGCGTGCTTTGGGATCGGTGCGCCGGACCATTTCGCCGAGCAGCGCATGATTGACGAACGGCGAGTAATCAACACGCGTGCCGGGAGTGAACTCGCCGGGCACGAGCAAGCAAATCGCCGCGACCATCTCGTCAAGCCGGTCGATATACATGCCGGCCTTCGGCGTGTAGACCGGCGGCAGCCCTGCGCTGTGTGTCAGCAAGTGAAAAACCGTCACGTCTCTGCGCAGCGGCCCGTCGAATTCCGGAATGATTTCGGTGACTTTGGTTGTCAGAGCAAATTGGCCGAGCTCGATCGCCCGTAGCACCAGAACATTGGTGAAGGACTTGGTAACCGAGAACAGGCTGAAGACGGAATCCCGTTTCACTGGGCGCTTGCGTTCGGAATTGGCATAACCCATAGCCTCGTGAAACGCAATTTTGCCGTGCCGCGCAACGATGATCGTGCCCCCGAAATACAGGTCTTTCCGAATGTCTTCTTCGACAACTGACTTGAGATGTCGCAGCCGCTCAGCATTGAGCCCCAGTTTCTTCGTCTCACCCATCTTTTGTGCCCTCAAAACAACCGCCCCTCTGCTACCGCCGGCCTAGCGCATCGCCGAAGCAACAGCATCGCTTCTCACAGACGCAATGTCCCGCGACCGGTCTTCCTTGACGAGGTCCGCGCCCTTTTCGGCAATCATAAACACCGCGGGCGCAGGACCCGCCGAAGGCAGCGCCGGCATAATCGACGCGTCAATCACTCGCAGCGACTCAATCCCGCGAACGCGCAACCTCTCATCCACCACCGCCATCGCATCTTGCCCCATCTTGCACGTGCCGCTCGGATGGCAAAAAGTATTGGCCGCCTTGTGCAGGTACTCGCGCAGATCAGTGTCGCTCCTGCACGCATCGCCCGGCGCATCCTCCGCCAAAATGCGAGACTTGATCGGCTCCGTCTGAAAGATCCGCCGCACAAGTTTCACGCCGGCAAGCAGTCCTTCTTCGTCGCTGGCGACCGCCAGATAATTCGCAATCATCGCCGGGGCTTGCCGCGGATCGCTGGACTTCAGCAGCAACCGCCCTCGCGATTTCGGTCGCACGTACGCGACGCCGCCCGTAATTCTCGGTATTGGATCGGGCGCAATTTTTCCGCTGCTGTCGAAAACATGGCTCATCGGCCGAAAAACAATTTGCAGATCGGGACACGGAGCATCCGGCAGCGCGCGCGTCAAAGCCGTAGCCTGCGACGCGCCGTTCGTCAGCGGTCCGCGCTTCGCAAGATAATAATTAGCCGCGTGCCACGCCACGCGAACTCCTCGCAGTTGCGGATTGAGCGAATTTTCCGCCGCAGTTCTGTACGTGCAAGTCGTGTAAGGGTGATCGTGCAGATTCTCTCCCACGCCGGCCAAGTCCGCCACGACCGTGATGCCATGCTCCTGCAAATGCCTTCCGGGTCCGATTCCGGAAAGCATCAGAATTTGCGGCGAGCCGATGGATCCCGCTGCGAGAATCACCTCCTGCGTCGCCAGCGCTTTCTGAATTGTTCCGTTGCGTTCGTATTCGATGCCCGTCGCGCGGCGACCCTCCATCAGCACGCGGCGAGCTAGCGCGGAAGTTTCCACCACAAGATTCTGTCGCCCCCGCGCGGGGCGCAAGTATGTTTCCACCGCGGATTGGCGTACGCCCTTGCGCACCGAATTAGGCATCAGGCTGATGCCTTCGGAAACCGCGCCATTCAAATCCTTGCTCGCGGGCAAACCGTTTCGCACGCCAGCTTCGATAAACGCTCGCGTAATGGGATGTACATACGTCGGATAGTTCACCGCGAGCATGCCCGCGCCATTTCGAGACCCGGCAGGTAAATCTTCGCGCCGCTCCAATTTATTGAAATATGGCAACACGTCGGACCAACCCCAGCCCACATTCCCTAGCCGCCTCCATCCGTCGTAATCCTCGGCCTGCCCACGCACGTACGCGCTACCGTTAATCGAGCTGCATCCGCCCAGAACTCTTCCACGCGGCCAAAAAATTGGCCGATTGTTCAGTTTCGCTTCAGGCTCGGTGTAAAAACCCCAATTCAAAGTCGGATGAGTAAAAAGCTTGCCCATGGCCAGTGGCATTTTGATCCACGGGCTTTCCGGCTCAGGTCCCGCTTCGATCATCAGCACGCGAACCGCAGCATCTTCCGTCAGTCGGTTCGCAAGAACGCACGCAGCCGTCCCGCCGCCGACGATGATGTAATCGAAACTCCGAAGTTCAGGCATGAACGGAGACGTTAGTCTGTAGTGAATTTCCAATTGCTAGCTTCGCGCACAATCCATCCCACCGGTGAGTTGAAGTGGACGGCGAAAATGCGTGCCGCCCGATTTTCATATCGCGCCAGAAATTCCCGCCGCGTCTTCCGCGACATTTCCTTGTCCACGCACCCGACCGAGCATATTTCCGGCTCGGCAAATTGAATTGGATTGTGAAACACGTCGCCGGTCACAATCGCATGCTGCCCGCGCGACAAAATGTGCAGGCTCACGTGTCCCGGCGTATGGCCATGCGTCGGCTCGAGCCACAGCTCGTCCGTCAATCGGTGGTTCGTCTCCACCAGATCGGCCAGTCCCGCGTCCAGAATCGGCTGCACCGAATCCAGAATGTGCCGCACGTCCGACGTTTTTTCCTTGAGAAGTGTTTCGCACCATTCCCATTCGCGCCGCCCGAATAAGTATCGCGCTTTCGGAAACGTGGGCACCCAGCGCCCGTTTTCCAGTCGCGTATTCCAGCCGACGTGATCGAAATGCAAATGCGTGCACAGCACAGTATCAATCGCCTCCGGCGGAAATCCGGCCGCCGTCATATCTTTCAGGAACGCGGTCTGCAAATCGCTGCAGTGCGGAATTTCGCGCGACCGGTCGTTTCCCACGCACGTGTCCACCACAATCCGCCGCCCGCCTGCCTCCAACACAAACGCCTGCACCGCCAGAATAATTTGTCCCTCAGGAGTGACGAACTGCGGCACCAGCCAATCGTATTTCTTGTAATGTTCTGAAGTTTCCGCAGGCAGCAGCGGCGCCCAGGGAACGCGCTCCGCCGATTCCATCACGCTCGTGATTTTCACATCGCCTACGCTCCATCGCCCGATTCGCGACTCGCCCTTCCTGTAGTCATGCGCAGTTTCACCGGCGTGGCTCGCCGCACCGCTAACGCCCGCGCCAGCCGCATGCATTGCGGCGCCCGCATCTTTTGTCGGTTCCATCGGCTGCTCCTTAACCTTTCAAGCGCTATAGTCGCCCTGATGTAACACCAATTCGCGCCCGCGCGCAACTCGCATCCGCGCGCGCGGTCACTCCGAGACTCACATGTAGCGCCATCCCTTCAAGGTGGCGTCCCGACCGTTCGGCAAGCCTCCCGCTCGCTTTACATACAGCTTGCAAAGGCCCAGGAACAAACTAGAATCCTGCCATCGCGAAGCGCGCAACAGCATTTTCGACGATCACGGGGAGGCGCAAGTGGGAAAGAAGCCGCAATTCTATGGCTGGACGCTCCTCGCCGTCCTCTTCTCGCTCGACTTCGTCAACATGGGATTTCCCGTCTACGGTGGCACCGTCATCAATAGCTACATGCTGCGTCAGCTCCCCATGAGCCGCAGCACGCTCGGCCTCGGATTCACTTTTTCAAACTTGTTCGTCGGCCTGTCGGCCACGATTGTCGCAGCGTCGATTCTTAAATGGGGCGTGCGCAAAACTTTCGCCATCGGTTCCGCATTAATTTGCGCGGGCTCGCTGTTTCTTGCATTCGCGGCGTCCAAGCCCTGGCATTATCTCGCCGGCTATGGAGGAATCGTCGGCGTCGGCATGGGTTTCGGCACATTCGTTCCCGCGGGCACCGCCGTCACGCGATGGTTCAAGCGCTACCGCGGCAGAGCCATGGGAATTTGCTTGGGCGCTTCGGGAATCGCGGGATTTGTCGCCGCGCCGCTGCTCAATCGAATACTCGAAGCCAGCGGTGGCAATTGGCGCGTAGGCTGGCGAATTGTCGCGTGCGTCGCGGTAATTTCCGGAATCGTCGCGCTGCTTTTCGTCAAAGAGCGTCCCGAAGATTTGGGACAAGTTCCCGATGGAATCCCGGAAGCCGAATCAGGAGCGAACCAGCGCCAACCGCATCGTGCGCATGAATTGATCACCACCTATTCGTGGACGCCCTCGGAAGCCTACCGCACAAAATCCTACTGGCTGATCGTCGCCGCAGGAATCGCTTGCCAGTACCCGCTTTTTTTCTTCGTCGCGCACTGGATTCTCCACGCGCGCGGCGCGGGCATTCTCGCGTCTGACGCCGCCTGGACGATGAGCGCGTTCGCCATCGGCGGCATCGTAGGACGCCTCATCGGCGGCTGGCTGATGGACACAATCACGGGCCGCTACGCCTTCATGATCGGACTCTGCCTGTTCATCGTCGGTTCTTTTCTCGCATTGAAAGTGAATGCGAACGCGCTCGCCATCGCTTTCGCCGCCGCCATTTTGTATGGGCTGGCCTTCGGCTGGACGTTCACCTGCATGAACACCTGCACGGCGCATTTCTACGGCACCGCCGCTTTCCCCAAGCTGAATGGAACGATGATCCTGCTGACGTCCGTGCTCGCCTCGCCCGCCGGCTTCATCGGCGGTAAAATTTTCGATAATTATGGCGGCTACGCGCGCGCTTTCGAATTGAACGCTCTGCTCGCCGTTGTCGGCATCGTAGCGATGGCTTTCGCGAAGATGCCGCACCCGCGCAATGCGATGGTCGCGGAGACCAAGGCCGCCTGATTGGCTAGACTGTCTTCGCGGTCCTCAAGTGCTTCGGCCAAATCCCGTACCTGCCCGCGGAAAGTATGCCGTTCGGATCGACTGCATCCTTCAGCGTTTCGTGAAAACGCACGAGCGCGTGGTTATTAAACGAGTATGCGTTCATCACTGCGCTTTGATACGCCGAGGGCGTGCGGTATTCTCCCCAGCCGTGTTCCGCCCCAATCTCGACCAATCGCTTGAACGAAGCCCGATTCTTCTTGTTCGTCTCGATATCGTGCGTGATCGGAAAGCCAAAGATGTAAATGAAACTCCTCTCCCAATACGTCGAGGGAAGGCTAAACGACGGAATCGGCAAGCCCAGTTCCCGCGCAGCCTGCGTAAACACGCGATTCGCCTCGAAAATCGCCTCTCCCGTCCGGGGAATGATCGGCGCAAACCAGATATGCCCGGTCCCGGGCGTGGGATTAATTTCCGACCGCGCACCGATGGAAAAGTTCGTCAGACTCGGTATGCCGAACTGCGGTTTGTGAACCTCGTCTCGTTGCTCGGCGGTCAGCGGCAGCTTGTACGATTTGCCGTCTTCAAACTCGGCTCCCGGAATCGCTGAGAATTTCTCTTTCGCGAATTCCCAGTTTGCGGCGTTGGCTTTCGGCGCTCCGTAAAAGCAAAGCGTGCAGCTCCAGTAGCTGATGCCTTTCCTCAGCGCGTATTGCTCCAATTCCGGCGATGAGTCGCCGTTCGGCTTCGCGAGCAGCGCCGTAAGCTCCGGGTCTCTCGATCCGGCGCTCGGTGCCCAGGGATCGCCCTTGCCCCATTCCATTTCATGCACTCGCTCGGAAAGCGGCACCCTTCCCAGCAGCGGACTCCCGAGTTCCGGCATTCCGTTGGTGACGCGCGTGTCCTCAAGATTTGTGAGAATCTCGACCAGAGGAATCAGATCGTCGTGCCTTGGTACAAATACCGTGCCCGACAGAAACGAGTCCGGCTCCGGCATCAGCCAGAAGCCCATTTTCGTCACAACTCCAAAATTCGACTGCGAAAAAATTCCGTCGATCCAAGGACCGAAGCCGGATTTGTATTCCTGCCACGTCTTCGCGCCCGGCAGAGCGCCCATGCCCGTGCGCAGCAACTCCCCATTCGCCAGCACCACTTCCATTCCGCAGTGCGAGTCGAAATGATTGCGAAACTGCGCCATCAAGTACCCGCCGCCGCGGTCCAGCGAATTCCCGATCGGGCTGCCCCACCCCGGATCGGGAACGTCCACCCACAGCTTCAGTCCCTTTTCCTGGATGTACCGGTAAAGATCAAAGTAGCTGACGCCCGGCTCGACCAGCGCGTACGCATTCTTTTCGTTCACTTCTAGAATCCGGTTCATCCGCTTCAGGTCGAGCACCACGCTCCTGGATAAAACCGGCGCGGATCCGCCGTAGCCGAGATTCTTGCCCGTCGAAATCGTATAGAGGGGAATTTTGTACGCGTTCGCGATCTTTACAACTTTCTGCACCTCTTCCACATTGTCCGGAGCGACGGCCGCGGACGCGACGAGTTCGTCCGGCTCGCCCCAAAAAGGAGAATAGGCGTCGCGGTACATCGCCACGTCCGCATCGCTCGTAAAAACCCATTCCTTGCCAACCGCATCTTCAAATTGCGCGATCGCCTCGGAGAAATCTTTGCCGCTCACACCGGGAGGAATTTTCATGGCATGCTCTACCTTTCAAATGTAGCGCCACCCTTCCGGGTGGCATCTTGGTGTTGAATTTTGCCTCTTCCGTCACGCCACTCACGTTGCCGCCGAAACCGCGATATCTGATAGCCGCTGAAATCGCTCGATATTGTCCATGCCTTCCATCACCCCGGCAGTGAGGCACACAAACGTCATCTGCAGGTCCGGATCGACCCAAAAAACGGAACTCCCCGCGCCGTAATTCCCAAACGTTCGCGGCGAGGTAAGCGTCCCAAACAAATTGTGGCAAATCGTGTCCCCGCGCACCTGAAACCCCAGCCCAAGATACGCAGGACAATCCTCCCACCCGCGCGCCGCCATCCAAGGCTTGAAAAGCTCGTTTGGTTTGTCCCCGGTCCAATTCCGGTTTGCCAGATCGAGAATCGCCGGCGAAAGAATTCGCGCGCCATCAAGTTCGCCGCCGCGCCGCAACATTTCCGCGAACCGGAACAAATCGGACGCGGTCGTGATGCCGCCGACCCAGGGCATTTCCGCTTTCTCCTCTTCGAACGCGCCGTTGGGGCCGAGGTTGCTGTGTCCCAGGTGATCGAATGGAAAGGGCTGCATAAAAATAGGGACGATGTGCCGCGCCTTCAAATCCTTGCGCACGCCAATCGACGTATCCTTCATCTTCAACGGCTTAAAAATCTCATCTTCCGCCAGTTGCCGATACGACCGCTTCTTGGGATCGGCCCTGCGAACCGCCTCGCCCATCAGAGCATGTCCCGCCATCGGCGCATAATTGATCACTTTTCCCGGCTCGTCCGTACACCGTACGTTTTCGCAGATGGCCGCGACGATCTCGTCCAACCGGTCGATGCACATCCCCGCCTTGGGCGTAAATATGCTCGGCAGTCCCGAGCTGTGCGTCAGCAAATGAAAGAAGGTGATGTGCTGTCGCTGCCCTCCCGAAAATTCGGGAATAATTTCGGAAACCTTGGTGGTCAACGTAAACTCGCCGCGTTCGATCGCGCGAAACACCAGCACGTTGGTAATTGCCTTGGTCGTCGAAAAAAGACTGAACACCGATTTCTTGGTTACCGGCTTCTTATCCTTCGCATTCGTGAAACCAATCGCCTCGTGCAGGCCGACCACGCCATGCCGCGCCACCAGGATCACCCCGCCATAGTAGCGGCCGCGCTTGACGTCATCCTCAATCACCGCTTTCAGATAACGCAACCTGTCCGCCGCCAAACCATTTCGCATTTTTCGATTAGCCATCTGAGTTCGCCCCTGAGAGATCAAACCTGAGCCTTGCTGTTTCCGGTGCTTTCGTCCCCAGGCTGTCCAGCAAATACGCTTACTGTCTATAATGAACCGTGCGCGCGTTCAATATATATCTCAACGGCAGAAAGGCGTGCCTCGCTCGAAAGCTCGCCAATTCCGCGTCGATATCTGCAGAAAGGACGGTACACCCCAGGTGAACTCAATTGGTTTCTTCTTCAGACCAACGGGAGGTCCAGCGGCTATTTTTCTGATCCGTCTCGCCGTGGGACTGATCTTTTTCACGCAGGGCATTTTGAAATTCTCCGATCCTAAAATGGGCGTCATTCGTTTCACCAGGATCGGATTCCCGCATCCCTATTTCACCGCCCACTTCGTTGGCGCATTCGAGATCGTCTGTGGACTTCTCGTCGTGCTCGGGCTCTGGACGCGGGCGGCGGCCGTTCCCCTGTTGATTGTGATCTCAACCGCGATCGCAACCACCAAGATCCCAGAATTATTCCGGACCAATCAGGGATTTTGGTTTATGGTGAGCGACGCGCGCACCGATTTTGCGATGCTTTGCTCGCTGATCTTTCTCATTATCTTGGGCGGCGGAACGTGGTCCCTGGACGCGCGACGCCCGCCGCAACGCACATAGGCGCGCTTTCCATGGACAAATTTGCAGACTCAAAGCGACGATTTCTAAACAAGGCAAGCGCCGATTACGCCTAGTCTGCTCCCGCGGCCTGGCCGATCTCTTTGAGCTGGCTCCCGTCGATCTTCAAGCCGGCTGCTGCGACATTTTCCTCGAGGTGTGCCACTCGCGAAGTTCCGGGGATCGGCAGTATCACCAGAGATCGCGACAATAGCCATGCCAACGCGATCTGAGATGGCGTAGCTTTCAGTTGCGTCGCGACGCGATTGATCGGACTGTCCGCGCCGGAGAGTTTGCCGGCTGCGAGTGGAAACCACGGAATGAATCCGAGCTTCTGCTTCTCGCAGTATTCCAAAACCTCTTCCGATCCGCGGTCGGTAACGCTGTATCGGTTCTGGACGCTCACGATGGGAACGATTGTCTGCGCATGCTGAATCTGCTTCACGCTCACTTCAGATAAGCCGATGTGTTCGATTTTTCCTTGCGCCTGCAAATCCTTCAAAGCGCCGAACTGATCTTCGGCCGGCACCTTCGGATCGATTCGATGGAGTTGATAGAGATCGATCCGATCCAGGCGCAGCCGTCGCAGGCTTCCTTCGCAGGCGGACCGCAAATGGTCCGGCCTTCCGTTTTCGACCCATTTGTTTGGCCCCGGACGCTCGAAGCCGCCCTTTGTCGCGATCACCAGGCCAGCCGGATAGGGATGCAAAGCCTCCGCAATGATTTCTTCGGCCGCGTTCGGGCCGTAGGAGTCCGCCGTATCAATGAAATTCACTCCCAACTCGACCGCACGCCGCAAGACTCGGATCGCCTCCGGCCGATCCGCGGGCTCGCCCCAAATTCCTTTGCCGGTTAAGCGCATGGAACCAAATCCGAGCCGGTTCACTCGCAAATCATCGCCGATAAGGAATTCGCCGCCTTTCCCGACAGGCCCAGCCGATTGTTCCCTTGCTGAAGTGTCTTTTTCCATTTTTGTTCCGTCCTTTCCAATAAGAAGCTGTGAATGGGCGGGTGCATTCCGATGTTGCCCCTGCGGCGTGGTGAGCAGTGGTGAGTTGCTCTTCAATATCCTCGACGGCAGCGCCCGATTTCGCGTGCTGCCCGAAGGAGATGTGCCTGGTTTCTGGGGTGTGGGACTTTTACCTGGTATATGCCTCCCCGCGAGCCGCCTACCTGCGCTTGCGCAGGGTGCGCCCTTTGGGACCGCCGGCAATGTTCGGCACCGCTTCACCCAGGGCGGTGGCTAAATCGATTTGATGGTCCTGCTCCTGCATGAGGATCTGGCGAATCTGTTCCGCCATCGCGTATTCTCCCAGCGCTTCGCATTGCCGGATGCGGTCGCGGTAATTGCGAACCGTTTCCATTTCGTTCTCCAGATCGTACCGAAGCATTTCTCTCGGATTTTTCGACGTGCGCACCGGCTTAGGAGTCACCACCGGCATTTTCCCGAGATAGTCGATCTGCCGCGAGAGAATCAGGGCATGATCGAGCTCCTGCTTGGCGTGGAGTTCGAGCTGCGCGGCGATGTCCATGTATTGGGCGCCGCTGAGCACCTGCGAATAGACGACGTAAGCGATGATGGCTTGATATTCGCGGGAAAGGTCTTCGTTCAACAATTCCGCGAGGCGGTCGCGCGAGATTTCGCCGTCATTTGCGGGGGATTTGAGCTCAGCCACGTGATTCCTCCTTGAATTGAAAACACAGAATATCGTAGCGCGCTCTGGCCGCGCCTGGGGTTAGGGACGTTATGATCACAATTCTTTCCGGCGAAGCTGTTGTGGCCGGCACATCGTCAGCCTATGGCTTGGTGATCACTGGAGGAAGATCGTAAGCCTGTATCGGACTCTGGAACCCCACTTTCTTGTGGGAGCCGTCGCAAAACGGCTTAGTCTCGGAATGTCCGCAACGGCAGAGACCGAGCTTGGTGCGGCCGGCCAAACCAAACGCCTTGCCGTCCTGATCCTTTATCTCGAAGTCTCCTTCGACCCGTATCGAACCGTCACTACGCACTGTAATTGTTGTCGCCGCCATTCAATCCTCCAATTTCTCGGTATACGCTTAAAGGTGGAAGCGCATTCATGGGGGGGATTTGTCAATTAGCTTGGGGCTTTAGCGGATTCCACATCACTTCGCGTGGCTTCACGTAGCGCCATCCTTGAGGGTGGCGTGCCGCTCTCTAAGTTTAGCAGGCATCGCGCTTTTGACGTGATCCTGAGCGGAGTGTACCGCGCTTTTGGTTTGGCACGAAGCGCCGGAACAGAGCAGGGCTAACAGGTAGACGGTTAGTAGAGACTGGGAGATCCGTCGAAGGATCTCTTTTCGATGTAAGCTCAGATACCAGGTGACAAAAAGGTGCCTACTGTCCGGAAAGAGAACTTTAGCCTAAAATCGCCTCTTTGGCTACAGGGGCGCACGCGCGAAAGCCTCCCGGCGGCCGATGCTGCTATCATGAACCGCGATCGTCCTAAGCGGGAGGAAAGCGAATGTCCAGCAAGAGACTGGTCATCCTATACGGTGCGAGCGGGTTTTCCGGGCGCCTTACCGCCGAGTATTTGCGCGAATTCAACGTCCCATTCGTAGCAGCGGGCCGGAACAAGGCCAGGATTCAGGAAGTGATGAATCATGTTCCGGGAATCGAGACCGCGGACTACGAGGTTGCTCAGGTGGGTTCGTCGGTGGAGGAACTGGCCAAGCTGTTCAGCGGCGCCAAGGTTGTGTGCAACAACGTGGGCCCGTTCATCTATTACGGCGCCACGGTTGTGGAAGCATGCCTGAAGGCCGGATGCCATTACATCGACATCGCGGGAGAGCAGGCGTGGCACCGGCAACTGGCGGAAAGATGGAGCGACAAGTTCGCCGAGAAAGGCCTCGCGATCGTGGCGGGAATGGCGTACATGTCCGCGCCCAGCGACGCCGCTGCGCGGCTGTGCCTTGAGTCCGGCGAAATCGACACGCTCGAAATCCTCACGATGTTCGACGGCATGCCGACGTTCGGCTCGACGCAGACGATTTTCGCCGTGATTCAAACTGACGGATATTACCTCGACCAGAACCAGTACAAGCCTTGGCAACGAGCGGTCGGCTACGAGGCAGTGGTCCCGGGCTATATCCGAACGCAGCTGGCGCTGAGCTGGGGAGGATTCCCGCATCCCGTCTGGTACAAGGATCATCCACAGGTGGCGAACGTCCGCTCTTTCGGCGGGCTTCTGAACCGCCAGATCATGGAAAGCGTGCTGGCGACGGAAAAGCACTTCGAGGAAGCGATTCGCCCACTGCCAAAGGAAGAACAGGAGAAGAAGTTGGCTGAAATGGCCAACGCCGTACAGGGAGGCACTCCACCGCGAGAGAACTCGCGACAGCAGCGCACGATCGACGTGATCGTGGGACGTGGCACGAGGGAGGTTGCGCAGTGCGTGCTGTTTGGCACTTCCTGTTACAAACAGACCGGCCTGATACAGGCGTTTGGGGCGCACAGTCTGGTGCACCGCCCGCCGCTCGAGTGGGGTACGCATCGCCGGCTGCTGCCTTCGGGCACCGCGAGATTCTGAAGACACTCGAGAACTTCGGCTTATCCAAGGCAAAGGTTTATGCATAAGGAGTCCAGGGGTCCAGATTGCGGGATAGCTGCTTAGCGGCTTCGGCGCTTCTCGCCGTCCGTTCCACAGGTTTTCTGGCTGTTATTTACAGGATTCCGGACACGTGCTTAAGCCACCGAGCGGGCGTAGGAATTCTTGTGCACAATGGCGAATCCGGAATAGACAGGTAACGACTGCATGAGATCCATCGACTATTTCGACAAAGCCGCAGACGCATATCCGGACCGGGTCGCCGTTATCGATCGCGGCCACCGCTACTCCTATCGGGAAACACGCCTGCTGACTCAAAAGATCTCGCGCGCGATGCAGGCGACTGACCTGCGCCCGGAGGAACGGGCGGCTATCCTCTCGTCGAACGACGCCCGCGTCCTGCTATGCATGCTCGGCCTGATGCGCGCCGGCGCGGCCTGGGTCCCCATCAACTACCGAAACGCCGTGGATGCCAACGTGGAATACATGAACTACGTTGAAACCTCCTGGCTCTTCTACCACAGCAGCTTCGGAGATCAAGTTGACGAACTGAAAAGGCGCATGCCGACTTTGCGACACCTTGTCTGCATGGATGCCGAGGACCGGGGCCATCCGTCCTCGATCGATTCATGGAAAAGGCAGCGGATGTGCGGAAAAGGATTGGGGTGATCCCTTCGGCAACCTCGATCGTCTCGTGGGCGTGGTGCCGACGGGCGGGACGACCGGACCTGCGAAAGGCGTGCGTATGACGAATCTGGCTTGGGGCACCATGCTGGAAATGGCGTCTCTCTACTGGCGATGCGAGGATGTGGAGCCGGTTTGCCTGAACACGGCGCACTCTCATGCGGCGGGAGTCGTGGCGCTAGCGGCATTCACGCTTGGCGCAACGAACGTAGTGATGCTAGGCTTTGACGCGCTGGAAGTGCTTCGGGCGATCGAGCGCTACAAAGTGACGCATCTGTATCTGCCTCCACGGCGCTCTACAAACTGCTTGCGCTACCCGGTTGGACAGATTCGACTGTTCGAGCCTGCGTATCTTGCTCCTAGCCGGCTCGCCGGTCTCGCCGGATAAATTCGAGAAAGGGGCGGAAGTCTTCGGCCGATCTATGTGTGAGTGCTACGGACAAACCGAAGCGCCCATGCTCTTGACCTGGCTCGATCCGAAGACGGTCGCCGCGGCGGCCGCGGGGGATCATCCGGAACGACTGAGCAGTTGCGGCAAGGCAACTTCTGCGGTGCAGTCTTGCGGTCATGGATGACGAAGGGCGGCTACTACCACCAAAGTAAACCGGCGAGATCGTCGCACGCGGCACCTTGGTAACTTCGGGTTACTACAATTTGCCGGAGGCGACAGCCGAGATTCGCAAGTACGGCTGGCGCCACACGGGAGACGTCGGCTACCAGGACGAAGACGGCTACTTCTATATCGTGGATCGCAAGAAGGACATGATCATCACGGGCGGGTTCAATGTATTCTCCGCCGAGGTCGAAGCGGGCAGTCATGTCTCTTCAGGGTGTGGAAGAATGCGCGGTGATCGGCGTTCCGGACGATACTTGGGGAGAAGCGGTAAAGGCGATCGTCGTGCCGCGGGAAGGCACCTCTTTGAGCCAGCAAGAGGTAATCAATCACTGCAAGGCAAAACTCGGCGGGATGAAATCACCCAAGTCGGTGGAATTCCGCAGCGATATTCCGAAGACTTCTGCGGGCAGGTCGATCACAAGACTCTTCGCGCACCATATTGGGTTGGCAGGGACCGCGCCGTCCATTAAAGCGGCCGAGTTTTACGTGAAGGAAGCAGCTTGTACACCTTGCGCGTGGCGTTCGAGCTCACGCCTAATAATTCTGCGGGCGTGGACGCCGCCGGCATCGATTTTCAGGTTGCGCAATTCGCGATCGGGACGCACCAGGATGTTCCTCTGCTGTTCTTCCAGGATCTGTGTGTCCTCAGCAAAGACGGCGGACTGCGCGTCGCGGATGCGAAAGGTCAAGCCGCGGTCATCCGTCTGGAAATTCCGCGTAAGAACAGCTGCGGCGAAACCCACGAATCGCCGCCTAGTATTTCGGCACGCTCGGGTCCACATCATCCGACCACGCCAGAATACCACCCTTCAAATTCCATATCTTCCGGAAGCCGGCCTTCTGCAAAAATTCCACGGCCTCGGCGGAACGTTTCCCGCTGCGGCAATGCGCCACAATCTCGCGCGAGCTATCGAGTTCGTGCACGCGCCGCGGAAGCTCGCCGAGCGGGATCAGGTGCCCGTTCAAATTGCAAATGTCATACTCGTGCGGCTCGCGCACGTCGAGAATATACAAGTCGTCGCCCTTGTCCAGCCGCGATTTCAGATCGCGCGGACTAATCTCAGGAATATTTGTCACGGTGCTAGGAGCCTCCTCGCCGCGAATGCCACAGAATTCCGCGTAGTCGATCAACTTCGTCACCGTCGGATGCGTCCCGCAAACAGGGCATTCGGGATTCTTCCGCAATTTCAGCTCGCGGAATTTCATTGCCAGCGCGTCAAAAAGCAGCAGCCGCCCAACCAGCGGCTGGCCTTTTCCGATAATCAGCTTCAGCGTCTCGGCCGCCTGAATCGTGCCGACGATTCCCGGCAGTACTCCGAGCACACCGCCTTCCGCGCAAGAGGGCACCAAGCCCGGCGGAGGTGGTTCCGGATACAAGCAGCGGTAGCACGGACCGTCAGGATAGCCGAACACCGTAATCTGGCCCTCGAAGCGGAAAATCGAGCCGTACACATTCGGCTTGCCGAGAATCACGCAAGCATCGTTCACCAGATAGCGCGTGGGAAAATTGTCCGTGCCATCCACAATGATGTCGTAATCCTTGAAGAGTTCGAGCGCGTTGTCGCTGGTCAGATGCGTTTCGTACGCATCGATTCGAATTTCCGGATTCAGATTTCGCAGGCGGTCGGCGGCCGCCGTAATTTTCGGCCGGCCCACGTCGCTGGTTCCGAAAAGAACCTGGCGCTGAAGGTTCGTGAAATCCACAGTATCAAAATCCACCAAGCCAATGCGGCCCACTCCCGCTGCCGCCAAATAAAGTCCCAGGGGCGCGCCCAATCCGCCAGTTCCGATGCAAAGCACCTTGGCCTTCTTTAGCTTCAGCTGACCTTCCATCCCCACTTCGGGCATGATCAGATGCCGGCTGTAGCGCAGGATTTCCTGTTTGGAAAGCCTGGTGCTCGGCGGCGTTGGAATTTGCGTTTTCGTTGCCATAAAAACTCTCCCAGTTTCTAGCTCGTCAATTTCGCGCGCCGCCCGCAATCGAGGGCACGATGCTCACCGTGTCGCCTTCACGAAGGCTGGTCTGATCCTTCTGCAGGTAGCGAATATCTTCATCGTTTACATACACATTCACAAAGCTGCGCAAGCGTCCGTCGTCTGCGAAGAGGTGTTTCTTCAATTCCCCAAACTGGCTGGTAAGCGCCGAAAGCGCCTCCGCAACCGTGGCCGCCTGCACTTCCACGCTTTCCTTTTTCCCCGCGTAAGCTCGCAGCGGCGTTGGAATAATCACCTTGACTGCCATTCTAAGCCCTCCTCGTCTTGGCTATTTGATGCTCGCGGGATGCGCAACGGTCTCGATCTCTTCCAGGTCATACGCCGCCCGGTCGTCATGCAGCCGCCACGACGTTGTGTCCCGCGGCTCGCCCTTTTGCACGCTAACGATAATGTAGCTGTACCACGGCCACGCATGCTCCCGATCGAACTCGCTCGGCCGCGCGGGCGAATCGGGATGCGAATGATACCACCCGATCAGCTCGATTCGCTTCTCGCGTGCCGTCTTCTCCGCCAGCCGGACGTCATCCGGGGTCACTTCAAAGCGGTTTCGCGGCGAATCGTCGCGCCGGTTTGCGAGCGGCAGCAAGTCAAGCACCTCGCGCGATGCGTTGCCGTCGCGGCCGAGCAGCGCCCCGCAGCACTCGTGCGGATACGTTTCCGCGCCATGCGCGTGGATGCGGCGCATAATTTCGCCATGAACTTTCAGTGGAGCGCGGTTCACTCTTCGCTCCAGAACCGCTCACTCAAGTATTTTTCGCCCGAATCGGGGAACACCGTCACGATCAGCGCAGGCTCTCGCGGCGGCAAACGCCGCGCCACATCCAGGCACGCCCAAAGCGCCGCTCCGGAACTGACACCCACAAGAATTCCTTCTTCGCGCGCCAGTTTTTTCGCGACGCGCTGCGCGTCTTCCGTGCGCACTTCTATATTTTCGTCGGCTAAACTCGCATCGTAAATCGCAGGCACAATCGCGGTCGCCATGTGCTTCAGACCTTCGAGGCCGTGGAAACCCGAGTCGGGTTGCATGCTTATGCAGCGGATTTTCGGATTCAATTCCTTGAGCCGCCGCGTGGTTCCGACGAATGTCCCGCTGGTTCCCAGTCCCGCCACAAAATGCGTGATCTGCCCTTTCGTCTGCTCCCAGATTTCCGGCGCGGTGGTGGAATAATGCGCCGCGGGATTCGCGGGATTTCCGTACTGATTGGGATAAAAATATTTCTCGGGATCCGCGTCGTAAATTTCGCGCACGCGCCGGATCGCTCCGTCCGTTCCTTCATCGCCGGGAGTGAACACAATCTCTACTCCGTAAGCGGCCAGAATTTGTTTTCGCTCGGGCGACGCGCTGGTTGGCAAGCAAAGTTTCACGCGGTATCCGAGCGCGGCGCCGACCATCGCATACGCGATTCCCGTGTTTCCGCTGGTCGCGTCCAAAATTATTTTTCCGGGGCGCAAAGCGCCGCTCCGCTCGCCCTCGCGAATCATCGAATACGCGGCGCGATCTTTTACGGAGCCGCCGGGATTGAACCACTCGGCCTTCGCGCAGATCGCGACGTTCGGGAACTCCGTGCCCGTCCGCATCAGCTTGATTAGCGGAGTGTTACCGATCTTCTCGATCAGCTGCTGGCCCACCGCGGTGCGCGGGCGGTCGGTGGATACGAGCGGCTTGTTGGCTGCGGTCATCTTACTTGGACCGATTTCTATTGTGCCTGCTGGATTTACGGGCGTCGCGCGTTCCCAGGCGCCACCGAGATCAGATGCCTCAGCGAGCGCCCGGTACTCAGCAAAATTCAACCCAGTTTAGCAGATTCCGAGGCGTTTCCTAAGGACTGGGGGGCGCGAAAAGCTTCGAGTTTGTTGCGAGTTTGGTGAGCGGGAAGCTTCTAGCTCGAAACAAATTAGCGGCCTTAGCATGCCACTTTCGGCGGTTTTTCGCACCGCAAACCCACTTTTAGATCGCCAGAGGCGCGCGCGGTCCGAATACTCGGCACGGCCGGGACTCGGCGAGCGGCGATTGACCCATTTCGGGGATTGTGACAGTCTCGGGAGCCCCACACGTGGTCCGGTTTGAGCCGTAGGTTTGGGCAGTGGAGCCGCAGGAGGAAGCGATGCCGCAGAATTACGATATTGTCGCAATTGGGTCCGGGCACAACGGACTGGTCGCGGCCGCGTATCTGGCGACGGCGGGCAAAAGCGTTCTGGTGCTGGAGCGCAACGCGTGGTTTGGCGGCGGCGTGGTGACGGCGGAGCTTACCGGGCCGGGGTATTTGCATGACCGGTTCAGCACCGGTCACATTTTCATTCAGGGCAATCCGCTGATCAAGAACGATGAGCTGAAGCTGCTCTCGCGCTACGGGCTGAAGTACATTTATCCCGAAATTCCTTTCATGGTCGTTTTCGACGACGGCTCGACGATCGGACTGTATCGCGATCGCAACAAAACCTACCAGGAAATCGCGAAGTTCTCGAAGAAGGACGCGGATGCATTTCTGAAATTCGCCGAAAAGGCCATGCTGTATCTGCCGATGCTCGCGGCTTCGCTCTATACGCCGCCGATTCCGCTCGGCGCCAGTTTCGCGATGATGGATCAGAGCGCGGAGGGACGCGAACTTTTCGCGCTGATGCAGAAAAGTCCGTACGACATCATCATGGACAATTTCGAGAATGAAAAAGTGCGTTTATTTTTTACGCGGATGGTTTCGGAAAACCTTACCGGTCCGGAAGAGAAAGGGACGGGCATCGGGATTTTCGTTTTCCTTGGATTCATGGAGACATATGGCATCGGAGTGGCGGTGGGCGGCAGCGGCGCGCTAACAGCGTCGCTGATTCGTTGCATTGAAGACCACGGCGGAAAAGTTCTCGCGAATACGCCAGTGGAGCAAGTTCTGGTGAAAAGCGGACGCGCCGTGGGAGTTCGAACAGCATCGGGCGAGGAATACAGCGCGAAGGACGGAGTGATCGGTTCGATCCATCCACATTTCCTGGGGCGATACGTTCCGGGACTCGACGGCAGAATCACGCGCGACGCGGAGCAGGTGGAGCTTTCGGCGAATTCATGCTTCACGGTTCACGGCGCGTTGAACGAACCACTGCGCTTCAAAGCCGGCGCGCATGTGAGCAAGTCCTACTTTACGGATCTAGTTCCTGCGAGCATGACCGTGCTGCGGCAGTATTTCGACGCGCTGCGATACGGACGCATTCCGGATACAGCGTTGCTGGGCATTGCCTGCCCCTCGAATTTTGACGCCACGCGTTGTCCTCCCGGTAAAGCCACGTTCCACATCTGGGATTACGTGCCCTACTCGCATCCCGACGGCGGGCCCCAGCATTGGGACAAAGTGAAAGATGCGTTCGCGCGGACGATGATTGAGCGGACAGGCGGAGTACGTGGAAAATCTGACGCAGCAAAACATCATCGCCTACGTCTGCGACAGTCCCTTGGACCTCGAACGTTGCTCCGAGAGCTTTCAACGGGGCGATCTGCACGGGGCGGCCCCGTACATCTATCAATCGGGTTCGCACCGGCCCACACCCGATCTCGGGCAAAATACGGTGCCGGGCGTGGACAGGCTTTATTTAGTGGGTCCTTTTCAGCATCCCGGCGGCGGCGTATTCGGGGCGGGGCGCGCGACGGCGATGAAAATGTGCGAGGACCTGAAGATCACGTTCGACAAGATCGGACAAGCGCGATGATGAAAATCCTCGGGCCGGACAATGGCGAGCTGCTGCAAATCGCCTCGCTCGAAACCGAGGGCGGCAAGCTGGTGATGAAAGGAAAAGTGTTTGGCTCGATGCCGATGACCGCCAAGCTAACGCCACAAGAGGCGCGCAACGGGCTGAAGCTGCTGAATTTCAGGCTGGCGCTGTTTCTACTGACGTTTTTTTTCCGGAAGTAGGGCCGATTCATTTCTGGGATCGTGACGACGGCAACCTTTCTACCCAAAATTCCAATACTGCTTACCGCTGCAGGTTTCTGGCTTTGAGTCAGGGATGAGAACCTCGTGCCGCCAACCCCGGTATTGCGAGCGCTTTAACTTCGCTTCGACGATTTCCTTTGCGCTCGCTTCGGATGTCGGGATTTTGACGCGCGTGAACTGGCTTTACCCGTTTGGCTGTGCTTGCTCGGTTCCTGATGCGGATTTACTTGATCGGTCTGTGTCGGTTTGTAGTCGAGGGAAGGTCGCTGTTCAACTGGAATGCGGTCGCGTGGATAGAAGGCGCCGAGAACATAGCCAGTTTGGCTTGAGTTCCAATTCCCCGGACCATTCATACCCCAACCGGATTTCGAGGGAAAATTTCCCGCCCAACACTCGACATAAAGCCCCAAGTGAACTCGTTCGGCCTCAAGTCGAATCGTTTTCAGCCTCACGATGGAGCCGACCACGCCAGCGGTCATCGGAAACCTCAGCACGAAATCCATTATCGCCTGGTCTCCATCGAAGCGCACCGGCGGGACTGAATCGACCGGGAAAACGTATATGCCCAGGTGCCATGTGCTCGTTTCTTCGGGGGTCCACTTTCTGTAATAGAAATCACTAGGTTCAAATAGGATGAGCTCTTCCCTCGGGTCGGCAACTTCAAAATCCTCCAGCCCCCACACGGAAATACCTACGCTCGGCCCGCTGGAGCTGGGCCTAGAGAACGGCGCAGCCATTAGTCCAAGACCCTTTGGCTCGCCAGTATTAGGGTCCCGACCAGACTTAATTGTTCGCGCGTTCTCGCTGGAGAATTGAGTGAAACCGTCTACGTGGTAGGTCAGCTTAACACGGTTCTCGGCGGTGAATCCTGCACAGTCGGTCCATTTCATCCGGTGCTCCCCGGCCTTCAGAACTATTTCGGGGTCAACAACCTGTTTGAAGAGGAACCCGCTTCGCGCTTTGTGGTATGGCGTGAGGACTGAAAAGCCGCCTCCGTTCAAGCCGATGATCTTCGTAATCTTGCGCAGTGGACTTGAAGGAGCGGATCGGATGGCGACTGTCCACTTATCTGGCTTCTTTGGCACGATGTAGTTCGCGAGTTCAAAATTGCGCGCCGAGGGTGGCGCTAATTGGATTCTATACCTGTCGTCTGAGGAACAGTAGCCAGCGGTCATCTTGGAATCAGGGCCGACAGGACGACGGCGTGCGGTTAAGTGATCTCGCAGCGGCGGGGAGGCACAAGAAAAGCGAAATCAAGATGCCACCCTGAAGGGTGGCGCTACACGATCCGGAGGCTAGGGGTAGAGGCTGGATGCTGGAGACGGCGTCGGGCAAAATGCAAAAGCTACACGCTCACAGAACGAGCATGGGGCACTCGCCTTGGATACGCGAAGCTTGCGGCACCGTGGCCGCGGTAGTTTTACCGTGGTCTTGCGTGACGTTCCTCAGCACGACGAACTAAGAAACAGCTCTTTGTTTGCTCTGGTACTCGTCCACAATCCGGCGCGCCTTCAGCAGAAGGTCGTAGGCTGCCTGCAAAGATGGTTGCGGGTTGCCAGCTTGCAAGTTGACAAGTTTGGGGCCGTGGACGGCTTGACGTAGCTTCTCAAACTCGGCTTTGGCGTTTCTCAGGGCTGTATGTGCATTAAAGACTAAGTTCTCACACTCAACAGAGATCTGCCTGGCGTAAGCACGGACTTCGAGAAGTCGGTTTTCTGTCAGTTCGGATGGATCCGGAATCGCTTGCGGGTCCGGTACGATACCTGGTTGGTGGTGCATCCAGGTGCGCGCGAGATCAAGGCCGTCAGAGATCGCCGCTCTGAGTTCCTGGAGATGACGGATGAGATCCTCCCCATATCTCTGCTTCACGAACTGCAAAGTTTCATTAGCTACGTTGGCTTGCTGCTCTGTGGCTTCGCGAGACTTATGTGATTCTTCGAGGATCTTTCTGGTGATGTAGGCATAGACGATTGTTGTGGCGACAAGCGCCGCAGTCAAAACGAGTCCGGCGACGGCAGAGAACGCCTGGATCGCTAGTGCGTGGTCCGCAAGCCATTTTGAGATTTGATCGAGCACCGAGATCGCGAGTCTACCACCGTCCACCACCGGCGATCACGGTAACACACGGTTCGTTGAGCGATCTCGGTGGCAGCGTGAATCAGCTGGCGAGAGCGCGCGAAGACGAAATCAGGATGCCACCCTGAAGGGATGGCGCTACATTGGACCTATTCCGCGGATAACGCCCGCGCGCACGGAATCAGATTTTTTGCACTGCTTGTGACGTATGGTTTGCGCGAGGTTCCCATGCCGGTAACCAAGGTCGGCAAGACGCCGCGGGAAACGCAGTGCAAGAAGCCGACGGGATTCTTCGGGCGCTTGACTCTACGGCGCATGAACAAGAGCCACTCGAAGTTGACCGACTGGGGCCTGACGCACATCACCGTCGAATTGCGATTTACCGTGCTGGATGTGGGCTGCGGTGGCGGGCGCACCATCAGCAAATTGGCGACTATGGCGGCGCAAGGCAAGGTCCACGGAATCGACTACTCGGAGGAGAGTGTTGCCGCGTCCCGGCGCTACAACGCGCAGGCAATCCGGGTGGGCCGCGTCGAGATTCATCAGGCGGACGTTGGGAAGCTTCCCTTCGCTGACGACACGTTTGATCTGGTGACTGGAGTCGAGACGCATTTCTGGTGGCCGGACATCGCCGGCGGATTGCGCGAAATCCGGCGTGTGCTGAAACCAGGTGGCACGCTGATCCTGATCGCGGAAGTGTACAAGGGTGCGGACGCAATCATGTCTCGCTTGTGCGAAAAGCAGGCGCCGATCACCGGGATTAAGATGCTCACGCCTGACGAGCACCGCGATCTGCTGGCCTCGGTCGGATTCGCAGATGTTCGGATCGACACGCTCGCGGCGAAGGGCTGGATCACCGCCCAGGGGAGGAAATAAGAAACGAAAAGAGAAGTGCCGAGCCGGCCGCGTTCGGCTGACGGAGATAGTGGTTGTAGGTGGTGCTTTCTGGGGCGGGAATGCGAGTACATGCTGCGAGAAAAGCAGCGCATAGGAAGCGCTTCGCGCTGTCGTTTTTGTGTCAGGGCTGAAGCCCTGCCCCTTCACCGAGGCCTTACGCGCCGTTGTTTGTTACGGCGGTGAATCCCTAATCAAGATGCCACCCTGAAGGGATGGCGCTACAGTGGACCCTCGCAGGGCGTTCACCTGGTCGGGCATCATTCGAGGATCATGAGACAGAAGAGAAAAACCCCACCCTCGCAAAACCCGCGAGGATGGGGCACCCTCAAGTTCAAAACCGGGCCCCGAAACGCGGGCCACCCGACTAATCCTATCCGTCGATACCCAACTAGACACTTCAGGAGACCGTACTATTTCCGGCGTTGTTCCTTCAGCCTAACGTTCTGTGGGCAGGCCAGAATCCATTGCAACGACGCCTCATTTGCTTAGTGTCTATATTCCTTCCATGGGCCTTGTGTGCGCAGACTGTCGACGTGCGGGCGATCAGGATCAAAGGCCATTTCATCGGCGAGAGCGTAGCGGAACTTCTGAGCCGAGAACCTAAAGTCCGGCAGCAGGTAAAGGTATGCGAGCAGGACCCCATAAAACCGACATGTGACCGCCTTTTAGCTGCGGTAGGGCACGGAAAGCGCGCGGAGATTGCAAACTCGAGCTGGACGAATTTCGTCTTGGATGGCGGGCAACTAGTAAAGCTGATGACGTTGGTCGATGAACACTCGGACGCGGTGAGCGATCTGAGTAAGAAATTCGATCGTCGACCCACTGAGACGGCGTTCACGATGCAAAACGCCCTGGGAACAAGTTGGGAAGATCACCTCTCCGTGTGGGACACACCAGCCGTCTGCGCCATCCTTCATGAGGACAACAATCCGGCATCGCAGAACCATCACTACGTGCTTGTCGTTGAATCCCGAACAGAATACGAGCGGGAGCACGCGGGTGAGGCGAAGCCGAGTCCGCTCAAGACCGAGAACTGATCGCCATCCCGCCAGATCTTGTCCAGGTTTCAACCTTGTAAGCTCAAATACTTGCGGCATCTCACGCAACGGGGTTTTTCGAAACACGGCGAATCTCTGCCAGGGCAGTCCGGGTATTAGAGGAGTATTTGTCCAGTTGAGCCCGCACGACTTATCAGGAGTTGACCTCCGCGCGTGATATAAAACTATGCGATCGGTCAAGTTTCTTTGGCACGCGGCCTGGTGAAGGTCAGAGGCACAATTAATGGTCATCCCTTCCAGAGTCCGAGTGCAGAGGATACTTGTACGATGTGATCCTTGAAGCGGGAGAAACGGATCTCATGCAATTTCACGTCAACGGATTCCAGCCTGGCGACCCGGAAATTTTTGACCCAGCGGAGCGACATCCTGCCTCGGACGCAATCGCACCTCTTCCTGCGGAAGTTGACATCCTGATCGTTGGCTGCGGGCCGGCTGGTTTGACGTTGGCGGCTCAGCTCTCCACTTTTCCTGACATCAAGACGTGCATCGTCGACCAAAAGCCCGGCCGACTGCTCCTCGGCCAAGCCGACGGCATCGCTTGCCGCACGATGGAAATGTTCCATGCGTTTGGATTTAGCGAACGCGTGTTGAAAGAAGCTTATTGGGTCAGCGAAACGATTTTCTGGAAGCCTCACGGCGAGCGGTGCGAGGAAATTGTCCGCGGCGACCGCATCCAGGACGTCGAGGACGGCCTGTCGGAGTTCCCGCACGTGATTCTCAATCAGGCGCGAGTGCATGATTTCTTCCTGGACGTCATGCGCAAGTCGCCGGCTGAAGATCGAGCCCCACTACGCGCGGCGTGTGGTCGATCTTGAGATCGCTCCGGCGATCAATGACGGTGCTCGCCAGGACAATGGCGCTCGCAGGGAGGATGGCGCTCGCCAGGGCGTGACCGTCCGGCTCGAGCGGCTTAACCATCCGAATGAAGGGCCGAACGAAGGACAGATCGAAACGGTGAGAGCCCGCTATGTGGTCGGCTGCGACGGGGCGCGTAGCACCGTACGCAAGTCCATCGGTCGCGCGCTGCACGGCGACTCAGCCAATCATGCCTGGGGGGTCATGGACGTCCTGGCGGTTACCGACTTCCCCGATATTCGCCTCAAGTGTGTGATCCAGTCCGCCAATGACGGCACTATCCTCGTCATCCCGCGAGAGGGCGGTTATCTGGTTCGGCTCTACGTGGAGCTCGATAAGCTGGATGTCGGAGAGAGAGTCTCAGATCGCAAGATTACGTCCGAAGATGTAATTGCCAAAGCGCGGCGAATTTTCCACCCGTACAGCCTCGACGTGAAAGAGATCGCATGGTGGTCCGTTTACGAGATAGGCCAGCGCCTGGCCGACAAGTTCGACGACGTGCCGCAAGAAGACATCCCCAAGCGCTTGCCTTGCGTGCTTATCGCTGGTGACGCCTGCCACACGCACAGCCCAAAGGCGGGACTGGGCATGAATGTCGCGATGCAAGACACTTTCAATCTCGGATGGAAGTTGGTTTCCGTCCTCCGTAAGCAATGCGTTCCCGGCCTCCTGCACACCTACTCCGCGGAACGTCAAGCCATCGCTAAAGAGCTAATCGACTTCGATCGCGAATGGGCCAGCATTCTCGCGTCCTCGAAATCGTCAAGGGGCGAAAAAGGCGAGGGCGAGCGCTGGGACGCAACGCGCACATACTTCGTCCGGCACGGACGCTACACCGCGGGAACGGCGACACGCTATGGTCCGTCGATAATCACGGCCGAACCGACTTACCAGCACCTGGCCAAAGGCCTGGTGATCGGCATGCGCTTCCATTCCGCGCCCGTCATCCGTCTGGCCGATGCCATGCCCCTCCACCTTGGCCACGCGGCAAAGGCGGACGGCCGTTGGCGGATATTCGCCTTCGCCGGCGCGGAGGACCCCGCTGCGTCCAACTCCGGAATCCGTGCTCTGTGTGACTTCTTGGCAGAGGTATCGGAGTCGCCAATCAAGAAATACACTCCGAAGGGAGCGGAAATCGACTCAGTAGTCGACGTGCGCGCGGTCTTCCAGCAACATCATCGCGATCTCGTCCTTGAAGCTATGCCCGCGTTCCTTCTGCCCCGGAAAGGACGTTACGGGCTTCTCGACTACGAGAAGATGTTCTGTCCCGACCTCAAGAACGGTCATGACATCTTTGCCATGCGCGGCATCGATCGAGAGCGCGGTTGCATGGTCGTCGTGAGGCCCGACCAATACGTCGCGCATGTGCTCCCGCTAGATGGCCATATGCAGCTCGCAGCATTTTTTGGTGGCTTCATGCTGCAAGAGGATTAGGCACGGATGCTCTTGCGCGCGCTACGACGCGCCCTCAAGCAACATGTCCTCACAGGGACTTCAAGAACTCGATGATGGCATTCTGTTCGGGGCGTTTCAGTTTTTCGAATTCCTGGGTGACGTGCTTGGCCTCTCCCTGATGCCGGGCGATGGCATCGGGAAACGTGACGGAGGCGCCGTCATGCATCAATCGCGGACGCAAGCGCACTCCCCACAAAGGAGCGGTGCGAATTTTGTTGCGGGTGCTCTCCAGGTCCTGCTTCGAGAGATACCCGGACATCCGCTGGAAGACGCGGCGTCCATAGTGCTCGGGCGTGGCTTGGAGAATTCCGTCACCGGTGCCCACGTCGTGCATGAGGAAATCGCTCCATGGGTGAAAGGTGACGGAGCCGAGCGCGGTGGGGATGGCATACGTACCGCCATTGATTTTTATTCCCGCGGGGGCCGTGGTCAACGAAGCGAGGTGGCACGTAGCACAACCGATCTTGCTGAACAGGGCGAAGCCCTGCCTGGCAAGCTCCGTGCCGGAAAGCACCGCATCGCGCGCGGGCGCCTTGGTAGCTCGAATGAAGCGGGCGAAGTGGTCAATATCGGAGAGGCCGTCGGGTCCAGGCGTGTCATTCGGCTCGGAGGCGGTGTTGCAGAGGTCGGTTACCTCGTCGGGCTGCAGGCGGTTGGTGATGCCCATTTCGTTCAAGTAGGCGTCGCCAGCGAACGACAGCAGGCTGGCGTGCTGATCTTTCCAGCCGAAACGGCCTACGCCCATCTGTCCGGGGGCCTCCACGATGGGGTCATAGAGAAGCTGACCGCAGATTCTCTTATGTGAAGATTTGCACTGCTGCCTCGAGACGTCAAGGAGGGTTTGATCGGCAACGGCCTCGACGAAACCATCGCCCAAAAGACTCACGGACATGCGAACCGCCCGGATCGTCTCCGTCTCTGGAACGCGTTCCTGAATTTCCTTGTCCGGAAAAGCGGCGTTGGGGCAAATAGCGCGATCGTTCACGAGAGAGCGGCCGGTGATAACCGCCGCCCCGTGAGCGATGGGGATGTTGGGAGTGAGAAAGATTCCGCCCGGTCCCTGATGGCCGACGCGCAATTCCGAGGCCTGAGACGCCGCGCCGGAGACGGGACTCTGATGGCATTCGCGGCAAGACTGAGCGTTGTAAAGAGGCCCGAGGCCATCGCTGAGCTGTTCTGTTTCCTCGAATTTGTCCTGATCGGCTCGATGCGTTGCGTCGTCCACCATGCCGTTGGTTTTGTTGTCGAAGCCCGTGGGAGCGTCTGGAAACGACGTGGCGGAAAAGAATAGAGCCAAGCCCAACGCGGCGACTGCGATGAAAATCTTCATGCGATCTCCCTTTCTGAAGCGAGTCGGGAGCCGAGATAAAGCTGTAGATACCACCTTCCGCGCCTGTGGAAAAGCTTAATGATCAGGTGAATTGCTCAAGCCAGTAACTCCATGCGCTCGTGGCCGGCTCCATTTATCTTCGTCGCGGTGAGGCGGCCCCGCGAGTGTCATATGGTAGAATTTATTCTGCGCCAGTCAGATTGGAGAAGAGAACATGCTGCAAGCAACTACCGTTGTAACGCCCGCGCGGTTCGAGCAAGGACTCCGCTATGCGGATTTTCTAGCGCAAGCGACCGTCAATCGAGACAAATTTGAGCTGTACTACAAGGAGTCGCCGCTTTCAGCCGAGGACATTTCGTTTTTCAAGAAAGCTGCGGCATTGCCGAATGGTGCGGCGAAAATCCTCGCCTTGGCGGAAGCGTGGTGCGGCGATGTTTACCGCGAACTGCCGACCGTGGCGCGCATCGCCGAAGCGACGGGGATGGACTTGCGAGTGTTTCTTCGCGACGAGAATCCCGACATCATGGACGAATTTCTCAGCAACGACGGGAAAGCGCGCGCGATACCTGTGTTTGTGTTTTACACCAACGAGACTCGCTACATTACTCACTTCACGGAACGGTCGGCCGGCGCGCATGCGGAACTGGCCAAAATCATGGACGAAGTGAAACGCCAACTGAATTTGCCCGCAACGGCTACGTTCGCGACGGTGCCCGAGGCCGACAAGCAAGTGTTCCTTCGCGAAGTGATCGCGAGAATTCGTCCACGGTTCCCCGATTGGCAGAAAGAATCAATCAAAGAGATGCGTGCGCTGCTGGCGACTGCGCTGAACGTGCCGGATCGCGGATGAACGGAGGCGCGCGGAGATGGAAAAGCCAATCGTCTACACCATTCGCGGATGCGATGCGTGCGTGAAACTTCTCCGTAAGTGGGACACCGAGGGTATCGCATACGAAGAAAGGCGCGTGGAGTTGGATCAAAAATTGATGGACCAAGCCCGCACCTATGGCGATATGGTCCCCATTGTGGTTTGGCCGGATGGAAGAGTAGAACAGGGATTCGAGGGTAACCTCGGCTGCTTCATTTGAAGGTAAGACTCCCCCCGATTACGGCCGTTTCGACTACTGCTTAGAAATCACTTGTGGTTGGACGCTGAGCTGGGGCGGCGTGGTTAGGGCGTGGTTGATCGCTCGCGGCCGATCGGGCCGGTCAAATTCGAATATTCCCCAGGGATCGGCGGCGACGAGAAAGCGATCCGGCTCGACGAGCAGCGCCGAAGGCTGCAGAGGAACGTCGCCATTGATGGTGAGGTAATAGATTCCGATCGGAGTTCCGTCTTTGCTGAGGCTCATCAATGCGTCGCCGACGCCAACCCACATTTCCTGTGTCGCCGGATCAACGCTCACCGCGGTGATCTGTGGTTTGACCGTGGAATTCCCGCCAAGATTCCCGAGATTCACGCGAGCGGTCGCAGCGATACTCGTCGCGCCTGCTCCGAAACGCCAACGTGGGAAGGACCCGCGGGCGAATCCGTCCGACCCTGAACCGGCGAATCGCTCGCGGCCAAAGCCAGCGGCGCCTGCTGACGGACCGAGCGATCCACCGGAGCCGTTTTGACCACCCGCACCAGCCAAACCGCGCGGGCCACCGAAGCCGCTTCGCGGCCGAAAATCCCGGGCATTGAAAATTGACCAAGCGTTGAAAGCGCCGGGGGCGCCGAGGCTCGAATTGAATCCGAGTGCCGGTGGCGCCACATTGCCGCTCGAATCCAGAAGTCCGGAGATGTCGGTTCCCGGAATCGCATCAGAGTTCAAATCCTGAGCGTTGAAATATAGGTCCCCACCCAAATCGTCTTGCGTGCTGCTGGATGCGAACGAACTCCCCGAGCCGAAAAACTGCAAGACACCTCCCTGGTCATCAAGCTGATCGGACGGGGTGGCGGGGCCGGTGCCGCCACGTCCTCGACGTCCGCCTCGGCCCAGCCCCGATACGCTGCCCACACCGAGATGGAACTGCGTCCCTTGGCTCGAAAGCTCACCCGAAAACATTCCGCCCAGCGAGTCGTTGGCGAAATTGTACGATGTGTTGTTGAAACCGGACTGGGACCCCGCTTGCTGGGCAGCACCGCGCCCAAAACCTCCGCCGGACGCGAATGCCTGGTTGAGGCCCATGCCCACGCCGCCGCCGAATTTGACGTCACCCGATGTACCCACACTGACCCAGGTGCTAGTGCGTTCCGACAAGGAAAGATCCGTGAAATTCAAACCGAACTCGACTCGATCGCGATTGCCGGATCCGCCGGCGGAAAAGAAACTTTCAGGAATATCCGCTTCGTACCCGACGTAACCGAAGCGGTCGTATTTTCGCAACGTGGGCTCGGTTAAGGTTGTAAACGCGAAGTAGATGGAGTCAGCAGAGTCACCGGCGATCCTTCCCCAATCGACCAGGCGATTCTTGCTCGCTTCATCCGTGATATAGGCAGGATCACCGAAGCTTCGCACTACCTTTCCGTGTTCGTCGATGATCTGCACCAGGTGCGTCGAGGTCAAAGAGGTAACGGCGAACTGATTTCTGGAGAGCGCAACAACTGACGTGGGCGCGACAACCGGTACTCTGGCCGCCAGCGAACCATCAGGGTTGAAGATTTCAATTGCATTCGCGCCACGGTCCGCCACAAAGATCCGCCCATCTTGCCCGAGGTCAATATCCACGGCGTACTTGATTGCCGCACCATGGGAGTTGGCGTTTGGAATCTTTCCGATCAGCGCGCCGGTACGGTCGTAGATTGAAATGACGGATGCGGGCGTGGCGAGGATGTAATATCGCCCGGCGGAGTCGCGCTTCAGGGCAGTCACCCCAGGGCCAAGCGACGGGAAAACGCGGGCACGGGGCACCAAGGTGCTCCCAATCCCTTGGCCTTCGACCGGTTGAGAAAGGCTAACGACCAAAAGTCCAAGTACGATCGCTACAGAAAGACGAAACCCCGATTGACGAGCCATCCACCCACCCAATGCTCCCGCAGACATGGAAGGACTACGATGTAATTCCTCCGAGATGGGATTAAGGTTCCCGCTTTTTCGGTGGTCTCGCTCTCGAACGAACTAATATCCGCGTTGTTGCCGGCCGGGACCAGTGGCGGCCTTACCTCCGGTTGATTTAAGTCACGAGAAGAAAAGGACATTCACCAATTAGATGTAACGCGCGGGTCACAAAGGCGCCTTCGACGGTGCGTTCCGGGCGTGCTATTTCCCGTGGTAATCGACGAACAGCTCGGGGAACTGCTGCTTCAACGCGCTGACTTTTGGCAGGTCGCAAATTTTGATGTAAGGGTTGGTGGGATTCTTCAGGGCGTAGTCCTGGTGATAATCCTCGCCACGATAGAAACCTTTCAGTGGGGTGACCTCGGTCACAATTCGCTTGGGAAAAACCTTGGCGGCGTCGAGCTGCGCGATGTAAGCCGTGGCAATGCGCTTTTGTTCATCGTTGGTGTAAAAGATGGCGGAGCGATAGGAAGTTCCGACGTCCGGTCCCTGGCGGTTGAGTTCGGTTGGGTCGTGAGCCACGGAAAAGAAGATGCGAAGGAGCTGGCCATAAGTGATTTGGGACGGATCGTAAACCACCTCGACCGATTCAGCATGTCCGGTCGTTTCGGTGACGACTTGATTGTAAGTCGCGGTGGATGCCGAACCCCCGGCATAGCCCGCTGTGGTATTGAGGACACCCTTCACGCGTTCAAACACGGCCTGAGTTCCCCAGAAACAGCCGCCGGCAAAAACGGCCGTCTCTTTTCCAGCCGCGGTGGCGCGGGGCGCGTCCACTTTCGCGGGAGGAATCGGAAGCCGCTCGGGGGCAGAGATCGCAGCGCAAGCTAGGATCGAGAACGCGAATCCAAGACTCAAAAGCAGGCGGGCTGGCATTGGCAGGCTCCTCACAACTTCGTTGATAGGATGCTTTCCCATCAGACCTAGTATACGTCCGGGCGGGATTGAGTCATAACGCAGGGCGCGCTATTGCTGAAGTCGCACCGGCCGCGCGGGACGCCGCGATATCTCAATTCGCGACGGCCGCCGCCTCATTTGGGGGCTTCGGTGTCATTTTGCGACTGCCCTGGTATCTCAGGCGAGCATGATAATTTCGCATCACTATGTAAACAAGCGAGTTGTCTTAGGTCTCTGGGTAGCTCTAGAAGGCATATTACTTGCAGGTTTATTTGCGGGGAGAAGTGTCATTTCGGGGGCAGTGTGGGCATCAGGGAAAATCTGCGCAGTCATTTTCGATTCCGTCTCGTTCTGGCGGGGATAATCGCTCTGGCGGCCTACTGCGTCGTTTTGTGGTTCCTACGCCTTTCATCGTACCGCGGCGAACCCCTGCTGGATGCCTACGTGGAGATGGCGGGAAGTTTGATCGCCTTTACGTTTGCAGCCAACGCCATGGTGCGGTTTCGCGGAGTGCACGATCGAATCTCGCTGATCCTGGCATTCGGGTTCGTGGTGGCAGGGTTAGTCGAAGCGGGGACGAGCATGGCCTTCTACCGGGGAATGCTGGTGACTCCGGTGGGAGGGGAGCACATTGCGCTGGGATGGTTGGCTGGGCGCACGTTGCTCGGCGTGTTGTTGGTCGCCGCGCTGGTGGTGGAACGGCGAATTCCGATAGCACGCGATCCGGGGAAAGAAATAGCGGGAGCGACCCTCGTCGTCGGGGCCGTTGCTTACCTCACCAGCGTTTTTTACTTCATGATTCCCGGCACGCCGAAGATTGAACCGGGCGCGCTGGTGCCGCGTCCATGGGATCTGGTCCCCGCATTGATTTTCGCGGCAGCTACAGTGGGGTTCGCATGGAGGCTGCGGCGCGCAACTGCGGCGCTCGACCGCGCTTTGGTGATTGCCGCGGGACTGAACGTGATCTGCCACCTTACGATGAGCCAATCGCAGCGTGTGCTGGATGCGCCCTACATGGTTGCTCACGTCCTGATGGTTTTCAGCTACGTGGTGGTGCTGGGCGGCACGCTGCTGGACAACGCCGATCTATTCGACAAAGTGAGCCACATGGCCGCGTCCGATTCGCTGACGGGACTGGCCAACCATCGCCGCCTGCTGGAGTCGATGGAAATGGAGATTGAGCGCTGCCGGCGTTCGCAGCGAAGTTTTGCGGTGTTGCTGTTCGATCTCGACGATCTGAAAAAGATAAACGACAAGTACGGCCACCTGACCGGGAGCCGCGCCATCCAGCGCGTGGGCATGGTGCTGCGAGATAGCAGCCGCGCCATTGACACGGCGGCGCGATATGGCGGCGACGAGTTCGCGCTGGTGCTGCCGGAATGCGGCCAGCGGGAAGCCGACTTGGCGGCGGCGCGAATCTGCGAGCGCGTGTCTGCAGACGGCCTCGAACCCCATCTTTCAATCAGCGTGGGCCAGGCTATTTATCCCAAGGACGGCACATCCATCGAGCAGCTTTTGGGAGCCGCCGACCTTGTGCTTTACAAAATGAAGGGCCGAAAAGTTAGCAAGGTGCGGTTGAGCCAAATTGTAGCGTGCGTGTAATCGAAGCCAAGGGCCATTGATCATGCGGATCGGGATATCCACCTCCAAGGCCAAAGACATCGCGACAATACGGCGCGAAATCCGCGTTCCAATGGAAGTGGGAGTGGATATAAGCGGCCACGCACGCGTGCCCGGAACCGAAGGTACATTTACCGAGAACGTCAGCGCGCGCGGAGCCCGCGTTTTGAGCGTGCGCCGCTGGAAAACGAACGATCATCTGGTAATTACCATGCGGACGGGATCCTTCCAATCGGTTGCGCGCGTGGCTTATTGCCAAGCGATCCCCCACGCGGGTTACGCACTGGGAATCGAATTTCTGGCGCCCCGCGGCCAGTGGGTGGTTTCCGAAGGGTTGCAACACTAGGCGTTTGCTTCGCCCGCTCGGGCTGAGCTACTGCACAAATCCCACATTGGGTTCCTGGCCAGGGCCAGGTCCTTCCGGCAATTTACCGAATTGCGCCTCGTAACGCGCCACGTTTTCCTGCAGCGCGCGGAGGAGCCGCTTGGCATGCGCGGGGTTCACGATCAGGCTGGCCACTAATTTCCCCTGGGGCACGGTGGGAAACATGTAAACAAAATTCAGCGTGAATTCCTCGGCATTGTGATGGACCACCACCAGATTTGAGTATTGGCCGAGCAATTCCTTTTCGTCGGCTTTTATCTGCACTTGCTGCTGCTTAGGTGCTTCGGGCATTCATTCCTCCTTCGTGCCGGCTCTTGACTATAGCAGAGCCACTGGCGGCCGCGACGCGCTTCGGCGGCGCGATTTAAGTGATTCGCTCCATCATCCGCAAGCGCCCTGTGAGAAAATCGCGCTCAGCTAAATGACCCAAGAACAATTCAGGGCAGGGCACGCGCGCACGCGGAGTGGTGCGTCGAAAAGCGGGCTTCGCAAGCTTGGCCTCATCGCATTATTCGGTGTTTTGGGAATCAGTCTGCTGCTGGTCGTTTATCTCGCGCGGAATTGGAGCGTGATGGCGAAGGCGCGAAAGCTTCAAAATCCGGTGCCTTCTACCGCTGAGGCTCTTGCCGCGGGCAAGGAAAGCTACCGCGAACATTGCCAAAGCTGCCACGGCGAACGCGGCGACGGGAAGGGCGATAAGGCTGACGAGCTCTCCGTGGCTCCCGGAGACTTTACGGATGCGCGAGTGATGCGCCACTTCGCCGACGGCGAGCTTTACTGGCAGATTACTTACGGGCGTCGTCCCATGCCTGCGTTTGTAAGCAAACTCAGCGAGGAAAAGCGCTGGCAGCTCGTGGACTACATCCGCACGTTCGCCCCGTACCCCGCGCGCTGAGCCGGGCCGAAGGTCACTGCACCTTGGCGAGGGCGTCGCTGACTTCCTTTATGTCCGGGACCACCGGGATATCGTAATTTTTGAACCAGGCAACGTTGCCCTTGCGGTCGATGATGGCGATGGCGCGGCCGGTGATGCCTTTGTCGGCGAGATAGACGCCAAACTTTTCGGCTACTGCACCGCGAGGCTGAAAGTCTGCGAGCAAGGGATACTGAATGCCCGTTTTTTCGGCAAACGCTTTGTGGGACCACACGCTATCCACGCTCAGCCCCAGCACTTGCGCATCGAGCTTATCGAACTGCTTCATATCGTTGACGAGGCAGACGTGCTCGTTGGTGCAGACAGGGCTCCAGTCCAGCGGGTAAAAAACGATCACCACATTTTTCTTGCCGCGATAATCCGATAGCTTCACGTCTTTCTGATTCTGATCCTTCAAGGAAAAGTCCGGAGCTGCAGTGCCGACTGAAAGAGCCATTCCGATCCTCCTGATTGTTCGCGCATGATCTGTGACATCGAACGCGATTATTTGATGATAGCCGAAGCGGCCGACCTGGACAAATTGCGTTTGAATGCGTCTGAAGATTGCGATTGTGGGATCTGAAAACCCCACCCTCGCGAAGCGCGCGAGGATGAGGCGCCAGCAAATTCAAAGTCGGAAGCGAAGAAATGTTTGACGGCTACGGTTTTGGAGTCGCCGGTTTTGGAGTCGCAGTCCTTGGCGCCGGCTTGGAGGGAGCCATTGACGCGGCTCCGGCCTTCACCGGGAAGCTCTCGTCGTACAGGTGAACGATTTCCTGAGTCACATCGACCTGATTCGAGGCATAGATGACGGGTGTTTGCTGCGACGAGGTATCGAGAACCACGGAATAACCATTGTCCTTCGCATATTTGTCCAGGATTCCGATCATCTTCCGGCCAATGCGGTTGATGAGATCCTGCTGCGCGTCGTTCGAATCGTCCTGAAACTCCTGCTGTTTGCGCTGAAAGCTGCGGGTTAGCTGGTCGCCTTCTCGTGTCAGACGGCCCTTTTCGTCGTCGCTCAGCGTCGCCTCACCGGCTTGGAGCCGGGCGCGCACGTCCTCGATCTGCTTTTGCATGTTCTGCAGCTCGCTGGTGCGGGGAGCAAATTGCGACTGTAATTGGGAGACTGCCTGTTTGCCCTCCTCCGTTCCCGCGATGGCCGCCTGTATGTTGATGACGCCAACTTTCGCGGACGCGGATGCGGCGGCGCCCGCTTGCGCCCACAGCGAGGGTGCCATCGATAACGCCAATAACGCCGCCAGGAACGGTACTGCTGCTCGCATCTTCATCCTTACTCCTTGGGTAAAATTACTGTCAAAATTTCAGAATGGAAGTTGCAGATTATAGCCACTATTTGACAGCACGGTCAACGTGATTTGGCCGCGCTGGCGGGCAAAACCATCGTCTCTTGGCACTCGGATGCTCGCTATTTCAGCGGGGTTGCCGCAGTGGGCCGGCCAAGTCACTGCGGCAACGGAATAAGCAGGACGCGATTGTTATCTTCGTCCGCCAGGACACCGAGGTTGAGCTTGGGATCGATGGCCACAGTATTAGGACCGAGCAGCGGCGACGAGATTTGTGTTCCCCCGAGCCCCAGCACGGTGCGAACCTTCGGACCCAGACACTGCGGCGCCGACGGCACCGGCGGGCATACGTAGGCCATCACCGACATGGTGTTACTCACGGAATTTACCGTCACCAACGTGCTGGTCTGAAAATTGTAATCGACCGATGTAGGCCCAATTCCCACGCGCACCGGCGTTGCGATGAAAGTGGCCGGATCCACGATCACAATTTCATTCAGCAAGCTGTTCGCGGTCAAAAACACCTGGTTCACGGGATCAAACACAATTCCGCTGGGATTATCAAGTCCCGTGCGGACGCTTCCCGCAACGCCGGTAGTGGACATGTCGATAAACTGCATGCTGCTGGTGGATGAAGCGGTGACTACGCCCGCGTAGTCCAGGTTCGGATCGGTTGCCAGGGTTACGGGATCCTGATCCACAGCCGCTTCGAAAGTGGTGCTCGCTGGCGTCGCAGGAAGCGTCAGGAGGCTCACGTCACCCGTACTTGAAGAAGAGGTGCTGGGATTGGTATCGGCAAGTGCACCGACGCCGGTATCTTGGTTGATGGCAACTCCGGCCGGCGCGGTGCAAGTGGAGCAAAGCGCCACTGAAATCGGCGCGGGCACCGGAATTCCCGCCGCAACGTTCACAACGGAAGCGTCGTTACTGCCATTGTTCGCGACAATCGCCAGGCCAAGCCGCGAACTGGCGGCAACACCCGCGGGAGTGGTTCCCACAGTGATCGGCGCGCCAATCACCGTGCCGCCCGGGCCGAGGGATAGCGGCGAAAGCCCGGGAGAAGGCGATGCGAGCGAAACTAGAGAAAGCGTGCCGTCTCCGGAATTCGTGACATAAGCGAGGTCGCGATCGGTATCGATTGCGACCCCAGCGGGCGCGCTCCCGACGGCAACCGACTCGACGACGGTAAGGCCGGTGACGTTGGAAACCGCTAGCGAGGGATTCTGCACTTGGACAATGTATAGGCGAGGTTGCGCGAGCATGCTGGCGGGCACAGTGGCGACGACCTGGCGCCCGGACACAAATGCAGTGGGCACGGCGACATTATCGAGAAGCACCTGCGACCCGCTGACGAATCCCGCACCATTGACCGTGAGGGCCAGGTTTCCAGCGGAAGGACCTCCATAGACCAGGTCCGAACTTGTCTCGGCAATTTGCAAGGGATCAATCGCGGGGCCGAGTGAAAGAATGGCGACGGTGCCATTGGCATTGTCCACCACCACC
This sequence comes from uncultured Acidobacteriota bacterium, assembly GCA_963754105.1. Taxonomy (GTDB): domain Bacteria; phylum Acidobacteriota; class Terriglobia; order Acidiferrales; family UBA7541; genus Palsa-295. Next base: position 54,410 of record CAVWEZ010000001.1, read on the forward strand.
GCCTGATTGCTCACCGGATCTACGGCAACAGCTTGTGCGGAGGGGGACGTGCCCAAGCCTCCCACGGTCTGCAGGACAGTGGCATTTTCCATGTCGACCACCACGGCGCTCGATCCACTCGGCGTGCCGCTGACGGCGATGCCGACGTTCTCGAGTGGGCTTACTGCCGCAGCACCGAAACCCGGCTCGCTGAACTGGCCTGAGGTTGCAGGCGGGACAGCAGGGAGCGTCACCGTCGCCACGGTATTGTCCAGCAGGCTGAAAGTTGTGAGGAGTCCGCTCGACGGATCGGTCAGCAAGGCCTGATGCGTTTCAGGATTGATTCCCACGCCTTGGACGCTCGTGGAAATCGCGAGATCTCCGATCACCTGTGGGGCTCTTCCATTGGGCTCGCTGGCGGGACTCGCGTCCAAGCCGAGATCAACCATGCTGATGATGCCGGCGCCACCGGGCGTGACTACAGCCCAATTGAGCTTGGGATCAATGGCCACAGCCGGCTTTGCTCCTGTGCTGTAGAGGCTCGAATTGCCTCCGATAACCTGGACGGACGAGAGCGCAGGAACGCCTGCGGTGTCGGATACATCGAGCACCATGGCTTCGTTCGTGGACTGGTAAGCAACAATCGCGCGATGCGTAAGAGGATTCACGCCAACCGCAAAAGGCAGCGGAGGACTCGCGCCGGTGGCGATGGAAACGTTCAATGTGGCGACATTACTGGTTTTCAGGTCCACGGCCGAGACTGTTTGATCGGCATTATTGACCACCAGGGCGACGGGATCAGCCAGCAAATCGTCGACCGCGACGCCCGTTGGCTGATTTCCCACCGCGATTGTCCCCGTGACGGAATCAGTGGCCAGACTGATGAGCGAGACGGAATTGCTTCCCGTGTTTGCGACCACTGCGATGCCGTCAGCCTCGTCCACTGCGACGGCCGAGGGGCTTGTGCCGACTGTGACAGATGGCACGACCGGCGATTGCGGTATCAAAGTAGGAGACGGCGTGACAGCCAAGTTCAGCGCCGAAAGAGACGGCTGACCGGGCGTCACACCCGCGTTCTGCACGACGATCGGATACAGCCCAGGAGTGCCAAGACTTCCGGACGGTATCTGGGATAATAATTGCCGACTGCTGCTGATCGTGAGCGGAAGCGCCTGCCCGTTGAAAGTAGCTGAGGTCGCTGCCGTCGAGAAGTAACCGCCGGTTAGGGTCACATTGGCGCTCGCGCTGTTTTGTGACACGCTATCAGGAAGAGATGCGACGACAGCGGGGCGCACGGCGACCACCGTCAGGTTCACGGGCAGGGAGGAATTCCCGCCCTGGGATTGGACGATGACCGGAATCGGTCCGGCCTGCCCCAATTGGGCAGCCGGAATGGTCGCGCGCAGCAAAGTGGTGCTTAGGAACACTACGTTGGCCGGAGGAAGTGCCACACCCCCCACCAGAACCGTGCTTGTGGATAAAAAGTCCGAGCCGGTCAGGTATGCATCCTGCTGCACCGAACCCTGCGCCGCAATCGATGGGTCCACGGAAGTAACAGCGGGCGGCCCAGCCACAGTGACGGTTACAGAAGCCGTGCCAAATTGCGTGGGATCAGCGGCAGAAGTGGCCTCGACAATTACAGTCTGACCGCTAACAGGCGCCGTATACAGTCCGCCTGCGGTGATCGTGCCGAGGCTGCTCAATCCGCAATTCGTCGGCGCAACGCCCGATGTCCCAGCGGTCTGGCATAAGGACCACGCAACCCCGGTATTCAATACGCCCGGACCGGTAACGGAAGCGGTGAACTGAAAAGTCTCTCCCGTGCCTAGGCTGGCTGTCGACGGTGAGACTTGCACGCGAATTCCGGAATCGACCACTACGGAGAGAAAGCCAAATGCAGTGGTCTTCGTGCAACTGGTCGCCACCACTAAGAATGTATTTGGCTGCGGTGGCGCGCCAGGAGCCGCGTACAGCCCACTCGAAGTGATGGTGCCGAATCCGGTGAGCGGCTTGGAAACGGCGGGGATGGGACACGACGCCGGACCTTGCCCCTGGCTGCAATCCGTGGGTGCGACCGTTGTCGATTGCGGCGTACTTGTTGGCTTGCAGATTTGCCAGAAAACGCTGGTAGACGAACCTCCGGAAACGCTCGCCGAAAATTGCACTGTGCTGTTTACCAGGATCGTTACGCCGCTGACTGTCGCGCTGGAGCTCGTTGCCGTGACGGTAACGGCTATTGGCGTCGAGTTCGACGCGCAGCCGCCGGCGCATACGGTAAGGAGTATCAGCACCATTCCCAGTCCAGCCGCTTTCATGTCCTTACCTCCCGGCAATTCTCGGTTGAATGTTTCTGGTCCCCATGTGGCTGGCGAAGCCCGGTTGTCTCGAGCGATCTCCGCAACTTCATCAGAATGTCCGGCTCACCGCGAATCGCAACGTCGTTTTTTGCTCGAATAAGCTCGGGGGGACAGTTTGCGTAGACCGGGTTAGATTCAGGAAGCTTTGAAGATCCGACACGATCTGTGTGTTGTACACGCCCAACTGCTGCAAACTGTTCCGCTCAGCCGGAGGAACGTAGAAAGCGCCGAGCGGCGGCTCGATGGACTGAGTAAAACGCGAGTAATTATACGCATAAAAGATGCGGAAAGGAGCCTGAATAATCGGAATCTGGAAATCCAACTCGATACCCGCGGACGTGTGCGGCCAGAAATTCGTTCCGTGAGCGATTTGGAGATTGCGCGGCACTTGCAAACAGGGCGTATCGGGCAGACATGGAAAGTCGGCATTGGGATATTGCTGTTGCAGCGAAGCGATCGCGGAGGGATCGAGCTGGAGCTGCGACCTCCGGAGGATTCCGTTGACCGCGAGATCGTGGAACAAGCTCATGGTGACGTAGGATTTGACGAGCGGAATCCGGTACTCGACGTTGGATACGGCCTCAAGGTCGCCTCCGGGCCGCGTGGGAATAAATTCCAGCACATTGACCGGCAATGAAACCGCTGTCGGCTGGCCTTGGGCGTTCAATCGCCGCGGATCGACGTAAGTGATCGTTGTAGTCGTCGAAAACGGGATGAAGACAAAAGGCGAAATGGTATAAAAGTCGAAGCCGCGGACGTCGTTTTCGCCGCCGGCATAAAACCGGTTGTTCGGCGGCACCTCCCTGCCTCCGTAGCCGGAGATCATGCTGGCTTTGAAATGCATGGCGAACACGTTGCGGTGATGGTACGTGGGATGAAAATACGTGGTGTCAACAATATTGCTGACCGTATTGACGTTGCCACCGAGCGGCCCGCCCGCGAAAGATGCTCCGTAGGTGAAACTTTTTCCATGTGTGGGAAAGATGGGGCTGTCTCTCGTGTCGTAGGTAAGCGTCGGAGTGATCTGGCTCTGCCGGATGCCGTTCAACGCCGAAGGTCCGGCCAGGCTGGTGAACTTGGTGAATTCGAAGAGCAGGGTTGCGGATTGGCTGAAGGGCGTGATGTTGGTTGTCGACCATCCGTAACTCAGGCCGATGCGAGCAAAGGAAAACTTGCGCATCGGATAGCTGGCGAAAATAGTGAAGCCCCGTGAGTCCGTATTGTAATTTTCCTGGAGGGCGGGATCGATGGCCACTGGCTGGCCGACGAGCAGACCCTCTTGCCGCGCCGTGTTGTAGTCAAACTTGGAGTAGAAGATGGTGAATCCGGTAGCGATGGGGCGGTCGAATAAATACGGCTCGGTGAAACCGAAAGTGGCACTCGTCTGAATGTTGCCAACTTGCGCGGAAAGGGTGAGGGTCTCGCCGAGCCCCAGGAAATTGTTGGTCTGATACGAAGCCCCGACAAAACTTCCTTCGAGTCCGCTGACTCCGCCGGAAAAACTTATGGACTGCTTGCCCTTCTCCTTCACCTTCAGCCTTATATCCACGGTGCCGGCCTTGACGTTGCGCTTCAATTCGGCATCTTCGGGTTTGATGGGATTGAAATAGCCGAGCTGATTGAGGCGCAGGATGCTCAGTTCCCAAAGGCGGTTGTTGAATACCTGTCCTTCATCGAGCAAAAGCTCGCGGCGGATGACTTTATCGCGAGTGGTGGTGTTGCCTGAAAACTCGATGCGCCGGACGAAGAACTGCTTTTGTTGATCAAACTGCAGCGTAAGATTCACGACCTTGGTGTCGTCATGCACGTCGAATTCGGGCTCGGCGGTAAAATCGATGTAGCCGTATTCGCCGTATAACTTCCTGTAGTTGTCGAGCGATTTGCGTATCTTGTCGGCGTCGAAAATGTCGCCCGGCTGCAAAGGGAATACGCGCGCCAGCACCTCGGGCTTAAAGATCAATCCCTGATCGGGATCGGCGCTCCGAAATAGCAGCTTGCCCATCCGATATTGCTGGCCTTCCTCGATTGAGACAACGATGTTGGTGGCCTTGCCATGCTTCGATCCGATTCCGGGTATTGGCAGCGGAATTCCCCCGCGGTTCAGGTCCACCGTTTTCAGATCTTTCACGTCCACGACCACCTTAAAATAGCCGTGATCCTGATAGAGGCCCCGGACGCCAACTTCAAGGTCTTCGTCCAGCTTGGGGCGGTCGAAGGTCTTCGCCATTACAGGAATGTAGGTGATACCGAGCGGAATGCCGTAAGGGCGGTCGTGGCGCATGGTTCGAATGATTCTGCGGCTGGAAAAAGCCTTGTTCCCGACAACTGTGATCGTGCCGACCTTGACCTTGGGCCCCTCATCGATGTTGAAGACCAATTTAACGGCATTGCTGGCCGCGATGCGCTCGTAAGTCGGCTTAACGGTAGCAAATTGGCGTCCGTGCTCGGCGAGGAGGTCCTTGATAACCACTTCCGCCCGCTTGATTTTTGTAGGATCGAATTGGCTCTCGACGCTCAGCCCCACTTTCTTCTGCTTAAAGGCGTCCAGAATATCCGATTCCGTGATCGACTTGTTGCCTTTGTACTCGATGCGGCGGATGATTGGCCGCTCCTTGAGGTGGAAAATTACTATTTTCCCGTTGGCCTGGCGCGGATCGTCCTCGACCTCGAGCCAAATATCCTCGAAAAACTGCGTGTTCCAGAGCGCCAGAAAATCCCGTCGGACCGCATCCGGGCTGTAGGGATCGCCCGCCCGCGAGAAAATGCGTGTGAGCAGCGTATCCCGCGCGACGCGGCGGTTTCCTTCGAATTCAATCCGCGTGATGACGTATTGCGGCCCGGTGGATTCCGGCGCCTGTTGAGCCCAAACCGATTGCGCTGCGCTGAGAGAGAGGAAGCACACAACGGCCAGAATTTCCAAGGCGCGCGAAACAGTTTCGCTGCTGGCGGCCATGCTTCTGGTCAAGGCCGCAGTACTCCGCCCAATTTTTTTTGCTCCCCCGCCGGATCCGTTTTAATCCGGCTCGCGCGTGTAGGATTCTTAGTGGGCCACCGGGGTTGCTTCCACAACGGGGCGGAAAGAAAGAGCGTCGCCAGAGAGGAAAATTTCGAGCGTCGCGGGTCTTTGGAGCCCGCCCTGTATGAGAGCTTCCGACAGTGGGTCTTCGACGTACTTCTGCAAGGCGCGCCGGAGCGGCCGCGCGCCGTAATTCCTGTCGCTGCAGGTCTTCTCAAGAACCCATTGGCGGGCTTCGGGCGTCAGCGCAATCTGCACCTGGCGGTGTACCAGCGTTTCGTTGATCTGGCTCACCAGCAGATCGATAATTAGCAACAGATCCTGATCCGTAAGCGAATTGAACAAAATCACTTCGTCCAGCCGGTTCAAGAATTCAGGATTGAAGACTCGCTTCACTTCGCCCATCACCATATCGTCCTGGCTCTTCGCCGCGGCGACTTCGTCCGCCGACTGAAAGCCAAGCCCCGACTGCTTCTGCAATTGCCGGGCGCCCAGATTCGAGGTGAGAATGATGATCGTGTTGCGGAAGTCGACGGTATTGCCAAGCCCGTCCGTCAACTGGCCGTCCTCGAACACCTGAAGCAAGATGTTGTACACGTCCGGATGGGCCTTCTCGATTTCGTCGAGCAGGATCACCGAATAAGGCGTGCGGCGAACGCGCTCCGTCAGCTGCCCGCCTTCTTCGTAGCCGATATATCCCGGGGGCGCGCCGATCAACTTCGAAACGGAATGCTTTTCCATGTATTCGGACATGTCAAACCGAATCAGCGATTTCTCGCTGCCGAAAAGAAATTCGCCGAGCCGCCGCGCCACTTCGGTTTTCCCAACGCCTGTGGGACCGAGAAATAGGAAGCAACCCACCGGCCTGCCCGGCGCCTTCAGTCCCGCGCGACTCCGCCGAATGGCCCGCGCCAGCGAGGTGATGGCCTTATCCTGACTGATCACCCTCCGGTGCAGCTCTTCCTCGATGCGCAGCAGTTTCTGCTGCTCGTCTTCTTTGATCGACATCACCGCGATGCCGGTCCAGCGCGCCACAACTTCCTCGATATCTTCGCGCGTCACAATCCCGGTGGACGAGTCGTCGATTTTGAGTTTTTCGCGCAGCGTCCTCAAGTGTTCTTTTTCCTTGCGCTCTTCCTCGGAATAAAACCGCGCCTTTTCGAACTCATGGTTCGCGATCGCGGTCTCCATCCGGTGGGTGATGAACTTCACGCGCTTCTGGACTTCGGACACTTCGTCCGGCAGCATGGCCTGGCGCAATTTCACGCGCGCGCCAGCCTCGTCAAGCAGATCGATCGCCTTGTCCGGCAGGAAGCGGTCCGGGATGTAGCGATTCGAGAGATAAACAGCGTACTGGATCGCATCCTCGGTGTAGCTGACCGCGTGGAATTTCTCGTAGCGGTCCCGTACGCCTTGCAGCACCTTGATCGTATCTTCTTCGTTCGGCGCGGAAACCTTCACGGCCTGGAATCGCCGCTCGAGCGAACGGTCCTTTTCGACCGATTTGCGATACTCGGCTGGTGTGGTTGCGCCGATGCATTGAATTTCTCCGCGGCTTAGCGCGGGCTTCAGAATGTTAGCGGCGTCGAGCGAGCCTTCCGCCGAACCCGCTCCCACCAACGTGTGCAGTTCGTCGATGAAGATGATCGCATTTTGGCTTTCCATCAGCTCTTTCATGATGGTCTTCAGCCGCTCTTCAAACTGCCCTCGGTACTTCGTGCCAGCTACGATCAATGAAAGGTCCAGGGACAAAATTCGTTTGTCCGCCAGGAACGGCGGCACGTCGCCATCGGCGATCCGCTGGGCGAGGCCTTCGACGATCGCCGTTTTGCCCACGCCAGGCTCACCGATCAGCACGGGATTGTTCTTGGTGCGCCGGCAAAGGATCTGTACGGCGCGTTCGAGTTCGCCATCACGGCCCACCAGGGGATCGAGCTGACCCTCCATGGCCGCTTGCGTCAAATCGCGGCTGAATTCAGCCAGCAAGGAAGCCTCTTTTGGACGGTTCACGGGCACCTTCTCTCCGGCGGTGCGCACCATTTCCTCGCGGACGGTGGAAAGCCGCAATCCCCGTTCCAGCAGGATTTCGGCGCCAAATGACTTTTCCTCTCGCAAAACTCCCAGAAGGAGGTGTTCCGTTCCGACGTGCTTGTGGCCCAGCCGCTCCGCTTCTTCCGCGGCGTAGTTCAGAATGCGCTTGCACTCCTGGCTCAGCGGAACTTCCACCGAAGTGGAAATGCGCTCGCGAACCGTGATTCGCGACTCGATTTCCTTGCGAATGGATTCGATCGAGCCATGGGCGCGCAGAAAACGATTCGCCAGCGCCTTATCTTCCCGCAAGAGCCCCAATAACAGATGCTCCGTCTCGATGTACGGGCTTCCATACTGGCTGGCCTCGTATCGCGCAAAGAAAATTACCCGCCGCGCCTTCTCCGTGTAGCGTTCAAACACCGGTCACCCCACGCTCCCAAGGTCGTGTCCCTGTTTTATCGGATGCTTGGCCCCAACTGCGCGGACCAACCGTCGCAAATGTGTCCGGCCTCGGGGCCAGCCGCCCATGCTCCAACGCCAGCACTCGATCGGCGCCACCTGCCAACGTCAAATTGTGCGTTGCCAGGATCGAAGTCAAACGGTAAGACCGATGGAGGCGCTCGATCAGCTCAAAAACGCCTTCCGCGCTCCGTTCGTCCAGGTCTCCGGTGGGCTCGTCCGCAAGAAGTAGCATGGGCTGATTCACCAGGGAACGCGCGATAGCCACTCTCTGTTGTTCGCCGCCGGAAAGTTCTCCCGCACGCTGCCTCGCCCGGTTTGCCAGCCCGACTTCGCCCAGCCAATCCGCTGCCGCTCTCAGCGCTTGCCCCCTCGGCTGCCCCCGAATCAGCAAGGGCATCGCCACATTCTCCGCCGCCGTGAAGTCCGGCAGCAGGTGATGCCGCTGCCACACAAAACCCACCACACGATTGCGGTACCCTGCCAGCTCCATCTCCGAAAATGCGCAAAGCGAATTTCCGGCGAAGTATACTGTACCGCTCGTTGGGGTGTCCAGCGCCGCCAGCAGGTGCAACAGCGTGCTTTTTCCGGTGCCGGAGGGTCCCACGATGGCGATCATCTCGCCTTGCTGGGCCGAAAAATCGATCTCGTCGAGGGGCGTTATTTCCTGTGCGCCGGAGCAGAAAGTCTTTCGAAGCCTTTCCACTCGCAGTATGGGGCCCGATTTAGAGGCCGCTCCGAAATCTGCCTCGCTGGCGTCTACACCCGTATTCGCCTTCGCTTGCATCGCCCGCTATTCCTATCTCAGTTTAGATGCCGAATCGCCGCTTCGATATGTCCTTGTTTTCCAGTACTTCTGACAGGTCCTTCACCCTAGTCTTATCCAATTCGTTTCTCACTTATCCCTGATACTTCCCTAAACGGCGGCCGCTCTCTGCCACTATTTGGCGGACTTTGCTCCACTCTATTTTCATTTTACCACGCACGCGCCCTCGGAACGAATCGATCTCGGTGGGAAATCACGGCTCGCATGTGTTGCCGCTCGCCAAAAAGGCATCCGCGCCCAGGACGTTTGCCGATTCCGCCCCCCGGCCCCAGATTAACGATATACCCTTCAGCCGAGCCCAGCCCGGCGATTCTTGGCGACGCACCCCTGGCCATCAACGGCAGGCTATTCGAAGCGAAGAATTTCGACCGGTAGGATCCGCGCCGCAGACCATGCCGGAACAATCGTCGCGGCCACACAAATAGCCAAAGCCGCTGCTGCTATCCAAATCGCGTCCAGCGCATTGGCGTGGAATGGAACGTACGGTATGGCATACACCTCCGGATTCAGAGGAATCAGCTTCCATCGGTTGGCAATCCAAGACAATCCGTACCCCGCCAGGAGCCCCGCTGCCGTTCCGCCAATGCAAACAACCAGCCCCTGCAAAATGAAAATCCGGCGCACTTGGCGGCGCTGCGTCCCCATGGCCATCAGCACGGCAATATCACGGGCGCGATCCGTCACCGTCATCGTCAGTACCACCAGGATGTTGAGCCCCGCCACGAATGTAATCAGCCCAATGAAAAGCGCCGTGACCAGCTTCTCCAAGCTCAACGCACGAAAAAGCGCCCGGTTCTCGTCCATCCAGGTGGTTGCCAGAAAGCCCGGGCCTGCCCGGCGCAACAACTCATCGGCAACGGTGCGCGCCTCATCAATCTTTGTGACGCGCACTTCCAGCAGGCTGACAACGTCTCCCACGCCGGCGAGTGCTTGCGCGGAAGCGAGCGTCACGAAACCCCAGTTCGCGTCGTAATCATAGAAGCCGGAATCGAATATTCCCCCCACGCGAAAGCGCCTCGCGCGCGGCACCATCCCAAACGGCGTCAGGTTTCCCTGAGGGCTGGTTAGCGTGACGTAGTCGCCCGCCGAAACCTTCAACTCCTCCGACAGAATCCGGCCCACCAGTACGACTGGAATACCGTCGGTACCCGGCGTAAAGCTGTTAGACCCGGCCACCATGTGCCGAAGCGCTCCGCCATTGCGCAGCTCCAACTCCGGGTCCACGCCCTTGAGCACCACTCCGCGCGCCCGGCCGCCGATCGACAAAAGCACGGTGTTGTAAATCGCCGGCTCGATCGAGCGAATGCCGGGAGTGCCACTCAGCTTGGCAATCTCTTCTTGGTAGTTGTGGATTCCTTCCGGGCTGGCGGGTTTCAAATTCACGTGCGCCGTGACGCTTAGCAACCGGTCGCGGATGGCCTGCCGAAAGCCGGTGTTCATCGCCAACGCGATCACTAGCGTCATTACTCCTGCCGCCACGCCAAGAATCGCCAGCAGGGTAACTAGCCGCAGCACCGCAGGCCGGTTCGCCGAGCGGAGGTACCGCAGCGCCACCAGCCATTCGAAGTTCATTTCGAACTCTTACCTTCGTCGCCGCTCGTCTCGCTTGAATCCGCTTCTGAACTCCCCGCCGTTTCTGTTCGCAATAGAGGAAAGAGGATCACTTCGCGAATAGCATGTGAATCGGTGAGCAGCATCACTAGCCGGTCAATCCCGATTCCTTCGCCCGCCGTTGGCGGCAAGCCGTGGCTCAGCGCGCGAATATAATCGACGTCGACTTCCTTAGGGGCGTCCTGCCCGCCTTTTTCCACCTGCGCGCGAAAGCGGCGTTCCTGATCGGCCGGATCGTTCAACTCCGAAAATCCATTGGCGATCTCCATGCCCGCGATAAACAGCTCGAACCGCTCGGTCAGCGAGGGATCGTCCAGCTTCTGCTTCGATAGCGGTGAAATGTCGGTGGGAAAATCGTAAATAAATGTAGGCTGATTCAAATGTCCTTCGGCGACGGATTCGAAAAGCTGTCCCGTCAATTCGCCATCGGAAAAGCTTTGAATACCGTGGATCGGTTCCGCTGCTCCACCCTGTGCGAAACGGTTATAACGCTCGGCGATCGCTCGTGGTCCGCCCTTTTGAGACAGCTCCGTTTCGTTCGGCGCAGCGCCGGCCGAGGCCGGCCAGTATTTGCAGATCGCCTGACGCATAGAAAGTCGTCCAAACTTACCAAAGTTGATTTCGACCTCGCCGTATGGCACCTTCGTGCCGCCACAGATTTTTTCGGCCAGCTCGCGCAACAATTCCTCCGTCAGATCCATCAACTCGTCCGCATCGCTATAGGCTTGATAGAACTCCAGCATCGTGAATTCGGGCTGATGTATCGCGTCGATTCCCTCGTTGCGGAAATTGCGATTGATTTCATACACGCGATCGAGGCCGCCCACGACCAGCCTTTTCAAATAAAGCTCCGGCGCAATCCGAAGATAAAGATCCATATCAAAAGTATTGTGATGCGTCACGAAAGGACGCGCGGTGGCGCCTCCCAGGATCGAATGCATCATCGGCGTTTCCACTTCCACGTAGCCGCGCTCGTCAAAAAACCGCCGGAGCTCGCGAATGATCTGCGCCCGCCGGAGGAAAATCTCCCGCACGCGCTCGTTCACGATCAAGTCCAGATAGCGCCGCCGATAGCGCATTTCCACGTCGGCCAAGCCGTGCCACTTTTCCGGCAGTGGCAGCAGTGCCTTGCTCAGCAGCTTCAGCCCCTCCACACGTATGGTGAGCTCGCCTGTCTTGGTGCGAAATAAGTTGCCGGAGACACCCGCGATGTCGCCTAAATCCAGAAGCTGGAAAAGCTTGAAAGCCTGCTCGCCGATTACGTCCAAGCGCACGTAGACTTGAATTCGCCCGCCGTCGCCTGCAATGTGCGCGAACCCCGCTTTTCCGTGCGGCCGCAGCGCGACGATTCGCCCGGCCACGCGCACCGGCGTGCTTTTCGCCGCCAGCTCCTCGGCCGTCAGCTTCCCAAACCGCTCGCTGACCTCTTTCGGTGTATGCGAGCGCGCAAACTTATGCGGATAAGGAGCATGACCAAGGGATTCGATTTCGCTCAGTTTCTTGCGGCGCTGCGTGAACTGGTCAAGAGGTTCAAATTCCAAAGAAAAGATCCTTTCAGCAGCGGAGGACGCCGATGGCGAGCTGTGCCGCAGTATAATGGTCCCCTTCTCCAAGCGTCAAGAAAACCGGGCGCTGGGCAGTGACTCAGTTTGCCTATCACAGTCCTTTCGTGGTGCAGACACTCTTGCCTGCGCGCGTAAGTCGAGGCAGTCGGTAAGCCACAGCCAAGAGTGGCTGTGCCACATGATACAAACGACATGCCCAAGGCCTACGGGCGGTCCTCACTTGCAACAGGTGGTATACTCCGCTAGCTTTCTTGGGGGCGGTCTTGTCTCTGGGGTGGCGGCCTAGGCTCTTCGTGCACGGCAGTGTATCGGACGATTGGATAATGGCTCTGCCGCGCGAAAAAAACGTGGTCTTTCAGGCGGTCGTTCGGAGATGGGAATGCACGTATGCGATGATGAGCGTCGCATTGGACGATGCTCTTTCGCTGCGCGCGCGCGGCGAGCTTGTCTGCGCCCGCCAGCAGGTTTCGATCACCGCCGATCTCCTGGATCGCCTCGCGTCCTCCCTGATTTCATTTTGTGAGACTCTTTCTGCTCGCGGACGTGGCGCCCGCCGGCTTCCCGCTGTGGCGCCCCTGAATGCGAAATTCTTTCGCGGCAATACAGGACAGAGCGCCGCTTCCTGGAATGGAATCGTTCATCACGTGCTTTTCCGCAGCCGATCCCGGTTTTTTCACAAGTTGCGGATTCTTTCCGAAACGATCCAGCACCTCGAACGTGAGTTTCAGGACGCCGCCGGCGATATCTCCGCGGGCCTGTCCGTGCAGCCCGGCGATTGCTGGACGACTCTCGATGGCCTCCACTATGATTTCAGCACCTGCTTGCGGGAAACCGAAGTCCTTCTGAAATCCTTCCTCAAGACGGTTCCGTTCGATCAGCTCCCCGGCATCTCCGCCGATCTAGACGCTCCGCCTGAGCTTCAGCCCTTCGGCATGAAACCCCGCCTCTCAGGCGCCTCAGCCTAAGAGCCGGGCGCTACGGCCATCGCAGCCGCCCGCCAGTCAAGTCCACAGGAACCATCGCTTGCAACGCCCCTTTACGGTGCTAACCTGAGCCGGAAAGGAGACCCTTAGATGTTCGGAGAGATCGGGTCGAAAACGAGGAAAAGGAAGAGGGGCGTCCATCGATTCGCCACGAGAAACTCGCGATTCTGGTCGACACTGGTGCCGAGTAGAACTCGATGTAACTCGCTGAAAACACAAGGTGCATGTCACGGCTACCCGTCACAGAATCGAGCGGCCTTATTTCCTGCCTTTGGGTCCCGCCCGTGACCACTGAACGCGAAAAGCTTGAGGCAGACGTCCTGATCGTGGGCGCTGGGCCGGCGGGCCTTTCCTGCGCGCTCCACCTCTCGAACCTGATCGACCGCCACACAGCGGAGAAAAAATCCCCCGCGCTTTCCTGCGAAAATATCTATGTCCTCGAAAAGGCGCGGGAGATTGGCGCGCATCAGCTCTCCGGCGCGATCATGGATCCGCGCGCGCTCCGGGAACTTGTTCCGGACTTTGAGAAAACCGCGCCGCTCGACACGCCGGTCACCGGTGACGCCGCCTACTATTTCACCGAACGCAATTCCTACAAACTTCCCATCACTCCGCCGCCGCTGGCCAACCATGGGAACTACGTGATTTCGCTTAACAAGCTCGTGAAGTGGCTCGGCGGGCTTGTCGAAAAAAAAGGAGTGAACGTTTTCACGCAATTTGCCGGTCGCGAACCGCTCTACGAAAAAAATGGGATCGCCGGTGTCTTGACCGAAGACAAAGGCGTCGACAAAAACGGTACGCCCAAGGACAACTTCACGCCCGGCTATGAGCTGCGCGCGAAAGTCACCGTGCTCGCGGAAGGCCCGCGGGGTTCGCTTACCAAAGGCCTCGTTTCCCATCTGAAGCTGGACGGTCTCAATCCCCAGGTTTACGGTCTCGGGATTAAAGAACTCTGGGACGTGCAGCCGGGCCGCATCGATACCGGCTATGTAGCGCACACGCTTGGCTGGCCGCTCACTTCGGATTTATACGGCGGCGGATGGATTTACGGCCTGCGCGACAATCGGGTATCCCTCGGAATCGTCGTCGGGCTTGATTACCACAATTCGCTCTTCGATCCCCATGAGGCGTTTCAAAAATTTAAAACGCATCCATTCGTGAAAAAGATTCTGGAGGGCGGCACCCTTGTTCGTTACGGCGCGAAAACGGTTCCCTACGGCGGCTGGTATTCAAGGCCGCGCAGCTATTTCGACGGCGGCCTGATCATCGGCGACTCGGCCAGCCTGCTGAATTCGCAGCGCCTGAAGGGAATTCACACCGCGATCAAAAGCGGAATGCTCGCCGCCGAGACGATTTATGAGGCGCTTTGCGCCGGAGATACTTCGGCGGCGAAGCTTTCCGCATACGAGACAAAACTGGAACAGAGTTGGCTGAAGAAAGAGCTATGGTTCGTCCGAAATTTTCATCAAGGATTTCACGACGGCTTATGGAAAGGGCTGGTCTACGCCGGCTTGCAATTCGTCAGCGGCGGGCGCGGCTTAGTCGACCCGATGCGCGCCCGGGCCGGCTACACGGAATACACAAAGCTCCATCGCGACGCCGCGCTCGTGGACCAATCGACGCGATTCAAAGGCGATGGCCGGCTTACGTTTGACCGCCTCACGGACGTCTATCATTCCGGAACGCGACACGACGAGAATCAGCCCTGCCACTTGATCGTTCTCGACCCCAGTATTTGCAGTGACCGCTGCGTGCGCGAATTCGGCAATCCGTGCCAGTATTTTTGTCCCGCTGCTGTTTACGAGATGGTGATGCAGCAGGGCGCGCCAAAATTGAAGATCAATGCCGCGAACTGCGTCCACTGCAAAACCTGCGACATTGCCGATCCCTACCAAATTATCGAATGGGTTCCACCCGAGGGCGGCGGCGGACCGAATTACGAAGGCATGTAAATGTTGCGAGGTTCTTGCTACTCGGCTTTGGCTTCCATATCGCCTCCGCCGAAGAGCCTTCGAAGTGAGCCCCAAAAGCCGTGCTTCTTTTTGGCCTTTTCCGGGCGTGGTGTTTTGGGCGGCACTTGCGCATTTTCTCCCAGTGCATGCTGCAATTCGGTTGCAAATTCCGGCGCAGCCACATGGCCGGAAAATTGCCAGTCCGGCGACACTTGCGCCTCGCGGATTAGCAGCGCCATCGGCGGTCCCGGGTCAGGCGGTGGAGCGGGCTCGCTCGCCGAAAAAACCAGCGGCGGCAGGACCACGGTGTATATCGGCATCGAGGTGGGCGGAGCTGAGGGAACTTCATCGTCTACCGGCCGCTCAATGGGGTGCTCTTCATTGCCGTGGGCCAGCATGCTGTATTCGATATTGGGCTCGGCTGCCGGTTTCATTTCAGCTGGCGGCTCCTCAGCGTGAGAAATCGCGGCCGGTGCGGTAATTGGTAGGGGGGGAATGGCCACCGCTGTTTCGGGAATCGGTTCCGGCGGAGGCGCAGCGGGCCGCGGCTCGTCGGCGAAGCACTGGCAGCTTCCCGGGGTGCCCGCGACGGGAACCAGCCTTCCTGCGCTCAAGAAGAATTCGCCCGCCTGAGGCACAATCAATTTTTCATCGGAAAATTGATTTGCGAGCTGGATCGCGCCACTGGTTGCGAGCACGCAGAGCGAATCATCGAGATTCAGGCCCACTGTCACGTCGCGCGAACCGCCGTTGATATCGAGCGGTGTCCCGATGATCGTGGGAGTGAAAACGCGGAGCGTGGTCTTCGCGGGCAGACTCACCCGCACCCGTCCAAAATTGAGCGCCAGCGTTATTGCGTCGCCCGAAAGCAGCACGGTGAACTTGGCAGGACCGCATATGTCGACTTTGCCCCCGGCGAAAATCGTCATTCGCGCTTTTGCCGAGTGCACGGTGACGATACTGCCATTCAGGACGTAAATGCTAGGCGCCGAGCGAGCCGTGCCGTTGTTCGCGGCGGTTCCGTTTTCTACGGAAATGTCCTGGCCTTGCACACGGCCCACGGCGCCGGGCGGCGCATCCTGGGCACGAGCAACCGCCGGACTGAGCCAAAGAAGGGCAAGAGCGAGAATCGCCAGGGCCGAGCGCATAGGCGCGGAGGGCGTCGCGCTGCCGAGCGCGAATTGAAACTTGAAGCTCACGGAGACCGCTATACTATACCGCAATGGACAACGTCTCGAACCCCGGTGCGTTACCAAAGGGCCACAATCCTGGCTCGGAGGTGCGCGTTCCCATACCGCGGCTTTCGCGCTGGCGAAGGATGGAGATTCCGGTGTTCGCTTGGGCGGCGTACTGGGTGATCCGTCTGCTTGGTCCGACACTGCGCTTTGAGATCGTTGGGGTGCACAACGCCGTCCAAATTCGCGATGCCGGCGAGCCGGGAATTGGCGTTTTTTGGCATCGCTGCATTTTGCCGGCGGCGTGGATTTGGAGGAATCGCGGCATCGTGGTGCTCAACACAGTCAACTTTGAC
The DNA here is from genome assembly GCA_963754105.1 of uncultured Acidobacteriota bacterium. Classification (GTDB taxonomy): domain Bacteria; phylum Acidobacteriota; class Terriglobia; order Acidiferrales; family UBA7541; genus Palsa-295. The sequence continues at coordinate 70,720 of CAVWEZ010000001.1, forward strand.
GGCCAGTGGACGCGGCGGGTGATCGAGCGGCTAGGATTCGGAACAGCGCAGGGAAGTTCGTCGCGCGGCGCGATCGAAGGCCTCACAGCGATGGCGCGCAGCCTCGAGGCAGGACGGCACGTCGGATTCACGATCGATGGTCCTCGCGGTCCGCGGTACGTGGCGAAGCCGGGCCCCGTGATTCTGGCGCGCCGAACCGGACGCCCGATCTCCGTATTTCATATTGCTCTGAAAAGCGCGCATACGTTCCAGAAGTCGTGGGATCTGTTTCAACTTCCCTACCCCTTCACGGATGCAGTGATGTTTGTGGCGCCGCCGATCCGGGTTCCCTCGGACGCCGACAGCGACACGATGAAACGGAAGCAGGCGGAAATGCAGTCGGCTCTGGAACGAGTGCGCGATCTTGCCGAATCGTGGTTTGGACTGACATATGACCAGCGCGCCAGGGTTTGGGAAGAGTGGAGCGAATTCTACAGGCCCGCGGCGCCCGCCGCATCGCCCGTCTTCACGGAACCAAAACGCCCCGCGAGTTAGACAGATTCGACCGCTCAATCGCATCCTCGATGAGAAAGAGAAAGTGTAAGCCTCCCCACTGCTACCGCGGACTCGGCTGCAAGGACGTCAGTGTGTCATGGCATAGACGACGTAGTTGATCCCGATGCGGAAACCGAGATCGGAAAAACGCTCGGGGTATTCGGGCCGATTCGACCATTCCCATGAATCTCCGATATCGGAATTGAAGGAGATGGCGACCATGATGCGCCCTTTGTCATCGCGGATGGCGCGCCAGTGCGCTCCCTTTCCATCGTCAGGGCCCTGCGGATAATCCGGGATATTTGTAGCCGGTTCCCAGATGCTCGGCGCCGGGAATCTGATAGCGGTCGTCGAGATCGTATAGCGTGTGAAAGATCGGATCGTTATTCGGGATCTCGACGATCGGACGATCCGGAAAAACCATCCGGATGCGTTTCAAAAACATCTGCCATTCGTACGCGCCGTGAAAATCATCGGCCATGAAGAAGCCGCCACGCAACAGATAGTCCCGCAAGACATCCGCCTGATGTTGAGTGAGTCCCCACTCGCCGACCTGCACCGCGTAAAGCCACGGCCAATTGTAGACCTCGTTCCCATCATCGAGATTCACGTCCTGCTCCACCGATCGCGCGTCGACGCGCGTAAGGCGCCGGACCGCTGCGGCAAAATCGCGATCGGCCGGCGGCCCATCCTGCGTCCACAGCGACATACCTTCGCGCCAATCGCCATCGAAACGCCCACGGTAACCGTCATTGGGGCCGGGCGGGTACATCAGACGGGCGAAAGCCCATTCGCCGGGTCGCTGCCAGTCTGGGGGCAGCGGCGTGGAGTCGCCATATTCGACGGAAGGGTATTGCCGGAACGCGCGCTGGGCAAACATCGCGCCGACGCAACCGAGAATGCAGCAAACCGCCAAAAGAACTTTCATCAAGCCTCGATGGAAGTCTTTCATGGTAGCTTCCAATCTCCTCAGCGGCACTCGAGTGTAGTCTACGATTTTACGGCCATAATTCGTAGGGCAGGTTCAAAGTAGACGCGGACTTAGGCGGTATTCCTTCCGTAGGCGGGCCATTTTTTCAGTTTTTCGAGGAGCAGGAGGAGTTGGTGTTCGGTATCTTCGAGAGAGCGCGAGCAGTCGATCACCTCGTCGGCGAGTTTGCGCTTTTGGTCGATGGGCATCTGAGCGGCGATGCGGAGTTCCGCATCTTGCCGCGAGAATCCGCGTTCCTTCAAACGTTCGAGCTGTTGCTCGGGGCGGCACCAGCAGACAATCACGCAATCGAGGTCGCGCTGCGCGCCGGCTTCGGAATGAGCGCCGCTTCTTCGAAGGCTATTTCGGGGCCGCCCGAGCGGTCGAGCGCCTCAAACCACTTCACCACAACGTCGTGAATGCGCGGATGAAGAATCTGGTTCAGGCGTCCGCGCTTCTCCGCATCGGAAAAAACAATCGCGCCGAGTTTCCGGCGGTCGACGACGCCGGCGGGAGAGAGAATTTCCGAGCCGAATTCGCGCACAACTTCTTCGTAGGAATCTTGCCCCGGCTCGAGCAATTCGTGCGCCAGCGCGTCGGCATCGAGAACCTGATATTCGCGGTCGCGGAGGAACCCAGCTACCGTCGATTTGCCCGATGCGATTCCGCCGGTGAGCCCCGCGCGTAGCATTAGTGGTGCGAGGACGCGGCCGCTGGAACGCGCGAGCCGCGCCGCATGCGAGCGGCCTTCACGGTGTTGCTCATCAGCATGGCGATAGTGAGCGGGCCGACGCCTCCGGGCACGGGAGTGTAAGCGCCCGCAACTTCGATGACCTCCGGATGAACGTCACCCGCGAGAATGGAGCCTTTCGCGCGAAAGGATTCGAGCTTCGCGGGAAACTTGGCAAAGATTCGCTCGGCCACGGCTGCGTCTTTCACCACGATCTGGCCCACGTCAATCACGGTGGCGCCGGGGCGCACGAAATCCGGCGTCACCATCGCCGCTTTTCCGATGGCTGCTACGATGATATCGGCGCGGCGCGCAATGCCGGGTAGGTCCTTGCTTTTGGAATGGCATATCGTGACGGTCGCATTGGCGTGAAGCAGCAGCAGAGCCATCGGTTTCCCCACGATATCGCTGCGTCCGATCACCACGGCATTTGCGCCTTCGATCGGAATATCGCTGCGGCGGAGAATTTCCATCACGCCCGCCGGCGTGCAGGCCACAAGAGCCGGGCGGTTGGCGACCAGATTGCCGACATTAACGGGATGAAAACCATCGACATCCTTCTCAGGAACGACGGCGTCGAGAATTTTCTTGGAGTCAATCTGCTTGGGCAGAGGCATCTGCACGAGAATTCCATCCACATCGTCCCTACGATTCAATTCATCGACTTGAGCGAGCAATTCTTGAGTGGTGGTCGAAGCGGGCGGCGTGAGATAGAAGCTCGCGAGACCTAATTTTTCACACGCGGCGACCTTGCTATTCACGTAGAGCTTCGATGCAGGATCGTCGCCCACACGCACGGCGGCCAGCCCAGGCCGGATTCCCTCCGCCACCAGGGTGGCGATTTCCGCCTGCAGCTCGGCATAGATTTGATCTCGAATCGCGTTGCCATTGAGAATGCGCGCGGCCAAATGGAGGCTCCATGATGTGATTTGTGCTGCGTCCGAATCCGGCATCATAGCATACGCGATTTCCACCAGATGCCGGGATTGCCTCGTTGGAGCGAAACTGCTAGCTTTCGCTAGAGGGTTGCGGAGGCGGAGGAGTTCGGATGATCTTTGGCGAGGGATCGGAACGAAAACAACTGGAGCGGGCGATGCGCGAGGCTGGGCGCCTGCCGCCCGGACAATCGGCTACGCTGAAGTGGCCGGTGCTTCATGCCGGCACTGTGCCGCATTTTGACCCGCAGAAGTGGGATTTTAGAATCACCGGGCTGGTTGAAAAGCCGGTGCGGATCACGTGGGAGGCACTCATTCGGCTGCCGATGAAGGAAGTTAGAGCCGACATGCACTGCGTGACTCGATGGAGCCGGTTCGATGTGCGCTGGGAAGGCGTGCCGTTTACTGAAGTGATGAAGCTGGCAGTGGTGAAGCCGGAAGCAAAATATGTGATGGTGCTCGCGGAACAGGATTACACGTCGAATGTGCCGCTCGAGGATCTGATGCGGCCGACGACCCTCTTCGCACTGAAGCACAATGGTGAGCCGCTGCCTGCCGAGCACGGCTATCCGGTGAGGCTAGTGGTGCCGCATCTGTATGCTTGGAAAAGCGTGAAATGGGTGCGCGGCATTCGATTCATGGAGGAGGACACGCCGGGTTTCTGGGAAGAAAATGGCTACAACATGTATGGCGACCCGTTCAAGGAGCAGAGATACAGCGGCTAAAACTATTTGCGCGGCGGCGTGCGGCGAGATTTGCAGCCCTTAGTTTATTTTTGGCGAATTAGCTGGTTATCCCCACCTCTCAAAATTCCCCATGTGCCCGGAGCTGAGCAAGGAAGTACCGAACATGCGCACTCCGACGTACGGTAACGCAATCTACGCGTTTGCTCTGCCCTGATGCTCTCGGCAGGCGCAAATAGTTGTAATATGTAACCTTTATGACGAACGAGCGGTCTATTACCCAGGACCCGGAAGTGAGGATAAACCGTGAAGATCAATAGGCGCAAGATCCTGTCTTTGCTCGGAATTTCTCCGGCTGTTTTGGCGGCATCAAGCCCCGCCATCGGCGAACCAAAACATTCGCCCAAAAATCCCGTCCTCAAGGACGCGAAATTGGAAGTCGTAAATCCTAAGGGCTTACCGCCCCCGATTCAGCTCATTCCCATGGCGCCCCGCCTTTCGAGCCTTGACGGTAAGACGATTTTCTTAGTGTCTGACGGCTTCGCCGGTGCCGATCGCTTCCTGAACCAGATCGCCATCTGGTTCCAGAAGAATATGCCCAGCGTGAAGACGGTGTACCGCCTGAAAGGTGGGTCGTATTTCGATGATGACCCCAAGCTAATGGCGGAAATGAAAGCCAGCGGCAACGCCATGATCATGGCGTACGGCCATTGAAGCACCTGCACACCAGCGACCGTCGGTCACTGCGCACAAGTTGAGAAGATGGGGCTCCCCACCGCCCCCCTGGTTACGATCGCCTTCAAGGATCTCGCGAAGTCAAATGCCGCCAGCCGCGGCATGCCCGACGAGCGCATCTGCTTCCTCCCTCACCCCATGACCAACAAGACCGACGCGGAGATGTACGCTGTGCTGGAAGGAAACGACCCCGTCACTAACAAGCCTCTGATGCCGGAAATCATAGACGCGCTCACCAAGCCGCTTACGGCCGAAGAGCAAAAGAGCGGCATGGTAACCCCGGACATCGGCCCGGCTACCTACGTGGACACGCCGGAGAATCTCCAGCGGATCTACCTCGATAACAACATGACCGACTTCATGCCCATCATCCTTCCCACCGAAGAAAAGGTGCAAGCGATGCTCAAGGGCACGAGCCACAAGCCTGACGAGGTTATCGGCACGTTGAGCGCCGCCCGCGGAGCTCAACCGTCGTGGTCCTTCACGGTCAGACATGTGGCCATCAATGCCGTCATGGCCGGGGCGCGCCCAGAGTACCTGCCCGTCATTTTGGCCATCGCCTCAACCGGGCAGCCTGCGCTGTTCAGTTCCACGTCCTCATTCTCGCGCATGCTGCTGCTGAATGGCCCCATCTCCGACCAGATCAAGATGAACTACGGCATCGGCGCGATGGGTCCGTTCGCCGAGCCCAATGCTGTGATTGGCCGCGCATGGACGATCCTTTCGAAAAACCTCGGCGGCTGCGGCATGCCCGGACTCAGCTACATGGGCACCCTGGGAACCAACTTCAACTACAACAACATCTGCATCGCAGAAACGGAAAACAAGCTTCCGGACGGCTGGAAACCGTTCCACGTGCAGAAAGGCTTCAAGCCGAACGACAGCGTGGTCAGCGTCTTCAGCGGCTGGAGCCTGAACAACGTCGCATGGTTCCCCAACATGCCTTACCATGAACTGATCAACAACTGGCTGACGCATTTCTTCTCGTTCGGCATCAGCGCCGCCACGCTACTGCTCGATCCGACCGTCGCCCGCGAAGCGAAGGAAAAGGGATTCAACTCGAAGGAAGAGTTGAGCGACTACTGGTCGAAGAACTCGAAGACGCCGGCATGGCTCTACTGGGATACGCATCGGAAGGAGCTTGAGCAGGCGAAAGCGGGCGTGGAGCCTTACGCCTCGTATCTGAAGATGGGCGACGGCGAGATTCCATTCCAGCGCTTCTACCGCCGCGGCCGTCCGGGCGCGCCGCCCGTTCCCAACCCGAAATCTTCGGTTGAGATCATCGTGCTCGGAGGCGAGACCAACACCTACTGGGCTGGCGGGGATTTCAGCCACGTCACCAGCGTGTCAATCGACAAATGGGCCTGAGGGGCGAGTAACCAGTCACTGCGCGGCGTGCGAGGATCGTTTTACAAACCCTTCCACGCCGCGTAGGCGGCGCCTTTTAGCGGGCACTCTTCGTCGAGAATTACGTGAATCGGAACCTGCTCGAGGAAATAGGCCATCTTTTCTTTGTTTTTGAAGGCCGCGACAAATTTTCCTTCTTTCAGCTTCGGCAATATCTTCACCGCGATGCCGCCGGCCACGTAAATTCCTCCGCGCGCCACGCTTCGCACCGCCAGGTTTCCCGCTTCGCTGCCGTAAATTTCCACCCACAAATCCAGCGTCGCGATGCACACGGGACACTGTCCCGCGAGGGCCTGTTGCGTAATTTCCCGAGCGGGATCGGCTGTGGGATCATCAAAACTCGGATGTCGCACCGAGGGGCTCAGGAATTCGTGGATGGTCCGAAAGCCTCTGCCGGAAAGCACCATTTCAGTGCTCGCGAATTCGTTGCGGCTCTTGATGAATTTCCAAAGCTCGGCGTGCTGATCGGTGTGCGGAGCAAAATCGGCGTGACCGGCTTCGGTGGCCATAGGCAGGTGTTTCGTGCCATCCCAGAAAAGAACGGCCTCCCCCAATCCCGTACCCGCGGCGATCACCGCTCGATGCGCTTGCTGGGCCGGCACGCCCGCGTAAATCCTCTCGAGGTTGATCGGCTGCATCATGCTGACGCCGTATGCCGTCGCTTCCAGATCGTTCAGCAGGCGTACGCGCTCCAGTCCCAACTCCTTCGCTAGAGTCGCGCCGTCGATAATCCACGGCAAGTTGCCGGTGTGAACGCGATTGTCCACCACGGGCCCGGCAATTCCAAACGACGCGGCGGTGATCTTCGCCTTGGTGCCGCAGACGAAGTCTTTGACGATCTCATCGAGGCCCGTGTGCTCGTGGCTGATATAACGTTTGTCGGTAACTTTGACCAGCGCGCCTTGCGGGGCGTCGAATAAACCGAGGTTGGTCTTCGTCCCGCCTATATCGCCGGCAAGAATCATCCTCGCTCCCACAAATGCCTAAACTCCGATTGATCGGATTTTCTGGACACGATGGGCGTCATAATTCGCACCAGCGCTGTCCCTCGGTGGCGACAAGATCATCCGCTTCTTTTGGCCCCCGGCTTCCCGCCGCATAGTTCGGGAATGACGGGGGCGAGTTCTTCCACGCTTCGAGAATCGGATCCACCAACGCCCACGCCGCCTCGACGCTATCGGCGCGATCGAAAAGCGTGGCGTCGCCGCGAATGCAATCGTTGATCAGCGTCGCATAGGCTTCGCGTGAGCCTGCGCCGAATGCCCGCCGATATTGGAAATCCATGGTTACCGGCTGAATGTGCATCTGCGAGCCGGGCGACTTTGCGCCGAAACAAAGCGAGATGCCTTCGTCGGGCTGTATGTTGAGGACCAGAGAATTCGGCGTCGCCCTTTCGCCCTGAAAAACCATGTGCGGCGCTCGCTTGAAACGAATGGCGACCTCGGCCTTCGACCGAGCGAGGCGTTTGCCGGATCGCAAATAAAATGGCACGCCGCTCCAGCGCCAGTTATCGACGAACAGTTTCAAGGCCACGAACGTCTCCGTCGCGGAATCGGGTTTCACGCCTGGTTCCTGGCGGTATCCGGGGACCGCTTTTCCGTCGATGATTCCGGGACCGTATTGACCGCGCACCACCGAAGTTGAAATGGTATCGGCCTTAAACGGCCGGATCGATTGCAGAACTTTGATTTTTTCGTTGCGAACCGCCGTGGCGTCAAATCGCACGGGCGATTCCATGCTGACCAAAGAGGTGAGCTGCAGCACGTGGCTCTGGATCATGTCCCGCATCGCGCCAGCCGATTCGTAAAACGCCGCGCGGCGCTCCACGCCTAGCGATTCCGACGCCGTGATTTGAACGTGGTCAATGTAATTGCGGTTCCACAGCGGCTCGAAAATTCCGTTTCCGAAGCGAAAGACCAGCAAGTTCTGCACGGTTTCTTTGCCAAGGTAATGGTCGATGCGATAGACCTGCGACTCCTCGAACACGCCGAGCACCTTTGCATTTAGCTCTCGAGCCGACTCGGCGTTGTGCCCGAAAGGCTTTTCGATAATCACGCGCGTCCACGATTCGCCGCTCTTTGGTTTCGCAAGTCCGGCGCGGCCCAGCTGCTCGATAATGTGCGGATATACATCGGGAGGTGTGGCCAGGTAAAAGAGCCGGTTCCCCGCGAGCTGGTCTTGGCGATCGAGTTCGTCCAGACGGCCGGCGAGACGCCGGTAGGATTCGGGGTCGTCATAGTTCCCGGTGAAATAGTGAAGCTGGTTCAGGAAATCTTCGCGCTTGTCGACAGCGCGCGACCCATCAGAAGGCTTCGGCAATCCATCTTCGATCTTGCGCCGGAATTCGTCGTCGCCCATTTCCGTACGCGCAAATCCGAGCAAGCGGAAACGCGGCGCCAGACAAGAATGGACCTCCAAGTCGTAAAGTGCGGGCAGCAGCTTGCGCTTTGCAAGGTCACCCGAGGCGCCGAACATCACGATGGCGCAGGGCTCATTGGGAGTTTCGCAAAAGTATTTATCGGGTCGGGGCATTTCGGCGACTTCAGTTGCAGGGGCGCTCATGGGCTTCTCCGTGGATTCTCGCTGGGGATCGCTGCGGAAAGTTGGTCCCGAGGAAGGTCCGATACGCCTGCCCGCGCGCCAAGCATTCCGCGAAGGACCAGCCTACCATACTCAGTGGAATATCCTCGGCCTCGGGCGAGTCCCGTCTGATCATCCCTCTCGATTGGACGCGGCATCTATAGTAACGCGTAATAGCGGATCAGATTGCCGTCTGGCTTGCGCTCGCCGATGCCGACGAAAACGTAGCGCATCAGCCAGTCGTGCTTGCCTGCTTCAACCTCGAAGGTCGGAAAAGCGCGCAGGTAGTATTCCGAGGGATCGACCGAGGGGCCTCCCGCGAACGCCATCGCGCGCAGTCGCTCCATCGTATCCGGCTTGCGGCCCCAGAGATATCCGCGGTTGTATAGCATGATCAGGGTGCCATCGTCTTCCTGCAGCATATAGCGCGCGTCAAACGCCAGCACGTCATCGGGGCGAAACAGCGAATAATCTCCGCCGCTATTCGGCACGGCTTTTCCGCGCAGGTGCGGGCCAACAAATTCACCGCTATCCACGTAAACTGCTCCGCGCCCCGCGCCAGTTGGCATGCTCGCTATGTTCTGCACGCGCGTGAAACGCAGGCGAACTTCGAAAGCGAATTCGAGTTTAGGCTCGTGCAGCAGCGATTGTGCGGACCCAAAGGGCGCGTTCTCTGTCATGCGATATCTCCGTGAATCCCAGGCTTATGAAGGTGTACAATCCCGCCGTTCTTTGAACCTGTCAATCGTCATCAGTTGCATGAACTGGCTTGCGTGACAGTGCGCGGAAACAGTGGGTCTTTTCGCAAACGAGTTTAGCAGGCGCTCACCACATCTTTTGGGGGGAAATTTTCATGGAAATCGCACTTATTGGAGCTAGCGGCTTCGTAGGCTCGAAAATTCTCGCCGAGGCCCTTGAGCGCGGCCATCACGTCACGGCGATCGTTCGCAATCCTGAAAAACTCCAGCCGCGCAAGAATCTTACCGTCAAAAAGCTCGACGTGCTTCAGACCGACGATCTCGCGCGTCTGCTCGCCGGCCACGACGCGGTCATCAGCTCGTTCAATCCCGGCCGCGGTGTCGCCGGAGCAGAGGTTTATGACAAGTTCGTGCAGGGACACAAGTCGATCGTCGCCGCGGTGAAGAAATCCGGCGTCAAGCGATTCCTCGGCGTCGGCGGCGCGGCCAGCCTGAAAACGGCGGAGGGCATTGAGTTTCTCGATTCACCGGCATTCCCGAAAGAGTACGAACCCTATAAACCCGGTATCCGCGGAACCCGCGAGCTGTACTATTTGCTACAACAAGAACCGAGTCTCGATTGGATTTTTCTCGCGCCCTCCTCACAGATTGCGCCGGGCGAGCGTACCGGCAAGTTTCGCCTGGGCAAGGATCACCTGCTCTTCGATGAGAAAGGCGCCAGCAAAATCTCTCTTGAGGATTACGCCATGGCTATGATCGACGAGCTCGAGCGCCCGCAGCATCATCGCGAGCGATTCACCGTCGGATATTGAAGTCTTGATTCACCGCGTCGAAGAAGGAGGCTGGAGTGAAGCAACCGGGACTTGGAATCGCCGCCTCGTTTCTAGTAATTGCCGTCTCGCTTGGTTTCATCGCGCTGTTTACGTTCCCCATATTCGCCAACTGGGTTGCCTTCCTGACCATTTGCTTCATCCCCATGGAAATTGTGATCTCGGTAACGTGGGGCGGTAACTATCCTGCATTTGCCGCGACTCGTCCCCAGCCGGTCAAGGGAATTTTGTTGACGCTGCTGGCTCTGGCCGTTGGAGCGGTTGTCGCCGTGGTCCACTTCCTGACCGTCGGTGGTGGCGTCAATCCGCCTCCGCCGATGCTGGCCATGTGCATCATCACATCGGTGGTCATTACGTTCTGGCTCGCCATCATGTGGGGTGGCTGGCCTTTCACCAGCTTGATCAAGAATCCGGTTACGGCCGGGCTTGCCATGCTTGTGGCCTGCTACCTGATTAACTATCTGCTGTTCCGCTTGTTGTTCAACTACGGCTTTATGCGTGGTGCGCCCGTTTATGTGCCTGCACTTGACCCCCACGGAATATTCAATGCCTGGGACGTGCTGGTGTTTTACATCACCGCGATCGCGGTTATGTTCGTGTCACTCAATTTCGATATGTGGCCTTTCACGAAGTCTCCGGCGTTGATGAAGCAGCCTCTCCTGGGCTTTGTATGGACCATCACGATTCTGGTGATCGGAGGCCTCGCGTTCTATATCGGCGTGTACTTGGTGAAAATGGATGTGGTCTCGTTTATGGTTCGCGTTCCCATACCTTTCGTCTTCGGCACGATCATCGTTTTGAATATGATGCACGGATCGCTATTCGGCAAACTGACTCAGCCGCTGAAGGGCGTTCTGAATGTAATTGCATCCGCTGCAATCGGAACGGTTCTCGCGGAAATTTATGCAGCCCTCGCCCCGCTAGTAACCGGCAAGGTGAATCCGGGCCCGCCCGCCTACGATTTTGAGATTTGGCTTGCATCGGCGCTGCTGGCGGTGACTTTCCCATTCCTCATCTTGCACGCCGAGTTTTTCAAGATGTGGCCGCTTCACAGGGACCGCAGGCAGTCCGCTGCGCCACGGACCAAGTAATCTCCATGCTGAAAGCGACGCCGCTCACCCTTCAAGACCGGATCGCGATCAACGATCTTCTTGCGGAATATGCGTGGGCGCTCGACACCGGAGATGTGGATGCTCTTGTTGCGTGTTTCACTCCAGATGCGGTTGTCATCGAAGAGGTATTCGAAGAACCGGACCGCTGGGAAGGCCTCGAAAATATTAGGCGGTTCGCCGAGCATTTTCGGAACGTTCCGAATTTTCCGGGGCGCCAGCACCACATTAGCCAACTGCTCGTCAAAGGAAATAGCAAACTGTGCTCGACGCGATCGTTTGTTTTCGTCACCGAATGTCAGGGCGAGCCGCCATACACGATCCTCTTCGCGGGCTATTACGACGACCAGCTCGTTAAATCCGGCGGCAAATGGTTTTTTCGGCAGCGCATCATTCGCCTTTGGGACGGCGAAGCGCTGGCACGCTTTCCCGGCCGCGGCCGGCGCACGCCGCGTAAGCGCCCCCCGGAATTAGTGATCAAGAAGGCCGTGTAGTTGGTTATTTTGCCGCAGTCGGAAGTAGTTTGGCTGCTGTGCGGAGGAGAAAGATGATGACTATCATCAAATATTTCAAGTTCGCAGCATGCTTGGCCGTTCTGGCATTTGCGTTCGCAGTGGCGGCGCAGACGCCCAAGCCAGTCCGCACGCAAGCAGGATTGGTCCAGGGGAAAATGGAAGGCGACGTCGCCGTTTACAAAGGCATACCGTTTGCGGCGCCGCCCGTGGGTGACTTGCGCTGGCGTGCGCCGCAGCCAGCCGGCGCGTGGAAGGGCGTGCACGAAGCCGACAAATTCGCTCCGGCATGCATGCAGGTTCCCGTTGTGATGCCGGCGCTCGGGCTCGACGCCCTCCCTGTGAGCGAGGATTGTCTCTACCTGAACGTCTGGACCCCCGCGAAGTCTCCGAAAGATCATCTCGCGGTGATGGTTTGGATCTACGGCGGCGGCTTTTCGATCGGCGGCACTTCTCTCCGGCAGTACGACGGCGAATACCTCGCGAAGAAAGGCGTGGTGCTGGTCAGCATCGCCTATCGGCTGGGGCCGTTCGGCTTCCTCGCGGCTCCGGATCTGAGCGCGGAGGATCACGGCCACTCGGGCAACTATGGCATGCTTGATCAGATTGCCGGGCTCGAATGGGTGAAGCGCAACATCGCCGCATTCGGGGGAAATCCGAATCGCGTCACGATTTTCGGCGAATCGGCCGGCGGAATCGCCGTGAGCATGCTGGCAGCTTCGCCGCTTGCCAAGGGACTTTTCCAGGGGGCCATCTCCGAGAGCGGCGGATCGTTCGCGCCCGCGCGCTTCTCGAATGAAGCCGGCGAAAACGTGCCTCCCCTCTCCGTGGCCGAGCACAACGGTTTCGCTTTCCTCGCCAAAATCGGCGCAAAATCCATCGCGGACGCGCGAAAGATGAGCGCCGAGTCCATCATCAAGACTTCGCCCCCTGGCTTGGGAGCCGGCTTCTGGCCGAACCTTGATGGCTACGTCCTTCCGGGCGACCAGTACAACCTCTACGAAGAAGGACGCTACAACGACACTCCGGTCCTGATCGGCACTAATTCCGACGAGGGCGCGCTCTTCGTCGCCACTACCACCGCGCCGGCTTACGAGAAAAGCGTTCACGCCGGCTATGGCGATTACGCGGAAAAGATATTGGCCGCCTATCCCACGGGTTCCGATGCCGAAGCGCTTCGTTCCGCCCGCGACCTCGCCCGCGATTCCACCTTCGGCTGGGGCACCTGGACCTGGGCGCGGCTCGAATCGAAGAGAGGCAAGAGCAAAGTTTACGTTTATTATTTCAGCCACCGGCCGCCTTATCCCAACACGCCTCAATTTAAAAGCTGGGGCGCGGCGCACGGCGCGGAAATTTCTTACGTGTTTGGCAACTTCACGCCGAGCATGCCTCCCAGTGCCGAAGACCGGGCCGTTTCCGACACGGTTTGTTCCTACTGGGTGAATTTTGCTAAGACAGGCGATCCCAATGGACAGGGTATGCCCGCCTGGCCCGCATTCAGCAACGCCAAGCCGGAAGTAATGAATCTCAACGATCCATCGAAAGCGATTCCGCTTCCCAACGCCGAAAAACTCAAAGTGCTGGACGGCTACTACGCCTGGCGGCGAAGCCAGGAAGCGGAGAAGCTTTCGAATAATTCTCCGAAGGGAGCCAATTAGGGCTCCTGCGGGCGACCTAGCGAAACTTGGGAGTTACTTTCTCGCCGTGCCGTTTCTTCGTCGAGTTGTCGCTTCTCGCAATCGTTGACACCGTATGAGTCTGTTCCTCTCTGGGTCAGAAAGCGCCCAACTTCAAACTCCCATGGCAAAGATGGAACTTGCCTTTCGAAACAGGCCGCAGAGTTGCGGGCGAATGGCTACGGCGTTTAAGATGGGGAGACGATTTTCAGGAGGCATTCGAGATGGCCGAGGAGAACGAGTCTGGCACACAGACGGTGCGCATGGTGAACTGCGTGAAATTGGGACGAGAATTGCCGGGGCTGGACCGCGTGCCGTGGAAAGGTGAGATCGGCAAGCGCGTCTATGAGAATGTTTCCAAGGAAGCGTGGGCGATGTGGGTGAACCACTCGAAGATGCTGCTCAACGAGTTCCGACTGAATCCCCTCGATCCCAACGCGCAGAAAATCATGGAAGAGCAGATGGAGCAGTTTTTTTTCGGCGACGGCTCGAAGCTCCCCGAAGGCTACGTGGCTCCAAAGCACTGATCGCGCGTTGACCTCAGAGGTCACAGCTATCTGCAACCTTACCGCAGTGATAGAATGCGGGTCGCTGGCTCCCAGCCGGCTAGCCCACTGGAGGGGACAATCATGCGCGCTCGCAGCTTCCTGGTAATTCCAGCGTTTCTTTTAATTTGCTTCACCGTCGCGGCCGCCGATTCCGCACCTAAGTCTGCGCATGCGGATATCCTGAACGCCCAAGGTACGAAGATCGGCACTGCGAAAATCACTCCTCTCCGTAGCGGCGGAGTCAAGATTGCGGTGAAAGTAGAACAATTGCCGCCCGGCAGCCACGGAATCCATATCCATGCGGTCGGAAAGTGCGACGCTCCGGATTTCAAAACGGCCGGCGGCCACTTCAATCCTACGAATGCGCACCATGGCGTCAACAATGCCGAAAACCCGCATCCGCATGCAGGCGACTTGCCGAATCTCACCGTAGGAGCGAACGGCAAGGGCAGCGCCTCGCTTGTTGCGAAAGACGTCACTCTAGGTGACGGCGCGAATTCGCTCTTCCACGACGGCGGCACTTCGCTGGTGATTCACGCAAAGGCCGACGACCTTATGAGCGACCCGTCCGGGAACTCAGGCGATCGCATCGCCTGCGGGGTCATCGAAAAATAGCTCGCGTCGACGCGTCTGGATTCATGGTCCATCGGACATTGCGCCGGAGAGTCATCCGGCGTGATCTGTGTTGGCGACTTTTCGCTTAGAAACTTTTTTGAGGGAACAACCTCCGCTACCTCCAGGATCGGCGGTTGGGTGGGTAGAGATTTTTCTCGCCGCGCCTGCGAAAAACCATAGAATCATTAGGCTTCTGGTACTACAGGCAATCGAGCAATACCCGGTGTTAGAAAGAAGCTGTATCCACTAGGGACATGTCAACGCAATCCGCATCGGGGCGCGAGCTGCGCGATCTGTATTCCGAGGGATCGGCGCGCCTGCAGCAGGATTTCGCGAGCACCAGCGACGGGCAAGCCGCCGTGGGCGGCCGAGCCGATCTTGTAGATTCACTGGCGCTGCGCTTGTGGAAAACGGCGATTTCGCCCGAAGCCGACGGCCCCAAGAATCTTGCACTGGTTGCCCTGGGCGGATTCGGACGAAGGCGTCTTTTCCCTTACTCTGACATCGACATTCTATTTCTCCAGAGCGGCGCGGAAATAGAACCGCGAGCTAAGAGTGGCGTTCAGGACTTATCGCAGCAGATGTGGGATCTGCGGCTGAAATTGAGTCCTGCGACCCGAACGCTATCGGAGTGCGAAAAATTCGATCCCAACAACGTCGAGTTCGCGATCTCTCTCCTCGATTGCCGCTATCTCGCAGGAGACCGGGCGCTTTTCAATCGTCTGCATGACCAAGTGATCCCGAAACTCGTAGTGCGCGAATCGCGGGCGATTGTTCAACGACTGACGGATCTTACCCGAGAGCGATACAACAAATTCGGGAACACGGTATTTCACCTCGAACCGAACGTAAAGGATGGTCCTGGGGGGCTGCGCGACCACAATCTAGCGCACTGGCTCGCGCTGATCGCGGCCATGGAGGAAACGAACGCCTGGCCAGACGGCGAAGCGCTGCTGCCGCCGTCGTTGCGACTGAAGTTTGACGCCGCTCTGGATTTCCTTGCGTCCGTGCGCTGCTTTCTGCATTGGCGCCATGGCCGGGACGACAACAGCCTGGCATGGGCCGCACAAGATGAAGCAGCCGCCCAGAAAATTGGCGTGCGGAACGGAAACGTTCCTGACGCATCGGACTGGATGCGAATTTACTTCAATCAAGCAAGACTGATTCACCGGGTGGCCGCGCAACTTCTCGATGAGTTTCCGGCGGCAAGGCCGTCTCTTTACCGCCAATTTCAAAATCTGCGGTCGCGCCTTTCCAACGCAGAGTTCGCGGTGGTGGATGGAAGAATTTTCCTGCAGCGGCAAGCGGCGATCGAAGATACCGAACTGCCCTTGCGAATGTTCCGCTTCATGGCCCGCCATGGGCTGACACTCAGCTCGGCCACCGAGCATCAGGTAGAGGAACTCGTGCCAGCCGTGGCGGCCGCTCCGCCGAAAGGAGCGGAACTTTGGCACTATTTGCAGGAGATTCTACTCGCGCCCCATGCGGCCGAGGCGCTGCGGACCATGCATTCGCTGGGCCTGCTCACCGCGCTGCTGCCGGAATTCGCGGTCATCGATTCGCTGGTTATCCGGGACTATTCGCACCGGTTCACTGTGGATGAGCACACCTTCGTGGCTATCGAAAATCTGCACGCGCTTCGAAAGGCGCAATCGAAATGGGATCGAGGTTTTGCGGAGCTGCTGGACGAACTCGAACAGCCGGACCTGCTGTATCTGACCCTGCTGCTCCACGACACAGGTAAAGGCACGAATTCGGAAAATCACGTGGCCGGCAGCCTGGAGGTTGCGAAAAAGTGCCTGGCGCGGCTGGACTTGGACGCCGTCGACCGGGATACGGTGCTCTTTCTGATCGAGCGGCACCTGGACCTAGGCGCGGCTTTGCGGCGAGATATCTTCGATCCTGAAACGATCCACCAGATCGCGGAGAGGATGGTAACGCCGGAGCGGCTGAAGATGCTTTGCCTGCTCACGTATGCGGACATTAAGGCCGTGAACCCTGAAGCGCTCACGCCCTGGAAAATGGAAAATATCTGGCAACTTTATATCGGCGCCGCGAATTTTCTGATGCGAAGCGTTGACGAACGCCTCCGCGGAGATACCGACGACGAGCTGATGAATCATTTGCGGACGCTGGCGCCGGCCGCGGGGAAAAGGCTCGATCGTTTTCTGAACGGCTTGCCTCGGCGCTACCTGCGAACGCAGGCGGCAAGCGATGTGATCCGACACATGGAAATGGCCAGGAGACTGGACGACGATGCCGTGCAACTGGAATTGACGCGGGGACGTCACTGGTACGAGCTGACGGTGGTGACGCGCGACCGCCCGTTTCTCTTTGCGCGGATGTGCGGTGCGCTGGCGGCGTGGGGAATGAACATCGTGAAGGCCGCGGCGTTCTCGAATGACGAAGGAATTGTGGTGGACACGTTTTTCTTCACCGACCGGTTCCAGACTCTGGAGTTAAATTTGCCGGAATGGGAAAGGTTCAAGGGAAGCATCCACGACGTGCTGCTGGAAAAGGCAGATCTGGGAAGAATGCTCCGTGACCGGTTGCGATCCGAAAAAAACACGGTGCCGAAGATCAAGGTGGAGACGCGCCTGGAAATAGACGATGAGTGCTCGAAGCAGAGCACGCTGGTAGAAGTGATCGCGCAGGACGAGCTCGGACTGCTGCACCGAATCAGCTCGCAGCTCGCGCGGGAGAACTGCAATATCGAGATCGCGCTGATCGAAACGGAGGGGCAGACGGCCATTGACGTGTTTTATCTCACCTCGAACGGGGCCAAGCTAAGCGCGGCGCATCAGGAGCACCTCCGGGCAGCTTTGATGAAGGAACTGGCCGCGACGTGAAGGTGTCGAATTGCTACGCCGTTGTGCAATTTTGGGCATCCAATCTCCTGTATGGCGCGTATTATCAATAAAGGTCGCTACGGAGGATCCCCGTGCTTATTAAGAAAAAACCGGAGTTAACCTACGCGGATGTGACACCCAAGGCTCTGTACATGGGGCGCCGGAATTTCTTGCTTGGCTTGGCCGCGACTAGTGTGGCGGTGGCCGGATATAAAGAGTTTCCCCGGTTGCTGGCTCGGGGCGGCGCGGGCGGATCCGTGCCAGTGAAGCTCAATGGCGTTCAAAAGTGGCCTTATAGCACCAACGAGGCCGAGACTCCCTATGACAAGGTGACCACTTACAACAATTTCTACGAGTTTGGCGTGGATAAGGACGACCCTTCGAGGAATTCCAAGGGTTTCGTGACATCCCCGTGGAGCGTTTCCGTGGAAGGCGAATGTGCCAAGCCTCGGAAATACACCATGGACGAGATTCTGAAGCTGGCGCCGCTCGAGGAACGAATCTATCGCCACCGTTGCGTGGAGGCGTGGTCCATCGTGGTGCCATGGATCGGATATTCTTTGAACACGATCGTGAAGCTGGCCGAACCGACGCCCAAGGCAAAGTACGTGGCTTTCGAGAGCTATTACGATCCCAGGCAAATGCCGCTTGGCAGGCAAGCGGGAATCCAACTGCCGTACGTCGAAGGGCTACGGCTGGACGAAGCGATGAATCCGCTAGCGCTGCTCTGCGTGGGCATGTACGGGGAGACGTTGCCGAATCAGGATGGCGCGCCGGTGCGCATGGTGATTCCCTGGAAGTACGGATTCAAGAGCATCAAGTCGCTCGTCAAAATACGCTTCGTAAAAGATCAGCCGCCCACAACGTGGAATATTTATGCTCCCAACGAATATGGTTTCTATTCGAATGTGAATCCCCATGTGGACCATCCTCGCTGGAGCCAAGCAACGGAACGCCGTATCGGGCCGGGATTCGGGTTATTCAATAAGAAAATTCCGACGCTGATGTTCAATGGGTACGGCGACCAAGTGGCAAGCCTTTACACCGGCATGGACCTGCGCAAAAACTTCTAGAGAATCTTCGTGAATAAGATTCTGACCAGCAAATGGACGAAAGCGGCGGTTTTCGTGGTGTGCCTCGGGCCTGCGGCGTGGCTGGTGTGGCGAGGGGTTCATCAAGATCTGACCGCCGATCCAATCAAGTACATCACGCATTTCACGGGCGACTGGATCCTGCGATTTCTAGTGATCACGCTGGCGATCACTCCGCTTCGCAAAATTCTGCACGTGCCGCAACTGATTCGTTTCCGGAGAATGTTCGGGCTGTTCGCTTTTTTTTACGCGTTTCTGCACTTTTCGACGTGGATCGGACTGGATCAAACATTTAATTGGACCGGCATGTGGCAGGACGTGATGAAGCGCCCGTTCATTACCGTGGGATTCACTGCTTTCGTGCTGCTCATTCCGCTGGCGCTCACCTCGACGGCCTGGTCGATCCGTCGCCTCGGTGGGAAGCGCTGGCAGATGCTGCACCGGCTGATTTACGCGACCGCCGTTCTGGGCGTCATTCACTACTATTGGCTGGTAAAATCGGACGTTCGCAAACCGCTCGAATATGCCTTCCTGGTAGGAATATTGCTGGCGTGGAGGATTGCCTCGTGGCTTACGGCACGACGAAAACGTACGGTGCCCCGAACGACCGCTCGCCAGGAACCTCGTACCGCAGAACCCGTCCGGCGGTAGGCTACCACTGATCCAAGATCCTACTTACTCGTCTGGCGGTTCGCCGTTGTACTGGCCGGCTTTCAGTGCGCGAATGCAGATCTCGGTTCCATTCTCGCTGCATTGATAGACCTCGTACACCGGCAGATCGGCGGGTTGCAGCAGATAGTCTCCCTCTTCGGTTTCTGTCGCTAACTCATAGCTGTCAAGGACGTAAGGATTGCCAGGCGTTGCGCGCACGCGAAAGACGCCGGAGCCGGGCTCGTAATTGCCATAACTAAAACAGCGCCCGATGCAGGAACGGTCGATGATGTGCTGATTCAATATTCGCGAGCCGGAAAACGGTTCGATGGTGGCCAGCACGCGCTGATTAGGCGGAAGTTTGCTCACCAACTGGACGACTTGCACCTCCATTCTGTTGACGATGGCTGTATCGCGGTAAAGGAATGCGAAAAAGACAGCGGCAATCGCAGCCGCAGCGGCAAAGTGCCATTTTCGAGGTTGTATCGCGCCCAGCAGGCAGCAACCAATCACTGCCGTAATCGATGTGAATCTCTCCGTTAGGAGCGCGATGGTGGCCGTAGGCGGGGGTAAATGAATTGCGTCCGGCAACACGAGAACCGAAAACATCGCCAGAATATAAAGCTGAATAGGGATGCTGTAATACTTCAGGAACCCGGATTCACGTCTTCTCCGAATCAAATCGACGGCGATGGAAACGAGCGCAAAAGCCAGGAGCGCTCGCGCCAGTACGCGATAGCGCTCGCCGAAAAGCACCAGCTGGTCTGCGCCGTTGAAGGCGTAGAAAGGTTTCGCTCCCGGGTCGGCAGCGTAGTGATGCGAAATAAAGATGTGTACTTCGAAAAGTAAAGCGGCAGCCGCAAAACAGAGCACCCACTGATAGCGGTGGCGCGGAAGCATCTCCGCAATCCCAATATAAACCGCTGCGCCCAGCAACCATATAAGTCCCAGCGGATGAGCGATGAAAACGAGGGGCGCTATCAACAGCAAGCTGAGTCGCTCCCATCCTTTCCCGCGCCACCACAGCGCAAGACCGAAAAACGAGAGACCCAGCGATAGGTAGTAATTGAAAAAGCCGAGATGGAATGTCCAGCCGTAGGTAACCAGCGCAATGCAGGGCAGCAAAGACCAGGGTGGACGCCGAACCGCGGCGGATATCAATGCGAAAGTGCCCCAGAAGAAGGTCAGCACTGCAAGAGAGACAGCCAGCTTTTCGGCCGTCCGCAAGCCAAAGATTGAGCCAAGATTGCTCAGCAGAATGTCGAAGAGAATGTTGGTATGTTGGGGAGCGATCCAAAGGCCGGGCGCTTGGCCCCGATGGATCAACTGCACGAGCCAGGCATTGTAGGAATGGCTCCCCAGGTCTGACGCGACAATCTCGCCGTGCCAGAAACAGGGCACGAGAATAAGGACGGAAATTCCCGAAAGAGCCAGCCAGTGTTTGACCGCAAAACGAAATGCAGCGGCAAAGGCGGAAGAGTCTGCTTGGCTGGAACGGACGCTGATGGTTTGCCGGGGCACGTAAGGAGAATCTGCGCTCACATCAAAGCCGTATGATCCAGATTCCTAGGCGAGCCGCGGTGGTACCTCAGAGACTGGCATTTGATATAACAGGAAGTGCTCCGTTTCATTCTACGCAAGTGAGCCAGAAACCCGAAAGTCGTGCGATTGAGCCGGAGTTTTAGCGGCGTCGCGGCGTCGTCGCCGGCGGGCGAGGCGCCCCTGGACGTTTGCGCTCAGAGGGGTCCCAATCTTCCGGCGGGAAGGCGATGCGCCAAAAGAGCGGCGACGGCTCGGTGAATTCCACGCCGATTTCTATCTTGCCGGCGTCTTTCTGTCCGATAAAAGTGACCGTGCAGGGTAGCTCTTCGGCTGTCTTTTTGTTTACGAGTGCAATTTCCTGACCGCGGGCCACGGGATTCGTCACACGCAAATTACAGCCGTGCGCGCTGACGGACACGGTTAGAGATTCTTCCTCAAACCGCTGGGTGCCTCGAGTGCCGCGGACGAGGATGGGCATTGCGATGTTCACGCGATGCGAGCGCCGGCGGTCCGCCGCGCCCTCTGCTGGCATAGGGGCCTTCATGTCCGCCATCAAGATCTCCTGGTCCGACGAGATGCGAACAGCATTCTACACCACGGCGGTGGTTGGGCGGGATGCCGGGTTCCGATAGCAACAAACTGGTCAATAGGTGGGCCGAGGACTTGAGAACGCTTCCGGGCCTGGAAAACAGCTGGCCGGTCAGCGAATGCCAATCACGGCCATGAGGCGGCCTGTAACACGTTCACGCCTATAGCTGAAAAAGAGATCCCCACGGCAGGAGGTGCAAAGTCCCGACTGGAAAATCTGTGTGAGTGGCACTCCGGCCTCCGCTAGAATCGCGCGGTTTGCCGCGCCCAAATCAAGGTGAACGCGCGGCGGCGGCGGCGCGTGTCCAGGCGGCTTCCTGGTAAGCCACGGAAGCCAATTCGGATCGTTTTCGCCGCCGGCGAGCGTTTCGAATGGGCCGTCAAACCATTCGCGCGCATTGGGAAACTGCGAGTGAAAGGCCGCAGCGACTTCGGAGCCGACTTCGTAGCAGCAGCGGCCGATAGAAGGCCCGATGGCGGCGATCACGTCTTGCGGCGAAGTACCGAACTCCATACGCATTCGGCCCAGGGTCTTCGCGGCAATGCGGAGAAGGGTGCCGCGCCAGCCCGAGTGAATCGCCGCGACGGCCCGGCGCTTCCCGTCGGCCAGCAGGATCGGCACGCAATCCGCGGTTTGGACCGCCAGGAGAACGCCCGGAACGTTGGTGAGAAGCGCGTCTCCTTTAGCGGGCCTGGGAGTCGCGGGAGTCGCCGAAGAGATTCGATGCAGCACATCCGAATGAATTTGCTCAATTGTGACGAGGTTCATTGCGTCGGCGCCGATCGCCTGAAGGAATCGCTTGCGATTCAATAGGACGCGCCTTCGAATCTCCTCGCGCGTGAAGCTCAGATTCAGAGCTAGGCCGTCGACTTCCCGCCATCGTCGAGGTCTGGGTGGTTCAGCCCCATTTGTTGCGCAAAATTGGCTGTCGCCACCGCAGCGGGTACTGAAGGCGTGGACGAGCCAGTTCAACCGCGTCAGAGCCGGCGCTTCGAGGACTTGCAACCGCCCTGCCGGGCGAAGATTCCAGTTGTCCTCGGCCAGAGGCGACTGACGAGTAATTCGAGATTTTCGTCGGCGCTTTTTTGACACAGCTACAATCATGTCGTGAGGCCGCATGCTGCCGCTCATCTTAGACAAGGCCGCAGTCTCTGCAGGTCACTCAATTATAGGTATAATCGCGCCCGTTCTTACTCGGATAAACAGGGTTATCCAGTGATCGTTGGATTGGGCTTAGACATCGCCGAAGTCGACCGGATCGAAGCGGCCATCCGGCGCCGCGGTGCGCCCTTTCTCGAGCGGCTCTTCACGACTGCCGAAGTTTCGTATTGTGAGCGCTACAAGAACAGGTTCGAGCGCTACGCCGCACGATTTGCAGCCAAGGAAGCGGCGATGAAGGCGTTGGGAACGGGCTGGAGCCACGGTGTGCGCTGGCGCGATATCGAGGTCACCCGTGAAGTGACAGGCAAGCCCACCTTACGTCTGGCTGGAGCCGCGCTTCAGATTGCGGAGCGCATGGGCGTGAAGAACATTTCAATCTCCATCACGCACAGCGGAAATCTGGCGCTCGCCCAAGTGATTTTCGAAAGCTAGCCGGCAAAGCTCGTTCTGAATTTCTTCCACCCTGTCCTCAGTGCCGAGCCGCACGTCCAGCCACCGATTCGCGGCCTGTCGTCCGGGAATGCGTAGCTTTAGATAATTCCCGGTAATTGCTTCCGTCCAACGATCGCCGCTGCGAGCTAGAGTGAGCGCGCGCAGCACGCGGCCCGATTGCGAAGAGCGAAATTCAACGGACTTTTGCCGCGCCACCGTCCTCAGGGCGCGGGCTCGTTCGCGGATTGCATTTGTCGGCACTGTGTTGCCGAGTGTGGCGCCGGCAGTACCAGGACGCGCTGAAAAAGAAAAAACATGCAAGTAGGTAAACGGAAGATCGCCAATCAAATCGATCGTCTCGCGAAAGTCTTCGTCAGTCTCGCCTGGGAATCCTACGATCACATCGGCGCCAATAGCGGCGTTCGGCATCACCCTGCGTATCACGCGCACACGCTCGGCATAATGCGCGGAGCGATACCATCGATGCATGGCTTTCAGAACCCGGTCGGAGCCCGATTGGAGCGGCACGTGAAAATGCGGTGCCAGGCGAGCGGAAGACGCCACCAGAGACACAAAATCCTCGGTTACATCCTGAGGCTCGATGGAACTGAACCGAAGCCTCTCGATAGTGGTTTCGCGGAGGATTTGCTGGACAAGGCCGGTCAACTCAACGCGCGGAGCGAGATCTCGCCCATAGCTCCCGAGGTTGATGCCGCTCAGAACAATTTCCTTCACGCCCCCATCAGTCAGCGCACGGATTTGTGAGATCGCTTGGTCGGCCGGCAGACTGCGGCTGCGCCCGCGGACAAGTGGAATCACGCAGTATGAGCAACGATGGTTGCAGCCATCCTGCACTTTCAAAATGGGCCGCGTGCGATCCCCGGCCATGAATGCGGCTGGGCCAACTTGCACCGGCAGGTCCCTGAAAATGTCGTCCGAAATAATTTTCGTCCCGCCTGGTCCAGCGGTGTTACTTCGCAGCATGTTCACCGGAATGAAATCGGAGACGACGGCCCCGCGTTCCTGCGTAGCGCCCGCTGCGAACTCGCGGGCAAGGCCCGGTATACGCGCCTGGTGAGAATTCCCGACCACACATGTGACGCCGGGAATTGCAGCCAGTTCGGCGGGAGCGCGCTGCGCATAGCAACCCGTGACGATAACCCGCGCTCCGGGATTGGCGGCGTGAATTTTCCGCACGGCTTCCCGCGCTTGCGAATCCGCCGCGGCCGTAACCGTGCAAGTATTAAGCACAATAACGCTGGCGGAGTCGTGGCTGGGGGCCTGCGTGAATCCGGAATTCAGGAGCTCGTGGCGGATAGCCACTGCGTCGGCGTCCGTCGCGCGGCAGCCAAAGTTTTCAATAGAGAATGTGGCCATGGTGTTCGCAGCCTACTGTGCCGGCGAGGGGGAATTATAGCAGCGACTGGAGGCTCCAACGAATCCGTCAGCGAGGGATGGTCTGCAACTGCTGTTGTGGGACTCCAACTGTGTTACGGCGCTGGTAACAAAGGAGGATCAGGTCCGCGCGGCGACGGACGCCGAACTTGGCGAGCAAGTTCGATACGTGAAATTTCACGGTACGCTCGGAAATGTGGAGACGCTCCGCCACTTCTTTGTTGGCCAGGTTCTCGAGCAGGCTACTGAGAACCTCTTGCTCCCTACGGCTGAGTTCACTGGGAGAATCCACTCGCAGGCGCCGTCCTTGCGTGCTGCTCAGAATGGAATCCACGAACCGGGAAAGAACTGGCCGCGGAACCCAAATTCCCCCCGCCGCTACCTGCGGAAGTGCGCGCGAGAGCTGATCCCGGGCTTCTTGGTAGCTCAGTATCCCCTTCGCTCCTAGGCGCAGCAAGGAATAGCTCTCGGTTTCGTTTAGCTTATCTCCCACCACCAGCAAGCGCGCGCCTGGATAGCGTTCCAGGATGTTGCCGAGCAAAGCCCCAGTCGCCTGTCGCGCGGCGTGGGCGTCTACAACATAAACCGAGGCGCGAGGAACGTCCAAATTGCGCAAGTCGGGTGCCAGCATCGAGGTCAGATGCCTGGATGTGATCTGGAAGCCCGAATCCTCGAGCAGCCGATGGAATTCGTCCAAGACCATCGGGTGCGGCGAGAGCAGGCAGACCTTCAGACTCGATTTGCCATTCGATTTCGACATGTTTCCAATCAGGCTAGCCGAATTACCAGGAAGGGGCAAGGCGGACTCAAGATCGGATTTCATAACAGGCACGGGGGGTCGTACCAGTGATAGGCAAGGAGCTAGGGTGTTCCTCGCACCACTGCTTTCCGGATCGGTGGCCCGGAAGGCGGCGAGATTTCCGGGCCGTTTTGGCCATTTTGCCGGGGATGCTTCGTTGGCAAACCTGCCTGGCGGACTTTGTAGAGTAGAGCGCGATAGCTGATTTTCAGCACTTGGGCCGCCTTGCGCCGGTTCCAGTGATTGGCTTGCAGGACGCGAAGGATCACGTCGTGCTCCATCTGCCGAATCGCCTGCTGAGAGATGCGCTTTAACGGAATATGGCCATCGGCGTTAGGTTCGTAGACGATGTGCGCCGGATGCCGATCGACGTGCTCACCGTAAAAAGTTTCCTCGGACCCGAGGACGACGTACCGGGCAATCGAATTTTCCAGCTCACGGACGTTCCCAGGCCAGTCTCTTTGCTGTAGAAGATGCACCGTCTCCTGCGATAGCGGGGCGGCATCTCGTTCAAAGCGCCGATTAAATTGATTTCGGAGATACTCGACAAGATAAGGTATGTCCTCACGGCGCTCGCGCAGAGGGGGAAGAGTAATCGTGATTACGTTGATGCGATACAAAAGATCCGCGCGAAAACTGCCATTCGCGATCTCCCGCTGAAGCAAACGGTTGGTGGCGCAGACCACGCGCGCGCCCATGCGTCTTTCCTCGCGGTCGCCGATGCGAGTGAAAAGGCCGTCCTGTAGAACGTGCAACAGTTTCGCTTGAAGACTCGAATCGAGCTCCGCGATCTCGTCCATGAAGAGCGTGCCGCCCTCGGCCATTTCCATGCGGCCAGGCTTCGCGGCCTGGGCTCCGGTAAATGCGCCCTTCTCGAAGCCGAACAGTTCGCTCTCCAGCAGTGTTCCGGGGATGGCTGGGCAATTGACCTTTACGAAAGGTCCATGATTCCAAGGCGAGCGGCTATGGATGAAGCGCGCGAGCACTTCTTTGCCTGTACCGCTTTCGCCGAGGATCAAAATCGGAACGTTTAAACCGGCCGCACGATCCACCCTTTGCCGCACCGCCTGCATGGTGCCTGACGGTCCGAAGTAAATTTGCTCCGGCGGCAACTCGACGGCGGCGGCTTCAGGACCTGCTTGAGCGGAAGAAACCATTTAGGTGGTGGCAAATGTGCCCCAGTACAGAACCTCCCCCAGCCACCTCCTAGCACACCTGCAACCAAACCAAGATCTACGACGATTGCGCGAATCGTTGTGCGACCCGTCCCTCCTGCGCCGCAAGCCCTTAAGTTTGTTTCTCTTTGAAAGGTTCTGATCGGAGACCGATTCGTGGTTGAGGACTGTCGGTGAACCGGGGGAGATAGCGGTTGCCTGAAAACGGTTAGCACTTAGAGGAAGCGCCATTCCTAACGCGGGCACCGCCTTTCCTAGCCCGGGTGGGGCGAGGCCGGGCACCCTTGGTGCGCAGGAAGACTCTCGGGATGCAGGGTGCAAATTACTTAAATGCGAGCGCCCTCTCCTCGAACGATGTCGTAGCGCTCAATGACGGCCGCCACGCCGATCGTCTCGTGATTGTCGTCGGAGCGCCTATCCACTCGCACGACGCGTCCATGCGCGCGGACGAAGACTTCCGAACCACGGGTGATCTCGGCAGGCAGAGTGAGCGTGAAATCGAGTTCAGTGCCCGGAGCGAGATCCTTGTGAGCGGTGAAGTAGACACCGCGCGTGGAAATGTCTCGGGTCTGGCCGCTGTCCGATTTGGGCTCGAGATTGATGGGTAGCCGTATATTGACCGGAAGCGATAGATCGTAGCGGCGCGCCATGCGACGTTCCGTCATCCCTGATGCTCCTTCAGGACTGGATTGAAGTGCACAGCGGTCCCCTGGCTGGGCAGCAATCGCTGTTCCAAACCTCGCGTCGCCCTCGCGAGGGCCCAGAACCCTGCGTAGGCGACCCGAAATGAAGCGGTGCAAAGAAACTCCTTTAGCGATAACGAAAACTTGACCCTAGATAACCGCATTCGCGACGCCCACGACGGCGCTTTACGCGAAGCGTGTTTTCGGACGGGAATATAAACTAAGCGGCGACGAAAAGGGTAGCCTATTTCGCTCCCTGTGTTCCAGATAGGCACCCCTGGAGCGTACCGGACTGCTTCAACCGCCCAGTACTGCTTGCCCCTTCGGCGCGAACTTCTACAGAAATCAATCGCGAATAGCTGGAATTGGCGGGCCGTCCTTCAGCGCTGAGGTCTGTGCCGCGGCCTCTTTCGCCGCCGCCTCCTTCGCTGCCTTCGCTGCTTCCTTCGCCGCGGAGGAACGGGAGCCTCGGCCGGAGTCGAGATTAAACTGGCGCATCTTATACAGCAAAGCTTTGTAACTGATTCCCAGCATCCGCGCGGCGTCCTTGCGGCACCAATTCGTTTTTTCCAGGGCACCGGCAATTGCTTCCATCTCCGCCTCATCTTTCAGGCCTCGAACCAGGGCTTTGAGTCCCTGTTCCTTCGGCGGTGGAGCTTCCGCCTGCACAGGCATTCGCTGCTGTTGTCCCGTCATCTCCAGGAGTTCACGGAAGCTGCCCGCATCGTCTTCGAGAATTACGTAACGCTTCACGAAATTTTCCAGTTCGCGGAGGTTTCCCGGCCAAGGATATCGCGCAGCCGCTTCCAGCAAGGCTTTGGAAGGGTCGGGTGCTTGCTTCTGGTATTTTTCGCTGTACTTGACCAGGAAATGACGGAACAGCAGCGGGATTTCGGTAATGCGTTCGCGGAGCGGCGGGATATGCAGAGAAAGCACATTCAATCGATAGTAGAGGTCCTCTCGGAAGCGGCCCGTTTTCATGGCCTCCTTGACGTCCATATTCGTTGCGGCTAGAACCCGGACGTCCACATTCACCACCGCGCGGGCCCCTAGGCGCGAGTATTGGCCGTCCTGCAAGACGTGCAGCAACTTGGCCTGCAAGTGCGGGCTCATTTCAGCGATCTCATCCAGGAAAATAGTGCCCTTGTTGGCCAGTTCGAATTTGCCGGGTTTTGCGCGAACCGCACCGGTGAAGGCGCCTTGCTCGAAGCCGAAAAGTTCGGATTCCAGTAGCTCTCCGGGTAGCGCCGCGCAGTTGACCTTAATAAAGGCTTGGTGCTGGCGCTTGGAGCGAAGGTGGACCATTCGCGCCACAACTTCCTTCCCGACGCCACTCTCGCCGCTGATAAAAATGGGCACGTCCACCGGAGCGATCTGCAAAATCTGCTGGCGTATTTTCAGCATCTGAGGACTGGCGGCGAGAAACGAGATGTCCTCGGTTAGCGCCTCGCAGTATTCGCGAAGGGCCTGATTTTCCGATCGAAGCTGCTGCTTTTGCTGGCACTTCAGAAAGGCGGCGTCGAGTTCGGGCTTTTCAAACGGCTTGGTAAGGTAATCCAGCGCGCCGAGGCGGATGGCCTCGACGACGGTGGTGACTTCGTTGGCGCAGGAAAGCATGATGACGTTGAGCGAGCGGTCCATCTGCATCAGCTGCCGCAGTGTCTCCAGACCGTCCATTTCGGGCATCAGCACGTCGAGGATGATGAAGTCGGGACGCGATCCGGCTCCAACCTCTTTCAACGCTTCCTTGCCGTCCGGTAAAGTCTCGACCTCGAACCCGTCGACTTCGAGCAGCGTTCGAAGATATTTCCGAATGCTCGGTTCGTCATCCACCACCATAATTTTTTGCTTCCCGGCCATGATCATCCCTCGAAATTATCTTTCCTTTATTCCACGTGAATGGGTAATAGAAACGAAAAGGAACTTCCGCGCCCCACCTCGCTGTCGACCCATACTTTCCCGCGATGGGCCTGTATCAGTCGCTTGGTGATGGCCAAGCCCAATCCCATCCCGGACGACGACGGATCGACTCGCACGAATTCCTCGAAAATTTCCTGGTGAAATTCGGCCGCGATTCCCCTGCCTGTGTCGGCAATGGAGATCAGCGCGCTATTCGGACGCTGGCCCCGGTCGCGACGCCTCTCATGGGGCGTGGATCCTTCGGTGATTCGCCGCTCCCAAAAGTGCAACTCGGCGGCCAGCGTAACCGAGCCTCCCGCAGCCGAATGCTTCAGCGCATTGTCGAGCAGATTCACGATGCACTGCTGCACTTTCTGATAGTCGAACTTAAATGGCGGCAAGCCCGGGCCGAGCCGCACATCCAGGCGGACACCGCTGCGTTGAAACGCATCCTGCCATCGACCCGCAAGATCGCGGATGCAATCTCCCAAGTCGTTCTCCCGGAGCTGCAGGACAAGTTTACCGCTCTCCAGCGCGGAATAATTCAGAAACATCGAAACAAGCCGCACCAGCCGATCGCAGCTCTCTTTTGACTCTCGCAAAATGTCCGTTTGCTTTTCGCTGAGTTTCCCGAGAGAGCCGGTAAGCAAGAGTTCGTAATACCCCTTCATGACGGCCAGCGGCGTCTTTAGTTCGTGAGCGGCGGACGCCAGAAAGACGGTCTTCTGGCGATTGGCCTCCTGGAGACGAAGGTATGCCGCAAGCAGATTGCGGTAGGTAATTTCCCGCTCTTGCATCAATTCTTGCACGGTCTGACGCATCTCCGCCTCGTCGGTCGGTGCGTCCAATCCCGATGGCTCGACAAAGACTGCCAACCAATCAGGTTCCGGCAGCCAGCGAATTCGCGCGCGGAATTTCCCGGACGAGTGATCCAGTGGGAGGTCAATTTCTTGCTCGCCAGCCTCCAGTTGGCCGATGATTCCCTTGCGGTCGACGCGCAGCAAATCGCGGAAGAGGTTCAGTTCCCCAGCAGTATTTAGGTTGCGGGCAGCCAGGGCATCCTGAGCGTGTAGGTTCGCGAAGAGCACCTGGCCACTGCGATCCGATACCAGGAGAGGGCGGTCCAAAGCGTCCAGCAGGCTCGCAACCAATTGGAAGGTCGCGGCTCCGCTCGGCTGCTTTTCCACAATCATGTTCTCCGACAAAGTGCGCTCCATTGGCGTTCGATCAAGTCGAAGACACCCCTCTGTTTAGAGCCTAAAGTGGGGTCGGACACGTATGCTCGCAAAGGGATTAGGGGGTGTCAATGGTAAATGCGTCCCACTTTGCACAATGGTGGAAATGAATTGCCGCAAATTGCACCGTCTGGGCGTCTCGACACCCCTCAAATGAGAACTCGCTATTTTTCAAACTACTGAGATATATAGACTTACAAAAACCCTCACTTGTGCGTTCTAACTTGCAACTGAAAAACCGCGTCCGCCCGAGTACTAATACTAAAGCCTATGGCCGACAGGAAAACTCTTGTGAGATCGAGCGCCGATCTTGCCTCATTAGCGGAGGAACGTCGCCGCTCCCCTCGGATCCGGCTGCAAGTGCCGCTTTTCGTCAGAGGTAAGGATCCGCAAGGCGAGCAGTTCATTGAACTCGGCAAGACGCTGGATATAAGCGGTTTAGGAGCCTTCATCGCCAGTCCTCGCGGGCTTGAACTGAACGGCTTTGTTACACTCACCATTCCGGCACCTTCGATAACCTCGTCAGGCTTGGTACCGGCCGGCATGGCGCCATTCCAGGCCAAGGTGACGCGGCAGCGGGAAGCAGGGGACGTTTACTTGGCCGGCGTTGAATTTACGAAGCCGCTCGGCTAACTGCCTCGCCGGTATCACGGTTCCCACGGACTGCAAAGTGGAATCAGTTTTCATCTCTTCCTTTGTCCCGACGGGAGATGTCGTTGCTGGTGCCCTTCCACAACATTGACAACCCCCGATAATAGACTTACAACCCCGAATCGGCCCCTAAGTTGTACGCGGAATGGCCTAACCATTGCTAGAATCTATTCCGCCCCCGTAATCTGCCCACCTTATGCGAGGTAGGCTGAGAGTAAGCTCGGAACTAACCGTTCATGCCCCAACCTGGCGACGCTTTCCAGCCGCGGCCAGCGGCTGAAGATTCTATCTTCGAGCTGTTGGTCGAGACCCTCGAAGGCCTCGATGACTCCGCGCGCGCACAATTTCTGAAGCAGCTTTTCAGGACTCTTACACGGCTCGATTTGACCGAGACTCAGAGCAGCGAATTCTGGTCTCGAATTCTCCAGCGACGCGCCGAGTTCACGACCCTTGGAAAGAAAACCTCCTGGAAGGCGGCACTGTTGGACGTGCTTTCCTCTGAGGGCCTGCTGCGCGTTCCCGTCATGATGGAGTACGACGATTTCAAGAAGCTGCAGATCAATGCCGCGACCGATTCTTTGACCGGCCTCTATAATCGGCGGCTCTTCGATGAATATTTAGATAAGGAATTGATTCGCGCCAAGCGGTACAACGAGCAGTTGGCAGTTGTAATCCTCGATCTGCACAAGCTCAAAGAGGTCAATGATCGCCACGGCCACATGCGAGGCGATGATGTTCTGAAAATAGCCGCCGCCACGTTGCGCACCACGCTGCGCGCTTCTGACTTCGCCTTTCGAATCGGGGGAGACGAATTCGCTCTGCTTTTGCCGCAGACGGATTCCGAGCAGGCTGTCACTCTATGCCGCCGCGTGCGGTCGCAATACGAAGCCGATCTCCTGCCCCTGAATCTGAATATCGGAGTAACCCTGGATTTCGGCGCTGCGGTTTATCCCCAGGATGGGGATCAGCGGAGCGAACTCCTCGGCACCGCGGATCAAAGGCTGTACGCCTTGAAATCTTCTGGTCGGCCTTCCCATCGAGTGATTCCTATGGAGCCCGAGACCCCCCCCAATGCCGGTGCGGCGCCGTCCCCGCCCCAGCCTCCCGCTGTTCCGCCGGCAAAGCCGAGTGTCGTGCCCCCTGCGGAGGCGCGCAGCGAGCACCGCAAATGGGAGCGCGTATCGCTTGCCGGAACGAAGGCTTACGCCCTGCTCAGCGAAGCGGAACAGAAAACAGCCAAGGTCATCGATTTGAGCTATGGCGGCGTGGCACTGCAATTCGATAAGCCCGAGGATTTGCCCAACCAATTTAGCGCCATCCTTCACGTGCCAATTTTGCCCCCCGTTCGCGTAATGCTGCGCAAGGCCTACATGCTGCGAAGCGCGGGCGAACGCTCGCGGATCGGTTGCATCTTCGTCTCCTAAAACCCGCTTCGAAAAGCCGCGCCGGTTGAAGCCGGATCACCGCCGGCTGCTCCTCAAATTAGACAAAACTTTGGTTCTCGCGCCCCGTAAACTTTGCTAAGCTCCAACGCACTGGCGGACAAATCAGGCCACCTAGGCCGTAAGTGAAATAATGAAGACGACAAAAGGAGAAATACTGTGTCTCTGCGTTTAAATGACGATGCGCCGAATTTCACTGCGGAAACTTCTCAAGGTACGATCAACTTCCACGAATGGATCGGCAACGGCTGGGCAGTCTTGTTTTCACACCCGAAGGACTTTACTCCCGTCTGCACCACGGAACTCGGCTACATGGCCGGCCTGCACCCGGAATTCGAGAAGCGCAATTGCAAGATTATCGGCCTCAGCGTGGACCCGGTCGCCAGCCACGGCAAGTGGGCCGTGGATATCGAAGAGACCCAGGGCCACAAGGTGAAATACCCGATGATCGGCGACCCGGAACTAAAAATCGCCAAGCTGTACGACATGCTGCCAGCAAACGCGGGTGATACTTCCGAAGGCCGCACCGCCGCCACGAACGCCACCGTGCGCACCGTGTTCGTCGTCGGTCCCGACAAAAAGATCAAGCTGATGCTCAGCTACCCGATGAGCACCGGCCGCAACTTCGACGAAGTTCTCCGAGTCATCGATTCCATGCAACTCACCGCCAAACACAAAGTGGCCACCCCGGTAAACTGGAAGCACGGTGACGACGTGATCATTCTGCCTTCAGTGTCCGATGAAGAAGCCAAGCAGAAATATCCCGGTGGCTGGAAAGCCCCTCGGCCCTATCTGCGGATTGTTCCCCAGCCGCGCTAGCGGTCTCGAAGCGGAGGTGCCTCAGCGTGGTTTTCAAACAATTCTATTTGTCGTGCCTGGCGCACGCCTCCTACGTTATCGGAGACGAAGCTACAGGCACGGCCGCCGTCGTTGACCCGCAACGCGACACGGATCAATACGTTGCCTTCGCTGCCGAACACGCTCTCAAGATCAAGCACGTATTCCTCACCCATCTCCATGCCGATTTTGTGGCCGGACACTTGGAACTGCGCGATCGCGTGGGCGCAAGAATTTACCTCGGAGCCGCGGCTAAAGCGGCGTACGCATTTACTCCTCTTCGCGATGGCGACATCGTCGAATTCGGAACCGTCCGCCTGAAGGCGCTCGAAACGCCGGGCCACACTCCCGAGTCAATCTCCATTCTGATTTACGACTTGGACGCCAGCGATACGCAGCCGCATGCCGTGCTTACCGGAGACACCCTCTTTATCGGCGACGTCGGTCGTCCCGATCTGCGCGTGGCGCTCGGCTGGTCGGCCACCGATCTAGGCGGCATGCTATTCGATTCGCTGCACGCCAAATTGCTGGCGCTGCCAGACCAGAGCCTGGTGTATCCAGCTCACGGCGCGGGCTCGCTCTGCGGTAAGGCGCTCAGCAAGGAAACCGTATCAACACTGGGAGAACAGCGCCGTTCGAACTACGCGCTGCAGCCCATGTCCAAGGAAGCCTTCATTAAAGTGGTCACCGCCGATCAGCCCGACGCTCCTTCCTACTTCACCTACGATGCAGTGCTGAATAGCCAAGAGCGG
The DNA here is from genome assembly GCA_963754105.1 of uncultured Acidobacteriota bacterium. Lineage (GTDB taxonomy): Bacteria > Acidobacteriota > Terriglobia > Acidiferrales > UBA7541 > Palsa-295. The sequence goes on from CAVWEZ010000001.1 coordinate 104,465, forward strand.
CCCACGCTGGATCAAACGCTGGAACGGGTGAACGCGATGACGCTTGATGACCTGCTTGCCTTGCAAGCGGTCGGCGCGCAAATCCTCGACACCCGCGATCCGGGAGAATTTGCTGCGGCTCACCTCGCGGGCAGCATCAACATCGGCCTCGGCGGCCAATTCGCAACCTGGGCTGGAACGGTGCTGGACCGCGATCACCCGATCGTAATCATCGCCGACCCCGGCCGCGAGAACGAATCGACGACCCGCCTCGGACGAATCGGCTTCGATCACGTCGTTGGGTATTTGCACGAAGGATTGCACAGCCTGAAATCGCGTCCCGATCTCACGGTCATCACCGAACGCCTCAGCGCGCCATTCGCCGCGGAACTTTTGTCATCTGCTCAGCCGCCGCTCACCATCGACGTACGCGCCCCCGGCGAGCGCAAACAGAAACACATCGGCGGAAGCGAGGCCTTCCCGCTCAATCATCTCGTCGAGAATCTCGGCAAGCTGCCCAGAGACCGTTCGCTGCTAGTCTATTGTGCCGGCGGCTACCGCTCATCCATCGCCGCGAGTTTGTTACAGCGCAGTGGATTTCAGCGCGTCAGCGAAATCGCCGGCGGCATTGCCGCCTGGGAAACCGCGAACCTGCCCGTCCAAGCCTGAACTTCAAGACAGTCGCCCTCCGCGCACCCGTTGATCGGGCACTGATTCTTTCGTGCGAGACTTTAGCCGCAGCCGCATCCACAGGACGCGATGTCTCTCCGACAATTATCACTTCCTCATGAAGTAGCGACTCTTGTCGACGTCCGCGGGAACTGCCACATCGAAGAAGCCGACCATCATTTCGTCGTAGGTTTGATCGCCCCAGTAAACCGCTGCATTCGGGTCAGGATTGTGCGGATTATTTTTCGAATTGTCGAACAGCGCAACGGCTTGCAGGACCGTTCCAGCCTTCAGCTGGCGGGGCTGGGCCAGGCGATAGCTCAATTGCCAGTAGAAATTGTAGTGCACACGCAAAAGCGTCTCGATTGATCCGTCGGGATGCAGGATGTTGTAGTCGAACTGCTTGCCGCGGAGATGGAGGTGCGGAAAAAAGCTGAGCAGCAAGGCGTCGTTGGGAAGCGAGCCGTGAACTTCGACGCGATAGTTGTCGACGCCGGGAGGGATCACAAAACGGTCATTGGTGAGCTGCAAAGTCAGGACCCTTTGCTTCGGCTTATTTTTTGCGAAGACGATCCCGATGCTCGTCTGGTCGGCTTTTGGATGGCCGTGGGTGGTGTAGTGCATTTGGAAGACGATATCCGATCCAGCGGGAATGAATTTCGCCATTCCATCCGGCCAATTGTCGGGCGAACTACCTGGCGCATACACAAGCAGAATATCGGCCGTAGTCATGTGCGTATCGCGGCGATCTTGTTCGTCCGTCATGTCGGATGCCGTGAACGGAACTCCGATCGGCGCGTTTTTCAGCCACGCGGAGCCGGGTGGACGGACGTAGACGACGGCGTGGTGGACGTTCTCCGGGCTCGATGGACGCACTTCGGACTTCTGGGCCCATTTCCCTTCGGTAAAACCCGTGCGGATGATTTCGTAGGTGTACTCGACGTCGCCGTGCGCGGGAATTGCGACCGGTTTCGGCATCCGAAACACGACGTCGGGCTGCGGGATCTTCCAGCCCTGAGCCCAATGCCGTGCGGGCGGAGCATCCGCGGGATTTCCAGCGGGAGCGCCAGAGCTTGCCCAGGCTTGAAGACTTTCGATTTCGCGCGCCGTGAGCGACGGATCGTTCGAGAATCGCCCGAACTGCGGATCGGCGAACCAGGGAGGCATCGTCCTTTGGCTGGTGACATTTGCAATTAGCCCCGCCATCGTGCTTGTCTGCTGATAGGTCACCAGGGGCATCGGGCCGATTTCGCCGGGGCGATGGCAGACTTCGCAGTGATTGCGGAGAATGGGGAGAACGTCGCGACAATAAGTGGGAGCAGAGTCGTGATTCGTTGGCGGCGCCGAGCTTTGCCCGCGCACGATCAACGCGAGCAGGCCGGCGAGCAAAACTGGGCACAGGACCCGCAGGTGAGACAACCGAGCGTGAGCGAGTGCAGCGCCGATCACCGCGTATTAACCGCCATTTGAGACCGTAGTTTAATTGAGGGTGCGTCCTAGAACGCCGGCAATGCCCCGCACTTCGCGTACAAGCTGATCGAATTCATCGGGCAGAATCGATTGCGGGCCGTCCGAGAGGGCTCGCGCGGGATCGTGATGCACTTCCACGAGAAGTCCGTCGGCGCCGGCGGCAACGCAAGCGCGCGAGAGCGGCAGCACTTTATTGCGCCGCCCGGTTCCGTGCGAAGGGTCGGCCGCAATGGGCAAGTGGCTGCGGCTCTGCACGGCCGGAATGATACTCAGGTCCAACGTATTGCGCGTGTGATCTGTGAACGTGCGCACACCGCGCTCGCACAGTATCACTTGATAGTTGCCTTCGGACAACACGTACTCGGCCGCCATCAGGAATTCGTCGAGTGTGGCGGACATTCCGCGCTTCAGCAGCACAGGCTTCTTCGCGCGTCCGGCGCGTTTCAGCAACGAGAAATTCTGCATGTTGCGCGCGCCGATCTGGATGACGTCCGCATATTTCTCGACCAAGTCTAGCGACTCGTTGTCGATGGCTTCAGTGACGATGCCAAGGCCGAACTCCTCGCGGACCTTTGCCAAGATCTCAAGGCCGCTCTCTGCAAGCCCCTGAAAAGCGTAAGGAGATGTACGCGGCTTGTAAGCGCCGCCTCGGAAAAGCCGCGCGCCGGCTGCGTGAATGCGCTCGGCGATAGTGAATGCCTGGTCGCGGGATTCGATAGCGCACGGGCCGCCCACTAGCGCTACAGCATTGCCGCCAAAGGTAACTTCACCCGACGGGGTAGGAATGCGGACGATCGTGTTTTCTTGCTTCACGTCGCGGCTGACAAGCTTGTAAGGCTTGCTGATCGGAACGCACTCGAGCACGCCCGCCATCGTTTCGAGCGCGCCCGTGTCTACGCTGCCGCTGTTGCCTGTGATGCCGATTGCGGTGCGGCCTGCTCCAGGAATCGGATGTGCGCGGAGACCAAGTGATTCGATCCGGTCGCAGACAGCGCGAACCTGTTCCTCTGTCGCTTGTGATTGCATCACGACCAGCATCAGTACCCTACCTTCAGACGGAACGGCCCAGAGAGTTTAGCTCATTCGGCGGGTGGCGCGCCCTTTCGTCCAGTACTTTTCCCCGTTGCATCAAGGAACGGGCGGACAACGCCGAACTTTCACTGCGTAGAAGTGCGATCGCCCCAACGCATCCGGCAGTCTGTCAGAGGCTACTTACTCAGGTATTACTCGGCGATTCGCGAAAAGGCAATCGATCGCCAGCCAGTTGTCTTGATTTCGAGAGATGAGGAAGTAGTAAAAGAGCCCGTAAGCCGTTTGGATTCCCACGGTCGTCCAATCCTGTCTCGCTGCGGTTCCGAAGATCAAAACCAGCATCAGCAAGGCTCCGGCGACCAGAGCCCAAAATGTGAATAAGCCGACCACGACCAGGGATCCCACGGCAGCTTCGATGTAGGGCAATATCGAAAGGAAGAAGTGAACCTGCCCAGCCGGCAGAAACGTATTGCTGAAGAGCTTTTCCGTCTGCGCTTCAAAAGCTGATGGACCGGTCAGAATGCGCACGAATCCGTGCAAAAAGATATTCAGGCCGAGCGTCACCCGGAAGATTGCGTAAGCCATTCGTCGATTGCGAAATTCGGCGTTCCCCGGCCCGAGTTGCCTGATTTTCTTTACCTCCCGTGTGGAATTCGGTGTATCGGCGGTTGCCACGGTTGCCACTACAAGCCTTACTGCTGCGAAGCAGTCAGCGCCAATGTTGTACCAAGGCCAGCATAAAGGTATCGATCACCGAAAGCCCTCTTCAGCGCCGTAAAGGCAGGCTCGCCGGTGCAGTGGCCAGGCGCGACATACTCTACTTTGAATCGATCTCGCAGAGCCGTAACGATTGCCTCGATGTCCGAATCGCTCGCCACTAGTAGGTGAAAGCCACCGGTGACCAGATGGATTCGCGGGTTGATCGTGCTGGCCGCTTCGACAATTTTGTCAATGCCGGGATGCGAGCAGCCCACCACGATCACCATCCCGTCGGGCGTATTGATCGCGAGCGACAGCTCACGTAATTCCAGCGTTCCCGGCTTATCGGACACCAGTGAGATCAGATGGATATCAGGAGTGATCTCGGTGTTCTTGTCGACAAGTTGAAAGTTTGCTCCGGGCCAAGCCGATCCAGTTCGCATCACTTCTGGCGGCTCGCCATTGTAATAACGCTGTTCCGCAGGGAGGCTCGTGTCCTTCCGATAAAAACTGCTCGGTACGTCGGCTCCGTAAACTCCGCCGAGCCCCTCCTTAGGTGCGTAGATCTTCACCGTGGGGTTCACCTTCAACAAATAGGTCAGTCCCCCCATGTGATCGCCGTGCCGGTGCGAGATCACAACGAAGTCCAACTTCGTCAAGTCGATGCCCTTCGCTTTCACGTTTTGCGCAAAGATCTCAGGGTTGTTGCCAGCGTCAAACAGAATCCGTTTTCCACCGTATTCGACAAGCGCAGCATAGCCCCAGTCTTTCTGCATCGTCGATGTATTGCCGAATGCATCATAGAGGATAGTGATCTGTGCATTGCGAGGAGCGGCGGATATTGTCGCCGCAAACTTCATCAGAAGCAGGAATGCCACCGCACAGGAAACAGCCCAGGAAACCGCCCACTTACTGGTCGTCATTTTGTCCTCCCGGTGCAACGACTATTCGTGGTCTTGGGAGCCGAAGGCGAATTACATACTGCGAAATTCATCCTGTCAAGACCACATGGGGATACCGGTCTTCTGAGTATGTCTAAGAGTCGTATTTCCGAAGTCATCAGCGATCGTTGGCGGCTGGCGCACTCTCGTCAGTACTTTTCCCCGTTACATCAAAGAACGGGCGGACCACGCCACACACGAACTGGCCTACAGATTCGATCAAACCCGCTAGCAGTGACATGACTCGGGCCAACTCGACTTATGTGTTCGATCAGCCGAGGAATCAGGAGTTAAGATTCATTGGTTTTCGACCCTGTCGGGCCTAGACTGCCCTAGTGTTCGTAGAATTTATCGCGCGAGGAGAATCGGAGACATGGCCGGAACATACAAAATCACCGAACTGGTAGGAACATCGCCCGTGAGCTTTGCCGAAGCGGCAAAGGCCGCTGTCGCCGAAGCCGCGAAGACAATTCGTCACATGGAGTGGTTTCAGATCGCGGAAGAGAGCGGCAGAATTAAAGACGGCAAGGTCGAGGAGTTCCAAGTAAGGCTGAAAATCGGGTTTAAGATCGAGAGATAATCGTAGCCCCGGTTACTTCCCTCGCATATCTATTTCGGCTGAAGTCTCGATTAGCTCGTTCATCGGGACAAATGCGAGGTGTCGCTGGACGAGTCAAATTCTTCTGCGTGTACACGGGCGGGTGCCGCACTCTTCGCGTCGTTGGCGAAGGGTGCGGGGGGTTGCTAAATCCGGCGCTCGATGTTGGGAAATCGAGCCACACTTTCACTCCGCAGAAGCGCGAGCCTGACGCCGATGAATGGGATCGATTGACGTCACGCCCGCGCAGCATCAGCTTTTTCCGTCGCCTTGCTTGTCTCTACTTTCGTCGCTTCGGGCTCGATCTCATTGGGTGCTTCTTGGCCGCGCTGGGCGCTGACGGCGTGGTCAACCTGAGCCATAAGGGTTCGCAGGATCTCATCGCCCCTATCCAGGGTGCCCCGCAACTGACTACTAATTGTCACAGCGCGCTGATAGGCCTCCCGGGCCTTGGTCAAAAGTTGAATGTGTTCCAGAAACTCCGTGGCGCTCGTAGCGAACTCTTTCATCGCTTGTTCATAGGCCGTCACCGTCTCTGCGGAGCCTGGCTGGTTCCCCTCCTCATATTTCTTCCACATTGCTTCGCTCCTTGGTTTCCTCATTCCGGTTGCACAACCGGCGGGGGTCATCAACCGCAATTTCCGATTTGGACCGCTTCGCGCATCGTACGCTTCTCTCTGGCCTCGACACAACGAATTTGGCGGGTGGCGCACCCTTTCGCCCAGAACTTTTCCCCGTTTGTCAAAGAACTGGCGAATAACGCCACACAGGAACTGGCCCCGAGATTCGATCAAACCTTGCGGGTGCCGCACTCTTCGCGTCGTTGGCGAAGGTGCGCGGGTTCGCGGCCATTCTTACATCGAAGCGTGCTGACCCGTTCCGCGGCGGGCAGTGGTCTTGTAGCAGCCGCCTCGCATTTTAGGTGGGCGCTTTCTTTCGCCTTACTCAGGCACCACTCGGCGATTCGCGAAAGGTAATCGATCGCCAGCCAGTTGTCTTGATTTCGAGAGATGAGGAAGTAGCGGGCACCCATGAACAGGTGGAGACGTGGGTTCATAATTCCTCTATTCTCTTCGAGACATCACCGCGGGTCTACGAGCCGCACGGGAGAGTGCGACATGGCAAACGCTAATCGGCTCCGAAGTCTGCTCCTGTTGATTGTGGGCGGCATACTGGGTGGACTGTTTGTTTCGGGATGGGACCACCGCGCTGCTCCTGCAGAACGCGATAATCCGCAATCCACTTCTGCTGCAACCATGCAAGCGGACTTGGCGCATTTGAAAGAGATTGCGCCGCCCGCGTCTCATCCAATGGTTGATGTCGCGATGTTCGCGACCAATCTCTGGTTCGCAGGCCAGAAAAAGAATTGGCCGTTGGCCAACTACTATTTCGGGAGAAATGCGTAACCGCATCCGGTGGGAAGTGCACTTGAATCCCGGCCGAAAAGAGCCCGACGGCACGATCGCGGACATGCAATCCATCTTCGATGGCGTTGGACAACGGCACCCTGACTTCAGTGAAGAAGACTATCCAGATGAAAGATAGCAAGCAGTTCGCTGTGGAGATTCCGACACCTGCTCGAGGATTGCTACTCTTGTCACAAGACGGTTGGCCGGCCGTACCTGCGTCCCATGGTTCCGGTTTCCGGTTCGCAGCCCATCATCAACCTCGATCCGGAAGCTACCTGGCCGCAATAGGAAATTGTGGATTGAGCGAGCAATTGGCACCTGAGGTTCAAAGGGCGGCGGCCCGGCTGGCGCCTGATTTTAAATTTGAGGGTGCCCCATCGTCGCTGGTTCCGCGAGGGTGGGGCCTTTCTCTTTTGCACGGCCTCACCTAAGCGACCGGATCGATTCGAATCGTATTCGACTCTCGTCCTGCATAAAATTCGGGCGGGTGGCGCACCCTTGCGGGCTTTCTCCGCGCTACACGGATACTCGTGCTCGGGTGGAAGGGCGGGGTTTAAACCCCGCCGTAAAGACATCGCGCGCAGCGCTTTCCTTTGCGCAGCCTTTCTCGCAGCATGTAGTCTCGTCGGCGGGTGCCGCACTCCTCGCGTCGGAGATTGCACGTCGTTGACTTGACTTGAGACGAAACATAAGATGTTGGGCGAATGGCGGCGCCGGATCCCTCGTAGGCAAGGTCGTATCCCATTACCGTATCGTCGAGAAGCTGGGCGGCGGAGAATGGGTGTGGAGCTATCGGCGGGCCGAAGACACCGCTTTGGGCCGCGGCGTCGCGCTCAAGTTTCTGCCCGGCGAACTTTCAAGCGACAAGCAGGCCCTGGAGCGTTTTCTCCGCGAGGCGCGCGCGGCCGCGGCGCTGAACCATCCGAACATCTGCACGATCCACGAAATCGGCGAGCACGAAGGCCATCGCTTCATCGCCATGGAACTGATGCAAGGTCAGACGCTGAAGCAGCGGATCGCCGGGCGGCCGGTGGAACTGGATCTGCTCCTGCGACTCGCAGCGGAGATTGCCGAGGAGCTGGATGCGGCGCACACCAAAGGCATCATCCACCGCGACATCAAGCCGGCGAACATTTTCATCACCGAGCGAGGCCAGGCGAAGATTCTGGACTTCGGACTGGCCAAACAGATGCCGCAAGTCCGCACGGTGTCGGGCCACACAAACGACCACGGAAAATCACGATCCGAACCGCAGGGTCCCGGCGTCACGCTCGGCACAGTTGCTTACATGTCGCCCGAACAGGTGCGTGGCGAAGAGATGGATGCCCGGAGCGATCTGTTTTCACTCGGGGTCGTGCTGTACGAGATGGCCACGGGGCGGCAAGCGTTTTCGGGCCCCACGTCCGGGGTCGATTTTCCAGGCGATCTTGAACAGCGAGCCGGCCTCGGCGTCGCGACTGGAGTCCCGAGTTGCCGAAGGGTCTCGAAGAATTCTGAACAAGGCACTCGAGAAGGAACGAGAACTTCGGTACCAGAAGTGCATCGGGGAATATGGCGAGATCTGCAACGCCTGAGACGAGATACGGAAACCGGGCCCGTTCCACTGCGAGCGTCGCGTGCCGATCGCCGACGCCTGGTCGCGCGTCCACGAACGAAGAGCGCGGAAAAGTCTTCATCCGGGAAACATTCAAAGGGCGATCGATTCGCTGGCGATTCTCCCGCTCGAAAACGCGAGCGGCGATCCGGAGGCAGATGCTTGACGACGGAA
>CAVWEZ010000002.1:0-78030 GCA_963754105.1 uncultured Acidobacteriota bacterium
GCGCGATTGGCGGAGCAAGTCTGTTCTAAGGTTCGATTGGACCCGTTTAACCCACTAACCGGACGGCCCCTGAGGCTTGAAGTACAGGGCGGCGAGCGGGGGCAGGCGCAGATTTAGCGAGTAAGGGCGGTCGTTCCATGGAATTGGCTCGGCTTGGACGCCACCTGAGTTGCCTACATCGGAGCCGCCGTAATAGTTGGAATCGGTATTGAGGATTTCGCGGTAGAAGCCGGGACGCGGAACGCCTATACGATAACTCTCGCGCATCACGGGCGTGAAATTGCAGACGGCGACGATAATGTCTTGGGGATTCGTTGCGCGCCGTAAGTAGGAAAGAACACTGGCGGCAGCGTCATTCGGCTCAATCCACTCGAAGCCGGACCATTCAAAATCGATCTGGTGCAAGGCATCCTCGCGCTGATGTAGACCGTTCAGGTCGGCGACGAGCCGCTGGATGCCGCGATGCGGCGGCGAGGATTCGAGACTCCAATCCAGCGCCGCGCCTTCCCAGAATTCATTGCGCTGCGCGAGTTCGCAGCCCATGAAGAGAAGCTTCTTTCCCGGATGCGAGTACATGAAGCCGAAGAGCAGGCGCAAATTCGCGAATTTCTGCCAGTCGTCGCCGGGCATTTTTTCGAGCAGTGCTCGTTTACCGTGAACAACTTCGTCGTGCGAGAGCGGCAAGACGAAATTTTCGTGGAAAGCGTAAAGCATGGAAAATGTCAGCTCGTTATGGTGGTGCTGGCGGTGGATGGGGTCGAGTGACATGTATTTGAGAACGTCGTTCATCCATCCCATGTTCCACTTCAGATCGAACCCCAAGCCTCCCACATAAGTCGGGCGAGAGACAGCCGGCCAAGAGGTGGACTCCTCGGCGATGGTCAGCGCGCCCGGATGGCGGGCGTGCAACACTTCATTCAGGCGTTTTAAGAGAGCAATAGCTTCCAAATTTTCACGTCCGCCAAAGGCATTGGGAATCCACTCGCCGGGCTGGCGCGAATAATCGAGATAGAGCATCGAGGCGACCGCGTCCACGCGGAGGCCATCGATGTGGTATTTGTCCATCCAGAAGAGAGCATTGGCGATCAGAAAATTCTGCACCTCGTTGCGTCCGTAATTGAAGACGAGAGTTCCCCAGTCGGGATGAGCTCCCTTCCGCGGGTCTTCGTGCTCATAGAGGTGAGTGCCATCGAAGAAAGCGAGACCGTGAGCGTCGCGCGGGAAATGCGCGGGTGTCCAATCAAGGATTACGCCGAGATTTTCTTGATGGCAGCGGTCAACGAAATACATGAAATCGGAAGGGGAGCCGAACCGGCTGGTCGCGGCGTAGTAGCCCACAGTCTGATAGCCCCAGGAAGCGTCAAAGGGATGTTCCATGATGGGCATGAATTCAATGTGCGTGTAACCCATCTGCTTGACGTAGGGGATGAGTTCATCAGCCAGTTCGCGGTAAGTGAGCCAACGGTAGCCTTCATCGCTCTTATGCCGCCAGGAGCCGGCATGAACTTCGTAAATAGAGAGCGGAGAATGCTGCCAGTCGCGAGAGGCGCGCGCTTTGAGCCACTCGGAATCCTTCCAGGCATACTTGTCCAGATTACAGACGACAGAGGCGGTATTTGGACGAAGTTCGGCGGCGAATGCGTATGGATCGGACTTGACCGCGAGGCGATTTCCCACGCGCGAGAAAATTTCGAATTTGTACAACGAGCCTTCCGCAAGTTCGGGAATGAAAATTTCCCAGATGCCGCTTTCACCGCGCGTGCGCATGGGGTCCACGCGGCCGTCCCAGGAATTGAAGTCGCCAACTACGCTGACTCGCCGGGCGTTTGGGGCCCAGACGGCGAAATGAACTCCTCGCACCCCCGCTACTTCGCGAAAGTGCGCGCCCAACTTTTGATATTTCTGGTAATCCGTTCCTTCACCGGAAAGATAGAGATCGTAATCGGTGAGGACCGGAGGAAAGGCGTATGGATCGTAGGCCTCCAGGTCGCTTCCGTTGGCGAAGCGGAAATGCAAACGGTAGGATGAAGGCGCGACGGCTTCTTTGTCCTTCAACCCGGTGGCACTAAGCGGAAGAATCGCCTCGAACACGCCATCCGGATGGATGCGCTCGGCGGGATGAATGGCCCGGCTTTTCCCCCAAACGACGCCTACACGATCTGCGCCAGGGCGAAAGGCTCGGATTGCGAGTGCCGGACGATTGTTCTGGCTAACCCAATGAGGGCCCAGAAGGCGAAAAGGGTCGGAATCCTCGGCGCGCACGAGGCTGCGTAGATCTTCTCTGCCCTCGGTAGCAGCCGGGGCGTCGATATCGGCGAGTTTTCGTTTATCACTCATGGCTTCCGCTCAATTCTTAAGCACTCTGTCATTTTACCGAAGCATGCGCGGGATGCCAAATTAGCGCCTACGGCAAGGCCCGAAGGTCCAAGAGCAGAAGGTACGGACTATGCTGGTACCGCCCGCCACGCAGATGGTTTAGGGCCGGTATCTAGTTGGAAACACTATGTGATATCCGCAATCCTTGGTACCGACGTACCATTGTGAATCACCATACCGGCAGCTATAAATCTAAAAGAGATAGCTTGGTTTCGGAGAGCTGCGCCCATCTTGGATGGGAACGGACGGCCTATATGCCGACTAAGACACCTAAAGTGCGTCCCGAGAATCCGCTCTCCGACTCAAGTGGCGGGCCAAGCGAGGTTAGACCTCAAATGCCGCCGGATTCCCCCGAGGAAGTCTCCTCAGCCCCTTGCGAATCGAATTTCGAGCTCCTGTTTTCTACGAACCCCGTGGCAATGTACGTGTGCGATCGCGAGACGCTGGAGGTCCTCGAGGTCAATCCGACCGCCGAGCACCAGTATGGCTACACGCGGGAAGAATTCCTGAAGATGAAAATCACGGATATTCGGCCCGCCGAGGACATTCCACGCCTGCTGGACGTCGCCCGAACCAGTGGGCAACCGCTCGCCTTCCTGGGCCAGTGGCGGCACCGCCGGAGAAACGGACAGGTCTTCGAGGTGGAGGTGACAGCCCAGGGAACCACTTTTGCGGGACGGAGCGCGGTTTTGGTCGTGGCACAGGATATCAGCGTGCGACGCGCAATGGAGGAAAAGACCGCGGAACGGACTGCCTATGCCCAGGCGCTGACTGAAAACAATCCGACCGCGATCGTGGCCGTGAATATGGAGCGCCAGGTAGAAATGTGCAATCCCGCCTTCGAGCGACTTTTCGGCTATTCCCTCGCCGAAATTCGGGGCGCGGAACTCGATTCGCTGATCGCACCCCGGGGACTGCATGATGAAATGGTTGGACTGATCGTGCGGGCGGCTTCCGGCGATATCGTCCGCGCGACGACGAAGCGGAAGCGCAAGGACGGCTCGTTGGTGGACGTCCAGATCATAGGTGTACCGCTCATCGTGGGTGGGAAGCGGACCGGCACGTTTGGCATGTACGAAGACATTACCGAAAAGAAACGCGCCGAAGAAGCCTTGCAGCGGGCGGAGGAAAAGCACAGGCGCATCTTCGACAATGCAATCGAAGGTTTTTTCGAATCAACGCCGGCGGGCCGCTTTCTGGCCGTAAATCCCGCCATGGCACGCATAGCGGGGTATGCTTCGCCGGCAGAAATGATCAGCGAGATTCACGATATCGGGCGGCAGCTGTACGTGGACCCGAGCGTTCGAGAGGAAGTCAAGCGCGGTTTGGAGGAACGGGGCATCCTCGAGGAATTCGAATGCCCGATGGTGCGGAAAGATGGAGGCAAAATCTGGATTTCTCTGAACGTCCGGGCGGTACGCGACGCCGACGGCAAGATCGTAAGCCACGACGGTACGGCGGAGGATATTACCGCGCGCAAGCGCTCGCAGCTGGAACGGCAAGTGAACACGGAAATTGTCCACGCGGTGAGCGCCACCGACAATTTGGATGACCTGCTTCGCCTGATTCACGGGGCGCTAAAACAGGTACTGGACGCGGAGAACTGTTTCGTAGCGCTTCACGAAGCTTCCACGGGGATGTTCCACTACAGTTTTTTTGTAGATCAGTTCGACCCTCCGCCTCCGCCCGACAAAATGGACCGAAGCTGCGCCGCTTACGTGTTTCGCAACGCGCGCGGGGTGCTCATCCCGCGAGAGGTCTTCCGCGATCTTGCGCGCAGGGGGGAAGTTGAATTAGTAGGCACGCCGTCCGCATCCTGGCTGGGAGTTCCACTGCGCACTCCAACGGAAACCATCGGAGTGCTCGTGGTTCAAAACTATTCCATTGAGAATGCATATACGGAACGCGACCTCGAATTTCTATCGTCGGTGGGGGATCAGATTGCGCTTGCGATCGAGCGCAAACGGGGAGAGGAACGAGTTCGGCAAAGCGAGGCGAGGCTGCGCGTCCTAATCGAACAATTGCCGGCTGTATTGTGGACAGTCGACAGCAATCTCCGGTTTACGTCCGCTGTTGGAGCGGGGCTAACGCGACTGGGACTCAAGCCGGATCAAATCGTAGGCATGTCCCTCACCGACTACTTCGATACCTCCGACCCAACCTTTGTGCCGATTGCGGCGCATCGCCGGGCTGTGGCTGGGGAAGCTGTGACATTTCCGGTCGAATGGAAGGATGGCTCCTACGCGTGCCACGTGGAACCTCTGCGAGACGGCGAGGGTGCTGTGCACGGCGCAATCTGCATGGCCTTGGATGTAACCGACCGCAAGAAGCTGGAGGAGCAATTCCGCCAGGCGCAGAAGATGGAGGCAGTGGGCCGGTTGGCGGGCGGGATCGCGCACGATTTCAATAACTTGCTGATGGTGATCCAGGGTTACGCGGATTTGCTGGCTGAGCGCCTGCCCGAAGGTGAGCCCTTACGCCGAAACGCGGAACAAATCCGGGCCGCCTCGCAACGGGCCGCGGCGCTGACGCAGCAATTGCTTGCTTTCAGCCGCAAGCAAATACTTGCCCCGAAAGTGCTAAACGTCCACGCCGTGGTCACCGACCTGGAAAAGATATTGCGGCGCGTGATAGGGGAGGATATCGAGCTGCGCACCTCCTCAGCGACGGATTTGTGGCTGACAAAGGCTGACCGTAGCCAGATCGAGCAGGTGATCATGAATCTGGCCGTAAACGCTCGCGACGCGATGCCCACGGGCGGAACGCTGACGATTGAAACGGGGAACGTGGAATTCGATATGTCCATTTCGAATCCCCCCACTGTTTTGGCCCCCGGGAAATACGTGATGCTTGCCGTGACAGACAACGGTTGTGGCATGGACGAAAAGGTTCAGGCGCACATTTTCGAACCGTTCTTTACGACCAAGGAAAAAGGCAAGGGTACAGGTCTGGGACTGGCGACCGTCTACGGCGTAGTGAAGCAGAGCGGCGGGTATATCTGGGTGTACAGCGAGGCCGGTCGTGGAACCACGTTCAAAATTTACCTGCCGCGTATCGATGAGGAGGACATCCCGGCCGCTCGAGACCGGCTCTTGACCGAAAAGACCACGTCACGCGGCTCGGAGGTAATTCTGCTGGCGGAAGACGAGAAGGGCGTTCGAGAACTCGCGCGTGAGTATCTGGAGACGAGCGGTTATACCGTGATCGTGGCGGAAAATGGCCGCACGGCGATCGAATTGGCCAGCAAGCACACCGGACCAATTCACTTGCTGATGACCGACGTGGTGATGCCGGGGATGGGCGGGCCCGAAGTCGCTGAAAGGATTAAGGCTCTTCGTCCCGAAATCAAGGTTCTATACATGTCAGGCTATACTGACCAGGCGATCATGCATCAGGGCGTTCTCCAAGCCGGCGCGGTCCTTCTGCAAAAGCCGTTCACGCTGGCGACGCTCGCTACCAAGTTGCGTGAAATGCTCGCTGGCGAAACCGTCACCCACTAAGGGACCGTCCAATCCTCCCCCTGCTTCAACTCCCCCGACACGAGACGCATCCGATGATTCGACGTAGCTCGTTAGGTTGAAGGGCTCGAACCAGAGCCGCGGGTGTACAATCCCGGTGCTTCGCGGCGCCAAAATTAGGCCCGCCGGACGTCGATGGCCCAAAACGAACAACATTTTGCCGCGATTGTTGGCGCAGCCATCTCTGGCTCCGTGGCCGCGGAAATTCTGGCGGATCGTGGAATTCAAGTAGCCGTCATAGAGCAAAACAAGAGGCCGTACGGCAAAATCGAGGACGGCCTGCCGCGGTGGCACGTGGAGCAGCGCAAACAAGAATATGCCCGCATCGATGCGCGCTTACGGAAGCCGGGTGTTTACTTCATTCCCTCGACTAAGCTCGGCCGCGATTTCGATTTTCAAGAGCTTTGCCATGAGTGGGACTTCTCGGCCGTCATTTTGGCGAATGGCGCCTGGCGCGACCGGGACTTGGGAGTGCCCGGAGCGGATCAGTTCATCAACAAGGGGCTGATTTACCAGAACCCGTTCATTTATTGGTACAACCACAAGAACGAGAAGGAGTACGCGGGTCCCCAGTACGAAACTCCGGACGAAACGATTGTGGTGGGGGGAGGCCTCGCCTCCATTGACGTTGTCAAGGTTTTGCAGCTCGAAAACTACGAGCGCGCCATGCGAGCTCGCGGGATCGCAACGAATATGCATGAGTTGGAGAAAGGCATACCCGCCGCCTGCAAAGCTCACGGTATAAAGCCAGAGGAACTCGGCGTCAAGGGTTGCCTTTTGATCTATCGCCGCCGCGAGCAAGATATGCCGCTCGCTCAGCCCCCGGATAACGCCACTCCCGAGCAGATTGCAAAGACGGAGCAGGTTCGCCAAAAGATGCTTCGGTTGGCGCGAGAGAAATATCTCTTTCGCGTTCAGGATCGTAGGCTGACAACCGGCCTGATTGTGGAGAACGGACGCGTGGTTGGATTGAAGGTGGCGGAAACCAGAATCGAAGGACGCAGCGCCCAGCCGATACCAGGTTCGGAGCATGAGTTGAGGGCGCCGCTGGTAATCTCGTCAATCGGTTCAGTGCCCGAGATCATTCCGGGCGTGGTGATGAAGGGTGAATACTACACTTTTAGCGGCGAGGATTTGCCTCGCTATTCCGGTTGCGAGCACGTGTTCGGCGTGGGAAATGTGGTTACCGGCCAAGGCAACATCCGGGTGTCGCTCATTCACAGCCAGCGCGTAACGAAACATCTGATTGAAAACTACATCGGGATTGGAGATGGCGTGGGAGATTTGTCGGCTTTATATGAAGTTGCCGAAGCTCAAGCGGCGAGGCAAGCGGAAGCTGTTGAAAAGACCATTCGACCTGCGCCCGCACTCTCTCCCGAAAAATTGGCTGAAATTAAGAAGCGGATTCGGATGCTGCAAGAGAAAGCGGGTTATACGTCCGACTATGACTCTTGGATTGCGAAGGTAACGCCCCCGGACCTGGAATAGCAGTGAACTATTGCCGCGGCGGCATCATCATCATGGGATTGAATGGCTGAGCCGTCCCCATTATTTTGTCCTTCGCATCCGTAAAAGTTTTGACGAGCAGCGTTGTCCTTCCTTCTTTCTCCTGGTCTTTCACTAAACCGAAAGGCGCCACTTTGGAGCTCACCCAATAATCGCCGGAACCATCCTTCATGCGATAGTGTTCACAGGAAAATGTGCCCGCAGGAACGGTAACTGACTCTTTACCGAGGTCATCAGCCTTGGTGCGAATGTCCTCTGGCTTTATGCCCATGTTGGCAGTCATCTCATCGGGTAGAGCCATCGGCGGACGTCCGGCCATTTGGATGACCACACGCGATATGCCTATCGGGTCGCCCATAACCACCAATTCCTTCGCCGTGATGTTGCCCATCGACATTCCGGAAATGTCCCACTCAATCCAATAGCCGTCCTTGCCACCCACGGATTCCTTCCCAATGAGTGACCATTCCATATTGGTTTTCTTGCCGTCGGGGTTGGTCGTCTCGTACCGCGCTCCTGCGCCCAAAACGGGGTTGAAGATCCCCGGTGGCAAATGAGCCGATCGCATTCCCATCTGCGCGCTAATGCTGGCCGCCCCGGCAAGGCAAAAAATCGCGGCAACCGCCCATAGTCCTACGACCCTCATGGTTCCTCCTCCAACTCTGCGATTCGGCGCACGGAAGATTTTCGCGGGATTGTAAATGAAGATGGCGATGGCGTCCATCTCTAGCTTATACGGTAATCAATTGAAGTTACGGCCCGACCTAATTCAGGTCTCGATAACTAATTAGCCGGACGCCGCGTTCTTCCACTGCGCGCCTCACTTCTGGCGCCAGTAGGCCTTCCATTTCGGTTTCTCGCTGGCGCTGAAGGCGCGAGCCGGTCCGCGCTAGGTCGTCGTCGCAAATTCCCGGGTGCAGCATGATTTCGCTTTGGCCATCGTCAAGTGCGTCGATCAGACGGCACAAAGCTCCCGCACCTAATTGCCCGGTGACCGCCAGTCCCAAAAAATGATCGGGAGAGCGCAAGCCATACTTGTTCGAAATAACTCTAAATCCAGAAGCTACAGCGCTTACCGTCGCAGCAGCAGCCAAATTTCTCACCGTGTCGGTGCCGTCAGACCGATTGGACCTCCACGAGTCCCGCAGATCCTCCACGGGATTACGCACCCGCGTGATGCCGGACTGCTGAGCCACTCGCCCGAGAGCGTTCATGATCGTCGGGTGGACGTGGGTGTGTTTGTGGGTGTCCAGGTGGGTTGGTTCGATACCCGCGCGGCGAATTTTTTCGATTTGGGCGCGGACTTCCGTTTCAATTTCTATCGGGGGCACCCTGCCGGTGGTAACGCTCGCAACCAAAACGGCTAAGGACCGCGGCAGGCGGCCATTCTTGTCCACCAGAGATGGAATCTGCTCTCGGGGGGCTACGGCTGAACCGCCCGTGAGCACCAAGTGGCATCCGACGCCTAGTGTTGGATTCTCGCGCGCCTGTTCGACTGCATGATCAAAGGCCGAGCCAGTGGCCATTAGCGTGGCGCTGGTAAGGATTCCGTGCCGGTGCGCGCGGATGATTCCACGGTTGATGCCCTGAGTCAAACCAAAATCATCCGCATTGAGAATCAATTCTTTCATTTATTCAATGCTGGCAGGGAACGATGGTATCACGGCCGTGCGAGGAGGCTCGTTGATGTCGGACAAATGGTCTGAGGAGTTTCAACTATGGAAAATTTTACCGGCGCGTTGCCGCCCGCCGCACCGAACGTGCCCCGAGGCAATTGTTGCACCATTTTTGCGATTGAGAATTGAGAACTATGAATGCTGTGTGACAGTTTTCAACAGTTCTGTTGAAAACCGTGTGGAAAAGGCTCGTGCGGCAATCGAAAACACGCGAGAGTACGGGGCTTACTGCTCTTTGCACAAATCCTGTGCAAGCGAGAGTCAGCGTGAGGGCTTTTGCAGTGAGAAAGGTTCATAATTTTCTAAAATGGAACGCGGTGCTGGAAATTCCTGATATGGAAAGCCTAGGAGCGGGCGGCTCAGTACCAATGAGGTGGCGGCTCTAGCTTAATTGCAATGGTCTCTTCGTCTTTTTCCACGTCGTACCACTTACCATACGTGTGCCAGCCCTTCGCGATCACCTGAATGAGTACCTTTCCCTGCGGAAGTTCTGGAACTTTCACCGAACCATCTTGATTCGTCTTGAAATTCATTTCCACCTGCTTTTCGTGACGCAGAAAACCGCCCGACGTATTGAACCGCACGTAGACGCTGGCGTTGCCGATGGGCTTACCCTCTCCGGCAGTAACGATGATCCTGAGTTTCGTCGTAGCGGACTCGGAGGACTTCTGTTCGGGCTTATCTGCCGAGTTGGATTGATCCTGCTTAGCGGCACTCGATTGATCCGAGGTGCGGGGCTGGCCAGAATTGTCAGTTTGAGCTAGCTCCACCGGCACGCATAGCAAGCACATTGCCAGTAAGAGGAGCCGTGCGAGACTTGCGCGGTTCGGTGGCTGAGCTTTCATGAGGCTCTCTTTGTACTACGATCGTGAATCTCTCTCAAGATGGACCTCTAAATGCGTAACGCGTTAAGCGTTAACTCCTCTTACCCGGGCTAACGGACCTAGAAATCCAGTCGAGATAGCTTCGGGAGCCGGCCGCGATCGGTAGGGTAATGATTTCGGGCACGTCATAGCTATGCATCTTTCGAATCACGCTATCTATGGCGCCGAAACGCAATCGCGAGCTTTTGAGGATCAGGAGAACCTCGGTAGCTACGTCCACCTTACCCTTCCACCGGTATATCGAGTGCACCGGGGCTTGAAGAATGTTGGCGCAGGCCGCGAGTTTTCGCTCTACCAGCGCGCGGCCGATCTGTTGGGCCTCCTTGATCGATCCGCACGTCACGAGCACGACGATCTTATTTGTCATCGCTGTCTTTACTCTTGCGGTTCATGCTACCGCGATTACCCGATACTTGCGCCTGGGGTGACACGATACAATACGCGCGCGTGACAAACCACACGATCCACTTCGGCACTTCTGGCTGGCGGGGCATCATTGCCGAAGACTTTACGTTTCCTGGAGTGCGTCGGGCATCGAAGGCAATTGCCAGCCACTTGCGCGCGCACACCAAAGCTCCTGTAGTGATCATCGGCTACGATACGCGGTTTTTTTCGGAAGATTTCGCGCGATCGTCCGCCGCCGTTCTCCGGTCGGATGGTTGTCGGGTACTGCTGTGCGGGGCGCCCACTCCCACTCCGGCCATTGCCCACGCCATCATTCACGGAAAACTGGACGGCGGTGTGAACATCACTGCGAGTCACAATCCCGCGCAATACAACGGCCTGAAATTTTCCGGGTCCGATGGGGGCCCGGCTCTTCCGGAAGTCACTGAGGATCTCGAAAAGCGTGCAGCCAAGCTGGAGGAGGAGCCAGGTCAGCATCACGAAATCGAAGATACGTTTGAGCACATTGATCCTCGTGAGGCGTACTTCGAACAACTTCGCCGCGTGATTCGTTTCGACGTTCTGAAGACGGCGAGAGGCAATTTTGTCTGTGACGCCGTTCACGGATGCGGCGCGGGCTGGCTCGATCGGATCCTTGCCGAAAATGGCCTGACGGTCACATCCATCCGCGCGAACCGCGACGTGCTCTTTGACGGGACTGGCCCCGACCCTTCCGAGGAAAATTTGGGACCGCTGAAGATCGCCGTGCGAGAAAAACAGGCTCTTGCGGGGTTGGCAACCGACGGTGACGCGGATCGTTTCGGCATTGTAGATCGCGATGGCGCGTTCGTTTCGCCCAATCACATCCTGGGACTTGTCTTCGACTATCTGTTGGAGACTCGCGGGTACAAGCTGGGCGCCTCCCGTAGCGTGGCCACCACGCACCTGATCGACGCCGTCGCCAAATTGCACGGCGTGCGAGTTTACGAAACGCCTGTAGGTTTCAAATACGTGGGTCCATTGCTGCGCGACGACAAAATCGCGCTCGGCGGCGAAGAAAGCGCCGGCATGACCGTTCGCGGGCATTTACCTGAGAAGGACGGCATCCTGGCGTGTTTGCTCGTCGGTGAAATGATTGCCGCGCGCCGGGCGTCGCTTTCTGATCAATTGCGCGATCTCTTTCGCCGCGTCGGCCGGGAGTTCTGGCCGGTTCGGGAGAACCTACACCTATCGGAGGATGTCCAAGCCAAGCTGCCGGATCGCCTAAAGTCTGACTTCAAGGAGTTTGCCGGCCATCGCGTCTCGCGCACAGATCGCACCGATGGCTTGAAATTGATTTTGGACGACGACACCTGGCTTTTGATGCGGCTGTCCGGAACCGAGCCGATCGTCCGCGTCTACGCCGAGGCCGCCACACCCGCCGCTTCCAAGAACCTCGCCGACCAGGCTCGCGAGTGGGTATCCCAATGAGCGAGCAATCCATAAGCTTTTCCGAGCAGATGAGCAATTTTCTGCGGCAGAATCTCAACTGGTTTCTTGCCGTGGGGCTCGCATTACTCCTACTTCAGGACGTGTTCGGGACGCACGGCTTGCTCGCGATGCGGCGGGCTCAGAAGGAAGCAGCCAGGGTTCAGCTCGAAATCGGTCAGATCAATCAGGAGAATCGCCGGTTGCAGGAGAACGTGAAAGCGCTGAAAACCGATCCGGCAGCCATCGAGCGAATCGCACGCGAGGAAATGGGCCTCGCCCGCCCCGGCGAATACATTTTCAAGATTCCGGCCAAGCCGGGCGATGCACCGGCGCTCGTTTCCCCTGCGCCTGATTCCGCCGCAAAACCCTAGCTTTCCCGCGCGGCGCTCGGCACCCCGTGCCGCCAGCGCAAACGCGCGAGAATTTCCGCGCCTCGACCTTTCGCCCGCGTCCGCGCCATCGACAGCATCAGCATCGCTGCGAAGATAATCATCAGACCCAGAGTCGCCATTGCGATTCCCTGCGAGTGCTGCGCCAGGATCGAAAAGCGTCCGTAGACAAACTCGATGTGCACCCAATAAACCAAGAGGGAGGTTTGCCCCAGTTGTATCAGCGGGCTGAAACCCTTGGCGCCCAATCCCCATTGGCACCACGCGTATCCCGCGCAGATAACCATCAGCACGAGCCCCACGCGGGCGAAGAAGAAATTCGGGCTCGTGTGCCAGTAATCGTAAACGCTATACAGCTGCAATGGCGTCGCATCCAACCATCTCGAAATGAAAAACATTGCGATACCCGAGCCGCCCAGTATTGCCGCCATTTGCGATGCATTGCGCCTTGCCCAGTCGGTGGTGAGCAGGAATCCCGTTGCCAGGCCGGCAAACGCGAATGCCGTCCAGGGAAATATCGGAAAAAGCCACGGCTGGGGGTTCGCGTAAGTGTGCACTCCGTTGATGTACGACTCCAGATACCACGGCAGCCAATGGGGCCGCCAAGTGGTCCAGAGCGGCGGCGTAATCAGCGCCATACCAAGCGAGGTCGACGCTGCTAGGGCAATTTCTGCCTTTCGGTTCTGTACCAAGCTACAGAGAATTCCCATGAGCACGATCGAAATTCCGATCATATTCAACACATCCACCCGCAATAGGTCGGTCGAAGGCGCCCACGGTTGTCCCAGCCAGTACTCCTGCACTCGAAACACCATCCCGAGCGCGAAAATTTCCGCGCCGCGTCTGATAATTCGCTTTCCTATGGCGCCAGGCTTCGCGCCCTTGCGGCGCATGCGGTCTGTCACCAGCGCGGAAGAAATGCCGGCAAGAAATATGAATAAGGGAGCGGGAACGGTGCCGCTGAATTGAGTCAATCCGAAGAAACCGCCGTGCCGGGCCGCACCGCCGAGCCAGGCATCGTAGCAATGCACTTCGAACATTCCAATACAGGCGAACCCCCGCAACCAATCGAGGTAAGCAAGGCGTCCCGTTCCGGATTCCTCTATGGCGCGAGGCACGCCTCAGAATCGCCGAGACCGAAAATCAAATCAAGCTCTTATCGTGCGGCAGGGCCATCCGGTTAGAATCACCTAACATGACAGTGGACTCTCGGTCACGGCAAATAAGTTTTGCAGCGGCCGCCGCCATCTGGGCCGTAACCGTCTCAATGGCGGCCTTCGCGGGACTTTGGATGGGGTTTGGCGGGCGGCGATTCGCGGTGGCTCTGATAGTTGCGGCGATCCTCTTTGGGTTCGAGCTGTTCCTCGCGGTTCCGGCCGTCCTCAGGCTCGCCCAATTAGCACTCCGCGTTCCTGGCGTCTTGCTAGCGCCGCTTGTGCCCCTCTTCGCCGTTCTCGTTTATTCGTTTGCAGTTAGCGGCAACTTGAAAATGATGCTGGCGGGAGCTGCCTACGCCGTGCTGCCCGCTCTTCTCCTGGCTCGCTGCCCTGGAAAATCGCCAGGCACCTGGGAAGACTACGCTGCGGCAGTTGTGATTTGGCTGCCGGTTGAGTTCAGATGGATGTACAAAATATTTCCCTATCCACCGCCGCTAACGCACGTGCTCACAATTCTGATGGCACTTAGCACTGGTGTTGCGGCCTTTGTTCTGCTCCGCAGGCTGGAAGGCGTAGGCTACGCCATCGACTGGCGCCGTGGCTTCGCGTGGATTGTCGCGTTGTACTTCATGATCTTCGCCATTGTCGCCATCCCTATCGGCATCAGAATGCATTTCCTCGCTTTCGCACCATCTTTGCACCGTGGACAGTTCCTTCCGTTGACAGCGTTGGGAATTTTGCTTTTTACGGCTTGGCCCGAGGAATTCCTATTTCGCGGCATCCTGCAGAATTCGCTTTCGCGAACGATGAAAAGCGATTGGGCCGGACTGGCGGTCACCTCAGTGATCTTCGGCCTCTCGCATGTCTTCCACGCTCCCTATCCCAACTGGAAGTACGTGCTCCTGGCAACTATTGCCGGCCTGTTTTACGGTCACGCCTGGATGAGAACGCGCTCGCTCGTCCCAGGCACCCTGATTCACGCCTTCGTGGATATTTCGTGGCATATCCTATTTCGTTGAGCTTTGAGTGATGGCGTTCGCTGCCCTGGCTCTTCGGGCACTCACCTCACGACGCCGGCGGTCGGGCTCGACGCCGTTGCATACAGCTTCTTCTCGATCCGCCCGGCCAGGAATGCTTTCCGGCCCGCCTCGACTGCGGCGCACATTGCTTCCGCCATCAGCACCGCGTCCTGCGCCCCTGCAATTGCGGTGTTCATCAGGACGCCATCCGCGCCCAGCTCCATCGCGATGGCCGCATCGGAAGCCGTACCCACGCCGGCATCGACGATAAGCGGCACTTCTGTGATTCGCTCGCGCAAAATGCGCAGGTTCGCCAAATTCTGAATTCCCATGCCGGACCCAATCGGCGCGCCCAAAGGCATCACGGCCGATGCGCCAGCATCGATTAGCTTACGCGCCACAATCAAATCGTCGCTGGTGTACGGCAGAACGATGAAGCCCTCCTTCACCAGAGTCTTGGTCGCGCGCACCAGCTCTTCCGTTTCGGGGAAAAGCGTTTGCTCATCGCCAATCACTTCGAGCTTCACCCACTCGGAGAGCCCGACTTCGCGTCCCAACCGCGCCGCGCGAACTGCTTCATCGGCGGAATAGCATCCCGCCGTGTTCGGCAGGATGAACAATTTGTCGCGGTCGATATAATCGAGCAGCGATTCCTTGCTGCGGTCGGTCAGGTTCACGCGCCGCACCGCTACGGTCACCATCTCCGCGCCAGACGCAGCATGCGCCCGCGCCATCTCCTGAAAGCTGCGGTATTTCCCGGTC
This sequence comes from uncultured Acidobacteriota bacterium, assembly GCA_963754105.1. Lineage (GTDB taxonomy): Bacteria > Acidobacteriota > Terriglobia > Acidiferrales > UBA7541 > Palsa-295. The sequence goes on from CAVWEZ010000002.1 coordinate 15,142, forward strand.
CCCACGATCAGTCGCGACCTAAACGCGCGCCCCGCAATCACCAGTCGATCTGTCATATCTCTCTCCGGGGATATTCTACCCCGGCGTTTGTTTTTGCGTATGCAAAGGAAGGCTACCCGGCCGGCTGTGGATGCGGCTCCTCAACATCCGCGTACAGCCGCGCAATGGTGTCCTGGTAGCGCCCCTCGATTACGCGCCGCTTCAGCTTCAGCGTGTAGGTCAACTCGCCATTCGCGTACGTGAAATCCTGTTCGAGTAGGGCGAAGCGCTTCGGCTTCTCGTATTGCGCCAGCGAAGAAGTAAGCCGCTCGATTTCGTGCGACATCAAGTCGCGTACCCACGGATCGCCGATCGCTTGAGCCGCGGTTGAAAATTCCCTACCCGCTTTGCGCGCTTCCTCTTCGATACCCGCGAAGTTCACAACCACCAGCACGGAGACGAATTTCCGCCGGTCGCCCACCACCATGGCATTTGAGATCAGCGGCGAAGTCTTTAGCATATTTTCGATTGGCGCCGGTGCCACGATTTTGCCCCCAGCCGTCTTCAGCAATTCCTTCTTGCGATCGGTAATGCTCAGGAAGCCGTCTGCATCGATCCGGCCGATATCGCCGGTGGAAAACCAGCCATCCGGCGTAAGCACCTGCCGCGTTTCTTCGGGCTTTTGGTAGTACCCCTGCATCACGCACGGGCCTTTCACGAGAATTTCTCCATCGTCGGCAATCCGCACCTGCACGTTGGGAATCGGACGCCCGACCGTGCCCACCTTGTTCAACTTCGGCGAATTGAAGGTAACCACTGGCGAGGTTTCCGTCAGTCCATAACCTTGATACACCGGCAGCCCAACCGACCAAAAGAACTCTGCCAACTCCGGCGCAAGGGGCGCGCCACCGGAGCTGAAAATGCGAATCCGGCCTCCCACTCCCGCGCGGATTTTTGAATAGACCAAGCGGTCTGCGATCCGCCACCGAAGCTTGACGGCCCAAGGAACGCTTTTGCCGTGCGCGCGCCACGGCATGGCCTTCGCGGCCACGCGCATCGCGTCATCGAAGATCTTGCGTTTAAATCCCGATTCTCGATGGCCTTTTTCGATGATATTCGCGTAGGTCTTTTCGTAGAAGCGGGGCACCGCCGCCATGGTCGTCGGCCGGACCTCCAGCAAGGCTTGGGCTACCGACTCCGGCTGCTCCACATACGCGATTGAGACGCCCCGGAAAATATTTTCGTAGTCGATGGTCCGCTCGTAAACGTGCGCCAGCGGCAGCAACGAAAGCGCCACATCCGATGGCGACAGCTCGAAATCCCCGCTGAGGTCGCACGAGTTTGAGCTGAGATTCGCGTGACTCAGCATCACACCTTTCGGCTCGCCCGTGGTGCCCGACGTATAGATGATCGTCGCAAGCTGATCCGAGGTTACTTCCTCGGCGCGTCGTCGGTAATCCGCGATTTCCACCTCGCCCGCAGCCGCTGTCAAATCCTGGTAGCGCAGAGTGTTGTAGCGCGGTTCGCTTCCCCGCTCCGCATCGGGCGTGGCATCGCTAAAATCGGCTGCAGCGGCTGTGGAAATGACGTGCTCAAGCGCAGGCAAATTCTGCCGGCACTCGGCAAGCTTGCTCGACTGTTCCTCTCCCGCCGTGAACGCAATGCGCGCGCCCGAATCCTTCAAAATGTAGGTCAGCCGTTCGGGGGATTCGCGAAAATACACCGGCACAACCACCGCACCGAGCCCTTGAATCGCGAAATCGGCCACATGCCATTCAGGACAGTTCGGCGCGAAAATTCCCACACGGTCGCCGCTTCGGATGCCAAGTGCGGCGAGCGCCTTGGCCAGTCCCGCCACTCGCCGCAACATTTCACCCGCCGAAATTGCCTGCCAGCCTGCGGCGGTCCGATACATCTGCGCCCGCGGATTCGCGAAACGGTCCACCGCATCCAGAAATAATCGAGGCAGCGGAGGGTACTCGGCAGTCATGCGCGTCACTCTAGCTTAGCCCACACTGTTGCGCAATGTGGCCCTCAACAGCGCCGGACGGGCGCTCACGTTGCCTGGTGATGGTGCCTTTTCGATTTCTTTTTCGTTCTGCCGTGTCTCGCTTTCAGGCGATCGTTCTCCTGCTTGAGCTCGGCGTTTTCTTTCATCAGCTCGTTCTTGGCGGTCGTCGCTTCGTCGACACGGTTGCCCATCTCACCAAGTTGTTTTTGAAGATCGGCAACCTGGGCCTTTAGCTGCTGGTTTTCTTGTTGCGTCTTCGCATTCTGGCAGGCGCCGAGCGAAAGAGCGGAGCAAAGAGCCAATCCCAACAAACCCGCACGGAACTTCGTCATATATGCCTCCCTCGAGGAGCCTAAACCGACGCGGCTCACAGTCGACGTCACCTTGCGATCGTCCCAGGTGATTTCCTCCGCGTACTCAGCTTACAAAAGTTTACAGGAGAGGTCACGACGCTTAGTGGGCCAACTATGCGCCCGTCAGCTAGCCTCACAGAAATTTCACCAGGGCGTCCGTCGTTTCCTTCGGCTGCTCCTCCATCACCCAGTGCCCGGTGTTTTTCAGGACCACAATTGTCACGTGGGTGGCAACCAGTTTCATTTGTTGTCCCAACACCGCGCCCAAAGACTTTTCGCCGCCGATCGCAAGGACGGGCATAGTCAGCTTGGTCTTCGACAGTTGCGCGAAATCCTTCGCCGCCTGCTGAAAGGACACGAAGTAGGCCCAGCCCGCATGCATGCGTCCTGGACGCGAATACGCCGCCGTGTACGCTCTGCGATCTGCTTCCGGAATCGAGTGCGTCTTGTCGGCCGCGAAATCGTTCCAGAAATAGTCGAAGTAGATGCGCTCACGCCCGTGCACCAGTGCCTCCGGTGTCGGTCCGTTGAACCGGAAATGCCAGATACCCGGGTTGTTATATACGGCCTCCCACCCCTCAACGCCTGGGAGGAATGCGTCCATCACCACAAGTTTCTCTGTTTCTGCCGGAAATTGCGCCGCGTAGGCGTAGGCAACCATGAGCCCAATATCGTGGCCCACCACCTCTGCCTTCTGCACTCCAAGCGAGCGTATGAGCGCATGAATGCGAATCGCGGCAGTCTTCATATCCAACCCATCCGCCGGGATCCCGGAGTCCCCGATTCCCGGCAGGTCCGGCGCGATCACCGTGAAGCGTTCAGCCAACAGAGGCATGATCGGTCTCCACATAAGGGAGGTCTCCGCATAGCCATGCAGCAGGATTACCGCCGGGCCATGGCCGGCCGTCAGGTAATGCAGCCTCACTCCCTCAATCTCAGCGGTCCGCGAACTGATGGCCCCGTCCGCCGCCGCGGCGTGCGCTATGCAAGGCAATGAAGCGTGTAGAAGGAGCATCGCAAACCACACACCACAAAAACGGAGAGTCCAGCCGCTCTTCATCGGCGTCTCCTTGCAAAAGAACTTGGCCCTTCCAGACCATACAGCCTGGAATAAACCATGTCCATCCACTGCCGGAAAACTTGACAAATACGCGGCTAACAGTGAAAAATGCGCTCAATTCCGAGCCAGGCGGAATCCTAGTTGAAACCTCACGGAGGAAATATGCTCAAGACAATTCTCGCCGTCGCAATCTCGCTTTGCGCTGTTGCAGCCACGGCCAACGCCCAGCACCATCGAGCGTCGGACTCCGAGTATATTACTCAGGCGCTCTCCGCTGCCCCGCCAGCCGTAGCCAAAGATGCCGCCGTCGTTCGCATGGAGTCAAACGGAAGCATGCACACACTACGGGTTGGAAAGAACGGATTCACTTGCATGGTCATGGGCACGGACAGGATGTGCAACGATGCCAACAGCATGGAATTCATCCACGCCATGCTGATGCACATGCCGCCGCCGAACAAAGTCGGCATTTCCTACATGCTTGCAGGTGACCACGGCGCCAGCAACACCGATCCGTACGCCACTGGCAAGACCGCCGATAACCACTGGGTCGTCACCGGCCCGCACATCATGCTTTTTGGTCCGCCCTCCAAGGCATTGGGTTACACCGAGGCGAAAGATCCCGATCCAACCAAGCCTTACATGATGTGGGCCGGCACTCCCTACGAACACGCCATGATTCCCGTCGGAGCGCCCAAGTAAAAGTGTACTTCGCCGGCCACTCCGCCGCACAGACGAAAACTCGTCATTCTGATGGAGTGCGCTGGCTCCTGCTTTTTCGTCGCGATCCTTGCGACGCCCGGCGCACGCAGTCGAAGAATCCCTCTTCGATTTCACCCGCCCCTCCAGAAGAGTCCACAGAACCCCACCCTTGCGCTCGGTTGATTCCGTACTAAGATGATCGCGTGAATGCTCGAATAGAACGCGACGCGCGGCCTTGGCCCTCAGCAGGAGCCAGGCAGGACGGCTGTGTCCGGGCGAGAGTCCCTCAGTCGGCCACATTCTGTAGTTTCCGCCGAAATGGCGCACCGCGTGGGACCTGTCTTATCAACAGTAAGAGCCGAGTAGGAACTGCTCTAAGTCATTCAAAACAAAGCCCCGCCGCCAGTGCTACCCGATACAAAACCGAGGACCCTCAATTCGGCCAGGGAGCGCGCCGATGGTAAAGCTCGCCGTGGATAACCCGACCGGGTATCAGCCAATTCGTGCGCCGCGCGGCACAGCCATCTCCTGTAAAGGTTGGCAGCAGGAGGCCGCCCTGCGCATGCTGATGAACAACCTCGATCCTGAGGTCGCCGAAAAACCGGAGGATTTGATTGTCTATGGCGGCCGCGGCAAAGCCGCTCGCAATTGGGAATGCTTTCACGCCATCGTCGCCTCGCTCAAAGCTCTTGAAAACGATCGAAACGCTACTGGTGCAATCTGGCAAGCCAGTGGGCGTCTTTCGCACTCACTCCTACGCGCCGCGCGTCCTGATCGCGAATTCGAATCTCGTCGGCCACTGGAGCGATTGGGAAAATTTCGACGAGCTCGACCGCGCCGGCCTGATGATGTACGGCCAGATGACCGCCGGAAGCTGGATTTACATCGGCACGCAGGGAATTCTGCAAGGCACCTACGAGACTTTCGCAGCGGCCGGACGAAAACATTTCGGCGGCGATCTCGCCGGCAAATTAATCGCCAGCGGCGGAATGGGCGGCATGGGCGGCGCGCAACCGCTCTCCGCAACGCTGAATGGTGCGGCGTTTCTGGGCATCGACGTCGATCCGGAGCGAATCAAGCGCCGCGTGAAATCGGGCTACTGCGATGTGATGGTCAACGATCTCGATGAAGCTCTGCGCATCCTGAAAAATGCCGTCCGCAAGCGCGAGGCCACATCGGTCGGCTTGGTCGGCAATTGCGCGGACGTGATTCCCGAGCTCGCCCGGCGCGGCGTCGTTCCCGATCTCCTCACCGATCAAACTAGCGCCCACGATCCGATCGGCGGATACATTCCGCAGGGACTTGAACGTCGACGCAAGCCGCCGAGCTTCGCAAAGCCGATCCTGAAGAGCTATCGCAAACATTCGCTCGAATCGATTGCGAAGCATGTGGAAGGCATGCTCGCGCTGCAAAAACTTGGCTCGGTCACATTCGATTATGGCAACAACATCCGCACATTTGCTTTCGAGCAAGGCGTGAAAAACGCATACGATTTTCCGGGATTTGTGCCTGCATACATTCGTCCGCTGTTCTGCGAAGGTCGCGGACCATTTCGCTGGGTCGCGCTCTCGGGCGAAGCTTCGGACATCCATCGCACCGATAAACTCGTCCTCGAAATGTTTCCGCGACGATGAAATTCTCTGCCGCTGGATTGCGCTCGCGCAGAAGCGCGTGCGCTTTCAGGGATTGCCCGCGCGCATCTGCTGGCTCGGCTATGGCGAGCGCGAAAAATTCGGCCTTGCGCTCAACGATCTGGTTGCGCGCGGCGAACTGAAGGCGCCCATCGTGATCGGACGCGATCACCTCGATTGCGGCTCGGTCGCTTCGCCTTTCCGCGAAACGGAAAAAATGCGCGACGGCTCCGATGCCGTAGCCGATTGGCCGCTGCTGAATGCCTTGCTCAATACCGCGAGCGGTGCAAGCTGGGTTTCGATTCACAATGGCGGCGGCGTGGGGATCGGCTATTCGCAGCACGCGGGACAAGTCATCGTTGCCGACGGCACGCCGGAAATGGCCGCGCGCATCGAACGCGTGCTCACGAACGATCCCGGCATCGGAGTCGCGCGCCACGCCGATGCCGGCTACTCCGAGGCCATCGCCTTCGCCCGTAAATCCGGAATCAACATTCCGATGCCGAGTGACAAGCCATGAGCGCGGCCAATTCCGATTTCTGGCAACTTTCCGCGATCCGATGCGTTGCTATTTCGATAATTGCCGTGCCTGATTGGCTGATTACCGGCTGTTCGGAGCTGCTTACTCTGCGCGGAGCTGTGCCCCGCCGCGGCCGCGCGCTCTCTGATCTCGGCATCATTCGCGACGGCGCCTTGCTCGTTCATAATGATCGCATCGCCGCCGTTGGCCCGCGCCGCCGCATCGAGCGGCTGCGCGATGCGCGGCGCGCCGAAAAACTCGATCTCGGCGGCCGCGTGGTTCTCCCCGGCTTCGTGGATTCGCACACTCACCTGATTTTCCCCGCGAGCCGCGCCGACGAATACGAGCAACGCATCTCTGGAAAAACGTACGAGCAAATCGCAAAGAATGGCGGCGGCATTCGCACGACCGTCAAAGGCTTGCGGCGCTCACCGCCGCGAAGCGCTCGCGGCTAGCGCCAACGCCCATCTCCGCGAATTCGCCGCGCACGGAACCACCACGCTCGAAGCCAAGAGCGGTTACGGCCTCGATTGGAAAAGCGAGGCGAAAATACTCGGCATCCTTCAGCAGTTGCATCAAGACCAGCCCCTCGATATCGCGCGAACTTTTCTCGGCGCGCATATCGTGCCGCCGGAATTCCGCCGGCGGCCGGACGCGTTCGTGGACTTGCTGGTGGAACAGCTGGATCCCGGCCGTGGCGACCGCGGTCTTGCGGAGTTCTGCGACGTGTTTTGCGACCGTGGCGCGTTCACGGTGGCGCAATCACGGCGCATCCTCGCAGCGGGCCGAGCCTGTGGCTTAGTGCCGCGGATTCACGCCGAGCAACTCGCGCATACGGGGGCGGCGCGCCTGGCGATCGAAGTTTCGGCCGCAAGCGCCGATCATCTCGAAAAAATCGATGCCAGCGATATCCGCGCGCTTGGACTCTCGAATGTCGTATGCACCCTACTTCCGGGTTGCGGCTTTCATCTGGGCACTGGCTCTTACGCTCCCGCGCGTAAGCTGATCGATGCAGGCGCCATCGTAGCGCTGGCCACCGATTTCAATCCGGGCACGAGTCCCACGCTTAGCATGCCGATGATTCTCTCGCTCGCCTGCTCTCAAATGCGCATCACTCCCGCAGAGGCGATTTCCGCCGCCACGATAAATCCCGCCTACTCGCTGCGCCAGCAGGACCGCATTGGCTCGCTCGAAGCTGGGAAATATGCGGACCTTGCAGCCTTTAACGTAGCCTCCTACCGCGAGATTCCGTATTATTTTGGTATGAACCTCTGCAACCTGATGATGAAGCGCGGCGTGGTGATCCACTCGAATAAAAGCTAATCCATGAAACGGCTCGTTGAATGCGTTCCAAATTTTGCAGAAGGCCGCGATCTGTCCAAGGTGGACGCGATCGCCGCCGCCATGCGTGAAGTCCCCGGTGTCTTTCTGCTGGCCCGAGAGAGCGACGCGGACCACAACCGAAGCGTGATTACGCTAGCGGGCGATCCGGAGGCGATCGTTGAAGCTGCCGTGCGGGCGGTGGGCAAGGCCGCGGAACTGATCGATTTGACGCGGCAAACGGGAGCACATCCCCGCATCGGTGCGACGGACGTGGTGCCGTTTGTACCGCTCCAAGGTGTTTCTTTAGAGGATTGCGTGATCCTGGCGAAAAAGGCCGGCCGCGAGATCTGGGAGCGTTATCAAATTCCCGTTTATTTTTACGAAGCGGCGGCACAGCGTCCCGATCGCGTGAATCTGGAGAACATTCGGCGAGGACAATTTGAGGGACTGTGCGAGGAAGTCCTTCGCAATCCTGACCGTGCCCCTGATGTCGGCGATGCCTGCCTTCACCCTACGGCTGGGGCAACGGTCGTGGGTGCTCGGAAATTCTTGATCGCCTACAACATTAATTTGAATACCCCCGATGTTGCCATCGCGAAGAAAATCGCCAAGACGATTCGTTTTTCGAGTGGCGGCTTGCCATTCGTCAAGGCCATGGGAGTGGATTTGCGGGCGCGGAATCTCGCCCAAGTCTCGATGAACCTGACCGACTTCGAGCAGACTCCGATTCATCTCGTATTCGAAACGGTGAAGCGCGAGGCAGAGCGACACGGCGTTGGAATCGCCGGGAGCGAGATCGTGGGCCTGATCCCGAAGCGCGCGATCGAAATGACCGCCGAGAACTATCTCAAAATCGAGAACTTTTCGCCTGCGCAGGTGTTAGAGAATCGACTGGAAGAATCGCTAATGGAGGGCGGCGCAAACAAGAGCAACCTGGCCGCCCTCGTAATGCCGTTTCTGGAAGCCGTGGCGCAGCCGACCGCAACTCCAGGAGGAGGCTCCGCCGCAGCGCTGGCGGGCGCACTCGCGGCAAGCCTGGGACAGATGGTCGCAGGCTTATCGGGCACTAAGAAACGTGACGCGACGGACAAACAGCGGCTCGACGAGGCGGTGAAAGAGTTCGATGCAGCGTCCCGCAGGCTGGCGATAGCGATTGACCGTGATGCGGAATCGTTCCAGTCCGTCATAGTCGCTTACAAACTTCCCAATAACACGCCGGAGGAGATACGGCGGCGCCACACAGCCATTCAGAATGCTCTACTTAACGCTATTGAAGTGCCGCTCGAAATCGCGCGAGAGGCGGCGCAATTATTTGAGCACCTCGGCCAACTGGAACCGCTATTCAGCCCATCTATGTTGTCAGACGTTCGCGTAGCGCGTCTGATGGCATCTGCGGCGGTTCGTGGCGCTCTTGAAAACGTGGCCATAAACCTCGAATCGGTGACGGACGTAGGCGTGGGCGAAGGCGTGCGCTCCGAATGCCGGTCATTAACAATACGTATCAGTGAGAATCCTGTAGAGGCCGGACGGAAGGATATCTGGTAGCGTATTTGGTACCTCCAGAGGGCAGCAGATTATGAGGAAGCGGACTTACGCAACTTTTCTTGGGATTGCGCTATTGCTCACGGGTTTCGGGGGCATCGCCCAGAGAGCTGACGCCGGTACCCTGAGCACTTCCGTGATCGGCATGTTTCCGAAGGAAATCGGCGAGTTCGCCTACGCCGATCTAAAATCCGCACGCAAGTTTCCATGGTTTCCGCAACTCCGCGACCAGCTTCTTCCCAGTCGCTTCCGCCAATTCGAGAAATTTCTTTCTTCCGCGGGAGTAGATCCCGATACGCAAGTTGACGAACTTGCCTGGGGCGGAGTAGCCGCGGCGCAAGGCAAGGGTGAACAAGTGGTGGGAGTGGCACTGGGGAGTTTCGACCCGTCATCGAGCGAAGCGCGGTTCAAACAGCAGAAGCTGCCCGTAATCGAGATTCACGGCTACCATCTCTACGCGTTCGGCAGCGGCTCGGGCCCTGACGACATTTTGTTCATGTTCATCGATCCGAACACGGCGGCTTTCGGCCACCGCTCGGCACTGGAAAAGCTCATCGACGTGCGCACGGGAGTGGCGCAGAGTTTGCTGACAAACGATACGTTGTTTCCGCTGATCAATGAAGCCAACGGGACGGGGATCATCTGGGCGGTACTGAACAAGGACTACGCAAACCTGGCCATGCAGCAACTGATTCCGCAAGCCAACCAATTTCCGCAAGCGGCCGCCATCATCAAGCGCATACGCGCTATGACGATCAGCGTGGACGCGGAAGAGGGCGTGGATACGCACTTTCAAGCCGTTTGCAACTCGCCGGACGATGCGAACTTGCTCTCCGCCGCGCTGCAGGCCGGCCTGATGTACCGGCGCTACCAGGAGTCGCAGTCAAATCCGGACCTCGCCGGCGCGCTCGATCAAGTGCAGGTGGCACCCGCAGGCGACCGGCTGAAGGTAGATGTGCCGGTAACGCAGGATCAGCTGCTGGCCCTGATTCGCACCCGCGCATTTGCCACACCGATGTGAAGGAGTAAGCCGAACCCAAATGGGGGAGCTTGGTCTTCAGTTGGATAGTCTAGCGACGGTCGTCTGTGTCAGCTAACCGCACATCGCAGGCTTCGCGGCAGTCGGGACAATAGTAGAGTCCGTCCACGCAGAGGTGGACGTGCTCTTGCGACTGGCAAAAACAGCAATACTTTTCGCAGGAGCATTTGCTCTCAGCCTTGTCGCATTGAGAACAGAGGGTGACCACAGGCTAGGCGTTTATCCTTTCTCGTTTTTAGCCTTTTCCGTCGGCGCGCTGCGGTGGTTGGTGAGGGGCAAGGGAACCTCGGCGGCCGCCGTCACGGGAGTCGGGAAAGACAGCTCCCTCCCATCGGAAATTGCAGCAGCAGCGCCCGCGAGGGGCGCTGGTTCAGGCGAAATCACGGGAACGAGCGCGCCCTCCGCTTCCTTCAAGAAGGTCAACACCGAGGCACCCGTGCTCCAGTCAATCGAGAGGACATCGCCCAGCGTAACCTGGTTGGTCGCGAGCAAGCTGGCCAACGGGTAAACCAGATGCCGCTCGATCGCACGCTTCAGATGGCGCGCCCCGTATTTCAGATCCGTCCCTTCGCGCAGAAGGAATTCCCTGGCCGATTGAGTGAGCCGGAAGAGGAAGCGCCCCTTGGCGGTTTCGAGGACGCGCTGCTGCACCATTCCCAATTCGATCTCGAGAATCTGCTCGAGTTGCTGGGACCGCAAGGGATGGAAAACGACGACTTTGTCAATGCGGTTCATAAACTCGGGCGCGAATTTTCTTTTGGCGGCTTCGGATGCGGTTCGTTCGACTTTTTCGTCCAGCTTGGGCTTTGACTCGGCTGGCACTTCAGGGGCAAAGCCGAGTCCGCCGGTCATCAGTTCGGTGATTTCCCCTCCGCCCAGATTCGAAGTCATGAAGATCATCGTCTGCGACAAATCGACGCGGCGATTGTCGCCCAGCGTCAGCGTTGCCTTGTCAAGAATGCCCAAGAGCAATTGCCACAAAGCGTCGCTGGCCTTTTCGATTTCGTCGAACAGCAAGAAACTGATCTTGAGCTTGTCGGTGTGGTACTGGGCGAGGGCCTCCTGAGTGATGAGCGGATGCGTTTCGCGGTGCCCCAAATATCCCGGAGGCGAGCCAATCAGTTTGGCGATTTCGTGCGAATGCTGAAATTCGGCGCAGTCAACCTTAATTACGGCGCGGGGATCCCCGAACAGCACTTCGGCCGTGGCTTCGACGACGCGAGTTTTGCCGGCGCCAGTGGGCCCGAGGAACAGAAGGTTCCCCACCGGCCGCCCCGGTGAATTCAGTCCGGCGCGAAAGACCTGATAGAGGTCCACAACGGCCTGAACCGCTTCATCCTGTCCGACAATTTTTCGGCGCAGCCCGCCTTCGAAATCCCGCGACTCTACGCTACGTAGGGTCGGGTCGAGTTGAAACGCTTGTCCACCCATGGTCTTGCCCCCCTACCGGTACCGTCGCCCGCCATCGCGACTGACCGGTTCGGACCGCTCGAACTGATCCAGCTTGATATCGACCGTCGAACGAAGCAGTCGCAATTGCGTGACCAGTTCCCGGCCTGAATTGGCCCGGTCCGCCAGCACGAGAAGCGGCGGTGACAGATCGGCCAGGTCCAGGTTCAGGCTGCGCAGCGAATGCATCAGATTCCGCACGTACGGCGATTTCACGTCGAACAGCTCTACCCGACTGCTCACCTGCTCGCGCAGGCGCCCCCAATCGAGATCAAGGAAGGGATGATTTCGGGCAACTTTCCGAACCACCTCGTCCGTGATACGCGGCCTTTCACCCAACCGCGCCAGATGCAACTGCTGCACTTTTCCGCGCCGGCGAACGTTGTGCACTAGGAAGTACCTTTTTCCCTTTTTCCGAACGAACGCCACAACGTTCTCCTTCCGGCCCAGACACCCCAAAGCAGCCCGTAGTGTAAGGACCATCCACTACACAGTCAATGGTACGATGCTGTGGACTCGGGATGGTTGCTTCGAATTGGTTATTACTCTTGCGGAACGGTTGAATGGTCGCAAACAAGAAGGTTAGGCGAGGTTGAGTCGAGTTCCGAAATGGGTTCGATAAACAAAACTTTCCCCTATTGATTTAGATGCGAAATTCGCACGTGAGGTTCGAGGTGAGGGAGTCGAAGAACGATGTCTTGGGAACCAGTTTATCGGCTAGTGAAGCGAATCCCGCGAGGGCGCGTGACTACGTACGGAAGTCTCGCAAAGGCGCTTAGGCTACGGGGCGGAGCGCGCGCGGTTGGCTACGCGATGGCGGCGTGTCCGAACGGTCGAGGCATCCCTTGGCATCGCGTAGTTGGGGCGGGCGGACGCCTGATGATTCCCGAACCGTACGGAAGTCTTCAGCGGCGACTGCTGGAGGCTGAGGGCGTCGAGATCGGTGAGCGCAGGCACGTCGATATGCCGCGCTACATTTGGCTGCCCGCGAAAAAGCGCTCCTCCGGACGCAAACGCCCGGTCGCGAAGCCGCGCTGATTCGCACTGCCATCACGATTGTGCTAAAAGTGTTGTTTCGATACGCAGGACTTATTCCGTGGGCGATCCAATTATCCAGGTCGAGGACCTTTACAAAAGCTATGGCGCCGTGGAAGCGGTGCGCGGGATTAGCTTTGCGGCCGAGCGCGGCGAAGTTTTTGGCTTGTTGGGCCCGAATGGCGCCGGAAAGACATCCACTGTGGAAATCCTGGAGGGTCTTCGCACCGCAGATCGCGGCCTGGTGCGCGTATGCGGACTCGATCCCAGCCAGTCGGGTAACGCTTTCAAAGAGAAGATCGGTGCGGTCCTGCAGTCCACTTCTTTGCCGGACAAGCTGCGTGTGGACGAAGCGATCGAGCTCTTCGCGGACTTCTATCAGCGCCGCGCCAATACAGACGAACTCCTTGAGAGATTTCAGTTAACTGAAAAACGCAGCGCGTACTACAGCCATCTCTCCGGCGGACAAAAGCAGCGGCTGGCGCTCGCCATGGCGCTGGTGAATGATCCGGAGGTTGTCTTTCTGGATGAGCCGACTGCCGGCCTCGATCCGCAAGTGCGCCGCGAAATATATGACATCATCGAAGAGCTCAAACGCGGCCGGAAGACGGTCCTGCTGACTACGCACTATATCGAGGAAGCCGAACGCTTATGCGACCGGGTGGCCATCGTGGACCATGGGCGGGTGATGGCGCTGGGCACGCCGCGAGAACTGAAGCGTAATTCCGCAGGGACGACGCGTATCGAAGTGCGCCTTGCACGGCCCGCGGTGAACGGCTTGCTCGCGCACCTGGAAGGCGTGTCCGATTGCCGCGAATTCGCGGGCACTTACGTGCTGCACTCGGCAAAGGCGCCGCAAACGATTGTGGCGCTCGTAAAACAGCTCGAAGCGGAGAGCAACGAGTTGCAAAGCCTGGAAATGTTTTCGCCTTCGCTGGAAGACGTGTTTATCGAGCTAACCGGCCGCCGGCTGCGCGAATAATGGCTATGCCGATAGCAACATTGAATCAGGAGCAAACGATTTGAGCCACACATGGACCCTCACGACGATGCGCATTCGCCTAGCCATGCGCAACCGCGCATTCTTTTTCTTCAGCTTCGTGATGCCACTCTTGTTTTTATTCGGGGCGAAAGTTTTCTTCGGCAGGGGCAAGACGGAATGGATGGGCTACATTCTGGGCGTTATCCTTACGTTCACCGTGATGGGGAGTTTCTGGGGGCTCAGCGTGCAGCTGGTGACTTTCCGCGAACAGGGCATTCTTCGGAGATTTCGGCTAGCACCCCTGGGCGCGGGATCGATGCTGGCGTCGGGCATCCTCGCCAACTATTTCATGGCCCTGCCAATAGTGATACTTGAGATTCTGGTGTGTCGGCTGGCATTTCATATGCAATCGTGGGGAAACCTGTGGGCGATTTTCATCCTGGTGACGATTGGGTCGGCCACGTTCTCCGCACTGGGACTCGTCGTCGCGAGCGTAACCAACACCATGCAGGAAACTCAGATGATCAATAACCTGATCTGGATGGGTTTCCTCTTTCTCTCCGGCGCAACGATCCCGCTGGCTACCTTTCCCGGTTGGCTGCAGCGCGTGGCTCTTTTCATACCCGCGCAGTATCTGGCAACGGGTCTGGAGTCCGCCGGCGCGCGGCTGGCTACCGGCTATCAAGTGCTGGAAGACAGTGCGGCTCTCGCACTGGGACTGGCGGTGGCCTTCGAAGTCTCGCGCCAGCTCTTCCGCTGGGAACCGGAGGCGAAGGTTCCGCGCAAGGCCAAGCTATGGGTTCTGGCGGCGCTGGTCCCGTTTCTGCTGTTTGGGACTTGGGAGAGCGTTACTGGAAGGCAGCTGCACCACATCAATCAGAACTTCCAGGAGCTCAGCGGGCGGCTCGCGCCTTCACAAACGACTGAGCCGCGCTGACTCAAATGGGACGGCAAACGGCCGCCACCTTTCGTTGAATCCAGCTTCACTGCATTTACATCGAAAGCAGGACTGATGGCTGCGAAGAATCCCAGCGAACCCGACAGTTTCAATCGCCGATCGAGAGGTGCCCATGAGAGCAATTTGCGTGCACGAATTCGGCGGACCTGAGGTACTGCGCGTTGAGGAAGTGGCCGATCTGAAAGCCGGCCCCGGCCAAGTCCTGGTCCGCATTCGCGCGGTTGGCGTGAACCCCGCCGACACGTACATGCGCACGGGAACGTACACGCGGAAACCGGCACTTCCGTACACTCCGGGCACGGACGCCGGCGGCACGGTTGAATCAATTGGAAGCGGAGTCACGCGATTCAAGGCCGGCGATCGAGTCTACCTGGCTGGAAGTGTGACCGGTACCTACGCGGAACAAGCATTGTGCGAGCAGCACGCGGTATTTCCGCTGCCGGCAAATGTATCGTTCGCACAGGGCGCAGCCATGCATGTTCCCTATGGCACCGCCTACCGCGCGCTTTTCCAACGAGCACAGGCGCGCGGTGGAGAAACTGCGCTGATTCACGGCGCGAGCGGAGGAGTGGGTATTGCCGCCGTACAGCTTGCGCGCGCTGCCGGGCTGCGCGTAATCGGGACGGCAGGATCGGATCGGGGCAAGCAACTCGTCTCCGCGGAAGGCGCGCATCACGTCCTTGATCACAAATCGGCGAGCCACTTTGACGAGGCGCTTTCGCTCACTGGAGGACGCGGCTACGACGTGATCATCGAAATGCTGTCGAATGTAAACCTTGGCCGCGACCTCACGATTCTCGCTGCGCGCGGCCGCGTAGTGGTGGTCGGCAGCCGCGGCACGGTCGAAATCGATGCGCGAAATACGATGACGCGTGACGCCGCGATTCTCGGCATGAGCCTTTGGAATGCCACCCCCGAGGACGTCACTGGCATTCACTCCGCGCTTGTCGCCGGACTGGAGAACGGAACGCTGCGCCCGGTGATCGGTCAAGAGATCCCGCTCTCCGAGGCTCCACGCGCCCACAGAGCTGTGATGGAGGCCGGCGCTTACGGCAAAATCGTTTTGATCCCGTAAGCTTTCGCTCAACTTCAGGCACAAGGAGAAAACACCATGCAGCGATCAGCCACGGCTGTTTGGAATGGCGCGCTCAAAGATGGAAAGGGGACAATTTCCACCGTCAGCGGCGTCCTTTCGAGCACCCCGTATTCGTTCACGACGCGATTTGAAAATGCCAAGGGCACCAATCCCGAGGAGCTGATTGCCGCGGCACACGCCGGGTGCTTTACGATGGCGCTCTCCGCACAACTCGGGACAATCAACTTCGTCGCCGAGAGCCTCCGAACCGTGGCCGTTGTATCGCTCGAAAAGCTTGAGGCCGGCTGGACGATTTCGCGCGTTCACCTTGAAGTGTCCGGCAAGGTTCCCGGCATCTCGCCATCGGCGTTCCAAGCCGCCGCGGACAGCGCCAAGGCAAACTGCCCCGTCTCGCGGGTGCTGAAGGCAGAAATCACGATGGCGGCAGTGCTGGAACAAACCCCGTGACGCTCTTTCCGGCTGTCATTGGATTCTTGATCGTGGCCACCGTTTTGTGGGAGGTGTTTGAGACGATCGTTCTCCCGCGGAGGGTCGCTCGGCGCTGGCGGATCACGGTTCTTTTCTATCGAGTCACTTGGCTCCCCTGGAGGTTCCTGGCGCATGGGATCAAAAGGACCAGAGTCCGCGAAACATTTCTTGAGTTTCTACGGTCCACTTTCACTGCTTTTCCTTTTCGTGTTCTGGGCGGGAGCGCTGATCCAGGGCTTCGGTCTGCTTTACCGCAGCGCGGCGATCGCGAATGCCATTCCTCAATCCTTTTCCACATGCGTTTATCTCAGCGGGACGACATTCTTTACGCTCGGGCTCGGCGACGTGGTTCCGCACGCTGGCGTAGAGCGCCTTCTTGCGGTGACGGAGAGCGGACTGGGCTTTGGCTTTCTGGCCTTGGTGCTCAGCTATTTGCCGGTCATCTATCAGGCATTTTCGCGCCGCGAGGTAAACATCGTCCTCTTAGATGCGCGCGCCGGCTCTCCGCCAACAGCGTGTGAACTTCTACGGCGTCACACTGGTCCGGGCGGCGTCGAGGCCCTCGACCAGATGCTGCATGACTGGGAGCGATCCGCCGCCGCCATTCTGGAAAGCCATGTGTCGTATCCAGCTGTGAGCTACTTCCGGTCGCAGCACAACAACGAGTCCTGGCTTGCGGCCCTTACGGCGATTCTGGATGCTACCGCGCTCGTCCTCACCGGTGTCGAAAACATCGCAGCGCGGCAGGCTCGCCTCACATTCGCGATATGCAGGCACACCGTCGTCGATCTGACGCAGCTCTTCAACTTGCGCCCTCAGGGGGGACACGCCGACCGCTTGCCAGCCGGCGAACTACAGCGATTGCGCACAACCCTCACCCAGGCCGGCGTTCAGCTTCGAGACGATGAGGCCGCCGCAGCCAAGCTCACAAAACTTCGTGAGATGTATGAACCGTATCTGCGCGCTCTTTCCGACTTTCTCTACATGGAGCTTCCGCCGTGGATTTTGGCGAAAGAAATCACCGACAACTGGCGCACCAGCGCCTGGGGCCGCATCACGGGCTTTTCCTCTCCTGGCCCAAGGGAACCCGACGATCACGCGGACTGAAACCATTCTCAGCTGCCGTCTGGATTGCCGAGCGCCATACGCGGACGTGGCAAAGATATTGACTCCTTCCGAAGTTGCGCGCTAAATTGAAATTGAAGTTCTGAGGGGGGCCCTCTGCGCTCGTCCGTCGTACCGGCCATCCGTGCCGCCGTGGTTGCAATTTTAACCATGGGCCTGGTAAACCTGCCGTTGATGGCTGCGGCTTCCGAACCTCTCGGCATGGTTGTCGCTGCCGATCACGCCTATTTGGACCATGCTAACGCGGCAACTGGTGCCAGCGTCTATTCCGATGACGCCCTCGTTACCGAGCAGGGTGGGTCCCTGCGGCTGAGCGTCGGCATCAGCCAGATTTACCTACTTTCTTTAAGTTCCGCGAGCCTCGAACCGCGGGACGATAAGATTCAAGCTAGGGTCGACAGGGGCACGGTGGGTTTCTCCACCGCCCGGCCCAGCCAACTCCAGATTCAGACTCCTCTGGGTGTTGTGCGCGGAGCGGATGCGAATCCCATTTTCGGGCAAGTAAGCCTACTGAGTCCATCAAAGCTGAGAATCAGCTCTTACAAGGGAACTCTGGTCGTGGAAGATATAAATGGCGGGCAGAAAATGATCGCGCAGGGTGAAACCTACGAAGGAACATTGGTATCCGACGCTTCCGGCGACGACAGCCAACCCAAAAGGGCCAGGACTGGATCGGTCGTCAACTGGTCGCATGTCCTCCGGGTCGGGATCCCGGTGGTGGCTGCGGGACTTCTCGCGTGCTGGCTCTATCCAGAAAGCCCCTCAAAAATGGGCTGCTGGAATTAGCTGCCGAATTATTTCGCGCAAGTCACCACTGAACCAGCCTTTGCCAGTGGACCTACTGCGGGGCGAAAACGCCACCTCACGATTCTTAAGTTTGCCGGAATTTTCGAAGCCATGTCAGATACTAAGACCCCGGGACAAAGCGAATCGAACGAGGAGCATCTGGGCGTAGTCCATGAAAATCTGGAAGGGTGGATTCCTCCTCTTGCCACCGAGGCCGAGATCCGCACTGCCTTGGAGAAGGCATTCGACTATCGCGGCGATTTGACGATTACTCTAAAGAACGGGCAGAACATTGAAGGATATGCTTTCGACCGCAGAATGAATGGGCCGTCACTTTCCGAATGTTTCGTTCGTGTTATGCCGAAAGATCGGCCGGAAAAACTTTCGATTGCCTACAGCGATATTGCCGCGCTGGCGTTTACGGGCCGTGACACAGCAGCCGGGAAGAGCTTCGCCGCTTGGGTGAAGAAGTACAACGAGAAGAAAGCTGCCGGAGAAAAGAACGTCGGGATTGAATCCGAATCTCTTGACGGATAGCGCGCGGGGGCCCTCGAACCGCGTTACGCGAGGATTGATCGCCTAGAATACCCGCCACGACGGGGTATGGTCACTTCGTGGGTGGAGCGGCCTTTTTGGTAATAATGATGTTCTTCAGCTCGTTAGGGTCGTTCTTCAGTTCTTCCTTTCCGGCAGGAAACTGATTGTATTGAAGCAAATACGCGATGGTGTCTAGAGTTTGATCGGGCGTGAGTGTGCCGGGTTTGTCCTGTGGCATCGTGTCGTGGATCAGGCCCATCAGGTCGGCCACGCTTTGCCCTTCCCACGTTCCCATAAAGGCATCGCCAGCTAGGGGCAACGCCTGGCCGCTGCCGCTCAGGTCGTCCATGTGGCATGTAGCGCAGCTCTGACTGTATTGCGCTTTTCCTCGCTGGGCTTGGGCAGCGGTGTAAATGCCGTCCATCGTCGTCTTGGGGGTGTCAGCAGCTCTCGCCGCTCGAAGCGCTCCCAGTCCTGCCGCTGCCATTGCACCCGCGAAAACAATTGCTGTGATTGCGCGCACCTGTTTGCCAAAAGCTTTTGTCTGCGAATTGGTAATATTGGCCGAGTGCATGTGTATAATTAGTCCCCTCGTTTTATTAGATGCGAATATTGTGCGCCAAGGATAATGATAGCAAACGTTCCGTGGGAATCAGCGTGTCATCTATTTTTCAATACGTTGCCATTGCGGCTCTGCTATCCGCTCGACTACCATCACCGTTGCCGCACTTGTCCCGGCAACGGCTAAAACACGCCAGCGGCCTAGGAGCATTTACGTGATCAAACGCAGGCTCGGAAAATCGAACTTGGAAATTGGACCGCTGGTTTTCGGCGGAAACATATTTGGCTGGACTGCGGATGAACCCACATCGTTCAAGTTGCTCGATGCATTCGTGGCATCGGGATTGAACATGATCGATACCGCCGATGTGTACTCGAAATGGGTTCCGGGGAATCAAGGCGGCGAATCCGAAACGATCATCGGTAACTGGCTGGCCAAACGAGGTAACCGCGACAAAGTACTGATCGCCACCAAGCTCGGCGTAGAAATGGGGCCCGGCGAGCAGGGCCTTTCTCGCGCTTACATTTTTCGTGAGGTCGAGCGCTCGCTCGCGCGCCTGAAGACCGATTACATCGATCTTTATCAAGCGCATAAAGACGACACCGAAACACCGATGGAAGAAACGTTTGCGGCTTTCGCCGATTTAATCAAAGCGGGCAAAGTGAGGGTGATTGGTGCATCGAACTTCAAAGCTGATCGCTTGGCAGAGGCGCTGAAGGTAAGCGCCGCAAACGGCCTGCCACGATACGAGAGCCTTCAGCCCTGGTACAACCTTTACGATCGCGCCGATTTCGAAGGCGATCTCGCAGACCTGTGCCGGCGTGAAAATCTGGGCGTGATCCCTTACTTTTCGCTCGCCAGTGGATTTCTTACCGGAAAGTACCGCTCGGAAAAGGATCTGGAGGGCAAGGCCCGTGGCTATCGCGCGAAAAATATGCTGAACGAGCGCGGCTTCCGGATTCTCAAAGCGCTAGATACCGTTTCGACAGACACCGGCGCGACGCCCGCGCAAATTTCTCTTGCGTGGCTCGCGGCGCACAGCGTTACGGCTCCGATCGCCAGCGCGACCAATATCGACCAGTTCAACGAATTGCTCGGCGCAAGTGCGCTCCGGCTCAAACCCGAAGCGGTGCGTCTGCTGGATGAAGCCAGCATCTCTTAGAGGGTCCTCCAAAATTCGCGTGAGCCAACTCAAGGCTAAATCCGCGCCAAAGCGATGTCATTGGGCGACCAGTCCGCTCATGATCGAGTATCACGACCGGGAGTGGGGCGTGCCGGTCCATGACGAGCGAATCCTTTTCGAATTTCTGATTCTTGAAGGAGCGCAGGCCGGGCTGAGTTGGGAGACGATTCTCAAGAAACGGGAGAACTACCGCGGGGCATTTGATGGATTCGACGCAGGAAAAATTGCAACCTACGACCGTGCAAAAGTTTGCAAGTTGATGGCCAACCCGGGAATCGTGCGCAACCGCCTCAAGATTGAGGCGACAATTTCAAACGCGCAGGCGTTCCTTGCGGTGCAGAAGGAATTTGGAAGCTTCGATGGCTATATTTGGAAATTCGCTGGAGGCAAGACGAAGAAAAATTCGTGGCGGTCATCGCAACGCCTGCCGGCATCCACGCCGGAATCAGATGCCATGAGCAAGGACCTGAAGCGACGCGGTTTCCGGTTTGTGGGCTCGACGATCTGCTACGCGTTCATGCAGGCCGTAGGGATGGTGGACGACCATTCCCGCGAGTGTTACCGACGCAAACCCTAAGACGGCATGCCCTGCCCAGGCGCAAATCCTCGTTGGATAAAGACCAAAACAACGGTGCCGGCGCTGTTCACCGTGGACGATTTTTCTTTACACCAACAGGTACTTGCGCCATTTCGACCTCTCGTGTAAAGATTCTTCTCGTATCCTCGGACTACGCCCGATATGCCCGGGAGCGCCGATCTTCCGATCACCGCCTTTCGCCCTGCCTTTGAATTGGAAGGGACGGTCAGCGCGATGAACCCGCCACTCCCATTCGGCGCTCGCTATCGAGAACGGCCATTTGCTCGGAGCCGTAGCGCTCGCCTGCGACCGATCCTGGCGGCACCGCACGCTCGATGGTGGCGATCTCGTCGGACGATAACGAAATCGCCAGGGTTTCAAGCGCGTCCTTCAATTGCTGGCGATGCCGCGCGCCTACTAGCGGGACGATTTCTTTTCCCTTGGAGAGGACCCAGGCCAGGGCGAGCTGCGCCACGTTGATCCCGTTTTTCGTAGCGATCTCCTGCAATCGCGATATCAACTTTTGGTTGCGGGCCAGATTTTCGCCCTGAAATCTCGGGAAGTGAGCGCGGATGTCTCCGCGCGCTGCGCTCTCGGGGCTGGGCATGTGGCCGGTGAGGAGGCCACGAGAGAAAACGCCATATGCTACCAGACTGACGCCTAGCTCGCGGAGCGTTGGAATGATTTCTGATTCGGCGCTGCGTGAGACTAGCGAATACTCGATTTGCAGCGCGGCGATGGGATGAACCGCATGCGCTCGGCGGATCGTGTCGGCGGATGCCTCGGAAAGCCCGATATGCCGTACGTATCCGGCCTTCACCATTTCCGAAATTGCTCCAACCGTGTCTTCGATTGGGACCGAAGGGTCCACCCGCGCCGGTTGGTACAAGTCCACGTAATCGGTACCCAAGCGGCGCAGGCTGTACGCGAGGAAGTTCTTCACCGCGACGGGTCGCGCATCCAAGCCGATGAACGCTCCGTTGGGGCCGCGCATCCCACCGAACTTCACTCCGATGAAAAAGCGCTCGCGCGGCTGACCGGCGAGTGCTTTTTGCAGCAGCATCTCATTGTGTCCCATCCCGTAAAAATCGCCGGTGTCGAACAGCGTGACGCTCGCTTCGATAGCGGCATGGATGGTTGCGATGCTTTCGCTCTCGTCCGCTGCCCCGTACATGCCGGACATGCCCATGCAGCCGAGACCGATCCCGGAGACTTCAGGCCCGTTTTTTCCCAGACGACGGATTTGCATCGGCAGTGACTCGCTCAGTGACGCGCCATGAGCAGATGAAGTTCGGGTGGCAGCGGAACCACGTCAATCGCTATGTTGATGCATGCCGGCTTGCCGCTCGCGAAGGCGGCTTTGATGGCGGGGCCGAGATCTTGTATTTCGGTTACGCGCTGGGCGTGACATCCGAAGGCCGCAGCGACTTCGTGATACTTGGTATCGCGAAGTTCCGTGCCAATCAGGCGAGTTTTTCCGGACACGATTTCCTGAAAGTGCTGAGACGCCGCCCAACTGTGGTTGTTCATCACCGCGACAACGATGGGCAACTGGTGGCGCACCATGGTATCGAATTCCGCGATCGTAAAACCGATGGCCCCATCGCCCGCGAGGCATAGCACGGGGCGATTGGGATGAGCGACTTGCGCTCCAATTGATAGGCCGAGTCCCATGCCTACCGCTCCCAAGAATCCATGGGTGATGTAGCTTCCGGGTTGGTTCTGGCGGATGACTTCATTCATCCAGTGATAGGCTTCCGCGCCATCGCCGATGACGATGGTGCTTTCGGGCATGTTGTCGACGATTGCAGAAACCGCCTGAAAAGGATGAATGGGCGGAGCGGCGCGATTCAGATCCGGTTGCGCACGCTTGCATCGCTCGACCTTAGCGTTGGCAACGGTTTGTTGCCAACGGCTGCGGTCGGGCCATTTCTGGGTTTTCGCGCGTATGTTCATCGCACGCAAGGTTTCGCGCGGGTCGGCAACGATCCCCATGGCCACCTGACGCAAGCGGCCGATTTCTTTAGGGTCGGTTTCGACGTGAATGATTTTGGCGGCAAGCGGAACCACGAGGTCGCTCATGCCTAGGGTGAAGAGACCGAATCGAACGCCAAGAGCGAGGACGACATCGGGCCGTTGATCGGGCGTGGAAAGGTCGGCCATCTTGTGAAACGTGCCGCCGTAGAGAGGGTGATTGCTCGGAAGCAAACCGTGCGCTTGAAAGTCGGAATAAACGGGAGTGCCAGTGGCTTCGGCAAATTCGCGCAATTCAGCTTCCGCGCCAGAAAAGTATGCTCCGGGTCCGATCATGATCACGGGCCGCGCCGCGCCCACTAGCAGCCTCAGTGCTTCGTCCACCTCTCTCGGGTCCGGGGAAGATCGCGAATCGAGTAGAACTTTCTCAGGGATCGCCACCGAGTTCTCGTCAACTTGGGCTCCCAGCACGTCCATTGGCATATCCAGAAGCACCGGGCCGGTTGGATGGGAAGTTGCGAGACGAACCGCTTGTGCGACTAGGCGGGGGATGTCTTGCGCGACGGTGATGCGATGCGCCCATTTCGTAATGGGAGTGACGACGGCAACCTGGTCGAGTCCGGCCTGTAGAGCGTTGGTTTCGGCCTGAGCGAGACCGGCCGATCCGGTGATGTAAAGGACGGGCGTGCGATCCAGGTAAGCGTTGGCAATCGAAGTGATGATATTCGTAAAGCCTGGCCCGGCCGTGGCCATGGCGACTCCCAGGCTGCGAGTGGCGCGCGCGTAGCCCTCGGCGGCATGGCCGGCTGCCACTTCATGGCGCGTGTCAGTGATTGAAATGTGATGATCGAGGCAAGATTGGAAGATAGTTTCAAGGTGCGCGCCGTGAAGGCCGAAAATATTTTTGACGTTTGCCTGCATCAGCGTTCGTACGACAAGCTCTCCACCTGTAATCATCGCCATGGGCCAATACCTCTGATGCTAAAATTTGTTCTTTTGCCAGCGGTTCGCTGCGGCAGAGTCCGAGCGTAGACCACGCCGTCTTCGGCGGGATATCTGAATCTGAAGCCGACACTGCCCGACGGCCGGAATGATATCACGAAGCGCCAGCACGACAACTTGGCAACGGGAGAGCGCGCCCCCGCTGCGTGACAAGTCAGTTGCGGTCGCCATAACTCTCGCTATCCGCAGGGACGAGAAGGGCAACCGGAAATTCGGCTAACAGATCGCCCACCAGCAGCGTCTGGTTGCCGTCGAAAAGTTGACCTCCAATCACACGGTCCGTAAAAATGTTTCGCCACGAACGAGAAGTTTCTCGGGGAAGGGCAAGACGCGTATCTTGCCAAAATTCGCGAGCATCCGTCCGGCCGGAGTCGCCCTCAGACGCCGCGAGCCATCTCGGCACGACGGTGAGCGAGCACAGATCGCCCAAGCTCCGCAAGTAGGCGACCAGATGTTCTGCGCGCCTTCCCCGCGCTTCCAACGGAATGAAGTCGCCTTTGGAAAACAGTTCATCGTGCTTGAGTCGATAGGCAAGAGCCTTCTGGATCACGTACAACTTGATTCGCCCGTCGGGCCAATGTTCCACGAAATCGCGCGCGGCAGACGCCAGATCGGTGTCACTCTCGCCAACCACGGCGTCGACCAAGCGTGAGCGCTCGCCGAAATCGACACTCCCGCGGTTATCCGGATCAACAAGGCGGAAATCCCACAACTCCGATCCTTGGTAAAAGTCCGGAATGCCGGGGCACGTAACTTTAAGTAGAACCTGTGCCAAACTGTTAACCATGCCGCAATAGGCGGTCTTCTTTTGAAAAGCGCCGAAGTCACGAAGGAAGCGTTCGTTTTTAGCACTGAGAAGATCCTCGATAAACCGAGCCAACGCGCTTTCGTGAGTTTCGTTCGGCTCCGTCCACCTGGTGTTAATCATGGCCTCTCGCGTGGCCTTCACGAGGTATGCCTGGAGGCGCTCGGTGATCGACGAGGCGTTCGAGGGATCGAGCGGCCATAAACCTACGAGTGTTTGATAGATCAAATACTCCTCGTTTGCATCGGGGACTTTATGGCCCTCGATTACCTGCTTGTGCTTTTCATTGCAAGCAGCCCATTTCGCGATCTGCTGTTCCCACTCCTCCGGCATTTCTGAAAGCGCATTGAGCCGCGCGCGAATATCCTCGCTCCGCTTGGTATCGTGCGTGGACGTGGCATTCAGGCTATGAGGCCAGCGCTGCAGCCGGTCCTGCATCAGCGCATAAAATTCTTCCCGCGAGACGATGGACGATAACGATGGGTTCCCGCCGACTTCGTTCAGCGAAAGCAGCGGATAGTAGACGTAGAGCGCCGTATCTTCCAATCCCTTGGCGACAATCGGCCCGGTAAGCTGCTGCCAGCGCATCACGAACGCCAGGCGCTCCTCGCGCTGCTCCGGAAGCACATGCGCGGGATTACGAAGAGTCAGGATTTCGCGCAGGAATGCAAAAGATTCCGCACTCATGCGCGGCCTCCGGATTCGCGCTTGATCCAGGGCCTCTTCGATCCTCTCGTGCGCGGCCGGCGGGATCTCCAAATTTCGCACGTAAGTGCGATAGACACCCATGCAGGCGGTCGTCTCGATCAGGGCCTCGGTTAATTCCGAGCGCAAAATATCCCGCGCGTACCGGTCCTTGCCCGCCAATTCCGCCAGTTGTCTGCCCAGCGACCGCATCTCGACCCGCAGCAGGCTGTTCATAACCAGCTTCTTCTTTTCGTAAAGAATGTCCGCGAACTTCGCTTCTCTGCCGGTAAATCCGGAATAAATTTCGGCTAGCCGTTTCGCGCCTGCGGGGGACACAAAAACGCCATTGGCCCAGTTCAGGTAGTCGTAACCCGTCGTTCCCGCGACAGGCCATTCCTCGGGCAACGTCTCATGGGGCGCAAGTATTTTTTCGACGATCACGTATGGCTTCCCGGCATCGGAAGATACAGTCGACGCAATGCGATCGCCGAGTTTAGTAAGGTAACCTGCGGGATCACGCAATCCGTCAATATGATCGATTCGCACTCCGCTAATGACGCCTTTGGCGATCAGGCGGAAGATCTGCTCGTGCATCGCTTCGAAAACGATGGGATCTTCAACGCGCATGCCCACCAAGTCCGAAATGGCGAAGAACCGTCGGTAGTTAATCCCTTCGTTCACATCCTGCCAGTACGCCAGCCAATAATTCTGCTCGGCCAATATTTGTTCGAGTTGGGAAAAGCTGGCGGAATCGCGAGGATCGCCATTCAATTGCGAAAGAATCGAGTCGATCAACACGCGCACTTCCGAATGGCTGGCGATCAGAACTTTCATCCGCTCCCGCGCCGCCTCAAACCGGAGCCGCCTCTCGCCAGACGTTGTAGCCCGGTCCGTGTCGGAAAGTGAGGACAAAGACGAAATGACGCCGAGATATTCTTCGTAGGCAGCGGAGGTTTCGCCTAAAGACCTCTTGAGATCGTCGGCGCGCTCTCTCAAAACGCGCGCATAGGATCTGGGCGCGAGCGGAAAAAGCGATTCACGGTACTGGATCACGAATTTTCCTTCTTGGAATATCAGGCGAAGTTCGCCCCCGTCGAGCGTTTCGCCAAAAGGACGTCCGAGAACAGGCAGCAGGATCTTGCCGTCCAGGTTTCGAGAGGCCGGGTGCCACTGTATGTCGAAGTAAGAAGCGAACGCCGATTCGACTCCGTTTTCCAGCACGTCCATCCACCAGCGATTTTCGCTGCTGGCGGCCATGTGGTTCGGGACGATGTCCAGCAGTAATCTCATCCCTCGATTCAGCAGTCCGTTTTGCAGCGCTTCAAAATCTTCTCCGGACCCTATCTCGGGATCGATATGCGCGGGGTCGGTCACATCGTAACCATGCCCGCTGCCATGGCGGCTTACCAGAAGCGGCGATGCGTACAGATCGGAAATCCCGAGTGTCGAAAAATAATCCAGCAACCCTAAGGCGTCCTGAAAGCGGAAGCGATCGTTGAATTGGAGGCGGTATGTGGATGTAGGAATGCGCTTGAAGGACACTCAGATTCTCTCCGTTGCAGCGCGCTCCAAGAGGAGAAATGATTGAGGCGGCAACGTGATTCGAGACGTGGGATTCAGCTCCACCCCTTCCCTCAACTTCCTTCCCGGACCGAGCCATTTCGACTCCGCCGAGCTAAGCTTTATTAGCCATCGACCGGGCGGCAACGTCCCTTCCGTTTCCAATTCGGCGCGGCCGAAGAAGAAAAGCGCCACCAGCGCACTTGAGTCGGATGTCCGCAAAAGCCAAAGGCATTCATGATCCTCATCCGCACTAGTTTCGACGCTCGAATCCGGGCCCAAGTGACACAAGTTGCGCAGCTCAATCAGTTTCTTATAGAAAGTTCGCAGCGTCCGGTGCGGTTCCTGCTCTTCCAGTTCGCGTTTCAACACGGATGCTTCGAAAGTTGCCGGGGCCTGCGGGTCGAGTGTCTCGTGTTTCCAGCCAAAGCTGGCAAACTCCTCGCGGCGTCCGCGGCGCACTGCCTCGATAAGATCCTTGTCTCCGTGGCTCGTGAAATACAGGAAAGGTGAAGTTTCTCCATACTCCTCGCCCATGAAAAGAAGCGGCACGAAGGGCGAGAGCAGCGTCACGCCCGCCGCCAGCTTTTGTCCCTCAAAGTTGACGAGTTGGCTCAATCGTTCGCCAAGTGCGCGGTTTCCCACTTGGTCGTGATTTTGACTGCACACCACGAAGTGAGATTTCGCAATGCCGCTTGTGGAATTGCCGTGCCGGCGCTGCCGGTATTTCGAAAACTGTCCCCGATAGCACCAGCCGTCTTTGATCACCGTCGCCAAATGATGAACGCGGCCAAAATCCCCGTAATACCCGGTTTCCTCCTTGGTCAGAAGCGTGTGCAACGAGTGATGGAAATCGTCGCTCCATTGCGCCGGCAAATCATATCCGCCTTTTTCGTGCGGAAGGAGGATCCTCGCATCGTTCAAATCGCTTTCCGCGATCAAATGGATTTCGCGCCCGAGCTGCGTGGCCAGCGCGCGTACTTCGTCTTGCAGTTCCTTCAGAATATGCCGCGCGCTGAAATCAAAAATCCCGTGGATCGCGTCGAGCCGCAGCGCGTCGAAATGAAATTCTTTCAGCCAGTAGAGGGCATTCTCGATGAAGAAGTGCCGTACGGAATCGCTCTGCGCGTCATCAAAGTTCAGCGCTTGCCCCCAGGGCGTCCGGTACTTTTCAGTGAAATAAGGCCCGTGCTCCGCCAGGTAGTTGCCTTCCGGCCCCAGATGGTTGTAAACAACGTCCAAAGCCATCGCGAGTCCGTGGGCGTGCGCCGCGTCCACCAATCTCTGTAGGGCATACGGTCCGCCATAGCTATTCTCTGGGGCGAAAAGATACACGCCGTCGTAGCCCCAATTTCGAGAGCCAGGAAATTGAGCTACCGGCATCAGTTCGATCGTTGTTACGCCTAAATCGACAAGCTCGGGCAAATGCTCGATGATCGCCTCGAAAGTTCCCTCGCGCGTGTATGTACCCACGTGGAGTTCATAAAAGATGCTGGTCCCGAGCGGCCGCCCTTTCCAATTCGAGTCAGACCACTGAAACGCCCCCAAATCGACCAATTGCGATGGCCCGTGAACTCCATCCGGTTGAAAGCGCGACGCGGGGTCCGGGCGTTCATGCACATCGTCCAATCTGTAGAGATAGCGATCACCCGCCGCAAGATTCCTCAGCATCGCATGGTGATAGCCGGAGTCACCTTTCTCCATGCGCACTACTTGTTCATTGTCGCCAAGAACGTGAAGTGAAACGCTTTCGCGTTTGGGGGCCCAAACGGAGAAATGCCATGAGCCATCCGCTTGTGGAATCGCTCCGATGCGCTCGTCAATTTGGGCAGGGAGGTCCATGGCGGCTTCGTGCACGGTTCGGTGATCTGCTTATCCAGAATACTTCAGCTTCGCGGATGAGAGACAATCAATCGTGCCGTTACCGTCGAATCGAAGTCTCTAGCAATCGGCATATCCTCGCGGGTGCTTACGCCGCCAGTCCCATTGCGAGCGCAGAATCGAAGCTAGGTCAGACGCCGCCGGCTTCCACCTCAGCGTACCTTCGGCTTTCGCCGCATCAGCGACGAGCTTGGGAGGATCGCCCGCCCGCCGCGCCGCAATCCGTACTGGAATCGGGCTGCCCGTAACCTTTCGCGCGCACTCGATTACTTCCAGCACGGAGTAGCCGTGGCCCGTGCCCAGGTTGAAGAAATCGGATTCGCCGGTTCGTTCGAGATAATCGAGCGCGCGAATGTGAGCTTCTGCCAGATCGGCCACATGCACGTAATCGCGGATCGCGGTTCCATCGGGCGTGGGATAGTCATTTCCGAAGACCGCGAGCTCCCGGGCTTCCCCCAGCGCAGCCGATAATACGTTTGGCACCAGATGCGATTCGGGTTCGTGGTGTTCACCGCGTCGCTCTGTGGCGCCGGCGGCGTTGAAGTAGCGTAGTGCTACGAATTTAAGACCGTACGATTTGTCGTAGCTGCCCAGCATGCGCTCGACCATCAATTTCGACCAGCCGTAAGGATTCACCGGCCATTGCGGACACGTTTCCGCGATGGGAATCTGTTTGGGCTCCCCGTATGTGGCGCAAGTAGAGGAGAACACCATGCGCCGCACACCCGCGCTCACCAGAACATCCAGCAGCACAATTCCCTGAGCCACGTTGTTCTCGAAATATCTCGCCGGCTCGGAAACGGACTCGCCCACATAGGCGAGCGCCGCAAAGTGAACGCACGCTTCAATCTTATGTTCTTGCGTAATTCGCGTGACAAGCGCCCGGTCTCCCACTTGCCCGCGATAGAACGGCACATCCGGGTCCACAGCGCTTCTATGGCCGCGGTGGAGATCGTCGATCACGACGACAGCTTTGCCCATATCGCGGAACCTCTCCACAGTCACGCTGCCAATGTATCCGGCGCCGCCCGTCACCAGAATCGCCATGTCACCCTTTCCACCACCGGAGGTGGTGAGTCGACAATTGTAGCCGAAGGTCAATTCGCAATCCGGTCCGATCAGGTCCAACAAGGTCAAAGATCGGTTCTTGCGACCCTACCGCGCAAACTCCCGATCGATGATGTTGGTCCGGTGTCCATTAAAATCGATGACTTTAGCCAATTGGCTGCAGAAGTGGCGTTCCGGCCAATTTCGCCCAAGGACCCGGAGCCGCATAAGTGTAGATTTTATAGGCATTTGCGAGGCGATGATTCCTCTCTTTTGGGCCCGCAATCGCCCGTCGCAGGATACAGCAAACTTCGGGTTGACCTACAGCATGCGTCCGATGGCAGCGTTTGGGCTGCCCTACTATTCTTCGACTCGAGAATTGCATCGGCGTGATCATTGTCGGCGACTGCTTGATAGTTCCTTTCGTTCGCTGGCGGCCCGCCTGGGCTTGAGTAAGGTTTTCGATTCATAAGTTCATAAGGGCGGGCAGCCGGCTTCGCAACGATTCTCCATCCTTGCCAATCGAGGTGATGGCATGACAAAAGCGAGCGACACAAGCCCTACACCAGACCAGGATCTTCACGTCGATACCTCGGTTCTTGTTGCGCGCGCACAGGCTGGGGACGAGTTGGCATTCGCCCGCCTCGTTCAGCCTCACATGCGGAAAATCTATCACGTGGCGCTTCGGATCACCCGCAACCGCGAGGACGCCGAAGATGCCTCTCAGCAGACTCTCCTGAAGGCTTTTGCAAATGTCCGCCAATTTCACGGTGCCTCACAGTTTTCTACCTGGCTGACTCGCATCGCCATGAATGAGGCGTTGATGACCATTCGGAAGCGTCGCTCGGAAGATTCACACCTCTGCTACGACGCGAACCCAAGTGGCGAGTCCACTTTTCTTCAGGATCTTTGCGCCGGTGACTCCGCTCAGCCTGAAGTGTTGTACACAAAGAGCGAAAATCGCCGGGTGCTCAGGGAAGCTATCGGCGGCCTTCGGGGAACCCTAAGAGTGGTCGTTTGCTTGTTGGGTTTGGAGGAGCATCAAAGCAAGGACGCCGCGAAGATTCTGAATCTGTCGCAGTCCGCCGTGAAGACGCGATTCTTGCGGGCGCGCCAGGAATTGAGGGAGTGCCTCGGGGAACGCATTTAAGGATTTAGGGCCCATAAACCGTTTTCGCAGGACGACTTCTGTCTCCCGTCCGCAGCGGTGATGCCGCCTGAATGAAGCGGAGCAGCTGCAACCAAAACGGGGGATACCACCATGAGAAGGATTTTGTATACGTTGATTGCATTGAGCCTCTTTTCGCCCATGGTAGCGGCGCAGGGTTATTCAGCCAGCCACGCGGAGTTCGGAGTGTATGCGGACTACTTCAGGTTGAATCAAACCGAAACAAATTTGGGCGGAATTGGTGCGAGGCTCTCCGTTAACGCCAATCCGTACCTTCAGCTCGAAGCGCAGATGGCGTACGACTTCTCCCAAGGCTTCACGGAGGGATTTACGTCGTCTGGCGGAACCCTTTTGGTTCAACGGTCGAGCCTCCGGCTGCTACACGGGTCGTTTGGGCCTAAGCTGCAGACTTCCGGGCCGGTTCGGCTTTTTGTCACGGCGAAAGGCGGCTTCGACGACTTCGGATTCAGCAACGCGCCCGCGACGCTGGGGACGTTTACCGGCACCGTATCGCGTTTGCGTGCGGACAACGTGAACGCTGTTTTTTACCCAGGTGGCGGCGTCGAGACCTTCCTGGGCCCTATTGGCTTGCGCTTGGACGTTGGCGACGAAATGTATTTTAACCACGGCGCTCACCATAATCTGAGCGTCACGTTCGGCCCGACGATACGCTTTTAGATTTATTCATGGTTGGAACCTTTGCCAAATGTTGCCGTAGATTGCTGCGGCCCGCGACGTTGCGGACCTTGTAGGCCACCCTACTTTTGCGTGGAAAGAACAGCGCCTTGACTCCCACTTGTTGTGTATAATCGTGCTCCCAGTACAACTGAGCGCGCCGAATGCCTTCTTCGGTGCTGGTCCGTGAGTCTGGCCCCCAGCCGCAGCTTCAGGAGTGAACCGTGAGAAATCTCCGCATTTTAATTGCAGACGACCACGACCTGATGCGCCGTGGAGTGAAAGCCCTCCTCCAATCGCACCCGGGCTGGGAGATATGCGGGGAAGCTCACACGGGCCGCGAAGCAGTCACCAAGGCCGAGGAACTAAAACCCGACGTTGTGACCTTGGACATCAGCATGCCGGATCTCAACGGTCTTGAAGCGGCGCGAAGGATTAGAAAAGTTTCTTCCAATTCCGAGATTTTGATCCTGTCGGTTCATTATTCCGATCAGTTGATTCGAGATATTCTTGAGGCCGGAGTGCGCGGCTACATCGTGAAATCGGATTCCGATAGGGATCTGGTGATCGCAGTGGAGACTCTGGCCAATCACAAACCGTTTTTCACGCCCCGCGCCACCGAAGTGATTCTCGGTAATTTTAATAATGGCGGAGTGCGCTCCGACCTCCCCGAATCCGTTCGCGATCGGCTCACCTCTCGGGAGCGCGAGATCGTTCAATTGCTGGCTGAAGGCAAGAGCAGCAAGGAAGTAGCTTCATCTCTGTGTATCAGCGTGAAGACGGCCGAGACCCACCGCGCTAACATCATGCGTAAGCTTCAATTGCACACTGTGAGCGAGTTGGTCCGTTACGCTGTCCGTAACCAGATTATCGAGCCTTAGTCGACCGAACAGTTGGCCGGCGTCTACAGGGATTTCCCGGTGTTTCTGATTGCTCTACTGTATTGTCCCCGGTGTCATGGTTTGAAATTCTGCCCGCGCGGACGATCTGCTCCGCCGATTCGGAAGAAGAAGACGGGAAGTCGAAGAGTCCTGAGAGATCAGGGCTAGAGGGCTGGGCCGGTTTTCCTCTTCTTCTTCCGCAACTTGCGCGATTCTCTCCGCATAGGAACGTTCAGAATTAATCCGAGAGGCAGACGAACTGAGGAGCGCTTGGCGTCGAAGTCGAATGTCAGGCGCTATGCTTGTTGCTTAGGTAGGCTTTCGACCTGCAATCAGAAGTACTACCCCCGCTACCACTGCGATGCCGCCAATGATGGGTGGCACTGGAATCGTCTTGTGCTCTTCCGTGGTGGCTTGGAAAGATCCCACCTGTAGAACCTTCTTGTGCTTCGTGTAAGTAATCCCCTGAAACACCAAAGCGACTACTCCAATGACGATGAGGATTACTCCGGCGACGGCGCTAGTTTTCATTTGTTCCTTGCTTGAGCCGGCGTCTCAGGCCCGACGCATCAAGCCGCCAAGCAGTGAGACCAAGAACAGCACAAGGAAGAGAAAGAACAGTACCTTCGCAACTCCCGTTGCTGCAGCGACGATCCCCCAAAAGCCAAATACGGCCGCAACCAGCGCGATGATAAAGAAAGCGAGTGCCCAGCGCAGCATACTTCCCTCCTCGGGATGCCGTTGGTAACGCCTCCGGCTGAGTCCCTTCGCAACCCTATAACCAGTCCATTTACGCACGGAAGGCATCCGCCCGGCAATACATCCCATTACCTAGAAACGCCTTGCTTTCCGCTGTATAGCCCGGTTTGCAAAACCGTCGATGGTTTTGCTATCGCTAATTCCTCGCTAGCGAGCCGAAAAACATGCCAATCGCCTCCACTGAATGGCGACCAAGAATTAGCCCTTTTGCGAATTGCGACGTCCAGCAGCGCAAAGCACGCCAATACGTGAATCCCCACGGCGCGGTCAATGGTCTGGTGTATTCCCCCGGGGGGGCGCGCCATGGTTCTGTATTAGTGGAGCAAAGAAAGCATCTAGTTTAAAGGAGAGAACTATGAACTGGGATCAAGTGGAAGGGAAATGGAAGCAGTACAAAGGTCAGGCAAAGGAAAAGTGGGGAAGGCTGACGGATGACGATTTCGACGTGATAAATGGCAGGCGCCAGCAGCTGGTCGGCAAAATTCAGGAACATTATGGAATTGCCCGCGAGGAAGCCGAGAAGCAAACGGACGAGTTCGTAAAGAGCTTGCGCGAGGCGGGTGAAACATCAACATCGAACGAAAAAGTGCATCGAGCTAGTCACTCTTAACTGGCCGCTTTCGCGATAGATCTTCTATTGTTCTCGCCCGGACCCCCCCGAACGGGGCCGTTCGTGTCCGTAACACCGACGGCCCCTCCTACCTTCCCTTTGCTCGCACCCCCGCGCTGGGGAATGGGCAGCCGGAGCCACTCAGCGACTGCAGGGTAGTGCAATGTGCCGAGGATCGAGGTCAAAAAACCATTTGGTTTAAAGGTGAGATGGTCTAGTGTGGCTTCATGAGCAAAACATTTTATCGTGCTGCTCATAAAATGCTTGAGGCCACTTCATGCATCAGCTTTTAGGAGACACTCGCCACTGGGTCATTGGTGGAGCGGTTTTAGCCGGCGTCATTATTCTCAGCCTGATTGGTCATAAGGTTGTCTTCTTCCTCGTCAAGAGGGTTTTCCGAAAACGAGGAGCATTCCTTCAACATGCGCTGACTGCACGCGCCGAAAACCCCGCAAGATTCATTTTCCCGCTAATTGGTCTGGCCCTGGCCCTTCCTTTTCTACCGATCAACCATGACGTCCGGGTTTCGGTCCAGCGTGTCCTGGGCCTGGGAGTGATCGCCTGCGTGGGCTGGGCGGTTATCGTGCTGGCGAACGTGGTGAGCGACACGCTTTATGCCCGGTACTCGACCGACGCCACGGACGATCTGATATCGCGGCGAATCCGAACCCAGACCCAGGTGCTGCACCGCATCGTGGTGATGATCGTATTGATTCTCACCGCTGGCATTATGCTGATGACGTTCCCCGAGGTTCGGCGCATCGGCGTGAGCTTACTGGCATCGGCGGGACTCGCCGGGTTGGTTGTCGGCGTCGCCGCTCGATCCACTCTTTCCAGCTTGATCGCTGGAGTTCAAATAGCGCTCACGCAGCCCGTGCGGCTCGGTGACGCTGTTGTGGTGGAGGGGGAGTGGGGCTGGATCGAAGAAATCACCACCACTTATGTGGTCATCAAGATTTGGGATTTGCGACGGCTAGTTGTTCCGCTCTCGTATTTCATAGACTCGCCTTTCCAAAACTGGACTCGCACAACCGCCAATCTGCTTGGCACGGTGATGATTTATGCGGATTATCGGCTTCCGGTTGACGATGTGCGGGAGGAGCTTCACCGGCTCGTCG
Organism: uncultured Acidobacteriota bacterium; assembly: GCA_963754105.1. GTDB lineage: Bacteria > Acidobacteriota > Terriglobia > Acidiferrales > UBA7541 > Palsa-295. The sequence continues at coordinate 50,227 of CAVWEZ010000002.1, forward strand.
AATCGTCGGACCTGTGGGATAAGAAAGCCTGGGGGCTTCAGGTGACGGACGCGACCGACAAAACCATCCAGCTTCGCGCGCTGGTAAGCGCGACGGATGGCTCTCGCCTTTGGGATTTACGCTGCTACATCCGTGAAAAGCTGATTGCGTATATTGCGGCCAAGCATCCCGACGCTCTCCCTCTCTATCGCCAGGACATCGTTCACGATACGCGCAACGCAGCCGATGACAATCAGCCAAGTGCGCCGAGCCAGCCGGTCGGAATGGCTCAGCAGCCTCGCCAAAAATAGCCGCTTCGATGTGAGATTTCAGTCCGACGACATGGTGAGGCGATTCCTCGCAGTCCGGCGGTCTATGGCTGCCATAGATATACCGCCGCAAAATATGAATTCAAAACAAGTCCCAACACTGCACCCGTGGAGCATTACAACAACGTGCGTTTGAACAGCGCCATCGGATAGATCACGCCGAAGGGCATGCTCGCCGGGCTTCAGCAGGAGATTCAGGCCGAGCGGGATGGGAAGCTGTAGGCGGCGCGGAAACAGCGGCAGATTCGTCGCCAGTAGGCCGCGTGACGGATGAAAACGGGTTACTTCGGTTTGCCGACAATCGGCTTAGGATTCCGTCTTTCGCTTCCCAGAACCCCGTTTCTGGCCGCCTTTCGGTTTGCCGAGAGCCCGGGAACTGCTCCATTTAATGGACACAAGCGCGTTTTTGGGGACACATCCTGTGGAACCCGGAGTGGAACGAATTCATCAGCATCCAGAACGGGGTCACCGGGATGCCACAACTTGCGAAGACAAGCCTCGAACAGCGCCAAGAAGTCATTCGGAGTGGAGTGTAGTGATTGGATCGAGGCGCATGGCGCGCAACGCCGGGATACAGCTGGCGGCGAGCGCGACAGTGGTAAGTACAAGGGTGACGCCGGCGAAGGTAGGCAGATCGGTAGGCGGCACGCCGAAGAGCAGTCCGGCCATCAGGTGAGAGACGATGAGCGCACCGGCCACACCCAACCCGGCGCCGGCAGCGGCCAGGCTGAGTCCCCGGCGCAGGACCATCTTGAGGATATTGCCTCTTTGAGCTCCCAGCGCGAGGCGAATGGCGATCTCACGTCTTTGTTCATTGACCAAATAGGAGATCGTTCCGTAGATTCCCAGTCCGGCGAGCAGCAAGGCAGTGGCCGCAAAAAACGCCACCATTTCCATCGAGAATCGCCTCACAGAAAGCGAGGTGGAGAGCACTTCATTCAGCGTCTCCGCATGGAAGACCGGAAGTTCCGGATCGATGGACTGGACCTGCTCGCGCACCTGCACGGAGATCGCGCGGAGATCGAGTTGTCCACGAAGAATGATGGCCAGGTCTTTGGCGGGGTGCTGGTACACGCTGCGGTAGATCTGCGGAATTGCCGCGTCCGCCAGCGATTCCGTGCGGGCATCCGCAATCACGCCGACGATCGTGGTCCAGGGTGGCTCGGCAGAGCTCAACAACTCGCGGCTATCCAAGCGCAAGCGCAAACGGACGCGTTTGCCAAGCGGGTCCTGGTCTGGCCAGTAGGTGCGAGCCGCAGCCTGATTGATTACCGCAACGAGGGGTGTATGCTCAAGGTCCTGGTCGCTGAAAAGGCGTCCGCGCAACAGCGGGATGCCCAACAGGTGGAAGTATTCGGGCGAAACGATGGGACTATCGATAACAGGAGCCTGATTGTCCGTCGTCTCGATGCCTTCGCGGACCAATGGCAGTGGGTTGGGATGGCTGTGGCCCAGAGGAAGAGCGGCCGCGTCGCCGACGGTCGCTTCCTCTACGCCCGGCAGGGTTCGGCTGCGGCGAAGAATCTCGCGCAGCAAGACCGATTCCTGGGTGGCGGATCGGTAGATATCCGCACTGGGATCGTTGGGCCCCGGCAGCGAGGTTTGAATGGCCGTGACGCGGTCAGGATTGAAACCGGGCTGCACCGTGAATAAGTCCCAAAAACTGCGCAGCAGAAGGCCCGCCGCGACCATGAGCACCAGGGAGAGCGCCAACTCACTGATGACGAGAATCTGGCGCGCGCGCGCGCGTTCCCGCGAGCCGCTGGAGCCGCGTCCTTCCTGCCGAAGCGTACCAATCAAATCGAAGCGGCTCATGAGCCATGCGGGAGCAAGCCCAAAGACGGCTCCGGCTACGACAGAGACGGCGAGAGCGAACACCAGCGCGCCCCAGTTGATCGATATGTTGTTCAGGTGCGGGAAGCTCTCCGGAACCAACTGCAGCAGGAATTTCCTCGTGAAGAAGAGAATCGCAAAACCAGCGATCCCGCCAAGCAGGAAGAGCAGCAGACTCTCGGCGAGGAACTGACGGATGAGCCGCGTTCTTTGCGCTCCCATAGCCTGGCGAACCGCGATCTCGCGACCTCGCATACCGGCCCTGGCGAGCAACAGATTGGCGACGTTGACGCAACTGATCAGGAGAACCAATCCCACCGCGCCGAACAGCAGAATGAGAGATTGACGAATGCTGCCGACTACGCTTTCGCTGAGCGGAATCAGGCGCACAGTCCACGCGGCCTGTGCCGGATAATCCCCCGAATATTCCTTTTTCAACGATTCAACCAGCGCATCGACGTGCCCCTGCGCGGCCGCAATCGAGAGATCAGGCTTCAGGCGCGCGATGACCGCTCGATTCAGACGTAAATCGCGCTGCGGCGACACAAACGGCAGGCCGGTAAAGCCCGCTCCCAACCACAGCTCCACATTCTGCTCCTCGCTTGTTGAGCCCTGATCGCGAAAACCGCGCGGCATGACGCCCACGACCTGATAGACGTCGTTGTCCAGGCGCAGAGACTTGCCGATAATCCGCGGGTCTGCTCCGAACTCCCTCCTCCAAAGCCCGTCGCTGATCACCGCCTCCAGGTTGTAACCGGGAGTGGCATCGCGCGGATCGAAGGTGCGGCCCAACTGCGCGTCTACACCGAGGACCGCGAAGTAATTCGGCGTAACAGCCTTGAAGCCGAGACGCTCGGGCTGTGAACCGCCGGTGAGGTTCGCGTTCGCGCCGTGGCGGTTGGCAATCGCTACGGACTGGAAGATCCCGGAACTCTCGAGGTCTCTCCACTCAGGGATAGAGACGCCGACATCCTGTGCGCCTATGCCGGGAAGATTGTCCTGGACGCGAATCAGCTCGCTAGGGTTTGGATACGGCAAAGGGTGCAGCAGCGTGGCGTCGATCACGCTATAGATGGCGGTCGTGGCTCCCACGCCCAGCGCCATTGTGGCGATCACAATGAAAGAGAATCCAGGAGATCTCAGAAGCATCCGAACCGCGTATCGCAGGTCGAAGAGCAGATTCTCGATGAGGGGCAAGCTTTGCTCCGCGTGATGGTCTTCCCGTATCGCTACGGCCGAGCCAAGCTTGAGCGCAGCCTGCCGCCGCGCCTCGGTGGGCGACATGCCGGCGCGCAGATTCTCCTCGGTCAGGAACGCAAGGTGCCCGGCGATCTCTTCCTGCAGGTGTGGGTCGACACTCCGCCCTGTCGCGAAATTCCATAGGCGTATTAGGAAGCGTCGCAGAGATCTCACGTCAGATCCTCCGCTCTGACCTTGAAAAAGCGCGCGATGATTGCCGCAGTTTGCTCCCATTCGCGGGTCTCCGCCTGGAGTTGCTTGCGGCCGGCCCCGGTAAGCCGATAGAAGCGCGCGCGGCGGTTGTTTTCCGATGCGCCCCACTCGGAGGCAATCGAGCCTTCATGCTCCAGTTTGAGCAGCAGGGGATAAAGCGTGCCCTGGTTGACAGCCAGAAGGTCTCCGCTGATCTGCTCGATGCGTCGGGCAATTCCCCAGCCGTGCTGCGTTCCCAGGACATCGAGTGTCTTGAGGACCATCAGCGCGAGCGTTCCTTGCAAGACGTCGGGTTTCTCTTTCATCGCTAATCGACCTGTAGGTTTCCAACAGGAATAATGCCACGCTTCCTTTTGGGAAGCAACAGGAAATTTTAAACTTTCTTTCGACGACAAATCCTGTACACCGACAACGACTTGCGCCGATTCGATGCTTCGCACGAGAATTTCTTCGTTCGCCTCGCGTATGCCGATTCGCTACGAATCGGCGCTCCCTGGTTGCCCTTTTACTTTGCTGAAGATTCAAGCAGGCGGGCGCGGACAATGAAGCGTTTCGGCGCGGGCCCTATGTAGTAGAACGGGTAGCAAGTGACGAGTGTGAGGGTGCTGCCGGACGAGGGTTGCAAGACTTGAGTGTCACTAGGAGATACGATAGCCGTGGATTCCACCTGATACTGAAAGCCGCCTGACAGGGTCTTCAATGTGATCGAGTCGCCCTGCCGGATGTTGCGTAAAGGGCGAAAGAAAGTGTCCCGGTGGCCGGCGAGAACAACGTTACCGGGCTCGCCGGGGAAGGCTGTTTCAGAGAGGTGGCCGACCGCGTGCCGCAGTGCGCTTGGCGAATCACCCTGGACGATGATGGCTGTCAGGCCGAGGCGAGGGATCTCCATCTCTCCGATTGCGCCGCCTGGCAACACCGGGGCCCGTTCCTCGGCGTGACTCGCATCGTTCTGACCGAAACTGCCGCGACTTGCGGTGGCAAATTTCGATTCCTCGATTGACTGATAAACATGGGCCTCCGCGATCGCATAGCAGGCATAGGAGAGCGCGAACACACCGAAGACCAGGAGAGTGTAGTATGCCGCGCGAAGAACCAGCGCGCGCGCTTTTGGAAGTTTTGCGAAGCGGATCCTGGGATTCATGATGTTGGCCTTCCCGACGCCGCGGGGTCTTGATGATCCGACAGGAAATAGCCGGGACGGGTGCGCACGTGAAGCTTGCCGAGGCCAGGTGCATCGACGGTTACTCTTATGTGGCGAAAGGAGCTGGCGGCGCCTGTTTTCTCGGGAACAAATCCGAGGGTGTACTGTTCGCGAAGATCGCGCGCGATTTCCTTGGAGATATCCATGACGCTTCGCGTGGACGTGGGGAAGAAAGCGATCCCGCCGGTTTCCTTGCTTAGGCGGCGAAGAAGGCCGGGATTCTCATCCGCGTCTTCATCGTTCGGGTCGGTCAATCCGATGGAATAAATCACGACTTGCGACCGGTGTGCGAGCGCGAGAATCTGCGAGTATTTGTAACGGCTGGCATTGTCACCGCCGTCGCTGACGATGATCAGAGCCTTCTTATCCCAATCGCCCAGTTGCAAATGGATGAGGCCTTCAGCGATCGCATCGTAGAGCGATGTTCGCCCGCGAGCGGAAACGGCCGAGACAGCTTTTTCGAGTTCGCTAGGGCTGTGGGTGAAGGGCCGCCCATCGAGCAGCTCGACCGAAACGCTATCGTTAAAATCCACCACGAACGCCTGATCCTGAGGATTGCTGGATTCGGCGAAAGCGTAGACCGCGGCGGCCACCTCCGCGAGCTTAGGGCCCATGCTGCGGCTGTGATCGACGATCAGACCCACGGTGACGGGGGTGTCCCCGTCCTGGAATGAGGTAACGGTTTGAAGTTTTCCGTCGTCGTAGACGCGGAAATTGTGCACGTTCAAGCCAGGAACGAAGTCCCCGTTCGTGGATGTCACGCTAACGGGCAGTACGACCACTTCCGTCCTCGCGACAATCGCCGATTGAGCAGCGGATGGAGCGAGCTCAGCCTGTGGCGCGGAATCCCGCGCTGAAGATTGCGAGTGGGCGGAGGCGGCGCAAAAGAGCAGCAAAGCAGAAGAGAAGAAAAGCATCCGAGACGGATTGCGTGTTTTAAAGAGCACGATCGGAGGCACCGACTCTCCCAGGGCCGCGGGATACGAGTGGTCAGTGAGACCCGCGGCGCCTTGGAGCGTGATACGTTTAACGATCCTACTGCGCGAAACGCTTCAGAACAAATGCAGCGCTAAGCGATCCAAGTCCTAGCAATGCGATGAGCGGAAGCGAGCTGGCCGTCTTCGGCAGAGTCGCGGTTGTCGCGGCCGTTGCAGGAGCGGCGTTCTCCGCGACGAGAGGCGTTGTTTGGTCCGCGGGCGGAGTGGTCTCGATGGCTTCGGCTACCGGCACTTCCTTCTGTTCCGGGGTAACCGCAACAACCGGAACCGTTTTCAGATCGGCTGTTTCTTCCTCAAGCGCTGGGACGGGTTCCTTCGCCGCAATAGCCAGCTGAATTGCCCGCTGCTTGGGGTAAACAAATTCCTGGCCGAAATTATCACCCGGATAAAACCACGCCTTGAGCGCTTCCGGACTATCGCCAGGTGTCTCCGTGAACTTGACCACGGTTTCGCCCGTCGGATGCAGGCGCCAGTTGTTGATCGCGAGCACCGTGGCGATTACGTGAGTTCCATCGGCATCCAGAAACTGCACGATGTGGCGCTCCGATCCCAAATTCACGAGCTTAACCGTGTAGGTACCGGCTGGCAAAATCTGTCCCGGGATTTCGACCGGCTGACTAAACGTCATGACGGTCTTTTTGTTCCAGTCATCGCCTGGAGCACCCGACGCGAATATCGCACCGAATAACACGAGTGCGAGCACACCTAAAACTGTCTTTGTTATCTTCATCATCCCCTCCTGAGTAATCTCAAATCCGCTGTATTGACTGTGACCTACCGGCATGAACCGCGAAGGTATCGCTCGTTACCGGAAACTGAGCTTACCCGGATCGCACTTCGTGCGTCTGTGCTGTTGTGCACACATCGGATTGGGCCGGGACCCACGCCCACGGGCCACACGGCTGTTCGGAAGTCACGATCAGAGGCTTGAACCGAGTCTGATCCTGGCAATTTTCTCTTGTCGGGGCCTGACTAGGCCCGCCCGGGTCGACGGCGGCTCCAAAATCTCGTACGGCCCAAGCTTGGCGTTGCCCTTTCGCGCCCTTTGCTTCTAAGGCGAATCTCGGCGAGAATATAGGTGCATCCCTAGCAGCACACTCCGTTCTTCGTTGGACATCTCATGAGCTCTTCCGTTTTGCGGGCATCCGATAGCGCGAACCTGACGTGGGCGCACCCGCTCGTTCGCGAATGGTTCGAGGGGAAGTTTGGCACGCCCACGGAGCCGCAGGAGCAGGGCTGGCCGCACATCCTTGCGGACCGAAACACGCTTATTTGCGCGCCTACGGGTTCCGGAAAAACGCTGGCGGCATTTTTGGCTTGTATCGACCGGTTGGTGCGCAAGGCGGTGGCGGGCGAACTGGAAGACCGCACCGAGGTGCTCTACGTTTCGCCGCTAAAGGCCCTCGGGAACGACATTCATAAGAACCTCGAAGAGCCACTCGGCGAAATACTCGAACTTGCCCGGCAGCGCGGGTTCCTGATGCCGGAAATTCGCTCGGCGGTGCGCACGGGCGACACGCTGATGCACGAACGGCGGGCGATGCTGAAGCGGCCGCCGCACATTTTGGTAACCACGCCCGAATCGCTGTACATCCTGCTCACGGCTGCGAAGAGCCGAGAAATTCTCGCGAACGTAAAAACGGTGATTGTGGATGAGATTCACGCCGTGGCGCGCGATAAGCGAGGAGCGCATCTCGCGCTGTCGTTGGAGAGGCTCGATGCGCTTAGCGGTGGGAGCATGACGCGAATCGGGCTCTCGGCGACGCAAAAACCGATCGAGTTGATTGCCGACTTTATGGCCGGCACGGGCCGTGGGCGGCCGCACGTTGTGGACGTGGCGCGAAAAGGCGGACTGGACCTCGCGGTGGAAGTGCCTGCCAGCGAGTTGGGACCGGTGACCTCCAATGAAATGTGGGAGGAAATTTACAAGCGCATTGCCGAACTGGCGCAGCAGCATCGCTCGACGCTTGTGTTCGTGAACACGCGGCGGCTGGCGGAGCGCGTCGCACATAATCTCACTGCACTGGTCGGCGGCGATGCAGTCGCTTCGCATCACGGAAGCTTGTCTCGCCAAAGACGGCTGGCAGTTGAAGGGAAGCTGAAGGGCGGAGAAATACGGCTGTTGGTAGCGACGGCTTCGCTGGAGCTTGGCATCGATATTGGCACGGTGGATCTGGTTTGCCAGATTGGTTCGCCTCGGTCCATTGCCGTGGCGCTGCAACGCGCGGGCCGGGCCGGCCACTGGCGAGGCGCGGTGCCGAAATGCCGATTCTTCGCTACCACACGCGATGAACTGATCGAGTGCGCCGCTCTGGTGCGTTCGATCCGCAGGGGCGAACTGGATCGGATTCTGATTCCCGAATTGCCGATGGATATTCTGGCGCAGCAGATTGTGGCTGCGTGCGCCGCGGAGGACTGGAGCGAGGATGAGTTATTCGCGATGGCGCGCCGCGCGTATCCGTACCGCGAGCTGGCGCGAGAAGATTTCGATGAAATCGTGGGAATGCTTTCGGAAGGGATCGCGGCTCGGCGTGGACGTTACGGCGCGTACCTGCATCGCGATGGGGTGAATCATCGGCTGCGCGGGCGCCGAGGCAGCCGTCTAGCCGCAATCACCAGTGGAGGAGCGATTCCAGATAACGCTCTCTACACCGTTCGCGCCGAGCCGGAAGGTTTTACCGTCGGCACAGTGGATGAAGATTTCGCCGTCGAAAGCTTACGCGGAGACATCATCCTTCTCGGAAACACATCATGGCGGATACGGCGGGTGCAGGCGGGGCTGGTGCTGGTCGAAGATGCCAAGGGAGCGCCGCCCAATGTACCTTTCTGGCGCGGCGAAGCGCCGTCGCGCACCATGGAGCTTTCAGAGCAAGTGGCCGCAATCCGGGAGAACGTCAGCGCGCTGACGGAGGGGATGGCGCCCGATGCGGTTCGCGGGAACACGGGGCATGGCTCGGCTGCGGTTGGCTGGCTGCAACAGGAATGCGGGCTCGACCGGGCCGGCGCCGAACAGATCGTGGAATACATCGTGGCGGGCCGCGCCGTGTTACGTGCGGTGCCCAGCCAGAAAACGGTGATCGCGGAACGATTTTTTGATGAAAGCGGCGGCATGCAGTTGGTCATTCACGCGCCGTTTGGAGGCCGAATCAACAAGGCGTGGGGACTGGCGCTGCGAAAGCGATTCTGCCGTTCTTTCAACTTTGAGCTGCAAGCGGCTGCAACCGACAACGGACTGAATATTTCGCTCAGCGAGCAGCACAGTTTCCCTCTAGCAGACGTATTTCATTTCCTGCAGCCGGAATCGGTGGAGGAACTGCTGGAGCAGGCGGTATTGGCCTCGCCGATTTTCACCACTCGATGGCGGTGGGTGGCGGGACGGGCCCTGGCGTTGCTGCGCTTTATGGGCGGTAAGAAAGTGCCGCCGCAAATTCAACGGATGCGGTCAGACGACCTTCTGGCGGCTGTTTTCCCCGAAGCGTTGGCGTGCCAGGAAAACATTTCGGGGGAGATTCAGATTCCCGATCATCCGCTAGTGCGAGAAACGATGAAGGATGCGCTGACCGAAGCGATGGACGTTCAGGGATTGAAGCGAGTGCTTGAGGCCATTCGAACGAAGGAAATACGATGCCTCGCCGTGGATACTCCCGTGCCTTCGCAGTTCTCGCATGAAATTCTGAACGCGAATCCTTATGCATATTTGGACGATGCCCCACTCGAGGAGCGGCGGGCGCGGGCCGTGGAAATGCGACGCGCGTTGCCGGAGGCTGTTCTATCCGAGATTGGGCGCCTGGACCCGGCTGCGATCTCGGAAGTGCGGAGCGAAGCATGGCCCGATGTGCGCGACGCAGATGAACTTCATGATGTACTGCAAACATTTGTACTTCTGCCGGCGCAATTTCCGGAGGACACTTCGCCGCTGGTGGAGTCCGCCGGCAAATCCATTCCGGAGTGGACAGCGTTCTTCGATGAGCTTTCTTCCGCGGGCCGCGCGGCGCGCGCATTCGCTGGAGATCGCGCTTACTGGGTTGCAGCGGAGAAGGCAACGTCGTTCGCCAGCATTCTTCCAGAGGCGCGTTTTGAATCGCCGCTTCCCAGGGTCGAGAAGGCGCCGGCGTCGCGTGAGGACGCGGTTTTGGCCTGCGTGGCGGGATGGATGGCGCATGTTGGGCCTACGACCGTGATCGAAATAAGTAATTTCTTAGGGCTTGATGCCACGGATGCGGAAAAGGCTTTTCTGAGGCTGGAGGCGAGCGGTTCCATTTTGCGAGGCCAATTCAGCAATAGTGGTTCGATCGAATGGTGCGAACGACGCTTGCTGGCGCGCATTCACCGTTTGACGCTTGGCTCGCTGCGCAGCCAGATTCAGCCTCTCACCGCCGCCCAGTTCATGCGATGGCTGCTGCGCTGGCAACATTTGGCGCCTGGAACGCAGCTTCTGGGCGAGCACGGAACTTTCGAAGTGTTGCGGCAGCTTCAAGGCTTCGAAGCGCCCGCCAATTCTTGGGAGAGACAAATTCTCGCCCGCAGGATTGCGAATTACGACCCGCGCGTTCTGGATCAGCTCTGCCTATTGGGAGCCGTGGGTTGGGGCCGGCTGTCTCCCCACCCGGCCACGATCGCGGAATACGCAGCCACCAATCGCCGGGTGATTCCTACGAGCGTAGCGCCGATCGCGTTTTTCGTTCGCGAAGATTCCGAGTGGATGATCCAGCGGCACTCGTCCGAAGGACAGAGTGCACCGCAGGGGCTAAGCGAGCCAGCGCGCGACGCACTGAACTATTTACGCCAGCGCGGCGCCTCATTTTTCACCGATCTCGTTCGCGGCACCAAGAGATTGAAGTCGGAAGTCGAGGCAGCGCTGTGGGAACTGGTGGCGGCCGGACTGATTACCGCGGACGGTTTCGACAATATCCGCGCGCTGATCGATCCGAAGCGCCGTTCTGGCCAAGGCCGTGGACAAACGGCCCGGCCGCGACACAGCGTTGGGCGCTGGTCGCTTCTCTATTCTGAAGAGGTCCCTGAGCGCGCGCAATTGGCCGACGCGACATGTTGGATGTTGCTCCGCCGCTACGGGGTGGTGTTCCGGGAAATGACCGCGCGGGAAACGATTGCTCCGAGGTGGCGCGAACTGCTTATCGCGTTTCGGCGTCTCGAGGATCGCGGCCAAGTGCGAGGCGGACACTTTGTGAGCGGCTTTATGGGAGAGCAATTCGCGCTGCCCATTGCGGTGGAGTCCCTGCGCGCCATGCGCACGGATTCTTTTGCGGAAGAGACCCTGATAATTTCGCCTGCCGATCCATTAAACCTGACGGGCATTTTGCTGCCGGGCGATCGAATTTCATCGGTTTCCGGGAAAATGATTACTCTGCGGGACGGCATATATTCCGCGGTTGAGGAGTCCGCTTCCGGTTTTCCTAATGACGTAGCAGTCTAGAAATCCTTGTGCGAGACCTACAGGTGTTATCCTCCTCTTTGTCAGTAAGATACCGTATGGACAGGAACGGCATGCAGCGGCAGACTACGGGATCAATTCCAGATTTCAAGCGACGCAGCTGTTCCAAGGAGGTTCGAGTGGGATCACTGAGAATTCTGGTGGCGGATGACCATGACCTGATGCGGCGCGGTATTAAGACCATTATTGCATCGCGCAAGGACTGGGAAGTTTGCGGGGAGGCCATCACCGGTGCCCAGGCGGTAGCCAAGGCCCAGGAGTTGCAGCCCGATATCGCCATTCTGGACATCTCCATGCCGGAGCTTAACGGCATCGAGGCTGCGAAGAGGATCCGGAAAATGTCGCATAAAACCGAGATTCTGGTTCTTTCGGCGCACTATTCGGATCAGATTGTCCGAGATGTGATGGAGGCAGGAATACGCGGTTACCTGGTGAAATCGGATTCCAGCCGCGACCTATCGACGGCCCTTGACAGTCTGGCTACCCACCGGCCGTTCTACACATCTTCCGTATCCGAAATCATGCTCGATGAGGGCCGCGCGAGTACCAAGTCCCCACTGAGGGGCAAGCCTCGCGTCACTTCGCGGGAAAACGAGATCATCCAGCTGCTTGCGGAGGGAAAAAGTAGCAAGGACATCGCCGTTTTCCTGAACATCAGCGTAAAGACAGTCGAAACCCATCGCGCCAATATCATGCGCAAACTTGAGCTGCACAGCGTCACTGAACTGGTGCGCTACGCAATCCGCAACAGTATCGTTGAGGCGTGACGAGCAGATTGAATCGTATTTCCGTACGGTGAGTTAGCCGAGCACTACCCTCACAAGATGGACCGCGCCATCATCGGCCAGGGGAATGTTCGCCGGTCCCGCTAACAGCTTGCCATCCAATTCCGTGAGGACGACGCCGCGAGTTACTCCAGAGGGGTTCTCGATTTGAATGTTGTAAATCGACGAGTGATAGCGAAACTTCACAGAGTAGCGATTCCAATTCCTCGGAACGCACGGATCAATGCCTAAGACCATGCCTCGCAGTCGAAAGCCGAGTATCCATTCCAAGCCAGCACGATAGAGCCAACCAGCCGCACCCGTATACCACGTCCAACCGCCGCGTCCAACGTGAGGAGGCTCGGCATAAACATCTCCTGCAACGACGTAAGGCTCGACTTTATATCGCTGAGCGCCCGCGCGCGAGTTGGTGCGATTGATGGGGTTCAAAATACGGAAAAGCTCGTGGGCCTTGTCGCCGTCACTCATGGCGGCAAAGGCGGCAACAGTCCAGACGGCGGCATGCGTATACTGGCCGCCGTTTTCGCGAATGCCGGGGACATAGCCCTTGATGTAGCCGGGATTGTGGGGCGTGTGGTTGAAAGGCGGCGTCAAGAGTAGGACGAGATTGTCTGGCCGCTTCACCAGCCGACGGTCCACCGCGGCCATCGCACGCGCGCCACGCGCGGGTTCAGCAGCGCCTGACATGATGCCCCAAGATTGAGCAATGGCGTCGATCTGGCATTCCTGGCCGGCAGCGGTACCCAGGGGAGTCCCATCGTCAAAATAAGCCCGGCGATACCATTCTCCGTCCCAGCCTTCACGCTCGAGAGCCGCTTTCAGTGCGCTGACATGCAGTCTCCAGGTCTCGGCGCGCTTTCGCTCGCCACGGTCATCCGCCAGTTTGGAGAATTCCCAGAGAACGGAATGCAGGAACCATCCGAGCCAGATGCTTTCTCCCTTGCCATCTTGCCCGACTAGATTCATTCCATCATTCCAGTCGCCAGTGCCCATTAAAGGCAGGCCGTGGCTGCCGACGGCGAGGCTGCGGTCGAGAGCGCGGGCGCAGTGTTCGAATAGGGTCGCGCTGGTTCCGGATTCACGCGGCTCAAAATAGGATTCTTTCTGACCGTCGGCCAGAAGCGGCCCCTCAATAAAGGGGATCACTTCCTCAAGCACCGTCATGTCGCCTGTAGCTTCGATAAAGTTGATCACCACGTAGGGAAGCCACAGCAGGTCATCGGACATTCGCGTCCGTATCCCGCGGCCGGATGGCGGGTGCCACCAGTGTTGGACGTCGCCCTCGACGAATTGGTGCTTGGCTGCACGAAGCAAATGCTCGCGGGCGATTCCTCGCTTGGCGACCGTAAGCGCCATTACATCCTGGAGCTGGTCGCGGAAACCATACGCGCCGCTGAGTTGATAGAACGCCGCGCGGGCCCAAATTCGGCAGGAGAGAGTCTGATAGAGGAGCCAGTGGTTCAGCAGCAGATCTAAACTGGGATCCGGCGTCGCGACTTGAACGGTGGCCAAGAGGTCGTTCCAATAGCCTGTTACTTGACCGAAGATCTTGTCGAGATCCGCGGCGCGATACCGATCAAGCAATTCACCGACTTTTTTCTTGCTTTCGGCCTGGCCCAGGAAGAGCTTGATTTCCACTCGCGCGCCGGGACGAAGCTCGATCACCGTTTGAAGGGCAGCGCAAGGATCGAGGGTGGCCCCCACCCTTCCAGAAAGCGGACGTCCGAATTCGAGGGCGTCGGGGGATTCGTGCGAACCATTGCGGCCGAGAAATTCGGCGCGATCTGCCGTGAACGCAGTTTGGCTGCCAGCCAAATCGACGAAAGCGATGCGGCCCCCGAAGTCACCGGTCCACGCGCTTCTTGCCAGAAGCGCGCCGGTCCGCGAGTCCACCTCCGTGATGATGTGAGGACCAGACGCGCTGCGGGAGGTTCCCAAGACCCACTCCGCGTATGCCGTGACGGAAATGCGGCGAGTGCGGCCAGATTCGTTCTGCAACGTGAGCCTCGAAATCTTGACGGGATCCTCCAAGGGCACAAATTGCACCAAATCGAGCAAGATGCCTCGCGAGCCATGGTGGAACCGGCTGTAGCCTTGACCATGACGTGAAACGTACGTTGCGTTTTCGTCGCGGATGGGAAGGGCCGTGGGAGTCCAAACCTCACCGGAGTGTTCATCTCGGAGATAGATGGCTTCTCCCGGAGAATCAGTGACGTGGTCATTAGACCAAGGCGTAAGTTGATTCTCGTGGCTATTGCCAAACCACGTGAATCCAGATCCAGACTCCGAGGCGATAAACCCAAATTCCGGATTGGCAATCACATTGATCCATGGTTCCGGAGTGCGCAGACCTTCGCTCAGGACAACGATGTACTCGCGCCCGTCCAGGGTGAAACCTCCAAGCCCGTTGAAAAACTGGAGCTCCTGCTGAGGAACCGGCACATCCATGCGTTTGCCGGTACGCGCGGGGCGCTCGGGCAACGGCGGCGCTGGCTGTTCCTGCTGGGCGCGCCCGATCTGTTCCGACAAGGTGCCTCGCCTCGCGACCAGAACTACGCGCGCGGCAGCCTCAATCTGTTCACGAACGTGCAAGGAAACCAAGTCCGCCCGCAGAAGGTATATTTTCCCGCTCGCTTCACTCGTATCGGGGGAAAGCCGCAATTGGCTACCGCGCACCAGAGCCTCGAGGGAACCCTGAAGCTCCTGAACATAAGACGAGGTTTTCTCGTTCACAATTACAACATCCGCGGATAACTGCTTCATGCGCCAGTACTCGTGCGCCCGCAATAGCTGGCGGATCAAATCGAGATCCTCGGTATCCTCAATGCGCGCCACAACGATGGGAAGATCGCCGGAAATGCCTTGGGACCACAGCGCGGTTTCTTCAATCGTCGTGCGGGCCAGCACCTCGGGCGGCGGGCGCAAGGAGCGATCGGAGTACAACACGGCGTTCGCCAGCCTTTGGAAGAGGTGCGCTTCCTCGGCGCCAATGCCCAGATGGCGCAGTTGAACTTGCGATTGCGTCCAAGCGAGCGTGCGGGTGCGGTCAACGGTCTCAGCATCCCGATATTTGTCAGCGATGTCCAGGACCGCCTCACGCGTGGAGCCGACAATCGTCGCAAAGATCAAATGCACCGTCCTTCCAGGCGGGATCCGAACGGTGCGGCGCAGACTCAAAACCGGATCGAGCACCGAACCGGTAGTATTCGACAGCGGGCGGCCATCCATAATCGATACGGGATTTCGGGGAGTACGCGTACGTCCGATGAAACGCACGCGGTCGGTTTCGTACTGAAGATCTCCAACCGTTTCGCCGCCGTCCACAACCAACAGATGAGCGGCCCAGACCGACGTCTCATCGTCGGAACGCTTTCGACGTGTAGCCAGTAGAACGCCGAGCTCGGACACAAATTCCGTCTCCACAAACAAGTTGGAAAAAGCCGGGTGCGCCGCATCAGCGGCTTGGGCGGTCAGCGCAATCTCGGCGAAGGAAGTTACCTGAAGATCGCGGGTGCGAATCCCACCATTGGAAATTGAAACGCGGCGCAATTCCGCATCGTCTTCGGACGAGACCATCACCTCGACGGAAGTGGTGATCGAGCGATCCTTGCGCACGAATTCGGCATGATCCTCGTGGAAGATGGCCTCGTAAAAATCGGGTTCGGTAATCGTGGGCTGATATCCAGCCGACCAAACGGCAGAGGTGTACTCGTCGCGGAGGTAGAAGTAGCTTCCCCAGCAATCCCGTGTTACGTCTTCCCGCCATCGAGTGATGGCGATGTCTTTCCACCGGCTATAGCCGGATCCCGCCGCGGTGAGCATGACCACGTAGCGGCCGTTTGATAGCAGCTCAGTTCGCGGAGTAACGTCCTGGGGAGTCTTGAAGCGGCGAGCGGTAACGGGCAGAAGTTCGCGCACGTAATGAGAGGCGGAGACTTCCTCGGCCCGTGGCATCGTCACCAGGACATCCTTGGGCGTGCGCTCCTGCAAGAGGAGCTCGGACGCCTGGACGATCGGTTGCGAATGAAACTTATGGCGCATGACGCCCGCGCAAACGACGTTGTCCAGCGCAACAATAGACATCCCCTGATGGTGAGCCATGTAGGTGCGCACGAGCGCCACCTGCTCGCCCTCGGGCAAGCGAGAGCGCGTGTAGTCCAGGGCCTCGTAGAATCCATACGCCCCCTCACCACCGGCACGGGCGAGGCGTTCGAAATTTCTGGCTGCGGCGATTGGTTCGATCATTGCGGCGAGCGCGGTGGCGTAAGGCGCGATGACCAGATCTTCACTCAGGCCGCGCTTCAACCCCAATCCCGGCACACCAAAGCCCGAGTAGTGATAGACGAGGTCGATGGTCCTTGCGGAAAAAGCCGATTCCGACATGCCCCAAGGCACGCCGCGCTCCGCGCCGTATTCGATTTGCCGGAGCACAATTTGGTGATAGGTCTGGCTGAGCAGGCTATTTGCGGGCGACGGCATAATGATGGCCGGCATCAAGTATTCAAACATCGAGCCGGACCAGGAAATGAGGGCGGAGGCTCGGCCTACCTGCGTGAGAGGTCGGCCCAGCTTGAACCAGTGCGAGGCGGGGACGTCGCCTTTGGCAATGGCAATAAAGCTAGCGAGCCGCGCTTCAGAAGCCAGCAAGTCGTAACAGTTTTCATCGAGAGTCCCGTCCGCGAAGCGGTATCCGATGGAGAGCAACTTACGATTCTGATCAAGCAGGAATCCAAAGTCCATAGCGTAAAACATGCGTTCCGAAGTGGTCGCGATAGCCAGCAGGCGTTCGCGCAGAGTCGCAGCGTCCGCAGACGCGTCTTTCAGCGCCTGAATGAGGGCCTCGATTCGCGCCAATCGATCTTTTTGAGCGGGCTCTTCGTGAAGCAGATGATCATGCAAGTCCGCGAGTTCGCGAGCGGCAGCGCCGAATCGTTCGGGAGCGTCTGCAAGTGTGGCATTATTCCGAAAGAATGCTTCAATCTCCGGCCATTCGACTGGTCTGGCCGAACTGTTCGCGGCGATGCTCAGGGGATTTCCATCGCTAAGGCGGAGCCAAGGAAGCAGCACCCTCGCATCGCGTAAATGGCTATCGATGGCCCCTTTCGCCGCCTGCGCCCAAATGTGCAATTCGGAATGGGAGTCACTGCGGAGCTCTTGGGCAAGCGTTTGCGCCATGTCGCTGACCGTTTGCGACCGCCTGTACAGCTCCAGCATCCGGACTCCCCAATCCGCGGCGTTTCCGGAAAATGGGCGCGTGGAGTCGGCGAGCGCATTCACGGCATCGCGAAGCTGCTTCGGCGTAACGGCATGAAGGCGGGACGTGTCAGTGGTGAGTTTATCCAGAGCCTCGCGCAAAAGGAGGATCGAATCCTGGACGCCTTCAAGAATGCCCGGCTCGACAGCGGGCTGGTGGATCAACTGGCGGGAGCCAGCTGCGAGGGTGAGCAGATCACCGGCCAGGTTGCCGCTATCCACGGAGGAAATGTATCTTGGTTCGAGGGGCCGAAGGTTCAGCGTGTCATACCAGTTGCACAGGTGACCGCGGAACTTTTCAATCCCGCCAATGGTTTGCAAAGAGGACTCGATGCGCTCGACCAATTCATGCGTTCCGAGCCATCCGAAATCGCGCGCGGCTACGGTCGCGAGAAGATAGAGGCCGATATTGGTGGGCGAAGTGCGATGGGCAATGACCGGCTTGGGATCTTCCTGAAAATTATCGGGCGGCAGCCAATGGTCCTCTGAGGTAACGAAAGTCTCGAAGAACCGCCATGTACGGCGCGAAATCGCACGCAACATGCCGGTATCGGCGGCGGATAAAGTTTCATCTTCGGCGGGCTTCGGCGAAAGACTGATCCAGTGAGCCACAGCCGGGGCCGAAAGCCACAACAAGACAAATGGAATCACGATGGGCACTTCCTGGCGATGTCCAAACCAGACGGCCACGAATGCCGCCAGCGCCAAGGCGATCCCGCCGACCATCCGCCGGAAACTGCCGTAGACGTTCAGATCGATTCCATGCTTGGCCTGCGCCGCTGTTAGCCACTCCAGTAAATTCTTGCGCGTGATAAACAGACGGAAAAGCGTCCGCAGAATCGCATCTGACATCGACCAGGCCTCGTATGCCATGAATGTCAGCGCGAGGCCGGCCTTCGACAAACCGAGCGAGAGATCGGAAGCCAGATCGCGAAAGTAAGCTCGGTTGGAGGCTGCGCCGCCGAGTCGAGGGTTGAGTCCAGCCAGGAAAGGGATGAGAGGAGGGATTATGATCGTAGCCAAAATAAATCTGATCCAGAGCCAGGGCAACCTTCCTGGTATGAGCCAACTCGCGAGGAATACCAGAAACACGCATGGCGCCATCAGAGAGCGGCGCAAGTTGTCCAACATTTTCCACCGGCCAATCGCCGGAATCTTGTACGTGCGGCCGTCGGTGAGACGAGCGCCCCAGCCGAGAATCCATGGCAGCAGCTGCCAATCTCCACGCGCCCAGCGGTGTTGCCGGGCGGCCGATGCTTCGTAGTGGGACGGAAAATCGTCAAAAAGCTCGATATCGGTAACCAGAGCGGCGCGCGCGAAGATCCCTTCAAAGAGGTCATGGCTCAGGACCACATTTTCCCGGACTTTTCCCGCCAGAGCCGCCTCGAAGGCATCGATGTCGTAAATCCCTTTGCCTGTGTAGGAGCCTTCGTGAAACAGATCCTGGTATACGTCCGAGACCGCGGAGGAGTACGGGTCGATTCCGCTCGGACCCGAAAACACGCGCTGGAAAATCGAACCACGGTGGTCCATCGGCAACGAAGGAGTGACTCTTGGCTGAATAATTCCGTAGCCTTCCACTACGCGACTCAATTCACGGCTGAATTTGGGGCGATTGAGAGGATGCGCCATGGTGCCGACAAGGCGCGCGGCAGTGCCGCGCGGCAAGCGCGTGTCGGCGTCCAACGTGATGACGTAGCGAACACCGGCGATCGGTTCGACGGCGTGTCCAGGCGCGGTAATGAAAGTCGTGTTTTTGGATCCACGAAGCAGCAGGTTGAGCTCGTGAAGTTTTCCGCGCTTGCGTTCCCATCCCATCCACTTGTTTTCCGATTCATTCCAGACGCGCTTTCTGTGAAATACGAAGAATCGGTTGCCACCATCTTTTGCGGGGCCGTGGCGCTTGTTGAGATTCGCGATGCCGTCGGCGGCCGCGGCTAGAAGCTCCTGATCGTTGCGGAGGGTTTCTGTGGGCGCGTCAACCCAATCGGAAAGCAGGGCGAAACGAAGATCGCCATCCTGGTTTGCGAGGTAATGAATTTCGAGCTGGTGAATCTGCTCGGCAATGCCACCTGCTGAGCTCAGAAGACTTGGTATCACGATAATGGTTCGGAGATCCTGGGGAATATCCTTGGCGAATTCGAGTCGCGGGGGAGTCCGGGGTTTGAACAGGTTGGTTACGAACCTGTTGATCAGCGCAATTGCCAGCTCGGAAACCGGAACAACAGCGAGGAGAGCTAACAGAATAATATCAGGAATGCGCAGGCCCACCTGGAGAGAACGGGCCACGGGGAACCCCAAAATAATCGCGGTAAAGAACGCGATCGTGCCCAGGTAGCCGCGTGCGGGAGCGCGCATGTACGAGCGAAGGAGGGCACGTCCTTTTGACACGCGAAATCCAATTTCGCGTTCGAAGCCGGGGCGCCCCTGGGCGATGAGGTAGTAGCCGGGATCCGTGGACCTGTCGTCGTAGGGCTGATGATCGTGATTTACGCCGGCGGCAGCCGCGTCTTTCGCGTGTCGGATGAGGAGATCCGCAATTTCAAGCTCGGAGTGTTCCGAGCCTCTGGAAAGGTCCTCGATGGCGTGCCGGTAGGCATCCCGCGTGGCGAAATCCATGTCGCCAAAGTTGCTTCCATTGCGAAGCGTTTGGTCCACCAGGTTGACGCTTTCGAAAAAAGTGTGCCAATCGAACTCGGAGGTCCACCGCATACTGGTAATGACGTTGCGCACCGTTACGCTCATCGCTGCTTGCTGCTGGTGTTCGGCGCGGACAATGTCATCCGCGGTAGTGCCCTGGGCGGCTAGGCGTTCGTCCAGCCACAGAAGAATGGGACCGACCTTCGGATCTAGGTCCCGCAACCGCTGAATCAATTGAACGGCAAAGGCCCGGTCGAGAGGCTTCTTCTCAAACTGGCGGAGGGCCGCGGCCGGCGATAGGGCCGACTGACCGCCTGTGCCCAAAAGCGCGTCGGCCAGCTGGTCGGCCTGGTGGCGCGCCTGGCGGCTGAAGACGATTCGACCTGCTAGTCTCCGCAGATTTTCCACCAGGACAATTCGCAAGGTGATGGCGACGGCCCAGAGCTCCCCCATTGAAAGGGGCTGGACGCGCTGATATGCATTTATGAAGCGACGGAGAACATGAGGATCGAGCCGGCTATCTGTGTGAGCCACGAACGCCCACGCAATGCCGTAGACTCGGGGGTATCCCGCCAAATGCCCCGAAGCCAACTTAGGCAATCGGCGATAGTAGCCGATCGGCAAGTCATCGCGAATCTCCCGAAGCTGATCCTCGACGATATAGAAGTTTTCCACCAGCCACTGCTCTGCTGGCGTGATGATTTGTTCACGCTGGAGGGCGCGGGCAGTCGCGCGGTAATACTCGAGCAGCGAACGAGCATTTTCCTCTGTGCGCTCGATAAGAGACGGGCCGCCCTCTGCTGTACTCGCCACCGTCTGGGCCGCGGCAAGGCTCTCCGCGTGCTGCTCCAGCCGATCAGCGCTGAATAACTCCGCAACGATAGGCTCTTCGATTTCGACGACTACATTCGGAGCAGGTGGTGCAGAAACCATTCGCTTCCTCGGAGTATCGCTTCCTAGGACTTGTGCTCGCCTGAAATCGAGGTTCACCAAACCCCGAAACAGCTTGCGCTACGCCTTAACGGAAGCTCGCTTATAACTCAGTCGGGCCAGGAAAAACCTTACCAGAGGCGGGGAGAGAACGGCGGACATTTTCTGGGTCAACAATTAGACTTCAGTTTTCGGAGTCGTGGGCATCCCACGGCTCGCAGCTAACCGGAACCAGCTCCGAGGGTTGTCGAATAAGTGTCCCGCGAACGTATGCCGGGATGCTGCGCCGAGACGATGGAATGTAGTATTCGTTCCAGATCGGCCTTGCGATAGGGATGGCACATATAGTCAAAGGCTCGCATGTTCAGGGCTGCCAGGTAATCGCGATATTCCTGAGAGCACCCGGGAGCGCATACCACAATCACTGGTATCTCCACGGGTTGGCGCCTCAACTGCCGCACGACGTCCCTATAGGTGCCATCCACGAGCCAGAAACCGCAGAAACAAGCGGATACAGTCTCTTTGGCCAGCGCGAGGCGAAGCTCTTCAAGTCCCGTCACCGATACCGCTTTAACATTATAGCTATCCAAGAGCGCGGACATGTTGGCGCGAATATCTGGATCCATGGTGGCCAACAATATCGTGGTCTCGGTCCCTGTGCTCGCGGTGAAGATACCCTCGGATAGGTCTTTGGCGCTGTGGTGCCCGTTTGTCCCGCTTGGCTCGTACGCTAAGGAGGCCATTCTTGTCAGCCTTTCCGATCTCTACACGCGTTTCGGAGCGTAGGAGCCCCGAACTACCTAACACGCAATGAATAGCTTGCCTCGAGTCCACGGGCAATACAGAAATTTCCTTATCGTGCTGAAGGAATTCATGTAGATGGAGCTGCCGCGGCAATTCTTGGAAGGGATGGTCCTACGCCATCCCTTCCACCTTGCAACCACGATCCGCAAGTTACCAATTCAACCAACTACCGTAAAGCCCTACCGAGTGCCGCCGGCCTTGGCCGTCCGATGTTTCGGCCGCTCTTCCTCCTCTGTGGTACCCCGGTCGCTGGTTCGGTTTGCTTCCTCATTTATGCTCTCGGAAAGGTCGGTTAACTTCTGATCGGTTTCCTTTTCTTCGTTGAGCGTTTGCTCCAGAGAATTTGCTGCCTCGGTTTCGCCTAAAATCGTCGCATAGGCATGCACAGATCCGTAGGCCGCAATTTCATAGTGCTCAACTCGTTGCGCCGCCGATATGATCGCCGCGTCCATTGCCGCTCCCTCGTAATCCTCGGAGATTACCTCGGCGCCCTCCGCGACCATTCCTTCCATCCCCTTGCATTTCTTGCCCTTGCTCGATTGGCCGAGCGCCTGGAATATTTGTTCAAGCCTGCGGGCGTGCCCTTTGGTTTGTTCAAGATGCTCCTCAAATCCCTGGCGCAGGTCTTCGGATGTAGCTGCCTTGGCCATTTTCGGTAAAGCTTTGATCAGCTGTTGCTCGGCGTTATACAAATCTCTCAACTCGTCTACATAGACGTCCTTCAGAGTAGTTGCTTTCATTACGGCCTCCGTTTTTTGCGGTATCGAACCCGCCTCGTTGGACACTCAGAGCGAGAACACTAGGGCGACCATTCCCAAGCGGCAATCAAGCGAAGCCTGTAACAAGCCGAGTGTCTTCCGGTAGTCCTGCTCGGAACTCCACTCGCGGTCTGCTCGCAAAGCGCATGTCAGTCCCTACAGCTTAATTCCCAGCGTGATACAAGTGCCTCGGGATGGTGCCGCCTTTTCTAATGCGAGACGCTGCAAACCTGAATTAAACAGTGAGCAACCGGCTGCAAAAAGGACCGAGGAAGTTGCCGCTCGAACCGTCTTGTGAAGCGCCACCGAGCGGGACACAAGAAGGAAGGTAACGCTGATGCAAGCGTCTTTCCGTGAGGATTCCAATGTCTGAAAAATCTCATCTCATGAATCCGGAGGTATAAAATGGCCACGACTCCTAAAGCAATCCGAGCTAGACACCATGCGCTCGAGAAAGAATTGTCGGCCCAGCGGGAGGCTCTGCTCGCGCGCTTCGCCGAACAGCGATCCGAGGCTTTCGTGGAACTCGACCGCGACGATGAGTGCGCAGAGGCCAACCGCAATTTGGCGAGACATCTCATCCTGACCAATCTGGATCGGGAAAGACGCACCCTCCAGGAAATCGATGTCGCGCTTCAGCGAATGAAGACCGGCGACTACGGCCAGTGCGAGATCTGCGGTACCAGCATCCCAGATGCTCGTCTTCGCGCTTTGCCGTGGACTCGATTCTGCGTTCATTGCGCTGAACGTTCCGCTTCCGCGTGAATGTGCGCATCTATGCAGGATAGCTGAAGCTCAAGGTCTCGCCACAGGATCGGTGGGCACCGAATCGGGAGGTCGTTGTCTATGGATGAAAATCCTCAACTAGAAGGCCCTGCCGCCGAAGGGACAATCACCACCGAGGTTGAAGAAAAGCAAGTTGAGGAACGCGTCGCCATAGGCGCACACGTTGTCTATGAAACCATCCGGCGCGAAGGCGAAGAGGAGCTGGCTCGGCCAGCCGCAGCATTGGCCTGGTCGGGTCTCGCGGCTGGACTCTCGATGGGTTTTTCTTTTGTTGCGGAAGCCCTGATTCAGAATCGTCTGCCAGAGCGGCCATGGGCCCGCCTCGTTTCCAGCCTGGGATATAGTGTTGGATTCCTAATCGTGGTTCTGGGGCGCCAGCAGCTCTTCACGGAAAATACGCTGACTGTTATCTTGCCGTTTCTTCTCGGCAAGAAACTCAACCGTACTGGTGAGAGTGCTGCGGCTGTGGGCGATCGTGCTCGCAGCCAATCTGGTGGGGACGTTCCTGTTTGCATTTTGCATCGCGCACATCGCCATTTTCGACCGTTCGGTTCAGCAGACGCTGACGGAGATTGGCGCTGCCCATTTGGGAAGTAGCTTTGGGATAGTTCTCGTGCGAGCGATTTTCGCCGGATGGCTTATCGCATTAATGGTATGGCTCTTGCCGGCGGCGGAACACTCGCGCCTGAGCATTGTAATCATTGTGACTTACTTGGTGGGCCTGGGAGGATTCAACCATATCATTGCAGGGTCGACCACGATGTTTTTCTTAGTGACCATAAAATATATTTCCTGGGAGACGTACGCGGTGCACTTCTTTATACCGACCTTGTTAGGGAATATTATAGGCGGCGTTTCGCTGGTCGCGGCCCTCGGGCACGCTCAGGTCGTCGGCGGCAAAGAGACTTAAGCGGGGCGACGCGAAAAGCAGACTAGGACCGACCTGCGGTGCCCATCTTAGTGAATTCGGCCCTTGCATCCGGGATGTCCGCACCGGCAATCTATATCCGGAGTCTTTTCCATCGCTTCGCACGCCGCGCTGCAATATTTCCCGCTGGTGACGATACATGAACAGTTGGGATGCGCGCACTTTTCACCTTCTTCGACCATTGTAGGACCCCTTTGGCATCAATGTCGTGACCGAATCTCGCTGTTAAGCCCGTCTGACTAGACCGGCAACCAATGACACGGCAAAGAGAATTAGGAAAATGTAGAAGAACAGTTTCGCAATGCTCGCCGCCGCGACCATGATTCCCGCGAAACCAAGTATTCCCGCGACGATCGCCACGATCAGAAAAATCACAGCCCATCTCAACATAGAGCCTCCTCGAGAATATCTCTAACGAACGAGCTTGCCTGCGTCGAACCGTTGGGCCTGACCGATTTCGCTGCTGTCTCGATGTCCTCACGCGGCGTGATGCCTACTGGACTCCATCCGTGGGACCTCACGCCCCAGCGCCGTCGCAAGCGACACGAGATGGTCTTGCTCGTTTACTAAGATTCCCCGAATCTGTTCGGCCATCGCATATTCCTCTAGCTGCTCGCACTGGCGCACTCGCTCGCGGTAGTTGCGAATCGTCTCCTGCTCATTCTCCAGATCAAACTGCAGCATCTCCTTGGTTTTTTCTGAAGTTCGCACGGGCTTCGGAGTAACTGCGGGCATACCCCCGAGATAATCGATCTGATTGGAAACGATCAAGGCGTGACTTAATTCTTGCGCGGCGTGATTCTCCAATTCCGCCGCGATATTCATGAACTCCGCGCCTCTCAGTACTTGGGAATAAACGACGTACGAAATGATCGCTTGATACTCCCGAGTCAAATCTTCATTCAGCAGCTTGATCAGCTGCTCTCTGCTCACCGGCTTCATCTGACGCTCTTCTGTTTCCTTGGCCGTGCGCAAATTGGACCCTCCTTAAGCTCCGCGAGATAGTGGGCTACAACAGAGTCTTAAGCTTCTTTCGCTCTGGTATATACGCGTTGGCCGGCGTTCGCGGCCTCCTTTAGCTGGCCTGTAACCTCGTCAACCGCCTCTCGCGCGCGCTTGGTAGCATGCAAGCCGGTCGCAACAGCATCGTCAACGACATCCCGCACGCCGCCCAGCAAGTAATCGCGTGTCTCCTCGCCGGATTGCGGCGCCAACAGGAGCCCTAGGACGGCTCCAATACCGATTCCCACAGCGAAGCCCAATGCCGTGGACGAAAATTGATTCCTACGCATTCTTTTCCTCCGTTCGGAAAAACTCCGCAGAAATCGTGGCGAATTCAAATATGAATTTCCTTAGATCGCACGGTTCCTCTTCGTTACCCTAGGAGACTACCGTTCGCCTGAAGTTGACGCCATAGGGTGAAGTATTGATATGTGCCAGCGGGATATCCCACTTATTGAGTAGTTGAAAGCTCAGCGGCCTCCCGCCCGGGGCGCATCCCAAATCCGATTAGCGAATTTTGCCTAGAGCGACCTACCTCGAAATGTACATGCTTTGAAGTATGGTACTCGGCTGCCACGGACCCCAATATCGAGTAGCGCAAATCCCAATAGCCAAATCTCGATTTGAAGGAGCAACCTTTATGATGTCGAAGCAGTTTTTGGTCATCTCCCTATTAGCTGCCTTTCTTGTTCTCCCGGCCATTACGTCTGCGTCAGACCGCGACGACGATGTGAAACGCATTGACAAATCTGCTCAGGTATTCAAGGAAATTATGAATACCCCGGACAAAGGCATCCCCAGCGGTCTTCTCGAGACTGCAAAATGCATTGCGATTATTCCCGGCGACGTAAAATTCGCCTTCATCCTGGGTGGCAACTATGGCCGTGGCATTGCCACCTGCCACACCCACAAGGGATGGAGTGCGCCGATGTTTGTGGCTCTCGGCGGCGGCAGTATCGGCTATCAAATCGGGGGTTCGTCAACGGACATCGTCATGCTGTTCATGAATGACCGCGCCTTGCAGAGCCTTCTGAGCGATAAATTTAAGCTGGGTGCTGACGCCAGCGTAGCTGCTGGTCCCGTAGGCCGTCACGCCGCCGCTGCCACTGACCTGAAGCTAAAGGCAGAGGTCCTCAGTTATTCCCGCTCTCACGGCGTTTTTGCCGGTGTCAGTCTCAACGGCGCCGTTGTGCAGACGGACAAGAGCGGCGATCACGCCATGTATGGCGACACCGTCACCCACCGCCAGATCCTGGACGGCAAGGTAGCAGTGCCGCCTTCTGCGGAGGCCCTGATTCACCGAATCAGCGCGTCGGTGATGGAAGCGAAGGCCAATTAATCGTCCCACCAATTTGAGAGAGGGCGGCCATTTCTCGGCCGCCCTTTCGCAGCTCTGCTGATCGCCCTCTGCAACGCAAGCCAAAATCGAGTTCATTGGCAACCTGCCCCCGGCTCGCGGTGGCAAGCTCCATTACTAGATAGAAATTGCGAAACCGCGCAAAAAGCGCCGTCTTCTCATCGCGGCGCCCTTACATAAACCCTCCAAATGCTATTACTTCCAGGACCTTTTGCATGGCAACTCACGTGCTTTCCATGGGCGTGTCGATGATATCCCACAGGTTGGTGAGATGAGAGAAGCCGTCCAGTCCATGAATGAAGCCAGTTCCCAAGAGCTTCCGTCTCCCGCGCCAAGATGGCGCGAACGCCTGGCAGCTTTGCGAAGGGTCCCCCCGATTTTCAAGATGGTGTGGACCTGTGCGCCCGGAGTGGTGCTGGCCAGCTTGATCACCCGGCTGTTTGTTTCGGTCGTGCCGGTCGCCCTCCTGGCAGTCACCAAGTTTATTATCGACGCCATAGATAATCACATCTGGCACCACGCTGCGCTGCCGGGCACCTTCTGGTGGCTAGTGGTGCTTGAGTTTGTCCTCGCCACCTTGACCACCAGTCTCGGCCGGGTAATCGACTTTTGCGATACCGTCCTCGCCGATAAATTCACGAAGAACATCAGCACCCTCACCATGGAGCACGCCTCGCGTTTGGATCTCATCCGCTACGAAGATCCTCTCTTTTACGACAAAATGGAGCGCGCGCGGGTGCAGGGGACGGACCGAGTAGTACTGATCCAGATGACGGGCCGCCTGGTGCAAGAGTTCATTACCACCGTCAGCTTTGCCAGCGCCATCGTGTTCTTTTCTCCCTGGTTATTTGTTTTCCTGATCATTTGCGTTGTGCCGGCTTTTCTGGGCGAAACCCACTTCGCGTTCTTGGGTTACTCCCTGAACTTTGGGCAGACCCCGGCGAAGCGGCAGATGGAATACCTGCGCATCCTCGGCGGCAGCCGCGAGAGCGCCAAAGAACTGAAGCTATTTGGCCTGGGGCCGTTTCTCGTCCAGCGCTATAAGGGCCTCTCAGACAAGCTCCACCTTCAGAACGTCGGCCTCGCCAAGCGCAAGCTGCTTTTCGGCACGCTGCTGACCTGTTTGGGAACTCTCGGCTACTATGGCGCCTATGGGTACGTGATTTATATGGCCACCACCGGGTCGTTGACGATCGGCAAATTGACCCTCCTTGCGGGCGCCATTGCCGGCGCGAGCACGAACATCCAGGCTCTGTTTTCCACATTTTCCGGCATCGCCGATCAGTCGCTCTTCCTCACGGACCTCGTGGAATACCT
>CAVWEZ010000003.1:0-44698 GCA_963754105.1 uncultured Acidobacteriota bacterium
CCATCCTGAGTCGCGAACCCGCACTCGCGGCAATAGCGGCGGTTTACATGCGGCATTGGCCGCACTATATTGGAATTTCGTCTGATCGGCTGGCTGAAAGCTGGGCGCGGGCGTAAGTATCCCCAAGGCCGGCTGTCCGAGGCGACTGATGAATAAATGGCCCGCCAATTGTCGGAGTCACTCCCCGACGATGGCTTGAATATTTGGTTGCGATCCTCCTCGGCCAGGCCGTTTATTACTTCTCGCTGGTGCCGTATCTACCGGACTCGTTGCGTCATCAGGGATTTGCCATCGATGGCGGAGTTCTCGTCAATTTCGTCGTTTGTGTCTTGGTGTACGGTCTCATCCGGCTGGGCGCACGCGTGCGGCGCGGTTAGGCCCGGAGGGTTTTCCTCGAATTAGCAAGCTGCACCGCACAAGGGCGGGAAGCGACGGCGAAATCGTGTTCGCTGTTCCTTCAAGGTCCAGTTCGAAAGGTCAGGATTATTTCTTCCGTAGACTCGATGGGCTGGCCGTCCAGACGCGCGGGGAACTGCTGCCACTCACGAACCAGCCTCTCCGCCGTAGGAATTAGCTCGTCGCGTCCCCGTATCGGCACGAGGCTCTTGATTTCCCCCTGCTCGCCGATGGTGGCCCGTAAAACGACTATTGGGTCGCCCATGGGCGGGATGTTGGGCGCAAGAACATCCGGTACCTGCGCAATGATTTTGCCGAATTCGAGACGCTCAGGACGATGAATGGATACCGGCCCAGGCTCTGGCGGCAGCAGAGCGGACCGCCGGACGCCAATTGCCACCGATGCCGAAGCGGTCAGGGGTTCTTGCGGCAACGACGCGCGTACGGAAGGGCTACCCGCGGCGGGAGCAGTAGCGAGAATCGAGTTTCCCGCGAGTTCGGGTGGCAAGGGTTCCTCACTCGCTGCAGTTGTGTTTTCTTTCGCACTCGGAATTCGAGCTGCCCCGGCGTCTGAGCTTGTACCCGAGCTTTCAGGCGGAGCAGGAGTAGCAACCGCAGGCGGAGTGGAGGCTGGCGCGGCGGCTGAGCTTCCATCTGCGTCTGGATTTGCTTTTGCATTTGCGTCGGGAGTTTCCTTTGGATTTGTGTCGGGATTTGCTGTTGGATTCTCAGCCGGGGTGGTCGTCGCGGCGGCGGGCGGGGGTGGTGTTGGAGCCGGCTCAGATGTGCCTCCGGATGTACCTCCGAATGTGCCTCCAGTCAACGCCTGCAAATTCCACCCTTGAGGCCACCTCCCCATCCAGACCCTTCCGGCAATCATGCCCACGGCAAAACAGATAACCATCACTGCGCCGGTCACCAAACCCATGCGTGCGTTCGTCCATCGCCGGGGCTCGATAGGAGGAGCCTGAAAAGGCGAATCTGCAAAAATCGCCCGGGCCGGGTAGCGCGCTTCATGCTGGGCAGGTCGTAAAGGCTCGCGCCCCTGAAACGGACCCGCGCCTAACGGACGCCCACCGCCTGGTTCTCGCTTGAAAGGCCCAGGGCCGCGGCCGATGCCGGTGCCTGCTGGGCGGTCGTCGACAGACCTTCCATTGCGGGGCTCAGCCTCGCGAACAGGACTCGGAGGGATTGGCTCGCCCTCAGGCGGAAACATCCTCTCGAATCCTTTGGGAGCAGGGTCTGAAACCGCGGGCGTTCGAACTTCTAAATTTGCGCCATTTGTTCTGGCCTCGGCTCTGACTTCTGCTATTCGCTGGTCTCTCACCTGGATCGGCACGGCTTCTGGCCCAGAAAACTGGGCTTCAGGACCATCTCCGTTGAGCCACTCGCGGATTTGGTCCCGGGCTTCGTCCGTAAGCGACACGAACTCAAAGCCTCCGGTTTTCTTCGACTCCGAGAGCCAGACAACTCGCGCTTCCACCTCCGTGGGTTCAGCGGAAGCGCTTAGGTGCAAGGACAGCCGAACTACCTTTTCCGGTGCCAGGCTATTGGCGGCCGCCATCTGCAGGCCATTCTCACTCGCATCCATGACGATGCCGCCATTGTGTTCACCCACCTTGACATACGCAAAAGGTTGCGGCCTGCAGCGAGGATGCGCGCGCCGTTCGCTCGTCCCGGTAAAACCCCCAGAACTGCTGTTAGGGTTCGTTTGCACGAACTTCTTCTTTCATCCCTCAGAGAGAGACGCTCTTGTATCTCCGCGGCCGCCGGGTGCCGCTTCAAACCTCTATTCTAGCTCCCCAAAGGAACGTGGGACAAGCCACGGCTTCCCGGCGCAACATTCTGGAATCTGCCCCTCAGTTGGGCTACAGTGGGCTGCCGAAATTTAGACGGCAATCGTTCTTTCTTTCGCTGCGTCCGGTGTCTTCGCCGCGTGTGATGTCGCTTAGAGTCTGCCTAGAGAGGGAACCATGCGATTGAGAAGCATCTTTTGGCTGCGGGCTTTCGCAATATCGTTGGCCGTTTTCTGGATGGCGGTGTCCGCTCCATCGCTGGTTGCTCAGCCCGTGGCCACCGGGGCCGCTAGCTGTGACCGGGCCTGCCTCGAAGGAATGGTGGACAAATACCTGAACGCCATGGTGGCGCACGATCCATCGCGCGCTCCGCTTTCACCCACGGTGAAATTCGCGCAGGACAACGTGCCTCTCAAAATAGGCACGGCGCTGTGGACAACGATCACCGCTCTCGGCACCTACCGCCATTATTTCGCCGATCCGGAACGCGGCGACGTCGGCATCATCGGCGTGATCTACGAAAACGATGTAGCGGCCATCCTGATCCTACGGCTTAAAGTCGAAAACCGCCTTATTACCGAGGCGGAGCAGTTCGTGGCGCACGATCCCCGTGGCGCCGCGCTCTACGAAAAGATGGGCAAGCCCAATCCTGGTTGGCTCACCACCATTCCGCCCGATCGACGCCAATCGCGTGAAGCTCTCGAAGCAACCGCCTACATGTACTACGAAGCACTCGAGAAGAATGATGGTAAAGGCATCTACCCCTTCACGTCCGATTGCAGTCGCATCGAAGATGCCGTCCCCACCACCAATCAGCCGAAGCCCGAGAATTACGGGCATTCGGACCAGGATATCAGCGATTTCACCATGCTCGGTTGTAAGGCTCAGTACGAGCTCGGTTTTCTCGGTTTCACCACCGGATGCCGCGATCGCCGGTTTCTCGTGGTGGATACGGAGCGCGGATCGGTCCTGGCCTCGGCCTATCTCGATTTCGACGGCACCGTCACGGAAGTGCATCTCACGGACGGCCGCGTCTGGAAGGTTCCTCCCTATTTCATGACGCCTCGTACCAATCAGTCGAACGAGGCATATCGAATCGAAAATGGAAGCATTCGTCTCATAGAAATGACCATGTACGAAGTCCCATTCAACGCTCAGCCGGCTTTCGGCAACTAGGCTCGGAGAACATCATGTCCAAAACTTTTTCGCATATTGCACTGCTTGCCGCGTTGTGCATCGTCATTTGCGGTGTCGCATCGCCGCCCAGCTTTGCTGCGCCCGATCACGGGAAGTCGCTAGTGTATCTGCCTCCCCCAGCCAGCCCGGCCAGCTCCACGCCGTGTGGCCGCGCCTGCTTGAACGCGTTTGTCGATAAATATTTCGACGCGTTGATTTCTCACTGTACTTGCAACGTCCCGTTCGCTCCGAACGTGAAGTACACCGAAAACGGCGAGTCGGTGAAGCCCGGCGAAGGCATATGGAAAACCTTCACGGGACGCGGCACTTACCGCGTTTATCTCGCCAATCCGGCCACAGGTGAGGCCGGATATTATGGAGATATCGACGAATTCGGAATTCTTCGGGAACGATAGCGCTGCGCCTGAAAGTGACGGACCGTCGCATCGCCGAGGTAGAGATGGTCGTGGCCCGCCAGCAGTTGAGACCAAAAGGTGGCCTGGGCTTGAACACCGCCGGCATCATGACGCCAAGAACGATCGACGAACTGACGCCTGCGGGCTTCGTGTCGCCGAATTCCACTCTGCTCGACCCGGTGCCCGCCGGCGATCGTTCGCCGCGGGAGAAATTAATTGCGATCACGGACCAGTATTTCGAGGCCTTTTCGCAAGACAAAGGTTCGGCCGCGCCCTTCGCGGACGCCTGCTCCCGCAGGGAGAACGGTTTCGCCGCCACCAACAATTCCGATGGGCCGGTTGTGGATCCGGCGCAGCCGGCGTTCCGCGTCTTCAGCGGGAGCTGCGCGCAGGAAATCGACCGGGGGTTTTTCAGCGCCCTCTCTAAGTGGGCGACCGCCGCCCGTTGGTCGTGGATGTCGACCAGGGCCTCGTCTTGGACCTCGCGTTTCTCGATAACGAAGGCAACGTGAAATCGGTTTCCGTTCCGGGAGTGGGCGACGTCAGGGTTCCGGCCGCGTTTCTCAGGCCCATCACCTTCGTCGAGCCGCAACTATTCAAGATCGAAGCCGGCAAGATCCGCGAAATCGAAGGCCTTTCCTGGCCCCTGCCCTACGGCATGAGGTCTGGTTGGGACAAGTAGCCGTCGCGGAGAAGCGATCCGAGGCGAGAGTTCGGTTTCTTCACCCTTAACACTCGCACGAGGTCGCCGTCCGACTGTTGCGTGAATCTTACCGAGCAGATTCCAGTGTATAATCCCGCCGAATTCGCATCCCGCGAGGGGGCTCATGGCTGCGGACAAAGCTTCCACGATGTGGGTTCCTGTATGTT
Organism: uncultured Acidobacteriota bacterium; assembly: GCA_963754105.1. Lineage (GTDB taxonomy): Bacteria > Acidobacteriota > Terriglobia > Acidiferrales > UBA7541 > Palsa-295. Next base: position 4,655 of record CAVWEZ010000003.1, read on the forward strand.
GCGGGCGCGTCATGCGCTGCAACATGTTCAGGCAGGCGGATGGCGGCGCTTACGCGGCGCTGGTTTGTACGTCGTGCAACAAGAACATCACGCTGGAACAAGAGCCTCTGGCGGCTGCGAACAGCTTCGGAGAAGGCTCGAAAGTTTTGAGCCTGATTGGGTCGCCCAAACCACCCAAGACGGAAAGAAAAAAATCGTTCACCGAAGCCGGGCCCGACGATCCAACGCTGTAGTCGGAACTGCGACTCACCCGACTTTGCCTGCCAATGATCGGTCAGACCATTTCGCACTATCGAATCGTGGAGCAACTCGGCGCCGGCGGAATGGGCGTCGTATACAAGGCGCAGGATAGCCGGCTGGACCGCGCGGTCGCTCTGAAATTCCTCCCCGAAAAACTGGCGCAAGAGCCGCAGGCGCTCGAACGATTTCGACGCGAGGCGCGAGCTGCGTCCGCTCTGAATCATCCGGGCATTTGCACGATCTACGACATCGGCGAGCAGGACGGCCGAGCGTTCATCGCCATGGAATTCATCGACGGCGAAACGCTGCGCGGTCACATCCACGGGAAGGCGCTTCCGCTCGAAGAAATTCTGAAACTGGGGATCCAGATCGCGGAAGCTCTGGATGCGGCGCACGCCGAAGGAATCATTCACCGCGACATCAAGCCCGCGAATATTTTCGTCACCAAGCGCGGACAGGCGAAGGTGCTCGATTTCGGCCTGGCGAAGCTTGTTCCCAAAGGGGTGGCAGCGGGCGCGGCGCGGATTCCGGCGGTGAGGATCCGGATTCGACTTCGATCGTGGGAATCATCAGCGGCACTCCTTCCTACATGTCGCCGGAGCAGGTTCGCGGAGACGGGCTGGACGCGCGCACCGATATTTTTTCGCTCGGCCTCGTGCTGTACGAAATGGCAACAGGGCGGCAGGCGTTCGGCGGCGGCACGGGCGGCGTGATTATCGAGGCGGTTCTGACCCGCGCGCCGGCCCCGGCGCGAAGCATCAATCCCGATATTCCGCCGAGGCTCGAAGAAATCATTAACAAAGCGCTGCATAAAGATAGAGACCAGCGCTACCAGCACGCGGCCGAAATGCGCAAGGATTTGCAGCGATTGGAGCGTGGAGACGATTCCAGCTCGGCGCGCGGAAGAAGATACGGAATCCGTCCGCGCTATCGCAGGGACTCATTTGCACTCGACCGAACGGGCAGGGCGCACAGAACTCGACGCACGCAGACGGGCGCAATCCGCCGCGAGCGGGTGGCAAAGGTCATCGACTCGCTGGCGGTTTTGCCTTTCGAAAACGCCAGCCACGACCCCGAGAACGAATATCTGAGCGACGGAATTGCGGGGAGCCTGATCAATATTCTGGCGACCGTGCCGAAACTGCGGGTGATGGCGCAGAGCACGGTATTTCGTTACAAGGGACGCGGAATGGATCCGCAAGCGGTGGGCCGCGAATTGAATGTGCGTGCGGTGCTGACCGGAAGAATGATGCAGAGCGGCGGCTCGTTGCGGATTGGAACGGAGCTGGTGGACGTGGCGACAGGGTCGCAATTGTGGGGCGCGCAATACGATCGCAAGCCGGGCGATATTTTTGCGATTCAAGATGAAATTTCGAACGAGATATCGGAAAACTTGCGGCTGAAGCTGACGCGCGCGGAAAAAAAGCGGCTGACCAAACGCCAAACGCACGATGCCGAGGCTTACGGGCTCTACTTGAAAGGCCGGCATCACTGGAACCGGTGGACCGAAGAGGGATTTTACAAGGCGATCGAATATTTTCAGCAGGCGGTGGAGAAGGATCCCGGCTACGCGCTGGCTTATGCGGGCGTGGCGGATTCGTACGTGCTGCTCGGTTGGAATAGTTATCTGCCGCCGAAGGACGCGTTCCCGAAGGCTAAGGCGGCCGCGATGAAGCGCTGCGGCTGGACCCGGAACTGGGCGAAGCGCACACGCCGATGGCCGCCGTGGTTGTGGCTGCACGATTGGCAGTGGCCGGAGGCGCAGACGGAATTCGAACGCAGCCTCGCGCTGAATCCGTGCTATCCGACGGCGAATCATTGGTACGCCGAATATTTGATGACCATGGGCCGGCACGAGGAAGCCATCGCCAGGATGAAAAAGAGCCAGGAACTCGATCCGCTGTCTCTGATTATCAGCGTCGCCATTGGATGGGCGTTCTACATGGCCCGGCGATACGACGAAGCGATCGAACAGATCCGGCGAACCTTCGAACTGGATCCCAATTATCCGGTGACCTACTGGGTTCTGGGATTGGTACTGCGGAAAATGGGTCGCTATGAACGTGGCGATCGCCGAGGGTGAGAAGGGCGTGGACCTGTCAGGCGGAAGTCCTCTTGATGCGCGCGGCGTTGGCGCAAACCTTCGGCGCGGCGGGAAGGAAGGAGGAAGCAAGCGAGATCCTCGATGATCTGACAAAACTGGCAAAGCAAAAATATGTCGCGCCTTATTTCTTCGCCGGAATCCACGTCGGCCTGGGAGAAAACGACCGCGCGATGGAATGCTTGGAAAAATCCTACGAAGAGCACTCTCACTGGCTCATCTATCTCCATATGGATCCGGGGATGGACGATTTGCGATCGAACCCGCGTTTTCAGGATCTGTTGCGGCGTGTCGGCCTTCCCCTAACACCCGCGATCCCCGCCTGAAAAAAAGCCAAGCCCATACGCCTGGTGCTTATGATTTCAAGACAGACTCAGATCCGCGCGAAGTCGGCCTTCGCAATCGCCCACCCGCCGCCAATCTTCTTATATTCTACTTTCAGCACGCGTCGCTCCGTCTGGCGAACGAAGCCCCCGCCTTGCGCGTGCGCCATCCGCGCCAGCGTGCAGTCCTGCGCGATCGCGTTCTCGATTTCTACGGCGCATTGGAACCGCCCGACAGCGCGAGCGCCGTCTGCGGCGACCTCGATCGTGTCCGGTTCCCCAGCGTGATCCGCCGCAATGCTTCGCAGAGTTTGGTCGAGCGCAGTGCTTTCGGAACCAGCGAAGAGTGCCATGGCGGCGTCGCCTGGCTCCGGCGTTAACGCGTCGCAGCCAGGCGTGATGCAGTTTGCGGATCGCGGCCTCGTCTTCTAGCCGCGCGAGGCGCGCCTTCAGCCCGTCGTCCGCGATCACCGCCGCGGGTGCCGCGACGGCCAGCGGCGCAGCCAACAGCGCTCCGCGCTTCAAAAACGATCTGCGCGTAGATCGCGTGGAATTGGTCTCCTTCGTCATACCGCGCCTCCGTTTGACTTCACCTGATAAAAGCGCCTCACGTCGAACTGCCCCGCGAGCCGCTCATGCGCGCCCATCGCGCTGATGTTCAGGCCGTTTTCGCCGCAGTTATAGCCGATCCCCACGTCGCGCATCGTGTGCAAGTTCACCAGAATCGTCCCGAGCGTGCCGTTGCACGCCTCCTCGAGCCAGTACATGAAATACAAGCCGTTGCGGATTTTCACGTAGGACGCAGGCCCGCTCCATTCCAAGCCACCGGCATCGGTACCCGTGAAGATGATCCACGATAGCGAATGCGGAGTGGAATACAGATGCATGGACGTCAGGCCCAGCGCGTAGTTCTGGCTCACTGCGCGGCCAACCATCTCATCCGTCAACACGTGGCGGCGATACTTGGGCGGAATCAGCCCTTCCATCTCGATCACGCCGAAGTGAATCTTCACCCCCGCTTCATTCGCGAAATACGGAGTGTTCAGAAAGCCGTTGAAACAGGTTACGAGACCCTGATCGAAATCCGCGACGATCGAGTGCCCGTCGTGATTCGGCTCGCCTTCCAGCAGGTGCCAAACAAAATCACGCCGGGCGACGACTCAAAGGCGCGATAAGGCGCCTTGGTCCAGTTGCTCCCGCCTTCCTTGCGCCAGTTGAGTGTTTCGGCATCGTCGAAGCGGTATTCCATCGCAGGCGCGTGGTCGTAGCGAAGCGTGAAACTCTTTCCGGCCAGCCAGTCGGTGCTCGGTCCAAGATTACCGGCCATCGACGCGGCGGGCGCGTTGGGGCCGGGTGCGATGGCGCGCGGCGCGAAGGCGCTTGTATGTTTCGCACAGACGGCATCCACTTGCGCCGGCGTCATTTTCGCCATCGTCTTGAACGGCCGATAGACGCGCCATGCGCCTTTCGCCGGAGTTTGCCCGGGCGCAGCCGCTGGAACCGGATTGCCGCTCTCGTCGCCGAATTTTTCGAACTGCGCGAGCTGCCCCAGCCACTCGCCCTTACCGCGAAACACATAGTATTCCAGCGCGTCATTGGCATTGAACCCGAGCCGCACGCCAGCCTGCTCAATGCGGTTCAGGTCCATCACGTACGCCGTGAAAGTGCCGGAGAATTCGCATTCAGTGCGCGTGTATATATACCGGTTCTCATCGATCTTGATGTAGTCGGAAGGCCCGCAGAATCCCAGTTCGCCGCCCAGCCGCGATAGCTCCACAAAGTGCGAGTACGCCGCTGAGGGATAGAACTCCAGCGTCTCCGCGCCATTGTCCTGCTTCCAATAGAAGCCCTTGCCTTCCACGCGGTTCGTCGCCACATGGCGATTTTTCGGCGCCTCTTGGCCCGGCTGCTCCGCGTAGCCGTAATAAATCTCGCGCTGCACTTCGCGCTTATCCTCATAACCGCTGAACCACAGTTCGAATACCGTCGCCAGGTTCGTGTCTTGATCGATTACCACAGCGTAACCGCGCTGCGTGCCCGGAATCATGTGCGAGAAAAACGCGACGTTACCCTGGGTGAGCGCGCCATATCCCGCGTCGACCGCGCCGCCACCGTTCTCCGCCACCGAAGAGGCGTTTGGTCCCTTTGAACGTATAGGCCAGCGCCGGGCCTTTATCCGTGACAATCCGGATGGACTTGCCCGCGAACACGTCCTCGAGCGTCGAAGCGCTCGTCGGCCCGCTCACTGCGCTCAGCTTGTCTGCAATCTGTTGTTCCGAAAGCTTCGTGTAAACGATGCGATGCATCTGCTCTTTCGGATATGGCGTTCCCGGCATGCATCCCTCCCGTCACGTCCATCTTCTTGCGATCGCGCGAATGCAACGTGCCACCGCTTCACAATTGGGATTGCGCGGCCTGATGCTATCTCTGAAACTGATAGTTTTCAACGGTCACGCGGAGCCATAACGACCCGACTAATCAGAAGTTGGCTGCTCGTTCGCGTTTGGGATAGTATTGCCGCGAATAGGCCAAGAACCCAAAAATTGGGGTTCGGATCGGCTATAGCGTCCGGGGAGTGGACCCATGCCAAAAGACCTGACCCGAAGAGAATTAATGCGTCGTTCGATTGCCGCAGGCGGATTGTTTGCGGCCGGATCGCTGGCTCCAGTTTCGTCAGCGCTAGCCAGTCAAGTCGGCGGACAGGCGGTGACTCACTCTCCTAGTGAAACCGAGCACAGGATTCCGGCGACACTCGCTGGCAACAAAGTTGTGCAACCGCGAAGGGAAGTGCCGGTTTTGCACCAAACCGGCGTCCTGGTTGTCGGCGGCGGTCCCGCAGGGACGGCGGCCGCGTTTTGCGCCAAGCGCATGGGCGTCGACGTCACTCTGGTGGAGCGGTACGGTTATCTGGGAGGGCTCGCCACCGGCGGCCTGGTCCTGGGAATATTTCCGCTCTACAACAGGAATAAGGAGCAGGTGATCTTCGGCATCGGCGAAGAGCTGATGAAGAAGCTCGACGTGCTCAAATACGGAATCATCGATCGGAACAAGGCGCCTATTTACCCGACAATTGACGCGGAGGCCTTCAAGTATGTGCTGGCCGATATGGTGCTCGACTCGGGGATAACCGCCTATCTCGATTGCTGGGGCGTCGATGCCATCGTGGATGCCAAAGGAGCCGTGCGCGGCGCCGTTTTCGAAAGCAAGTCGGGGCGACAAGCAATTCTCGCCGACATCGTGATCGATTGTTCCGGAGACGGTGATATTTACGCGGCCGCGGGCGCGGCTTTTGAAAAAGTCAAAGCCAACATCGGTCTGATCAGCCGAATCGGGAACATCAACGAGGTCGATATGGCCCCGAGCCGTGGTTCGGAAAATCCGGAGCACCCCGCGGTAGGCAAGCCCGCGTCGGGCCGCCCCTCCAAGGGTAGGGTGAACGATTTCAACGGTCACGCTGGGAATTCGACGCCCGCTCCGCACGTGAACTGGCTCAATATGCAAGGCCCTGTCGGCGACGCCCTGGATATCACGGACCTGACTGCCCTGGAACTCAAGCATCGCCAGGGGACTTGGAGCAACGTCGAGAAGCTCCGCAACAAGCCGGGAAACGAGGAAGTCTACTTGACCGAAACAGCCCCTCAGCTGGGGGTGCGGCTTAGCAGGCTCCTTGACGGCGTCAAGAAACTCACGGCTCAGGAAATCCACAGCGGCGCAAAATTTCAAAGATGTCATCGGCTATTCCGGCGCGTATGCGAACGCTCCCGAATTCCAGATTCCTTACGGCTCCCTCGTTCCCGCGAAGGTTGAAAATGTGCTGGCGGCCGGGCGATGCATCTCGGCCGAATTCGAAGTTGCGGATATCACCCGCCTGATTCCGGTTTGCTGGGTGACAGGACAGGCTGCAGGCTTGGCCGCGGCCTTGTGCATCCAAAACAAATGCAAGCCTCGCCACATGAGCGTGAGCGAAGTTGCAAAACCTGCTGCACCAACAGGGGGCCTATTTGGGATGACGTTTCTTACCCGCGTGCCGCGGCGAGTGATTCAGCTGACTTGCTTTGTCGGCGCGGTCGTGCTGGTTTGGCCGTTGGTCCCCTGGACCATGGCGCCAAGTTCTTTCGAACAAATCGAGTCCTTTCGTTGCTATCGGCGTCGAGTATCGCCACGCGGTCCGTCGGCCTGGGAGTGATTTTTGCGCTGGTCGTAGCCGTCGCGAGTTCGTTCAAGAAGCGCTGGTTCTGCCTGTACCTCTGCCCCACCGGTTTCCTGCTCGAAAATGCCTAGCACCCGGGATTGCGCAAGGCGAGCTGGTGGAGCAAATGCCCGCCCATCGGCAGATATGTCGCGATACTGACGTTGGTCGGCGCAGTGGCGGGTATCCCGTGCTGCTGTGGATGGATCCTCTGTGCATTTTCAGCAGCCCCTTTGCCATGAACAAGGCCACGAACCCGATCTCGGTCGTTCTCGTCTGCCTGGGCCTGGGTGTTTTGGTCGGAGACACTCTTATTTTCGGCATGCTCTGGTGCGTTCGCATTTGCCCGCTCAGCGGACTGCAGGACATGCTGTATTTCGATGCGGAAGGCGCTGTGGACCCAGGTGAAGGCGAGCGCAGCGTCACAGAAGTTCGGCACTGCGCGGCGTGTGTTCTTCGCCGGCGGCAGGCGGTGCGTTGCTCGCCCTGGGGGCTCGTCGGCTCGGAGCCGCGCGATACCGCAGAAGTGACACGCTGCTGCGTCCCCCGGCGCCGTCCCGGAGGATCGCTTTGCCGGACTGTGCATTCGTTGCAACAACTGCGTGCACGCCTGCCCGACGAAAATCATTCGGCCGGATACAGGTCATGAGGCGGGTTTGGCGGGCTTCGCAGCGCCCGTCATTCAAATTCGACAGGGACTACGAGTATTGCCTGGAAACGTGCAATGACTGCACGCAGGTTTGCCCACCGGCGCGTTGACCGCGCTCCATCTGCAGCAAAAGAACAAATACATCATCGGAGAAGCGCTCGTCGATACGACGTCTGCCTTACCTCTCTCGGCAAGAAGGAATGCGACGCGTGCGAGCTCGCCTGTCCCTATGATGCGGTGAAAATCACATGGGACGAGGCGCAGTACAGCGCCAATCCCATCGTCAACGATAAATGCATCGGCTGCGGAGCCTGTGAGGTCGTGTGCCCCGCCACCCCGGTCAAAGCCATTCGCGTGTGGACCCTAAAGCCCCTTAATTTTCCTAGCAGGATGAGTAACGTCTTTAGTCCGGAATGCCGATCCGCTTTGCAAGCGCCGCGAACCTTGGGTCGCCGCGCAAATCGGCGAAGAAGGGATGAGTCTTGATAAACGCCATGAAAGTCGCGCGCTCTTGAAATGCTTTTTCCAGCCATTCAAAGGCCGCATCGTTCTCTACGAGCCGCACATGAGCCCCCGCGATCCAGATGGCCGATCCGTCCCCGGGCTTCCAACTCGCCTCGGATTCTTTCAACATTTCGCGCGCCTCAACTATTTTCCCGACCTTGGCGTACGTGACGGCCACGTGAGTACGAATGATCATGACGTGGGGAGTCAGGGCCAGCGCCACCGCGCATTCCGCGATAGCCTTATCGGTTTCGCCGGCACACGCGTATGCATCGGCGAGCAGCACGTGAATCTGCGCATCGTGGGAACCGATCTCGAGGGTCCTACGAAATTGCTCGAACGCCTCGCCGAACGAACCCGCGCTCCAAAGCGTTATGGCAAGACGCAAGTTCGCTTGCGACGAAGACGGGTCCAGCTCGATTTCGCGCTTCGCCGCCACGATCGCCTCGTCGAACTTCGCCGGCACCCAATGCACGTACGCAAGGAACGAATATCCGAGGGCTGAATCTCCATTCAATTCGAGTCCGCGCCGTATCTCCCGCTCGGCGGCCGCAAAATCCCAGTCGCTGAAAAAGCTGGCGCCCAGGCTGATGTGCGCCTCCGCAAGGGCGTCATCCAGTTCGATCGCCTTTTTCGCCGCCGCCCTTGCAAGAGGTGTCACCGCCGCGGCCGGCATCAAGCCCTGTGCTCCAAGCATGGTATATGCCGCGGCAAGCTGCGCGTACGCAGCGGCGTACCGGGGATCCATTTCGATCGCCTGGCGGCAAAAAGCAACCGCCTTGCCAAACCCGCTGGGCCATTCATTTTGGAAGCAATGCTGAGCCTTCAACAACAGGCGGTAGGCTTCGTTGTTTTGGGTGGGGCGCTTCCGGAGTTTCTTTTTCTCCTCCCCCGAAAGTTGCAGCCGGAGCTTTTCGGAAATCTCTGTCGCCAACTCCTCCTGCAACGCAACCAAATCCGTCATCTTGCGGTTGTAGCGGCCACCCCAAAGCTGCGCCTGGCGCTCCACGTCCACCAGCTCCACCGAAACGATCAGATCATCTCCCCGTTGCATCATCCGCCCCGTCAGAACCGCCCTGGCGCCAAGCTCGCGGCCGGCGGCCAGCGGATTCACGCCTGTGCCGCGGTGCTGAAATGCGATTGCGCGCGGAATCACGCGGATCTTTCGAAGCTGCGACACGGTATTGATCAGCGTCTCGGCGATTCCATCGCTCAATCTGTGCTTCCGGGTCGCCGCTTGCGTTTTCGAGCGGGAGGATTGCCAGCGAATCAATTGCACTCGCGTGTCTTCCGGACGACGACTTTTCTAACTTCGATGTCCGCCCCGGTGGAATGGACGTCGCATGACGTGCTCCCGGCGGTCGGGGAAGCGCCGCGGCTGGAATCTGGTCGCGCTTTAGCCGCTGCAAATCGGCCCGCATCTCCGACGCATGCTGATACCGCAGCGCGCGATCCTTCTCCAGGGCCTTGTTGACGATCTAAGAGAATTGTTACGGTATGTCCGGATTCAGCCGCACCGGCGGCACCGGTGCCTTGTTCAGAATCGCGTCGAAAATGATCCCGGAAGTCGTCGCCGAAAACGCCTCGCGCCCGGTGGCCATCTCGTAAAGCACAACACCGAACGAGAAAGAGATGGGTGCCGACGTCCAACTCCTCCCCGCGCACTTGCTCGGGCGACATGTAAGCGACCGTGCCCAGAGCCACCCCGGGACTCGTCAGATGCGGGTCGTCCTCCTCGGTCGTTCCCTCCGTGGTCGTTGCAAGCGTGCGACTCTGCGGTATCCGCTTCGCCAGTCCAAAATCGAGAATCTTTGCCTGACCTCGGCCGGTGATGAACATATTCGCGGGCTTGAGGTCGCGGTGAATAATGCCCTTCCCGTGCGCCGCATCCAGGGCGTCCGCAATCTGCGTGCCCAGTTCAAGCAACACATCCAGCGGCAGGGGCTTGCCGCCGATGCGATGCTTGAGCGTCAACCCCTCCAGCAGCTCCATGGCGATAAACGTCCGGCCGTCAAGCTCGTCGATTTCGTGGATGGTGCAAATGCTCGGATGATTCAGAGCCGAAGCAGCACGAGCCTCACGGCGGAACCGCTCGAGTGCCTGCGGGTCTTCAGCGATTTCTTCAGGAAGGAACTTCAACGCCACTTGGCGCCCTAGTTTTAGGTCCTCAGCGCTGTACACCACACCCATACCCCCGCCGCCCAGCTTCGCGACGATACGGTAATGGGACACGAGCTTGCCGACGAGGGGATCGGGAGCCGTCATTCGCCCAACATCTTAGGTGGCCACTCAAATCGAGTCAACGGCGCAACCGATAAGTGCCTGATCAACGCACGAACCGGAGAAGCAGAGCCTAGCTCGCGTGCGCCGCTCAAGCTTCGGTAAGCTGGCTCTTCAGCAATTGTTCGAGGTACTTGGCCATTACGGAGACATCAGCTTGGGAAGATCCCAGGCAATGTCAGCGGCTCCCAGCGCGGCGTAATAAGGCGCTCGGTTTTCCCGTATGCGTTCTGGTACTATCTTCTTCCCCGGAAGCAACTTGCCGTACTTCATGCAAATCAGGTAATAGCAGGCTGCTCTCGCAGTTCGTCCGTTGCCTTCTATAAATCAGTGAATCCAATTCAGCCTCCACAGGGCATACGCAGCGAGCCACGTTGGATGATCAACGATGGTCCAATTTTCATGGATTAGCGAGAAGAACCGATCCATCAAGTCGGGTACGTCGTCGAAGTGCGGTGGGATATGTTTGCCAACGTAAATTGGCTCTTCGCGATACCGAGCCCCAAACTGGGCGATGTTAGCCACGGCTGCATAGTTCAATGCCCAAAGTGTGTATTTGTCGAAGGCTTGGATGCCTTTTTTGAAGCCAATCTCTAAGCAATTTGACAGGAGATCGTATTGCCGCAGGAGATTCTGCTCTTGAATTCTTGTGAACAGCGTAGGATTGTCTTTTTCGCGAACTGACATGACAAGGGGCGGCCCGAAGTGTCGCAGGCCATGCTAGCGAGTTTACGATTGCAGCCGAATGTTCCGAGGAATGTGGCGCTCGCTTTCCTTAGTGATGTTCTTCGCGTTGGCAGGGGCATTACCGAAGGCGAAGCTGATCCTTTGTTCGCGAAGTTCTTCCTCCGTTACGGGAGTAGCGCGCGATTCCTCCAAAGCCTTTAGAAGCTCCGGGTCAGTTTTGATGTCGCCAATGAATTGTTTCCGGTCCGCCACGGTTATCACCACCTTTCGCTATTTCGAGTCCTTAGGGTCACGCATAATAGTGACTATGGGCTCAGTGTCAATAGCTTACACCGCCGAACAGCCCGTGGATTGCAGCAGTTACCCATCGCAAGTGCTTGCAATAGATTAATCGACATTACGTTGCCAGCGCCACGGCGCTCATCGCGCAAATATCGCTACAGCCTAGCTTGCGTGCGCCGGCGCCCATTTCTTGAGGAAGGAGACCACGTCAATTCGTCCGATGCGGGTGCTGTCGTCAAACTCGCCTTGCTTCTGGCTGTAGACCACCTTTCCGTCGGGGTCGAGCACGGCAAGGCTCGGGACACGCACAGACTTCTTCAGTGGAACGCCATATTTTTCGGCCAAATCGAGATTCTTGTTCCCTTCGTCACCCACACTGATGTGGACCACGTGATAATTCTTGTTGACCAGCGGTGCGATGTAGGCGAATGAAAGGCCGCATCCAGCACGTGGCCATCGTAGCACCAGTTCGCCCCGAATACCAGGATCACGCGCTTGCGGTCTTTCGCAGCCGCGGCCAGAGCGGCGTTGATTTCGGATTGAGCCTGTTCGGGTGAAGGATAAAGGTCTGTGTTTGGTTTTGCTGGCTCGGGCAGACGGCGCGGTGGATTCGCCTGAAGATCGCCCCTTTGCGTCGCCGCAATCCGCCAATCGCCACCCTGTTGAATCCAAACCTGCGCGCCCTCAACCACGAACGGCTTTTCGCCTGAATTCGTCCGCAGCATCATCTCCATCCGAAAAATCACATTCACTTGGTTTGGTTGCGGACGCTCTACGTCCAGCACTTTCACGTTCACGTCGGTCGGACCCTTAGCCGCCAACGCAGACCAGAAGCGAGGCTCCGCAGCCGCATCCTGCATCTTGCCTTCCGGCGTCTGCACCTGACTCGGAGGAACTTGCAAGTACAGTGACGCGAGCGCCGCCTCGTTGCCCGCAAGCATGTCCGCCTTCCACCGATTCAGTGGCTCAAATCCAGACTGCGCAGCCGCCGTAGGCCCCAGAAGCAGCAGCGCGACCACGCAAACCAAGTGTTCCATTTTCATCGCTTCTCCTCACGAGCGCAGGCACTCAGAGATAAGAGAAAATATAACACGGCGCGGAACTCACAATTGCCCGCCGCAACCCCGTGCAGACTCGATTGGACTAACCTTCGGTGACTGCTACAATACCCCCACATGGCTGACTGGCGACAAATCCAGGCCCGGATACGCAAGGCCAAAAACAGCTCCGACGCACCCGCGAAACTTTCTGAGCTTTTTGATCGCACGCGTGACGCGATGGTCGCGTGGGAACTAGGCGCCCTCGAAGAAAAAGCGGAACACACAAGCGAAGCCGGCAACTGGTACACCATTGCAGCGCAGCGTTTTCGCCGCGCCGACTGGAAGAAAAAAGCCGAAGAAGCCCTGACGCGCTTGGGCCTGGAACTTCCGCCTCCCCACGAAGAAATCAAGAGACCGGACCACCCAATAGCAGCTTCGGAATCCGTCGATACTTCGCCACAAGGTCTTCAAGAAACTGCCCCTACAACGGTTTACGCAAACGAAACCGGGGAAATTCTATCGCCCGCCGAAGACGCTGCCTTTGCACCTCCCAAAGATGCGAGCGCGAACGGCGCAGTTACCGATCCAACGCGAAAAAAAAGACGCCGGGGGCGCCGCGGTGGCCGCGGCCGCCGGCGAAAAGACGGATTGACTCAATCGAGGCTTCCCGCCCAAGCCTTCGCCGCGGCGCCGGCATCGCTGGCGGTCGTCCCCGAGCCGTCGGCTCCATCCGTGGTGATGGGACGGCCAGACCGGGCCCCTGGACCGCCATTGGCGTCTGTGAGGCCCCCAGCCGAAATCGAAGCACCGACTCCGCGGCTGTCTTCTGAACGCTCCGCGCAAAGTCGCGCCGGCGATCCGGCTCTGGCTTCCAGGATGGCGCAACTCGAATCCATGTTGCGACGGCTGGTCACCAGCCCCGCGCACCGGCTGGACGAATCAGACGATGCTCCCGCAAGCCCGGGCGTACTTTTGTTGTCGGACTCGGACCAGATTACTTCGTACTATGTGGAATCCTGCCAGACGCTTCGTATCGCCTGCGGAAACCTCGCGCGCGCGGGGCGGGGCGGCGGCAAGAACCCGCGCGCCGGGCGTAGCGGCTACTCCGAGGGCGGCCTCAAGGAAAGGCTGGGAGAGTATCTGGGGATCAGCGAGGCCAAAGTCTCCCAATACATGAAAGACCACTGCGTGATCCGCTGGATTCAACTCGACGACGAAGCGCCCCTGCTGGCACACTTCGCGATTGGCGTCCTTCGTACTCCTTTGAACCTGGAGTGACCCTTTCGGCGCGGTTTGTGGGTCGAAAGTTGTTTCTAGATAGAAAGATAAAAAAGGGCAGTAATGTAGCAAGACGTGGCTCTTCGTATCGTCCCCTCCTCTTTGTTTTCAATAACTTGCTTCGCTTTTTAGCGTCAATTTTGGTGATTAAAATTCATCTAGCAAGACACTTCGCCTTTTTCACAAAAAAGTACCGCTTCGCGCCGTTAGTCCCCTGGTACTTGGGCATCCGTTAAGCCCCTATGACTCCCGTTCGACCTCCCATTTACCCCTTTGGATGCACCGGCCTAGACGGGGGCGGAGCTAGGGGGCAAACTCTGGTAGGGTAACCAGTTACGAGTGTCTGCGGGTATGCGCGGCCACCAATGGATGCCCACCCCTGGGGCAAGGGGCAGAAACAAAATTCTTAAGTCTTTTTTAAACGGCTTTACCGCGAAGGAAGGTGGAGGACTATGCCGAAGACGTTAGGTAATCAACTTTGGAAATCATTTGACTGGACGCTCTGCAAAACGGCGGCAGTGACCTTCGACACGATTCAATTTTTCAATAAGCACAACCCGAACCCTTCGTTCACGCCGAAGTGGTCGGACAAACCGCTCCTGAAGTCGTGGGAAAAATCGAAGCCGACACTCGGCTGGCCGCGGACAACTGATTCCCTCTGTCCTGCGTGCGTGAAGGAAGCGCGCGAAGCGATCATCGACGGCAAGAAGGATTGGACCGACCTGGTACACGAGAAGGTTGGCGAAATCAAAGCACAGATCGTCGAGCGCGATGGCCAAGTCTGGATGGTGAAAGAGTGCGCGATCCACGGAAAATACGAAGACCTGATGGCTATCGACGCGAAGTTCCTGGAATGGATTGAAGGAAATTTCCCGGGCCGCGACATTCCCGCGCACAACGACGAGAAGCTTCACAACCACGGATCGAGCACGGTGCGGCATGGCCGCGGCTCGGTGCTCACCGTGGACCTGACCAACCGCTGCAACATGATGTGCGACCCTGCTTCATGGACGCGAACCAGGTGGGCTACGTCCACGAATTAAGCTGGGAAGAAATTCAGGAAATTCTGGACAACGCCACGAAGATCAAGCCGCGGCGGCAGATGTCCGTGCAATTCTCCGGCGGCGAGCCGACCATGTCGCCGTATTTCTTGGACGCCGTGCGCTATGCCCGCAAAGTTGGATACAATAGCGTGCAGGCCGCGACGAACGGAATCGAGTTTGCGAAGAGCACAGAATTCGCGCAGAAAGCGTTCGAAGCGGGCCTGCGCTACGCCTATCTGCAATTCGACGGCATCGGCAACGATGCGAACAGCCACCGGCAAGTGGGTAACTTGTTTGACGTAAAACTGCGCGCGATCGAGAACTTGCACGCGGCGGGCGTCGAGATTGTGCTGGTCACCACGATCGTAAACAACGTGAACAACGATCAGGTCGGCCCCATCGTGAAGTTCGCGATGGACAACCCGAAGAAGATTTCGTTCGTTTCCTTCCAGCCGGTTTCGTTCACCGGGCGGGACGAGGACATCACGCCGGAACGCCGCATCCGCCAACGCTACACGCTTTCGCATCTGGCGCAAGACGTGAGCACGCAGGTGGGAAAAGTGGAACCGACGCGCGATTGGTTCCCTATTTCGTACATCGCCACGTTCGCCGGATTCTCCGATCTCTCGCACGGACCGGATTCGCAGTGGGGCTCACTTTCCTGCGGATGCCACCCGAACTGCGGAGTCGGCACCGCGTTGATGATCAACAAGGAAACCAAGGAATGGGCGCCGGTTCCGCGATTCCTCGACGCTCCTTCGTTGACCAAGGACGTGACCGCGATTACCGACGCGGCTCGCGGCAAAGGCTTCTCGAACTTCATGATGGCCATGGCGCTGCTGAAAAATTACCATCCGTTCCAGGCGCCACCCAGCTTGCGGCTCAAAGACCTGTGGATGAAATTCGACAAGACCTGGGCGCTTTCGAAGGATGCGGACAAGAAGTACGGCAAGACGAATCCCACTCGCACCATCGAAGACGCCATGAAGCGGCGCCGCGAGGATCCCTGGAACTTCCTTTTCATCGCCGGGATGTGGTTTCAGGATCTCTTCAACTACGATTTCCGCCGCACGGAAATGTGCATCATCCCGTATGCCACGCAGAAGGGCGAAATTTCGTTCTGCGCGTACAACACGGGCGTGGGCTGGCGGCAGATCATTGAGAACATGCACAAGAATGCGACCGTCGCGGAATGGTACAAGAATCACGGGAAGCACGAGATCTACGCGAAGAACAAGAAGGTGGCCCTCAACGATTACGAGCACTCGCTGAAGATCAACGAGGACGACGCCGCGCGCGTTCGCCATCTCGAGCACGACATCCCACTGACCGCAGCCGAAGAAGACCGCATTCGCCGCAAGAAGGCGTTTGAGGAAGCGGCTAAAGTGCGAAAGATTTACGAAGAGCTCGTACTGAAGAAGAAGTCGGAGCCGCTGATGCAGATTGGCACGATGGACGAAATTCTGACGGCTGTTCCGGGCGCGACCGTGAAGCGAGCGCAAACCGATTCGGCGAACGGCGCCGATACGGCCACAGCCGTGGCGTCCGAACCTGCAACCGTGGCCGGCGACTAGAATCGGGCGCGGCAAGCAGCGCTCCTACAAATTCTACCTGGCGGCGTTACCAACAGCCCTGGCTTCGGCCGGGGCTGTTGCTTTTTTAGCTGGCCTTGTTGCTATCGGCCGCGGTTGCGGTACAGCTTGTTGACGCCTTTCATCATCCTGCGCAGTTCTTTAGTGCGTTGTGCGCGCAACGCATCGTTCTGTTTCGCCGCCTGGAATTGCTCTTCGCGCTGTAGCTTGTGGTAACTGGCAAGCCGTTCTGCTTCCAATGCATCGGATTCGACGGCGGCGCGGACGGCGCGGCCAGGTTCGCTCTCATGCTTGCAATCGCGAAACCTGCATCGCGCGGCAAGCTCGGCGACATCGCCGAACACGTGCTCGATTCCGCTCGCGGCATCCCAGAGTTGCAGCTCGCGCATCCCTGGCGTATCGATGAGTACTCCTCCGCCGGGAACAAGAATCAGTTGCCGAGTGGTGGTCGTATGCCGGCCGCGGTCGTCGCTTGACCGAACGCTTTTTGTGTCCAAACGCGGAGTTCCGAGGATGGCATTGATGAGCGAGGATTTTCCGACGCCGGAAGAGCCGAGCAGCGCCGCAGTTCTGTTTGCTCCCATGTTTTCGCCGCCGCTTTGTAGAATCCCGCGAATTTCCTCCAGACCGTCGCCGCGAACCGCGCTCGCCAAGATTACGCGAACGCCCATTGCCGAGTCCTCTGTTTCGCGAAGCAGCTCTGGGGCGTTTTCGCAGAGATCGCATTTGTTCAGCACGACGACCGGTTTTGCGCCACTCTCCCAGGCGAGAGTCAGGTAGCGCTCGATGCGGCGCGGATTAAACTCGCGATTCAGCGAACTGACGAGGAACGCGACGTCAACGTTAGCGGCGACGATCTGTTCATCGGTTTTGCGTCCCGCACTTTTGCGCGAGAATTTCCCTTTGCGCGGCAAGACGTGGTGGATCGTGGCGCGTCCTTCATTTTGGCGCAAGCTCACAAGCACCCAGTCACCGACTGCCGGGAGTTCGGTTCTTCGGACGGCTTCGTGGCGCAGGCTTCCGCTCAGTTCAGCGAGGAATTCGCCTTGCTCGCAAAAAACTCGATACAGCTCGCGATTCTCTTCGGCCACTCGTGCCGGCATAACGCCGGATTCAGTCCCCCTCTGTTCTTGAAAAAACTCAGACCATCCCAATTCGTTCAAGGAATACATTGCGTGCCCCTTCTCTCGAATATGTTCGAGTGGCATTCGCCATGGGAGGCGAACGGAAAATACAAAGAAGATTCCTCGCTACGCCCGGAATCACAATGCAGGCGTCGCGGGATGAAGGACCGTCAAAAGCTAACGATCAAGATTGGCGGAGAACGCGGCTAGAAAAGAGACGCGGAGGCGCGTTCTTCCCGCGCAGGGGTTGCGATTCGCACAGGCGCCTCCAGAAAGGAATTGAGAAGATCGCCGCTCGTCGCGGCAAGCAAAGGTTAGCAGAAAATCAGGGCCGGCGCGCAAAAAATCAGAGAAGGGAATCCGCCACTGGGACACATTGTCACGCTAGACGCAGGTTTCTCGATAGAATGACGCCATGGCAGACCGGCGTGCTCGGGCGCGGGAGTTAGCCGCTGAATTCATCCAGAAGGGTGATCCAGTTGGGTGGTTTGAAGAGCTTTACCAGGAAGCCGAGCGGGGAGAGGCGGCTGTTCCTTGGGCCGATTTGGAGCCCAATCCTCGACTGCTTGATTTTTGGAAGATACATCCAAGCGAGACGGCGGGCAAGCGGGCGCTGGTGATCGGCAGCGGGTTCGGCGATGACGCCGAGCAACTTGCCGCCTGGGGATTCAAGACAACCGGATTTGACGTTTCGAAGAGGGCCATCGAGTCAGCGAAGAAACGGTTTCCACAATCGCGGGTGGACTACGTGGTCGCGGACATGTTCGATCCGCCCGAGAACTGGCTGCGGGGCTTCGATTTCGTGCTGGAAATTTACACCGTGCAGTCGTTTCCAGCGGAGATGCGTCCGAAGGCAATTGCGGCGGTTTCGCAATTTGTCGCGCCCGGCGGGCTGCTGCTGGCGATCGCGCGAGGCCGCGCGGACGATGAGCCAGAGGGGCAAGGACCGCCATGGCCCTTAATGCGCGATGAATTCAACGGCTTTCTGCGCGCGGGATTGAAAGAAGAATCCTTCGAGGATTACGCCGAACCCGAGCCGCCGTGGGTGCGGCGATTCCGAGTCCTCTACCGGCGACCCTGAACGCGCTGGCACGGCTGATGCTTTCGGTTTTGATATACTGGACTTCAGCGATCCGATTCCGTTCCAAAAGGAAAATTCGACCGAACGGTCCCGGCTGAAAAGTAATTCCGCATGCCAGCTAAAAATCCAAAACGGCTCTTCCTGGTTGACGCGATGGGGTACATCTTTCGCGCGTTCTTTGCGCCGATGGACCGGCTGCAGACTTCCTCGGGCGTCCCCACGAAAGTGCCGTATCTATTCGCGACCATGATGCGGCGCTTGATCAATAATCCGGCGCTGCGTCCGGATTTCGTGGCGGTTGTTTTCGATGTTTCCGCGCCAACATTTCGCGACGAGATTTTTGCCGCTTATAAAGCGCAACGACCGCCGATGCCGGACGATCTTTCGATTCAGATTCCATTTGTGCGGCGTTACTGCGAAGCGATGCGTTTGCCGATCCTCGAATATCCGGGATATGAAGCAGACGACGTGATCGGCGCGCTGGCGCTGCAGGCGGAGAAGGAAGACCTCGACGTTTACATCATCACCAGCGACAAAGACCTGATGCAATTGGTGCACGGGCGCGTGCGGCTGCTCAATCCCGCGAAGAACGACCTGATCGTGGACGAGAAAAAAGTGGAAGAGATCATGGGAGTTCCGCCGGAAAAAGTGGCGGACGTGATGGCGCTGATGGGCGATTCGATTGACAACATTCCCGGGGCGCGCGATCCCAACGACAAGCCCGCTCCGGGTGAACGCCGAAAAGCTGGAATGGGGAAGTGGGCGCGCGGCAGTTGATCCAGCAGTTCGGCAGCGCCGAGGAAGCCGTAGCGCGCGCGGCCGAAGTGAAGAGGGCGAGCTATCGCGAGGCGCTGGAAAAATGCGGGGAATTCGTGCGCCTGAGCAAGCAATTGGCGAAGATTCCGACCGACGCTCCGGTACCGCTCTCGCTGGAGGCCCTGCGGCTGCAAGAGCCCGACGCTATGGCGCTGCGGGCGCTTTACGCCGAACTCGGGTTTACATCGCTGCTGAAAGAAGTAGCACCGCCGGTCGATTCCCGCGTGACGGACTATGCCTCCCTGGAATCGCCTGCGGCGCTCCGGGAATTTGCGACCGCTACTCCGCCGGCCGGCGATGCCGCGGTTTGGCTGGCGCTGGATGCCGAGGACCCGGATGACGAAGGCTTCGGCACGCACGTTGCAGGCGTCGAGATGTCCATCAAGGCCGATGCGGCGGGCACGGCCGCGAATGATGCCGGGAACAAGATGCTCGGCGCGATGCACGATTGGCTGAGCGATGCGAATCGCTCCAAAGTCGTCCATGACCCGAAACTTTTTCATCTGCTGGCCTCTGGCGGCTCGGCGAACGGGGCCAAACCAATTGCCGGAATCCGCCACGCCACCATGCTCTATTCGTATCTCCTTCGTCCCACGACGGCAAATCACGCTTTCGCGGAGGTGGTGCTGCGCCATTTGAACCGAACGCTTTCGGGAGCACCCGGAGAGCGCGCGGATTTTCTGCTGCGGCTTGCGCCGGTGCTTCGCGCGGAAGTAGAAAAGCAAAGCCTGGTGGACGTCTACGAGAAAATCGATTTGCCGCTGGCGCCGGTTCTGGCGCGCATGGAAGCCGCCGGCGTGCGCGTGGACCGGAAAGAATTGGAGATTATTTCCGCGAAAGCCGAGGAAGAAATCGCGCGGTTGGAAAAATCCATTTATGAACTGGCGGGTTTCGAGTTCAAGATCAACTCGCCGCAGCAACTTGCCGAAGTCCTTTTCGATAGATTGAATCTTCAGGGCCCGCGCCGGAGCCGCGCCAAGTCGCGATCAACGGCGGCGGACGTGCTGGAGGAACTCGCGCTGACACACGAACTGCCCAGAAAAGTTCTCGAGTACCGCGAGCTTGCCAAGCTGAAATCCACGTACGCGGACGCGTTGCCTCGGCTGATCAATGCGGAGACGGGGCGCCTGCACACGCGCTTCAGCCAGACAGGGACGGCCACGGGGCGGCTCAGCTCCTCCAATCCAAATTTGCAAAACATTCCCATACGCACGGAACTAGGCCGGGAGATACGCGCGGCATTCATCGCGTCGCCGGGCCATTTGCTGCTTTCCGCCGATTATTCGCAAATCGAACTGCGCATTTTGGCGCATCTTTCCGGGGATCCGATTCTTGTGGACTCTTTCCGGCGCGGCGAGGACATTCATTCGCGTACGGCGCAGGAGGTTTTTGGCGTCGCGCCCTTGGCGCAAACACGCGAGCACCGCCGGGTGGCCAAAGTGATCAATTTCGGAGTGATTTACGGGCTTTCGCCGTTTGGCTTGGCGCAAGAACTGGGGATCGACACCAAGGAAGCCGCGAAGTGGATCAACGCGTATTTTGAAACCTACAGCGGCGTGAAAAAATATCTCGACGCGCAGATCGCGGAGGTTCGCAGGACCGGATTCACCAGAACGCTTTTCGGGCGCATCCGCCCGATTCCCGAAATCAATGCGCCGCAGCCGAACTTGCGCAACTTCGCCGAGCGCACGGCGATGAATACGCCGATGCAAGGGGCAGCGGCCGACCTGATCAAGCTGGCGATGATCGAGCTCGATCGCCGTTTGTCTGGAGAGTTCGAGGCGCGCATGATTCTGCAGGTGCATGACGAACTACTCTTCGAAGCTCCCGAAGGGGAAATCCCGCGGCTAAGGAACCTAGTGAAGGAAGTGATGGAAGGCGTTTATAAATTGCGCGTTCCTCTGCTGGTGGAAAGCAAGGCGGGGCCGAATTGGCGCGATATGAAGTGATCCCTTCTTACAATCCTTACAGTTTTGCGAGCGAATCTTCGAACGGCGGGCGGGCGATACCGCGTTCGGTGATAATCGCGGCGATATAACGCGCGGGGGTGACATCAAAGGCAGGATGCGCGGCGCGCACGTCGGGTGAAATGCGTTGGCCGGCAAGGTGCGTTACTTCTTCCTGAGGGCGTTCCTCGATGGGAATTTGGTCTCCGGAGGCAATGGAAAGATCGAACGTCGAAATAGGCGCGGCCACGTAGAACGGGACTTTGTTTTCTTTCGCGAGCACGGCGATGCCGTAGGTTCCGATTTTGTTGGCGGTGTCGCCGTTGCGCGCGATCCGGTCGGCGCCTACGACTACGGCTCCCACGCCGCCGGTTTTCAAGAAATGGCCGACCATGTTGTCCGTGATGAGCGTGAGGGGAATGTGGTCCTGATGCAATTCCCAGGCCGTGAGCCGCGAGCCCTGCAAATACGGCCGCGTTTCGGGAACCAGCACTTCGATTCGATAACCGCCCTCAACGGCCATTCGAATCACGCCGAGGGCTGTGCCGATTCCGCCGGTGGCGAGAGCGCCGGCGTTGCACTGCGTCATCACGCGGCCGCTCTTGGGCATGAGCTCCGCGCCGAAGCGGCCGATGCGCTCGTCGGCTTCACGGCGTTCCTGGTGGAGGATTCGGGCCTCTTCAACGAGCCCTGCGCGGATTCGAGCGAGAGCATTGGCCTCATCACTTGCGGCACCGGCGGCGAGTTCATCGAAGCGGCGCTTGAATCGGTCAACGGCCCAAAATAGATCGACGGCGGTGGGACGAGTGTGCGAAATCGTGTCGCAAATCGCGGCGAATTCCGAGCGCATCTCCGCGAGAGTATTTGCTTCGGAGCGCTGGACGCCAAGCGCCACGCCCATCGCAGCGGCGACACCAATTGCGGGCGCTCCGCGAATGACCATATCTTTAATGGCCTTGGCGACGTCGCGGTAATCGGTGTAGGTGTGATAGACAACCTCGCCCGGCAATTGCCGCTGATCGAGCATGACCACGCCTTTTGATGTCCACTCGATGGGTTGGACCGTGTGCAATGAATTGGCTCCGCTTCGAGATGCGTGTGCCACGAAAACAGCGTGGCTCAAGGACCGGGATTGAGAAAGCGCAGCCCATGAGTCCCTACAAGAAACGCGACGGAAATAAACGAATTGTAACTTACGTGGAGCAGATAGCTGCCGAGCACAGTGCGCGTGACGGCGCGCACATACGTGAAAACGATGCCCACGAGGATGAGCAATGCGATTTGCACCCAGCCACCCCAAAGCTGAGGCGCGTGCAGCAGACCGAAAAGTATTCCCGTGGCGACGACTCCCGTACCGATTCCGAAGCTCCGCGCGATCAGCGGGTAAAGATAGCCGCGGAAAATTGTCTCTTCGACCACTGGCGCCAGCAGGACCGCCATCAGCATAAGAAGCAGGGCCGTGCGGCGATCTTGAAACAACTGTTCCATAGGTAATTGAGTTTTTGTGCCAAAAATCGCCGAACCAACTTGAACGAGGAGCGCGAGCAAGAGCCCGCTCACGATCAGCCCCAGGTAGGGCCAGGCGCCACGGAGGCGATGCGTTTCCAGAGGACGCCAGCCGAGAGTTCGCCAGAAGGGCGCATGAAAGCGCACACGCGTTTGCACAAATAAGTAGCCCAGCAACACGAAGAACAGGATTACTTGGCTGACTACAACGAAGAGTCCTTCGGCGCTCCCAGGCTTTTGGAGACGCGAGAGAGGCACGCCGAAGACTGCAAATCCAACCGCGAGCAGAATGCTGAACAAAAACGTGGCCGCGAGCGCCAGCACCACGAACAGCAACAGATCGGTCCAGCCCCAGGGGACGCGGATATCTTCGGGAATCGGCACTGCCGACGAAACTGGAACGTGGGGTTCGGTTGGCGGGCCTTCTTGCGGCGGCTGGCCGGTCTCCAGCAACGCAGGCTCGGGCGGGGGCGAAGAGCCGTCGAAAGATTCTGAGGGCTGAGGAGGGGACGAATTGTTTTCTTCGAAGTTCATAGTTGGAGACGAATTGCCGGCGGCCACTCGCGCATCATGCGCTCTGGCGCGCCCCGGCGCTTGCGGATCGGCTTGCGCCGTTGGAGTTCGAACCATTTAGAGCGCGCGCCAGTATTTGGCCAGTGTACGATTTTTATTACGCGCTACACGTTCGGGAGTGCCTTGAGCGACGATGCGTCCCCCCTCTTCTCCGCCCTCGGGACCCAGATCGATGATCCAGTCGGCCTGTTTGATTACGTCAAGGTTGTGCTCGATGATGAGGACGGTGTTGCCCAGCTCGACGAGACGGTTGAGGACGGCGAGAAGTTTGCTTACATCGTCGAAGTGCAAACCCGTGGTGGGTTCGTCGAGGATATAGAGAGTGCGACCCGTCTGCCTGCGGGAAAGTTCACGCGCCAGCTTGGTGCGCTGAGCCTCGCCACCGGAAAGAGTGGTGGCGGATTGGCCGAGCTGGACGTAGCCGAGGCCGACGTCAACCAGAGTTTGCAGCTTTTGCTGGATCGAAGGAATGTTTTCGAGCACTTTCAGCGCGTCCTCAATAGGCAAATCGAGCAAGTCGGAAATCGAGCAGCCCTTATAACGGACGGACAGGGTCTCGGCATTGTAGCGCTTGCCACGGCAGACTTCGCAGGTTACGTAAACGTCGGGAAGAAAATTCATTTCGATGCGCCGCTGCCCGCCCCCTTGGCACGCTTCGCAGCGTCCACCTTTTACATTGAAGCTGAATCGGCCCGGCTTGTAGCCGCGTTCGCGCGATTCCGGAAGCATCGCGTACAACTCTCTGATGGGAGCGAAGACGCCCGTGTATGTCGCGGGATTCGAACGCGGAGTGCGGCCAATCGGCGTTGGTCAATTTGAACGACCTTATCGATGTGCTCCGCGCCAACAAGCGCGCGATACGCTCCGGGCTTTTCCATCGAACGATAAAGTTTAGCTGCGAGGGCACGATAGAGAATGTCGTTCACTAGGGTAGATTTTCCAGAACCGGGAAACGCCCGTGACAACGGACAGCAGCCCAAGGGGAATTGCCACATCGATGTTTTTGAGATTGTGGCTATGAGCCCCGAGTATCGCGAGGGTTTTACCGTTTGCGGCGCGGCGCTGCACCGGAACAGCGATCTTCATGCGGCCCGTTAGGTATTGACCGGTGAGCGAGGCGGGATTGGCGGCGATTTCCTCCGGTGAGCCGCAAGCTACCAGATGGCCGCCCGCTTTGCCTGCGCCAGGGCCGAGGTCGACCACGTAATCGGCGCGGCGAATCGTTTCCTCATCGTGCTCGACAACTAGGACGGTGTTTCCCAGATCCCGCAGTGTTTCCAGAGTGGAGAGCAGGCGACCATTGTCGCGCTGCGTGCAGGCCGATGGAAGGCTCGTCAAGCACGTAGAGCACGCCCCGTAAGCGCGAACCGATCTGCGTGGCCAGTCGAATGCGCTGCGCCTCTCCGCCGGAAAGCGTTGCCGCGGAGCGTGCGAGCGTCAGGTAGCCCAGCCCCACGTTTAGCAGAAAATCGATGCGCTCGGAAATTTCCGATCAGCGGCCGGCCAGCGATTTTTCGCTGCCGCAGCGTGAGTCCGTTTCGCGATCTTGTCCACGGCCGCGCGCGCATCCGATAGGGCCAAGGCCGTGAAATCGGCGATGGAAAGGCCGGCGATTTTCACGGCGAGGCTTTCGGGACGCAGCCTGCTGCTCGCTGCAAGCGGCGCAGGGCGCGGGTGACATGTATTGCGTCAGCCACTCGCGATAGGTATCCGATTTCGATTCTCTCGAGGCTGCTTTCCAGATACCCCACGCACTCCTTCGAAATTCAAACCCTTGCCTAGAGACGCCTTGGCATGGATTGCCATGCAGGATCAGGTTCTGCACTTTGCGTGGAAGTTTTTCGAAAGGCGCATCGAGGTCGAATCCGTGGGCGAGGGCGGCGATTCGCAGCGTGCGCTGCAGAGGGGTGGAACCGGAGCCCGGTCCGAGGCCGCCTTCGAAAAGAGGTTTGGTCCAATCCACGATCACTTTGGCTGGATCGAATTCGTATTTCGAGCCCAGCCCATTGCATTCCGGGCATGCGCCGTAGGGCGAATTAAAACTAAACGAGCGCGGCTCGAGCTGCGGTACGGAAATGCCGCAATCGGGGCAGGCGAGTTTCTCGGAGTAGACATGCTCCTCGCCGCCCACCACAGCGATCGTCACCAAACCGCCCGTGAGCTTCAGTGCGGTTTCAATGGATTGCTCGAGCCGCTGCGTGATACCGTTTTTCAGCAGCAGCCGATCCACCACAATTTCAATTGTGTGGTTTTTGCGGCGGTCCAGCGGCACGGGCTCATCGAGACTCGACCAGCTCGCCATCGACGCGCGCGCGGACATAACCCTCCTTCGCATACTTTTCGAGTTCCTTTTTGTATTCACCCTTGCGTCCGCGGACCACAGGCGCAAGAACCATGATGCGGTCATCGGGCTTGAGCGCCATCACAGCCTGCACAATTTGCTCCGTGGATTGCCGCGCGATGGGCTTGCCGCATTCGAGGACAATGTGGCGTGCCGATGGCGCTGTAAACCACGCGAAGATAATCGTAAATCTCGGTGATCGTGCCCACCGTCGATCGCGGCGAGCGCGTGGTGGTTTTCTGCTCGATGGCGATCGACGGCGAGAGTCCCTCGACCGAATCCACCTCCGGCCGCTCCATTTGGTCAAGGAACTGTCGCGCGTAAGCTGAAAGAGATTCCACGTAACGCCGCTGGCCCTCCGCGTAGAGCGTGTCAAAAGCGAGCGAGGATTTCCCCGAACCAGAAAGTCCCGTGACCACCGTGAGCGTGTTGCGCGGAATTTCCAGGTTGATGTTCTTGAGGTTGTGCTGCCGGGCGCCCCGGACGACGATTTTTCTTAGACTCATAGCTCGACTGCCGATACAGAGAGATTCGCTCTACGATGGGTAGAGTGATCCCAGTGTAGCTTTTTAACATAGCAACCCCCGCGCCGTGAGGTCAAGGCAGCGCGACTGTGGACTCGCTTGCAATCGAGGTTGAAAATCGACGGTGCAGCGCCCACGATTCACTACCGCTGGGCGCGCATCCAATCGGTTCGGCTCAGTCGATACAGCACGTGCGGCCGCAGCGGATGGCCCTCGGGCAGGTTTGGATGCTCGAAGTTGTCCGCCGAATCGCGAGTCATTCCGATCTTTTCCATCACGCGCCGCGAGCGGACGTTTGCCGGAACGGTGAAGGAAAACGGAGGATTCCAAACAGCTGCAGCGACTCGAATGCATGGCGCACAACCGCCCTGCGCTTTTTTGTACGCGAGCCCTCGGCCCCAGCAATCAGCCGCTAGCCGCCAGCCGATGTCGACACATGGCGTGAAAGGGGTCTTCGAACACGGGCATCATAAGTCCCACGGTTCCGATAAATCGCCGCTCTTCGATCAGTTCAACCGCAGACAAATCGAAAGCTCGTATTTCCGGAAGTGCTGCTTGATTCGGTCTAGAAACAGATCGCTCTCTGCAGGTGAGAGGCATGCGGGCATGAATTCCATGACTCGAACATCGGAATTTAATCGCGCAAAGGCCTCTCGTCGCTTATTTCCCACGGCCTTAGCATGAGGCGCTCTGTTTCAAATCGGAACACTGGCATTCTTCCGGTGGAATTGTTTGTCCGGCACAAACTATGGGTTCCTGACCACGTCCGGCGACGCGCCGCAAAATTTACTGGGGGCTGGGAGTTTTTACGCAAGCCGCCATTTTGACGACGTTTCGTTTCAGCATCTTACCTTTGGTTTTTAGCGTGCCATGTATCGGCCCGTCAGAGGGAAGGAAAGTCGAGGATCCCTTTAGGGGATTGAGGGCTGGGCCGGCCCTTCCCTCGGCCATTCACCTTAGTACTCCGAATTCCCCTTAGTACTTCGCAGTCTCAATCCGCATTCACCTCCGCGCCAGAATCGTGTAAATTATTACACTTAGTTCGTGGCCAAGTTGGGGCGTGGTCCAATCGGTAGGGCACCTCACTGTTAATGAGGACGGTGTTGGTTCGAGTCCAACCGCCCCAGCCAACTCTTTTTCAATCTATTCCCTCGCAGTTCGCAAGGGTCCGCGAATTACTTTCTCAAGCGCGCCGGCGGGTAAGGATGCCTGAGCTCCTCGCAAAACGCCCGATCCACCAGGACGAAGGCCATGCGTGCGGGCCTGTCAGAGCGGTTTTCCCACGCGTGGTCGGTGCCCCGCTGAATCACCACGTCGCCAGCCTTCAAGTGCACTTCCGAGTCGTCCAAAAGAAGGAATATCTCTCCCTCCAGCACGATTCCGTAATCAATGGTCTCTGTGCGGTGAATGAAGGGTTGTGTACCAGAGCTCTCCTTTGAGAAGCCCGGCACGAAATCGAGGATTCGAATCACCGTCCCACGTGATTTCGGTGCGAGCTCAAGCAACTCGTCGGTGGGTTCGGCCCCCGCGGCTGAGAGCGGAGCTGGGCTCGCCTTTGTACTCCAGATTTCGAAGAACGACGCCACGCCCTGGAAACTTCAGCTCGATGGGTGGGACTCCATCAGACAAAACAATCGATTTCCCACTCTTGTCGTGGCCGGTGACGATGCGACGCGGCGTAGTTGTCATGGCGATTTCCTCCTTCGGAATAAGCCCAACTTCAGCCAAGTCCTTGCGTGGGCCGAGCCAACCACAGATTCTTTAATCCTTGTCTTTAATCTTTGATAATGGGGAAGCCTGCTTCAAACCAACCGCGCAGCCGCCGTCCATTGAGATCACATTGCGGTAACCCATTTTCTGAGATTATCGGCCGCCGACGCGAACGAAATCCGCCGCCGCAGTAGAGCACGATCGGCGTGTCTTTGTCTGGAATGGTCTTCTCGATATCGCGTTCGATGATGCCGCGGCCCAGATGGATTGCGCCGGGAATATGCCCACGAGCCCATTCGGCGTCTTCGCGCGTATCCACAAGGATAAGTTTGTCGCCGTTATCCATCCGCTTCTTGGTTTCGCGAAAAGTCTCTTGCTTGATTCGCTGCTTGGCGTCGTTTACGAGATTCAAAAATCCTTGGGCGTGATCCATTCTTCACCTCATCGTACCGGTTCAACTTAGAGATTTTAGCATCGGGATTAGAACGATATTGGGTGCGAGCAGAATCGATTAGCGTGCCGCAGTGTTACTCGTATCGCAGCGCTTCCACCGGGTTTAATCGCGCGGCCTTCCAGGCCGGATACACACCGAAGAAAATTCCAATCATGCTCGCAACGGAAACCCCCAGAGGACAAGCAACGGTGAAACCGAAGCGGGAAAGCTGGAAAAAGCCAGCCTTATGCAAAGACCAATGGACGAGCCGAGAAGAACGCCAATCACTCCGCCGATGCCCGCTAGCGTCACCGCCTCCAGCAAAAATTGCCTCAAAATATCGCTTCTCCTCGCGCCGATGGCTTTGCGCACGCCGATCTCCCGCGTCCGTTCGGTGACGCTCACCAGCATGATGTTCATCACGCCGATGTCTCCCACCAGCAGCGCCACTGATCCCACAGCGAACATCACCACGAAAATTCCGCTGGAAATCTGCTTCCACAAATCAATAAACGCATCCGGCGTGAAGATCGCGAAATTGTCGTCTTTGTCGGAAGTAAGCTTCCGCTTGCGGCGCAAAAATTCGCGCAGCTCGTCGACGACGGCCGGCACGAACTCCGCGTCGCTGGCCTTCAAACAGCGCGTAATCCTTCAGCTCCGGATGGAGCTACTGCATCGTCCGAAAGCGGCATCACGGCCTGGTTGTCTTCCGGATTTTTCCGGTTCCAAAAGCCTGCTTCTGCGGCGCCAACACGCCGATCACCGTGAACATCATGCCCTTCGATCAACACGTCTTTCCCGATCGGATCTCCCGGCGGTCGGGAAAAGCGTTTTGCCGTGACGTGCCCCAAAACCGTAACCGGAGAGTGATGCTCTCATCGGTACTGATTGAAAAATCTGCCCTGCGCCAAATTCAAATTACTGATGTCGGCATAGGCGCCCCTTGCCCCTGCAGGATCACATTTTTCGCGCGGAGATTGCCGCGTCGCACTTAGCTTGTGCCGGCATTGACCGCGTAGTTCTCAATCTGTGACACGGGAGTAGCGGCCTCCACATGTGGCAGTTGCGTCAGACCTTCCACCCAATCCGGATTCAAATCCTTTCGCTGAAGCACTCTCGGAGAAAGGCGTCCAAGCGTGGCCCACGAAAATTTGGAGGCAATAATCGTGCTCGAACCAAGTGACTGGATATCGCCCATCACGTTGGAGTTCAGCCCATTAATCACGGCTCCAATCACGATAATCGTCGTGACGCCGATCATGATGCCGAGAATCGTCAGAAAGGAACGCAGCACGTTGCGCCGCAATACATCGAGCGCCAGCCCGATCGCTTCCTTGAATTCGCCGAACCCGCCTCTATTTGCCATGGTTCCTTTCCACGACTATTCCGACCGCAATGCAACAACCGGATCAAGCCGTGCCGCCTTCGCTGCCGGATACACCCCGAAGAACAAGCCCACGCTAGTGGCCACAACCAACCCCATCAGCACCGACCAAATTTGCACCGAACTCGGCAGCGAGGTCGTCGCACTTACAATCTTTGCCAGAATGATGCCCAGGATCACCCCGCAGGCTCCGCCAATCGCCGCCAGCGCAGCCGATTCGATCAGGAACTGCATGCGAATATCGCTCTGACGCGCTCCGAGCGACTTCCGCAAGCCGATTTCGCGCGTCCGCTCCGTCACGGATACAAGCATGATGTTCATTATCACGATGCCGCCCACGATCAGCGAAATGGAGGCGATGCCGATCGTCACGCCAAAAAATGTGCTGCTGATGCTGCTCCATAGCGAGAGAAACGACGCATTCGTTTCCATCGCAAAATCGTCGGCGTCGCGATACGCCACATGCCGGCGCGCGCGCAGGAGCAACTTCACCTCATCCATCGTGGGATCCATCGCGTTCTTGCCGGCGGCCTTCACCCACAGGCGGAGCGAGTCATCGCGTGCGTACATACCCTGGTAAGTGGTGAGGGGCATGATCACCCAGTTATCCTGCGACTGCCCCATGGTGGAGCCCCTCTTTTTCGCCACTCCGATGATTTCGCACTCGCCGGTATCCACGTGGATCACCTTGCCGATCGGATCCACGCCGGGCAACAGTTTGTTCACGATGTCGTACCCCACGTCGCAGACGGGCGCGCTGCGCGCCACATCCAGCCGTGTAAAGTCGCGCCCTTCCGCCAACTCGCGGCTATAGACTTGCGGCATCTCGTGGGTGAATCCGATGATGGCGCTGTCGTCGAGATAGTCGGTGCCATATTTTACCTGGCCAATCTTGTTGAGATTCGCGGCAACCGCTACGCAGCGTTGGCAATTGTCTCGGAGATACTCGTAGTCGTCGAAATGGAATTTCCTGCGCTTCTGGGCGGCCTCCCATTGGTCAACGTTGGTAATGGTCGAGGGCGCTCGGCTGATCATGAAGACGTCTGCGCTGAGGTTGGAAGATATCGCTCCAGCGACATAGTCGTTCAGGCCGTTGATGAGGCTCACGACGGCGATCACCGACGTGACGCCGATCACGACACCCAGTAAAGTCAACATACTGCGCAGCTTATGCGACCAGAGACTGGCGGTCGCAATCCGCACGGCTTCTCTAAAAGTCATGGACGTCTTGCTAGTCATGTCGGCCATTTCTGTGGCGTGTACCTATTATACTCATACGCACGAAGGGCTTCCGAAATTGCACTGGGGTGGGACAGGATAAGGCACGTTCGTGCGAAACAAAAAAAAGGGGTCCCAAGAATGGGACCCCTTTGAGTACGGTGCTTCTAAGGCGAAAGGCCTAGAAGACCAGCTTCACTTGCAGCTGCATTTGGCGCGAACCGCCGCTGAATTGCGTTGGATTCAAGAACAGCGACCCTGACGTGATGTCCGTGTAGGTCGTGCTCAAGGCATTGTTCACGCTGGTGACGCCGGTCTCGAATACGCTCGGTGGTGCAAGCGCGTAGCTCCGGTGGTTGAAGATATCGTACGCGCTGAACCCGAGTTGGAGGTTAAGGCGTTCGGTGATCTTCGTCTTCTTATTGAAAGCCATGTTCCAGACATTGGATCCCGGACTCCTCCACGTATTGTTCTTGACCGTGCTCTTTGCGCCCAGATTCGCGGCAACGTACCGCGCAGTCGGATCCTGGGCTACGTAGCCGACGATGTTCGAGTCGTCGCCACTGCCGCAGGGAATGATGCCGCTGCTCGGGACCGAGGCCGCTGTAACAATCCGAGTCGCTCCGCCTGCACCGTCGTTGCAGATGAAGTCAACTTGGCTACCGGCATTGACCGTCCCGGCCGGATTGAATATTGGACGATCACCGGCGCTATCCAAGTTTCCATTGGCGTCTATATCGTTCAAGATGGTAACCGGCGGTCCGCTGCTAGCTATCCACGTGCCGGAAAACTCCCATCCATGAGTGAGCCCCCTGGCGAAACCGTTGTCGCTGTTCCAACCAGGCACGTCGTAAACCCAGGAGAGAGCAAGCTTCTGGGGAACGTCAAGCGCTGAAAGGCCTCGATCAGCTCCGAGATCCTGCCAGTCTTGGCCCCGACGGGGATTCACGCGGCTGCTGTAAAGCTCGTTGGTTGCATCATCGATATCCTTCGAGAACGTGTAATTCGCACGGAAGGTGAGTCCGTGCCCAACGGGATGATTGAAGTCGATCGACACTCCGTGGTAGATGCTGCTGGCGAGCGGTGGAAAGCCTGTCAACAGATCGCAGAAGCCCTCGGCACCGTATCTAAAGGGTGAAGGTCCCGTGGTTGGGCAAGAATTAGCGTTGTTCTCGAAGGCGTCCCATTGCGCCAAGTTCGGCGCTGTGGTCGGTACCGTCCCCGGTATTGCAGAGTCACTGAGGTATGTGGGAATTACGGGCAAGCCGGCTGTGAATCCGGACTGCGTGTTCAGCCGGGCTTGAATGGGTAGCTCCAGAGCCCGTGTGCCTACGTACCTAACCTCTAAACTAGAGCTCTGTCCAAGTTGGTGTTGGACTCCGAGACTCCAGGTGAGCACTTTGGGCTGCGTGATATTGACGTCGTACTCGGACGAAGAGGAACGGCAAACCGCTTGATCGGAGCAAGGTACGTTTACTTGCAGTAGCCCGCCACCTGCCAGAAAACCTTGGCCGTTACCCGTGCCACCCGAGAAATCCGCGCACCAAGCTGGGGCGCCAGGCAAGCTGCAGGTTAGAACCGGGTTCTGTTCTGTCTGAAGCTGTGGCGGGAGGCTGATTGAAGGGAAGTTCTGGGGCGTCACGTCGTACGAAATTCCGAAGCCCCCGCGCACCGCCCATTTGCCATCTCCGAAAGGATCATAGGCAAAGCCCAATCGGGGCCCAAAGTTGTTCGTGTCACTCTTGGGCGTTCCGAAGATGATGCTCGAAGGGCCCCCGGGGTAGAGTTGGGGGATTGGTCCGGGCAAGTTGGAGATCGAGTTCAAGCTTTCCAGACTCTCTCCATACGGCACGCTCTCCCACTCGTAACGAAGGCCTAGGTTGAGCGTGAGGCGCGGAGTGACCTTCCAATCGTCCTGAACGAACAGCGCGATCCCATATTCGTTGCCCGAAAAGAGCCCGGAACCAGCGCCCCGAAGAGCACCGTTAAGTCCCGTCGGCACATAGTCGTTCACGAATTCGTTGAGGTTCGTGTAATCCCATTCACCGCGTGCCCGAGGTAGGAAATCGCTCGGCGCGATCCACCTGGTGTACGACCCACCCCACTTGAAGGTGTGATTCCCACGCACGTAGCTAAGGGTATCGCGAGCTTCATACGTGTTAATGACGTTGCTCTGCGGGGAGCAGCCCTGTGGTCCGATATCCAAGCCGCTGTCGTCCAGCTCGATATTCGGGAAGTTCGAGAAAGTCGGCGGTACTCCATAGTCCAACAAAAATCTGGAATAGCTGGCTCGAAAATCGTTGACCAATCGATTGCTGATGATCCAGGTGTCCTTGAAGAGGTACTTTCGTGCATCGACCGCGACATCCCCCGTGAATTGGGGCTCAGGCGTGTCAAAGTTTGGGTTAGGCGATCGCTGCCGATCATAGAGCACGTGGAAGGAAAGCTGATGCTTTCCCTGCGTGTAGTCCCCATTGATAATGAAGTCTTTCTGGTTGTAAAAATTGGGAGCTATCGGAGAGATCGAGCCAAACGGAATGGCGCACCCAGCCGCACAAGACGTGCCGGGAACGGTCACTGGTATAGTTTCATCCGCACCCGGCGCTGTCGGAAAATTCTTGAGTGCCCCCTGAACCGCAGAATCGCCTATGGATTCTAGGGTGGCGAGTCCAGCTGCAGTCGGCGCCTCTTGCCCCACGCCTTGCGCTGAATATCCCTGCCAAAACTCCTGAAATGCGCCATAGATAAAGAGCTTGTCGTGGAGGATCGGACCGCCCAGGTCACCGCCCGCTCGGTTGCTGTCAAAGCGGGGCGGCTCGCTCAAACCATCAGCCTTGTCAAGGTTGTCCCTCGCATCGTAATCGCGGTTCTGGTTGTATTCCCAGGCATCGCCATGCCACTGGTTCGTTCCGGTCTGGTAATAATATTGAACTGCCCGCCGGCCGAATGGCCATACTCCGCGCTGAATTGGTTCGTGAGTAAATTGAATTCCGAGACGGAGTCCTGAATCACGTTTTGACTGTGGCCCGTGATGTCCAAGCGGTTGTCGTCGACGCCGTCAATCGTGAAGCTGTTCATGCGGGGCCGCGTGCCCCCAATCGAGCCGCCTTCTCCTGTCACACCGGCGCCTTGTCCTGTGGTGCCCGGCGCGAGTAGCGCCAAGTTCAGCGGAGAACCACCCGCGTCCGTATTGGGGAGCTCCGTTACCTGCATAGTATTGAAATCGTTTGATAATTGAGAGGTGCCCGTTTGCACCAGAGGTGTGCCGCCGGTTACTTCGATCGTCGATGAGACGGACCCGATCGGGAGGGTCAAATTGACCTCAGTTACTTGGTTTGCAAAGATCTGAATGCCACTCCGCACCACCTTCTGAAAGCCGTCCTTCTCGACCGTGACCGAGTAGGTACCTACCGCCAAGTCGGGATAGTTATAGAGCCCAGCAGCGGTAGTCGAAAGGGGAATCGTTACCTTCGTATCGTTGTTGACGATACTGACGGCAGCACCCGTGATCGGCAAACCTTGGCTGTCGGTGACCGCTCCCCGGAGCGTTCCACCCGTCGTTTGCGCGGCGGCGATCCTGCGAATCCGCACGCCAAAAGGGCGCACAACAGACCGCAAAAAATGACTCTCTTCATCTTCGGCTCCCGAACCTGCCGCACCCCAAATAGACCCCCAAGCGCAGGTTCTGCGTCAGCGATTTGACGGTAAGGAAAATGCAGAATTACAAAGCGCAATCCTCGTACCAACTGTAACGAAAAGAGTTGCTTCTAAGGCGTTGATAAAAAATCGTTTACAAAATGGATGGCCTGTTCGGCGCTCCAAATTGGATTTGCGCTCCCAATATCCATATAGACCCTGCGGATTCGCTATTGATTTTGGGATGAAGAGTTCTTCCGCAAGGCGATAAGGTTGCCAAGCCCCGTATGGTCCTATAACCTTCGAGGGAGGTCTTTCCCACATTTGGACAGACTAGTCAAGAGACGGGAAATTCTAAAAAGTAGTGTTGGCATCTTCGGCTCAGCCGCGCTTCAAAGACGCGCCTTGGGGGAGAGGCTCCTACGTTCGTTCACGCCGCTCTTGCCCGGGGAAACCCAGGCCGTTGACGACCGCATGATCGTCTATTCACAGAAATACCTCACGCTCGAAATGCCCATGTCCCTTCTGAACTCGTGGATCACGCCAGTCAGCAGGTTCTTCGTTCGGAACAATCTTCTAATGCCGCCGACCGTTGATCCCTCCACTTGGACTCTCTCCATCACTGGCGAGGTGGAGCGGCCTCTCACCATCAATTTTCGCGATTTCATGCAACTCGCCACTTCCAAGGTGATCAATACGCTCGAATGCGCGGGGAATAGCCGTGTAAATTTCCAGCCGCCGATTGGCGGTGTGCGCTGGGGTCGAGGCGCCGTAGGTAATGCGGCGTTCGAGGACCCCGGCCTCGCTGACTTGCTGCGCCACGCCCATTTAAAGCCAACTGCCAGGCATGTGGCGTTTCGCGGCCTCGACGTCGTTCCCCAGGGTGCATCGGAAATAACTCGCAGCATCCCTATCGAAAAAGCGATGGAGCGCAGCACGCTGCTGGCGACTAAAATGAGCGGCTCGCCACTCACACCCTCGCACGGCTTTCCGGTCCGCGCTCTGGTTCCCGGCTGGATTGGTTCGGCTTCCATCAAATGGCTGCAGGAGATTCGTGTTCTCCATGAGTTCCACGGGTTCTATATGGATCCTGGATACCGCATAGGATTGGCGTCTCCCTCCGGGGCAGAATCTGGCCCTGTGAAAACGGTGTCGCTTACCTCGCTACGCGTGAAATCCATAATTGCCGACCCTGTAGATGGCGCTGTCCTCGAACTGTCACCGCACCAGCCGCTGACGATTCGCGGCGCGAGTTGGGCTGGTGAGTCCGCAATTGCCCGTGTGGAAGTCTCGACCGACAGTGGCGGCACGTGGCACCGAGCCGTTTTGGGACCGAACGACTCTAAGTATGCCTGGCGTCTTTGGCGCTACGAGTGGCAGCCAACCAGGCCCGGCCTTCATGTCATTCTTTCTCGCGCGACCGATAGCGCCGGCCGTACCCAGCCGATGGAACCGCGCTGAATCCGGGCGGCTACCTCTGGAACGGGGTGGACAAGATTCACGTTCAGATAGGAAAATAACGTGAATGTCTTTTCATCGAGTGTTGGTGAAGAAGCTCCTCGCTTTAGAAATTTTCTGCGTCGCAGCGGCGTTCGCTTCCTCCCCGCCCTCTTACGCCCAGGCCGGTCACTCTGAGTCTCACCAGCGCGTAGGCTGGATTCCCCTGGCATTTCTCGAGCGCCCATTACGTTACAAACCGGCATCGGATCGATTCACGAACAAGTTTCAACATCTTCAAAAGAAGCCCAAGGTTTTACGATCAGGGGCTCGCTTATCTTGAGTCTTATTTCTGGGCTCAGGCCGCTGGCTCCTTTCACCAAGCGCTGCGTTACGATTCCAAGCTAGCCATGGCCTATGTTGGTTTGAGCTACGCCTACTCGCCAATGGATTTTCCGCCGCCGAGGCCGCACTCGCCCGAGCTAAATCGCTTTCCGCCGGCATCACCGATCGAGAGCGCCGGCGAATCCAGATTCGCACGCTGCAACTGAACGCGTATGGTCGATCCGAGCAAAATCGAGCGCGAACTCGCCGTCCGCGAAGCGCTGGATGATGCGCTCGCCGCTTATCCCGATGACGTGATGTTTCTTCTCCTCCGCGGCGTGGCGCAGGAGCCTTCACCTTTTGCTGACGGCCAGGGGTGCGTTAACTGCGGGCAGCCACCTTTTTCAATCGAGTGTTGGCCCTCGATCCCAACAACTTCGCCGCGCATCATTTTCTAATTCACTGCTACGAAAACAACGGCCGCTTACAAGAGGCGCTTCCGCATGCCAAGGCCTATGCTGAACTCGCCCCCGATATTCCGCATGCCCAGCACATGTACGGCCACGTGCTGCGCCACATCGGCCGTATGGACCAGGCGATCACGCAGTTTCTGAAGACGGATGACATTGAGCAGTCTTACTTTCGCAAGGAAAACATTCCCCCCTGGTACGATTGGCACTACGCCCACAATCTGGACCTGCTGGCATCGTCGTATCAGTATCTCGGCCAGATGAAGAACGCCGAGAAATACTTCCGCATCGTTCCGCGCTTCCGGCATTCACGGATTACGACGCTTTCAATCGGAAGGATTGGCCCGAGTTCCTCCTTGACCGAGGCCGCTAGCAGAAGCCTTGCGGCCGCCCGCGCTCTGCAGAAAAACCTTCGCCCCTTGCGCGCATAGCTGGGCACACCCTGGCTGGCGATGTCTTGCTCGCCACCCATCACCAAAAGGACGCGGCCGCAGAACTGGTGCAGGCCGATCACATAGCCCAAACCATTTCTCGCTCCGATGTCCCCACTGTGCTTCCTTATACGGAAAGCTTGCGTGCCGCATTGCTTCTAAGCGCCGGGGAAACCCCACAGGCGCAAGCCCTTCTGGACAACGTTGCTCGCCGCATTCGTGCCGCCAACGGCCCGGACAGTTGGACGCAGGGCCTCTTTCATCTTGAATTTTTGGCCGGTGTCGCTCGGCGGGCGGGCGACTGGGCGTTGGCGAGCCAGCTTGCCGGCGCTATGTACCAACGAGCGCCTGACTATGCCGGTTCGCACTACGCCCTGGCTCTCGTGGCACTGCACGATGGAGATTCCGAAACGGCTGCGAACGAGTTTTCGGCCGCGATCAGATTGTGGAACGAGGCGGATTCCGATTTGCCCGAACTCGGCAACACGCGCCAGTCGCTCGCCAAACTTAACTCCGATGCGAGAAAATAAGTCGTTTGCGCGCAACCGCCGTGGGGGTTCATACATCCAACGACGGACAGCCCGCACCGGTTTCTCAGTCTTTGAACCGGGGCTTCCAAGCATCACCAACGCGATTGCAAAGCCCCGCGAGGGGCACGCTTCAAGAAGTCCATTCTCATGACGAGGAGGTTTTTCATGTTGCGTAGATTCTCTTTTTTGCTCGGGTTGGTTTTGCTGGCGTCGATTCCCGCGAAGGCGCAAGGTTGGGCATCGAACGACAAAGTTGAGGTCTTCGGCGGCTTTTCCTACATGCGCGTGGATAACTCGCCGTCATTCAACTCGGCGGGATGGGAATTCTCCGGCGAGTATAAGCCAGCCAGTTGGATCGGTGGCGTGGCGGACTTTAGCGGCGACTACGGCTCGAATACCTCGATCCACACGTTTCTCTTTGGGCCGCAGGTCTCTTGGCCCTCCCGCGTCTCCCCATTTGCGCACATCCTGATTGGAGGCGCCCACGCCAGCTCTTTCGGTGTCGGCTCCACTGGCTTCGCCGCGGCCATCGGTGGGGGCATCGACACCGAAATCGCTCCGGCGATCTCCTGGCGAATCATTCAAGGTGACTACCTGCCGGCTCACTTCTTCGGCAGTACCCGGAACAATGCACGTATCTCAACGGGTATCGTCATCCATTTCTAATTTTCTGGGTACCCTCAGTCCCACCGGGCGGCTTGTTTGTCAGACGAACCGTCCGGGGGCTGTCCGCCTTTCCAATAACCCCTTATTTATGAAAAAGATCGATTTTCGCCCGCAAGCGTGCATCGTGTCTGTCATTGCGCGCGTCTAAGAAAGCGGTATGAACTTCTGGGGGTCGAGGTAGCTATCATGAGCCGTCCTTCCATAGAAACTGTGGGAGTCCGCTATACCGGCTGGGCCGCGCTAAACCGGGACCCACTCGAAGACCGCGTGGAATTCACCGGCCTGCATTGCGGCCCAGGAGCCAAGGCCGCCCGCCGGCCGCGCGCCGCGTATCATTTCACCGACGGATTATCCAGGATCTACAGGGCGAACTGAGCAGCTGCCGCAACCGCAAACAGCCGCTGAGAATTTCCCGGTGGTGATGCTCCACGATCAGGACGAGCAGCGGCGTTTCCACGCCGTGTTCGCCGCCGACGAGAATCCTCCGTAATTGACCTGCGGCGCGCCGGTGCTCATGTGAGGGTGTGCGCGGCCGGTGTGCTTAGTTCTCGAGAACAGATAATCCGATTCGACAGGCAAGGTAATCCGACTCGAGCACCAGGTGATCTCCTCCATCTCCACGCACCCGATCGAAAGCTTCGTCCACGGTGTCGGCAAAGTGCAGCATCTTGTATTCGGCCTCGCTGATCGTGCCGCTGCGCACCATGTGCCGCCAGTTGATACCTTGTCCCAATATTTCCGGCCATAGATCAGGATCAAATGCTGCGACGAAAGTTTCCCGGTCTGCAGCAGCGTCAGCATCTCCCACAGCTCGTCCATGGTGCCGAAGCCGCCGGGAAAAACGATCAGCGCCTTGGCCATCTGCGCGAACCAAAGCTTGCGCATGAAAAAGTAGTGGAAGCAGAAATTCAGCTCCGGGGTGATGTAGGGATTCGGCCGCTGCTCGTGCGGCAGCTGGATGCTCAACCCAATCGACGACCCGCCGGCTTCCGCCGCGCCGCGATTGGCCGCTTCCATGATTCCCGGACCGCCGCCCGAACAAATCACGAAGCGCTTGGGATTCGCTCCCAGCGTCATCGCCCATGCCGTGATTCGCGCGAAAGTTCGCGCGCCTCTTCGTAATAGCGCGACATCCCGACGTCGATTTGGCCGCAGCATTTCGTGCGCCACTCCGCCGTGCGGCGGCCGCGCGCGCGCTTCTGAACGCGTGCAGCTGCGCGACCGCATCGTCGCGCGACTGGATTCGCGCGGAGCCGAACATCACGATCGTGTCGCCGACTTTCTCCCGCCGCAGGCGGTTGATCGGATCGAGATACTCGGCAAGAATGCGCAGCGGCCTGCGCGCCGAGGCTCTCCATGAAAACCGGGTCGCGGTAGGCCAGATCGGACATTGGCAGGTGTCCGTAACGCTTCATCGTTCCTCCCTCGCAGAAAGCGAATAGCATTCTAGCGTGTCCCAATGCCGCTGCGCGTCCACTTCGCACAGGCATGTACGAGTCCGTAACACCTCGCGAAAGAGCTCAAGATGGAGATGGATTCAAAACGGTAACGCCGTGAACTAAGAAGCGCTGCGGGCGCTTCCGGCAGGCTTTGATTCTTCCGCTAGGAGTTCGCGCGCGGTAAAGATCGAGCGGTAGTTGTATTTCGCGCGCAACGCTTCGGAGCCGCCCTCTTCGCGGTCCACGA
>CAVWEZ010000004.1:0-256616 GCA_963754105.1 uncultured Acidobacteriota bacterium
GCGTTCTCGGTATGGAGACAAGAAATGAACCTTGGCGCATCGGCAGCAATCATGGGAGTTCTCATTATTTTGGGGGCAGCCTTGTACGTAGGGCGGCAGCCCAAGCGTCGTTGAACCGCACTAGAGCATCAACGCACCAGCAGACCCCTCACACCGTTTGCTAACCGCACGAACGGGTTCGGGACGACAACGTTCCTTTCTAACGCGTCTAACGCGAGAGCGCCCCGAGAAGTTTCGGGGCGCTTTGCTTTTACCTCCAGTCCACAGGAATGAGTCCCACCAGTCCGAACCTTTTCATATTTCACTTGTACGTACAGTTTCGGTCGCTAAACGCGCCCAAACGGGGACTTAGCGGCTACTTTTTGATTTTTGGAGGGTGTGAAATGGCGGAAACGCAAAGGGACAAAAGAATACGCGCGTTGGCGCTTTACGCGAGCCTGGAGCGCGCACTTTATTCGGTGGACGAGCTGCTGGACAACCAGTGCGGGTCGTACGGGCTTAGCCGGAGCCAGTATCGAGTGCTGGAGCATGTGTTTTTGTATGGGGCAATGGCGACCGGGAGGCTGGCCGGAAGAGTGCTGTTCGGCGAGAGCACGATCAGCGTGGTGACCAAGAATTTGGCGAAGGTGGGCTTGTTGGTTCGCCGCGGCGACGACACCGACGGCCGCAAGGCGATCGTTCATCTGACGGACGTGGGGAAAGAGCTGGTCGGGGAGATTCTGCCGAAGCGCGCGAAGCTGCTGCGGGCAAAGATGTGCGTCTTAGGCAAGCACGAACAGGAGCATCTTGCTCGCCTCTGCGAAAAGCTGCTGCAAGGCGACGCCGTGAAATTCATGTTGGAGATTACGTTGGACGACTAGAGGTTAGAAGCTGGAGGTTAGAGGCTAGAGACGGAAAAGCAATACCACCTTGTGGCACAGACACTCTTGTCTGTGCGGTTTTATTGCATGGCAAATTCGAGAGCACAGGCAAGAGTGCCTGTGCCACATTGCATAGACGAGGCACCTCGTGTTACTTGTTCCGCGTGGTTGACTACCGCAGAAACCTTCCGCACTGGTTCCCAAAAGGAGAAGCACTCTTCATAACGTGGCGGCTC
The DNA here is from genome assembly GCA_963754105.1 of uncultured Acidobacteriota bacterium. GTDB lineage: Bacteria > Acidobacteriota > Terriglobia > Acidiferrales > UBA7541 > Palsa-295. The sequence goes on from CAVWEZ010000004.1 coordinate 1,097, forward strand.
TACGGCTCAATGCCAGCCGGGTTGAGCAGCCAAGCCGGCATGCGGGGCGCAATTTCTGCAGGCGAAGAATTCCGGCGGGCTGATGCAACCCTCGACCGCGCCGATTCTGGACCCACGTGGCTGAAAAATCCGCGAATCGCTGCTTGTGTCGTCGAGAGGCTTCACAAAGGCACATCCGAGCTTGATCACTACGAGTTGCACGCGTATGTGGTGATGGCGAATCATGTACACGTGCTTCTCACGCCTAGAATCGAAGTGCGCAGGCTAATGCGAGGACTCAAAGGAGCCACAGCGCGAATCGCGAATGTAATCCTTGATCGAGCTGGCAAACCCTTCTGGCAAGACGAGTCGTTTGACCACTGGGTTCGAAGCGAAGCTCAATTCGCGCGGATCAGGAACTACATCGAACGAAATCCAGTGACTGCCGGCTTGGTGGGAAAACCCGAGGATTGGCCCTGGTCAAGTGCCCATCCTCGTTCCCGGCCGTAGCAGTCGGTGAAACGCTCAATTCAAGAGCACAGGCAGGAGTGCCTGTGCTACGTCGCATCGTCATTTTCCTGTCACTGGGTTTTTGTAGTGATAGGGCGGGACGAAGACGTCCGGATACAGCTTGTAGGGGACGGTGGTGGGCTGATCCGGGGGGAAGCCGGCGATGGCGCCCGGAGGCGGATTGCCACCCTGATCCCAGCCCTTGTAGTAGTCAACGTAATAGGTCATGTAGTAGTGGAGCTTTTTGATTTTCCAGACGCCGTCTTCTTTCACGTACTCGTTCTCGTAGGTTCCCTCAGCCCACTGCGCGCTGCGGTGGAGCATGCCGAACTGCTCGAAAGCGCGGAAGCGCGCCTTGGCCGTCAAGCCATCGGGATCGATATCGATTTTGGGTTGGAGCTGCATGTGATTGAAGAGCGTGCCGTATTTGAGCTGAGGAAGCGTGTGCAGATAGGCGCGCACGCGATCCTGGCCAACCCACACGCCGCGCAAGCCGATCTCGAGCGTCCCGTCTTTCGCGAAAAGGTCGGCGGTCTGGTCCCACTCGCATTTGTCGACGTAATAGCCGTAGGCGGCTTGCAGGTTGGAGATGGCGATAAAATCCTGCGAATTTTGCACCTGCTTCTGAAGCTGCGCGACGGCGGCTTTCAGGGCTTCGATTTCAGCCGTCACGTTCTTTTTTTCTCCGTCGGCCCGCGCGGGTGCGCGATTTCCGAGGGCCACACAAAACAGCGCCAACACCAGAAGAGCTGCGAGCGAGCGTATTTTCATTTGAAGATGCCTCCGTTCGTTGTCTATTGCGTCGTGTCTATTGCGTCGACGGTGGAAGGTAGCGGAAAGAGTGGTGGTTGGCAAGGCCGGTGGCACAGCCGGTCTGGCTGTGCGGTTTGATTGCATGGCAAATTCAAGAGCACAGGCAAGAGTGCCTGTGCCACGAGCTGCTAATCGGCGGCATCACTTAACGGTCACAGCGCATCGTAGTAGAGTAGTTGCGAAGCTCGTCTGGCCGTCAACCCAAGGAGAGTGAAATGCGGGAGCGACGAATCCTCTCGATAATGGCGCTGGTTGTGGCACTCGCGATCGGGTGCGCGAAGAAGGATGACTCCGCGCTGGTCACGAGCATCCAGTCGCAGATGTTTTCCGACGCGCAGCTGAAGGACGCGAATCTCCAGGTAACGTCGAGCAAGGGCCAAGTCACGCTGACGGGAACCGTTTCGAGCACCGCCGCCCATTTGGATGCCTACAAGATCGCGACGCAAACTCCCGGCGTAACCTCCGTGAACGACCAGATCACGGTGCAACAGGCGCAAGTGTCGCAGGCTGCGCCGCCGGTGGAAACTGCGCCGCCGCCGGTCCGGGAATCCAAACGGGAGCGTCGCCGTCGCGAAGCGCGCGAGGTGCGAGAAGAGAAGAAGCATCACGCGCAGCCGGCGGACCAAGAGGTAGCGGAGAATGCTCCGCCGAATCCTGATCCAGCGCCTCAGGCAGCGCCGCAAGAACAGGCTCCGCCGCCGCCCGTCGAACCTGCCGCGGCTCCGACGCCAGCCCCAACTCCGCCGCCCTTACCGCCTCCTCCGCCACAGCCGCAGGAAATGCAGATCGACGCGGGCACGACCGTCACGGTTCGCATGATCGACGGGATCGATTCTTCGGTGAATCAACCTGGCGAAATATTCCATGCCTCGCTCGACGCGCCGCTTGTGGTTGGCAACGAAGTGGTGGCGCCCAGGGGGACGGACGTGTACGTGCGATTGGTATCGGCGTCCCAATCGGGAAAGTTCAACGGCAAGAGCGAATTGCGCCTGGAACTGATCAAAATGGAGCTTCACGGTCAATCTTATCCGCTGATCAGCAGCACGTATTCGCTAGCGGGCGGCTCGCAAGGTAAAAGTACGGCCGAAAAAGTGGGAGGCGGGGCCGTGCTGGGCGCGATTATCGGAGCCATTGCCGGCGGCGGCAAAGGGGCGGCAATCGGCGCGGGAGTTGGAGGGGCGGGTGGCGGAGTTTACCAGGCCACGACGCACGGGAAGCAAGTGAAAATTCCGTCGGAAACGAAACTGGATTTCCAACTCGATCAGCCGGTGACCGTCATGGTGATGCCGCGGCCCAGACCGGAAAATCAGTAGCGCACTTCGGCGAATTCAGAAAAGCGGAAGGCGAACGACGATTCGCTTTCCGCTTTTGTTTTTTCCCCCCTTTTTTGCGCACCGCAAAAAGTCCGATCATGTAAGTTGGAACCTCGCATTCGGCTGTCGCTTGCAAAGCTGCAAAAATCGGCTGGATGGGTTTGCTTGCCGATGCTAGGCTTACTCGCGTCGTAGAGCAGATACGTCGCGCGCGGAGGACGCCCTTCGTGAAGATTTTCGGTTTTTTGCTGCTGCTGGCCGGTTGGGGCCTGGTTTTGACTGCGCTGCGATTGCTTGGGGCCAGCGTCCCGCGGGCCGCCTTCGTGCTGGCAGGCTTGGGCGTTGAAATAGTGGGGCTCGCGCTGGTGATGCGCGCGCATTTGGCTTCAGAAGGCGCACGCGAGTGATCATTCCTTCTACTCCGGCGATTTTCCAAACAGCTTGGCTGACGTGCATGATTTTCATTTTGCTGATTCCGTGCGCCATCGCCGGGCTTGCCCTGATGAATGCGGGATTGGGACGCTCGCGCAGCGCGGCGCATTCGATGACGTCGTCTCTGTGCGTTATCGCAATTGCGGTGCTGGCCTATTTCGTCTGCGGTTTCGCATGGCAGGGATTCGCGGGGCCGGCAGCGCAAGTGGCCGCGACCAGCGGCAAAGGTTGGAGTTGGATCGGCTCCGGGCCATTTTTCCTGCGGCATCTGGTGATGAATGGTTCGCCTGAGTCGCTGGCGGCATTATTCGGAATGCTCGGCGCAGCTCTTGCGGCAATGATTCCTCTGGGGAGCGGAGCCGATCGCTGGCGGCTGGGCGCATGCTGTGTTTCCACGGCGATTCTAGCTGGATGGACCTATCCTCTCTTCGCACACTGGGTGTGGGGCGGAGGCTGGCTCGCGCAACTTGGCGTGAGCTACGGTCTCGGACGCGGTTTTGTGGATACGGCTGGCGCCGGCACGATTCAAACCGTGGGCGGCATCACCGCATTGTCCATTGCATGGATCCTGGGCGCGCGTCGAGGAAAGTACGCGCGCGACGGAATGCCCGTCGCCATCCCCGGTCACAATTCAGTTCTGGTGATTTTCGGGTGCCTGCTCGCACTGATCGGCTGGTGGGGATTGAACTCGGCCGGCGCGATGCTGTTCAACGGCGCGGCGCCGGGGCAAGCAGTTCTCGTGGCAATCAACACGATTTTGGGGGCAGCGGCTTCCGCGCTGATGGCCGCGGCGATCACGAAGGTGCGTTTCGGCAAGCCGGACGCATCGCTTACCGCGAATGGATGGATCGGAGGACTTGTCGCCAGCAGCGGCGCGTGCGCATTTGTGGTTCCCGCCGAAGCGGTGGTGATCGGCGCGGTGGCTGGCGCCTTGATCACGCTCGCTGTGGAATGGCTCGAATTGCGGATGCGCGTGGACGATCCAGGGGGCGCGATTTCCGCTCATGCGGTGGGCGGCTTATGGGGAGTTCTTTCCGTAGGATTATTCGCGCGAATTCCGGCGACGGAACTGGGTGCAGCCGGCGCGTCCGCGATTGGCCATTCGGGCCAGTCGCTCGCTCAGCTAGTGGGAATTGCTACGTTGATCGGATTTGTATTGCCACTTACATACGGATTGAATTGGCTCGCGAGCCGAGTGTACGACTATCGCGTAGCGGCCGAGGGCGAGCGGCAGGGTTTGGATCTATACGAACTGGGCGGGGGCGCGTATCCGGAATTCATCGTGCACAACGAGGAATTCATGGACCGATGATGGACAGGTAAATGACCGGTAAATCGAAATGAGAGCCAGTTCCGAATCGGAGTGATCATCCAGAGTCGCAGCAAACCGCTTGCAAGTCCTGCAGGGGCGGGACTATAAGCTGATGCGGTGGTAACCTGTCCGTGCGCGAGACCGTCTTAAAGGACGTCCGGCGCTCGGTTTGTTCGAAACGGGAGTGAACCCATGAATAGACGTAAGCTCTTGTCGCTGCTTGGAATGTCGCCGGTTCTTTTGGCGAACGCCTCCGCTAAAGCCGACCCCCTCCCGAAAAATGCCAACGCCGAGAGCGAAACCGGCTCAATGGGCGGCAAAGTCACGGCGGTGAATCCGAAGGGCACGCCTCCCGCGATAAAGCTGATACCGATGGCTCCGCGCCTGGATTCGCTGGACGGCAAGACCGTCTACTTGGTTGATACGGGTTTCCACGGCTCCGATACGCTGCTCGAGCAGATGCAGATTTGGTTCAAGGAAAACATGCCCGACGTCAAAACGGTCTTCCGGAGAAAAGCGGGGCCGTATGCGCAAGACGATCCGGCACTATGGAAAGAGATCAAGGAAAAAGGCAACGCGGTAATTATGGCCGTCGGGCATTGAAGCACGTGCACGCCAGCGACCGTGGGTCACTGCATAACGACTGAGAAGATGGGAATTCCGAGCGTGCCCGTGGTGACGAAGGCATTCAAGAATCTCGCGATTCTGAATGCCGCGAAGCGTGGGATGCCGCACGAACGCATCACGTTCACGCCGCATCCTGTGTGGGGCAAAACGCCGGAAGAGTTGCGCGCCTATGTCAACGGGCCCGATCCCGTCACCGGGAAACCCATGATGAAGGAAATCGTGGACGGCTTGACGACGCCGCTGACCGACGACGAGAAAAAGACGGGCATGGTTTCGGTTTCCATCGGACCTCCTACGTTTACGGACACGGTGGACAATCTGCAGGATTTCTACCTTAATAATGGATACACCGATTTCCTGCCGATTATTTTGCCGACGGAAGAAAAAATAGACGCCATGCTCAAGGGAACCAGCCATCATCCCGATGAAGTGGTGGGAAAAATGGCGGCGGGAGCGTATCCGGCATGGAGCTACAACGTCCGGCAGGTGGCTGCGAGCGCGGTGATGGCGGGATGCAGGCCCGAATATTTCCCCATCATCCTTGCCATCGCTTCTTCGGGAATCGCATCGCTTTTCAGTTCGACAAATTCTTTCGCCTTCGCGATGGTGATCAACGGTCCGATTCGCGACAAGCTCGAATTCAATTATGGAATCGGCGCGCTGGGACCCTTCGCGCAAGCCAACGCCACCATCGGGCGCGCCTGGACAATCCTGTCGAAGAATCTTGGGAACGGCGGAATTCCGGGCGACACCTATCTCGGGTCCGTCGGAAATAATTTGAATTACAACAACGTGGTGATCGCGGAGAATGAGTCGGAAAGCCCCTGGCCACCCTTTCACGTGCAACGAGGCTTCAAGGCGGAAGAGAACGTGGTCAGCCTGTTCCGCGGCCTCGGCGTGGTGCCCGGCCAGGTGGCTCGAGGCAGCAGCGTCAACCAGAATCCGCAGTTCGACTATCAGCTGAGCGATCTCTTCAGCACGTTCACGGGATTTTTTGGCGCGCTGATCATTGCCGACCCGCTGGTGGCCAAGCGCCTGAAAGAGCAGGGTTACGATACAAAAGAAAAGCTGATCGACTGGCTCTACAAGAACACGACTCAAACAGTGAAGGACTACAAGAGCAGAAATTACGCATATTTGTTCGATTACCCGCGCGCGCTACAGGGCGTGGAGCCTTACGCTACCTGGTACAAATTGCCGGACGACACGGTGATCCCGCATTTCCCGCGGGCCAGCGACTTTAATATTGTGGTTGCGGGCGGACAAACCAATGCTTACCCGCAGGCCGGAAACTTGAGTTACGGTGTAAGCGTCTCAATAGATAAATGGATGTAATTGGAGGCGTGCGACGTTATAGAAGATGAGGTTTTGATGTACAAGATGCATAATAGTTAAGAAGGATGAGGTGAGAGATGAACAGGCGAAATCTATTGTCGCTGCTGGGGATGTCTCCAGTTCTATTAGCCGGAGCTACCGCCGAGGCTAAAACCAAAACAAAAAAGGTTGCTGCCAGCGCCGGCCCTGCAAAGTTAGAAGTGCTCAACCCTCGCGGTATGCCACCCCCAATTACTCTGATTCCGATGGCGCCGCGGCTTTCCACGCTCGACGGCAAGACCATTTTTCTTGTTTCCGATGGTTTCCCGAGCGCCGATCGCTTCCTCGCGCAGGTGGGCGATTGGTTCAAGAAGAATATGCCGAGCGTGCACACGGAATACCGTCTGAAGGCTGGAGGTTTCGCCGATGACGATCCCAAGCTGAACGCCGAAGTTAAAGCTAAGGGAAACGCCGTCATCATGGCGATTGGGCATTGAAGCACCTGCACCCCAGCGACCGTTGGTCACTGCATAGAATACGAAAAGATGGGAATTCCAGCCGTTCCGATGGTGACGATCGCCTTCAAAGATCTCGCCAAGACGAATTGCGCGAAAAGAGGCATGCCGCTGCAGCGCATCGCCTTCACGCCGCATCCTGTCTGGGGCAAGACGGATGAGCAAATGTATGCCTACCTCGATGGCAACGATCCGGTCAGCGGCAAGCCCCTGATGAAAGAGGTCGTCGACAATTTGACCAGGCCGCTCACGGCGGACGAGTCCAAGACCGGTGTCGTCACACCTCCAGTCGGGGCACCGACCTTCATCGATACGTCAGATAACTTGCAGCAGTATTTCCTCGACAATGGCATGACGGATTTCATGCCCATCATCCTGCCCACGCAGGAAAAAGTGGACGCGATGCTGAAGGGCACGAGCCACAAACCGGATGAAGTGGTCGGCAAGATGACGCCGGCGCGGGGGGCGTTTCCGGAGTGGAGTTACACCGTGAAGCAGGTGGCCGTAAACGCGGTGATGGCCGGAGCGACTCCCGACTACTTTCCTACCCTTCTGGCGATTGCCTCTACGGGAATCTCGGCGCTCTTCAGTTCCACCAACTCGCTGGCTTCCGCGGCAGTGATCAATGGACCGATTCGCGACAAGATCCAAATGAATTACGGCATCGGAGCGATGGGCCCGTTCAATCAGCCCAACGCCGTAATCGGGCGCGCCTGGACGCTCATGTCCAAGAACCTCGATGGCGGCGGAATTGCGGGCGAGACTTACATGGGCTCGCAGGGAACGGTCATCAACTACAACAACCTCATCATTCCGGAGAATGAGAAAGATAGTCCGTGGACTCCCTTCCACGTGCAGAAGGGTTTCAAGCCGACGGACAACATCATCAGCTTCTTCTTCGGTTTCAGCATTTCGCAAGGGCAGGGGGCCAAGGGACTGGGCATGAAGCCGGTGCCGCACTTCCACGAAGCGATGGCCGCCAACTTCGCGCCGTTTGCTTCGCTATTTGGCGCGATGGTGGTTTGCGATCCGCTGGTGGCCAATGGGCTGGGAGACCTCGGTTACAAAACCAAGGAACAGCTCGCCGATTGGCTGCAGAAAAATACCACCGTCACCGTGAAGGACGTGAAAACCATGCTGTTTAGCGGGCTGCCAAGAGGGCCGCAGGCGGCGAACCTTACCGACGACATGGTAATTCCGAAGTGGCCTAGGGTTGACGCGTTCAACTTCATCGTCTGCGGCGGCCAAACCAATCCTTACCATCAGGTGGCCAACATGAGCTACCGCCTGAGCGTCTCGATCGATAAGTGGGTCTAGAAGCTTGAATTGCTGTTCCTGCGGCCAGCAAAAAGCTGGCCGCGGGATGGCAAACACTTACTTCTTGATGGACGGATCCGCCTGAGTGATGCTTCCCGGAACTAGATCTGTCTTTATCGTGATTTTCTGTTTGGGTAGCAGGTTCACGTCCGTTTCAAAGACCTGATAACCGGGCAGGTCAATCTTCAGGTGATGCTTCCCTGGGCTGACCAGCATCGCACGCCCCACTCCGCCAAATTCGTGCACATGTCCTGCGAAAGCGCCATCCAAAATCACCGCCGCATTATCCGGCGTAACTTTTAATTTGATCTGCGAAGTGACCGCCGATAATCGAGCCCGGGGATCCCTCTGCATGGAAACGAGTACTACAACCTTCTTCCCCGGCTCAACGAGAACCTGCTCTTCGAAATTGGAATAACCAGACTGGCGCACCGAAATTTCATGTTCTCCTGGCAGCAGCAGGACTTTCCTTTTGTCCTTCAATTCGTCGACGTAGCCCACATATTGACCATCCACCCACACTCCCGAAGTCTTATCGATTTTGGTTTTTGCGTCGAAGGCGACTTCTCCGAGCACTTGATTCTGTGCCTTCAAGTGAGGCGCAACGGCGGCCAAAAACACAAGGCAGAGAGCGGCCCTGCAGAATATTCCTTTTCTGATCATACTGACCTCCCCAGAAATCCCTAAGCTGATCCGAATCGCCTGGGAACGATTCAAGCCGGCAAATAACTTTCGAAATCTCGACGTCACCAGCCTTCGAGGTATTTTAATCGCATTCTTGGCTGCCAGGTGCGGAGTTCGTGTAAATTTTTTGCGGCGCGCCATTCACATCGGTCGCCCATCGAACGGACTTTTGAGTCGCGGCGGCGAGGGAAGCCCATCGGCAGGACGGATTGGCGCACAGTCCGAGGATACGGAGAAAATGTTTACACAAGGGCGCGAGATCGCGCAAGTAGTTGTTGGTGTAAAGAAAAATCGTCCACGGTAGGTGTGGATTCGGGGGTGTATTTTTGCGCCGGTTGAAGCAACCGCGTTGGAGGCAGTTATTTCTTCAACCCAGCCTGCCAGTTCAGCACCACGGTCAGGGGCGCGGAGGCGTTGGTTGCCGACGGCGCCGGCATCAGAAATCGTTTGCCATCCGAGGTAACGTCCCAATAGACCAAGCCGGACGGTACTTTGAAAAGAGGCTTCGGGAATTCCCGCCTGAAATACGCCGCTGGTGTTGACATCAACAGCCATCGCCACTCCATTCGGCGCCAGGTAAAACATCTCCTTGCCGTCACCCCGCCAGAGAGGCACTGTTCCACCGTCCTTCGATACCATCCATTTGCCGGTGACGGCCGTGCCTGCCGCCGGGGGCGATCCCGAAGCCGCGGAAGCGTCAAACGGCCGCACGTAGATTTCGTCCTTGCCCGATTCATTGGAGTGGTAAGCGATCCAGCGGCCGTCGGGAGAAAACCGGCCCGCGGCCTGAGCGAAGTCCGACTGTTCAAGCGGGAAGGGCTTTCGACTTGCGGAGGTTCCACCGAGTGGAAGCACCCACACGTGGCTTGTGCCAACCGGATTGAAGAAGAGCAGGAAACCGCCGTCGGGAGACCAACTGCTGGGAATCTTTTGGGCTTCCGACTTGAACAACAACTCTTCTTCGCCAGCGAGGTTGGAAGGCTTCTGGTACAGGTTAAAGATCCCGGTATCGGGTTTCTCTCCACCGAATGCAATATGGGTGCCGTCCGGCGACCAGACGGGATTGCCATCCCAGCCCGAGTCAAACGTGAACCGCGTGCTCACGCCTCGCGCGGAATCGTAGAGCCAGATATCATGGTGCGGAAAGTTTTGGGGATCGGCGCGCTCGAATGCGACGCGTTTGCCATCGGGCGAGATAGCCAGGGTCCGATACAAACCGGGATCCCCGATTGTTCCAAGAACTTTGCCTGTCCTATCGAACCACGTTAATAGACCTGGGATATTGCCCCTGCTCGGTCCGTTCACGACTGTGCTTCCGGCCCAATAGACGAGAACCCCAGTCGGAGACGCCGAAAAACTCGTGACCTGCTCGGCGATAGGAATCGGTTCTCCGGCCAATGCCAGTTGCCGCGGGTCAAATGGGACTGCCATCAGTGTGCCCTTCGAGCCGCCCGCCGCAGATCCGCGCAAGAAGAGCAGGTATCCGCGGGCCGAGTCCGCCGAAGGCGTGTAGGCAGTCGCCGATGCGTCGGGCAGCAGTTTTTTCGCGGCTGGGTCCCCGGGCTTGGCATCCAGAGAGCCAACGTAAATTCCGCTGTTCTCAGAGCCCGGAGGACCAATCGAGTAAAGAAGGTGGCGCCCATCCGGCAACGCTGTTGGAAAGCCGCCCGCTCCCGCGGGGCCGATCCGAGACGGCGTGCCGCCCCAGTCCGCCACCTGCATCAGCTGCCCGGCAAATGAATACAGAATTCTGTGATCGGGCAGCCATGTGCCGCCCAAGATCACGGAGGAAACTGCGCAAAGCTCCTGCGGCGGACCGCCCGAAATATCGACCTTCGCCAGCTTGTCTCCCGATGCGAACGCCACGGAATTGCTATCCGGCGACCAAAATGGCCAGCCATTCGCGCCTTCCGTGCCCTCAAGGGGCCGCACCTCGAGCGTATCGAGCGACCGTACCCACAGGCGGCTTTGCCCATCCGCGCCCCGCAGGATGAAGGCCAGCTTGTGGCCGTCGGGCGAGATGCTCGGGGCCCCGCCAGCGAAAACGTTTTTTTCGGGCAGCGGAATCTCAAAGCGCATGGACTGGGTCGCCGAGCGGCTTTTGACGGAAATAGAGAAACGCCAGCAGCAACGTCGCCACGATAAAGACGCCCGCGATGCCGCCAAGGAGCCACATTCGCCACTTTTTGGCGGGATGCGCGGCTGCTCCCAAGGACGCGTCCGGCGCGCCGGAGAGAACTTCGTCGAGCGAGATGCGCGCATCACCGATGTCGCGCAGGCGCTGCTTTGGATCTTTTTGCAAGCAGCGCTGCAACAGCACGCGCACTCGGGCCGGCGTTCCCGTGGGGAGCTGCGACCAATCCGGGTCCGCGCGAAGCAACGCGGCTAACGTGTCCGTTACCGATTCACCGTGAAACGGCCTCTTTCCCGTGAGCATTTCGTACAACACGCAGCCGAACGCCCAGATGTCCACTCGGCGATCTACCGGCCGGCCCTTCGCCTGCTCCGGCGACATGTACGCCGCCGTCCCCAGCAGCACCCCCGACTGCGTCGCGATCTCGCTGATCGTTGGCGAAGTGGTAGCGTCACCAAAGGAGGCCGCACCCGCCTCCATCGTTTTGGCCAGGCCGAAATCGAGTATCTTCACATTGTCATCGAGGGTGACTTTTATGTTGGCGGGCTTCAGGTCGCGATGAACGATGCCGCGCTCGTGCGCGTATTCCAGGCCCTCAGCGATTTGCTTCGCGATCGGCAACGCTTCGTCAATTGGAATCGGACCGGCTTTAGTGCGATCGGCCAGCGTCGGCCCTTCCACGAGTTCCATCACCAGCGCGCGCGTGGTGCCGGAATCTTCCAGGCCATGCACCGAAGCGATATTGGGATGATTGAGCGATGCCAGGAATTTGGCTTCGCGTTGGAAACGCGCCATGCGTTCGGCGTCGCGCGCGAACCCATCAGGCAGAACTTTGATGGCTACATCGCGCCCAAGCTTGGAATCGTGCGCGCGATACACCTCACCCATTCCGCCCGCACCAATCGCGGCAGACAATTTCATAGGGGCCCAAGTGGTTACCGGCCTGAATAGGCATACACCCCGCCAATCGAGTGGGCACAGTATAACCTGTTGCCTATTTACGAATTGCCATTTTTCGGAGAGGGAGACCCTAAGGCAGCGCGAATGCGATGTAGGTGTTGCCTGCGGTCTCGAAGATGTACTGCTTGCCATTCACTTCATAGCTGATGGGATTCGAGCGTGCGGAGTGGCCGAGCTGGATGTTCCAGAGCGGCTTGCCGGTTTCGGCAGCGAGGGCGAAAAAGTTGCCTTCGTCGCTGCCGCTGAATACCAAACCGCCCGCAGTTGAAAGCACGGGGACCCAGGCGGGCGCCAGCAGCTTGAATTGCCATTTCAGCTTGCCGGTGCTGGCTTCCAGTGCGCGAATTGCGCCATAGGATTGGTCGCCGGCGAGAGCGCGGATTCCTCCTCCGCCAACAATTCCTTTCGGCGGGCCGGGTTCGATTTTGCCCGTGCCTTTGATGAAGTAGGCGCCCGTTTCATGGACGCTCACGTAAAAAAGTCCCGTTTGCGGGCTGTAGGAAGGGCTGGTCCAGTCAACGCCTCCCGTAATGCTCGGGTAAACCAAAGTTCCCGTGCCGAGGGTCGGCTGTTGATCAGGCGCGAGAATCGGGCGGCCATTGGCGCCGAGCCCCTTCGCCCAAGTTTCCTTCACAAACGGAACGCCGGTGATGAATTTCCCCGTGGCGCGATCAAGCACGTAGTAAAAACCGTTGCGATTGGCGAAGCCAATTAATTTTCGCGGCTTGCCGTCAATATTGGCGTTGAATAAAACGGGGGGCTCATCGGAATCCCAATCGTGATTTTCGTGCGGCGAAAATTGAAAATACCATTTCAACTTTCCCGTGTCCGGATCAATCGCGATCAAGGAACAGGTGTAGAGGTTATCGCCGGGCCGGTCGTCGTCATTGAAATCCGGCGCGGGATTTCCAGTGCCCCAATAAATCAAATTCAACTCAGGATCGTACGAGCCATTGTTCCAGGTTGTGCCGCCGGCGCTTTCGGCGGCCCCATTGCCCCAGCTTTCCGCTCCGGGATCGCCGGGTCTGGGAGTTGTCCAGAAACGCCAAAGGCGTTTGCCGGTCTTCGCATCGTACGCGTCGAGAAAACCGCGGACGGCGGCTTCGCTGCCCGCGACGCCCACAATAATCTTTCCATCGATGGCCAGTGGTGGTCCCGTCATGGCATAACCCATGGCGTTGTTGGCTATGTGCACATCCCAGCGCACAGCACCCGTCTTGGAGTCCAAAGCAACCAGATGCGAGTCAACGGTGCCGATGTAGACGGTATCCCCCAGCACCGCTACGCCTCGGCTCGTTGAGCTCAAGCCAATCGCGACTACGTGTTCGGGGAGAGCGGGCGACCAAGTCCACAGTTTGAGTCCGGTGCGAACATCCAGCGCCGTCACCGTGCTCGGCGGCTCCGTGATGTACATCACGCCGTCCGCCACAACGGGAGAGCATTCCAGATTCGCGACACCTTGCGGCGGCTGGTATATCCACGCAATTTTCAAGCGCGAAACATTTTGACGATCGATCTGCTTGAGCGACGAATACTGCTGCGAAGAATAGCCGCCGCCGTACGTCAGCCAATTCTGAGGTTCGTTTTGCGAGTGTAAGAGGCGCTGATAGGTAACGCCCTGCGCGAAAGCATGTGCGGGTTGCCAGGTCAAAGCGACGAAAAGAAAAGCGTACTTGAGGATTTTCATTGGGCGCCCTTCAAGCTCGCGAGATACGCGACGAGATCGTTGATTTGCGCCTCGGACAATTTGTCTTTGAAGCTCGGCATCACACTCTTGCCTGGTTCCTTTTTCAATTCACACAAATCGGCTTTGCGGAAGGAATGGAAATTGCCCTGCGCATCTTTGATCACGATGTGGAACGAATCTTCCGCAGCGCGGGTGCCGTCGAACGCATGCCCGTCCTTGGTGACCACGTGCACATACAGAAAATCGAGCTGACCCCCGGATTCTAGAAATACGTGCGCCTGGGGCAAATCGGATCCTGGATACAACACAGTGTTGCGCAGGTAGGTCGCCCCGCGCAGCTTGCCAACGGTTGTCAGCTCCGGCCCGATGCCGCTGCCTTCTCCTGCAATGATGTGGCAGCTCGCGCATCCGCTCGAGTCGTACACTTCCTTGCCTTTCGCCGCATCTCCGGTGACTTTACCTGCGTCCTTGGGTGTGAGCGACAGAAGGTATGCGACCACCTGCTGAATTTGCGCATCACTCATTTGACCGGTGAAAGCGGGCATCCCGCCGCTCAGACCATTCTTAATAATGTTCGCGACAATATCGGCGCCCAGCCGAAATGGAATGCCCTGGATGTTTGGACCCATCGCGCCGCCGCCATCCAAACCGTGGCAGGTGGAGCAGCGCGTCTCGAAGGCTTGTTTGCCCTGGAGGGCTTCCGCAGCGGGATTCGCAGTCGGGGAATCCTGCGCGGCTTTCGGGCCAGCGCGAAGAGCGCTCGCCGCCAATCCGCTGGAAAGCAAAGCGAGCGCGAGAATTCCCGCTCGGCGGATGAATTTCATCGCTCCCCCCAGGTGTTGTGCTGTTCGTGACGGGCACTTACGATCAGAGTTTCAGCCGCTGGACCATCGCACGCTCATCGAGTACATCACGCGCGCCCCGCTTTCGCGTGCACTACCAGTAAGCGATCCAGCGTCCCGCGAAAATCACGCCCACCCAGAGCACGAGCGAAAACGCGCCGGCCAGCTTCGCCGCGATCGGCGTCACCGCCGCGAGGTCCCATTTGTCCACGCGTTGGTAGATCGTGGTGTGAAAAACGAGCGCATTTATGCCTGCCAGAAGAATCAAGCACATTTTCAGAAGGAAAGCGCCGTTGTTGTAGAGCTTGGTGGCTTCGGAGGAAAACAAGAGCGTGCCGGAAATAATCATAATCGCGAAACCGCACCACGCCCAGGGCAGAAGCTTCCTATTTAATTTCGAGACCGGCTGCTCCTTCAGCACAAGGCCCAGGAGCCGCAGATCGAGCATTCCCGTCGCGCTGACCAATATGACGATACCCCATACGTGGATGCTCTCAATGAGCGGGAAGAGCCACAGTGAATCCGATATGTGCGAGCCGACTGTTGTGTCCTGAAGCCATTTGAAGATTTCCGGTGCATTTGTTGCTGCCTGCATTTTATAAGGGTCTCCGTTTCAAAGAAAAAGACGTCATTTTTTCGCCGCGCCGCACAAAACGCCTTACATTATGTGCGGGTCCGTATCTTGTCAAGGACGTATGGCCCTGTGTTCTCGTTCCAGAAACTTTGAGAGCATTCTGCGGAAATGCTTGTGGAAACCTCCGATCAGTGCCATTTCAGTTTTTTCACATCTACTGTGGGTGGGGGAAATTTCATGTGCATGCTTTCCAGAGTCTCGGCGATGATGTGCGAAACCGCCAGATTGCGGAACCATTTTTTATTCGCGGGAATGATGAACCAGGGCGCGTGATCCGTACTGCACTTGGTGAGAGCGTCTTCATAGGCGCCGATATAATCGTCCCAGAAGTTTCGTTCGGCGAAATCCGCCTCGGAGATTTTCCATCGCCGGTCCGGGTCGTCGATGCGCTGCTGGAAGCGGCGCTTCTGCTCATCCTTGCTGATGTGGAGAAAAAATTTCAGGATTGTTACGTTGTTCTCTTGCAGCATGGCCTCGAAGTTGTTGATTTCATCATAGCGGCGCGACCACACCTCCTTGGGCACCAGTTTGTGAACGCGCACCACCAAAACATCTTCATAGTGAGAGCGGTTGAAGATTCCGATGTCGCCGTGCTGCGGAACGGCTTTGTGGATGCGCCAGAGGAAATCGTGCTCCATTTCCTCGATGGACGGTTTCTTGAACGGAGTTACGACGCAACCTTGCGGGTTCACGCTGGCCATGACGTGGCGAATGGTACCGTCCTTGCCGGCGGCGTCCATTCCTTGAAGAACGATGAGCAGCGCGCGTTTATGCTCGGCGTAGAGAAGGTATTGGAGTTTGTCCAGTTTCTCGATTTCCTTTTCAACGCTGGCCTTGGCCTTGTGACCTTTATCCCAGCCGAGCGTGTCTTCGGGATCCCATTTTTCGAGCTTAACCTTTTTGCCGGGCGAGGCGATGAGTTCCTTGCTGAAGTTCGTCTTCATCTAGTTCGCGGCCTCCGCTGTTGGAGCACGAGTTCGGGAAGCGCCCTCTCGCGGGTGTGTCGAGTAGGGTGTGCACCGATCCTTTGTTTTGAATGATTTACATCACGTTCTACCCGGCTCTTGTGTCGATTAGGAGGCAGCCCCGAGTGGAGACTGACTGGCCGATCAGACGCGATCGGGCGAGGTAGTGTCCCTCTCGCCTTCAACAGCGAGTTCGGCTCGGCAGGTCTGACTCTCACCATACACCTCTAACTTTACGCTGCCACAGCGCGCAACACGCCGCAAGGGGGAATCCCTGTGGACTATCCTTACTTAGGTTCGGCAGTCGTGGGGCCGCCCGCCATCGGGAGCGAGGCTCTGCGTGAGGGCCGGTGAAGAAGAGCGATCCGCGATGCTGTAGAATTCTGTTCTGCGCTGGACGGCGTATCGAGGATAATGGAATCGAAGTATCGGTTTGCGGCGCGGGCGTTTTTGTCCGGCTCCGGGTGCTAACAACGGCGATTCCACTGCGATTCGCGACAACTCCACGTACTACCAAGGACGATGGCAAAAGTTACCACGTTATTTTGGGACAACGGCGGTGTGATCCTCACAAATGGGTGGGACCGCGGCTCCAGGCGGAAAGCGGTAGAGAAATTCCGTCTCGATTGGACGGATTTCGAAGACCGTCATGAATTGATGCTCCACGCCTTCGAGTGCGGCCAGGTGGGACTCGACGAATATTTGCGGCGCGTCGTTTTCTATCAAGAACGGCCGTTCGCGCCTGACGAATTCAAGCAGTTCATGTTCCAGCAGTCGCAAGCGTGCCCTGAGCCACTAGCCTTTCTCAGGAACCTGGCGCGAACGCGGCGCTACCTCAATGCCACGCTGAACAACGAATCGCTCGAGATCAACGAGTACCGAATACGGACATTCCATCTGCGGGATTATTTCGAGGTGTTTTTCAGCTCGTGCTATTTGGGAGCGCGCAAACCGGATCGCGGAATTTATGCCCTGGCGCTGAAAATCACGCAGCGTGAACCCGGGGAGTGCGTTCTGATCGACGATCGCGGGTTGAATCTGGAATGCGCGCAAGAAATGGGAATGCACACGATACAATTTCAGAATGTAGCGCAGCTTCAGGCCGACCTCGCGAAATTGGGAGTGAGCGTCGGGGCGGATTGATCGTTTCAGGGAGACAAATCCCGCAACGCGATTCGCCAAAGATGCGATCGGGTTCAGGATGACACGACTGGTCTTTTGATCCAACTTTTGATGGAAGGCAGGAGGGAATAATCATGGAACTGGGAATGATTGGGCTGGGGAAGATGGGCGCGTTCATGACCGAGCGATTGGTGCGTGGAGGGCATCGCGTGATCGGATTCGACCGCGACCCGGCAGCGGTGAAACGCGTGGTGGACAAGGGTGCGGCGGGAATCGATTCACTCGAGAAATTGGTTGGGCAACTGAAAGCGCCAAGAGCCATTTGGCTGATGGTCCCTTCCGGTGCGCCGGTAGATCAGACCATCGATTTGCTGACGCCCCATATGGCGCCGGGAGACACGATCATCGACGGCGGGAATTCTTATTACAAGGACTCGCTGCGGCGAGCAGCCGGGCTGGTGCAGAAGAAAATGAACTTCGTGGACTGCGGCACGAGCGGCGGCGTATGGGGCTTGACGGAAGGCTACAGCATGATGGTGGGAGGCGACGCGGATGTGGTGAAGCGGCTCGCGCCGATCTTTCAGACGCTCGCTCCCGGACCGGACAAAGGCTGGGGGCGCGTGGGGCCGGCGGGCGCGGGCCACTTCGTAAAAATGGTCCACAACGGGATCGAATACGGAATCATGCAAGCTTACGCCGAGGGGCTGGACTTGCTGCGCCACAAAAAGGAATTTGGCCTCGATCTGCTGCAGATTTCGAAGATATGGCAATTCGGGAGCGTGATTCGTTCATGGCTGCTGGATTTGACGGTGGACGCTCTATCGAACAATCCCTCGCTTCAAGGAATTGAAGCGTATGTGACGGATTCCGGCGAGGGACGATGGACGGCGATCGAGGGAATTGAACTGGGCGTTCCGCTGCCCGTAATTTCGAGCGCCCTCGATACGCGATTTCGGTCGCAGGATCCGGAACCGTTTGCCAACAAGCTGCTGGCCATGATGCGGCATGAGTTTGGCGGGCACGCGGTGAAAACGGCGGCGAAGGACTGACGCCGGTTTCGGGCCGAATCGCACTGGCGAGATTTTTAGGACCGCGACTGTTGTCTACATCGAAGAGAGGTTCTTCGACTGCGCGCGCCGGCATCCGTCCCGCAAAGGAGCGGGACGGATGGAAAGAGAAAAGCCGGCGCGCTTCGCTCAGAATGACGTCGCGTGTGTGCGGATGCATTTTGGGAGTGGTATCAAAATTTATGAAGATGGATATGCGCGTATTTCAAGACGGCGATGCGCTGAGCCGCGCGGCGCTGGATGAGTTGCTGCGAATCGCGAGTGATGCGGTGAAGGAACGCGGCCGATTTGCCATCGCACTTGCCGGAGGGCATACGCCCGGGAAGTTGTACCAGATGTGGGGGCAGCCCGAGAAGCGCGAGATGAGGACGCCGTGGGAGCGCGTGCACTTATTCTGGGGAGACGAGCGATACGTTCCGCATGACGATCCGGCGAGCAATTACCGGATGGCGCGGGAAAGCCTGATCGCGCACGTCCCGATTCCGGCGGAAAACGTGCATCCGATGCCGACCGATGCGCCGCAGCCCGAGAAAGCGGCAGAAGCATACGAGGCCGAACTGCGCCGATTCTTCCGCACCGGGGCGCCTGCATTCGACCTGCAACTGCTTGGCTTGGGCGTGGAAGGACATACCGCTTCTCTTTTTCCCGGATCGCCGGCGTTGGAGGAGAAGGAACGGTGGGTAGCGGCGGTGGTGGCGCCGGCTAAGCCGCCGCAGCGGCTAACGTTAACACTACCGGTACTAAACCAAGCCCGGAACACGTTTTTCCTGGTAACAGGAGCGGATAAGCGCGCGATTATAACCGCGCTTCGGGGCCAGTCCACAGAAGGCTCGAGCCCCTACCCAGTGGCCAGGGTCCAGCCCAAGGGACCGGTAGTGTGGTTTCTAGACAAAGAGGCAGCTGGGTAGAACCTCGGGACCAGACAGATGGAAACTTAGACGCAGATCCCTGCGTCTAAATGGTCTTACGGGGTGTATCGACGCACCGCGACCTGCCGATGAGGTGAAGAGAAAGCGCGATATAATACCTCAATCCGAGTCCTCGCCGGGCTTGGATTGGGATGCTCGGTGCGGGCATCTTCCCCGGTTACTTAATTTGATCGCGACCCGTAGGAAAAGACAGGGACACAACCATCAATGAACAGGACCTTTGCCCGGCTACCCATTCTGCTAGTCACGCTATCGATTTTGATAGGCACAAGCGCCTGCGCGACTAAGACGGTGCAAACCGCGCCTCCGCCTTTTGCGGCGCGCGTGGTGGTTGCAAAAGCCGAGCGGAAAACTGTTCCCATCAACCTGACCGCGATCGGCTCGGCCGAAGCGTTCACGACCGTTTCGGTGAAGGCGCAGGTGAACGCGGTTCTCGAGACGATTCACATCAAGGAAGGGCAATTCGTAAAGAAGGGCGACTTGCTCTTTACGCTGGACGCAGCGCCGTTCGAGGCAGCCCTGGCACAGGCGCAGGCCAACCTGGCGCGCGATAAGGCGCAGGCGGAATTGAACACGCTACAGGCCAAACGTTATGGAGAGCTTTATAAGGCCGGGGTTGCGCCGAAGGAACAGCTCGATCAGATGCAGGCGAACGCCGATGCACAAGACGCCGCAGTGCGAGCGGACGAGGCTGCCGTTCATTCCGCGCAGCTGCAGGTGGATTATTGCAAGATCTACGCACCCACCGACGGGCGCACCGGGGCGATCCAGGTATATCCGGGCAATATCGTGAAGCAAAACGACGTGCCTATTCTGATCGTGATCAACCAAGTTTCGCCGATCTTTGTGGATTTCTCGATTCCGGAGCAATACTTTCCCACGGTGGAAAAATTCATGGCGCGCGGATCCCTGCGCGTGGAAGCGACTCCTTACGGAGATACCAAGGCGGAGTCCGGCGCGCTTACGTTTGTGGACAACACCGTCGACAACACGACGGGGACAATTAAGCTGAAAGCTCGGTTCGAAAATGGGGATCACCGGCTGTGGCCGGGGCAGTTTTCCACGGTGCTGCTGCGCTTGGCGCAGGATGAAGACGCCACGGTTGTGCCCACGCAAGCGGTGCAGACCGGCGCGAACGGAGATTTCATCTACGTGGTGAAGTCGGACTCGACGGTGGAGCAGCGCCCGGTGAAGGTGGCGCGCGCCATTGAAGGGGATTCGGTGATTTCGAGCGGGGTACAGCCCGGAGACACAGTGGTGACCGACGGCCAGCTTCGTCTGCTCCCTGGGATGAAAGTGCAGATTGTCAGCCCGACGTCGGGAAGTTAGAAAAGCGTTATGAATATCGCTGAGCCATTTATCCGGCGCCCGATTATGACCACCCTGGTGATGGCGTCGATCCTCATCTTCGGGATCATCGCTTATCGTTCTCTGGCGGTGAGCGACCTTCCGAACGTTGATTTCCCGACCATCCAGGTGTCGGCGAACCTTCCCGGAGCCAATCCGGATACGATGGCTGCGGCCGTGGCGACGCCTCTAGAAAAGCAATTCTCGACGATAGCCGGCATCGATTCGATGACCTCGACGAGCACGCTCGGCGGCACAACCATCACGCTGCAATTCGATCTGAGCCGCAACATCGACGGGGCCGCGCAGGATGTGGAGGCCGCGATTTCGCGCGTGCAGGGCCAGCTTCCCCCGAACATGCCGAGCCCTCCGACGTTTCAGAAGGTGAACCCGGCGGATCAGCCCATCTATTTTCTCGCGCTCAGTTCGAACACGCTGCCGATCTCCACGGTGGACGAATACGCCGAAACGCTGCTGGGCCAGCGGATTTCCATGGTAAAGGGCGTGGCGCAGGTGCAGGTCTTCGGCTCGCAAAAGTACGCCGTGCGAATTCAACTGGATCCGCAGGCGCTGGCGTCGCGGCAGGTTGGAATCGACGAAGTCACGGCGGCGGTGCAGAACGCGAACGTCAACCTTCCCACGGGCACGCTTTTCGGTAAAAAGCAGGCCTTCGCGGTTCAGGCAAACGGGCAGCTGACGCGTGCCTCGCTCTATCGGCCGCTGATTGTCGCCTACCGGAACGGTTCGCCGGTCCGCCTTGACGAACTCGGAACCGTGGCCGACAGCGTACAAAGCGACAAGATTTCGAACTTTTACAACGACGAGCATGCGGTGATCTTGGCGGTCCAACGCCAACCCGGCACGAATACCGTGGACATCGTGGCCGGAGTGAAAAAAATCCTACCGCAATTCAAGGCGATCCTTCCTCCGTCCGTGACGATGACGGAAATCTACGACCGCTCCGCCTTGATCCGCGAGTCGGTGAACGACGTAAAGTTTACGCTGCTTCTGGCGGTGTGCCTGGTTGTCCTCGTGATTTTCCTATTCCTACGGAATCTTTCGGCGACGGTAATTCCAAGCATCGCGCTCCCGATGTCGATCGTCGGCACATTTGCCGTGATGTATCTGCTTAACTACACGCTCGACAATCTATCGCTGATGGCGCTGACGCTATCGGTGGGTTTCGTGGTGGACGATGCGATCGTGATGCTGGAAAACATCGTGCGCCACATCGAGATGGGCGAGGGAGTGATGGAAGCGGCGCTGAAAGGGTCGAAGGAGATCGGGTTTACGATCGTCTCGATGACTTTGTCCCTGACGGCTGTGTTTATTCCAGTGCTTTTCATGGGCGGGATCATCGGGCGGCTGCTGCACGAGTTTTCCGTGGTCATCATGATGGCGGTTTTGGTTTCCGGGTTCGTGTCGCTGACGCTCACCCCGATGCTATGCAGCCGGTTCGTGCGTTCGCAGCATGGCCGGAAGCATGGCACGCGTTTACCTGGCGCTGGACCGATTTTTCGAGCGCTTGCTGAATGCGTACGACGTGAGCCTGCAATGGGCGCTGCGCCGGCGGGTGCTCGTGATGGTCATCGCAGGGGTGATTCTCGTCATCACCGCATGGCAATTCATAACCATCCCCAAAGGGTTTTTGCCGGAAGTCGATTCCGGCAGCCTCAACGGCTATACGCTGGCGGCGCAGGGGATTTCATTCGACGCGATGAAAGAGCATCAGGACGAGTTGGACAAAGTTCTGATGGCCGATCCGAATCGCAAGGGGTTCTTTTCCAGCCTGGGCACGGTTGGCGGCAGCAGCAACTCGGGCTTTATTTTCATGCACCTGAAGTCGCCATCGGAACGGCCCGAAATTCCCAGTGCGACGATGACCCGCCTCGTAAGGGAATATGGCAGCGTTCCCGTGGTAGGAAGCGTGCTTCGCGCAACAGCGCCTCTTTTCAGGCACCATCCGGACATCAACGAGGTGCTCCAGGAACTCCGGGTCAAGCTTGCTAGGGATTCCAGGACTGGCGGTCTACCTGCGGAACCCGCCACCCATTCAAATCGGCGGACAGGTGACGAACAGTCCGTACCAAGTGACATTGCAGAGTCCCGACACTGAGGAGCTGTATCGCGTGGCCACGGACTTCGAGCAGAAGATGGAGAACCTGCCCGCACTTCAGGACGTGACCAGCGATTTGCAGATCAAGAATCCGCAGGTCAACGTCAACATCGATCGCGACAAGGCATCCGCACTCGGGATTACCGCAGCGCAGGTAGAGGATGCGCTCTACACCGCTTACGGCCAGCGGCAGGTGTCGACGATTTACGCGCCCAACGACGAATATTGGGTAATCATGGAGCTTGAAGACAAATACCAGCGCGACCCGACCGCGCTCTCGCTCCTGTACGTCCGTTCGAGCACGGGCAATCTGGTTCCGTTGAATGCAGTAGCCAGTCTAACCACGAGTGTCGGACCCTTGAGCGTGAATCACCTTGGCCAGCTTCCCGCAGTAACTGTTTCTTTCAATCTGAAGCCAGGTTATGTGATCGGCGAAGCCGTCAACGAGGTGAACGACCTTGCGCGAACGCTTCCGCAGTCCATCACGTCTCAGTTTCAGGGCAATGCGCAGGCGTTTGAGTCCTCTCTGAGCGGCCTGGGCATCCTGCTCGTGATCGCGATCCTGGTGATTTACATTGTGCTCGGCATCCTCTACGAGAGCTTCATCCATCCAATCACAATTCTATCGGGTTTGCCTTCGGCGGCGTTCGGCGCGCTGCTGACGCTGCAGCTGTTCGGGATGAGCCTGGACCTCTATGGTTTCGTTGGCGTGATCATGCTGATTGGGATCGTGAAGAAGAACGCCATTATGATGGTGGATTTTGCCATCGCGCGCGAGAAGGAAGGGCACTTGAGCGCAGCGGAGGCCGTCTACCAGGGCTGCCTGGTGCGTTTCCGGCCGATTATGATGACCACCATGGCGGCGCTGATGGGTACGCTGCCGATTGCCGTTGGGACGGGCTCGGGAGCGGATTCCCGGCGCCCGTTGGGGCTTGCGGTTTGCGGCGGACTGATCTTTTCGCAACTGGTCACGCTGTATCTCACCCCGGTGTTTTACACGTACATGGATACGTTCCAGAGCTGGATGGAGCGCCGGTTTGGCAGGATTGCCGGGATCGCCAAGCCTCGGATTGCAGAAGAAATCCTCTCCGCCGACTAGATTGGCGATTCTGGGCGATTCGACCCGTTGTTCGCTTACGGTACAGGAAAACCGCCTGTCTATTCGTACCATTGACCGTAAATCTCCCGCGCATTTAGGATGATTTTGGCGCCTAGCGAGGCGGCTACGCGATGGGACCGCGGGATTCCGGTTCGCCATTCCGCGGAGATTCGATCAGAATGGCCTTCGGGGAAGACCTTCCAAGCGACATACGAAAGAGAAGCAAGCGGCGCGGGCCGCGCATGAACTCCCGCGTTCCCGTAACTATTGAATGGAATGGCACCGCGGGGCCGCTGCGCGTCGAGGCGGGCTTTACGCGCGTGGTCAATCCCTACGGCTGCCTGCTATCCAGCCCCCGAGAGATCCAGGTGCGCGAGAGTTTGCGGATCACCAACCTTGTGACCAAACAGACCGCAAACGGCTTGGTGGTTTGGAAGGGAGTGCAACGCCCGGATGGCTGGGATATTGGAGTCGAATTGATTGCGGCCGATCTTAACTTCTGGGGGGTTGATCTTTGAGGACCGCCGCCCTGAGAATGACCGCGAAGCTACCGAATCAGCCGCAGGTGAAGGTTCAGCCCGGAACACAGGCCCCTCCCGAGCCGACTATCCGAGTGGCGCCTTTGACGCCAGGGCCAGCGCCTTCGGATCGACGGCGCGGCCAGCGGGTGTTACTGCGGATCCGCGCCAGCATTCACGTGGCCTTGAAGGGACAGCGAGAAACGATCGACGTAGCCACGCTGAGTGTGAATCCGCACGGCGCTATGGTGGTGATGGACCGCAATCTGGCAGCTGATACAAGACTGGTGCTCGAACATGGCGCCACAAAGCAGCGCGTAGCGTGCAGAGTGGTGCGGTCCGCGCAGAAAATGCCGGAGGGATTTCACGTGCCGTTGGAGTTTGACTCCCCGGCGCCAGACTTCTGGAAAATCGACTTTCCGTCCCCCGATTGGCGTCCTGACGAGACGTAGCCGCAGATCAGCGCGGGCTAATAATTCATCCGCAGGCTTTAAGCGTTCGGCCAGCGCATCGCTCAGCTTAGAAACACCGTGCATTAGCACTGCGTTCCTTGCATCCGCGCTACACTGCACGATACGCGACTTTCTCACATTAAAATCATTGACTGGCTCCGCACCCGCTGACATGCTCGCATCAACCCCTTCCGGCGATTTCGAAAAACGGACGATTTGCTCTCAGGAGGACGTCATGTCAGGTGTAGAACGCCGCATCTCGCCCCGAAAGCCTTGTGTGGTGCCCGTGCGGTTCCGCATCGTCGCGAATGGAGGCCGCGAATCCCTGGGCCTGCGCGAAGCGGCGCGCAATGCTGTGACGCACGAGGGCGAGGTGCTTAACTTATCCGAAAACGGCGTGTATTTTACCTCGCGCATGAAACTGAGCGTCGGCGAGCCTCTGGAAATGCATTTGATACTTCCGCGAGAGCTCACAGGACGAAATCCCGAACAAGTGCGGTGCAGTGCGCGAGTGGTCCACGTAGAAGATCGTTCCGATTTGGGAGGGATCGCAGGAGTAGGCGCGATTGTTGACCGCTTTGAAGCAGTTGCGGCCACGCGAGATTGGTCTAATTAGCAGCGGGCCTCACTCCGCACGAGGATTCGCGGGCGGAGGACCTGAGCAGGCTATTGGGAGTGCGGCTCGACAGTGAACGTAGTCTTGGCGGTGGCTGTATTGTTAAGCCGGTCCGCTACCTGAACCGCCAGCGTGTGTTCACCGACCGGCAGCCCCGGCAATTGCATAAAGTAGCTCTCCTTCGGGGCATCCGAAAGCTCGCCTGTGGGAAAGACGATTTTCCAGTCTCCGGAATCGATACTGTACAGCGCGCGGGCGATCGGACCCGAGGAACTAACAGCATCGAACGACGCTTTGGTATTCAGAATACCCGAACCGGCCCGCAAATTCTCGATGCGCGGCGGCGTGTTGGCTACTTCCCACCGGTCGCTCTCACGCTCGCTCGACAGGGCTTCGGCCGCTGGATTCGAAGGAGAATCCGAGGCGACGATCTTCAAGTAATAGGCTCCATCAGGCATCGAAGTGGTATCCCAAGAGTAATACCGCTGGGTTATCTTGTCTTTCAGCAGCCGCCAATCGCTGTCGCCTTCTCCCCGGTAGTAGATCGTGAAGAGAAGTTGGTCGTCATTATCGTCATGAGCACTCCACAGGACGCTCTGGTAGCCCTTCTGGGTGAACCCTTGGGGCGCCGCGTCGGTATTCGATTCAGACGTTCGGGCTTCCGCGTCTACTGGCGGCCCGGACGGGGCTCCCCCGGGGCCCTGAGGGATTCTCAGCGCGACCGGCATGGGGCTGCCCGGTCCGCTTGGTTGCGAGGAAAATCCGGAGACGCGAATACCGGGGTCCTGAATCGCGATATCGTCAACTACGGGCGCGACATTCTTAGGCTGGTAGGCAAGACTGACCCACGATATGGCGGGCGCGCTTTCCTCGCTGACGTCCGAAAATACGGCCTTCCACTGCACGAAGCGCGCGGCCGGGCAATCCACCGCTTGAGTTCCGGAGTCTTTGTAGGGTCCGGCCCAAGCGCTCCAATCCTCCGCCGGGCTGGATGTGTTTCCAGAGCGAACGTAAAACTCGACTTTGGCTTTCGCCGAACTGCCTTCACCCCACCAGGTCACCCGGCCCCAGCGGGAAAAAACTCGAGCGTCAAAGGTGCTCGATTCAAAACTGCCATTCGGTTCATAACCCGGTCCGAGCGTGAAAATTTTTCCTGGATTGGCGGTAGCGACAAAGACTTTGCCGCCCCCGCCAGTAATCAGGCTGGTGACCTGCGCGGAGGCGGTGGTGGCGACGTTCGAATACACACCGTTTCCCTCCAGCTCAGTCAGACTCCCCATATCGCCCGTCCCCAGCAAAAGCTTCCCGGTGATCGAAAATCCCAGGGCAAAGACAAGGCCGTCACGCGATGTCCAAAGCGTTTCGGGCGAGCCGTCGGGGGCGATCCTCACGACCTCCGCACCGCCAGTTGCCGAAACACTCGGAAACGGGCGGTAAGGGACTGGCTGCGACGGCTGTTGCCCTGGTGTAACCACAATGCCCTGCGAAGAGATTGCCGGGGCGGCGACCTGGGGCGCCGGAGTCGGAAGAACGCGCGGCAATTCGGGTAAGTGACCTTTGTCTCCAATGGATGCTGCGTAGAGGTTTCCGGTGCTGTCCAAGGCGAGAGAAGTTACTTCAGCCTTGTTTGTTTCATAGAGTACAAATGACGTTCCGGCCTCGGGAAGGTCAGCAGGTGCCTTGCGGGTCACGTCCACGCGCACGATGAGGCCATTCGGTTCCGTCCCTATCAATAAGTTGCCCTTCGCGTCGAATGCCAGAGATCGCGCGTGGCGCTCGCGGGTCTGCCAAAAAAGCCGGCTCTTCCCATCGGGCGCTACAACGAAGACTTTCCCGGTATCGCCAGTAGCTACGAAGACAGCATTTTGCCTGTCGACAGCCAACGCCCAGATATATTTTGTCTTTGGCTCGAAAAATGTGGTCTTGACGCCGTCGGGAGTGACCTTATAGACCTTCCCATCCGGAGAGGTGCCTACATAAAGATTGTCCGAGGCGTCGAACGCAATCGACTGGGCCGCGAGTTCGCTGGACTCGAAGACAGTAGTGGCTTTTCCGGCTTCGTCGAAACGAACGACTTTTGCATCCGATCCGCCGGCTGCGTAGAGTCGCGCTTTCGAATCCAGGCGCAGTGACCAAACGTAGGCGAGATTCGGATCGGCGAACGCATCGAACTTGGGAGCGGGACCGATTTTGCCATCGCTGCGAATTGCCACTCCCGTCGCAGTGCCCTTGTGAAAATCGGAGAAATCCGCCTGGCGCCAATAGCGCGTGTGCTCGGCCCGCGCTGTGCCCGCAAGCACGGACGCGACGGCCAGCAGACACACCAGATTCATTCGCCGAGTCGTCATCAGCATTTTATCTCCCTTGGAACGGTGCGTTATTTCACCGTGATGGTCAGCATGTCCTGGCCGGCGATTACTTGGTGCATTTGCACCGACCATTCACCCGCGGTGGATTCCCACAGAAGTCTGGCGCCGCCAGGATTCTGGCGCTGATTGAGCACGTTGATCGCCGAGGCTGGGATGTTGGGCATTTCCTTGTCTTCCACTAGTACGGTGGGTGTCGGCTGCAACAAGGTGGCGTAGAGACGGTCGTTGTGCCGCTCGCGGTTGATGAGTTGGATCATCTCTTCCAGGCCGGGAAGTTGTCCTTGGGTGCTGGCCGCCAGTGACTGCACATTTCGGTTCAGAAATTCGGCGTCGCTGATGACCAGTTCCAGCGTTCCGCTTGCCGTCTGCGCCGGAATCGTCACCGGGATATCTTGCACAAATGTGGCACCCCGGTAGGGCCGCAGCAGAACTTTCACTTTTACGGTGTCACCGGGGTTCACAACACTGCGGTCCAGCCAGGCGCTATCGATCGTGGCCCAGCGCCTTTCGGGCAGAGCCTTTACATGCAACTCGATTCGGCCGATTTGAGGCGATTCATAGGGGTTCGAGTAAATGCGCCCGAAGTCGGCTTGAACCTCGGTCGCAAGATAGAACGGCGCTGGAGTGGTTTGATCGGCGGGCGCGAAGAGGTCGTCCAGCTGCACCGGTGTGTGCCCCTTCACTTCGATGGTTCCGCTCAATTGCAGGGTCGAGCCTTCGCCATAAGCCGGGCTGCCGATGATTCCGTTGTACGCTGCGGCGGCCACCAAGGTTGGCGTCAGCTGCGGGCTTTCGATCACTTCGAAATGGTATTTCTTTTCAGCGGCAGGCGTGTCGAGAGTAACGTCGAGCGGAATCATGGGCGGTCCGGGTCCCAAGGTGCCCATTACCGCGGTTGGGCGGTCCTGCGTCAGCGTTCCTATCGTAGCGCCGGTGGTGATAATTTTTGTGGAAGCCGCCGCAGAAGCCAGGGTCATCATCACGTGCGCGCGGGAGAGCGGCATTTCAACTTTCCCGAAGCCAAAGAGCGGATGTCCGCAGGCCAGAATCCGGTTGTCCTGAACCATGGTGACCGTGCAGCCGGAACTGATCGAGAGATCGCCGCGCACCAGATCGAATCCAACCATGTCACCCGGCTTAAGGTCCTTATCGTCAGGAGACGGCGCAGCCGTGCCTCCGGCCATCGCCGTCATGCCCCACGACGAAAAAATGTTGCCGAATTTGGCCAGAGTTTCCGGGTACAACCCGGTCGTAATCAGCGGCGTCTCGATGGGGACAAGGAGTTGCTTCGACCCGGCTCCCGCGGTTGCAAACGTCTGCGCTGCTTCCCCGGGTTCCCACACAGATGATGGCCTGGCGGTCGGTGAAACTGCCGGGCGGGACTGTTCCACCTCGAGCATGTCCTCGATAGGCGTTACACCGCCGATGGCTTCTTTTGTGAATGTACCGAGCTTCAGCGCCAACGCGCCCGCTAGCTTCCCGTCGAAATAAACGGGGCTTCCGCTCATTCCGGCTACCACCCCGGTTTGCTGGACCTTATCGCCGAGCAGCCGCACCAGGATGACGTCCAGCTTCGGTCCCACGGCATTGTGAAGGACGCCGATTACTTCCAATTCGGTTTTTTCGATTTGATCACCGCTGAAGATCGTGTACATCTCGCCCTTCATACCCGGCTTCACATCGCGCAAAGGGAAAATCGCAGAATTGTCCGCGGCCCGGAGGGGGCAGCCGCTCAGAAGAAAAATGAGCGCAAAACCATACAACCAAAGCCTAGGCGCGGAACGCATAGAGTTACCATAATACCTGCGGAAATAGCGGGAGGCAAATTCTGAGCTCCCGATGGGTGTGAAATAGAATGGGCGAAGGGGAGTCCGGCCAGTTTCCCGTGAATCGTCTCTTTTTTTCTTCAAGGACAAACACTCGACAACTTAGACGCAAATAGCAGCCCGCGCGTTGGCCATCGGGATGGGAATAGCGGCTGGTTGTGACACTCCCGTTTGGCCGGCTCACGGCTGAAACTTTCGGACTCCGTTCAGCGTATCCTCATGCAGAGAGGTGCTCAATGGCGCAAACAGGACCTCAGATGAGGTATCCGCGACATCGATCTTTTGTTGGTCCAATTCTTCTGATTGTGCTTGGGGTTCTGTTTTTGTTGCTGAACCTCTACCCCGGTTTTGATCCGTGGCCCGTTATTTGGCGGTATTGGCCGCTGATTTTGATTTTTATCGGCCTCGGTAAAATTTGGGATAGCTATTACGCCCGCGAGCATTCCACTGCGCCTTGGGTTTCCGGAACCGGGATTGCGTGGATCATTCTGATCGCCTTTTTCTTCCTGGCGTTTTGGCATGGCGGCCGTCGCTGGCATGACCGGGCGTGGGACGACGGCCCCTTCTGGCATGAACGGTACACGCGGGGCGCGCAACATGATACGCAAACCATTGACCTCGGGGCTGCGAAATCCGTTACCGCCAATCTTCAGATCCCAGCTGGGAATCTGAATTTAAGTGGCGGGTCCGCACATCTACTCGATGCCGATTTCCACTACGACTCGTTCGAGGGAAAGCCAGAGGTGAACTACGAAGTCTCGGGGACCCACGGGCAGCTCAACGTGACACAAGGGGACGACCACGTCCATTTCGGGGGTGGCGCTAATGATTGGGGTGTGCACTTGGGAGGCGATGCGCCCATCGACCTGCAGCTGAACATGGGCGCGGGACAGAATCACGTGCGTCTCGCGGGCCTCAACGTGAACCACCTCCAGATCCATATGGGGGTGGGCGAACTTCACCTCGATCTGACAGGAATGGAAAAGAAGAGCATGCAAGGCAATATTGAAGGCGGAGTGGGATCGGCCTGGATACGTCTGCCGAAGGACGAGGGTGTGCGAGTGATCGCGTCGGGCGGGATCGGCTCCGTCCGCGCCGACGGGCTCAAAAACAGCGGCGATTCGTACGTGAATGATGCTTACGGAAAGACGCCGCAGGCAATCGAACTCACCGTTCATGGCGGGGTGGGCGAGATCGACCTCGTGGAGGAGTGATCCGTCGGACGGCGGCCCCAATGCTCCAACGCCTTTGCGTTACTCAATGGCAGCAGCCGCAGCCGTTCGCTTTGACACCAACGCAACGGTCCGTTAGCGTCGAAGGTGTGCCGGAGGCCGAGACATGACATTTCAACGGCGCACTCTTAACCGGCACAGGAGCTAACCTTGGCGCGGCCCATCATTACCCTGACAACGGACTACGGCACGAGCGATCATCTGGTAGGCGCCATGAAGGGCGTGATCCTCAGCATCAATCCGGAAGTGAATATAGTGGACATCACGCATAGCGTGCTGGCGCACGATATCTTGGATGGCGCCCTGGCGATCGGGCAAGCGTACAAATATTTTCCGTCGAAGACCGTCCATGTGGTTGTCGTCGATCCAAGCGTAGGAACGGAGCGCCGGCCGATTCTCGTCGCCGGGGACACGCATTATTTTGTGGCTCCGGACAATGGCGTGCTCTCATCCGTTTACGACCAATCCGAGGCGCTCTACGCGTGGAATATCGTCTCCGAGCACTACTTCCGCAGTCCCGTGAGCAAGACGTTTCATGGGCGCGACATTTTCGCGCCGGTTGCGGCCTGGATGACAAAATCATGGCAGACGTCCGCTTTTGGCGAGCCGATTACGGACTTCGTGCGGTTCGCGATTCCGAAGCCAAAAGCTGCCGGGAACGCGGTGAAGGGGATCGTGCTGCGCGTCGATCATTTTGGAAATTTGGTGACAAATTTTACGCCCGAGGATGTTCCCACCTTGGCGTCGGCGGATGGTAAGTTCACGATTCGCGCCGGAAACGCCGCCATCACCAAGTTGGTGCCGACATTCGCGAATGGCGCCGCAGGTGAAGCGGTTGGACTCATCGGGTCGAGCGGATATCTCGAGATCGCGGTTAATAAGGGCAGCGCGGCTCGCGCGTTGGGTGTGGGGCGCGGCGCCGAAGTTACAGTCGA
This sequence comes from uncultured Acidobacteriota bacterium, assembly GCA_963754105.1. GTDB lineage: Bacteria > Acidobacteriota > Terriglobia > Acidiferrales > UBA7541 > Palsa-295. The sequence goes on from CAVWEZ010000004.1 coordinate 32,763, forward strand.
GTTGACCTGAAGGCTGGAAGCACCTGTAACGAATCACTTTGCGGGGCGTTCTCCGGCAAGCGAAGAGGTCTCCGAAGTGGCAACGGGCTTGGGGCCAACCTGCGACAAACTTGGCTCCGGGCTGAGCGGCTTGATTTTTACCCGAGACACTCGTCGGCGCGCCATTTGCATGACGGTGAAATTGTAACCGTCGGCGTTGAAGGTCTCGCCGCCGCGCGGAATAAATCCAAGACGGCTCAGCACAAATCCCCCGACGGTTTCGTACGATGAGTCGTCCGGCAGCGCAATATTGTATTGCGCCTGGAGATCGCGGACTTTTGTCGCGGCGTCGAAAATCATTCCTCCGTCAGGTGCAGCGAGGGGGCGTTCAACCACGTCGAATTCGTCGTGAATTTCGCCCACCAATTGTTCCAGGATGTCTTCCAAAGTGATGAGCCCCAAAATGCTGCCGAATTCGTCCACTACCATTGCCATCCCCGTGCGGTGCGAGCGAAATTCGACGAGAAGCTCGCTCGACCGGTTTGTTTTCGGGAACGATCAGGACCTCGCGAAGAACGGCCTTGAGCCGAAAGGCGCGGACTAGGCGATTGATTCGGCAGCGGCGTAGGCGGTCGAAGAGAGTCCAGACCACATCCTTGATATGCACAAAGCCGAGAATGTGGTCGAGCGAGCCTTCATAGACCGGCAGCCGGGATCGCTGGGTGCTGGCGAACATTCGCATCACGTCTGCTAGCGTCGCGTCGGCGGGCAGGGCGTGCACATCCGGGCGCGGCACCATTACTTCGTGCACTTGCACTCGGCCAAGCTCAATCGCGTTTTGAACGAATCTGGCTTCCGCCGCCGGAATCAGGCCGCGGTCCCGCGCCTGTTGCACCATCACCTGTAAGTTCCTCGACGGACCTCACCAGGGTGTGGCTTGGGAGCTGACTTCACGCCAGCGCAGGCAGCGATTTTTTCTGCAGAGGTGTCGAGGAGATCGATCGCCCAGCGAAGGATGTTAAGAAACCAGTTAAACGGCCGCGCTATGAGCAGCGCGACGCGTTCGGCACGCGCCAGGCTCAAATTCTTCGGGACGAGCTCGCCGAATATCACCTGCAAGACCGTCAGCAATCCGAACACGACCACGAGCGCGACACCGTGGGCTACGATGGCGGCCCACGGTCGCGCCATTTTCTCAACCATTGGCCGGAGAACCGACGCCAACGTGACCTCTCCCAAATATCCAAGCGAGAGGCTGGCGATGGTGATGCCGACTTGCACGCCGGAAACGACGCGACTGAGATCGCCCAGTAGATGTTCGACGATCTTGGCACGCGGGTCGCCCTTTTCCACAAGCTGACGAACGCGCGAAAGCCTGACGGCGACGAGCGAGAATTCCGTCGCGGAAAAAAATGCGTTTATGCCGACTAGCAGAAATATGCCGAGAATATGAAGGGTGCTCATCGGACAGCTGCCTAACGCTGAGAAGCCCGGCCGGACATCACTCGATTGTTGTAATCCGCCGACTTCCCGCGCGGCACGCTCAATGAATTCCACCGTCCATGCGAGAAATGCTTCGCGAGATAGACGATCTGGCCAACATGATAGGCGTAATGCGCTATCTGGCGATTGATCGCTTGCATCACGGAATGGCGTTCGCCGCGGATGAGCACAACACGGTTCAGTTCCGCTTCGGTGAGTGGCTCGAGCGCCTCAAACACGCAGTTCCAGCCTGCCTCCCATAGGGCGGATATTTCCTCGCGAGAGCAAGGCGGGGCCACGAATTCAGCGTCGCGATCGCGGTCGGGTTTCTCTCCATCGGTGGTAAGAAAATCCGGCCAGCGCGAACGCATGTTGCCCGCCAGGTGTTTGACGATGATGGCGATCGAGTTGGATTCTTCGTCTAAGGCTGTGCAAAGCGATTCGTCCGATGCCTGGGCAATGGCTTGAGTCCCCAGCCTCTTGTAGTAACGGAGAATTGCGATGGAGTCTTCCAAGAAGGAGGTTGTAAATTCGAGCGGCATAAGCCGATTGTCCGCCTTTCGCTCGCGTCTTCGCAAGCGCGCACCGTCGCGGGTCAAGAAGCACTTCTTGTTGACGCTCTGTGCCCTGAGCTAGAATGACGCCCGTGCAAATATGGCGCGAGAATCGACCGGGACGATGAGTTCACCTGCCAACAAACCAGCCGAGCCGCACGCAAAGGCGAATTTGAAAAGTCACTCGCGCGCCTGGAAGAAGTGGTCAAGCGAGCTGGAGAGCGCCGACCTTTCGCTCGATGAGGCCATGAGGCTTTTCGAAGAAGGCGTGAAACTTTCCCGCGAATGCCAGAAGCAGCTCGAAGAAGCCGAAGGTCGCGTGGAAATTCTGCTGAAGAAGGCGGACGGAAAAATCGCCGCGGAACCATTCGAGCCCGAAGATGAATCGCTGATAGCCTCCGCTCCCGGCGGTATTCATATCGAGCGGCGTCCTTGACAATTGCGCCTGAATCTTCCGCATGAAACTCCCCGATTTCTTCGAGACCGATCACGCCGTAATTGAAGCCGCACTCGAGAAGCTTCTCCCTCCGAAGACACTCCGCCTGTCGTCGATTCATCGCGCGATGCGCTACAGCGTGTTCGCGGGCGGCAAGCGGATTCGGCCAATTCTGTGCCTCGAAACGGCTCGCATGTTCAATGAGAGATCTCGACGCCGAACCATCCAGGCCGGTTGCGCGCTGGAATTTATCCACACCTATTCGCTGATTCACGACGATCTCCCCGCGCTCGACAATGACGATCTGCGCCGCGGCAAGCCGACGAACCACAAAGTGTTTGGCGAAGCCATGGCGATTCTGGCGGGCGACGCGCTGCTCACGCTGGCTTTTCAAACACTGGCAAGCGTGCCGCTGGAAGCGGCAGCGCCGTCGCGTTCGTGTGATCGCCGAGATTGCGCACGCCGCCGGCACCGATCGACGGCATGGTCGGCGGACAGGTAGCCGACCTGGAAGCCGAACGCAAAGCCGGTGGATGGCGCCGGCGCTTGGAGTACATCCATCGGTCGAAAACTGCCGCCTTGATTCGCGCGTCGATTGTTGCGGGCGCGATTGCCGGCGGCGCCGAGCGATGCGGACGTGAGCGGCTGGCCGCATTCGGCGAAAACATTGGATGGGCGTTTCAAGTGGTGGACGACATACTCGACGTGGAGGAATCGTCGGCGGCCCTGGGCAAAACAGCCGGGAAGGATCGAGGCGCAAAAAAAAGCCACGTATCCGGCGCTCTACGGCCTGGAAAAATCGCGCGCGATTGCAGCCGAGCTGGAAGCGAAGGCGCTGGCGCGAACTCGACCGATTACGGCGAACGCGCCATCGCGCTTGCGTCAACTTGCCGAGTTCCTCGTCGCGCGCCGCGTCGTAAGCGGCATCTTCGACGTGCACTATGAACTGCCAAGAACCATCGAGCCAAAGTTCCAGCGCGCGAAGCCTCATCCACGAAAGCCGGCGAAGCAGCGCCTCGACGTGTTGCTCGTCGAGCGCGGCCTCGCCGCCGTCGCGAGAGCGCGCACAGGCTCTGCTGCTGGCCGGACAGGTGCGCGTGAACGGCGCACGCGACGGAAAAGCCGGGCACCCAAGTTCCGGCCGATGCGCAAATAGAAATCAGCCGGAGAAACAGCTTCGTTACTCCAGCCGAGGCGGACTAAAGCTCGAAGGCGCGCTTGAGGATTTCGGCGTCAGTCGCCGCGAAGACAAGATTTGTCTGGACATAGGGAGCTCCACCGGCGGCTTCACCGATTGCCTGCTGCAGAATGGGGCGCGCAAAGTCTACGCCGTGGACGTGACAATCGATCAGTTGGATTGGAAACTGCGGCAGCGATCCGCGCGTGACCACGATCGAAGCAAATGCGCGCTATCTTCTGCCCGAGTGATCTGGCCGAAGCGGCCGAATTCGTCACCATGGATGTCTCCTTCATTTCGCGTCAGCAAAGATTCTTCCCGCGATCGTGCCGATCGCAGCCGCGCGGCGCCGATTTTCTGATTCTGATCAAGCCGCAATTCGAACTGGAAAAGCGGCGACATCGGCAAAGGCGGAATCGTTCGCGAACCCGCGTTGCACAAGAAGGCCATCGACCGCGTGGTGCGCGCAGCGGCCGGACTCGGGTTTGGAGATCGTCGGCGTGCAACCCAGCCGCATCTCCGGGCGCGGAAGGAAACCAGGAGTTTTTTCTCCACGCGAAACGCGCGACTCTAGAATAGAATGCTGCTTCCCGACGAATGATTCACTCCGCCGGCATCATCTGCAAGCCCATCAAGGATATTGTTTCGTCCGTCGTGCCCCCGCTGATCGAGTGGCTGCGAGAGCGCGATAAAGTCGAGTGTCTCATCGACCAAGAGACGCAAGCCTGCATGGAGGTCGTGAGTCAGGCGCTTTCCCGCGATGCGCTCGGCGAAAAGATCGACATTGTTGATCGTGCTGGGCGGAGACGGCACGTTGCTTTCGGCCGCCCGGGCGCTCGATGGCCACCGAGTACCCATCCTTGCGGTGAATCTGGGCGGTCTTGGGTTTCTCACCAGCGTGACGCTGAACGAACTGTATCCGCTGCTCGAGCAGGTGCTTGCGGGAAAGCATCGCACCAGCGAACGCATGATGCTCGATGCGGAGATTGTGCGCGACGGGCAATCCGCCGAGCGGCAATGCGCGCTGAATGACGCGGTGGCAAACAAAGGCGCGCTGGCGCGCATGCTCGATTTCGATGTATAGGTGAATGGTGATGCCGTGGGCCGCTATCGCGCTGACGGAATCATCGTGGCAACGCCTACCGGCTCGACGGCCTATTCGCTGGCAGCCGGCGGACCCATCATGGATCCCGATCTCGATGCTTTCATCATCACGCCGATATGCCCGCATATGCTCACCAACCGCCCCCTGGTGATCCCGGGCACGGCAAGAGTCGAACTGGATTTCGCCGCCGCGGACGATCCCGTCTACATTACGCTAGATGGGCAAATAGGATTTGAGTTGAAGGCCAAGGATCGCGTGGCGATTACAAAATCGTCAAACCGCGTTGCGCTGATACGCCCGCCAAGCAAGACCTATTTTGAAGTCTTACGAAGCAAGCTCCGGTGGGGCGAACGTTGAACCGCCGTACCATTTCATCAGCGCACTTTCAGAACCACCAAGGTGCGGTCGTCCGCCGGATGCTGGCCGCCGGAAAACGCATCCGCGGCCTCCAGGATTTTGTCCGCGATTCCGTCCGCCGACAGATCCACGCAGTCCGTAAGAATTTGGGCGACGCGGCCGTATCCGAAGAACTCTCCAGCGGAATTTTGGGCGTCGCCAACTCCATCCGAGTAAAACACGACGACATCGCCAGGATCGAGGACCATGGATCGCTGGTCGTACGTCGCCTCTTGAAAAATCCCCAGCGGGAATCCGGTTAGCGGGATTTTTTCGCATCGCCCGGCGTGGCAAAGGACCGGCTGTTCCTGGCCGGCATTGGCAACACGCAGGCGGCGCTGCTTGCGATTCCATGTGGCGAAGCAAATGGTCATGAAGCGGCCTTCGATCAATCGTTCTCCCAAAAACCCATTGAGGGCGCGCAGCATCGCCGCAGGCTGAGGTTTCTGAGAGCCCAGACTACGCAAAGTGCCGACCGCCACTGCGCCATAAAGAGCCGCTGCGCTTCCCTTGCCGCTGACGTCGCCCAGAGCGATGCCCAGATCCTGGGGACCGTAGCGAATAAAATCGTAGAGGTCCCCGCTCAGTTCTCTCGAAGACACAACTCGTGCGGCGATATCCAAACCGAACTCGGGCCCAGGCAGAACGGGGAGTAGCGCCCCCTGAATGCGGCGCGCCGCGTTGAGGTCGCGCTCCATGCGGCTTTCGTCGCGAGCCAGTTGCTCATAGAGGCGCGCGTTTTCGATCGACACGGCGAGGTGAGCCGCCAAAATCGAAAGCACTTGGACGTGGTCCGGCGTGAAGTAATTCAGCTGCGGGCTTTCGAGATCCATCACACCCACCACCCGGTTCTTGTAAATCATGGGTACCGCGAGTTCCGACCGCGTTTCCGGGTTCAGCATCCGGTAACGCGGGTCGAGTGAAACGTCGGGAACCACAACCGCACGGTGCAGCTTGGCAGCCGCGCCCACGATTCCTTCATGGGCGGGAACTGTGGACTTTTCCTGCACCTGCTGCCCGAATTTCACCGTTACGCGGTGGCGAAAAGCCGCAGCCGCGTCGTCGTAAAGCAAGATGCTGAAGATTTGATAATCGATCAGACGCTTTGCCAGTTGCGCCGCGCGGCGCAGGACTTCTTCCACTTGCAGTGTTGCGCTCGTTTCCCGCCCGATTTCATTGAGCAGCAGCAGCGTTTCCGCCTGCTTCCGCGCATTCTCGAAGAGCCGCGCATTTTCCACGGCGGTTCCGATGCGGCTCGCCACCAGCGTCAGAATCGTCTGCTGGGCCGGCGTGAAATAGTCCGGTTGGCGGCTCTCGATATCCATTACGCCGATGACGCGGCCGCGAACGATCAGCGGCACGGCCAGTTCAGAGCGAACCGCGTCCACTGCGGGAAGATAGCGCGGGTCTTTCGTCACGTCACCGATGCAAATGGCCTGGCCGGTGCTGGCGGCGGCGCCGATGATGCCGTCACCCACGGGGATGCGCCAGTGCTCGATCACTTCGGGACGGTGACCGATCGCAAAGCGCACGTACAGTTCGTTCGTGTTTTCCACAGGCAGCAGAACGGCGAAAATCTCATAGTCCATCAGCCGCTTCACCTGCTGAGCCGCACTGGCAAGCACCTGGTCCAGATTTAGCGACGAGTTGATTTCGTGGCTAATCTCTGACAGGACTGCCAGAGTCTCGGCAGGGACTTCCTGCACCGAATTGAGTTCTGTGGAATCCATTTGAATTGCTGACGCGCACGCGCGCCTTGCCTCGGCGACAATGCCGCCAGATTAGCCCGCATCTCCCCAGCACTTCGGCGCAAACGCGATGGAGCCATTATATCAGGCGCGGAACCGAACCTCGGCTGCGCCAGAGGCCAAACGCAAGGCCGAAATAGGCCACGTCCGCGACGGCTGGCAAACGCTCTATTGAGGCGAATGCGAAGAGGGCGTCAAGACGCACACATCTTTGAGGTTGCGATAGCGCTCGGCATAATCCAATCCGTAGCCAACCACAAACTCATTTGGAATGGTAAAGCCAATGTAATCGCCCTTCACCGGCGTCACTCGCCGGGAGGGCTTGTCGAGCAGCGCCGCCACGCGCAAGGACTTCGGCTTGCGCTGGCGCAAAATACGCAGCAGGTAGAGCAGCGTCCGTCCTGTGTCGAGAATGTCCTCGACCAGAATCACATTCAGTCCCGCAATGCCGCTGTCCAGATCCTTCAGCAAGCGGACCTGTCCCGAAGAATCCTTCCCCTTGCCATAGCTTGCCACCGAGATGAAATCAATGGACGTCTCGAGATCGATTTCCCGCGCGAGATCCGCAAGAAAGAAACATGCGCCCTTTAGGACGCCGACCAGGTGTACTCGTTGGCCTTTGTATTCTCTGGTGATTTGGCGCGCCACGGCCTTCACACGTTTTTCGATCGCGGAGCGGCGAATCAGCACCTTGTGCGCTTCGCGCTCTCCGTTTCTCATCGTCTCCGGTCTCCCCTCGATGAATCGCTTACTCTACCATGCAAGATGCCGCGATAAAGCGGCCCATCGCTTTCACTCTTACTGCACTTCCATCGGTCGGGTGCTACCCTAAGGCTGGCAAAGGATATTTCAAACTCTTCACCTCATATGGGTTGTGTATTTTTCAAAGGACACGGAAGGAGCACTTCCATGATGCCGTCTCCCGTTTGGGAATCGACGCTCGAGCAATTTCGAAGTGCGGCTGCAAGCAGCGAGCCGATACCCGCCGGGGTGGCCGTCGCCGCCACGTCCGCCAGCTTCGCTCTGGGGCTGCTTGCCAAGGTTCTGAAAGTCACCGGCAGGAAAAAAGGGTTCAGTGGGGACCTTTCGAGGGTCGAGAAATTAGCCGAGTCTGCCCGCGCCGAGTCCAAGCACATGATGCAGCTCGCCGAGGATGATACGGCGGCGTTTAACGATTACATGATCAGTGCGCGCTTGCCGCAAGGAACAGATCGTGAGCGGGAGGAGCGGAATCGGGAGGTCAACGCCTCGGTTAGCAAGGCGATTGAAACTCCCTTGGCCGCAGCTCGGGCGGCGGCATCCGGCATCAGTCTCTGTGCCGACGCCGTCGACACGGTCCATGCCATTGTGGCCGCCGATCTCGGCGCAGCCGCTTCACTGCTCGCCGGCGCGTTGCGCGTGTTTCTTCTTTGCGCCGATTCGAACATCCGGCAACTCGCGCCGGATCCGTCTGCCTATCGCGACGTTCTCCCAGGCCGGGCCGAGTGGGAAACCCGCGCGTTCCGCCAGACTGATTCTGTCCTAAGGCAAGTTTCAGCGACAATCGAAGGCGTTGCCAATGCCAGGAAGCCATGAAGCGGCAGGCCCAGACAACCGCCTTTCGGCATGACAGAGAGGCCGATTCTTTTTACGAGAGTCCGATTACTCGCCCTGTCTTGAGGTCGATGTCAATCTCGTAGTATCCCGGCCGCGTCGATAGGCCCGGCATTGTGCTCATCGTTCCTAGCAGCGGATACAGGAACCCGGCTCCAACGCTCGCGCGAACATCCCGCACCGGCACAGTGAATCCAGTAGGTGCGCCCTTCAGATTCGCGTCATGGCTCAGGCTTAAATGCGTCTTGGCCATGCAGATGGGCAGTTTGTTGAAACCCAGGCGATCGTAAAGCGCAATCTTCTTCTCGGCTTCCGGCGAGTATTCGACGCCTGCGCCGCCGTATATTTCCCGCACAATCGTCTCGATCTTTTGCTTGATCCCCATTTCCAGAGGATAAAGAAATTCAAACTTGCTCGGCTTCTCGCATGCAGCGATCACCGCCTTGCCCAGCGCCACCGCTCCCGCGCCGCCCTCGGCCCAGTGGTTGGACATTACGGCGTCGGTTGCCCCGGCTTCCATCGCCTTCTTGCGAACCAGCTCGACTTCTGCCGGAGTGTCATGCTGAAAGCGATTCACTCCAACCACAACCGGAATCCCGAACTTGCGCGCGTTCTCGACCATCTTCGCCAGGTTCGAGCAGCCCTTTTCGAGCAGTTCCAAGTTTTCCTCGGTGTAGGCGTGAGCTAGCGGCTGCCCCGCAACTACTTTCGGACCACCTCCGTGCATCTTCAGCGCGCGAATAGTCGCGACCATCACCACGCAATTAGGCACCAAGCCGCTGTAGCGGCACTTGATGTTGAAAAACTTCTCCATCCCCATATCGGCGCCGAAGCCCGACTCAGTAATCACGTAGCCGCCGGGCCCCACAAGTTTCAGCGCCACCTGATCGGCCACAATCGATGAATTACCATGCGCAATATTTGCAAACGGCCCCGCGTGGACGAACGCCGGCGTTCCTTCCAGCGTTTGCATCAAATTGGGGAAGATCGCGTCTTTCATCAGCACGGTCAGCGCGCCGCCGACTCCGATATCGTCCGCGGTAATTGCCTCGCCGGCCTTGCTGGTGCCGATCACCATCGCGCCAAGCCGCTCTCGCATATCCGGCAAACTCGTGGTCAGCGCCAGAATCGCCATGATTTCACTGGCCACGGAAATATCGAATCCGGTGACACGCGTCACACCTTTTTCCTCCGGCCCCTGGCCGATGGTAATCTGGCGCAACATGCGGTCATTCGTGTCTGTCACCCGGCGCCATGTGATGCTGTCAGGATCGATGTCCAGCCGCGCAAATCGGCTGCGCTCCTCGGGCGTGAGGTCGTTCGGGATCGGTTTTTGAAATGCCGAGCTTTTTTAGTCGCCGCAGCATCACCGGAGAAAATCGGCGGCTGCCGTCCTTTGCAGGCGGGCAAAGACGCTCGTAGAGCGCCTCGTCGCTCTGCGATTGTTCGTGAAACCAGCGGGTATCAATCGCCGCGGCCAGCAGATTATTTGCGGCGGTGATCGCGTGAATGTCGCCCGTGAGATGGAGGTTGAACTCCTCCATGGGAATAATTTGGCTGTAACCGCCGCCGGCTGCTCCGCCCTTGATGCCGAACGTCGGGCCCTGGCTCGGCTGGCGCACGCACGTAAAAACCTTCTTGCCCAAATGTGCGCCCAGCGCCTGGCTCAGCCCCACCGTCGTGGTGGTTTTTCCTTCGCCGAGCGGCGTGGGGGTGATGGCTGTCACCACGATGTACTTTCCGTTGGGAGTATCTTTCAAGCGGTCGCGGACCGAGAGGCGGACCTTGGCTTTATTCTTTCCGTAAAGCTCCAGCTCATCCGGCAGGATGCCTGTTTCGGCGGCAATTTTGTCGATCGGGATCGGTGTGGCGGCTTGCGCAATGTCGATGTCGCTCGGAACGCGTGCAAGTATATTCTGCAACTTGTGAGGCATTCGCTTTCCTCTCTCTATTTGGTGAAAACTGACTACGGAATCCAGATGCGTGGCCGGTGAAGCTCACCCGTGCAGTCCGCTCCTGAAGCCCCAACGCGAACAAGTACCGTATATGGACGCTCTCGGCATTGTCAAGGCGCAAACCTCTTGATCCGGTCGCAATTCCTCACTCGGTTTTTGTGACGGGTAGAAGGATGCGCCGTCCTTCATTTCCAGTGAGTTACGCCGGGTTCTACTCGGCAGCACTGTCGAATAGAAATGCCACCGTGAGTTGGTGGGGGGCCTGTTGGTGTCCCGACCGTGGCGTGAATGAATGCGTCCATGCTTCCGCCTTTCCGTGGCAAAAGATGCCCACGACTCACGCTAACACGAAGGAGATTGAGAAATGTCAAGTTGTACCTGTGGACTTGTGGATTCGCGGCGGATAGGTGCTGACGCAGTCTGTGATGGACGCGGTTAAGAAGTGGAAGTGCAACCTCACAACGCTAAACGGAAAGCCCCATTGCAGTAGACAAAACCAACCAAGTGATTTACAGACTCAGACGATGAAGTGCGAGTGAATCGAATCGTTCCCGTGCGTCTAATGAAAAAGGACGCTCACAGAGAGCGCCCTCTTCCATCCCCCCCAATTGTTTCATTCTTAGCTGCAACCTGAAGTCGAGCCGCAATTCGAGCACTTGTAGCAGCTTCCATTCGGGGTCATCAGCATGCCGCACTCGGAGCAGTAGGGCGCATCCTCCATCGCCGCGCGAGGACGCGTTGTGGTTTCTTCCGCTGCACCGGGTACCGCAAAAGGACCAGGTGCGATCGCGACAACGGCCGCCGCCGCCGATTCCGCATCGGCGCCGCGCTCTGGCGCGGCAACATCGTCGTGATCCAGATAGTCCGGCGATATGAATTTCCCGCCGAGCCACCGTCCGATGTAATCCACTACCGACTTCGCGTAGCGAATCCTCGGATTGCCGGTGTAGCCCGATGGCTCAAAGCGCGAGTTGCAGAATTTATCCACCAGCGCGCGCAACGGAACGCCGTACTGCAGCGAAATCGATACGGAAAGCGCGAAGGCGTCCATGATGCCCGAGAGCGTGGAGCCTTCCTTCGCCATCTTGATGAAGATTTCGCCGGGCTTGCCATCGTCGTACATGCCGACAGTGATGTAGCCTTCGTGACCGCCTACCGAGAATTTGTGGGTGATGGATCGCCGCTCCGAGGGAAGCTTCTCGCGCCGCGCACGCACGAAAAGCTCCTGCTGCTCCGGACCGGGAACGGCCGGTTGTGGCGGCGCCTGGAAAGATCCTTGCAGCGCGGACGGTGCGGGCATGACCGCAACCTTGGCGGGGACGGCAGCTTTTTCTTCTTCCTTTTTTCCGGCTGCGGAGAGCGGCTGTGAACGCTTCGAGTTATCGCGGTAAATCGCCACGGCCTTCAGGCCAAATTTCCACGATTCCGTATAGGCCTCGACGATGTCTTCCACCGTCGATTCCTCCGGCATGTTGATCGTCTTGCTGATGGCGCCAGAAAGAAACGGCTGCGCCGCCGCCATCATGCGCAAATGGCCGCGCCAGGGAATTGACCGGCCGCCGCCCATCGGCGTCAGTGAGCAATCGAATACCGGCAAATGCTCGGGCTTGAGTCCGGGCGCGCCTTCGATCTTGCCCTGCGCGTCAATGTAATCCACGATCTGCGCTACCTGCTCCGGTGGATACCCAAGCTTCATCAGCGCCTGCGGCACGGTGTTGTTGACGATTTTGATTACTCCGCCGCCCACCAGCCGCTTCTGCTTCACCAGGGCCAGATCGGGCTCGATGCCGGTGGTATCGCAATCCATCATGAAGCCGATCGTGCCCGTAGGCGCGAGAACGGATACCTGCGAATTCTTGTAGCCGAACTTTTCGCCCAATTCGAGCGCCGAATCCCACGATTCCTGCGCGGCGTGGAGCAGCGACGGCTGCACATTTTCCTCTTTGATCGGCCGCAGGGAATCGCGATGCATCCGAATCACATCGAGCATGGATTCGCGGTTGCGCGGATAGCCGCCAAACGGGCCCATGCGCTCGGCGATGCGCGCCGACTGCGCGTAAGATTCGCCCGTCATCAGCGCCGTAATTACGCCGCAGACATCGCGGCCGCCATCGGAGTCGTAAGGCAGCGCCATGGACATCAACAGCGCGCCTAAATTCGCATAGCCAATGCCCAGCGGACGGTAATCGTGCGAATTGCGCCCGATTTTCTCCGTGGGATAACTCGCGTTGTCGACCAGAATTTCCTGGGCCGTGATGGTTACATCCACCGCGTGGCGAAATCCTTCGGTATCGAATTGCCCATTCGCTCCGAGGAATTTCAAAAGATTCAAGGAGGCCAGATTGCAAGCGGTGTCGTCCAGGAACATATACTCCGAGCACGGATTCGACGCGTAAATGCGATCGGTGGCTTTGGATGTGTGCCAGCGATTGATCGTCGTATCGTACTGCATGCCCGGATCGCCGCACCGCCAGGCGGATTCGGCCATCATCTTCATCAAATCGCGCGCGCGGTACTGATCCACCGGCTCGCCGTCGTTCACGTTGCGCGTCCACCAGTCGCGGTCTTCCTCCACGGCGAGCATGAAATCGTCCGTAACGCGCACGGAATGGTTCGCATTCTGAAAGAAGACGGACGAATACGCATCGCCGTCGATCGCCGAATCGTATCCTTGCTCGATCAGGACGTGCGCCTTGCGCTCTTCTTTCGTTTTCGATTCGATGAACTCCACGATATCCGGATGATCCACGTTGAGGATCACCATCTTCGCCGCGCGCCGCGTCTTCCCGCCGCTCTTGATCACGCCCGCGAACGCATCGAAGCCCTTCATGAAGCTCACCGGCCCCGAAGCGATTCCGCCGCCCGAAAGCGACTCTCTGCTGCCACGCAGCGACGAGAAGTTTGTTCCCGTGCCCGAGCCCCACTTGAAGAGCATCCCTTCGGTCTTCGCCAGGTTCATGATCGATTCCATATTGTCCTGGACGGAATTGATGAAGCATGCTGAGCACTGCGGCTTGGCTTGCACGCCCACGTTGAACCACACCGGCGAATTAAAAGCCATCTTCTGTTCGACCAGCAGATGAGTCAGCTCATCGCGGAACGCGTCCTTCGACTCCGCCGTCGCGAAATAGCCGCCCTCCTCGCCCCAGCGCACGATCGTATCCGCCACGCGACTGATGAGCTGGCGCACCGAGTTCTCGCGTTCGGGCGAGTTCGGCTTCCCATGAAAATATTTCGACGTAACAATATTCGTCGCCGTCTGCGACCAGGACTTGGGAACTTCCACGTTTTCCTGCCGGAAAATTACCTGACCTTTATCATTCCCGATTAGGGCGGTGCGGCGCTCCCATTCGACCTTGTCGAATGGAGACACTTTGCCGTCTGTAAAACGCCGGTGGAATTCCAGTCCGCTAGCACGCCGTGCGATCTTTTCCGTTTGCATGGGGGTGTTCAAAGCTGTTCGTGTCTCCGCCATCTCTGCCTCCGCGCCGGCAGTTCTGCCGTCGAATAGTTGGCCGGGGTCCCGGCTGCGAGGATCTATCCATTTTACTCCTCTCAAACGGAACCCGGAATGTCGTTTGCGTGTATCGATGGATACACGCCGATGAAGGAATTTTGAACGAGCCCAGCAGTGTCGCCCTACCCCGGAACGAAACTGCCGAACTAAAAAAAGCGAAAAGCGCCGCTAAGCGCGCCCTTCCCGGCGCGGTGCAGATTCCCTCGCGTCGCTTTGGTGTTTCCGAGCTCGGTCCGGCATGGCGTGATGACCGTCCGTGCTGGGTGGTACGATCGATTCACATTTGCCGAATCTGGGTGCGCAGTATTAGCGCTTGTCGAAATGATGTCAAGAAAAATTCGCAACCGCACCACAAAATATTTGGCTCCCTGTGTCTAACATGTCTACGTATAGTGGTCTGATCGCCAGGCAGCCCTAAGCCGAAAATTTGCAACTACCGCGCACGCGGCCTGTTTGCTTGACCGCGCCATGCGAAAATTAGGGCCCGATCACCCGGTCACCATGGACGATTTTTCTTTACACCAACAGGTACTTGCATCGTTCGATGCCCCCGTGTAAACATTTTCTCCATATCCTTGGACTCTGCCCATTCCACTCGCATCCCTCACCCATTCACCTTTCGATGCGAGCCGCCAACTCTTGCGGTACCATCCCCAACCTATGTAAGGTAGGCGCTCGGGGGGAGCCATGAAATCAAGATTTGCAGCTCTGCTTTGCGTTGCGACGATTTTTGCGCCGGCATTCGCGCAAAACGAAAAGCCTTCCGCGAAAAGCCCTCTGATCGCGCGCGCCGGCGACACAGGCTTTCTCGTCGTCAAGGCCAACAGCTTCGGGTCGCTCTCGCCGAAACAGCAATCGCTCGCGTATTGGCTCACGCAAGCCTCCATCGCCATCGATCCCATCATTTACGACCAACTTTCCGCTTACGCTCTGCGGGAGAAACGCCTGCTCGAGGAGATCGTCGCGCACTCAAATGGAATCGATCCGCATACAATGGCCCAAATCACCGAGTTCACCGAGCTTTTCTGGGCCGATCGCGGAAACCACAACCTGCAAACTTCGCGAAAATTCCTTCCGGCCTTTACCGCCGGTGAGTTGAAAACGGCGGCTCTCACCGCCCAAAAAAACGGCGCGTTCAGATCGCGTTACGCCGACCTGGCCCCGATCACCACGCCCACGGAACTCGAGAAAGAGTTAAGCGGCTTGCGGGCATCTCTATTCGATCCCAATTTCGAGCCGATGATCACCGCCAAAAGTCCCAAGCCGGGCATGGATATCGTGCAGGCCAGTTCAAATACTTTTTATCCGGGCCTTTCGCTCGCGGACCTAAAGAATTTTCACGATGAACACCCGCTGAATTCACGCGTGGTAAAGGACGCCAAGGGCAACCTCCACGAAGAAATTTACCGCGCCGGCACGCCCGATCACACTGTTCCTCCCGGCCTCTATGCAACTTTTCTGAGGAAAGCAAACGACTATCTTCAGAAGGCGCACGCTTTCGCCGATCCGCAGCAGGCCCAGGTGATTGACGATTTGATCCGCTACTATCAAACCGGCGATCCCGGCGATTGGCTGAAATTCGACGCCGACTGGGTACAGGACAACGCTACTGTCGATTTTTCAAACGGGTTTGTCGAGATATACCGCGACGCACGCGGTGCGAAAGGCAGCTCGCAAGGTTTCGTGACTATCACCGACCAGCCTGTCACCGACACCATGCTCAAACTCGCCAACAACGCCAATTACTTCGAACAAAAGGCTCCTTGGGATGCCAAGTACAAGAAAACCTCTTTCAAGCCTCCTGTGGTAAAGGCCGTTGAAACACTTATCGAAACGGGCGACTTTGAAGTCAACACCATCGGCGACAATCTGCCCAACGAAAATCAAATTCACGAAAAATACGGCACGAAGAATTTTCTTTTTACCGGCAGCAGCCGTACGCTGGACGCGGCCAGCGGCGATGCCATCCTCGACGAGTTCGCTGCTTCGCCAGAAGAAATTGCCCGCGACAAAAAGTACGGCGACAAAGCTGATGAGTTGATGACCGCGCTCCACGAAGTGATCGGCCACGGCTCTGGCAAGCTGAGTCCCAGGCTCCTCCACGGCGCCGAACCCGAGCTGAAGGAATATTTTTCCACCCTCGAAGAAGGCCGTGCGGACTTGATGGCCTTGTGGAACGCCTGGGATCCGAAACTGAAGGAACTCGGCCTTGTCACCGACCAGGACCAGAACGAGGTTGCCAAGGCCATGTACGATTCCGCCGCCCGCGTTGCGCTCACTCAATTGCGCCGCATCCCCACTGGCGACACAATCGAGGAAGATCACGATCGCGATCGCGCTCTTATCGCATATTACATCATGGACAAAACGGGCGGCATCGAGCAGTTTCAACGCAATGGCAAAACCTACATTCGTGTGAAAGACTACGCGAAAATGCGCACCGGCGTCGGCATGCTGCTCGCCGAATTGATGCGCATTAAAGCCGAGGGCGACTACGCCGCGATCAAGGCTCTCGTGGATAAGTATGGCTCGCACTTCGACCCTGCCCTGCGCGATCAGGTACGCGCCCGTTTCGAAAAGCTCGGCCTGCCAAGCTACTGGGCGGGGATCAATTCGCGTCTAACGGCGCACTTCGGAAAAAACGGCGAGATCGAGAAAGTCGAGATCAGCTATCCCCCCGATCCGGCGAGCCAGTATTTGAATTACGCTGCAATGTACGACAAAGGCTTGACCGCGGCTCGGCCCGAGCAGCACTAAACGGTCTGCAAGCGCATCCGCACAAATGCGGGCGCGGCGGTTGAATGAACTTCACCGAGTGGTATACTCCGCGGCGAAGAAACGAAGATTCGGAGGCAAACAAAATGAGCGAAGCAAGCGCTGCCAAGAGTGGTCTTTTCGATCCCTCGGTATTCAAATCGCAAGCAGTCTCCGCGGAAACGCTGGCCGCCAATGAAGCGTTCCGCGAAGCGATGTCCGGCGGCCCGGACTGGTGGGATATCGGCGCGGCGGCCTACCGCGCGGC
The DNA here is from genome assembly GCA_963754105.1 of uncultured Acidobacteriota bacterium. GTDB lineage: Bacteria > Acidobacteriota > Terriglobia > Acidiferrales > UBA7541 > Palsa-295. The sequence goes on from CAVWEZ010000004.1 coordinate 49,727, forward strand.
CGCTGCCACCGGCAGAGGCCCATTTCCACCGCCAGAAAAGTCCGCGCGGGCCCGCACCATTCATATTGACGGCAAAGGTGGCCACAAAGTCCCGGTTCGCGTGATCGCACCCGAGCGCGCGACGGGCGTCTATATCCACATTCATGGCGGGGGATTGGTCTTCGGCTCGTCTGCAGGCCAGGATCCCATGCTCGAACGCATCGTCAAGAATACAGGCATGGCTTGCGCTAGCGTCGAGTACCGTCTGGCGCCCGAGAATCCTTACCCTGCCGCGTGGGACGACTGCGAGTCCGTCGCCCTCTGGCTTACCAAGAACGCCAAATCGGAGTTCGGCACGGACGTGCTATCGATTGGCGGTGAATCGGCCGGTGCCACTCTGACAGCGGCGACGCTGCTGCGCATGCGCGACCGCCATGGCTACACCGGTTTTCGCGCCGCGGTTCTCTCATACGGCAATTTCGATTCGTCGATGACCCCCAGCCAAACGCTCACTCCCGACAGAGGAATCCTCGTTGGAAAGATCAGCATACATAAGTTCCGCGAGGCATATCTTCCCGCCGGCGTCGATCCGCGCGATCCGGACGTCTCGCCGCTCTACGCCGACCTGAAAAATATGCCCCCGGCGATTTTCACCGTCGGAACGATCGATCCGCTGCTGGACGACACGCTTTTCCTCCACGCCCGCTGGATCGCCGCCGGAAATGAGGCGGAGTTGGACGTATATCCCGGCGCCCCGCACGCGTTCAACATTTTCCCCTTGCCGCTAGGGACGCCCGCCAACGCGCGGATCGATGATTTCCTGAAGCGCGCCATTTCCTAATCAGGGCCCAGCACCCGTGTTGCGCAATCGGATACACTGGGCGGCAGTTTTTCTCCGCCGCTCTTTTCATGCGCGTGATATGATTCGCGAGTTCCACTGGGAATTTCCGCAGCGCAAAACGGACCAGTGATTCACATATGCTCGAAGTGTGGCGCTCTCTTGCTGGACGACACAGAGAGTTGCTCTTTCTGCAATCTCTCCCCGGCTGAAAACGAAGAAGCCTACGAATCCGTGGCAGTCGGCGCGGCTCATCTCGCCGAAAGCGCCGAGCCTGAATGGCGGACCGAAGTATCGCGACGCCTGGAGCAATATCGCGCGCGTCGCGGCCGGTTGCGCCCCGATCTCCCCGATACCCAGCCGGGCCTTCCCTTTAAGAAAACCGCGCTCACCCGCGCCACTCTGGATCTCGATGACGAAGTGCGCGAATGCCCGCCACAACGGCCTGCGCCTCGCCCGCGCCAAAAACCTCCTCAGACCGAGCACGTCGAAATCCGCGTCCAGCCGGAACTTGATTTTTCGAGTTCTCCGTACGATCGTGCGCGTCCGCAAACCGCTCTCGTACCGGTTGCCAGCTTGGCGCATCGCCGCTCGGCCTGTTTCATCGACCTCTGCTTCCTGGCCTTTACCTGTGCCGGGTTCGTGGGCCTCTTCCTGTTTGCCAGCCGGTCAGCCGGAGGTGAACTTACTCTAGGCAAAAGCGAAGCCATCGTCTATGTGGCGATCGCCTATCTCTTTTACGCCCTGTATTTTTCCCTTTTCGTCATTCTCGCCGGTTCGACACCGGGATTGCAGCTACGCGGCCTTTCCATCGTTCGCCTCGATGGCGGCCTTCCCGATACCCGTCAGCTTCTCTGGCGCGTCTTCGGATACCTGCTTTCCGGCGCCACGTTGATGATCGGCTTCTTCTGGGCGGTATGGGACGAGGACCACTTCACCTGGCACGACCGTATCTCGCAAACCTACATCACCGCCGCCATGCCGCTCGCTGATGCCAATTCGTACAGCGTTCCCGGCGGCCGCCAAACGTTCGCGCACAAGTAGCCAAGTAGCCGCCTTCGCGAACCCAGTGCTATACTGGTTGTCCTCGGGTCCAGGGGGCGCATCCCAATCTCGGGTGCGGGGCGGTTCGCGGCGGCCCTCCGCGGAGGCGTAGTTTGCCGCGCCAACATGGTGCGCGAGGCGAAAAGGAAAAGGGAATGAGTTCTCTCACCAAGAAAATCGTGATTGCGCTGTCTGCCGTCGTGTTCCTCTATGTCACGTCGGGCTATGTCATGGGCCGCTCCTCCGACGACAAAACCTTCCGCGCGCTGACCGTTTATAGCGAAGTGCTCGAGCACATCCAGCGCGATTACGTCGACGATCCCAACATGCACCAGGTCACCAGCGGCGCTCTCCACGGACTCCTCGATTCCCTTGATTCTCAATCCAGCTATCTCAGTCCTCTCGAATACAAAGACTTCGAAGAAAAAAGCGCGGCCAACTCCAAGGCCGGCGCCGGCTTGGCTCTCACCAAGCGTTTCGGGTACATCAGCGTGATTTCCGCTTTGCCGGATAGTCCCGCCAAGAAAGCCGGTCTGGGATTGGGCGACGTCCTGGAAAAGATCGCTGGCTTCACCACCGGCCAAATGGCCGTCGAGCAAGCGCAGCTCCTGCTAAGTGGTGAACCGGGCGCGGTCGTGAAACTCTCGGTCATCCGTCGGGGCAAAACCGAGCCTGAAGATGTAGATCTCACTCTGGAGAAGCTTCCTGCTCCCAAGCTCGTTGAGGACAAGCTGCAAGGTGACATCGCCTATCTGCACGTTCCCGCATTCGATGCTGGTGAAACAAAGCGTATTAAGGACGAACTCATCCAATTTCAGCGCCAGGGCGCCCACAAGCTGATCCTCGATTTGCGCGATTGCGCCGTTGGCGACGATCAGGAGGGCATTTCCACCGCACAGCTGTTCCTTTCCTCCGGCACCATCGCCACCCTGAAGGGGCAGACCGTTGCCCCGGTGGTTTCTGCCGCCGACCCGTCCAAGGTTGTGTGGACCCAACCCGTCACCGTGCTGATTGGCAATGGCACTGCCGGTCCAGCTGAAATCGTCGCCGCTGCCATCGCCGATAATCATCGCGGCGAAACTATTGGCGACCGCACTTACGGCGTTGCCTCCGAGCAAAAGCTAATTCCACTCGACGACGGATCTGCTCTCATTCTTACGGTGGCCACCTACTACACCCCGTCGGGCAAAGAGATTCCGGTCGAGGGCGTTGTGCCCACCCGCGAAGTTCGTCCCGTACCGGACGACGTCGCTGAGATCAGCGACCAGAATCTGGGTGCGCCATCCAGCTCTCCCACGGACCCGGTTGTAAAAAAGGCTATCGAAGTCTTGCAGGCCGCGACCCCAGCCCGCAAAGCCGCCTAGAACGATCGAGCCTTTGACCATTTGCGGTTCCCTTAAGGAAGAATCAATCCTTCCGGTATTCCGTTCTGCTCGCCTGTAGCCATTTGTTCGCCTGTCAATTGGTACAGGCGGAAGGACTGGAACGAAATCTGGTCCCACGACCTATTTATCTCCTCTCGCGATGGCGTTAGGTTTACTTCCGGCCCTGCAACCGCTGTTTTGCGGGGCAAGGAAGGAACCCATGTCCCACTGGATTGGAACAACTTCCCCCGCCGATGCCGGCATGTCGGATTTCAAGGAATGTCTGAAGCACTTACGGGATGGGGACGCCAGCGAAGCTCTTCTTCACGCCCGTCGCGCCCTGGGCATAGCTCCCAAAAATCCGTTCTATCTCTCCTATACCGGACTCCTTGCCGCCGTAGCCGAAAAGCGCTTCGGCGACGGGGAAGTGCTCTGTCAGGAAGCCCTTGGGATGAGGCACAATCACGCCCAGCTGTACCTGAATCTCGCGGAGGTCTACCAACAGAGCGGCCGGACCCAGGATGCAATTGAGACCCTCGAAAAAGGATTAGTGTCCGCGGGCCGCGACTTCCGCATTCGCCGCGCGCTGCAAAAAATCGGGACACGGCGCGAGCCCTTGCTCGCGTTCCTGCACCGCAGCCATCCCTTGAACCGCGCATTAGGAAAATGGAGGCACCGTATCACTGGCCCATCGCAAGCCGCGTGAGCGAGGCCACCTCCAACCGCAGGCTTCCCTCCGTGGGCAAAGCCCGGAACGTGTCACCAACTCGCTGCCACTCCCAACGGCGGATGGTGACCGTTCCGGACTTCCCCATCACCCCGAGCTCGATATTCCACCAGTTGCAAGACCCAGCGCTAGCCGCGCGTCGGCCGAGCGCTCGCTTTCCGCATGCCCGCCGTCAGCAAGGTCAATTGATTTGCAACGTTTTGTTCCGGAAGCAGGAAACTATGGCGTGGCAATGTTTTTCATTTTGGCCGCCGCATAGCGCTCCAAGAGATTCCCCAACTCCTGCGGGCGAATGGGCTTGGTGAGATAGTCGTCCATCCCCGCTGCCTTGCAGCGCTCCTCATCTCCTTTCATGGCGTGCGCGGTCAAGGCGACGATTGCCTGGTGGCTTCCGTCGTCTCGTCGTTTCTCTTTTTCTCGGATGGCTAGCGTCACCTCGATCCCATCCATTTCGGGCATCTGCACGTCCATCAGAACCAGGTCGTAATTTCCTTCTTCGGTGGCCGCCAGGGCCTCCCGCCCATTGTTGACGACCGTCACTCGATGTCCTCTCTTCTCCAGCATCCGGCGGACCAAAAGTTGGTTCACAGCGTTGTCCTCTGCAACCAGGATTTGCAGCGACGCTCCCGGTTCGTGAGCGTCCGCCAGGGAATAGCGCGTGACCAGAGGAATTGCTCCGGTTTGTTCCCGCGCTCCTAGCACTCGCGCGATGGCCTCGCGCAATTCGGACTGTCGGATCGGCTTCAATAAGTACGCAGACACTCCGAGTTCCTTGCATCGTTCCCCATCACCCCTGTGTCCCGCTGAGGTAAGCATCATGATCGTGGCAGTGGATAGCTCGGGCCGCTGGCGAATACGCTCGACGAGGCCGAAACCGTCCATTTCTGGCATGTGCATGTCCATCAGGATCAGCCCAAACGGCTCCTTGGCTCCCCACGCTGCGGATAGCTGCTCGAGAGCTTGTTCTCCGCCTGCCACCGACGTGCTCTTCATATCCCAGCGTTTCAGCATGCCCTCGAGTATCCGCCGGTTGGTTCTGTTGTCATCCACGATCAGGACCTTTACTCCGCGCAAAGTTTCCGACGGAGCAATCGTTCCCATAACAATTCCCTGTCCCTCGGCGGCTCCCAGCCGAATCGTGAAGTGAAACTGAGTGCCCCGACCGATTTCGCTTTCCACCCACACGATTCCGCCCATTTTCTCAATCAAGCGCGTCGAGATGGTCAATCCCAAACCCGTCCCGCCGTAGTGCCGCGTGGTTGAGCTGTCCGCCTGCGAAAACGGATCGAAGATCATTCCCAGTTTTTCGCGGGCGATTCCGATCCCCGTGTCCGAAACCGTGAAGTGCACGATGCAATCATTCCTCTCCTTGCTTTCCAGTTGGACCTTCAGCGCCACCTCGCCCTCCTGCGTGAACTTAATGGCGTTGCCCAAAAGATTCACGATCACTTGGCGCAGGCGGCTGGCATCGCCCCGCACCGCTTCCGGAACTTCCGGCGCGATCTCACACACCAGTTCCAAGCCTTTCTCATGTGCTCGTAGGGCCAGCGTCTTTAGCGTGGTTTCGAGCGCGTCGTACAGGTTGAAATCGAGCGACTCGATGTCGATTTTCCCCGCTTCGATCTTGGAGAAGTCCAGAATGTCGTTGATCACCGTTAACAACGAATCCGCCGACGTTTTCACCGTGGCCAGATACTCGCGCTGCTCTTCGTTGAGCTCCGAATCGAGAACCAGCTCCGTCATCCCCATGATTCCATTCATGGGAGTGCGAATTTCGTGGCTCATGTTGGCCAGGAATTCACTCTTGGCGCGATTCGCTGCTTCCGCATCTTCCTTGGCCCGTTGCAAATCCGCTTGGAACTGCTTGCGATCGGTAATGTCGATATTTATGCCGATGATCCGGCTGACGCTTCCCTTTTCATCCAGGACCACTCCTTCCGCCGCAGCCAGGTGCCGCATCGCCCCATCGGGTCGAATGATGCGGAACTCAACCGACGCCCTTCCCTTGTCTTCCATCACCTTCTTCAAGGCGCCTTCGGCCGCGGCCAAATCATCCGGGTAAACCGAGGAGCTCCACTGCTTATAGGGGTCCGTCGTCGCGAGCGAGAAACCGTAGATCTGGGCCATGGTGGCGTCCCACGTCATTGCGTTCTTGGCCACATCCCATTCCCACACACCCAGCGCCGCAACATCCGTTGCCAGCGACAGCCGCTCGGTCAGTGACACCAGCTTGGATTCGGCCTCTCGACGCAACGTGATGTCCTGGGCACACCCCAGATAGCCCGTGATTTTCCCGCTGGCATCCTGAACGGCCGTAGTCACGATGCTGACGATCAGGCGCCTTCCGTCCCTCCGCACGTACGTCCACTCTCTCTCTTCATACTCATTTTCCCGCGCTAGCCCCACGAACACGTCAACGCCGGTGACGGGACGCCCAAAGTGTTCGCTCAAGCTGCGGGCTCGCTCTTCGACCTCGGATGGCAAATGGAAAATCGCCGGACTCTGTTTCCCGACCATTTCACTTTCCGTGTAGCCCAGCATTCGTTCCGCGCCGGAGTTGAAAACCGTAATGATGCCTTGTAAATCTAGGGAAATAATGGAGATTAGTTTCGCCGCGTTTATCACACTCTCGAGTCGGTTGTAGGCCGCGCGAAGCTCGACCGTGCGGCGCACGACACGGGCCTCGATTTCGGCTTCCATCTCGCGCAATGTCGCATGGACAGCCGTTTCGTGGTCGTTGGAGCTTATGCCTGCCACGGCCTTGACGTTTTCGTGCTTCCCTTTAGCATTCGTCCGATTCCGTTTGCCGCCGCCCGCCAGCGCAGCTTTGAAACTCGTTCCGTTTTGGCACACTCGCCCGCATAACCCGTCATATCCTGAATATCGGCGTTGCGTCGGGATCGGTTTACTTCTGTCAGGACCGTCAAGAGAGTAAAAAACTGCGGAATGGCGATTAGAAATTTGTGAACCTCACTGGGGTCAGGCGGAGGCAAATGCTCATGGTCCTTTGGATCAAGGCGCCGTCAGCAGTCGGCCAGGCATTTCACCCAATGCGAAAAACGGTTCAGTGAGGGCACGTGTGTGTGGTCGATTTGCAAGGGAGTGATCGAAACGGCGCCGTCGCGGATAGCGGCGTGGTCCGTATCCGGATCGATTCCTTCGACGAATTGCTGCTCGCTCAGCCAGTAGTAGCGCCGCCCGCGGGGATCGGTACCCGGCTTGAGCATATTGCGCGTAATTTTCGAGGATTGCCGGGTGAAGCGCACCTCGCCGGTCCAGTCTTGCGGCACATTGACGTTGAGCATCACCCCGGCCGGCAAGCCTTCGCGGAGAATCAGAGGCGCAAGCCGGCGCGCGAAACGCGCGGCTGGCGCGAAATCGAAATCCCTTCCTTTATACGCCACGGAAATAGCGATCGCCGGTGTGCGATTGATCGCTGCTTCCATCGCCGCGCCCACCGTGCCGGAATAATAAATATTCTCGCCCAGATTCGCGCCGCGATTGATGCCCGAAAGCACCAGATCGGGCCTTTCTTTCAAAAGCGTGTGCAACGCCAAGATCATCGCGTCCGCGGGCGTGCCTTCCACGGCGTATTCGCGCTCCGCGAGCTGATCGCAGTAAATCGGCTGCCGCAGCGTGAGCGACTGCGCGGCGGCGCTGCGCTCGCTGGCTCGGCGCCACGATCGTGATCGTCCCAGGTCATTCAGCTGCGGCAGCCAGCGCGCGCAGGCCCGGCGCGTGGATGCCATCGTCATTGGTGATCAGAATATGCGGCATGGATTCGAACCGCCGCGCGTGAAGCGCTGCCCGAGAAACTGTCGGTTTCAAGGCAGGGGAAACGATGGTCGGGACGACTGGATTTGAACCAGCGACCTCACGCACCCCAAGCGTGCGCGCTACCAGGCTGCGCCACGTCCCGACCGCACCGACCCGATTGTAACAGCTAGCGTTCCGTGCCGGAACCGTGTCCTTCAAATTTGCAGGCATGTCGTCTGGGGGTTGGAGCTGCGGCTCCGCATAAGGCTACAAAGTGAATTGAGCTTTTAGCCCCTGAGGACAGCACATGCTTGTTACGAGACCGATTCAGGAGTCGTATCACTCGCGTTCGAGAAGGGTCAAGATGGCGCGAAGCTCTTCGTGAAGATCGAGCAGTAGCTTCCGGTCCACACGCGATGGTGGTTTCGCCTTAGCCGGCGGTTCCGGAGGCTCGGCGACCGTAGCGGCCGAGTAGTGGGTGGCGCGCTGGGAACTAGCTGCGCCATTTTGTCCTGCTTGCTCGGCCAGATGCTTCCTGGCGCCCGCAATTGTAAATCCCTGCTCGTAAAGCAACCGTTTGATCTCGAAAACCGTATCGATATCCTCGCGGCGATACAATCGATGCCCGCTGGGGCTTTTCACAGGTTGAAGGGTGGGGAACTCCGATTCCCAGTAGCGCAAGACAAACGTCTTCGTCGCCGTCAGCCGGCTCACCTCCCCGATGCGGAAAAGCGGCTTTTCCGGAAGATCATGCGCTGCGTGGGCCGCGCTTGCCATGTCTTTTACGTATCCTAGGCCATTTTTTGCCTGTGTCAACGAATTGCTGTCAACGATGACCCGGACTGATCCATGTGAAAATTTGGTCTCGGATTGTTAGCGGTGGGAAGGGACGTTCCGCACAATGAAGGAAATGCCGAGGCCAAAAGCCCAAAACATTGCATGTAGAGGTAACCAGAAGGTAAACAGACGCTTGCAGAAACAGGCCGCATTAATTAGTGTATTATCTGTCACTTAGCATTGCGATCTGAGCTCAGACAGTTCTGGCATCACAAATCGCCACCGTTTACGCGGTAAACGTGTTGTGCATTGGATTGTATAGCGGCACTCCATTTTGGCGCATTGCTGGACTGACGGTCCAGCAGGCTTCAAAAATGGGACGTGAGGCCTCGCTCATCGATCCAAGGAGGAATAATGAAATTCTTACGTTTGGCGGCACTAAGCATCTTTGCATTCGGGATAATCGCGGCATCAGCGTCCGCGCAGACACGGTGGCGCTCTTCGGTGTGCGATTCGCGCGACCCGGTTAAGGCTCCTGAACCGTCGAGCCTCATTCTTCTCGGCACCGGTTTGATTGGTCTGGTTGGAATAGCAAAGCGTAAGCTATTTCAATAAGAGAAACGGTTCCAACAAACTTCACGGTGGGGACGGTTCCCTCCCCGCCGGTGTCGCTTTGTATCCATTCTTCCTGGGAGCGCTCCGCGAAGACTGTGAACCCGGTGGCTTCGAGTTTCTCTACCGCTGCGTCCCGTCGATTGCCAGGATTATCAGGCCTCAATTCAGGAGATCTTGCCCCGCACGAGCCGCATTTGACATGTCTCTCTATTCGTCTCGCGCAAAGCACAGCTAAAGGCGTTTCCGCCGGCTGCGGTGCTTCTCGCTGCCGCGCTTTTCGCTGTGGCGCGGCGTGCGCCTCTCGCCATACGGCCGTTCATCTCCATCGTCGTGCCCGCGTTCCCGCTTTTTCAGGCGCTGCGTAAAGCGGATAGGACTCCCGGTAAAATCAAAGGCTGCGCGGAGCCGGTTTTCCAGGAAACGCTGATAGCTGAAGTGCAGCGGCTTGGTTTGATTCGTGAACAGTACGAAAGTGGGCGGAGCGGTGGCCGCCTGCGTCACGTAGTAGATTTTCACCTTGCGACTGGCGGGCGACGTCCCCCGATCGAGATCGACCTTGGCGAGCCAACGATTCAGCTCGCCCGTTGAAATCCGCCGACGGCGCGCCTCGGCCACTCGATCAATTGTTGCGTAGAGTTTTTCCACGCGCTCGCCGGTAAGCGCGGAAAGAAAAACGATGGGAGCAAAGGGCAGAAACTTGAATTTTTCTCGCACAATCGGCTCGTAATCCGCGAGCAGTTTGCTGGGATTCGCGCCCGCGCCTTTGCCGCCGTGCTTTCTCTCCCGCTCGGCTCTATCCCTCGCCGCTTCGAGCGCTAAGTCCCACTTGTTCATTGCGACGATTACCGACCGGCCCGACTGCTCCGCGTAGCTCGCGATCGTCGCGTCGTGCGAGGTAACTCCAACGGACGCATCCACTACGATCACCGCGATGTCCGCGCGCTCCAGATGCCTCCGCGCCATGATCACACTTAACTTTTCGGCGATCAGCTTCGTTTTGCCCTTCCGCCTGATTCCCGCAGTATCGAGGAAGCGATACGATTGGCCGTGTCGTTCGACCACCGTATCCACGGCGTCGCGCGTCGTGCCGGGTTCCGGCGAAACGATTGACCGCTCGGCCCCTGCCAGTTGATTCAGCAGCGTCGATTTGCCCACATTCGGCCGCCCGATAATGGCAATGTTGATGTCCGGACGGCTTTCGGTTGGCTCTCCTCGCGGAAAATCCTGTGTTAGCGAATCGAGCATCGTATCGATGCCGAAGCCATGTTCAGCGGAAATCGGAAAAATCTCGTCGCCCAACTCGTAGAATTGCGCGGCGAGGCCCGCCTGGTTTGGCGAATCCACTTTATTCACCGCCAGCACGGGCGGTTTGCCCGCGCGGCGAAGAAGTTGCGACAATTCCGCGTCCAACGGCAACGGCCCCGCGCGGCCGTCCACCACTTGCACCACGCGCGCGGCATTTTCAATCGCTATGTGCGCCTGCCGCAAGATTTCGCCGGGAATGCCGGCTTTTTCCTCCGGCACGATCCCCCCCGTGTCCACCACTTCAAACGCGCGGCCTTCCCAGTCCGCAGTCCCGTAGATGCGGTCGCGCGTGATTCCCGGCTCGTTCGTGACGATCGAGCGCCGCGTCCCCGTTAGGCGGTTGAAGAGCGTGGATTTGCCCACGTTCGGGCGCCCCACGATCACAATGGAAGGAAGTCTTTGCGTCATCTCAGCGGCGCGCCAATTTCCGTTGCAGGTCGAGCCGCCGCGTGAGCAATCGATTCAATTCGTCGGGCGCCGTCTTCGCTTCAATTTTTTCCTGCAATTCCGCCAGTTCCTGTTCATCGCGACGCCCCCGCAACACATTCAGGCAGTTTTCCGCGGTTTCCCAGGTGGCCTCGCTCGGCGCCTCGAAAAGCACCTCGAATAGCAGTTGACCATCCTTTTGTCCCAGCTCCGCAGCCAGCGAGGCCGGATCGGCGTGCTCGCCCGCTTTCGAAATCAGCAGCTCCAATATCCTTTCGCTTTCGAGGCCGCGATGCAGTCCGCTGGTCATGATTTCGCTCGCGAGCTTTTCGCGGAATCCCTCGCCTTCCATCAGCATCCGCATCAATTGCCGCTCCACCGGCTTCACGGCGGGCGCCAGCAATTCCACTTTTGGCTGAACTTCGGCGCGTCTCTCGACAGCCGCGCGCCGCAGGGCCTCGCGCAGCACCGGCTCGTCCACACGCAACTCCGAAGCAATCCGCGTGGCCCATTCCGAACGCAGCAGCCGGTCCGGGAGAAGTTTTACGTATGGCATCAGATAATTCATCGCGGCAACTTTTCCGGAGGCCGTCGTTAGATCCATCCGCCGCGCGCGCCCAATCAGATAATCCAGATAGACAGGCGCCTGCGCCAGCAATTTCTTGTACGCGTCGGCGCCCTGTTCGCGCAGGAACTTATCCGGATCGGCACCGCCCGGCAGCGCCAGCACGCGAACGTCAAACTCCTTTTCGAGCAACAAGCCAATCGATCGCTCTGTGGCCGCTTGTCCCGCGGTATCGGGATCGTAGTTCACCACCACTCGCCGCGTGGCCCGAGACAGAAGCCTGATCTGCGGCTCCGCGAGACTGGTTCCGCAGCTTGCCACCACGTTCGTGAACCCCGCGCGCGCCACCGCGATGGCGTCCATATAGCCTTCGACAAGAATCGCGAAATCGCTATGCCGCAGCGATTCCTTGGCGCGGTCGAAATGATAGAGCACGCTGCTCTTCAAGTAGATGGGCGTCTCGGGCGAATTCATGTATTTCGGCATATCCTCGCCCGTCGCCCGCCCGCCGAACGCGATCACTTTCCCGCCCTCGTTGGCAATGGGAAACATAACGCGCCGCCGAAATCGATCGTAGAGCCGCCCGCCCGGATCCCGCGAAAAAAGCCCCGATACCTCGAGCAGCTTTTCGGAATATTTGGATTTGAGGCGGCGCAACAGCGCGTCACCCGACGAAGGCGCCCATCCCAGGCCGAACCTTTCCATTGCCTCGCGATTCAGCCCGCGATCCTCAAGATATGCCGCCGCCACTTTTCCTTCTGCGGCGTCGTGCAGTTGCCGCGCGAAAAATGCTGCGGCCTCGCGGTGCATTTCCACCAGCGCGCCGCGTTGTTGATTTTCCACGCGCTCTTCCGGCGAACGTTCGCGCGGCTTCGGAATCGCTATCCCACATTTTTCGGCCACGATTCGTATAGCTTCCGGGAACGCGCACTTATCCAGCTCCATCACGAACTTGAAAACGTCGCCACCCGCTCCGCAACCGAAGCAGTGATAAATCTGCCGCACCGGATGCACCGCGAACGACGGCGTCTTTTCCTGGTGAAATGGGCACAGCCCCGTGAAATTCTGCCCCGTCTTTTTCAGGCGCACGTATTCGCCTATTACGCGGACGATATCCGCCTGCTGCTTCACCTTCTCGGCAAATGATCCCGCCTCAGCCATTTCCTCTTTCTCTTAGCATCGTGAGGTCACGATTGTAACTCAACGACCGTTATCGCCGTCCCGCCGCGGTCCTCGGTTTCCGCGTGAATCTTCTCCACCAGCGGATGCGTAGCAAGAAACTCCGCGAGGCCGCGCCGCAGCGCGCCCGTGCCATGCCCATGGATTATTCGGACACTCGGTTTTCCTGCCAGCGCCGCCTCGTCGAGAAACTTATCCACGCGCCCGGAGGCTTCCTCCACTGTGCAGCCGATCACATTGATTTCGCCTGCCGCTGGCTCGTCGCTCGGCTGCGCACGAACAGTGATCCCGAGCCGCCTAGCAGTCACGGCATCCGCCTTCGCCGCCGGCTCCTTCTCGATCCCAATAATATCCGCAAGCGGCACTTTCATCCGCAAAGGTCCCGCTTCCACCTCGGCGGTGCGGCCATCATGCCGCCGAAAAATCACGGTCTGTTTGAACGTTTTCAGCCGCACGCGCAATCCCGGCGAAAGCAGCTCCGGCGAAACCGGAGTTTCTGGCGCGTGGGCACCGACCCCCAGGTCTTCTTGCGACGCCGCCAGCGTTTCAACAATCGCGGCATCCGTTTCCGCCCGGCTCTTCGCGCTTAGCTTCGCCACGCGCCGTCCCGTTTGCTTTTCGAGCTGCGCCCGCAACGCTCGGTCTTTCACGTCCCCGGTCACGCGCGCGATTTCGCTCTCCAAACGTTTCTGCGTTTCGCGAAAACTCTTCTCCAGTTCGGCGATGCGCTTTTTCTGCCGCTCTACCCATTCCGTTCGCAGCTCGCGGCGTTCCGCCTGAAGTTGCGCGAGTTCCTCGCGCGTTTGGCTCCTCACTTGCTCGATTTCGTCCCGGCTGCGATGCAGATAGGCAATCAGATCGCGCGCTTCTCGCGATTCGGGTGAAAGACTGGCGCGGGCATGCTCCACCACTCGCTCCGGAAGCCCCAGCCGGCGCGCGATTTCGAGCCCACTGGAAGTGCCCGGCACGCCGACGAGTAGCCTGTACGTCGGCCGCAGGTTCTCCTCGTCGAATTCCATCGCGGCGTTCACGATGCCTGCGGTCGTCGAAGCGTAAGCCTTCAGCCGGTCGTGATGCGTGGTGGCGAATGTGAGCGCGCGCAGACCGCGAAATTCTTCCAGCAGCGCAACCGCCAGCGCTGCGCCCTCTTCAGGAGCCGTGCCCGTGCCCATCTCATCCACCAAAATGAGCGACCGCTCCGTCGCCCCTTCCAGCATCGATTTCAGATTCAGCATATGCGCCGAAAATGTCGAAAGATCGGCCGCAATCGATTGCTCGTCGCCTATGTCCACGAGCACTTTGTCGAAAAGAGGCAGCTCGGCCGCATCCGCAGCCACGGGAATTCCCGACTGCGCCGAAAGCGCCGCAAGCCCCACCGTCTTGAGGGAAACCGTCTTGCCGCCCGTGTTCGGCCCGCTCACCACCATCACCGTCTCGTCGCCGCCCAGTGCGAGCGATAGCGGCACAGCCTTGCGTCCCTGCGGCCGGAGCGTGGCTTCGAGTACGGGATTGCGCGCAGCTTCAAGCCGCAGTGAATTGCCGCTCGAAAACCGCGGCGCTACGCAATCAAATTTGCGAGCGAAGCGTGCCCGCGCAAAAATGGAATCGAGATGCGCGATCTCAGAGGCCGCCGCTTCCAGTGGAGCTCTCTCCACGCGAACGCGCTCCGTCAGTTCCTCGAGGATACGCGCGATCTCGGCTGTTTCATCTTCTCCCAGTTGCACTAAACGATTATTTAGATCGATGGTCTCGAGCGGCTCCACAAACACCGTCTGTCCGGTTCCGCTCGCTCCATGAACCACGCCGGGAACGCCTCGCCGGTCTGACGCCCGCACCGGAATCACAAAGCGGTCGTTCCGCAGCGTGATGTAGTCTTCGCCGGAGGGTTCGCCGCGTCCGCGCAAAATCCCTTCCAGTGAGCGCTTGATTTTCTCCCGCGCTTGCAGGACATTCGCGCGGATGCGTTTCAGTTGCGGCGAAGCGTCGTCGCTGATTTCACCATTTGGCATTACGGCGCGCCGTATAGCCTGCGATAACGGACGGAAATCGCTCAGCGGCGCGGCGCGTTCCGCCAGCAGCGGATATTTTGCGGCTTCACTCTTGAAGGTTTGTTTTGCGCCGCCCGCCACTTCTGCAAGCGAAACCACGTCCAGCAGTTCCGCCGGAGATAGCACCGCGCCGGGAACTGCCAGCCGCGCAAACCAGCCCTCCGGATCGGCCAGCGCGCCGAAGCCAATTTCCGATCCCGCGCGCAAATACGCGATGGCTTCCTGCAAAAGACGAAACTCCCCTTTCAGTGCTTCCACATCCTGATGCGGCGCAAGGCCCTGAATCGCCCGGCGACCCGGCGCGCACGTCGTCTCGCGGTCGACGATTTCCTTCAGCCGGTCGAATTCGAGTAATTCTTCTGCGGAGTGCGACACGATGCCTCGTGGATAGATATAGAGATTGTAGCCCGGTTGCCCGTGGGAATTCAGCGCGGGGAGGAATCGCGCTCAGAAGCGCTGGCGTGCGTGGCGTGCGTCTGAAAATGCGCGGCAAGGTAGTCGGCCGCATCCGCGGGAGAGTTTGCCACATGCACCAGCGGTTCGTCGCGCTCGCCCCAACGCGACGCATGACCCATTTCCACTTCGCGCACGCGCTCGATGATTGGTTGCCAGAAATCTCCCAGCACCACCAGGGGTTTTCGCTTCATGGCGCCTTTGTTCAGCATTTCCCAGACCACCGCGAGTTCCACCAGCGTTCCCGTGCCGCCGGGGCACGCCACATATCCCTGCCCGCGTTCGACCAACTTGAACAGGCGTTCCTGCCATGTCCGCACGCGAATTTCTTCCTCTACCCACCTGTTCGCGCGCGCTTTGAAAAAGTCCGCGGTCACTGCCAGCGTTCGCCCGCCACTTTCTTTCGCCCCGCGCGAGACCGCTTCCATCACTCCGCCGTAGCCGCCGCTGCAGACTGCCAGGCTCTTCGCGGCTAGCGCAGCACCGAGCGCGAGCGCCTCCGCGTAGTGCGCATCGCCCGCCACCGGGCGTGAACTTCCGAATACCGTTACGATTTCCATCTGCTTTATCTTTTCTTTTTCGAGGATGGCGCGCCAAGCGTTTCAACCATTGCGTTGGCGATTGCATCGACGGGAGCGGACGTGCCCGCTCCGCTGTGAGGATTGTTATTGTAGAAAATCGCAAATATCAGACGTTCGCCGCGCATCGTCGTCGCGTAACCCGATAGCGCGCGTGTGTGTTCGATCTCGCCAGTCTTCGCCTCGATCCGCCCGGACGCCGCCGTTTCGTTCATGCGATATTCCAGCGTCCCATCGACGCCCGCCACCGGAAGCGACGAAATAAAATCCCGGCTCCACGGCTGCATCGCAGCATACCGCAGCAGCGTGACCATCGCGCGCGGCGTCACCAAATCCCCCGGCGAGAGCCCGGAGCCGTCGCTCAGCAAAACGTCACCGTCCGCAATCCCCGCCGCCTTCAAAAACGCACGCTCCACTTGCAGCCCCGCTGCGGTTGAGCCCACGCCCGCACGTTCACGCCCCACCGCGCGCAGCAGCAGCTCCGCGTGCAAATTCTGGCTCTCCTTATTTGTTACGCAAACGATTTGCGATAGAGGTTGCGAAACGTGTTCCACCAACATCGTGGCGTTCGCAGGTTCCGGGGATGGCGGCGCACTCACGGGCGGAATCACCGGCTCGCCCGATGGAGTGGTTTCCGGCGGCGGCGCGTGATCCGCCCGAATCCCGCCGGTAATTTTCACCCCGCGCGCTTCGAGTAATTGCTTCAGCGCAAGTGCGCTGGTCTCGGCGGGCTCGGTCATCGCAAGATCGAGCTTCACTGGCGATGCGGTCAGTGGAATTGTCCCGCGCAGCAAAATAAACTTAGGCCCCGGCTGCCGGACCACCGCAAATTCCGATTCGCTGCCCGCTGGTCCCGTCGAAATTTCGTAACTCATGGTATCGATGGCGGCTCGGGGCTCGGTCAGAATGGTCGCCGGCTCACCCATCCTAGGTCCCGGTTGCACTTCGACTGTAACGGTGTTGTCGTTGAAATCGATCGCCGAGATGGGCGCGCCAAATTTGAAAAAAAGGTCACCCACGGTCCATCCCGCGGGATACGGATCGTAGGGAAAATAACTGTCGTCCGCCACGATGTCCCCGTCCACTTCCCGCAGGCCTTTCGAAACGGCTCGATCCGCCATTTCCGCCAGCGGTTCCTCCGCCAGCCCTTCGCGTTCGACCCCGCCCGAATAGGGAAATTTGCGATTTGAAATGTCAGGATCTCCACGCCCCACTAGAATCAAATCTCCCGCAAGGTGCCCATCGCTGCCGAGCACGCCCTGGGATTCGAGGGTGGTGCGAAAGCGGTGATCGGAACCAAGCGTCGCCAGCGCCAGCGCCGTCGTAAAAACCTTTGCATTCGACGCCGGGGCGAAGTAGTGATCGGAATTCAGCTCGTAGACGGTCTCGCCCGTGTCAGCGTCCGCAATCAAAATCCCCCAATACATTCTCGCTGCATCGGATTTACTCAGCACCGCATCCACGCGCGCGCGAAACGCAGCAACAGCGCTAGCAGCTGATTGCGCGCCGCGTTTCTCGGCGGCGGAACCGCGCGGCCGCCCGGCCAAGGCCATCGTCGCGAAAAGCGCACCCAGAACTGCCGCGACGCCCGCGGCCCAGGCCCATCGAGCAAAACCACGCCAATGGGTTGAAAGTCGATGCATTTGCCAGAAGGAGTTTGACAGCCGCCAATTATAGGGCAAGTGCGCAGCTGCCGCCCGGACTGTTCAGAGGTCTGAATGCGCCGCTACAGCTGAATCTTCGAGAAGCAATAGCTTCCGATCGCCAGCAGAATCGCCGTCAAGATGCTCAGCACCACGAAATCCGTCACCAGGCTGAATGCGAACGCATGCCCCAGCGATCCGCGCAGCCCGTCCACGCCATACGTCAGCGGATTCAGCTTGATCGCCTCCTGCATGAATTTCGGCAAGCTTTGCACCGGAAACAGCGCGCTCGAGAAAAAGAACAGCGGCATCACCAAAAAATTCATGATCAGCGGAAAACCCTGCATGTCCTGCAGCACCGAACCGAAAACCGTGCCGATCGACGTAAAAAACAGCGCGATCAGGAACATGAACACGATCGCCGCCGGCAGGAGCAGCGCGCTTTGAATCCGGAAGCCCGCTATCATGCAGATCCCCAACATCACCGCGCCCTGAGCCATGGCCACGACGGCTCCGCCCAGCGTCCTCCCAAAAACGATCTCGAGGCGCGAAACCGGGGCCACCAGCGTTTCCTTCAAAAAACCGAATTGCCGGTCCCAGATAATTTCGATCCCCGAAAAAACTGCGTTGAATAAAATCGCCATGGCGATAATTCCCGGCGCCAGAAAATTCAAGTAGCTCCCGCCGCCCGCCTTCGCGAACATCGAGCCGAAACCGAATCCCAGCGCCACCAGGAAAAGAATCGGCTGCCCCAGCGAACCGATAATCCGTGCTGGCGAACGCGCGTACCTCTTGAGCTGTCTCACACAGAGTATGTAAATTGCTCTCATCGTCGTCCGCCCCCTCGCCAGGCCCTGCCCATCGTTCGCATCCGGTCAATGACATTGGCCTCCTCTTCGCGAATCGCATGTCCCGTCAGCGCGATGAACGCGTCTTCCAGCGTCGCGCTTCCAGTATTGGTCTTTAGCTCCGAAGGCGTGCCTTGCGCCACGATCTTTCCGTGGTCGATCACCGCCACATTCGCCGCCACGCGATCGGCCTCTTCCATGTAATGCGTGGTGAAAAATACTGTCACGTTTTCTTCCTTGCTTAATTGCTGGATGTAGCTCCAGATGTGATTGCGCGTCTGTGGATCGAGTCCGATGGTCGGCTCGTCGAGAAAGAGGATCCGCGGCTTGTGCAGCAGCGCCCGGGCCACTTCCAGCCGCCGCTTCATCCCGCCGGAATATTCCTTCACGAAATTCTTCTTCCGGTCGGAGAGTCCTACGAACTCCACCAGCATATCGATGCGCTTCAGTCGCTCGGCGCGCGGCACGCCGTACAAAATTCCGTGCAAATCCATGTTTTCGAACGCTGTCAACTCGTCGTCGAGGCTGGGGTCCTGAAAAACGATTCCAAACGACCGCCGCACCTGCTTTTGTTCGCGCGTCGGATCGTGCCCGTTCACTCGAATCGACCCGCTGGTCGGGTCGAGCACTGTCGTCAGCATCTTGATCGTGGTCGTCTTCCCCGCGCCATTGGGGCCCAGAAAACCAAATATCTCCCCCTCTGGTACCGTAAAGGCGATGTGATTCACCGCGCAAAAATCCCCGTAGTTTTTCACCAGATCGTTCACAACGATCATTTCACCCATTCGTCTTTTTTCCCCGTGATCCAGGCTGGCTGCCCGCCAAAAAGCGGCGAGACAGGATACGATGTGTCGGAGCTCTCAATCAATCAAGATATAGCCGCTCGGAAGCAGAACTTTTCTGCTTTGCCTTCCCCATGCGGTATATTCGCCGAGGTACATTCTCGATGAATTTCACCCCGGAGAAGCGTGCAAACGTGACCACAGTCCGAGAGGCAACCTACCAGGTCCTGCGCGACCTCAGCATGAATCGCATTTTCGGCAATCCCGGTTCGAGCGAACTCCCCTTCCTCAAGGACATGCCCGCGGACTTCCAATACATTCTCGGTCTGCACGAGCGGACCGCTGCCGGAATGGCCCTCGGCTATGCAATGGCCACGAATGAAGCCGCCTTCGTGAATCTGCACTCCATCGCGAGCGCTGGCAACGGCCTCTCCGCCATCATCGACGCCTATGCTTGCCATGTGCCGTTGGTGATCACCACTGGCCAGCAAGATCGCCGCCAGATTTTAACGGAGCCTTTTCTTGTAAGCCGCGCCGTCGAAGTCGTAAAGCCCTACGTCAAATGGGCCTATGAGCCTCTTCGTCCCGAGGATGTTCCCGCGGCAATCGCACGCGGCTATCACCTCGCCATGCAGCCGCCACGTGGCCCCGTTTTCATCTCGATCCCGATGGACGATTGGAACAAGCCTTGCCAGCCGGTTCCCCCGCGCAAGGTGAGTCAATCCGTCTCGCCTAATCCCGCCGCGCTCGACCAAGTCGTCGCCGCAATCGGCGCCAGCCGCAATCTAGCCCTGATCACTGGCTCGCAAATCGAAGAAGATGGCGCTTGGCGTGACGTGATCGCCCTCGCCGAGCGATTGAATGCCGACGTCTACGCCGAGCCTATCGCCTCGCGCTGGGCGTTCCCGCACTCGCATCGTCTTTTTCGCGGCGGCTTGTTGCCCGCGCAAAGACCTCTCGCCTCCCAGCTCGCCGCTTATGACACCGTCGTCGTTCTCGGCGCGCCCGTTTTTCTCTATTACGCCTACGTTCCCGGCGACGCCATCGCGCCTGGCACCAAGCTCTTTCAGATCACCAATTCTCCGCAGGACGCCGCCGCCGCTCTCGCCGGTGTCAGCATCGTCGGCAACATTGCCGCCGCCGCGCAATACATCGCCAGCCGCGTAAAGCCGGTCGAGCGCGAGCACGCCCGTGCGAACCAAAGAGCCCGATCCCAAGCCCGACCATCCTATGACCACCGCTTTCGTCTTCCACACCTTAAACAAGCTCCTGCCCCGCGACGCAATCATCGCCGAGGAGTGCCCGTCCTCGAAAGGCGACCTCGATCGCTATATCGCCCTCGACGAGCCCGGTTCTTTCTATTCCGTGCGCACTGGAATTTTGGGTTTCGGTTTGCCCGCCGCCGTGGGAGTGCAATTGGCTTATCCGAAACGGCGCGTCGTCTGCGCTGTCGGCGACGGCTCGGCGCAATATTCGATTCAGGCATTATGGTCCGCTGTTCAGCAGAAAGCGCCGGTAATTTTTCTCGTCATCTGCAACGGAAATTATTCCGCGCTGAAAGGTTTTCGCGATTTCACGCAGGTCGGAAAAAATGTCCCTGGCATCGACATTCCCGGAATCGACGCCGTCAAAATCGCCCAAGGCTACGGCATGAACGCGCGCGCCGTCGATCGTCCCGAAGATCTCGAACCCGCTCTAAAATGCGCCTTCGCATCGCAAGAGCCAATCCTCATCAGCGTCAACGTCCAGCAGGGCGGCCAAAAGACCATGGGCATGGACCAGTCCGTGAACCCGCCGAATTACGGATAACCGCGAGGCGTTTTAGACGTCGAAGAAGACCGTTTCCTTCGGCCCGCTCAGATGTATCTCGTGCCGCCAGGTTCCAGGCTGTCCCGCGACCTGCTGAGCCATCAGCGTCGCTCGACGCGCCTTCGGCACCAGCCCGAGTACAGGACATTCCTCGTTTCCGGCGTCGCCCGAAAAGTAGATTCGCGTCACCAGATGCTTCATCACGCCGCGGGTGAAGATGCCCACCTCGAGATGCGGCGCCTGCAGAGCGCCGCGTGGCCCTGGCACGCGGCCCGGCTTGATCGTTTCAAATTCGCACTCGCCGTTCTCGCCCGTGATCTGGCGGCCGAAACCTGCGAACCCGGGATCGGTCGGCTTCGCCTGCGTGTCTGCCGGATGGTTGTACTTGCCGTGCGCGTTGGCCTGCCAGATTTCGATCAGCGTGTCCGGCACCGGCTTGCCGTCGCGGTCAAACATGGCGCAGACGAGCTTCACGCGCTCGCCCTTTGCGTCCGGCGGTGCGATGGACCGGATGGAATTCGCGCCGTTCACCGTGATGCCGAAATACGGTCCCACCGTGTGCCACGGCGTCGGTTCCAGCCGCCGGCCGGCCTTACTTCTTGCGCTCAAAAGGAGTGCTCTCCCTTCCGCGCATCACGATGTCGAACCGGAATGCGAGCGCCCAGCCAGGCTCTGTGTGGTTGATTTCGAAGCGGGCAATCATCCGCTGGCGTGCGCGCTCGTCGCGAACGGAATTGAAAATCGGATCGAACGGAAAAAGCGGATCGCCCGGGAAATACATCTGCGTGACCAGCCGCGTCGCAAACGCGGTCCCGTACAACGAAAAATGAATATGCGCCGGCCGCCAGGCGTTGGGATGATTTTCCCAGGGATACGGTCCCGGCTTGATCGTGATGAAGCGATAATTACCCTGCGCGTCCGTCAAAGTGCGGCCCGCGCCGGAAAAATTCGGATCGAGGGGAGCCTGGTGCTGATCGATCCTGTGCCGGTACCGTCCGGCGGCATTGCACTGCCACAATTCGATCAGCGTGTTCGGCACAGGACGGCCGTTGTCGTCGAGCACCTTCCCGCTGACGGTGATGCGCTCGCCCAGCGGCTCGCCTTCGTGCTGGCGCGTCAGATCGTTGTCCATCTCTCGGATTGCGTCGTGGCCGAATATCGGACCGGTCACCTCGGAAAGCGTTTGCGGCAGGACAATCAGCGGCTTGCGCGGTGCGCGAGAAAGTGTCAGTCGGTACGGTGGATACAAATACGGCGGCTGCGAATTCCGCGGATACCGCCGGTAGGGCTTGACGATCAGCGATTCTGAAGATTTGGCGGGCGAGCTCGATGAACTGCGTGCGATGGGAAACTCCCGTGAACGCACCTCATTATGCATCCCGCGCGCAGAGGCATCAAGCCGCCAGCGCTTTGCTCAGCCGCTCAAACGTGGTCGAAAGCTCCTCCGGCTCGACGCGAGTCTCACCCGCCACAGTCATGAAATTCGCGTCTCCTGCCCACCGTGGAAGCACGTGCAAATGAAGATGCCCCGTAATTCCAGCGCCGGCCGCGCGTCCCAGATTCATTCCCAGGTTGTATCCCTCCGGATGGTAGGTCTTTCCGAGCGCCACTTGGACGCGCTGCGCGATCCGCATCATTTCCGCAAGCGTATCCGCCTCCGCCGCCGCAAGTTCGGCCACATGCGCGTAAGGGACCACCATCACGTGGCCGCTGGTGTAGGGATAGCGATTGAGGATTACGAAATTCTTGGCGCCGCGCAGCACCACCAGCGTGCGGGCGTCGTCATTGGCGGCCACTGCCTCGCAAAAAATGCAGCCCTCATCCTTCGCGGCGTCGGCGATATAGCGGTATCGCCAGGGCGTCCACAAATAATCCATTTCCGCTCAGTCCCGCGCGCCGTGGGACTCGGGGGCGGCTCCCGCCCCGCTCTGGTTGTTGACGTAGTCTTTCAGTTCCTTGCTGGGCTTGAAAAACGGGATTTTCTTCGCGGGTACTTCCACCTTGGCGCCCGTTTTAGGATTGCGGCCGGTGCGCCCGCGCCGCTCGCGCGTGCGGAAGCTCCCGAAGCCGCGAATTTCGATCTTGTCGTCGGCCTGCAGCGCCGTGATGATGCTCTCGAAAATCGTTTCGACCACGGCCTCGGACTCCTTGCGCGGCAATTCCGTGATCCGCGTGACTTCCTCCACCAAATCCGCCTTGGTCATGGTGTGTTCCGTGTTTCCGCGCTGTTCCGCAGCCTCAGCCATCTTGGGGCCTCCTCTCACGATTTTCGTTCTGTACGGGCCGTTTGTGCTGGGCCAAAGCGCCACACAATCTTTGGATACCATCAATTCACGGCTAGGTAAACGTTTTTTCGAGCCGCAGGCTTATCTCAGCGGACGACCCAGCAATTCCCTACGATGACGACTGCCGCTTCGCCATGATGGCGTCGCCGATCGTGGCGTTGGGCGATGATTTTGACGAGCGGAAAGTTTGAATCTCGTGCCGCTCGGCTTGCTTCTGCGCGGCCCGATAGCTCAGGCTGATCTTGCGCTGTTCCGGTTCCAGCCGGAGGATCTTAAAGTCGTATTCCTGCCCCGGCGCGAGCAACGAACTGCCGCGCCCGTCGCGCGAAGCTTTAGCTTTATCCCGCTCTCCTTTTGGCCGGCGCTCCTCGATCTCCGAAATGTGGCAGAGCCCTTCGATGCCTTCCGCCAGTTCCACGAACGCGCCAAAATCCGCGGTCCGCGCCACTTTTCCCTTCAAAATTTCGCCGATTTTGTGCGCGCCGAACCAATCCGCCCAAATGTCATGAACCTGCTTCACACCTAGCGACAACCGGCGGTTCTGCGGGTCCAGCTTCAGTACTTTCGCCTCAACCACTTCCCCCTTCTTGAATTTTTCGCTGGGATGCTTTACGCGCTCCGTCCAGCTCACATCGCTGATGTGGATCAGCCCTTCCATCCCCTCCTCAAGTTCCACAAACGCGCCGAACTCCGCCAGGTTGCGGATGCGCCCGCTCACAATTGCTCCCACTGGATATTTTTGAGCCGCTTCTTGCCAAGGATCTGGCAACGTCTGCTTCAGCCCCAGCGAAATGCGCCGCAGCTCGGGTTTTACGTCCAGCACCACGACCTCTACTTCGTCGCCTACTTTCAAAATCTTCGAAGGATGCTTAGTGTGCTTCGACCAGCTCATTTCGCTGACGTGTACCAATCCCTCCACCGCCAGCTCCAGCTGCACGAACGCGCCGTAATCCGTTACGGCCGACCACTTTTCCGTGCACGCGCGTTCCCGCCGGATATTTCTCCGGCACCGTGGCCCACGGATCGGGGAGAAGTTGCTTCCGGCCCAGTGAAATGCGCCCCTTCTCTTTATCGAATCTCAGGATCTGAACCTGAATTTCATCGCCGGCCTTTACCACGGAAGACGGATGGGGGGCGCGGCCCCACGCCAGATCGCTCACGTGCAGCAGCCCGTCCAGCCCGCCGAGGTCAATGAACACACCGTAGTCGGTCACATTCTTTACATGCCCGGTGACCACCGTGCCTTCGACCAGGGTCTCGGCCAGCGAATCGCGCTTGGCCTTCTGTTCTTCCTCTAGAATGGCGCGCCGGCTGACCACCACATTCCCTCGCTTGCGGTTCAGCTTCAGCACGCGAACTTCGATCTCGCGGTCCTTCCAGCCTTCCAGATCGTGCACGGGACGAAGCTCGATCTGCGAAGCAGGCAGGAAGGCGCGCACGCCAATGTCGACCACCAAGCCGCCCTTGATCCGCTCCACCGTTTTTCCCGTCAAGTTGGCGTGCTCACGGTAGGATTTCTCGATGCGCTCCCACACTCGCCGCCGGTGGGCGCGCGCGTACGAGAGCAGCACGTACCCGTCCTTGCGCTCGTGCAAGCGCTCCACTTCAATCGTCTGCCCGGAGCCGAATTCAATGGGGTTGCCCGAATCGAGAAATTCCTGCGCGGGAACCAGGCCTTCAAACTTTCCGCCAACGTCCACAACCACGCCCGCATCCGTCACGGCCAGCACGCGCCCATCGAATATTTCGCCTTCGCCAGCCGGCTGCGGAACCGAAAATTGGTCCAGCAATTGGTCCATTGTTTCGGTTGTTTCGGTCAATTCGCTCGTTTCGGTAGCTTCGGTTGTCTCAACCCGCGCGCCCTTTTCGGCCGGAAGGTTGGTCTCGCTTGCGGCGGCTTCCGGCGCGGCTTCAGAAGTAACGGCGCCCCCAACAGAATCCGAATGCACGCCCTGTGGCTCGCTGCCTCCGAAATCGGAGGCAGGCGCGATCGAACTCGGCGGCTCTTGGGCGCGGGCGACGGCGGCGGCAGCGCCGGACGCGCTCTGCGGCTGCGCGGCCGGTGCGGGCGCTACGGCAAGATTATTCGCCGCAGGTTCTCCGTTCGAGGGTTCGGGAGCCGATTGCTCCGGCTTGTGGTCGGTTTCGGGTGACATGGAAAGCGGCCTCCGTACGGATTCGTGCCCTGTTTACTGAGTCTGCGACCTCAGTCACTCCACCCAGCCGGGGGCTAGAGCAAAGAAGGGGATTGAGCGCCACGTAACAGCGCTGCATCGCAGAAATCATACGCGCCGCGTTTGCGCATTGTCAACAAAACGGGTCAACTTCACATGAACAGCCGGAATGCCGTTTTGCTCGCGTGCATCTGTTCATTGCAAACGGGGCCGCAATTCTTCCGCGAATTGATCGATTTGTCCGAGCGGCAAAATGGAAATATCCTGCCCTCGAAGTGTTTCGACAATAAATTGATGCCGGGAATTTTCCGGCGACGGCTCGGCGTTGGTCACAGCCGTAAAAATCGAATTCGGCAAGCGCGCGCGGATGGATTCCGCGGTGTAGGCCAGTACTTTGGATTGCGAAACGTCCCGGTCGAGCGCAATGGCGTGCAGGTAGCCGCGCGTGCCGTTGTAGCGATACCCGTAATCCAGTTTCAGAGGGTCGCCCGGGTGCGTGAATTCCTCTACCGGCACGCGGTGCTCGAGTTTTCCCAGGATGCGCCGCCGCTGGAATACGTCCGCCATGCGCGCACGCATCCAATTCCGCACGTTCCGCCCGATTCCGCGCGCCGCTGGCGGAGCCGCCACGTGCTCTTGAAAAAGCCGCGCCAGCTCGGCGTCAAAATTTTCGGCCAGCAAGCCTCGCGGAGGGCTGAATTGCAGCGCGTTTGACAGCGTGCTGTCGAGTTTCTCCAAGTAGGCTCCCGCTTCGGACGCGGCCGCGCGCAAACGTGCGTCGAATTCCGCGGGCAGCGCCCGCAGCAGCGCCTCGTCGGCGCCCGGATGCAATCTTCGCACCCGCGCCATTTCGGACTCCTCCTCGATCACTTGGATGGCCAGCCTCCGTGAGAGTCGTCCGGGGTTGCCGCCCTGCTCCTCCGGGCCTTCCTCCAACAGCACGCCGATGTTCACCCATTCATCGCGAACCAGATTCGGCGTGTACCGCAGGATCCGGTAGCGAAGCATGTTCCGAGTTTCGTCCGGCATGTTTACCTCCAGTTGGGAAAAGGCTGCGCAGAGGATTTCCAGGCTGAGACGATCAATTCGCGCACCCGCTTACGTCTGCGCAATAATTGGTCCGCCATCGTTTCTAGCGCGTCGCGCTCCGAGCCGCACCACTCCGGCGGAATCTCGCTGAGCGCTTCTTCCACAATTTCCTCGGACATTTTGGCTTCCACGCGCGCGAGCCACGGATCGAACGCTTCGATCCCCCGAACCGATTCATACACGCGATGCCGCGCGTACAATCCCCGCAGCGGTGCGTCGGGAAAATTCCACTCGCCGGCATTGAAGCAGAATCCCTGGTCGATCATTTCCGCGCGGTACCGCGATCCGCCCTTGTCGCGCAGAAAAATTGCCTGCCTGCCGTTGGTGTTGCAGGTCCACTTATCGAACACCAGCATCCCGCAGAAATCCGAAAGGTTCACTACATCGCGAAGCTGCTCGTCCGGCAGGAAATCGTACACCACCGTCTCCGCCGGTGCGCCGGGATAGCGCGAACCGAATTGCAGCCCCGCGCGGCACCGCAATTTTCCGCGTCCCAGTTGAATTACAAGATCCTCGGTCTGCTCGATCAGGTTTCCGCGCACCTCCACCACCGCCGCCACCGGCGTCGGCAGTCCCATCCTCGCCGCCAATCTCGTCCCCAGCAATTCGTTCGCCAGGATCCTCACTCCCTGCGGGTTGTTCTGGAATTTCACCACATAATAGCGCCTCGTCCGAACACCGCATCAGATGCGATTGCGCTCCTCCCCGCATTCTTCGGATTTGCTCAAGTGCCAGCGGCATCGCGCGGTATGCTAGCCACACGCATACACTCGCGGCAAGCGGAACATTTCCCAAAGAGGAAAATAGGACAGAATCCGAACGATGCTCGGAAAACCAGGTGTGTGGATCTGGTACAGGAAACTGCCGGCCGCGCCCAACGCGGTCTCAGCGCGAGATCAGCCGCTAAACACCAGGCCGATCCCGCGATATCCGCTGTTCATTTGAAAAGCTAAGCTAACGCCGCCTGCGCTTACCGCTTTTCTTGCCAGCCTTCTTCTTCGCTTTGGACTTTGGCTTGGCTTTCGATTTCGCTTTGTTCTTCGCTCTTAGCCTTTTTCTTTTTGGCCGGCTTTTTCTTGGCCGGCTTTCGCGCTGGTGCTCGCTCGCTCCTTACCGGCTTCGCAGGCGCACCTTCATCGTCATCTTCTTCTACGATTACTTCCTCAATCTCTTCAACTACCTCCGGTACCTGCTCTTGTCCTTCTTCTTCCTCTTCAAAGGCGGGCAGTTCGTCCTCTTCCTCGTCATCCTGCATGTTCGCGTGAAACATTCGATCCTCCGTGGGGGTGGCGGGCTTGCCCGCGCGCTTATGCCTAAGAGCCGCTTATAAACGCAGTCTCGGAACTTTGTCAAGGCGCAATGGACCAAATACGACGCGCCCTGCACAAAAGCTGGCTTGAACCAATGTTTTGAGTTACCCTCTGCGCTCTAAACGCTGTCTGCTTGGGATGCTCTTCAAAACGTATAGCGCCGCCGTGTTTGGAATCGATGCCTACCTCGTCGAGGTCGAGGTAGACGTCGGGCCGGGCCAAGCAGGCATCTTCAACGTAGTGGGCTTGCCCGATAATGCTGTCCGCGAGAGCCGCGAACGCATCAAGGCCGCGCTGCGCAACTGCGGCTTCGATTACCCTTCTTTTCAAACAGTTACGGTCAATCTAGCCCCCGCCGACATCCGCAAGGAAGGCTCCGCCTTTGACCTCCCCATGGCCCTCGGCCTACTCGGCTGCCAAGGCACCTTCTTCGGCAAGGTTCTAGACTCCTACGTCTTTCTAGGCGAGCTGTCCCTCGATGGCGGCGTTCGCTCCGTGAGGGGAGCTCTCTCGGCCGCCCTGGCTGCCCGCGAACGCGGCATCCAGAACCTCGTGGTCCCGGAAGCCAATGCTCGCGAGGCCGCCGTAGTCGAGGGCACCCGCGTGTTCGCCATCAAATCCCTTCCCCAAGCCGTCGACCTGCTCAACTCCCCCGAATCCTTCCAGCCCGTGGACGTGGACACCTCCCACATGCTCGCCGAAGCCAGCCAGTACGCCACCGACCTTCGCGACGTGCGCGGTCAGATGGCTGCCAAGCGCGCTCTGGAGGTTTCCTGCGCCGGCAGTCACAACATTCTGCTCATCGGCCCGCCGGGCGCCGGAAAGACGATGCTCGCCAAGCGCATTCCCACGCATCCTCCCGCCGATGTCTCTCGAGGAAGCCATCGAAACCACCCGCATCCACAGCGTTGCCGGCCTGCTCGAAGACTCGCGCGGACTCGTCGGCACGCGCCCGTTTCGCTCGCCCCACCACACCATCAGCGACGCCGGCCTGATCGGCGGCGGCGCGATTCCGCGCCCCGGAGAAGTTTCGCTCGGCCACAACGGCGTGCTCTTCCTCGACGAGCTTCCCGAGTTCCAGCGCAACGTGCTCGAAGTCATGCGCCAGCCCCTCGAGGACGGGTGCGTCACCATCGCACGCGCCGCCGTTTCCGTCAGCTTTCCGTCGCGCTTCATGCTCGCCGCCGCGATGAACCCGTGTCCCTGCGGATTCTTCGGCGACGCCACGCGCGAGTGCCACTGCTCCCCGCCGCAGATTCAGCGCTACGTCTCCAGAATTTCCGGCCCGCTGCTCGACCGCATCGACATCCACATCGAAGTTCCCGCCGTGAAATACAAGGAACTTCGCGGCGATACCGAGATCGAAAGTTCCGCGAGCGTTCGCGAGCGCGTTCTTCGCGCGCGAAAAATTCAGCTCGATCGCTACAAGGACGAAAAAAATCTCTACGCCAACGCCCAGATGCCTCCCAAGCTAATCCGCAAGCACTGCGCAATTTCATCCGACGGCGAGCGCCTCCTCGAAACCGCCATTCAGCGCCTCGGCCTTTCCGCCCGCGCCCACGACCGCATCCTCAAGGTCGCCCGCACCATCGCCGACCTGGAATCCGCCCCCTCGATCGAACCCAAGCACCTCAGCGAAGCCATCCAGTACCGCACCCTAGACCGCACCTACTGGGCCTGACTCGGCTAGGTCGAGCCACCCGACCGGCGCCTTTGCCGTTCGTAGCGCCGCCCTGCCCTGAGCGAGGCCGACGGGCGTCTCGCCGGTTCTTTTGCCTTTGTATTTATCGGGGTCGAATTTCCTTTTTCCCTTCCAACGCCAGCAAGCACGCTTTCGCCTCGAGGCCCCCCGCAAATCCTGTCAATTTTCCGGTGGAACCGATAACGCGGTGGCACGGCGCGATAATGGAGATGGGGTTTTTCCCGATGGCCGCGCCCACGGCGCGCACTGCTTTGGGGTTCTTGATCTGTTTCGCAATTTGCCCGTAACTCAAGGTCTCCCCGAACGGAATCGTCAGCAGCGCTGCCCAAACCTTCTTCTGAAATTCGGTTCCTTTGAAATCGAGTTTCACCGAAAACGATTTTCGCTTTCCGGAAAAATAATCGTTCAACTGGCGTTCAGCTTCCACGAGCACGGGATGATTTTTGTCTTCTGAAACCGGTGATAACCGGACGCGCCGCGGATTATCCTGTTCCCAAAGAATTCCCGCCAAGCCTTTGTCGCTTGCCACAAGCTTCAGTTCGCCGACTGGCGATTTCATGGTTTTATACGCGTAGGTCATTTTCTTTCTCCTTTAGATGAGCCATTGATTCAGCTCGGCCTCTCCACAAGTGCAACACCGCATAAGAACGCCATGGCCGCCAGGCTTGCGAGATTTCCTCGGCCTTTTTCGCCGTCACGCCGCCTAGATTGTTGAGGACGGCGATATCCTCTTTTGGAAAGGCGTCCGGCCAGCGCAGCGCCCGCATGGCGATGTAATGCGCCGTCCACGGGCCGATGCCGGGCAGTTCCGCCAGGCGCTCTATCGTCGCGTTCGGGTTGTGATGGTTGCCGCTGTCGAGCGACAATTCGCCGGAAACATGTGCCTGCGCCAGCGCAATAATGCTTTTGCAGCGCGCGCGCACAATGCCGTGCTTAGCAAGATCCTCCACGCTGGTCTTCGCGATTTTTGCCGCCGACGGCGCCAAATAGCCTAATTCCGGGAATGGAGTAACGATCGGCTCGCAAAATGTCTCCACCAGTCGACACGCAATCGCCGTTGCGCCTTTCACCGTCACTTGCTGTCCAAGTATTGCTCTCAGGCCCGTCTCAAAGCCGTTGAACGCCCCCGGCACCCGCGTGCCCGGATTTGCCGCAATCAGCGGACGTAAAATTTTGTCCTTGCGAAGATGCCTGTTAATAATCTCGGGACGCGCGTTCACATCGAACAAATCTCGTGCCCGCCTCAAAAGCGCCGGCAAGACCGGACTCAGACTGTGAGTAAATTCCACCAGTAGCGCATTTTTCTTCTTCGCCTGCGTAACTTTGATCCAGCCCTTGTGGTCATCCAACCGCACGGTCCGGGCATAAAAGCTGTCCGTCACCAATTCGACGCCTTTCAATTCGCGCGCTTTCAGGAAAGCCAGAATTCCCGGCCAGTCGTACGGCAGCCGATACGAAAGTTGCAGCGTTGATGTATCGCTGCCGGTAACGACGCCCGCATCATCCACCGCTTTTTTCCGCAGGCGCGAGGGCGGCATGCCGTACCGGCTGCCAAACGCGTCGTTGAAGCGGCGCAGGCTCGAAAACCCGCTGGCGAACGCAATCTCCGTAACCGGCAAACCGGTTTCAGTAAGCAATTGTTTGGCGAGCAACAAGCGGCGCGTCAGAATCAATTGAATTGGCGATACGCCCAATTCCTTTTTGATGATGCGACGGATTTGCCGCGAACTCAGTTCAAATTGGTCGGCAATCACCTCGAGTCCGGCATCGTCGTCCATCGCGCCTTCTTCAATGCGCTGCACCATCAAATGGGCGATACGCTCGGAATCGTCCACCGGCGCGCTGCCGGGCGCCAGTTCAGGACGGCACCGCAGGCACGGACGAAAACCCTCCTGTTCGGCAGCCTGTGGGCTGTTGAAAAACCGGCAATTGGCTCTCTTTGGCGTTTTCGCCGGACAAATCGGGCGACAGTAAACATCAGTGGAAGTTACGCCCACGAAAAAAATCCCGTCAAAACGCGGGTCGCGAGCCGTCAGCGCCCTATACAGCCTCGTATGGTTTTCTCTTGTCACGGACCGGATAGTAGGAGGTTTTATCTTCGCATTCTAGCCATTTTCGGACATCATAACAACATCAGTCACATGTCCGAAAATGGCGAGGATAGCGGTCGGTCGCGGCTGTTTGGGCAGGGAACTGAAACGCGGGAGACTCGCCTTTATCCGCTCGGAGTCTTATTCCTATTTACTTTCGTGGTCCGGCCTTTCGGTGCTTCCGTGCCGGCGAGCGCCGCGCGGCGTTGCGCGTCACGAACTTGTGCGCCATGCCCAGCAAATCCCGCAACACATCGGGGCTAACGCGAGAGAGGCGAACCAGCACCGCGTTGTAACCCACGTAGTGGTCGGTCACGTAGTAAACATCTGGTTGCTCGGCGAGCAAGTCGGCGCGATCGTCGAAATCCACGCGCACAGCTAACGAATCCGGTTCCGCCGAGCGATTAACCGGGATCCACGCCAGAAGTTTTCCTTGCACCTTGAGGGCTGGGACCCCGTGCGTTGTGCTGTCCTCCACGCCGGGCAACGCGAGTCCGATCTTCCGGACGGTCTCGAAGTCGATTGTCCTTCTGGGCATTGCTCAGCTAGCGAAAGATTGCTACCGGCCCTGAAATCTCTCGATGATCGAGGCTTGGGCCTCCGCCTTATCCAGAAATTCCTTGGCCTTCGCTCCGTCCTGTTGTTGCAACGCGTCCTGCGCCCTCGCGAGGTCGGTCTTCATCAGTTGTTCGGCCGTGGCGATATCTCCGCGCAACCCATATCCTTGAGCGGCTTGCGCGCGCCGCATCGTATCCAGGCCACCGGAAATCGCAGCCGCGCGACTCGTCAGCTGATCGAATTGCTGCTCCGCATCCTTGAGTTCAGCGGCTCTGCGATCGGCCTCTTCGTTGGCTTTCTGTTGAGCTTCTCGGTCGGCCTTCTCCTCCGCCGCTTCGTTAGCCTTGCTCTGCGCGTCTTGGCCCGCCTTGGTGGCACTGCGGTCCGCGCGGGCGGGCGTAGCCGGAGCAGCCAGGGACGCCGGGGCAGGCAAAGCAGCCGCAGGCGCAGGCACCGGAGCAGAGTCAGGTGCCGGAGCACCTGCAGGCGCCTCACCAGCCGTGGGCACCGGTGCGGCAGCGGTCGCCGCATCCGCAGGCGTGGCTGCGTCCGCTGGTTGCGTCTCAGATTGTGGCGCGGCCGGGCGCGACCCCGCGTGCGTCTTGATCACGCGCGGTACATAAAAACCCCCGGCGATAAGCATGCCAACTACAAGGATCCCGCCCAGAGCCATGTAAGCGCCTCGGTGGCTTCCCCTCGCCGCGGCTTGCGATTCCGCCGCGGCAACCACTGCCATCGGAACCGTCGCCTGCGCCGGAACTTGCGGCGCGGAAACGGCCGGCGTGGCCTGCGGAACGCGCACCGCCCCCGGAGTCGGACTGACTGCTACCGCCGCTCCAGCAGGGAACACGCTTCGCAGCGCAGCCCCGAACGCTTCTGCCGTCTGGAAGCGGTCTCGCGGGTCCTTGGCCAAGGCCATCAGAATGATGTCGCTTAGTCCCTTCGGCAAATCCGGACGCACGGCAATGGGCGGTTGCGGCGTCTCCTGCAGGTGCGCAGACATCACCGAATAATTGCTGTGCCCCCGGAACGGCAATTTGCCCGTCACCATTTCGTAGAGCGATACGCCCATCGAATACAAATCGGAGCGTTGGTCAACCGGCTCGCAGCGTACCTGCTCCGGAGACATGTAATTCATCGATCCGAGCGTCGCTCCCGTGGATGTCATCCCAGCCTCGTCGTTCGGCCGCGCGATGCCGAAGTCCATCAACTTCACCACACCCTGCGAAGTCAGCATCATGTTCGCGGGCTTCACGTCGCGATGGATCACGTTCAGCTTGTGCGCATAGCTCAATGCGCTGAGCACTTGATCGGAGTACTTCGCCGCGTCCGCGGGTGGAATCGGTCCTCGTAGCAGGCGCGAGGCCAGCGTCACGCCGTCCACGTACTCCATCATCATCACCAGTTGATTATCCAAAGTCAGCGCGGTATTCAGCTTGGCAATGTTCGGATGGTCCAGACTGGCGAGCAGCTTGATTTCGCGAAGGAACCTGTCGGCCAACTCCTTTTGCACGGCAAGGTTCGCCAAAAGAACTTTCATCGCCTCCACGCGGTCGGAAATCACGTTCCGCACCTTGTAGACCTTGCCCATTCCTCCGGCGCCGAGTACTCCAAGAACTTCGTAGTCGCCTATCCGCTGCCCGGGGACAAAATCGTCGCTCATTGAGGAACTCCTTTGGGGGGACGTATCGGCGGATTCTACCCGCAGCGAACGCGGCGAGCAACACATTCCAACTGGAGGTAGTGGGGTGTTTAGAATCTAGCCTGCGTGCTTAAGTTGTCGCCGAAGGGTTTCCACGGTCAGGCCGACTAGAGCGTACGTCGCAGCATTCGCAAGAAGAACCCAATAAAGTTTAATGGGATAGAAGCTAAGAAACGCAATCGGGCAGGTTAGACGGACTACAGTCCACATCGGCTCGGCTGAAGTTATCAGTATGTGGGTATGCAAAAGGAAATAAAACGCCCAGAAGCACGCAACCAGAAAGCCTGCACTCGCCCACATAACAACTCGGTATTTCATGGCGCCACTCCTGCTCTTATCTGGTCCGATAGTCTCACCAATTTCTCCGAACTCCAAACGTGATCAACCGTGAAGAAATGCATCGTATTGCGATATAATTGTTCTTCGTGATGGCGCGCTCTCCCAATAAGCGTTTGGCGAACGGAGATTCTTTTCAGGAAATGGTTCGCCATCTTGCCTCGTTTCGTTACGCACTGCGCAAATTCCTGCGCTTCAGTGAACAAGCTGCTAGGAGTTGCGGCGTCACGCCTCAGCAGCATCAGTTGTTGCTTGGCGTCGCCGGCTATACCAGCCGTCATAAAGCCACCATCTCTGAACTGGCTGAGTTCCTGCAGGAGCGTCACAACTCCGTCGTGGAACTCGTGGGACGCGCCGCGAGACGCGGACTCGTCCGCAAGGTGCACGATACGCGCGATCGACGCTGCGTCTTTGTCTCTTTGACGCCACGGGGCGAGGCAGTCCTTTCGAGACTCTCGAGGCTCCACAAGCAGGAAATCGCGCGCCTCCAAGCCGGCCTTCTAAAGGCCGCCAGTCATCGCCGGTCTCGGTATGCGAGCGAACACGCCAATCCGCAAATGATTCGGTAGGAGCTCACGAATGCTCGATTCTCCACTCCCCGAAACCGAAACCTCGCCACGATCAAAACTCCCGCGGAAAGGCAACTTCGGCGTGTCCCTGGAGCCCGAGGTCATTAAAATCTCGGGCTATGCGCTGCTGGTCGGCGTTATTGGCGGCCTCGTTGCCGAAGGTCTGCTCGAACTGATTTATTTCTTCACCAACGTATGCTTCTACGGGAAGTTCTCCTTTGCGATCACCAGCCCCGCGCACAATCATCTCGGGCTTTGGGTGATCTTCATCCCCACAATCGGCGGCCTCATCGTGGGAGCGATGGTTTATTACCTGGAACCCACCCTCAAGGGCCACGGCATCCCGGAAGCGATGGAAGCGGTGTTGTTCAGCCGCAGCAAGATGCGGCTTCGCGTGGCATTCCTGAAGCCGCTGGCCACCGCTCTTGCCATCGGAACGGGCGGACCTTTCGGCGCGGAGGGTCCGATCATTCAGACAGGCGCCGCGTTCGGGTCCCTTTTCGGCCAAGCGGTCGGTCTCACTCCGTACTATCGGCGCGTTTTGCTCGCCGCCGGAGCAGCGGCCGGAATGGCGGCGACGTTTACGGCGCCTCTCGCGGGAATTCTGGTGGCTATCGAACTGCTGCTTTTTGAGTTTCGAGCCCGCTCCTTTATTCCGGTCGCTCTCGCTGCGGCCGTCGCTACCGGAGTGCGCATTCACTTTGCGGGATGGGCTCCGTTATTCCCAATGGCCGCCTACAGACTGACCGGCATGAATGAGCTGTGGCTTTTTGGCGTCATGGGCATTTTGATGGGCATCGTCGGCATCGCCATGATCCGGGCGTTATTCTGGATCGAGGATCTTTTCGATAACCTCCCGCTCAAACGCGCGCTCATATGGTCGCCAGCCATTGGTGCCGCCATCCTAGGAGCGATTGGATACTTCTATCCCCAGATTTTCGGCACGGGTTACGACACCATCCGCGATATGTTGAATAATCGCCTCACGCCGGCAAACCTCCTCGGCGTCTCTGTCGCCAAGTTCTGGGCTCTTGTCATCTCTCTGGGCTCGGGGACCACCGGCGGCGTCTTTGCCCCGTCGCTGATTGTCGGAGGCGGCATCGGCGGAGCCTACGCCATCGCCTGCCAGCATTTCTTTCCGCATCTCGTCAGCAATCCCGCGTTCTACGCGCTGGTGGCCATGGCCGCGGTGTTCGGAGGTATTGCGCGCGCCCCATTCACCAGCATCGTGTTTCTGTTCGAGCTCAGCCACAATCCAAATTCGCTGCTTCCGCTGATCGTCTGCGTCATGGTTGCCGACGGATTCGTGCGTCTCTTCAGCCGCGATTCCATCATGACCGGAAAGCTCGTGAAGCGAGGCCTGATCGTCCTCCAGGATTATTCCGTACCTGTGCTCATGCGCGCGCGCATCGACCAGGTCATGCGCAAACAATTCTCTGTGATGGAGGCCGATACGGAGCTGCGCACCGCCCTGCTGAAATCTACTCCGGAAAACGTGGCACTCTTGCCCGTCGTGGAAAAAGACGGAACGCTCCTGGGCATCGTCGAGCCTCACGACATGCTAAAAGTCGACACGCAAGACCACCATTTCACCATGCGCGAGCTTGCTCGCCAGGACTACGTCCGCGCTTACCCGGGTGATTTGGTTGACCGGGTGAACCGGGAGATGCTACTCAAAAATGTCGAAAATGTCGTCGTCGTCGAATCCCACACGAGCCCCAAGCCTATTGGCATCGCTCGCGCCAACGACATTCTGCAACTGCGTCGCTGGTTGATGGAAGAAGAAACCCGCGAACAAAAACCATCCGACGCTAAGGCCCCGGCATGAGGAACTGCAGTTGGAGGGGCACAGCACCGGGGCCCCCAGCGGCCGCTTTTGCGTGCTGGGGTGGCAGCATGCTGTGCCCGGCAAACATGCTTGGCTACTTGTTAGCTATCCGCCGAGCGGCTCCCGTAGCCCCGGCGTCTCGCCGGCGTCTTTGCCTTTCCTGGGATCGCGGGTGCATCTACCGAAGTGATTTAGCGCACCGAGCTCAGCCTCGTCTTATCGGCTTCGTCGGCTATCCGTGTCTCGTCCGTGATCCAGTTCACTTCCCAGGTTTTTCCGCCATCATCCGAAAACGACTGTTCGAAGTGCGGCGAATTCGTGGTCAGCTTCGTCCAAACATATCGAATAAGGATGGTTTTGCCGTTGATCGTATCCTGGGCGTAGAACTCACCGCGTCCGTTTTTGAATTCGCCCACCTGAGGAGGGTCCAGCTTGCCAGTCTTGCTGTTGGCCCAATAGAGCCTCCACTGGTGCGATTGCGGATCGTACGTGCGCAGGGTCAGGCCCTCGATGTGGCCCGATGGGCCATCGAGCTCAACCGTGTCCAGTTGCGCTCGGCCGGCCCAAATCTTGTAGCAAGCTCCCGTGCCCTCCGATTCGACCCACTCATTCGAGCCTGCTAGCGGATGCACGAGGTGCTTCAAGTGAAATTTCCATTGACCAATAAGAGGGTCGAAATCGTGTTGGCCATCCCGTTCGGCGGTGGCTTGTGGCGTTGCTGTTTTCGATGCTTCTGAATTCTGTTGCGCGACTCTCGCGGGAGTTTGCGCGAAGAAAAGCAGGCTGCCTGCCAGAAGATACATCCAAATTGTTTTCGGTGCGTTCATTGAGTCCTCCTTGGCCCTTCGGCACGAAGAAAGACTAGCCTGCATCGTGGCTCATAAAAATAGCCACTTTCGTGTGATACGATATAGCCACTTCGCTCGAAGGCCGTATCGATGAAACGAGTCTCCGCAAGCTTCCTGCCGCCCATTGCCCTGGATTCCCGTGGTGGCACTCCCCTCTACCGCCAGTTGTATGAGTGGTTTCGCCGCGCTATTTTCAACGGCCAATTGCGGCCCGGACAACGCGTGCCTTCAACGCGGAGCCTTGCTGCCGAACTAAAAATCTCGCGCATACCGGTTTCGAGCGCATATGAGCAACTACACGGAGAAGGTTATTTCGAGACGTTCGTTGGCTCTGGCACACGCGTGGCCGGCTCGATCCCAGCCGAAACGTTAAAGCTCGCCGTCGAAAAATTATCGGACGCCTCGCGGCAAACGGGTCGCAGCAAAATTCCGCGCACCATCTCGCGGCGCGTGGCATTGATGCGTGTGCCGCCGCAAACTTGGCCCAACAATCTGGGTGCATTTCGCGTGAGCCTCCCGGCTCTCGAACATTTTCCGGCGGGTGTCTGGTCGAAACTTGTGAATCGTCATTTGCGAAAACAGACCAGGCAGTTGATGGCCTACGGCGACGCCAAGGGATACATGCCCTTCCGCGAAGCGATTGCTGAATATTTGGGCGCGGTTCGCGCCGTGCGATGCGAGCCTTCGCAGATCCTGATAACGACCGGTTCGCAGCAGGGCATACAACTCTCGGCGCAAGTTTTGCTGAATCCCAACGAACGAGTATGGTTCGAAGAACCCGGTTACCCCGGAGCGCGCCAGGCTTTGCTCGCAGCTGGAGTCGATCTGATTCCCGTCCCCGTCGATAAGGGCGGATTGAACGTAGCCGAAGGAATTCGCTGCACTCGCAATGCTCATGCTGCGTACATCACGCCGTCGCACCAATATCCTTTGGGTGTAACCATGGACGCCGCTCGGCGCATGCTCCTCCTCAATTGGGCCGCTCGCAGCGGTGCTTGGATTATTGAAGATGATTACGATAGCGAGTACAGGTTTGCAGGCCGCCCCATTCCTTCGCTCCAGGGTTTGGACAACAGTGGCCGCGTAATTTACGTCGGCACGTTCAGCAAAGTCATGTTTCCCGCTTTGCGCCTCGGTTATGTCGCTGTCCCCAAGGACTTGGTGGACCCATTTGCCGTCGCGCGAGACGCGAACGACCAATTTTCATCCACTCTTTACCAAGCCGTGATGGCGGATTTCATCCGCGAAGGACACTTCGGGCGCCACATCCGCAGAATGCGCGTGCTGTACTCGCAGCGGCGAACTGCTCTGGTCGAAGCGATTCAGAAATATATGGGTGACAAACTCGAAGTCATCGGCGCCGAAGCGGGCCTGCATCTGGTGGCACTGCTGCCGCCGGGCGTCAACGATGTCGCCATTTCGAAAAGGGCCGCCGAAATGGGGATATCGGTGATGCCTTTGTCCTCCTGCTACGCAAAACCTCCTGCGCGCCGCGGCTTGATTCTCGGCTATGGCGGCGCCGATGCCCGCCAAATTCACGACGCCGTGCGCAAACTCAGCATAATTTTCAGCGAAGCCAAGTGCACGTCGGTAGTGGAGGTTTCGCCTTTGCAGTTGTAGGGGCACGATATATCGTGCCCGGCAAACATCCTTCGCTACGCGCAAGCCATTGACAGAGGCCGTCGGCCGCCATTGCAGCGTCGCTAGTCGGTCGAGCATCAGTACTAGCCTACTGTTAAATTCCCCCGATTCCCAACGGGTCAGTAGATTGACGCCGTCCGCCGCGCTATGATACCCATACTCAGCATGTTGAGGCCCTTGTGACTCCAACGACCCCGGAATCCCGGCGTCTGGACGTGACGCTCGATACCCGCTTGGAGAGCGTCGACGTGGCCGAACACCTCGCGATCCGCGCGGCCGAAGAGGCCGGCTTCGCCGAGGACGATGTCCACAAAATTGGCATGGCCGTGCGCGAAGGCGTGGTCAACGCTTACAATTACGGAAATTGCCAGGACTGTCAGAAGAAAATCCAGCTCACCATCGAACTGAACGGCGGCAAGTTGGTCGTGCATGTCCTCGATGAAGGATGCGGTTTCGATTTGGAGGACGTAGCCGATCCGCTCGCCGAAGAAAACCTGCTTCGCACCTCAGGACGCGGACTTTTTCTGATGCGCGCTTTCATGGACGATCTCGCCGTCCTCCGCCGCCCGCGCGGCGGAGCCGATCTCGTGCTCTCGAAGAATCTTCCCAATCATCGCGCCTCGCGGTAATTGCGAAATTGTCGCTCGTATGAAACAGTCGCACAACGCCCGAGGTCTTTCTCTCCTGTGTCAGGGGTTGACTTCAGGCTTGTGTTATCATGGGACATTCTGGATTAATCCTAACTCCTGAGAGTTTTATTTGGCACACATTACTCGCAAAGAGTTGAAGAAAGATGCGGTGCGCGACACTTTCGCGCACGGCGCCGACGCTGTTCTGACCCACCAGTCGCAAACTCTATATCTCGTCATCGCGGCGATTGTGGTGGCCCTCGCGGTATTCGGCTGGAGAACTTATACACAGCGGCAAACCATCAAGGCTTTCGCCGGCTTCGACGCTGCGATGGCCGTTTTTCAGGCGCCCGTGGGTACTCCGCCGGCGCCCGGTGTGACGACATATCCCGATTCGACCAAAAAGTTCACCGAGGCCGAATCCAAATTTGCGGCGGTGGCTTCAAAATATTCCCGCACGCGTGCCGGAGAACTCGCCCGCTACTACCAGGCTCTGAGCTTGGAAAGGATCGGCAAGGACAGCGAGGCCAAGAAATCCTTGCAAACCCTCGCAACCAGCCGCGATAGCGACGTAGCCTCGCTCGCTCAATTCGAGCTGGCCGGCATCGACGACAGCACGGGCCACGGCGATGATGCCGTCGTGCTGTACAAGCATCTCCTTGCAAACCCCACCGTCTTGGTCCCCAGACCGGTCGTGATGCTGACCCTTGCCGAGCACTACGGCACGAAAAATCCCAGCGAAGCAGCCGAGCTCTACGGCCAGATAAAAAAGGAATACCCGGACACGCCCATTGCGGAACAAGCCGACGAGGCCCTCGCCCTCCTTCCAAGCAAGTCCTAACCGCGCCGAAAATCCTTCGAGTTTGCCTCATCATCTATCGAGTTTGCAGCTCGAAATGCTTCTATATAGAAACAATTCGGGGTCGCAAACGGTCGCAATCTGCCTCCGAAACGGCGGGAAAGCCCGCTAGTGGGACGCACCGTAGCGGGAATTCAGCCCATCGAATAGAATGGCCAAAATGTCCCTCGCACCCTATGCCATGGACGCGGGAAACTCGCGCGGACGGCGCTATCCGGAGCCGCAGCACCCCTACCGCAACGATTACGCGCGCGATCGCGACCGCGTCATCCACGCTCGGGCCTTTCGGCGCCTGGAAGCGAAAACGCAAGTCTTCACCACTCGCTTCTCCGACCACTTCCGCAATCGCCTCACACATACCATCGAGGTTGCACAAGTTGCGCGGACCGTGGCGAGAGCGCTCCGCCTTAACGAAGATCTTACGGAAGCGCTTGCGCTCGTTCACGACGTTGGCCACCCACCTTTCGGGCATGGCGGCGAAAAGCAACTGGACCTGCGCATGCGCGAGCATGGAGATCGCTTCGATCACAACCTTCACGCACTCCGGATCGTCGAGCAATTCGAACAGCGATATTTGGATTTTCCCGGGCTCAATCTGACCTTCGAAGTTCGCGAAGGCATCATCAAACACTCCCGCGATTATTCGCGCGAAGAATTTCCCGAGCTTCAGGAATATTTGTTGGACGAGCGTCCTCCTCTTGAAGCGCAGATCATTGATCTGGTGGACGAAATCGCCTACAACACCGCGGATCTCGACGATAGCTTCGAGGCCCGCCTGCTGGATTTCGAAAGACTCCGCAGCGAGGTTCCGTTCTTTGACGCGGCTTATCGAGAAGTCGAGCGGCGCCATCCGAATGGCGCGCGTAAATTGAAGTTCAATGAAGCGCTGAAGCGCATTCTGAATCTTCTGGTGACCGATTTAATCGAGCAAACCCAGGAGCAAGCGGATGCGAGCGGCGCGCGCAGCGTGGAAGAAATTCGCGGCTTCCCCAAAAGACTTTCTGCTTTTTCCGCGGAGGTCGCGCGGCGCAACGCTGGCTTGAAGCACTTTCTCAATTCAAACATTTATTCGCTTCCGGTTATCGCAGAAGAGCGAGAGCGCTCCGTCGCCGCACTCGACGCGCTTTTTGTTTTTTTCCTCGAGCATCCAGACCGCATGCCCCGTCAGTACGCGGCCTTGTCGCAAACCACGCCGGTTCACAGAGTTGTCTGCGATTACATCGCCGGAATGACGGATCATTTTCTTCTTCGCCAGTGCTCCGAATTTTCCCTGCGTGCCGATTCGGTGCAGTCAACCTTAGATAATTTGCCCCTGTAGCCAACAGTAATGATTTAATTGAGGTGTTGCTGCTTCGTTAGTAACATCCCGCTCGAGTTCAAAAGGGGGGAAGTCACAAACTTTGGACTCGCAGAAAGGGAGGCCTCGTGATGAGGCGAAATTTGGCAGCGGCGGTCTGCACCGCACTGTGCGCACTTGCAATTGGCGCGTTCTTGCCCGCCGCCGCTTCGGCGTGCACCGTGACGCCGGCCACCTCACCCGATGTCCGGCTTATAATTCCGGACACCCTGCAGCGATCGTTGGAGGTCTTTCCGATCAGCGATCATTTCCGCAGCTGGGACAAGGACGTTGCAGAGCCGCATCATTTATTTTGGGCGGGAGATGGTGCTTGGGCGCCGGTCGTTCTTAGCTCGCACCGCCGCCTCTTCGTTTATGCCGTAACACCCAGCGGTCCAACACCCACAATCCCCGAACCATCGACGCTAGCGCTGCTTGGCCTTGGGGTCGTGACCCTGGGATTCGCTTTCAGGAGCCATCACTTCAAACCGGCCGCAGCAGCCCGATAGCCTCAGACTGCGGAAAAGCCAACCACTTAGGGGCGTCCTGCCCGCTGAGTACTCTTCCGGAATTCTATCGCCAGAGTTTTACGGCGTGCTCGTGACCAGCGCGCGCCTTTCAATTCACCTTAGTTAGTACTGGACTAATTCCCGCCCGCGATTTACAGGGATGACCCGATATTCCCGAAGCGCGATTGTTTGGCAGCCTGCCTAAAGGCCCAAAGGGGACTCGCGCCCTTTGAGCTTGCAGGAACACCAAAGTGGGGAGGCCACTAATGAAATGGAGTTTTGTTAACGTTGCTCGTAACACGCTCCTAGCATTATCGATTGGTGCACTCTTGCCCAGCATCGCTTCGGCGTGCAGTGTGACGCCGAGCGCAAGACCCACCGGCGACAATACGTCCGGCGTGTGGCTTTTCATTCCAGACGCTACGGATTCGCTGATGAACTCGGCCACGCTGTTGGGGTCGATTCCATTCGGCAAAGAGCAGCTCGACATCTTCAAGATCAGCGATGGCCATTTTGCCCTCGCGTGGTTTGACGGGGATGGCGGCGGCTCGAGTTCAGCCGTGGGTTCGGTCACGTCAACCACTCCCGTCCCTGGTCCCACGACCGACGACGACTCAACACCAACAGCTACAACCCCCGAGCCATCCTCATTGGCGCTGCTTGGCTTCGGGGCCATCGCTTTGGGACTGGCTTTTGCCAGCCGCCGCCTAAGACCGACGCCGGTTGGATAGCTTCCCTCTGCGAAGTAAAGACTCAGCGGCCTCAGCCCGCTGGGTCTGCAGTACTCGTCCCCCCCCTCCCTCTGAGCTGGCACAGACGATTGTGTCGACGGCTAGATCGCCACCCTGAAGGCGGTAACGCTACACGTGCCGCCCGAACAGTCCAATGGAACCCCAATTGCTCGTCTATCCTGGGCTGGGTGGGTCCCCACTAAGGGGGCAAATACTAGCTAAGGTCTGTGTTTACTGTATGTTTCTCGCTCCGGCCATTGGCCGGCCAATGTGCAAAGGGTGGCACCTCTGCGGAATAGCACTGACCCCGACGATCGGCGGCATCAGGCCCGGCACCGGCTGACCTCGATCTTATACGTTGAGCTAGGTCCAGGGAACGGCGGCATTATCGTCAACCTTGGTACGGGCGGATTGTCCCTCCATGCAGCAACCAAACTGAATGCTGAAACGGAGTTGACCCTTCGTTTTCGACTGGAACCTACCGAAGAGCCGATTGAGGTTGCGGGGCGGGTTGCGTGGCTGGGTCCGTCGCAGAAGGAAGCTGGCATTTCCTTCGCGAATCTTTCCAGCGACGCGGAACGGCGGATCGCGGCCTGGATTGCGGAGCAAGAGCAGGCGATCTCAGTCACGCAACGCGATATAAGTCCTGAGCCTAAATCGCCGCCGATGAGGGGCGCAGAGGCGCCGCTTTCCATGCGAGCGCCTGTTCCGGCGAGCCTCGCTGCCGAAAGGTCCGAGAATGCGCAGCCGAGGCTTAGTGGAAGGATTCCGCGCCGAGTACTTTCGGAGTCTTCCCTGGATGATCTTTCAACTACACCGCCTGGCTTGCAATGGACGACGTCTCCGCCTCCTGCGCTTGATTTTCCAACGCCTGAAGAGCGATTCAAAAGGCCGTCAGACAAGCTACTGCGATCACCCGCGAAGCGATACGAAGCGCTTCTTGAGCCTGAGCAGCCGACGCTAACCGCGAAAAAGATTCCTCAAAAAGATTCGCCATTGCCCGGCTTAACGCCCTCTCCCGCCAAAGTTACTGAAGCGAATCGCCCGGCTCCTCGCGCTGATGATTCACTCGCCTCAAAGCTTCGCCGGCGCCGAAAGTTCGCGATGGCGGGAGCGGCCTGTGCCGCTGGGATTCTTGGGCTGGTCGTGACGATTACGAGTACCAGAAAGCCCTCCGGCCGCCGTGGTCCCGTCGGAGAATCGGCCGGAGTGACTTCGTCAACTGTGGCTGCGGGGCCCGAGAGCGCGCCTCAAATAGCATCGGAGGCGCTGAATGATCAGAGCGCGCAGAGCGATACATCCGCGAATGACCCCACGAACACGGAGGCCGACTACGACCTGCTTCCGGTCCTTCCACGAATCAACCGGCGACCGTATCGCAGGACGGCGACTGGGCCGCACACGTGGAAT
Organism: uncultured Acidobacteriota bacterium; assembly: GCA_963754105.1. GTDB lineage: Bacteria > Acidobacteriota > Terriglobia > Acidiferrales > UBA7541 > Palsa-295. The sequence continues at coordinate 94,069 of CAVWEZ010000004.1, forward strand.
CGATGCTCGGCATCGACGCGCCCGCGAAAATTAATCCAGCGGTGCTCGGCTTACCCGTGTGGACGGTTCAACACAGCGGATTTTATTATTGCGGCGACAATCTGAATTCAGAGACGCCGCAGCCAGGGACTCTGATGACACAAGGCGAAGCACTTCAGAGCGGATATCAACCGAAACTCGGCAGCTACTGCCACTAGGTGTATAGCTATCCGGCGGGAATCCCCGCACCGATCGCAAACAACGCAAAGAGCGCCGACAGGTGCGTTTCATGTCCTCTTGCAGCAACGAGGGGCGAGGGTTCCTTGACATCGGGGGTAACGGATTTATAATGAATTTCGCAGTGGAAATTATAGGAAAATTGCAATGTTTCTCGATGTACACGAACTGGCGGTCCGCAAGACGCGTATTCGAAAGAGCTATGCCCCCGGGACGCTGGATTTCCATTCGAGCGAGTTCCGACAGCTAGAACCCCTGGAAGTACGTGCAACGGCTGAACTTGTGGACGGGCAGATCCGTATCTGCGGGAACCTGCACACCCGTGTGGAGCTGGTATGCGCGCGCTGCCTCGACACGGTGGTCGAGGAAATCAGCAGGGACTTCGATCTTTTCTACCGACCGATGACCTCCATTGCGCGCGACGAGGAATTGCACCTGAACCTCGACGACACGGAAATCGCCTTCTTCGAGGGAGATGGACTATTCCTCGCGGACATCCTGGCGGAGCAAGTGAACCTGGCGCTTCCCATGAAAGTGATCTGCTCGGGCGATTGTCGCGGACTGTGTCCCCACTGCGGCGCGAACCTGAACAATGAGGAATGCCGGTGCGAGAAAAACGGTTCCGACGCCCGGCTCGCCCCGCTGGCCCGTCTGAAGCAGGACTGGTTCAAAAAGCAATAAAACGCTAGACTATTGAATTCCATTCAGGCCGCATTGAGTCGGGGCCTGCACGAGGAGCATTATGCCTAATCCGAAACGACGACACTCGAAGAGGCGGACATCGACCCGCCGCGCGCACGACCATCTGCATCCGCTTTCCCTGGCGGAATGCCCGAATTGCCACGAAAAGAAGCTGCCCCACCGAGCGTGTCTGAAGTGCGGCTACTACAACGGCCGCGAAGTAATTGACACCGAGGCCAAGACGGCCTAAGTTTTCCTCGCCTGCCAATCCAAGCCGGTGCTTACATGACTACTATTGCCCTGGATGCTATGGGGGGCGACCATGCGCCTCGCGTTGAAGTGGAAGGAGCGATCCTGGCGGCGCGCGAGCTGGGCGTGCGGGTGCTGTTGGTTGGCGGCGAGCAAGCGGTACGGCACGAGCTGTCGCGGCACAAGCAGCGCGACCTCGCGATTGAAGTGGTGAATGCGACGGACGTAATCACCATGACGGATTCACCGTCGCAGGCGTTCCGGCGGAAGAAGGAAAGCTCGGTGCACGTGGCGGCGCGGTTGGTCCGCGACGGAAAGGCCGACGCGCTAGTGAGCGCGGGAAACACGGGCGCGGTGATGACCGTGGCGCGGTTCGTGATCGGGACACTGCCTTCGGTGGACCGGCCGGCGCTGGCTGCGGCGTTTCCGAACATGAAGGAAAAAATATCGGTGATTTTGGATGTGGGCGCGAACGTGGATTCGAAGCCCACGCACATCGAGCAATTCGCGGTGATGGGCGAGATTTACTACCGCGCCATCTGGGGAGTGAAGCGGCCTCGCGTGGCGCTGCTTTCCATCGGAGAGGAAGAAGCCAAGGGCAACGAGTTAACTCGCGAGGCAGCCGGCCTGCTGAAGCAACTGCCGCTGAATTTCGTGGGGAACGTGGAGGGGCGCGACGTTTTCCGCGGCAATGTGGACGTGGTGGTCTGCGACGGATTCATCGGAAACGTCGCGCTGAAACTCAGCGAAGGTTTAGTGGAACATATCGGGGCCATGCTGAAAAAAGCGATCAAAAGCAGCCTTACGTCGCAAATCGGCTACGCGCTTTCGAAGCGGGCGTTTGACGATTTCCGCAAGCGCACGGACTATTCGGAAACCGGCGGGGCCCCTTTGCTCGGCGTGCGCGGGATCACGGTGATCGGCCACGGGCGGTCGAATCCGAACGCCATCAAAAATGCGATACGCGTGGCTGCCGAACTTTGCCGCGCCCGCGTGAACGAAAAAATCGAACAGGAGCTTTCAGCAGCCGCAGCAATCCCCGCCCGCGGCTGAGTTTTAAGGAATTGTAATCGTCATGAGCAAGCTGGCATTCCTCTTTCCAGGACAGGCGTCGCAATATCCGGGCATGGGCCGGGATCTCGCCGAGAATTTTCCGGAGTCGCGCGCCGTATTCGAAGAAGCGGATGCGGCGCTGGGATTCGCGATTTCCAAAGTGTGCTTTGAGGGCGATGAAGAGGCCCTGAAGCTGACCGAAAACCAACAGCCTGCGATCTTGACCGTTTCCGTGGCGGCGTATCGCGCGCTCGAAAGCCGGGGAATTCAACCGGATGTTGCCGCGGGACATAGCTTGGGAGAATATTCCGCGCTGGTGGCCGCAGGGGCTTTGGAGTTTGCGGATGCAGTGAAACTGGTGCGGAAGCGCGGCCGATACATGCAAGAGGCGGTGCCGGCGGGGGAAGGCGCGATGGCCGCGATTTTGGGGCTTTCTCCGGCGGACGTGGCTGAAGTTTGCAAGAAGGCCGCGGAGAAAGAAGTTGTTTCGCCGGCGAATTTGAATTCGCCGGAACAAACCGTGATTGCAGGAAGTGCGGCGGCCGTGAAGCGCGCGGTCGAGATTGCGTCGCAATCGGGCGCGAAGCGAGCAGTCATCCTGTCCGTTTCGGCTCCCTTTCACTGCGCGATGCTGATGCCCGCACTGCGGCGGTTAGAACCCGACCTGCGAGCCGCGAAATTTGGGGAGCTTCGTTTTCCGGTGATCACCAATGTGGACGCGGAGGCCGTGACCACCGGCGATGAAGCGCGCGATGCTTTGATTCGGCAAGTGACGCTTCCGGTGCGATGGCTGGATTCGGTCCGCGAAATGATCGACCAGGGCGTGAAGGTTTTCGTCGAAGTGGGGCCGGGAAAAGTGCTGGCGGGCCTTTTGCGGCAGATTGATCGCTCGGTGCGCTGTTTCAATGTGGAAGATGCGGCGGGATTGAAGTCGACGCTGGATAAGATGGCGCAGGCTCGAGCGGAAAGCGCGGAGAACTAGGATCCTTCTTGAAACCTTGCACGCGCAAACAAACTAAGGATGGGAGACAACGCCAGCCCTATGTTTTCGCTGAAGGATAAAGTTGCGCTGGTTACGGGTGCGTCGCAGGGGATTGGGCGGGCGACTTCGCTTGCGCTGGCGGAAGCGGGCGCGAAGGTGGCGGTGGCGGCTCGGAGCGCGGACAAGCTGGCGTCGCTGGTAAGCGAGATCGAATCGCGCGGGGGCGCGGCGGTTGCAGTGACTATGGACGTGGCGGACGGCGCGCAGGTGAAGGGCGGTTTCCAACAGGCACTCGCGAAATTCGGCAGGCTGGACATCCTAGTGAACAACGCCGCGATCACGCGCGATACGCTGGCACTGCGGATGAAATTGGAAGATTGGGAAGCGGTGCTGCGCACGAATTTGACGGGTGCGCATCTTTGCATCCAGCAGGCGCTTGGAGCGATGCTGAAGCAGCGGTCGGGCCGCATCATCAATGTAACTTCGGTGGTAGCCCAGACCGGGAACGCGGGGCAAGCGAATTACGTGGCGTCAAAGGCAGGACTTATTGGATTGACGCGGGCGATTGCTGTGGAAGTAGCGTCGCGAAGCATTACGGTGAATGCGATTGCGCCGGGGTTCGTCGAAACGCCGATGACCGATCCGCTCGCGCCGGAACTGAAAGAGAAGATGAAGGCGCTGATTCCGCTGGGGCGATTCGGAAAAGATGGCGAAATCGGCGCGGCTATTGTTTTTCTAGCGAGCGATGAAGCCGCGTATATCACCGGGCAAGTGCTCGAAGTGAATGGCGGCCTGCACATGGGCTGAGCTGCAAACGGCCGCAAGAATTGCAATGGTGATTCGGCGATTGACCAAAGAGGATGCCGAAGTTTTCTGGGATTTGCGGCTTTTTGCCCTGGAATCGGCACCAAGTGCATTCGGCGAATCTGCCGAGGAGCATCGCGACGAGACGATTGAATCTTTCGCGCGGCGGCTGGGCGGCGCCGGCGACGACAGCTTCGTATTCGGCGCCTTTGACGGGCCGCAACTGGTTGGCACAGCCGGTTTCTATCGCGAGCCTCGACAAAAACGCCGCCACAAGGGCTGGATTTGGGGCGTGTTCGTGGTTGCCGCCTACCGAAGGAGCGGAATCGCGCGGGCTTTAATCGCGTCCGCGTTGAAAGAGGCGCGCGCGTTGCAGGGGCTGAGGAAAATTCACCTGACGGTTTCCCTGGATCAGCCGGCGGCGCGCAAACTTTATTCCAGCCTCGGTTTTCAATCCTATGGCGTGGAACCCGAAGCGCTGAACGCGGACGGCCGATATCTTGACGAAGAACTTATGTTTCTGGACTTGTAGCGCCCCGCAGCATATAACAGGCTCGAAATCCGATGGGAAGGTTGACCGGGCGGAGGGTGCCGCATAGAATGGGAGGTCAAAACGGGCGCGACTTCCCTGGCGTGCAGCCCAAGGTCCCAGATCACCGATAGCGGAGGAATAATCAGAATGGCCAGCGTCGAAGAACGCGTGAAGCAGATTATTGTCGAACAGCTCGGCGTGGACGAAGGCGAAGTGACCCCCAATGCTTCGTTTGTGGACGACCTTGGCGCCGACTCGCTCGACACGGTCGAGCTGGTGATGGCCTTCGAGGAAGCGTTCGGTATCGAAATTCCGGATGAGGATGCCGAGAAGATCGCCACGGTAAAAGACGCGAACGAGTACATCGAAAAGCACTCCAAGGGGAAGTAGACGGTCCCGCTGAGCCATCCCATCCCGAACAGGAGAAGTTTCCCTTGAACCGCCGAGTCGTCGTGACGGGTGTTGGACTGATCTGCGGTTGCGGCATTGGAACCGAAGAAGTGTGGCGCAATCTGCTGGCCGGGAAGAGCGGCATCGCGCGCGTCACGCAATTCGATGTGAGCGCCTTCGATTGCCAGATTGCGGGCGAGGTGAAGGGATTCGATCCGCTGAATTGGGTGGAGAAAAAAGAGCTGAAGAAGATGGCACGGTTCATTCAGCTCGCCATGGCTGCATCCGATTTCGCGATGCGCATGGCCGGCCTCGAAATCACGCCGGAAATCGCGGACGCGACAGGCGTTTACATCGGATCGGGCATTGGCGGATTCGACGTGATTGAGCGCGAACATTCGAAATACCTGAATGGCGGCCCGGGCAAGATCTCTCCATTTTTCATTCCTTCTGCAATCGTGAACCTGGCGGCCGGAAATGTTTCCATCCGGTACGGAGCAAAAGGGCCGAACTCGGCCACGGCCACGGCTTGCTCCGCGGGCGCGCACGCGGTGGGCGACGCCTACAAGATTATCCAGCGCTGCGACGCCGAGGTGATGATCGCGGGGGGTTCGGAAGCGGCGGTGACGCCGATGAGCATCGGCGGATTCGGGGCCATGCGCGCGCTTTCCACACGCAACGATGAACCGGAGCGCGCCAGCCGTCCTTTTGATGCGCAGCGCGATGGGTTTGTGGTGGGCGAAGGCTCGGGCGTGCTGATTCTGGAATCGCTCGAATTTGCCCAGAGGCGCGGCGCAAAGGTGATCGCCGAAATTACGGGCTATGGAATGTCGGGCGACGCGCACCACATCACGCAGCCGGCGGAGGGCGGCGACGGCGGCTACCGTTCTTCGATGGCGGCGATTAAAGACGCGAAGCTCACTCCGGACGATGTCAGCTACGTGAACGCGCACGGCACTTCGACGCCCATCGGCGACGCGATCGAAACGGTGGCGCTGAAGCATGTGTTCGGAGATCGTGCGAAAAAGGTTCCTATCAGTTCGACGAAATCCATGACCGGGCATCTTCTGGGCGGCGCGGGCGGACTGGAAGCGGGAATCGGCGTGTTGGCGCTACGCGATCAGATTTTGCCGCCTACGATCAACCAGGAAAATCCCGATCCCGCGTGCGACCTCGACTACGTCCCCAATAAATCGCGAAAAGCGGAAGTGAACTACGCACTCTCGAATTCGTTCGGCTTCGGCGGGACGAATGCGTCGCTGCTATTCAAGCGATGGGAAGGGCGCTAGCGTGAAGATCGGCGTGTGCGTCAAGCAAGTGCCGGCGAAGGATGCGCCGCTCGCAATTGCAGAGGGCAGCGCGTGGATCCGCGAGTCCGACATCGGATTCGAGATGAACGAGCCGGATAGTTTCGCGCTTGAAGAAGCGCTGCGCCTGAAGGAAAAGCACGGTGGCGAAGTGGTGGCCATCTCGATGGGCCCGGAGCGCGTGAAGCAAACCATCAAGGAAGCGCTGGCCAAGGGCGCCGAACGCGGAATCCACATCTCCGATCCTGAATTTTTCAAGCTCGATCCGCTGGGCTCCGCCCGTTCGATTGCTGCTGCAATCCAGAAGGAGACTTTCGATTTGGTTCTCACTGGGCTGCAAAGCGACGACCAGGGCTTTGGTCAGACGGGCGTGCTGCTCGCGGAATTGCTGGGGCGCCCGCACGCGACGATCATCATGGCCATTGAAGTGACCGGCGACCGAATGAAGGTGAAGCGCGAACTGGAAGCGGGTTGGTTCCAGTGGGTCGAGCTGCCGTTGCCCGCGGTGATTACCATTCAATCCGGGATCAACAAGCCGCGGTATGCCACTCTGAAGGGCATCATGGCCGCGAAGAAGAAGGAAATTGCGACGGAGGAGCGCGGCTCGCTGGGCGTTCCCGATGCGCGGACACAGCAGATCGAGCGAATTTACGTGCCACAAAAAGCTAAGAAGACGGAGTTCATCACCGGTTCGCCGAAAGAGGCGGCCGCGAAGTTGCTGGAGAAGCTGCGGCACGAGGCCCGCGTCATTTAGCTATAGCGAATTAGCGCATGAGAATTCTCCTGATCACCGAGCAGCGCGGCGGCAAGTGGAATAACGTCAGCTTTGAGACGCTGGCGGCCGCGCAACAGATCGCACAGCAGACGAAAGGATCGATTTCTGGCGTTGTAATCGGCAAAGGCGTCGCGGCGCTGGCGGAGGAACTTGCCGGTTATCAGATCGATGATGTGGTCCTGATAGAGCACGATCTGCTGGCGGAATACACGCCGGACGGTTATTGCATCGCGCTGCGCCAGGAGATCGAAAGCGCGAAGCCGGATCTCGTACTGCTGCCGCACACTTATCAAGTGCGCGATTTCGCGCCGAAGCTGGCCGCGTCGCTTGGCAAGGGCTCGCCCGCTGAGGGCGGCAGGCCGATGATCGGTGATTGCATCGCGTACCGTTACGAAAACGGGAAGCTGGTTTTCGTGCGCCAGATGTTTCAGGGGCGGACGGCGGCGGATGTGGTGTTCATCGGTGAGCCGCCGTGGATCGCATCATTCCAAGCCGGCGCTTTTCGGGGAGACACGGCAGCAAAACATTCAAGTGGCAAAGCCGAAGTGAAGGCTGCGGGCGTCGATCTGAAACCAGAGCAGATTCGCACTAAGCCGCTGGAGCTTTTCCGCGAAGCCAAACAAGCCGTGGACCTGACGCAGGCGCCCATTTTGGTTTCCGTTGGACGCGGGATCAAGGCGCCGGAAAATATTCCCATGGCGGAAAAATTGGCGAAACTTTTGGGCGGGGAGATTTCCGCGTCGCGCCCTATTTGCGACGAAGGATGGCTGCCGATGGACCGTCAGATCGGCAGCTCGGGGCAGACGGTGGTCCCGAAACTCTATCTCGCGTTGGGGATCAGCGGCGCCATCCAGCATGTGGTGGGAATGAAAGGCTCGCGGACCATTGTAGCCATCAACAAGGATCAGAACGCGCCGATTTTCGAAATCGCCGATTACGGAATCGTAGGCGACCTTTTTGAAATCGTTCCTGCGCTGATTGAGGAATTGGAAAAGGCGCCGACAAGTTGAGCCGATCCGCGTGGAGGCGGGCGCTTGTTCGCGCTAATCTCTATTTTTTAGTTTCAGGCGGCTTTTATTTTCCTCGAGAAAGGCGCGGAGATTATCGGCCGCGTCAAGCAGGCGAATCCATTGCTCGTAGTAGAGAGTGACAGGAAAGCGCCCGAGGCCGTAGACGCTCACGCCCCCCTTTTCACCTACGCGGAATTCGAGACTGCCCTTTGGTCTGGAACCGGTCTGCTTTTCGAGTTCGGCGATGCGAGCCAGCAATTCTTCTTTGGTTGGTTCCGACATTTTCAAACTCTCCTAAATCGGAATCATAGCAGGTCGTAGGCGAGGCTGCGAGTAGGTCAGGGTGTTCGCGAGGCGGCCGGCAACGCTTCATCAAGCGAATATTAGAGAGACTTTACCGGCGCTGCGTCTGGCGCGAGAGCGGACCGGATCGGACCGTCGTACGCGGCAGGTTCCGAGCGATTGCGCCCACGCTCCTTTGCGCGATACAACGCTTCGTCGGCCAGATGGAGTAAGGCGTGGGGATCGAGCCGATTACTTTCGGTGCTGGCCGCAACACCGCAGCTCGCGGTTACGTGCACGTCGCCGGCCTCGGTAGTTACCGGTGCGGACTGGATCGCTTCACGGATTCTCTCAGCCAGGGCTAAAACGCCCTTCCCATCCGACGAGGGCACGACCACAAGAAATTCCTCGCCGCCGTAGCGCCCCACGGTATCGTACGAACGAACGGCTAGCTTCATTCGCCGCGCCGCCTCTTTTAGCACCGCATCCCCGGCAAGATGGCCCAAGGTGTCGTTGACGTTTTTGAAGTGGTCGAGGTCCAGCAGAACCACTCCGAACGATCCCCCTTCGCGTACTTGCCGCGATGACTCCCGGTTCATGGCATCGATTGCCACCGAGCGATTGTCGATGCCCGTCAGCAAGTCGTGAGTGGCATGGAAGCGCATCTCTTCCCGTGCGGCAATCAGGCTATCCTGCAGATCGAGGATGCGCTGCCCAACGTGCAGGCGCGCGCGAAGCTCCTGGGCGTCAAAGGGTTTCGTGAGATAGTCGTCCGCCCCGGACTGGAGCCCGTTCAGCAAGTCCTGTTTCTCGCTGCGAGCCGTGAGCAAGAGGATGTAGACGTACGGCCGCTCCGGGAGCGCCCGCACCCGCTCGCAGACCTGGGGACCTTCCAAGCCCGGCATCATCCAATCCAAAATGGCGAGCGACGGCGACTCTTCTGCAGTAAGGATCTTCAGGGCATCCACGCCATCGACAGCAGTCACCACATGATATCCGGACTTGGTAAGGAACGCCTCGAGCATCCGGCGAGACAGAGGATCGTCGTCCGCGATTAAAACTCCTTTTCTGACCTTCCTGTTCTCGGTCATGCTGTGCTCGATCTCGGCAGCCACCTGGCGTCCCGCAGGCTTGCGGAAAGAAAAGAAGCCGGCAATCAGTGAACTTCTACCAATCTGGTTTAGAGCTGGTCCGATTCAGGGCGCCACCTTTCGGCAAAACAACTCGATTTCCGGTAACAAACGGTTAATTTCGCCGACCAAGGTCTCCAGCAGCTGTTCCCCATCTCCCACGTCACCGGTACGCGCCTGTTTCTCGAGCGCGGACACTGCATCGGCAACACGCCCCGCACCGAGGCTTGCGGACGCTCCCTTCAGCGTATGTGCCAGGCGCTCGAGGAGGCCCATATCGCGGGCCTCAAGCGATTTGCGAATTTCAGCGATGTCATGGGAACATTCAGCGGCGAACATCCCCATGAGCTCTTCCAGAAGTTCGCGGTCACCCTCGACACGGTCTAATGCCGCCGCGAAGTCGAGCACGGGAGGGCCGGCGGGATGCGATGCTGCAACCGGCGGAGCCGGGTTAGCAGGGCTGACTTCGGTGTTCGTCGCACGGTCGATTGCCGCGAGAAGGTCGGGGGTTCGAATGGGCTTGGTCACGTATTCATCGGCTCCTGCGGCAAGGCACCGCTCGCGATCTCCCTTCATGGCGTGTGCCGTCAGAGCTATGATCGGCAGATGTGAGCCGGAACTTTGCTCCTTTGCGCGGATGGCGTGGATGGCGTCAAGCCCATCGAGCACCGGCATCTGAATATCCATCAGAACCAAATCGAAATTCTCCCGCTCCAGCGCATTCAAGGCCTCCCGGCCATTTTCGGTGGCTACAACCTGGTGGCCGCGCTTCTGGAGCAGCGCGGTAGCCAGTTTTCGGTTAACGGCATTGTCCTCGGCGAGCAATATCCTCATTCCCTGGGCTCCCGGAGACATGCTCGGTACCGCGGCTCCCGCTGGCACGCTTCGAATCGCTTCCGGGTTCCCGGAGTCGGCGGTTCGCGGGACGACGCCGGGGAATTCAAAACGGCTCGTGAAATGGAAAATGCTGCCTTGGCCGGGTTCACTTTCCACCCAAATGGTTCCACCCATCAGCTGGACGAGCCGCGATGTGATGGCAAGCCCCAACCCCGTGCCTCCATAATTGCGCGTAGTCGAGCTATCCACTTGTGTGAAGGCTTCGAAGATCATTTCCTGTTTTGCCTTGGGGATTCCGATTCCCGAATCGCGCACCCGGAAGTGGAGTAGGACCCCGGCCTCGCTTTCAGATTCGGTTTCGACGCCAACTTCTATCTCTCCGCGCTCCGTGAATTTCACGGCGTTTCCGACAAGGTTGACCAGGACTTGCCGCAGCCGGCCCACATCGCCTTTGAGATACTCGGGGATTCCCGGTCCCACGCGCCAAGATAGCTCCACATTTTTCTGCTGGGCGCGAAGGGCGAGCGACTTTAGCGTTTCGTCCAGACTGTGCTGGAATGGAAATTCGATCTTTTCGATATCGATCTTCCCGGCTTCGATTTTCGAGAAGTCCAGAATGTCATTGATAAGTTTGAGAAGGGAATCCGCGGAAGTCAGCACCAGGCCGAGATATTCCCGCTGCCCGGAGGTTAATTCGGTGTCGAGGGCCAGTTCGGTCATGCCGATGATGCCGTTCATCGGCGTGCGAATTTCGTGGCTCATGTTAGCCAGGAATTCGCTTTTAGCGCGGCTGGCAGCTTCGGCGGCATCCTTGGCGCGAACGAGCGCCTCTTCGGCGCGCTTGCGTTCGGTGATGTCCTGATACTGCATGACGGCGCCGGTGCGATTCTCCGTGGGACCCAACGGCACGGAAAAGGCTTCGACATCGACCAAGCTCCCGTCGCTACGGACGCGTTTGGATACCGTGCGAATAATCTTCCCCTTCCAGAGGGCCTCTCGATTGGCTCGATACTTCCGAGAGAGTCTCGGAGTTAGTAATTAAACCGAGCAAGGACTTGCCGATAACGTCGGCCTGACGATAGCGAAAGATGTTTTCAAACGCGGGGTTGCAGAATTGCACGATATCGTCGATCCCGACGGCGACGATGGCAATCGGGGTATTCTCGATCAGTGAGTTGAAAAAAGCGGTGCGCTCCTCAAGCTTCTGGTCTGTGTGCTTTCGTTCGGCAATCTCATTCTGCAATTCGAATGTGCGTTCGCTTACCCTGAGTTCGAGATCATCGCGCGCCGATTGCAGGGCTTTTTCACGCTCGTGAATTCGGTCCAGCATTTCGTTGAATCCGTCAACGAGAGATCCGATCTCATCCTGGCTGCTCTTCGTGGCCCGGATGGAATAGTCTTTTCGCCGCGAAACCGCGGAAACGGTCTCGGCAAGTTCGCGCACCGGTTCCGAAATGGCGCGCTGCAGCCGCGCGGCGAGCAGGTATGCGGTGACAAACGAGCCAAGAATCACGATCAGAACAATTCCGGCGAAGCGCCACTCCCGCGCGTATAACTCCTCGGTATCGGAATCCAAATAGATCGTTCCGATCCGTTCTCCGTTGAGCCAGATCGGCTGGAAGAGAACCACGTGCCCAGGGGCCCTCGCGATTCCGTCCGGGCCCGGAGACGGCGGCAAAGGATTGGGATGAGAATCGGACCGCACGTAGGACGCGAAAATTGCGCCATCGCGCGCATAGATGCAAGCTTGGACGATGTGATTCTGCGCGCTCAGCGAGCTCAGGGTTTCACGAGCGGAGGCGGCATCGCCGAAAGAAAGCGCGGCCGTGGTATTGGCGCCAGTCGTGCCCCCAGTTTGGATCAGGACCCTCGCAAGATCTCTCCGGAAGGTGATGAAGTCATACGCGGCTAGCGCGGTACAGGCCATCAAAATAGAGGCTCCGCACGTGATCAGGATGATGCGCGTAAGTTTCTGTCTAATGGACCGGTGGGCTATTCGCATGTCAGCTCTTGCCGTTGCCCGCCGAATCGTGCACAACCCTGGCCACTGATAGAAGCTTCGAGCTCAGTCGCAGACCGGCCCGCTGGGCAGCATCGGTGTTGATGAGGAAGCGTACCCGGTTGTCCTCGATAATGAATTGGAGGGCGCCGCCGGCGTCTGCAAAGCCGGGGAAATCTCCGACTAGAAGGACGCTCGCTCCGCGCAAGCGATCTTCGATTTCGGGTAACCGCCGACTTTCGGACGAACTGACGAAAACCATCTGGCAGCGCCTGGCCTCCGTGGCGTCCTGAAGCCGCGCGAGAGTGACGGGATGGCTCCCGATCGTTTTGCCCTGCAGGGCATCGTCGAGGGTGCGACCAAAGGGGTCCGCGCCCAACACGCAGAATGCAAAGGGAGCGCCGGGATCGGCGAAGCTCTTGTCGGGCCAGGCGATGAATTTCGCGAAATTGTAGAGGAAGGCCGCTTTGACTTCGTATTCGCCGACGGTTCGGGATTGTGCTCCGGCCGGTTGTCGCGCGGCGGCAAACAAGAACAGGAGAGCGATGGCGCCGAACACGGCTGGACGCAGAAAGGCGAAAACTCGCGGGGGCCCAGCGCCTCGCGCCCTCCATTCACTCTGCCTTTTGATATGCGCACGGTGCAATGCGTCGGCTCCGCCCGTCAAAATTGCCAGCTCAACTTGGCGTACACACTGCGCTTGACCAGAGTTGAGATCACGCTGCCGGCCGATTCAGTGAACTCCCGGTGGTCGTCGTGAAGAAGATTTTGTCCCACCAAGCTGAGTACCCCGCGTTCGCCAATCGGGAACGACAGTTGAGTATCGACTCTCGTATAAGAGGGCGTGGTCGGATCCACGAGACGATCTACGAAATAGGCAGAGACATCCCAGGTCACATTGCGCCACAAAGCGATGCTCGAGCGAAGCTGCGCCGAGTGAACGGGGCTGCTTCCCTCAGCTTCGGCGACAGAAGTCGTGTCTCCGCTCGTGGGAGACAGATGCATGTGTATCTGCTCGAAGGCGTATCCCGGGCTTAGGGTCCAACGGCTGGCAGGCTTCCAGTTCGCGGAGATTTCGAGACCGTGGATTTCTCCGTGCATGAGGTTCGCCGATACCAAGGGCACCACGAGATGTGGCGGCGGAGGCGAGCTCTCAAAGAACGGCGCCGCCGGCTCCGTGGTTTGTTGGCTGTAGTAATCCCCGTAGTAGGCGCTGAAGTCCAGGGTTAGGCGCTTCGCGATTGCCGTGCGGAAGCCCGCCTCGTAGACGATCGATTCTTCGTCCCGGAAGTACGGATTCCCCAAGAGCCTCAAAAGCACCGGGGTCCCCCCGGACGACGGAAGCGTGCCAAGATTTACGCTCAGCGCCGTGTCGGTTTCGGCGGGTGTCTTGTTCACTTTGGAGACCGCGGCCCAGATCATCCGGTTGGCGCTGGGAATAAATGCAATCCGAATCGAAGGCATGGCTGCGAAGCCTGTGTAATGGTTGTCTTCGAGCTTGGTACCGATCGTTAAGTACAGCCGGTCAGGCAAGAGGGCTATTTCGTCCTGAAGGAACGAGCTAAAAAGTTGCACGGTCACGGCGGGTGGGACGAACGAGACAAAAAACGAACCCGGCGCATTCGATGCCGAGCGGCGATACTCGAGACCCCACGTGAAGTCGTGGCGTTCTGACAAACGAAAATGATCTTGAAAACTCAAATCGAATGTTTTCCTCCTCTCCCCGAGAAGATCGTCGCGCTCATATTGATCGTAGGAGATTTGCAGACTCATATCCGATCGCGGGGAATACGTGCGGTTCCATATGCCTTGTAAAAATCCGCCCGATAGCCTCACCTGAGTGTTGATTGGTTGAAAGGCGGTTGTGAGGCCTTCGCGGCCGCTATAGAGATCGCCCTCAAACGTCAGCGTGTCTCTTGATGAGAGAGTGGTATCGCTTCGGAATCCCCCACGCAGCACGTGCCAGCCGTCGGCACCGTCCTGGCCGGTTAGACTAGGCGACGGACCATCGTTCAGATACTTCCCAAATACTCGGAAGTCCGTGCCCTTGACCGCGCCGCCATACTGCAAAGTTGCAAAGGTCTGTGCGGCATTTCCGCCACCGGCGTCTAGCATCACGCCCAGCGTATCTCCCGATTTCTTGGTGATGATGTTGATGACGCCGTTGACTGCGTTCGCGCCCCAAACGGAACCGCCGGGTCCCCGAATAACTTCGATTCTGTCGATATCCTGTAGCGGAACGTCCAGGACATCCCAAAAAACTCCGCCGAATGTAGGTGTGTAGACAGTACGGCCGTCAACGAGAACTAGCAGCTTGTTGCTAAAGCGTCCATTCAATCCGCGCGCGCTGATGGCCCAAGTGCTGGCGTCAATCTGGGCGACGTCCATTCCCGGCACCATGCGCAACAGATCGGGGATGTCGTTCGCGCCGGAACGACGGATGTCGTCCTGCGTGATGACGAAGACGGCGGCCGCAGTGCGGGACAGCGTTTGTTCGTTTTTCGAAACCGAGGTGACCTTGATGTTCATGAGGTCTTCGAGGCTGTCACTGGCTAGATCGCCCGCCTTTCCTTGGGCGGCGGCCCGCATAGCAAAACAAAGCAAGAGGACCGTTAGCGAGCAAACAAATGCCAGTTGCCTTTGGGGAGAGACTACGCGCTCACCCAACCTGAACTCGTTCCTCAAGTTACCCTCCCTCTCCCGAGACCACCGCACACTGCATTCCCGATTCGGCAATCGGGTCTAGCGACAGAATTACGCTCCTGTGGGTGATATCGGCTGAGGGCGAACTGCGTTGAGCGTATCGGGGGCGAGTGTTCGAAGGCGGTCTCCGCGACCAAGCCGGATCGGCGAGATTCGGGTTACCTCCCGCAAAATCAGTAAGCTACGTCGCTTGGGTAAGAGATGGGGAGTGCATCGCAGGGGGTCCATGGTTCCATGCGGGGCGCACCGGACTATTACGGGATGCGAAGTACCGCCCCATTACGGAACGTGCGAGATACCTCCTCCCGTTGGAGAAGATGTTAATGGAGCGTTAAAAGAGCGCCCTCGCGTCACGGTCCGCTTGCGTTGCGAACGCCATTTCCCGTATGTTGTGGATGACTTCCTCACACAACATCGATGAAGAAAATCCTGTTGATCGAAGACGATAAGGATATCGTCGAGTTAGTGAAATACAATTTGGAGAAAGACGGCTTCAACGTCGCGGCGAGCGGGGACGGAGCCACGGGGCTTGCCCAACTCCGCAAGTCGCCTCCCGATCTTCTTCTTCTCGATTTGATGCTTCCGAAAGTATCCGGCCTGGAAATCTGCAAGGAAGTGCGCAAGGATGTCAGTCTGAACCGTCTGCCTGTGCTCATCTTGACCGCCAAAGGGGAAGAGGCCGATCGCGTGGTGGGCCTGGAGTTGGGCGCGGATGACTACGTTACAAAACCGTTCAGCCCCAGAGAACTTGTCGCGCGCGTGAAGGCGCTTTTGCGCCGCTCGGAGCCGGCCACCGCCCCCGAAAAGACCATCGAGATTGGAATGCTGAAAATTGATCCGGCCGCGTATCGCGTCACACGCTCGGGAAAGCCCGTGCCCATGAGCACGCTGGAGTTTCGGCTCCTGTACTTTCTGGCCGCGCGTCCGAACCGGGTCTTCACGCGCGATCAATTGCTGGATGGTGTTTGGGGAACCGAGCGCTTTGTCACTCCCCGCAGCGTGGACGTGTACGTGCGGCGGTTGCGCGAGAAGATTGAAACCGAGCCTCAGCATCCGACTTATATGAAAACGATCCGGGGCGCCGGCTACATTTTCGAAACCCGTGCCAGCTAAGCTTTTCTGGAAGTTGGGGCTGATCTACTTTGGCCTGCTGCTCGCCATTTTGCTCGCGGTGAACTTTTATTCCTCGCGCCTCCTCCGCCGTGATTACGTTCGCTCTGCCGACGATAAGCTTGCCTCCCTGATGAGTCTCGCCAAGGCGAGGCCCCCCGCGTCAAAGGATCCCCAGGATCTGCAGGCTTGGGCTGACTGGGTTGCCGCCAGTGGCTTGCGCGCCACCGTCTTTGACCAGACGGGCCGTATGCTGGTCGATTCTCCTCGCCAACCGCAACCGGCCGGAAGCAGTTCGGACCAGCCGGAAGTTCAGCAAGCGCTTTCCTCCGGAGAGGGACATTCCGCTCGCCGCAGCGCGGCGCTGGGTCGCGATTTTATCTACGATGCAGTCCGTTCCCAAACTGCGCAGGGCGATACGCTGGTGATTCGCCTGGCAGCGCCTATAGCCGAGGCCCACACATCGATGGCCGAACTGCGGCGGAGGCTCCTCGCCGCCTCTCTGGTGATCCTCGTTTTGGGCGGCCTGATTTCGCTGATTTATTTTCGGATGTTTGCCTCGCGCGTAGAGCGCCTTAAGGATTTCTCACGCCGCGTTGCAGAGGGTGACTTTCGTCCTCTGCCTGCGGAACGCCCGCGAGACGAGCTGGCCGATTTGGCCAGTGCGCTCAATGAAACGGCGGCATCGATGGACCGCACCATCCGCTCGCTCAGCGGCGAGCGCAATCGTTCTAGCGCGATTCTGCGGAGCATGGTCGAGGGCGTGGCCGTCGTGGACGCGCGCGAGAGACTCGTATTTTCCAATCGCGCTTTCTCCGAAGTCTTGAGCTTGGACGCCGGCGTCATCGAGGGGCGCCCTCTGATTGAGGTCGTTCGCAACTCCGAGCTGCTGGGGCTGATTCGCAGGGCTTTGAACGGTGAGGAAGGGCTTCGAAGCGACATCGCCATGGGAATCGTCCAGCAAAGAAGCTTTTCGGTGACCGCCACGCCCGTTCAGGCTTTGGACTCTGCCTCCGCGACTCGCCCGGCGGCCAACCAGGCGAACGCTCCGCAACCGGAAGGACAGCCGTCTGGCGCCGTGGTCGTGCTGCACGACGTTACAGAATTGCGGCGTCTTGAGCGGGTGCGCCAGGATTTTGTCGCCAACGTTTCTCACGAATTCAAAACCCGCTCTGACGGCAATCCAAGGCTTTGCCGAAACGCTGCTCTCCGGCGCACTCGAGGACCCCAGCAATAACCGGCGCTTCCTTGAAATCATCCGCGACCACGCCGCGCGGCTCGCCAGTTTGACGGACGATCTGTTGAAGCTGGCGCGAATTGAAGCCGGTAAGCTGGAAGTGGAATTTGTGCCCGTTAACATACTGGAGCTGGTCGAACAGTGCGCCGAAACTGCGCTGCTGAAAGCCAGCCGGAAGCAGATTGTATTTGAGACCGATGTTCCGTCGGGCCTGCCCGCCGTCCGAGGCGATGCCAGTCTGCTGCGGGAAGTGCTGCAGAACCTTCTAGATAATGCCATCCAGTACACGCCCGAGGCCGGCCGTATTAGTGTGAGCGTGGCCCTCAACGGCCGGGAAGCTGTCATCGCTGTGACGGACACTGGCATCGGGATTCCTCTGACGGACCAGGAGAGAATTTTCGAACGCTTCTACCGCGTAGACGCGGCGCGCTCGCGAGAGGCGGGCGGCACCGGCCTCGGCTTGTCCATTGCCAAGCACATCGTGGAGGCTCATGGCGGACGCCTGTGGGTGGAAAGCGAAATCGGCCACGGCTCGAAGTTTTCCTTCTCCATTTCTCTTGCGAATCAGCCGTTTCCCTCGTAGTAAAACATTCATTCCTGCTTCATCTGTGTGCAACGCCCGAAAACCATCCTGCAATAGGGTGATCTGGAATCGCATCGGGTCACGGGGGAGAACATCACGATGACAATGGCAAAAACGAGCACCGAAGGGATTTTCCAGACTGTCTTGATGAACTATTTGATTTCGCAGGCGCGCACCGTGGAAGGTTCCGTCAACCGCGCGCTGGAGGCAGTGCTGAGCAGAAATGAACGGCTGGCGAGCGAAGTTTTCCTCACCGAGCCGCGCATCAACGAAATGGAAATGGTCATCGACGAACACGCCATCCGCATGCTGCGCCAGCAAGACCTGGTCGAAGCGGATATTCGTCTGATCGTCGCCACGATCAAAATCAATAACGACCTGGAACGCATGGGCGATCTGGCCGTGAATCTGGCCGAGCGCGTGATCTCTCTTTCTCCAATGGAGGAAGTGCAAGCGCCCGCCGAACTCGGGCCGATGACCGCGGCGGTCCGCGCCATGGTTTCAAAATGCCTGGGCGCGCTGATTTACGAAAATGTCGATTTGGCCACGCAGGTACTCGAGAGCGACGACACTGTCGATCAATATCGCGACCGTCTTTTTGAAGCGCTCCTGGCAGGTATTTCCGAGGATTCGGCGCAGGCGGCTCCCAATCTCCAATTCGTATTAGCCTCTCGCCATCTCGAGCGCATTGGCGACCATGCCACCAATATCGCGGAGGACATTCTCTTCTGGGTGCGTGGAATCGAAGTACGGCATGGCCGGGCAAGAAAGATGGGCCTTGAGGCTCCAGCCGTCATCGAGCGCGCCAGGTCTTAGTCACGAAGTTTTCATAGCCGGGTTATCGGCAATTCACGGGCCGCTCCGATACTCCCGCACCAGTTTCGAATCGGCGGCCGGTCATTTCGTCTACCTGCGGACAGCCTGCAAGTGGCAACGGACAAGTTTGGCTCGAGCAATCTGAGAGGCGATCCCGCGTGCTCAGTAACCACAAGTTCTTGCGCGCTCACCCAGCGCAAGAAGTAGTACTCCACGTAACGCCCCCGAGGGAGGCGCGGAGAGGTCCCCCCAATCCGCGCTTCCCCCTGCTTTTAGGGTCCGTAGCCGATTTCATCTCGTATTCTCGGCGATGTAACGCGGTTGTAACAACTCGGAAAAGATAATGATGCGAGGAGAGTCCCAACCCATGAAAAAAGCATTGCTTTCGATATTGCTCTGCTCGGTTTAGCGGTCACGGCGTACGCACAGCCACCAGATAACACCGTGCTCCTCAATGCCGCAGGCGCGACCTTCCCGTACCCGATTTATTCGAAGTGGTTCACGAGTATCATCAGACGCACCCCAACATTCAAATCAATTACCAGTCAATCGGTTCGGGCGGCGGAATTCAGCAGCTCACGGCGGGCACCGTCGATTTCGGCGCCTCGGATGGTCCGATGAACGATGACAGCTCCTCGGCCAGTTCAAGTTCAAAATTATTGCACTTCCCGACGGTTCTGGGCGCCGTAGTGCCCACCTACAACATCCCGGGCGTCACCGGTGAATTGAATTTCACGCCGAAGGCGCTCTGCGGGCATTTATCTGGGCAAAGTCACAAAGTGGAACGATCAGTGAAATCGCAAGGCCGAACCCGGGCGTGAACCTGCCGGCCAATGACATCGTCGTGGTCCACCGTTCCGATGGCAGCGGCACCACCTACATCTTGGACCGATTTCCTCTCGAAAGTCAGCGCGGACTGGAAGAGCAAAGTGGGCAGCAACACCTCCGTCAACTGGCCCGTCGGCCTCGGCGGCAAGGGCAACGAAGGAGTTACCGGCCTGGTGAAGCAGACGCCCGGCTCGATCGGCTACGTCGAATTGATTTACGCCATCCAGAACAAATACCCTACGGCAATGTGCAGAACGCCGCTGGAAAATTCATCAAGGCGAGCCTTGCAGGGGTTACCGAGGCAGCGGCCGGGGCCGCGGCAAAGGACATGCCGGATGATTTCCGGGTCTCCATCACCGAATCCACCGGGCGCAACAGCCTACCCGATTTCCAGCTTCACCTGGCTGCTGATTCCCGACCATTTCCGATGCAGCCAAGCGGGACGCGATCAAGGATTTCCTGAAGTGGATGCTGACAGACGGGCAGGGATACAACGAAGGCTCTGTCCTACGCCAAGACTGCCGAAGCCCGTTGTGGACAAAGAACTGAAAGCGATCTCGCTAGATCAAGTAGCCGATGACATCCGATGGCACCGCTGCACGATTGAGCGCGCGCCGTCTCCTAGGACGGGGCCGCGTGCATTCATTGCGCCGGCTCGCCATAGGCGACGAGGTCGCTCACCTGTCACCCTGATTTTTGCCTTCGCCATTCTCCTCATCACCTCTGTGCTCGTTTATCGAGCTTTGGCTCGAATTCCGCTTCCTCCCGCCACGCAATTCGGCTGGCAGTTTTTCTGGACTCGCGCACCTGGGATCCGGTCTTCGGTAACTTTGGAGCGGCGCCGTTTATTTACGGCACTCTGGTCACTTCCGCTCGTTTCTCTCTGCCATCGCCGTGCCGCTGGGCCTGGCGGCGGCGATTTTTCTTGCCGAACTCGCTCCGCGCAGCATATCAGCGATACCATCTGCGTTTCTGATTGATCTGCTCGCAGCTGTTCCCAGCGTGATCTACGGGACTCTGGGAATTTTCGTCGTGGTGCCGCTGATGCGCACCACGATCGGTCCGGCGCTGAAGCATACCCTCGGATTCCTGCCGCTTTTTCAAGGCCCGAATTATGGCGTCGGCTTTTTGACTGCCGGGATGGTGCTGGCCATCATGATGGTGCCGTTCATCATTTCCGTCTCGCGCGAAGTGCTGCTCACCGTCCCCCGCGAACAGCGCGAAGCTGCCTTGGCGCTTGGCGCCACGCGCTGGGAGTCCACTTGGAAAGTGGTGGTTCCGTGGGCACGCACGGGCATTATGGGTTCGGTTTTCCTGGCGCTGGCTCGCGCGCTCGGCGAAACCATGGCCGTCACGATGGTGATCGGCAACGATCCCAAGATCAGCGCGTCGCTCTTCTCCCCCGGCTACACCATCGCCGCCGTCATCGCCAACGAATTCACGGAAGCCAGCGGCAACTTGTATTTCAGCGCGCTGATTGAGCTGGGCCTCGTGCTCTTCCTGATGACGTTCATCTTGAACGGTCTCGCGCGCCTCCTGATCATGGCCACCGACCGCGGAGGAGGCCATCCATCATGAGCCGCTTCCGCCTGATGTGGCGAAAATCGTTGAACGTCCTGATGCTCACTCTCACGGGCGTCGCTGCTTTCGCCGTGGTTTCCGTCCTGTTCCTCATTCTCGGCTACCTCATCTACAACGGCGGCAAATCGCTGAATTGGGATTTCTTCACGCAGTTGCCGAAGCCTGTGGGCGAAACGGGCGGCGGCATGGCCAACGCAATCGTCGGCAGCTTGAAGCTTCTGCTTCTGCCGCCGCTGATGGGTTTGCCGGTCGGCCTGATGGCGGGCGTCTATCTTGCCGAATTCGGCGGCAAGACGTTCTCTTTTATCATCCGCTATACCACCGACCTGCTGAACGGCGTGCCTTCGATCGTCATCGGCATTTTCGCGTATTCGCTGGTCGTGGTGCCCGGTGCAGCATTTCTCGACGCTGGCCGGCGGCGTCGCCCTGGGCATCATGGTGATTCCCATTACCGTGCGCAGCACCGAAGAGTTTTTGCGCGCTGTTCCGGGAAGCTTCGCGAAGGCGCGATGGCGCTTGGCGCCAGCAAGTGGAGAACGATCGCTACGGTGATTCTCCCGGCGGCCAGCGGCGGCATCGTCACTGGCATGTTGCTGGCGCTGGCCCGCGTGGCGGGCGAAACTGCGCCGCTGCTCTTCACCGCTTTTGGCAACAGCTTTTGGAGTCCCGGCTGGGGCCAGCCCACTTCGTCTCTTCCCGTGATGATCTATACGTACGCCATCTGCTCCCTACGACGACTGGCACCGGCAGGCATGGGCTGCCGGCTTGGTGCTGCTTGGGTATTGGTATTGATCGCAAATCTTGGTATGCCGCCTGGCTATTAACCGACGTGGGAGCTTCCGGAGCGTCTGACATGGCTTCCGCCGCACAAGGAAAAGATGCTACGCCGCTCGACTGCCTCCGAAGGTTCGCGTGACGGAGCAGGCTTCCAGCCGCATCGCCGCAAAGGAGGCGCGGGTGCGCTTTCAGATTTCCAACTTGGATTTTTTCTACGGCCCGAAGCAGGCGGTTTTCGGCCTCAATCTGAATATTCCCGCGAACAAGGTGACGGCGCTCATCGGCCCATCCGGCTGCGGCAAATCCACTTTCCTGCGGACTCTGAATCGCATGAACGATACGGTCCGCCACAGCCGCTACTCCGGCGAGATTCTGCTCGACGGGCAGGACATCCGCAAAATGGATGTCGTGAACTTGCGTCGCCGCGTGGGCATGGTTTTCCAGCGCCCGAATCCCTTTCCGAAATCGATTTTTGACAATGTCGCATACGGGCTGCGCATCAACGGCTACAAGGGACGCTTCGCGATCTCGTTGAGCACAGCTTGCGGCGCGCCGCTCTGTGGGACGAGGTGAAAGATTACCTCCACAAATCGGCATTCGCGCTTTCCGGCGGCCAGCAGCAGCGGCTTTGCATCGCGCGCGCGCTCGCCGTTGATCCGGAAGTTCTGCTCCTCGACGAGCCCTGCTCGGCGCTCGATCCCGTGACCACCGCCAAAATCGAAGAGTTGATGTTTCAGCTGAAGGATAGCTGCACGATGGCGATCGTCACCCACAACATGCAGCAGGCCGCCCGCGCCAGCGACTTCACGGCGTTCATGCTGGATGGAAAACTGATCGAGCACATCGAGACATCGAAACTATTTACCACTCCCCCGGATCCTCGCACCGAGGCGTACATCACCGGCCGCTTCGGATGAACTTCGGGTAAATCCGTGGAATGTTTTGTTTGCGCTGTATGATCTTGTTTGCGCTGAATGAAAGGTGCTGAGTAGCCATGGAACGCCATTGGGAACACGATCTCGAAGAACTGAAGCAGCGGCTGCTGTGGATGGGCAGCCTTTCCGAGCGCGCCGTCCATCAGGCCGTTCACGCCGTGCTGGACGCCGATGAGCGGCTCGCCGAGGCGGTGCTCAACGAAGAAGACGCCATCAACGAGATGCAGATCGAAATCGACGAGCGCGTCCAGCGCCTGCTCGCCTTGCAGGCTCCCATGGCGGCCGATTTGCGCTTTCTGCTGGCCGTTTCGCGCATCAACGGCGACCTGGAGCGCATCGGCGACCAGGCCGTAAACATCGCGCAATCAGCCATGCGCGTGCTTCGCCATCCGCAGGTGAAACCCTATGTGGATCTTCCGCGCATGAGCGAGCTTGCCGAAGGGATGGTTCGCGACAGCCTGAACGCCGCTGGTGCGCGGCGACCAGGAACTCGCGCAAAGCGTCCTGCAGCGCGACGATCAGGTGGACCGCTTGCGCGATCAGATTTTCCGCGAACTGCTCACCTACATGATGGAGAATTCCTCGGTGGTTTTCTCCGCGTTCGAGCTGATCCTCGTGGCGAAGAACCTCGAACGTATCGGCGACCACGCCACCAACATCGCCGAGGACGTGATCTACTTCGTGGCCGGGCGAGACGTTCGCCATCCCGCCCTCGACCGCCGCTAACAATAGAAGCGTCGTCGGCCGGTGCGCTAGCTGGCGCTCGCTTTCTTTTCCGTTGGCGGAGCGAGCGCACCCTCATAGAAGTATCCGCGTCTCCATTCCCGCACGGTAACGCCGCCGCTGATTCGGCTCTGCATGAAGGGCTCGTAGAAGTTGTAAGGGTGAACGGGTTCGGGCGCGCCAACTTCGTCCAGCCGCTTGCGCAACTCCGCGGGAATCTTGAAGTCGAGTGAGCCAAGATTGTCTGCGAGCTGCGCCGTTTTCGTCGCGCCGAGAATGATTGAGGTGACTCCCGGCTGGGTGGCGAGCCAGTTCAGCGCAACCTGCGCGGGACTCTTGCCGACTTGTTTCGCTACTTCAAGAAGTACATCGAGGACACGCCAATTGTGCTCGGTAAATTTATTGAAGATAGGATTCGGCATCGTCAGGCGTCCTTCGCCTTTGCCGCCGCTTCCTTCCCTTTTGTACTTTCCGCTGAGGAGACCACCCGCGAGCGGACTCCACGGGCAGAGACCGATGCCGAGTTCCTGCGCGGCGGGGATGTGTTCGCGCTCGATATTGCGTTCGGCGAGCGAATATTCGAGTTGCAAAGTGGCGACGCGCTCGAGCCCTCCTTTTTCAGCCAGGGTTTGCGCGCGGGTGAAATACCACGCGGGCGTGTCGGAGAGGCCGATGTAGCGGATTTTTCCTTCACGGACCAGATCGGTGAGCGTCGAAATCACTTCCTCGACCGGCGTGATCAAATCCCACGAGTGCAAATAATAGAGGTCAATGAAGTCGGTTTTGAGGCGGCGGAGCGAGCTTTCGAGGGCGCGATAGATATTCTTGCGGCTGTTGCCGCCCGCGTTGGGATTGCCCTGCTCCACGCCGAATGTGAACTTCGTGGCGATGACTGCGCGGTCGCGGAGTTTGCGGTCGGCGATATACTTCCCGACGATCTCCTCGCTCTGGCCCATCTGGTAGCCATCGGCGGTGTCGATGAAATTGCCGCCACCTTCGAGATAGAGATTCATCATTTCGAATGAAACTTTGTCATCGGCGCCCCATCCCCAGCCTGTCCCGAAGCCCATGGCACCGAGGCAGAGAGGGCTAACGCGCAATCCCGTACGTCCTAGCGTCGTGTACTCGTTCAGTTTCATGTAGTTCCTCCAGTGAAGGTATGCGAGGCGGCCGGCCGGCGCCGAGACTCGCGAATCGAGAAAGAAGTGGCCCGCTCTGAAGTGTGGCGAGCAGCCTCACCCCCGCCCCTTTGTTTTCTGTAAGTTACGCCAGGTTCTACTCGGCTCTGGTGTCGATTAGAAACCCAATCGTCTGGGACGTCGCGCCTGGCGCCGCGGACATCTCCGACGCAAGGGGGACTGCAGGCGACGAGGCGCAGCTTCCACGAGCCTCCGCGAAAACCGCCTGCGGCGCCGATCTCGGTTGCGTTTTTCACGCGTCCATCTTAGTACAAGGAAACGCTAGCGCAAGGGCGAGGTGCTGTGGACTTTTGATGGGCCTCGCACCAATCGTCAGGCGGCGAAGATGCCGCGAATTCGAAGAGGCGGTACGTTAGTACGGGTCGAATTAAACCGAGCGGCCCATCGACGGCGGCTGGGTTCACCGGCAAAATGGTTAAGAATTCGGAGCCACCCCCCGGCGCCGAGTTCCTGCACCTTCAACACCATGCCCCGAGCGGCCGGTCCCCCCACCGGCCGCCCCCCTCTTTCGAGGAATCCAGCCCTTCCAAATCGCTTTGTATATCCAGCGCCAACTCAAGGGTGGCGAGGAGGCCGTTTGACGACTGCCGGAACTATGCTAATTTCGCTGCCTCATGAAAAAGTGCATTGGCGTTCTGCTCTCGGGACGCGGATCGAATTTCGAGGCGCTGACGGCGAGCGCCAGGGCGGGACGCATTCCCAACGCCGAAATCGTAATCGCGGTGAGCAATCGCGAAGATGCTCCGGGAATTGAGAAGGCGCACGCGCTGGGAATCGAAGCGCGGGTGATTGCGTCAAAAGGGCTGGAGCGGGAGGCATACGACAGGCTGGTTGCAGCGGCGCTCCGCGAGAAAGATGTGGAGCTCGTTTGCCTCGCCGGATACATGCGTCTGCTCTCTCCTTTTTTCGTGGCGGCATTTCGCAATCGGATCTTGAATATTCATCCTTCATTGCTTCCGGCGTTCCCAGGACTCGAACCTCAGAGACAGGCGCTCGAACATGGCGTGAAATTTTCGGGTTGCACGGTGCACTTCGTAGACGAAAATCTGGACGCGGGACCAATCATCCTGCAGGCGGTTGTGCCTGTGGAAGACCGTGACACGCCCGCAACGCTCGCCGAACGCATTCTGCGCGAAGAGCACCGTATCTATACCGAGGCCGTGCGCATGGTGCTCGAAGGGCGATGCCACATCGTAGGCCGCCGCGTTTTGGCGAACGACGCGAAGGAGCCCGGGAGGAATTAGGAGTGTCCGCGAAATTCAAGCCGATTGAGGAACAGCTCGCGTACCTGAAAAAGGGCGCGGCGGAGATCATTCGCGAAGAAGAGCTGAAGGCGAAGCTCGAGCAATCCGGTAAATCCGGCAAACCGCTGCGCGTATATCTCGGCGTGGACCCGACGGCGCCCGACATTCATCTGGGCCATACGGTTGTTCTGCGGAAGCTGAAGCATTTTCAGGACATGGGCCACACGGCAATCTTCCTGATTGGGGATTTCTCCGCGATGATCGGCGACCCGACGGGGCAATCGGAAACGCGTCCACCGCTCACGCGAGAGCAGGTGGATGCAAACGCGAAAACATATCTCGATCAGGTCTACAAAATCCTCGATCGCGAAAAGACGGAGGTCCGCTTTAACAGCGAATGGCTCGCCAAAATGACGAGCTACGACACGGTGCGGCTGTGCGGCCATTACCGGCTGGCGCGGATGCTCGAGCGCGAGGATTTTCGTTCGCGCCTGGAAAAAAACCAGCCGATCTCCGTCCACGAATTGCTGTATCCGCTGCTGACCGCCTACGATGCGGTTGCTCTGAAATCGGACGTGGAACTGGGAGCCACCGAGCAGAAATTCAACCTGTTGGTGCACCGCGAAATACAGCGCGAATACGGCCAGGCGTCGCAAGCCGTGCTGACCATGCCGATTTTGGTGGGGCTGGATGGCGAGCGCAAAATGTCGAAGAGTTTGGGGAACTATGTGGGAATTACCGAAGCGCCGGGAGAAATGTTCGGCAAGTTGATGTCTATTTCGGACGAGCTGATGTGGTCGTATTACGAACTGCTGACGGATTTCCCGTCGACCGTAATCGTGCGCCTGCGGGAAGAAGTTCGCACGGGCGTCCTGCACCCGATGGAGGCGAAGATGCAACTCGCGCACGCGGTGATCGCGGGCTTTCAGGGAGAGGAAGCGGCAAAGCGAGCGTCTGACGAATTTCGCCGGGTGTTCCGCGAGCGGAAATCTGCGCCCGCAGACATGGCTGAACACCACGTTCGACTCCTTCCCGGCGGCAACGTCGTGCTTTCGAAGAAGCATAGGGATGTTGCGTCGTCTGTCACGGTTTCGTCCGCCGAGTTACCGAACCCGGTTAGATGGGCTAGGCTTCTTGTGTGTCTCGGCGTGATCGAGTCGAATTCGGAGGCTGATCGCCTTGTCAAGCAAGGTGCCGTAGAAGTCGACGGCGAGCGCGTGGATGATGTGAAACGTGAGATCGACCTTTCGAAGCCCAGAGAATATCTTGTGCGGGCGGGCAAGAAAAAGTTTCTGCGCGTGACGATCGAGTAGCACGACGTTCGCGGACCCGCCAGGATTCGGGAGGCACCCTGAAATGGGGGTCCGCCCGGCTATCCGCAGCAGGTATCAGAACGTCCGTACTACTTTGAGGTAAACTTCCAATTTGCCAGTGCATCTTCCGTAAAGGCGGAGAAGCGTCCGCTCCACTATCCACGGACTCACGTCGCGGCCTGGGACATGAAGAAAACCGTGGCATTCGCCTAACGGAATGGATTCGCCTTCCTGGCATAGGAATTGCTTGATCCGAGACAGCTACTTTTCAATTGACTGCAGGCAATACGCGGGCTAGTTTGTAGCGGATTGGGGAAACTGTTTGATTAGACGGGGAAGCCTCGCCGGTTGGGTATACCTGATTGTCCTCATATGTCTCTTTTCGGTGACGTTTTGGGGTGCGATTGTCACCGAACGAAATAGCGTGAAGCAAGAGCGAGCGCGAGCATCAAACGCGGCGAATGTTTCACTCGCCTCCCCTGAAGCAGACGCACCCGAATCCCTTTTTGATGCGGCGACACAATCCCGAACTCTGTTTCCCTATTCGGTGATTCCCGGAGGAGTGGAAAGCGCTGAAGAGTTGCGCAACGCGCTGGAACACGATCCAATCGCGGCCGCGCACTATGCCGATTTCGATGTGAGCCAGACTCATGTTGTACGGCTGGCGAGCGACGAGGAGATGTACGTCTCCTACCGGTTGAACAACCACATCTATTGGACTAACAAGAAACTAAGGCTTTTGAAGGGCGAGACGGTTATTACGGACGGCAAGAATGTAGCGAGGACCCGCTGCGGAAATCGGCTGTCGGCGACGGCCGAGGCTCCCACGGCGGCGAAGCAGCCGCTCGACATGACGCTCGGTCCAGCGCCTCTGCCCGACCTGGCGGTTGCGCGGCCGATCGCGTTGCCGATGGCGCTGCCGTTTCCCGCTTTTTCGTCGCCGCTCGGGTCTGGCGCAGGTTCCGGAGGCGGTATATTCGCGCCTCCCATTTTCCCGATCGTGGGCGGAGGGCCGCCATCCCACAACGTGGTAACTCCACCGACCACACCGCCGACTCCGCCAACCACGCCGCCGACTACTCCGCCGACGATTCCCCCGACCATTCCACCCGCGACTCCTCCCGTCGCGACAGCTGAGCCGAATAGCTTCGTATTGACTACCGCTGGAATATCAATCGTCCTGGCGGGCGGCTGGTTTGGATACTTCCGTCGTAGAATCCAGAACTAAATTTTCGGTAGTGACTCAGTTTTCTGGTGGCACAGCCACTCTTGGCTGTAGATTACCGATTGCCTGGACTTACGCGCGCAGGCAAGAGTGCCCGCGCCGCAAAAGCATTGTGATAGGCAAGCTGAGTCACTACTAAATTTTGGGTTCACACGGGGGATGACCGCGCGTGAGGCGAGGCGCAGTCACTTCCAAGAGATATACTTCTGCGTGGACAACAGCCCCTCCTGAGCGGCCTCCATATTTCGAATTACCGGTGCGAGGTCGTGCCGCTCAAAGCACTGAGCGATCGCTTTTCCGATCTCGTCATGCCGGCCCGTGGCGAGCGCAATAACGCTGGGACCCGCTCCGCTTAGGGCAACACCCAACAAACCCGGCATGCGGGGAAGTGCCAAGGCCTCCGCGAGACCCGGAATCAAGGACTGGCGCGGGGTTTGATGCAGGCGATCCTGCATGGCATCCCAAAGAAGGTCATATCGACGGTCTTCGAGCGCCGCTACAAAGAGGGCGGACCGCTGCAGATTGTGCACTGCATCCGCTCGAGAGACGTTGACGGGCAGCACGGCGCGCGATTTTTTCGTTTCCAGCTTCATATTCGGAGTGACGACGATCAGCCGGATCACTTTGGGCCAGTGCCTGCGAATCGGCGGCCACCGTGCCATCGCTGCGAGTGAAGGTGACGACCAAGCCCCCGAGAAGAGCCGCCGCGACGTTATCCGGATGCCCCTCCATCTCCGTGGCATAACGCAAGGCTACATCTTTCGGCACTTGCCGGCCAGCGACCGCGAAACCAAGCGCCACGCCCGCTACCGTTGCGGCCGCGCTGCTGCCGAGCCCTCCCGCGACCGGAATTTCGTTTTGTACCGCAAGCCGGACGCGAGGCAAAACGAAGCCTTCGCGTTCAGCGGTATGGCGCATGGCGCGAAAGATGAGATTTTCATCGGGGTCGCGGGGAAGGTCGGAAGTGCCGCGCACGCCACGGCTTCGAGCCAGTGTGCGCGAGCCGGGTTTCGACAGGACGGTGGCGCGAACGCTTAGGTACATTTCGAGAGCAAGGCCCAGGCAATCGAGGCCCGCGCCCATGTTGGCGGTCGAGG
The DNA here is from genome assembly GCA_963754105.1 of uncultured Acidobacteriota bacterium. Taxonomy (GTDB): domain Bacteria; phylum Acidobacteriota; class Terriglobia; order Acidiferrales; family UBA7541; genus Palsa-295. The sequence goes on from CAVWEZ010000004.1 coordinate 123,687, forward strand.
CAGGGACGCGCACCTCGAATGAAGGTTGTCTGGCAGAAGTCATAGGATCATGGCGAAAACGGGCTCAGGCGCGCGAGGCGTCCGTCACGGCAAACTACCTTCCTTGCCGGCTCGCGCTAACGCCGCGAGAATCGCGGCTTTTGTGGCGGCTACCGTTTTGGGGGCGTTTTGGAATGAACCCACAATGCGCTGCGGGGGGCCATCCGGCGAGTCCAAAACGAGCGTTCCGCTGTGATAATGGCTCACGTAGCTGGGGTCCTTGAGCATGTTTCCGGTCAGCACCGCGACCACGGAATCGTCGCTGCGGATATGTTTCGCGGCAACGAGTTTCTTGATCCCGGCGACCGTGGTGGCCGATCCGGGTTCGCAACCGATTCCATCGCGGCCGACCATGGCTTTGGCGTCGGCGATTTCCTGTTCGCTAACCGCGATGACTTTCCCGCCCGAGCGCAAGACGGCGCGAAGAGCCTTCTTCCACGAAACAGGCGCGCCGATTTTGATGGCGGTCGCCAGGGTGCGCGGATTTTCGACCGTCTCCATGGCGTCAGGCAGAGGCGCTCCGCCAGTTAATTGGCCGGCGTCCAGCTTGGCAAATAAGTGTGCGACGGGCGCCGCGCCTTCCGCTTGAACCGCGCTGAGCTTTGGGAGGCGACGAATCAAACCGAGGTCGAGCAGCTCCTGAAAGCCCTTGCCGATCGCGGTGCTGTTTCCCATGTTGCCGCCGGGAACGACCACGTGGTCAGGGACCTGCCAGGCGCACTGCTCCATGATCTCGAAGGCGGCCGTTTTTTGCCCCTCGATGCGAAATGGGTTTATCGAATTGGCGACGTAGATGGAAGGATCGCGGCCCAATTCCTGGATCAGCCGCATGCAATCGTCAAAATTCCCGTCAATTTCGAACACCAGGGCGCCGTAATCGAGGCTCTGTGCGAGCTTTCCGGAAGAAATTTGCCCGCGCGGGAGCAGGACGGCGGATCGCAATCCAGCGCGCCCCGCATATGCGGCAAGGCTGGCGGAAGTATTTCCCGTGCTGGCGCAGACGACGGTTTGTGCGCCGAGAACGAGCGCCTGCGTGACGGCGGTGGTCATCCCGGTGTCCTTGAAGGAGCCGGTTGGATTGCAGCCCTGATGTTTAAGGCGCAGGTCGTCCAATCCGCAATAACGGGCTGAACGAGGGCCGTGGTACAGCGGCGTATTGCCCTCGAAGAGAGTGACGAAAGGCGCGGCGTCATCAAAGGGAAGAAGCTCGCGATAGCGCCACACGCCACTGGCGTCACGCGGATCGCGCGAGGCCGCGCGAGCCGACCATCGCTTGCGCAAAGCGGCGGGGTCCCCAATCTCGGACAGGCTGCAACGAACCTCGAGGGTTCCACCGCAGCGAGAGCAGAGGTAAATGCGCTCGTTCAGGTCGTATGTTGCGCCGCAAGCGGGGTCGATGCAGCGCTGCACGGCCTTTTCCGTGATGATTTCCTGCGCGCGAGCGGTCTTTTCAGTCATATCAGGAAACCTTTACTTCCGATTCGAGAGGAACCGACACGCTTAGATTGAACTCACGGTGAGTGGCCTGAAGCGCGACTTTCATATCCTTCTCCGAGACGACGAAAGAGATGTTGCTCTCGGACGAGCCCTGGGCGATGGCGATGATGTTGACGTTCTCGCGTCCCACGGCATTGAAGGTGCGTCCCGCGACGCCGGGGGTGCCCCGCATGTTTTCGCCCACCACGGCTACGATTGCGATGCTTGGATCCATGGTGATGTGTTCCACTTTTTCGTGCGCCACATCCTGCGCAAATTCATTGCGGAGAGCCTCAACGGTTCGCTTGGCGTCGGAGGCGGCGACGATCAAGCAGATATCGTTTTGCGACGATGACTGCGAAATCAGCAAGATGCTGGCGTGCACTTCAGCGGTGGTGGAGAATGTACGGCCCACCACGTCCGGCACGCCGACGATTCCCGGACCGCCGACGGTGATCAGCGCCACGTCGCGAATGGCCGTGAGCGCTTTCACGCCGCCGCCGTTGCTTCGGCCTCGGGGAGTTATCTTCGTGCCGGTCTGCTCGGGCGCGAAAGTGTTTCGAATCCAAACGGGAATGCCCGCCTGCGCCACGGCCCGCAGCGTCTTCGGGTGAAGCACCTTCGCGCCAAAGTAGGCGAGCTCGGACGCTTCGAGATAGGAAATTTCGGGAATGGTGCGCGCTTCTGGGACGAGGCGCGGATCGGCGGTGAGCACACCGTTCACGTCGGTCCAGATAATTACCTCGTCGGCGCTGAGAGCTGCGCCAAGAATCGTGGCGGAGTAATCCGATCCGCCGCGGCCGAGCGTGGTGAGAACGCCGCTATCGGTGGCGCCAATGAAACCTGTCACCACCGGAACAATTCCGCCATCGAGCAGCGGCCGCAATCGTGTGTTCGACCGCGCGTGCGTGCGGTCCATCAGCGGGTCCGCGCCGCCATGATAGGAATCGGTGACGATCAGCTCCGTGGATTCTACGGCCTCGCTTGGCACGCCGTGTTCCCCTAAGGCAGCAGCGACCATCGGAGCCGACAGGCGTTCGCCCAAACTTGAAACGGAATCGAGCGTGCGAGGAGTAAGTTCGCGAAGCAAGGAAGTGCCTTTACAAAGCTCCTCGCCCTCGCTGAAAAGTTTTTCGAGGCAACTTGCCAGTCGAAGGCGCTTTTCCTTATCGCGAACAAGCGTTTCCAGGGCTACTGCATGCTGCTTGCGGAGCTCCGCGAAAATCGCGTGGGAATCCTCGCGATCGCCAGCTTCGGAACGGTTCACCGCCTGGATCAGCCGATCGGTGACGCCGCTCATGGCCGAAACCACGACCACAATCGGGCATTCGCGCGCCGCGTGCTTCACGATTTGGGCGACACGATTGATACACGACGCGTCGCCCACGGACGTGCCGCCAAATTTCATGACTCGCAATTGTGTTTTCATGTCCTAGGAAGCGCGACGCACAGCGACTGGGAGGTTATCCCGAGGCGAAAAATGACCGCCGTCCACGATGCCGCACCACAAAAAACTATACACCAGCGGACGAAGTTGCGCGACGGCCGCTGCGGTGGTTTGTGCCTGCTACCGCACGACGCGCTCGCAAGGCCATCCAAGGAAAAGTGAGAACGCGTTATCGTTGCCGAAGGCCCGTTTTCTCTCCTGCGAGCTTGCCCGTATAAATTGCCATTCCGACGGCGGCATTTATGCCGGCTTTTTCCAGAGCGTGCACCTCGCGCATGCTGCGAATTCCTCCCGCCGCGGTAATCGGAAGCGATGTGGCGGAGCGAAGTTTGAGGAACCACTGGAGGTCCGTGCCCTTCATGGTTCCTTCATTATCGACAAATGTGGAAAGAAACTCGGAGCAGAAAGGTTCCAGCTCCGGAATCACATCGCTCGGCCTCAGCTTCAGGCGCTCGCGCCAGCCACGCACGACGATTTGCCCACCTTCGGTATCGAGCGCGATCATCACGCGCTTGCGCCCGACGCGCGAGACCATCGCTTTCAAGAAATCGCGGTCAACCCTGCCATTTCGGAAAGCCGCGCTGCCGACGATGACTTTCTCCGCGCCCCACGAGAGTATCTTTGCCGCGCGCGCTGCGGTGCGGATGCCGCCGCCAACGCGTACCTTCACCTTTGCACGGCGGCAAAGCAGCTTGATCCAATGACCGTTGGAACCCTTTCGCATGGCGGCGTCGAGGTCGATTAGGTGCAAGACGGGATAGTCGCGGAATCGTTCGAGCAAGCCTAGAACATCGTCTACGGCGAGCGCCTGCCGGCGTCCTTTGATTAACTGCACGGCCTTGCCGCCTTGAAGATCGATGCAGGGAATGATCATCGGATAATCTTATTTCATCGGCTGAGACGAACCGGCACCCCCCGCGCCCCCAGATATTGTTTGAGCTTGGCGATGGAGTGGGTCTCGCTGTGGAAAATCGAAGCGGCCAAAGCTGCATCCGCGCCGCCTTGGTTGAACACTGCAAGAAAATCGTCGAATGTATTCGCTCCGCCGGAAGCGATTACGGGCACCGAAACGGTCGCCGTGATTTTGGCAGTAAGTTCACAATCGAACCCGCTGCAGGTGCCATCGCGGTCGATTGAGGTCAGCAAAATTTCACCGGCGCCACGCGAGACACCTTCGGCAGCCCAAGCCGCGGCATCGAGCCCCGTCGCATCACGGCCACCGCGCGTATAGGGTTCCCACGAATCGCCCTTGCGCTTGACGTCCATCGAGAGGACCACCGCCTGCGCGCCGAACTGTTGCGCCAGCTCCGAAAGCAATTCAGGCCGCTCGACTGCGGCCGTGTTCACCGTTACTTTATCCGCACCGGCGCGCAAGACCGCGCGGCCGTCCTCCATTTTGCGGATGCCGCCTCCGGCAGTGAGTGGGATATTCAACTGGCCCGCTACGCGGCGAATTGTTTCGAGAAAAGTTGCGCGCCCCTGAACGGACGCGCTGATGTCCAACACCACAAGTTCGTCCGCGCCTTCGCGGTTATAGCGACCGCCAAGCTCGGCCGGATCACCCATGTCCCGCAAACCCTCGAACTCAATCCCCTTTACCACGCGGCCCGCATCCACATCGAGACAAGGAATGATTCTGCGAGCGAGCGTCATTGCGCGGACTCCAGAAAATTGCGCAACACGCGAGCGCCGGTCTCACCGGATTTCTCTGGATGAAACTGCACGGCGGCCAGCCGTCGTCGTTCGATGACAGCCGCGAATGGGAAGCCGTGATCGCACGCCGCAACCGTGGATTCAGCCGCAGCCGGCGCCGCATAGGAATGCGCGAAATAGAAGTAGGCGTCCTCCGGAATGCCTCGAAGTAACACGCTGGTTTGGGTACGGCGCAACTGATTCCAGCCGATGTGCGGAGACTTGACGTTCGTCGGCAGAGCGCGAACTTCCTCCGGGAAAAAGCCGAGACCCGGCGCGCCCGGTGCTTCCTCGCTCGACGCGAACATCGCCTGCAATCCGAGACAGATTCCCAGCATGGACACGCCGGAGTCGTATGCTTCACACAACGTAGAGGTGAGATTGCGTTCGCGCAGGCCGTTTACAAAGGCCGAGAAATGCCCGACGCCCGGCAGCACAATCGCTTTTGCGGCAGCGACCTGCGCGGGCTCTGTGGCGCGCTCGGTTTCTGCGCCCAGGTTTCGTAGCGCGCGTTCCACCGATGGTAGATTTCCCGCCCCGTAATCGACAATTGCAACTTTCATAGCACGCCTTTGGTCGACGGCAACACGCGCCTCAGCTGCTTGTCGCGCGTAACAGCGAAACGCAGCGCCTTCGCAAATGCCTTAAATATGGCCTCCACCTGATGATGCGACGACCGGCCGTAAATCAGCTTCAGATGGACGTTCGCCGAGGCGGCCTGCGCGAAGGCGCGGAAGAAATCCTCCATCAACTCCGTCTGAAAATCGCCCACGCGCGCCGCCGAGATTTTGAAACTGCACACGCAAAACGCGCGGCCGGAAAAGTCGAGCGTCGCAGCCGCGAGGCAATCGTCCATCGGCATCAGGAAATATCCCGCGCGCAGAATTCCACGCTTCGAACCGAGAGCTTGTTTGACGCCTTCTCCGAGCGCGATTCCAACGTCTTCGACGGTGTGGTGCTGATCCACATCGAGGTCGCCGCGCGCGGTGAGTTCCATATCCAGCGCGCCGTGACGCGCAATCTGCTCGAGCATGTGATCGAAAAAGCGGACGCCGGTGCTAATGTGCGACTTGCCGCGCCCATCGAGATTCAGGCGCAGGCGAACGTCCGTTTCCTTTGTCTTTCTGCGCAGATTCGCCTTTCTCATAGGATGGACTCCAGTTCGCGCAGAAGACGCCGCGTCTGCTCGAGCGTCCCGAGCGTAATGCGGACGTAGCCTTCCCCGTTAAAGTCGCCGGAGCGATCGCGCACCAACGTTCCTTTGCGCGTCAAAGCTCCAACGATTTCCTTGGCACGCGGGCCGAAATGCACGAGCATGAAATTACCGCCGCTCGGGAAGCAGCGCACGCCAAGCCGGGCGAGGCCCCGCTCGAGCGCTTGCCGGCCGCGACGAACTTCACGGACGGTTCGCGCGATGAATCCGCGGTCGCGCATCGCTGCTTCCCCAGCTGCGAGTGCGGCTGCATTCACAGGATAGGGCGATTGAGCCTTGCGCATGATCGCGGCAAATTCGCGATGGACAAAAATGCAACCCAGGCGCAATCCGGCAAGGCCCGCAGCCTTCGAGAAGGTGCGCGTGACGATCAAGTTTTTGCGGCGGCTAATCCAAGGAATGACGGTTACGCCAGAAAACTCAAAGTATGCCTCGTCGATCACGACCATCGTGCGCGTCGCGGCTTTCAATATTCGCTGCAACTCTTTCAGGGATAACAGATTGCCGGTAGGACTGTTCGGATTGGGCAGAAAGAAAACTCGCGGCCCGGCTTGCAACGCCCGTAACACGCTGTTCCACGGGAAACACATTGCCTCGTCGTATCGCGGAGCGACGATTCTTGCTCCAGCCAATTGGGAATAGAACCGGTACATCGCGTAGGTTGGCTCGACGAGCAAAACATCGTCCTTTGGCTCAACGAACGTGTTTACCACCAGGCTTAACGCCTCGTCCGTGCCATTTGTGAGCAGAAGTTCCTCGGGTCGAACCCGGAAATGCTTCGCCGCCTTTCGCCGGACCGTTTCTTGTTCGGGATATGCTGAAATTGAGGCGGCGCTAAGCTTTGCCAGCGCACGCCGGACGGCCGGCGAGCAGCCGATCGGATTCTCATTGAAATCCAGGCGCAGCTTGTCGATGCGCCCTTCAAGCGGAGGATGATAAGGCCGCATTTGCTCCACAGCGCGCCGCACCGGTACCGGCCGCGTCACTTGCGCACCTCTGCGGAGCGGCCATGTGCTTCCAGGCCCTCCGCTCGCGCGAATTCGGCGACCACGGGGGCGAGACGCTCTACCCCTCCACGCGATACTTCCTGCACGCTGATGCACTTCACAAAATCCGAAACCGAAAGGCCGCCACGGCTGCGCGCCACACCTCCGGTCGGCAGAACGTGGTTCGTTCCGCTCGCGTAATCGCCGAAAGATTGCGCGCTCCAGTCGCCAAGGAAAATGCTCCCGGCCGAGTCGATCGTCGCGAGCAGGCCATTCGTCCCATCCGGTAGACTCAAGTGCTCAGGGGCGAAACGGTTCACGAATTCCGCCGCGGCCACGAGATTCGCGGCAATTAGCACAGCGCCATTCTTCGCGAGAGACCGCGACGCAAGGTTCGTCTTAGGCAATTCCGCAAGCTGCCGGTCGATCTCGCCGGCTACGGAGCGAGCCAGCGCGGAAGATGTGGTGACGAACAGCGAAATCGCATCGGGATCGTGCTCGGCTTGCGCGATAAGATCCGAGGCGATGAACCGCGGATTACCACGAGTGGCGAATACGAGCGCCTCGGTCGGTCCTGCCAGCATGTCGATCGCGCAATCGCTGCTGACGATTTGCTTTGCGGCGGTCACGAAGCGATTCCCGGGGCCGAAGATTTTGTCCACGCGGGGAATCGAGTGCGTTCCATGGGCAAGCGCGGCAATCGCCTGGGCACCTCCGATTTTCGCGATGCGCCGCACACCAAGGCGCTCCGCCGCGGCCAGCAGCGAGGCACCGGGCTGCGGGCTCGTCACTACGATTTCGCGCACGCCCGCCTCCTGCGCAGGAATCACCGTCATCAGCAGCGTGGAGACGAGGGAAAATCGTCCGCCCGGAAGATAACAGCCGATGGTATCAATTGCGCGCACGCGCTGCCCGGCGCGTACACCGGGTTCCACTTGTATCATCCATTCCTGCGGTTTCTGGCGGCGCGCTACGGCGCGAATATTTCGTGCCGCGTGATCCATGGCGGCGACAAATTCGCGCGAAACTTTCTTGTGGGCGCCGGAAAATTCCGCACGCGACACCCAGACGCTTCTTGAATCGAGCGAAAGGTTATCGAACCGCTTTGTCCACGCAAATAGCGCCGTATCCCCCCGACGCCGCACATCGTTGACAATCCGTGTGGCAATGCGCGCGGCATCCCTGCTGCTCGCACTTCGCGAAGCCAGGATTTTCTTCGCTGTGGCATCTGTAAGCCGCAGAATGCGCATCAGTACACGACCTTATTCAACGGGTACTCGACGATCCCTTCGGCACCGGCGGCCTTCAGTTTGGGAATCAATTGGCGGACCGTCTTCTCTTCGACGATGGTGTTGATCGCAAGCCATCCCGGATCGCTCAATTGCGCGATGGTCGGATTGCGTAGCGCCGGCAGCGCCGCGAGTGCTTTGTCCAGGTCTTCGCGCCGGACGTTCAGCATCAGGCCCACGCGGTTGTAGGCCTTGATGGCGCCGTCGAGAAGCATCGCCATATTCACGATCTTTTCGTGTTTCCAGGGATCTTTCCACGCGGCGTGGTTGGCGATGAACCAGGTGGCGGATTCGAGCAGCGTATCGAGCACACGCAGGTGATTCGCGCGCAGCGATGAACCCGTCTCCGTCACTTCCACGATCGCGTCGGCGAGTTGCGGTACTTTCACTTCCGTGGCGCCCCAGGAAAATTCGACACGCGCTTTCACACCGTGTTTGGCCAGATATTTCTCGGTCATCCGCACAGCTTCCGTCGCGATCACTTTGCCTTCCAGATCGCGCACGCTTTGCATCGGCGAATCCTCGGCGACGGCCAGCACCCAGCGCACTCGTCCAAGGCTGGTTTTGGAGTAGACCAGTTCGGCGACTTCCTCGATATCCGCGCCCGTCTCGAGAATCCAGTCTTTGCCTGTCAACCCTGCGTCCAGCGCGCCGCTTTCCACATAACGCGCCATCTCCTGCGCGCGGACCATCATGCACTCGATCTCCGCATCGTCAATGCCGGGATAATAGCTGCGCGAGCTAACCGAAATCCGCCATCCCGCCTTGCCGAAGAGTTCCACCGTGGAATCCTGCAAACTTCCCTTGGGGATACCGAGTTTCAAACGGCTCATTGCTTTTTCCCTTTGCCGTAGAGTTCTTCCGGAGAGATCACGCGCTCTTCCACGATGTTCGCGGCGCCATCACGCGCGATACGCCGAAAAAAGCAGCTGCGGTAGCCCTCATGGCACACCGCGCCGCCTTCCAGTTCCGCGCGCACGAGCAGAGCATCCCGGTCGCAATCGGTGCGCAGTTCGCGCAGCAGGAGTTTCTGCCCGCTGGTCTCGCCCTTGGTCCAAAGCTTTTTGCGTGACCGGCTATAGAAGGTGACAAATCCGGTTTCTTGCGTCTTCGCCAGCGCTTCGCGGTTCATGAATCCGAGCATCAAGACTTCGCCATTCGCGTGATCCTGCACGATCGCCGGTATCAACCCATTTTCCTTCTCGAAATCGAGTTCCATTTCTTCTCCTGAAAAACAAAAAGCCCGCGGGCGCATTCCGCGCCAGCGGGCCGATAAGTGCAGCTATTTTCGTTCCAGCTAGCCACACCGCCGCGGGCACGGTTTTACGTGATCGTGATGGCTATGATGCGCCCGCAGCAGTTTCATAACGATTCGAAATTATGATACCCCGCTAGCTTTGTCAAGCGCGGAGTCCCATAAGTGTAAGAAAGTAAAATCGCCATGAATCTTGGATTGCCAGAACGCGAGGACCCGACCCTATTCGTACGCGAGAGCTTCAACGGGGTCCTTGCGGCTGGCGAGCCACGCGGGATAGGAAGCACCAAGCAGGCCCCCGGCAACTGCGATGACGCCTGCGAGTAAAATCCATTTCAGCGTGATCAGAATGGTAAGCGAAGGGAAAGCTTGCAGAATTACATACCGCACCAGGAAGCTCAGCGCGATTCCGCAGACAACACCTGCCAGGCACATCAGGGTCGTCTCGCTAAGAATCGTTTCGGCAATGTAACTCTTCGAAGCTCCCAGTGATTTCAAGACCCCTATCTCGCGAGTTCTCTCAACGATGGTTGTGTACATCGAGAGGAACGTAACCAGGAATCCGATCGAGACGGCGATGGCGATCATCACGTTGATAAAAGCGGCCAGGCCGGGAAGGTTGGATGACGTCATCTGCGAGAAAAAATCCTTGAGCGGCCGAATCTCGTAGCGGGGGAGCAGACCGCGGATTTCATCCGTAACGGCGGGCGTGTGATCGGACCGGTCGCATTTGATGAAGAACGCCGATGCTTTGTCATGCGCGCCCGACATTTCCTGTAGGGTGGACATCTGGACGAAAAGCCGCGCACCCTTGCCGTGCTCCACGATGCCCGCTAAATGAAAATCGTGTTCGAGTATTCGGATTGAGTCTCCAACCTTCACTTTTTTGGCGCGCGCATACACGTCGTCGACGAGAATGTCGTTCGGGTTTTGCAAGAGCGTGCCTGAGTACAGGGTAAAGCCTCCGGAAACCGCTCGAAAAGTGTCAGGCTGGATACCGTAAACCAGATCGAAGCCATTCACGGAATTAAATTGCACAAGCACGGGGGCCACGGCTTGTACGTATTCGAGCTGCCGCAATTTGTCGGCGATGGCGATGGGCATCGGAGCCCCGCTGAAAGCCATGAAGATGGAAGCGGATGGAGGCTGGATCATGATGTCCGCGCCGATTCCTTCGGTGCGCTTGGCGGACTCGGTGAGCAGGCCGCTGGTAAGGCCCACGACGATAATTACCAGCGTGACTTCCACCGCCACGGCGATCACCGTGATGATCGTGCGAACCGGCCGGTGCAGGGCACTCCGCAAGATCATGTGCCCGATCACTGTCTCTTTCCCCCTGAAGATCCAGCCGGGGTTTCCGGGGAACTTTCGCCGACGTTCACAAGTTCCGCTCCGGGCGGCTTTCGCAGCACAAACCGATCGTCCGGCAGCGGTTCGTTGAATGTCGCCTTCGTGATGCCGATTTGTAGGGTGTAGTCATTAGCCGGTCTGCTAAGCCCGATTTGGCGAGGATATTTCACCGAATCAAACGCATCCCAGCCAGTATAACGAATGTCAGAAGCGATCTTCCCATCCGTGTCGTAGGTTTGAAGGCGCGATATTGTCAGGTTCGTGCGGTCGAACCAAATTTTGCGCGCTATTTCCCACTCGGTTCTGGGGGAAACCTCCGGCGGCGCGTATTCGGACCGGCCTGCGATCCGGACGACGGTCAGCACATAATATTGGCCACCGGCTTCGCTTGCATTTTCCATAAGCACCGGCGCGCTATCCGGAATGGGCTGCCAGAAAATCGCGCTTGTGAGGTGTTGCGGGCGGAGATTCTCAATGGGCTTTGCCGAAGGCCGCTCCAGATTCGCCGGCCCCGTAAGAAACTTATTCTGAGACGGAATAAAAATGTTGAATGTCCGCCCGTCGCTTTCCATGTCGAAAATATTTGTGGCGACGACGGGCGCTTGCCCAATCACGCGGATCTTCGCGGGCTTTTCCGCAAGGATGAATCCACTCACCTGGTGGTATTGCTTAATCACCCCGCTATAGGTTGATCCGGCGGTGAGAGTCATCGTCACCGAAGCATTGAGCGAGGTCACCGCCTCGGCTTGACGGTTGTACTGCGCGATTAAATCGTCCCGAGTGGCAGTCTGAAGCGGAACTGGCGGACCTGCGGGCGTTTTTGCTGCAGTCTGATTCATCGCGCATCCACCCGCTGAAAATAGCCAAGATGCGATCAAGATGAGCCAGGGGACGCGCGACCGCGCCCGACATGTTCGCGTTGTAAGCACTACAAGGAAACTTATCAGCCAGCTTGGGGAGTGTCAACGAACCGGCGGGTGAATTCATTCCATTCGGACCAGCCGTAAAACTCGTTGAGGACGGGAGGAGCCTCGACTTGATACTGAGACTCCTCCCCTGTACCGGATGAGCGGCGCGGAGCTATTCCTTCGCGTCGCCGGTGTTACTTCTTTGCTGCCGTGTAGTTCTGGGCGACCTGTTCCCAATTAATCAGGTTCCACCATGCCTCAATGTATTCGGGCCGGCGGTTCTGATATTTCAGGTAATAGGCGTGCTCCCAAACGTCCAGGCCAAAGAAAGCTTTGCCGCCGTCCAAAATCGGGTTGTCTTGATTGGGCGTCGACTCGATAGCCAGCTTGCCGTCTCGGAACAACAGCCAGGCCCATCCCGAACCAAAACGCGTGGTCGCCGCCTGATTGAACTTTGTCTTGAATTCAGCGAAGGTACCGAACGTTTTCTTGATGGCATCGCCAAGTTCGCCCGAGGGCTCCCCTCCGCCGCCCTTCTTCATAATCTTCCAGAACATCGAGTGATTCATATGGCCGCCGCCATTATTGCGTACCGCAGTGCGGATATTCTCGGGAACCTTGCCGATCTGCGCGAGCAGTTCCTCCACGGCAAGGCTTTGGAGGTCAGCGTGGCCTTCGAGAGCTTTATTCAGGTTTGTGACGTATGCGCCGTGATGTTTATCGTGATGAATTTCCATCGTCTTCGCGTCAATGTAAGGCTCGAGCGCGTCGAAGGAATACGGCAGGGGTGGTAAAGTGTGGCTCATTTGGGGAGCGGCTCCTTGTGCGGAAGTCGAACTCATTATCTACCTCCTGAATTTCAGGTTCCTACGCCATAATTATACGCGCCTTGCAGGAAGCGGTGGAACAGGCGCCTTAGATTAATCGAATACCTCACAGGAGGCTCCATGCCGTCCGTCGAGCATGTAGAAAAGCACTTTACTGCCACGGCAGCCGTGCGGGACATCGTGATCGGAATGTCCGACGGTCTCACCGTCCCGTTCGCACTCGCTGCGGGGCTTACTGGGGCGGCTGCGGCTCTCTCCCATGGCAACACCATTATCGTTACCGCTGGCTTCGCCGAAATAGCCGCCGGCTCAATCGCGATGGGGCTCGGCGGATATTTGGCGGCGAAAACCGATTCCGAGCATTACGCCTCCGAGCTCGATCGGGAATATCTGGAGACCGTCCAGCTCCCCGAAATCGAAACCGAGGAGGTGGCGAAAGTTTTTCGCGATTATGGGCTGTCCGAGGCGCAGATGGCGCCCATCGTCGCTACCATTACTTCAAATCAGAAAAGATGGGTCGATTTCATGATGCGCTTTGAATTAGGTCTCGAGCCGCCCGATCCTGCGCGCGCCGGCCGGAGCGCCGGAACCATCGCGGCATCCTACATCGTCGGCGGTTTGATTCCCCTGGCGCCTTACATCCTGATGGCGAGTATCCGGCCTGCGCTTTGGACCTCGGTGACCGTGACTTTGCTGGCGCTTCTCACCTTCGGCGCAATCAAAGCTCACTACACCGGCGTCAAACCATTCCGAGGCGCAATGCAGACTGCGCTCGTCGGCGGGCTGGCTGCTGCCGCCGCGTTCTTTATAGCGCGGCTCGTTTAAGTCCAATGCCCGTACCCGACGGCCTGCGGTGAATGGCGCCGCAAACCTTGGCGCCCGAAATGGATCTGAACGAAAAAAGGCCGGCTACCCTATTCGCAAAGCCTGCATCTATTATAATAGTGACCGGGCCCCAGGGTTATGACGTAACCAGGGGTAGGTCTGAGCAGCGAGTTCGCCTTCTCGGCGCATCCATAGACCGAGCGCAAACGCTGTTGACACTTTGAGATGTTGCAGCGCCGTCCGCGACTCCGAAAGGAAGAAATTTCATGAAGAGTTCTCATTTGCACATTCCCCGCTGGGTAGCCACACTTGCAGTGCTAACGGCCGTCATCGTCGGCGGAATACTCGCAATAGGATTGAAGAACTGGACCGGCAGTGACGTATTCGGCGCACCCAAGCTGGCCGTCACTCTGGCGCGCGATCCAGCTCCCGTTCCCCTCGGCACCTTCACCAATGGCTTCGCCTCTGTGCTTAAGCCGGCGTTGCCGGCGGTGGTGAATATCCACAGCTCGAAAGTTGTGAAGTCCCGGCCGCAACAAATGATGCCATTTTTCAACGACCCTATGTTCAGGCAGTTTTTCGGCCCGCAGTTTGGCCCCGAGCAGCCCCAGGCCGAACGCGAGCAAAGCCTGGGCTCCGGCGTCATCATCACGTCGGATGGAACCATTGTCACCAATAACCACGTGATCGACGGCGCGACGGATATCAAGGTTGACCTTGCCGACAAGCGCGAGTTTAAAGCCAAGCTCATCGGCACGGACGCGAAAACGGACATCGCCGTGCTGAAAATCGATGCCACGAACCTGCCTACTCTCAGTCTCGGTGATTCCTCGAAACTCAAAGTGGGCGACGTGGTCTTCGCCATCGGAGATCCCTTCGGCGTCGGTGAGACGGCCACCATGGGTATCGTGAGCGCCACTGGCCGCCAAAATCTGGGAATCGAGAACTATGAGGATTTTATTCAGACGGATGCCGCCATCAATCCAGGAAACTCCGGCGGCGCGATGGTCGATTTGCATGGTGACCTCATCGGCATCAACACTGCTATCGAAACCGGAGGGAGCCAGGGCAACATCGGCATCGGCTTTGCCATTCCCATCAACATGGCGCGATCCGTGATGGACCAGATTGTCACCCACGGAAAAGTTGTGCGGGGCTATCTCGGTCTTCTTCCTCAGGACGTCACACCTACCCTCGCGAAACAATTCGGCGTCAATCAGCCCGGCGGAGCCCTCGTGGGTGAAGTTGAACCTGATACTCCCGCCGCCAAGGCAGGCTTGAAGAGAGGAGACGTCATCCTCACTCTCAATGGTCAGCCTGTTAATTCGGCGAGCGACCTGCGCTTGCGCATCTCACAAACGGCTCCCGGAACTGCGGTGAAGTTGGGGGTCTCGCGCGACGGAAAGATGCAGGACTTCAGCGTGACGCTGGGCGAATTGCCCGAGAAGGTTGCGCAAGAGGGCGGCGGCAACGAGAGTGGTCCAGGTGGCCTCCAGGGCGTCGAGGTCCAGAACCTGACCCCGGACCTCGCTCAACAATTGCAGTTACCAGCCGGAACGAAAGGCGTGGTGGTTAGCGAAGTCGACCCGTCCAGCCCAGCGGCTACCGAGTTGAATCGTGGCGACGTCATCCAGGAAGTCAACCACAAGCCCGTTTCGAACGTCGAAGAATATAGACAGGCGATAGCTGCGGCGGGGAACCAACCGGTTCTGTTACTAGTCAATCGAGGCGGTGGTACCCAATACGTGGTAATTGAGTCGCACTGAGTAATAGAACGCGTGAACAATCCAAAGAGGGCGCCCACCGAGGGCGCTCTCCTTGGCCCATGCCTAAAAGTTTTTGGCAAGCCCTTTGCACGGATTAATGTATTCTCTCGCGCGGCGAAATGCCCTAGGGTTTAAGTCAATTCTGGACCGAATGGCAGCTATTCTCCGCGCGAGGTTGGGAATCTTCAACGAAGAACGGCGCGACGACCGCCGGTTGCGCCCAACAATCCTCCAACACGGAATTCGTCACGTTCCGAGATGACTTCCAATGAACCCGAGACCACGAATTACCTCGCGCAACTTGGTTATCGCTTTCAACACCCCTCGGATTAGAATGGTACGTGAGTTCTATTCGCCCCGGCCCTCCGCTCTAGTACTAATGTACCGGGGGCTATTTGTGTGTCCGAAGCTCCCCCGACACTATGGCATTTCGGGGTGAAACATCATGATACCGGCAAAGAATCAAGCCGTCTTTCGCGAGGCGCTACTTCCCGATGGCAAACGGCGATGGCGCTCTTTCGGCGCAGGCTTCGGCCTGGAGTGCATCGCACTAGCCGTGGTGGTGATATTTCCTTTGCTGATCCCCCAAAAATTCGAGGCCGTGCAGCACTACTGGGTCATGCCCTTGGAAGCGCCCGTTATTCAGGCGTGGAAACCTCAACCACCGCCGAAACCCGTTGTCGTTAAGCGGCAGGTTGTGAAGGAGCTTCCGAAGCTCGAACCGGTCGAGCTTCCCAAGCCGAAGATCTATAATCCCGTCGTCACCGCGCCCGTAGTGAGACAAGCCCGGAAAATTCAGACGCCAGACATGACCCAGGTCGCAAAGGTATTTCCCGATCCGAACCCTTCACTCGGGAGCTCGGCTCCCCCCACGTTGAGGAAGCCCCGCGAAGCTGTGCAAACCGGAGGCTTCGGCGATCCTAATGGGGTGCCAACCAACAAGAATACGAACCGTAATCCCAACATCGCCCAAGTCGGCGCTTGGGATATGCCCGTCGGTCCCGGCAGTGGCAACGGCACCGGTGGCGCAAAGGGAGCCCGCGGCGTCGTGGCCAGTGCTGGATTCGGCAATGGTGTGGCCACCGGCAGTCCCGGCGGTGGAAGTCATGGCGTTGTCCAGCAAGGCGGATTTGACGTGAAGGCACCAGCTACTGCTGAAGTAAAGCACACGGCCCCGCCTGCGAATACGAAGCCCGTCGAGATTTTGTCTGTGCCCAAACCCGCTTACACTCAGGAAGGCATTGCGAAAAAGATTGAGGGCGACGTGCTTGTGCAGGTACTCTTTACCGCCTCCGGTGTAGTTAGAGTCGAGCGCGTGGTTCGAGGTCTCGGCTATGGCTTGGACGAATCGGCTGAGGCGGCAGCGCGTCAGATTCGTTTCAAACCTGCCGAACAGGACGGGCGCCCGGTGGATTTTGCCGCGATCGCGCATATCACATTCGCATTGGCGTACTGAAGGGGGAGCGTGATGCGTAATTGGAAAGCCTTCTCGCTAGCTATGGGCCTAATAGGCGCCCTCGCTGGCGTGGCCGGAGCACAGACTCAGACGCAGCAGGCTGCGGATCCCGCTCAGCCTCCAGCCGCGGCTCAGCAAGCATCGCCCCTCACCGTCACCCAAGCCATCGACAAAATCACCGCTCGCGAGCACAGTGAAGACGCGACAATTCGCCGCTATAAACCAATCATTGAAACTTATATTCAGGACATGAAGCCGGATAAGGACATGGGCGAGGTGCCTGTGAGCGACCACTACTACCTCGGCCAGGCCGATCTTGCCAAGGGGGTTGTAGACGATTCCATGCTTTCGAAGAGGAAAGGCAAGCTGGACCAGTTTAATCCACTCTCTCACATTGCCGGATTCTTTGAGGCATCGTACGTCCCGGAAGGCTTCCTCCAAATGATTTACCTGGATACGAGCTCGTTTGATCGTCAGCATTATCACTTTGACTACGTCGGCCGGCAGTTCCTCGGCGAAGTGCGTTGCCTCGTTTTCGACCTCACGCCCCTGCCGAAGTCCGGCAGAGGACGCTTTAAGGGCCGCATATGGGCCGAAGATCAGGGCTTCACAATCGTCCGTTTCAACGGCGTCTATACACCCGTCTCGGGCCTCAATGGCTTTAACTTGCACTTCGATAGCTGGCGTACCAACCTTCAACCCGGACTTTGGCTCCCCTCTTTTATTTTCAGCCAGGAATCCAACCTGAAGGATTTTCTCGGCAATCATGTGCGTTTCAAATCTCAGACGCGACTGTGGGGCTACGATCTCAAGAATGTCGGCCGCGAAGAAGAATTCAGCCAACTAACCATTGAATCTCCCGATGCCATTCAAGATCAGGCGCCCACGGATCAAGACCGCTCTCCCGTCGAAGCTGAAAGGGAGTGGCAGCATCAAGCGGAACTGAACGTCCTCGACCGCCTGCAGCGCGTCGGCTTGCTGTCGCCCCCTAGCGATGTCGATAAGGTGCTCGAAACTGTCGTAAATAACCTTGAGGTAACCAACAATCTCGATATCCAGCCGGAGGTCCATTGCCGCGTGCTCCTTACCAGCACACTGGAATCGTTTACGATCGGCCACACCATCGTGCTCAGCCGCGGCCTGATCGACGTTCTTCCGGATGAAGCCAGCCTGGCCACCATGCTCGCCCAGGAACTCGCCGACCTTATTGTCACCAAGCCTTCGACCGATCAATGGGGTTTCAACGACATGACCAACGTTTCCACCGTCGAGGCGCTGAGTCATTTTTCATTTAAGGATACGCCTGAAGATACGCAGCGCGCCGCAGCAAAGGCCGTCGAACTCCTGAAGAACTCTCCCTACAAAGACAAGCTCGGCAGCGCCGGTCTTTTCCTGAAAGAACTGTCCGCCGAAGAGAAGGCTCTCCCTGCACTGATCAGCCCGCACATAGGCAATCGCGTGTTTATCTCCGACCAGTTGCTTAGCACAGGACCGGCACTCGCGCCCGATAAGCTCGATCAAATTGCGGCCCTTCCCATTGGAGCGCGGCTCAAGCTCGATCCCTGGACTGACCGTGTCGACCTGCTCAAAGCCAAACCGGTGCCTCTGCTTTCTGCTCGCGAGAAGATGCCCTTCGAGGTTACGCCATTCGAGCCATTCCTAACGCGCTATGAAAAACCGGACTCTGCTTCGGCCGATCAGACCAAGCCGGACATGGCAAAACAGCAACAGCAGCAATCCGCGCCGCCGCAACAGCAGTAGCATCGTCACTATGTTCTCCGGTGTCCCAATGTCCGGCGGCTGCAGCGTCTTGCTCCGGACGTGTTCATGTGGCACAAACACCTATCCGTGCCCGTGACTTTTAGCATCCGGAAATATCGTGATCAAGATTTCGAATTGCTCTATACCATCGATCAGGCATGCTACCAGCCCGCAATCGCATATTCTCGCCGCGACCTCCGCAATTATCTTCACTTTCCGGGCGCCGACTGCCTTGTAGCCGAAACGGACAGCCAAACCGCTGGATTCATCCTCACCGCCCACGATGATCGCTGGGGCTACATCATCACCATCGACGTCCTCGAAGCCCACCGTCGCCACGGCGTCGGCACCATGATGTTGAGGGAAGCGGAGCGAGCGCTAGCCGCGACCGGCGTCCGCGAAGTAACGCTCGAAACCGCAACCAACAATGCATCCGCCATTGCCTTCTGGAAAAAGCACGGATATCGTACGCGTGGCGTGATTAGGGGCTACTATCCTGGGCCTGTGGACGCGCTGTCGATGAACAAAACCCTTTAGGCCTGAGGACGATTCTCAAAAACCCATGTGATGCAGAACGGCCACCGCGACTGCCGCAACGAGGCAATAAACGCCAAATAGGTACCACCGCCCGCCCTCAAGCCACCGACTGAGCCATTTCAGCGCTAGCAAGCCCGCCGCGAATGCACAGAACGCTCCAAAAATGTCAGGGACTAATGCTGAGGACAATCCCAGACCCGCAGTCAAGTGCTCGGCTTTCACCAATCGAAGTACCTCACGGCCGACTACTGGCGGGGTCAACACCACAGCTAGCGCGAAACTAAACTCCTCGGCCCGCACTTTGACAACGCCAAGCAGCATCGCTGTGGATATTGTCGCCCCGGATCGCGAAAATCCGCGAAAGGGGAGGCACAAGCCTTGCACGAAGCCGATCAGGGCGGCCTGCTTGGCGTTGAGGCCAACATCCCCCGTTGTGCCTGGCGACGATGCGCGTTTCTCGAATATGCCGGCGATCACAATGAGAACACCCGCCGCAGCTAATGCTGGAGCAATGAGTTCCAGATGGCTGAATAATTCTTCGACTTCCCCGTGCGGCGCACCGCCAAACCAAAATTTTTCGATAAGTTTGGCCAGAGCCTCTCCGACCACACCCGTAATCGCCGTGGCGACGATCAACAGCACGGCAAACCGCTTGAACGCCAACGCGCTCTGAAAAAACGCCCTGCGCCACTGGTTCCAGAAGTACACGATGACTGCCACCATCGTGCCGGTGTGGAGCATCACCAGGAGCAATGTCATCTCCGGCGAAGAGGGGTCCATCCCCATTAGCTTTTCGGCCACCACCACATGCGCGGAGCTCGATACTGGAAGCAGCTCCGTTAGGCCTTGCACCACAGCTAAAATCACGACGCGCCAAATAGACATCGAAGCATCTTAAACAGTCCAACGGAGTGCGGCAATCCGATTCCGTATCTCCGGTTCTTCGCCCGCAAGCTCATCGCTGTCGACGGATTGCGCCCTCAGCGATTTATCGAGCGGTTGCGAAGGTCCCTGCAATCCAACCTTCCTTGCCTGTTTCCGACCCGGCTGCTAAACTGTCGCGGCAAGGGCTAAGCTGTTGCTCCTGCCATACGTCCTCTAAAAGGTCGCCTTATGTCCGGACACTCTAAATGGGCCACAATTAAACACAAGAAGGCCGCCACTGACGCGCGCCGCGGAAAAATCTTCACCAAACTCATTCGCGAATTGACCATCGCCGCACGCACCGCCGGGTCCGATCCGGATACGAACCCCCGCCTCCGTACCGCCATTCTCGCGGCCAAGGGCGAAAACATGCCCAATGACAATATCGAGCGCGCCATCCAGCGCGGCTCTGGCGCAATCGAGGGCGAAACCCTCGACGAAGTAACCTTCGAAGGTTATGGCCCCGGCGGAGTCGGCGTCCTCGTGCAAGTCGTTACCAGCAATCGCAACCGCATCGTCAGCGAAATACGCCACATGTTTTCCAAAAATGGCGGCAACATGGCTGAAACCGGCGCCGTGGGATGGATGTTCGAGCGCAAGGGCGACATCGTCGTCCCCAAGGAACAGGCGGACGAGGAAAAAATGATGGGCGTCGTTCTCGATGCGGGCGCAGAAGATCTCCGCGACGATGGCTCCTCCTGGGAAGTCACAACTCCTCCGGAAGTGATGGAAAAGGTGCGCGAAGCGCTCGCCGCCGCGCAAATCACCCCTTCTTCCGCCGAAGTCGCGTGGGTGCCGAAAAATAATGTGAAGCTAAGCGGCGCTCAAGCCCAGCAAATGCTTCGCATGGTTGAAACTCTCGAGGACCACGACGACGTTCAGCACGTTTACGCCAACTTCGACATCGACGAAAAAGAAATCGCCGCGATGGCCGGTTAGTTTCGTCGCGGTAACATCCCGCCGTCCGTCCCGTCCTGGCCCCAAAAGTCGCAGTCGAGGCAACAGTTGCGCCTCTGGAGCGCAATTCTAGGTTAGAATCTCTCACCGGATGCCCTCCCAAATGAGCAGCCCTGTCACAGCGATCTATCCTGGCTCGTTCGATCCGGTGACCAATGGCCATCTGGACCTGATCTCTCGCGGCGCCATGATCTTCGATAAGCTGATCGTCGCCGTGGCACGCAACTTGGAAAAGGATCCTCTTTTCCCAGTCAAGGAACGCGTCGAAATGCTCGAAGCCGTCACCTTCGATTGGAAGAACGTGGAGGTCGAAATTTTCGAGGGCTTGCTGATGGATTACGCGAGAGCGCGCAACGCGAAGGTCGTCTTAAGGGGTATTCGCGCCGTTTCCGATTACGAATACGAACTCCAAATGGCCATGATGAATCGCAAAATCGAGCCGCAGATCGAAACCGTCTTCATGCTGCCCGGCGAGGCTTACAGCTATCTCAGTTCGCGGCTGGTGAAGGAGCTTGCGAGGCTCGGCGGACCTGTAAAGGGTCTCGTGCCCCCGCTGGTCGAGGAACGGCTGCGGTCAAAAGTCAGCTAACTTAAATCTGGGATCGGCGATGCCGCCCTTAATCCAGCCAATTTGGCCGCACGCATTTAACCACTTTGATTTTCTGGGTTCTGAACCGGTGAGCTAGAATGGATTGGTTCGTTGGTCCACAAGCCGCGCAAAAGGATAGGAAATGGAACCGGCCACAGCCGTGAAAACAGAAGAGACGTTTCGCCTCGCTGACCGCGTAAATCGCATTAGCCCGTCGCCCACAATGGTGGTCTTGCAGGCCGCCGAGCAACTGAAATCCCAGGGCGTGGATGTCGCCGACTTCGGCGCGGGCGAACCCGACTTTCCAACGCCTGAGCACATCAAGCGCGCCGCGATCCAGGCGCTCGACGAAAATCGCACCAAGTACACGCCTGTGCCGGGCATTCCCGCCCTGCGCCAGGCCATCTGCGAATGGCATACGCGCGAGCTCGGCTCCTCGTATCAGCCCAGCGAGTGCGTTGTCAACGTGGGCGGCAAACATTCCATCTTCAACGCTGTCTGCTGCCTGATCAATTCCGGCGATGAAGTCATCATTCCCTCGCCGTATTGGGTCAGCTATCCCGATATCGTGAAATATGCGGGTGGCAAGCCGGTCATCCTTACGACGCACGCCGAGGATGACTTCGTCCTGCGCGCCACCGAATTGGAAAAGTTGATCACGCCACGTACGCGCATGGTAATTGCGGACTCGCCAAGCAATCCCTCGGGCGCCGTGATTCCGCCGGACGAATTCGCGAAAGTTCTTGCCGTCTGCCAGCGGCACGGCGTTTGGTTGCTGGCCGACGAGTGCTATTCGCACTTCACCTACGGCGATGCCAAGCCATTTTCGATCGCCAGCATTCCCGGCTCGAAAAACAATCTCATCATCGTTGGATCGTTTTCCAAAACCTTTGCGATGACGGGTTGGCGCCTCGGCTACGTCCTTGCGCCTCAGCCGCTGATCGCCGCCATCACCAAGCTGCAAGGCCAGTCCACCTCGAATCCGACCTCCATCACGCAATACGCGGCGCTGGCCGCTATGCGCGGGCCGATGGACTCAGTCGCCAAGATGCTGGAGGAGTATGCGCGGCGTCGCGAGCGTATCGTCACGGGGCTTCGCGCGATCCCCGGGGTCACCTGCACGGCTCCGCAGGGCGCCTTCTACGTCTTTCCGAATATTTCGGCGCATTACAATGCCGAGATGCCGAACGACATGGTGGTCTCGAAGTTGCTCCTCGAACGCGAACATGTCGCCCTTGTTCCCGGCGAAGCCTTCGGCGCCCCCGGCTTTCTGCGCCTTTCCTATGCCACGTCCCTCGACCGCATCGAGGAGGGCCTGCGACGGCTCGGCCGCTTCTTCGGACAAGCGAGGTAACGATCAGCAAAGCATCTCCATGCCCCGCGCGCCTGGATCCCGTTTTCAGCCCGCGTCCCTGGGGATCGCTTTCGCTGGCGCCGTTCTTCCCTGCGATGGCGAATCTCGCCGAACCGATTGGCGAAGCCTGGATGACGGCCAACGAGTGCCGGTTCGCCAGCGGTCCCTTCTCTGGTGAAAAACTCGGCGAAGTCTGGCCCGCTATGCCCGCCGAGTGGAAGGGCACTCGCCTAAGCGGTGGCGGCCCCTTTCCGCTCCTGATTAAATTCATCTTCGCGGAAGACAAGCTTTCGGTGCAGGTCCATCCGGACGACCAATACGCCTCGCGGCACGAGCAGGCCGCCGGTGGCCGCGGCAAGACCGAGATGTGGTATGCGGTCCGCGCGCGATCGCATGCCGAGGTTCTTGTCGGCCTGCGGCCGAGCGTAACCCGCCAAAGTTTTGAGCGCGCCATCGCCGATGGCACTGCCGAGAATTGCCTTGAGCGCGTTCCTCTAACCGCGGGCGACGCCGTTTTCGTTCCAGCTCGCACCGCGCACACCATCGGTCCCGGCCTCGTGCTTTGCGAAATCCAACAGAACTCGGATATCACTTACCGGGTCTACGACTACGACCGGCGCGACGCGAAAGGCCGCGCCCGCGAGTTGCACGTCGAAAAAGCCCTCGATGTGATTCGGTTTGGCGAACAGCGCGGAGGCAAAATCCAGCCGGCGCAAATCCATCGCGGCTCGGTTGCCGAGACCCGCCTTGCCGCCTGCGAATACTTCGCCACGGAACGATGGGAATTTGGCGAACGCATGGAGAGCGTCACTTCAGGTGAGCACTTCGATCTGCTGGTTTTCCTCGAAGGAAACGGAAGCATCCGCTGGGGCGGGAAGAGCGAGCCATACGGACCAGCGCAGGTCTGGCTGCTGCCAGCGTCTCTCGGTAAGTATGAACTGTTGCCTGAGGCTCAGAAGCCAGTGTCCGCACCGCGCACCTCGCTCCTGCGCGCCTACGTCCCCAGCAAGTAGCGCCATCAGCCGTTGCCGTGAGCCGCGCACCGACGCATCGTCATTCCGAGCGGAGTTTCGCGCGTCTTCTTTCGCGCGGTGTCTGCGCGCGCGACAGGTAGGGCTCCCGGGTCGACGGTTAGTCGAGCCCGGGAGATGAGACGTCGAGGAATCTCTCTTCGATGTAACGCCCGCCGCCGTGCCCATTTGCGTGGCGCCGTCGTAGGGGCACGATACATCGTGCCCGGCAAACATGCTTGGCGTCGCGTTTGCCATTCACCTCCACCCACAGGCGGCATCGCCGTTGCTTTTGCTGTTGCGGTTTTGGCGATCGGCCAAATTGCGCTGCTGAGGCGTTCAGGAAAACAAGGAACCGATCAGAATGAAGAAGTTCCGGTGCGAACCGAAGCGCTGGCCACCGCTTCGAGCGTGGGGCGGGGCGCGCGACGCATGGTATCGATGAAAATCCGAACAAGAGCTGGGTCAAATTGGTTCGCGGCGCAACGCTCCAGCTCGGCGAAAGCATCTTCGGCGGTGCGGGCTTTCTTGTAGGTGCGGGCGGAAGTGATGGTGTCGTAGGCATCCGCAATTGCAATCACGCGCGCGCCGTGAGGGATATTTTCGCCTTCGAGGCGGCAAGGGTAACCCGTGCCGTCATAAAATTCGTGATGGTGGCGGACCATCTCCCGGATGCGGGCCATCGGCTTAAGAGTTTCCAGAATTCGTGCGCCAAGGTCGGTGTGGGTTTTCATCGTTTCCCATTCGCACGCGTCGAGGGGTCCCGATTTGTTCAGGATGGCTTCCGGGATCCCAACCTTGCCGATATCGTGCAGCAGCCCCGCCAGCCTGATCTCCTCGATTTCCGTTTCGGCAAGACCCAGCTCGTTGGCGATCATCACGGAATATGCGGAGACCTTTCGGGAATGCCCTTGCGTGTAGTGGTCCTTAGCGTCGATAGCGTATGCGAGGGACGTGACAGTCTCAACCACGGACGGCGGCAGAGTATCCCCGTCCGAGTCTCCTCCTTGCTCCCTAAGCGAACGCGTAAACTGTTCGAGGCGGCGATAGATTTCCTCGAAAGCTTCCGGCCCGGTGGAAAACAGGCGCTTGAGTGTAACGCCTAAATACGCTTCGAGCACATCTTTCTTCCATCTTTTCCTGTCGTTTGGATCGCCCTGTTCGGCGCTGGAGACCAGATTGCCTCCCTGATGCTTGGAAAGGTACATAGAGGAATCCGCAACTTGAATCAGCTCCTGCGGCGTGCTGCCGTGCAGAGGGAAGGCGGCGATGCCAAAGCTGGCGGTGATGTTCTTATCGCGCAGTATGGGATCAGACGCGATCCAGCCGCGAAGTTTATTGGCGAGCTGGCGGGCCTGCTCGATCGTCGTCTCAGGCATGAGTATCACGAATTCGTCTCCGCCATATCGAGCCACCACATCCGACCGGCGGCAATTCTGTTCCAGGATGTGTCCCACCCGCTGCAGCACCACATCGCCTTCGAGATGACCATAAAAGTCATTGACGAATTTGAAGCGGTCAAGATCCATCAGCACCAGGGCGAGCGGACGGCTAGCTCGCGTGGAACGTTTCCATTCCGAGGATAGCGCCTCCATAAGGAAGCGATGCGTCTTGACGCCTGTAAGGCCGTCGGTAATGGCCTGTTCCTGAGCTTTCTGAAAAGTAAGTGTGTTGTGCAGGGCGCCTGCAAACAGGTCGGCAAGGGTGCGGAGGAGCGCGACGTCCTGCAGGCTGAAGTCGCATGGCTCCGATGTTTCCACGTAGAGAACACCCAGGAACTGCTCCCCATAAGTCACCGGCAGCGCGACGGACGCCGTCGAATCCGGGAGCACCATTCGTGGAGTTGAGGGACCGGCTTCACGGACGATTCCCACCTGTCCCGTGCGGGCAACCTGCCCGATCAGACCTTCTCCGAGGAGGAGACGCCGGCCAACCGCTTCGCGGCGCAGGCCCGCATCAGCCTGCACAACGAGTTCCTTGGCGGAGTAATCGAGAATCGCAATTCCTATATGATTGTAGGAGAGGTGCTTCTCCATCTCCGCGGCGATTTTCCCCAGCATCTCCTCAGGATCGAGGCTGGTGATGGCATGGTTCGAGATATTGTTTATGAGCGTGAGTTGGCGGGACTTTTTTTGCTCCTCTGCGAATAGTCGGGCGTTTTCTATCGCGATGCCCGCCTCGCTACCCAGGACGCGCAGAAACTCCACATGGCCTTCGTCGAATACGCGTTCCTTCTGGCTGTGGACGGCCATTACACCCACGGGGCGATCGTAAAGGATCAAAGGTACCGCGCATAGTGAACCCACGGGCTGCCGCGTTTCGAATCCCAGCCGCTCCGCTTCTTCGGAGAAGCGCTCTCGAATCAGAAGCGGCTGCTCGGTGCGGACAACGTATTCCGCCATTCGGTTGGCGACCGGACGCGACCGCTTAGGCAACCGTTTTCCATCCACCACCTCGATTTCGAAGCGGACTTCGCCGCTGTCTTGATCGTGATAGGCAATAAAGAAACTGCCGGCGTCGACCACGCGGCGCATTTCGGAATAAATCCGCTCGAGCAATTTGTCCAGATCCAGCGTGGAGCTGAGAGCGCGGCCGATTTCGTTGAGGATGTGTAACTCCTCGCTGCGTCGCGATGTTTGACGAATGAGAGAGCTATTCTCAACGGCCATGCCGATCTGCTGGCCCAGCGCGAGCAACAGGCGCCGTTCCGCAGGGCCGAAGCTGCGATTGTCCGGGCTGCCCAGGAGTAGAACTCCAAAGACTCGCTCCTTGGCCTGCAAGCTAATTCCCACGATCGTGCGCAGTCCCTGGTCCAAGAGCAATCGCCGGATACGCCGGAAGGCGTCATCTTTTTCCAGCGCTCTCCAGCTCGCATCGCGGGTCAGGTCCCGAAAAACCACCAGTCCGCCGAGCCGTGCAACCAGGTTGATGAAATACTCATTCAACTCCGATTCTTGAATGGCAGCCGAAAAGGAATCATTGAGGCCGGCAACGATCACGGAAGCGGAGCCGCTGGTCTCTCCCTGTTGTACGCAGAGAGCGCCGGCGGGAACGCGGACAACACTCAGGACTCGGTCGAGCGCCTGGGCCAGCATTTTCTGAATCTCGCCTCCCACGAAGCTCCCCGTCACGAGATTCAGGTTGGAGAGAGCCAGCATGTTTCGCTCGGCCCGTCGCCGTTCCTCTTCATAGACGGACATTACCATAAGGACGCAGGCGAAAAGCTCGGGCAAGATAACTGTCGGCAGAAGATGCACACTTCTCAAGAAAACGAATCGATAACGAAGCAAGATTGAAATGGCGAGCAGGCCCCAACCGGCAAACGTGAAGCCCAGCAGCACATCCGCTCGAGACTCTTGTTTGCGTCCTTCTTGCCAGAAGGTGTAGGCAACCAGCAGGAAAATCAGGCCCGCACCCAGCGCCACCGGCGGCACGCCGAGCGAATAGCGAGAGTGTGCAATGGACCAAACCACTGCCGCCAGACCCGCTACGCCCAGCCATTTCGGTACCTTGAGGCCCGCGTACAGGCGCGAGGCCGAGTAAAAGGCGAGGCCCGCAAATACAAAGATGGATTCGTTCAGGGCTCCCAGCCAGCCCATCCATTTCGCATCTCTCTGGAACCATATGCCGAGAGCGCTAGATAGGAAGTTTAAGGCCACCAGAAACCACGCGGCAGACCACGCCAGGAGGTATGCTTGGCGTTTCCGTCGATAAAGAAAAACGAAGAAGGCCGCAAGCAGGAAGAAGCTTGCCTGTAGCACTATCCCCGTGGAAGTGACGTAGCTCTGCAATTCTATGCTCCGTATTTAGCCGGGGCCGTTCCGAGGAGAATATCAGAAAGCCCGAGAATCACCCGAGCACGTCTTCGGCCAGTTTCTTGGAGGTTAACGTGAAAGAATTCACTGATCCCGCCTTCGAGCCAACGCCTTGCCGCTCTGCTTACAATTGCGAGCAACAGCCCACTATGTAGCCGAGGCGGCCATGCCGTCAACAGTACCCCAGTACCGAAATCCAGAAAAGGGGCCCAGTTGGAGGCGCTGAGTCGCTCGATTTTGCTCCGACGTTCCGTTAATATGAATCGCTTCGGATCTACTACAGAAGACAAGGCATGGCTCCATCCCAAAAACCTCGCGTTCGCTTTGCGCCCTCCCCCACCGGATATCTTCACGTGGGAGGGGCGCGGACCGCGCTCTTCAACTGGCTGTTCGCCCGGCACGAGGGAGGCACGCTTCTGCTGCGAATTGAAGACACGGACGTCGAACGCAATCGTCCCGAACTGGTGGAGGGAATTCTCGAAGGATTAAGGTGGTTGGGAATTGAATGGGATGGAGGACCAATTTTTCAGTCGCAGCGTCTTCCGCTTTACCGCGCTGCAGCAGAGCGCTTGCTCGCCAGCGGAGCGGCTTTCGCCTGCTATTGCAAGGCGGCAGCCTATGCTGGCGGCGATGCTGCGGCCAGCGAAGGAAGATCGCGAAGGCGAAGGTGACGACGAAGGTGCAAAAACCTATAAGAGCTGTCCGCTTGCCCGTGCCGCGATCTCTCGCACGATGAGCGCGCAGCGAAAGGGAGCTGCAGGAATACCGCGCGCGATCCGCTTCCGTGTGCGCGCGCGAGAGGAGTTACGAAATTCGAAGACGCTGTTTTCGGTCCGCGCGAAGTGCAGAACGCGGAGATCGAAGATTTCGTCCTGTTGCGCTCCAACGGCGTGCCCACGTATCAGCTGAGCGTGGTGGTGGACGACATCGATATGCGAATCACGCCATGTGATTCGCGGCGCCGATCACCTTTCGAACACGCCGAAACAGGCGCTCATCTATCAGGCGCTGGGCGCAGCGCCGCCGATTTTTGCGCACGTGCCCCTGATTCTGGGCCCGGATCGCACGCGGCTTTCCAAGCGCCACGGCGCCACGAGCGTGGGCTCGTACGCTGAAGAGGGATTTTTGCCCGAGGCGTTCCGGAATTTCCTGGCGCTGCTCGGATGGTCGCCGGGAGACGATTCCGAGTTCATGCGCACAAACGAGATTGATCGAGCGCTTCGCGCTTTCGGGCGTGAGCCGCACAAATGCGGTATTCGATCGCGCCAAACTCGAATGGTTCAACACCCAGTATCTGCAGAAGCTGCCGGTCGAAGAGCTGCTGCCGCTACGTCGAAGCGGAGCTCAAGCGCGCAGGCCTGTGGGAAGGCTCGCAGGCAAGCCGGGATCGGGCATGGTTTGCGCATGCGGTGGATCTGATTCGTCCGCGCACGCGCTTGCTTGGCGATTTCACCACGTGGGCGCGCGCATTTTTCACCGACGATTTCGACTACGAGGCTGAGGCGCGCGCAGAAATTCTGGAAGGACGAGCGGTTGCCGGCAATGCTCGGCGAAGCTGGCGGACGCGCTTGAAGGCCTCGCCGGAATGGAACCACGACGCTTGCGACGCGGCATTGCGCGCCTTGGCGACGGCCGAGGGCGTGAAGGCCGGGTTGCTCATCAACGCCACGCGCGTGGCGATCGTGGGCCGCGCCGTGGCGCCGCCGCTTTTTGAGACCATGGTTGTGCTGGGCAAGGAGCGCGTGGTGGCACGGCTCCGACGGGCTTTGCCAGCGGTCTCAGCGCGCTGAAATTGACGTTTTCGGACCGGTAAGAGCTTCTAGTTAGATCCTTCTGATGCTTCAAACTCGTTCAATTAATTGTGCGCTGACGGGGCAAAAACGTCGGAATGGACGGGTTTGGCCGCTGACCCAGCGGCGGCGACACGCAACTCGGCGGTTACGGGAATTTTCACCGGAGGGAGACAAGCGGAGTTGTTGCACGCCTGATAGCGCAGCGTCATCGGTATCGTAGTGGTGCCGATCGCGGCACTATTTTCTGCCATAAGCTTTAGACGCAGGGTAACGCTGCCACTGTAAACATCGAGAGGCTTGTCGGGCGAAAAGGCAAACTTCTTGAGGCTGCCTGGCGGATACGCAGTGTCGACTAAACGAATGCCCGCAGGGAGCTTTGGGGTGAGCGTGGTCGGGATCAGGTAGGTGTCCGACGGCTTGTGTGAATTCATGTGGTAGCCCTCGGCAATTTGGACGACCACAGCAGCCTCGAACTCCTTGCCGCGCGGAACAGGCTCCAGAGAAACGTACGGGTGGGCCTTCACAACCTCGGCGGCGCTCTTCGGAGCTGAAGCGTCTTGCGCCAACGCAATCGCGCCGATTGAAAGCAAAACGGACAGCATTGCGAG
The DNA here is from genome assembly GCA_963754105.1 of uncultured Acidobacteriota bacterium. Classification (GTDB taxonomy): domain Bacteria; phylum Acidobacteriota; class Terriglobia; order Acidiferrales; family UBA7541; genus Palsa-295. Next base: position 153,564 of record CAVWEZ010000004.1, read on the forward strand.
ATAGCGGGAGCTTTTGACTAAGTTCATAGGTGACTCTCCACTTGCTTATTGATTTCGTCGGCGTTCGCGAACGCGCCGATGTACCTCTTGATGATTTTACCGTCGCGCGAAATCAGAAAGCTGGTCGGCATTCCGAGCAAACCGCCGAATTTCGTTGAAATATCATCGCTGCCCATGACGATCGGATAGTTCATGGTCATCTCATGACCATCGACGTTGAACTGCGTGTGGTGGATGAACGGGTCAACGGCTTTCTCGTCGTCATTGGTGGCGACGCCGAGGACCGTGAAGCCTTTGCTGGCGTAGTCTTGCTGCATTTTGATCAGTATAGGAATCTCGCCCCGGCAAGGCTCGCACCACGTGCCCCAGAAATTCACGAGAACAACTTTCCCTTTGAAGCTGGAGAGCTCAACGTTATTGCCCTGCAAATCCTTGAAAGTAACGGTCGGTTCGTCGGCCAGAGGGGCCGCCGTCGTTCCAGAAGAACTGCCGGCCGATTTGCTGCTGCTCGTGCACCCGGAAAAACTCACTGCAGCCACTAAGATTACGATCGCTGATAGAAATGCGCTGTAAACCCGATTCATTCTCGACTCCGTTTTATTTCACAAATCGATTGAGGAACGTCAAATGTTGCGAAAGCAACGTCAATTCGTTGAAGAAAATCAACCCGCCGATGGCGAGCAGCAGGACCCCGCTGAAAACTTCCACGGTGTGGAGGTGTTTGCGAAAGCGCTGATAAAACTTCAAGAAGCGCCCGATGCCCACTGCCGTGAGCAAAAATGGAATCGCCAGTCCGGCTGAATAGCAGGCCAGCAACAAGACACCCTGGCCGATGGTGTCCTTGGTGGCCGCAAGCGCGAGCACGCTGGTGAGGATCGGACCGATGCATGGCGTCCATCCGAAGGCAAACGCGAAGCCGAGCAGGAATCCGCTGACGATTCCAGGTTGGCTGCCGCCACCCACGTTGCGCAGGTGGACATCCCGGTTCAACCAGCGCGTCATTGAAGGTCCCAGCAGGAAAATTAACGACGCGGCGTAAAACTGCACCGGCTTGATCTCAAGCGTATTTCCATAGCGCACATTGAGTACCAGCCCGATTGCGATGAGCACCGCTGCTACGATGGCCCCGATCTTGACCGGAATCTTGATCAGCCATCCGACCAGGTGCAGCCCGAAAAGGATAATCAATGCTCCTGCGATCGGTGCGATCAGGGTGCGATTGCGCAACATGAATGAGCCCACCGCGCTGGCCGAAGCGCCAAGGGTGATAAAGACCACGGAAAAACCGACCACGAACGCAAAGGCTAGACCCAGGAGCTTGCCGGTGCCCCCCTCGCCTTCCTTCAACTGCTCCACACCCACGCCTGAAAGCATGGAAACGTATCCGGGCACGAGCGGCAAGACGCAAGGGGAAAGGAACGAAATTACGCCCGCGAGAAACACGCCAAAGATGGAAACGTCCATCCGGTTACCTTCCTATTTTCGACGCTCGTGAGATATCAGGCTGTAGCATCACGCCGCGCACAATCGCGCATTTTCCCACATCCATTAGACGCTTACTATCCATTTTTGGTTCGGGGCTTTAGGAAAATGCCGAAAATCTTCAGGTCTAAAGACCTGAGCTACATTCCTCTGTTGGTTCCCGTGGGAGGGCCGGAATGTAAAATTCGCCGGCAAGATGCCGGCGCTACAAGAGCGATGCGCGATTGATTTCGACCAGAACACTGCTTGCTGTTCGGAGTTTTGCCGCACTGAGCCACATGGAAGGAAAATGGGCAGCGAATCTAAGTGACTCACCTACTGATCCAAGCAAGCAGTCCGATTGAAATCGCCGCTAACAGGGCGTAAGAGAGCACGTTGGCATTTCGAATTGCCGAGGAGGTCTGAGACTTCGCCGGAGCCGCACCAAAGCTTCTTCGTGCAATCCACCAGTTTACGTATGCGGCCTCAACCCACCACGAAATCAGAAAGCACAAGAAGAACATTAGGCTGGCTGCCACGAACAGGGGCCAGTGCGGATACTGCCCAAAACCGCGAGCAAGACCGGAGAGGTCACCGCCGCGACTCCACCGTTCAAAGTTCGACTGCGGATTGCCGTAAAGGTGATTCTGCAATTTGATTTGAAGAATGTTGGCCACCACGGTCGCAAGGGGAAATCCAACAATTGTTGAGATTACGTTTGCGATCGCAAGGCATCGGAATGCTTGGCCAAGGGTCAGATTCAGGCGCCTTCGAGCGTACTGCGCTTCAATGAGGATAACCGGTAGCAGCAGTACGACAGTAATTGGCCAAACCCAGATGAGGCTAGGCAGTATTGCATCCGCTAGAAGTGGAGTGACACCGTTCACGTGATCATCCTAGTCGGCGACAAGATCAGGTGGAGTGGTAGACGGTTTTCCCGGCACCAGAGAGTTAACACGCGCCATGACTGGTCGGGGCGGTAAGGACCTGAGCTACATTCCTATGTTGGTTTTCCGGGAGAAGGCCGGGAGGGAAATTCGCCGGCAAGATGCCCGGCGCTACAAGAGCAACGCGCCTGCCGAAACAACCGCGCGTCCGCTTGCGCGAGGCGGATGGCTTGCAGGTAGCCAAGCATGTTTGCCGGACACGATGTATCGTGCCCCTACGGGACAAACCCCGGCGCGGTCGCCGCTCGCGCGAAGCCACATTGACAATCGAAGAGAGGTCCTTCGACTGCGTCCCGCGCGCGCAAGAAACGCGCGGAGGAAAAGGCGCGGGACTTCGCTCAGGATGACGGCGCTGCTGGGGAGGCAGGTGGTAGAGCGAGAATGTCGCTAACGCAGTGTTGCGCCGTAGCGAGCGTGGTAGTGCGATGCCCCATCAAAACAACGACGCGCCCGTTTGCACGAGTCGGATTGCGCACACCAAACCAAGTAAGTTTGCCGGGCACAGCATGCTGTGCCCCTACCAGTGCAGTGACACCACCAGTCTCGCCGAGTTTCAGGCGAGACTGGGGTGGCGGCGGTGCCAGACGGTGGATTGCTCGTAGGCAAAAGCGATAGAGAGGAGCCGCGCTTCGCCCCAGCGCGGGCCGATTAGCTGCAAACCTACAGGCAAGCCCTGTGGCGAGAATCCGCACGGGATGGAGATTGCTGGATGCTCGGCGAGATTGGCGGGGCGAGTCATTCGCAATAATTCCGCTCGAACTGCCGTTTCCCGTTGGCCAGCGACATGGACCTCGCTTTCGCCGATCAGAGGGGCAGTAATGGGGGAAGTGGGAGCGATAATGGCGTCCACCTTTTCGAAAGCAGAGGCAAAATCCTGTTCCACCTCTCGTTTTGCTTCCATGGCGCGAAGATAGTCTACCGCGAGCAGTTTGTGACCCCACTCAAGGTGACCGCGAACGTCCTCGCCATACTCTTGGGCACGAGCGGGAAAATATCCTTGCGATTCGTGATAGCGGCTCGCCTCGGCGACGACGGCGCTAGTCGCTTGGTCGACGGAGTCCGCCAGACCCGGTAGCGAGATCTCCTGGATTTCAGCGCCTAATTGCTGGAAGACTTTCGCAGTGGCTTCGACCAAGCGCCGAACTTCATCGTCCAGCCTGTCAAAGAAAAACTCCTTAGGCCAGCCGAGGCGGAATCGAGCGGGCAGGTTCTCGCGGAGCTTTCGATGATTGGGACGCGCCGCGCCCTTCGGATATTTCCCCGCGATTGATTCCAGGACGATGCACGCGTCGCTTACGCTCCGCGCGATCGGCCCTGCGTGATCGAAGCTCACGGCGAGCGGTACGACGCCCGAAACGCTTACCAGCCCAAACGTGGGCTTCAACCCCACGATTCCGCACAAAGCCGATGGGATCCGTACGGAGCCTCCGGTATCCGTTCCTATCGAGGCGAATCCCATCCCTGTGGCCACGGCGACCGCCGAACCTCCGCTTGAACCCCCGGAAATCCGCTGAGGGGCCCAGGGGTTGCGCGAACTACCGTAATGTGGATTTTCCCCGGTGATTCCGTAGGCAAATTCATGCATGTTGGTTTTGCCGAGCAGGATTGTGCCCGCCCGGGCCAGGCGGCTGGCAACGTGGCTATCGGTTTCGGGCACAAAATCAGACAGAATTTTCGAGCCGGCGGTGGTGCGAATGCCGCGCGTGTAAAAGTTGTCCTTCAGCGAAATGGGTATGCCGTGGAGAGGGCCTCGATCCGAGCCGCGGAGAATCTCTTTTTCGGCCTGCTTCGCGCGGCGGCGCGCCGGTTCGGCGAGGATGGTAAGGAAGACATGCATCTCGGGATTCCATCGCTCGATTCGCGCGACCGATGCGTTCACGAGATCGACGGGGGAAAGTTCCTTGCGTCTCAGCAACGAGGCCGCTTCGTCAATCGAAAGGAAAGCAAGCTCGGATTCAGCTGTTAGGGTCATGCAATCTCGTTAGAAGATTTTCTCTTGCTTTCGCAGAGTGCCGGCCGAACCGAGGTTGGCGATCCGAAATACGACACTGTACTGATTTTCATTGCGGATCGTGCCGAACGAAAACTTGCGATACTCAAAACCGATACCGCAGCATGAGCCGTTATATGAGACCTCGACGATCTGGTTTTGAAACGCCTGCTGGGTGAAATCGTAACTGGCTCCCATCATCAGGTTCCAGCCCGCGCGGTTTTGGTCCCCGTAGCCGAAGAGAGTGCGCAACTGATTGGAGCGCTGCTCGAAATTTGCCGGAGGCAGCGAAGGGTTTAACGGCAAGTTCAAGGTGGAAAAGTGCGCGAGGGTAAGAAACGATTCTTTGTACGGCTTGAGTTTCAGCAGGGTGCCGATGGCGGTCATCCGGTTACGCTGCGGATCGTAATTGACGATGAATTCCGTATCGAAGCGCTTTCCGGGATCAACGCGCAGGTCGCTCACGATAGGCGAAAAGTGCCTAGGAACGTCCGCGAAAGCAAAGGGTGTGAGCGCGTCGAGGGTCTGGAAGACATTGGGCTGTCCCGGGACAAGCGCACCTCCGAACGTAGGATCGAAGAAGTATTTCTGCGCCAAAGTCCAGGTAACGAATTCGTCGGCTGCGCCCGCTCCGGCGCGGCGAAAAAGGCGCTGCGTAACGCCATATTCGATTTCGTTCGTATCGGTGAGAGTCTCATCTTCGTCGAAACGGATGAAACGCCCGAAATCGTTCACACCATTCACGTAATTGTAGGTGATCTCCGGTTCGATCACATGTTTCCACTTGGTGTCGCCGCCATCCCAAACGCGCTCGAACACCGGAAGCCGAATATCAACCGAAAGCTCCTCGGTGTCGCGAAATAATCCCTGGGAGAGGAAAGCGTCATTGCGTAGTTGGGCGCCGTAATAAGTGGAGCGAAAGGTGAAGCTCGGCGTAACGTTGAGCCAATCCGCCCAGTGCAAGGGGATTGTGACGCTGGGCGCGAATTCGCTGCGCTCGACAAACGCCGGAGTCTCGAACGGCGTTACATTTTCTCCGCGGTGCTCAGCTCCCGTGAAGGCGTCAAACGAGAAGTAAATCGGAAGCTTGCTGAAAAAAGCCTGGTCCACGGAGCTAATCCGGGCTTCGGGGGCAGTCCGCAGAGTGATCGACGTTTGCGGCGTGGCGCTCAAATAGTTTCGATAACTGAGCGCCGCAAAGTTCACGCTGAATCCACTGAAATTGTTGGTGAGAAATGCGGTGTTGTGGACCTCCGAGTTAACCGCCTCGCGAAAGGTATCGGACCATGCCAGGCGGAAGGTGAGCGAGGTAAGCTGATCCAAATCCGCGACGGCGCGCCATCCACCGGGCAGGAGGGATGTGAACAGAAGCTTTGTTTCGTGACCTCCCTGCCTGAGCGGCGGAGCGTTCTGTTGTTCGAGCCCGCGATCGATTACGCCAAAATAACTGGCGACGAGGCTCGCGCTTTCCCAGGGCCGCATCCGAAACTCTCCCTTTTGGCTCCATCCGCGCGAACTGAAATAGGAGGCGCCAAGGGTGGTATCCATCCAATCCACCGGCGCCCAATAAAACGAGTCGCCGAGCACGAAACCCTTTTGCGAAGTGTCGCCGACGTCGGGAACCATGAAGCCCGAATCGCGGCGTTTTTCGGCGGGAAGCGTGGCGTAGGGCAGGTATAGGACGGGAACAGAAAAAACGCGAAAATCTCCATTCTCGATGTGAACGGACTTCTGCAACCTGACCGTGGCGGAGCTGGCGTAAAACTTCCATGCGGGCCGCCCCGGCTTGCAGACCGTGAGCCACACTTTGCGGACGCGATAGGTGTTTTCGTCCACTCGGTCTGCTTCCTCGGCGTCGAAGTAAAGCGGGTTGGGGCTAACGAGCAAAGTGGGCGAGGGGCGCCGTTGCAAGGCGAATGTTCCGCGAGCGTGGTGAAAAGTGCCGCGGCCGGTGCGCAATTCATAGCGGGCGTCATCGGCCTCGACGTGCTGCGTCCGATAATCGAGCTGCACGTGGCCGCGCGCAGTGACGATTTGGGAGGCGCTGTCATATTCGACATGGTCGGCCCGAAGCCGCGCGTTTTCGTAGCGGATCTCCACGTGCCCATCGGCATAGAAAACCTTCCCGGATTCGCGTTGCTGGTCCGCTTCCAAGGTGGCTTCGCCGCCGCTGGTGAAAAGGCTCGGCGCGGGTTTTTGGGGAGCTTGAGCGGCGGCGGACTGCGACACGGCGAGCGAAACAGCGAGCAGCGCGGCATAAAACAAAATTTTGCCGATAGGTTGCGCGAGAGCCTCGTTGGGCATTGCGAGAGAAAACGGAAAAGAGAAAGCCGAGCCTAACACGCGCCCCGCTTGCCCGCAATCCGTTAGGGTGGCGGGGCGCAAGACAGTCGATCACATGGATGCAAGAACGCCGCCGGCAAGTTGCAACCTGCCGTGTGCAGGCCGAGCCTAGAACGAGGCTGTGAGAGGCGAATGAAAGAGTGTAGGTTTGGGGGGCGGGGAGAGGACGCGAGTGAAGCTCAACGCAGAGCGCTAACGCCCAATATTTCCCGGACCTTGCGAGTGAGCGTGTCGCTCATGAAGGGTTTCTGAAGGAATTCCGAGCCGCTGATCGCGAGCTCTTGAACTACTGAGGAGTTCATGTAGCCAGACATGTAGAGCACTTTCATGTTGGGATTTCGAGCCATCAAAGATTTGGCCAGACTTGGACCGCTGATTCTCGGCATCACCACGTCAGTAAGAAGCAGGTGAATGGGCCCTTGGTGAAGCTGAGCGATCTCGTGAGCCTCGAATCCGTTGCTCGCTTCCAGAACGGTATAGTGATTTTCCAAGAGCATTTCGCAGGTAAGTTTCCTCAGGGATTCTTCGTCTTCGACCACCAAGATGGTTTCCGTCCCTTCAAATAGGCGCTTTGGTTCGGGATTGTCTCTCTCGGCGGCAGCTTGAGTTTGAGGGAGGTAGATTTTGAAAGTCGTTCCTCGGCCCACTTCGCTGGAGAACGAGATGGAGCCACCACTTTGTTTAACAACCCCGTAGACGGTCGAAAGGCCAAGCCCGGTGCCCTTTCCCTGTTCTTTCGTGGTAAAGAATGGCTCGAAGATGTGCTTCTGAGTTTCCGCGTCGATGCCCGTGCCGGTGTCCGTGACTGCAAGCATAACGAATGAGCCGGCAGTGAGCTCCGGATGACTCAGCACGTAAAGATCGTCCAATTCGACGTTGGCAGTCTCCATGGTCAAAGTTCCGCCGTCCGGCATCGCGTCCCTTGAATTGACGATGAGATTCATAATTACCTGTTCCATCTGACCTTGATCCGCTTTCACGGAAGCTAGACTAGGACACAGGGCCGTGACCATTTCAACGTCCGCACCGATGAGCCGCTGGAGCATCTTCTGGACATCCGTGATGACTGAATTCAGGTCTAAAATTCTCGAATCAAGAATCTGCTGGCGGCTGAAAGCGAGGAGTTGGCGGGTTAGCCTTGCGGCGCCTTGCCCGGCTTTCTTGATTTGCGTAACCTTGGCGCGGAGGGGATCATTGTCTTTCAAGCGTCCCTCGACAATATCGCTGTAACCTATGATTACGCCCAAGAGATTGTTGAAGTCGTGAGCCACGCCGCCAGCCAATCGGCCGACCGCTTCCATCTTTTGCGCCTGAAGGAACATCTCTTCCAAATGTTTGGTCTCGGTAATGTCCCGGGCGATTACTGAAGCGCCGACGATTTTTCCGTTCGCATCCTTGATCGAGGATGCAGAAAGCGAAACGGGAACCTGCTTTCCGTCCTTTCTCACGCAGATCGTTCCAAGCTGCTCCACCTTTTCGCCCCAGCTGATTTTTTTAAGGATGCCTTGGAACTCGTTCTGACGGTCTGGGGGAACGACAATTCCAAGCGATTTTCCGAGCACCTCCGAGCGCGAGTACCCGTAGATTTGTTCCGCACCGAGATTCCAAGTGAGGATAATTCCATCCAACGTCTGACTGATGATTGCGTCCTGCGAGGATTCCACAACGGCGGCCACGCGGCGAAGGTTGTCCTCAGTTTGCTTTCGCTCGGTTATGTCGAGGAACGTCACGACGGAGCCAATCGACTTCCCTTGCTGCAACATGGGGTGCGACCAGCACTCGGCGGGGAAGCTGGAGCCGTCTTTTTTCCATAGAACCTCTTCATCCAGATGGACCCCTCGACCTCCACGGGCGGCCGCGCACGTCGGGCATTCTTCGATCGAGCGCGGCGTACATTCGGCGCGAGCACGGTGGCTGAGCGCGTGCATCTGTTTTCCGAGCAGATCGCTTGGATCATCGTATCCGAGCAGTCGTGCGCAGGCTGGATTGCAGAAAGTGCAGTGGCCTTCGAGATTGATCCCGTAGATGGCCTCGGCGGTTGAATCGAGGAGTAGGCGAACTTTTTCCTCGCTGTCGTGGAGGGCTTGCCGCGCTCGCCCGGCTTCGTCGCGCGTCAGTTTTTCCTCCAGAGCCCGTCGGACAGCCGATGGCATGCGGGCCAAACGATCTTTCAGAATGTAATCGGCTACTCCCTCCTTGATCAGGTCGACCGCGGCCTCTTCTCCGAGTGTGCCGGTCACTAAAAGAAAAGGAGTGTTTATTCCACTTCGCTTCACGAAGCGGAAGGCTTCCAGGCCGCTCCATTCGGGAATGGAGTAGTCGGACAGGATGAGATCGTAAACCCGGGATCGGAAGCTCGCCACGAAGGCTTTCTCGGTATCCACCGTGTCCGCATCGAGTGCGAAGCCTGCTTCTTTCAGTTTCTGAATGAAGAGCTCAGCGTCCGGCTGATTATCTTCGAGAATCAGAACGCGGAGGCGAGCTGGGGCAGAGTGACAATCCTGAAGATGTCCAACGGTTTCCCTTGTTGGCATGATCATACGGGTCCCTTTCGCTATTCGGAGAATGCGGTGGCGGGCGGCGGTTGGTTGACAATCAACCAGTAAAGTCCAAGCTGCTTTACGATTTCTTTAAACTGGTCGAAATCAACCGGCTTCCGGAGGTAGCTGTTGACGCCCATCGTATAACCGTCCACCAGGTCCCGGTCCTCGTTTGAAGACGTCAATATGGCAACCGGGATCGCGCGGGTACGAGTATCATTCTTGATCGCGCGTAATACTTCGAGTCCATCGACCTTGGGAAGTTGCAAATCGAGGATGATCAGTTTTGGAGGACTTTCAAACGAGCGTTTGCTGTGGGTTCCCCGGCAGAATAAGAAGTCAAGAGCCTCCTCGCCATCACGCGCCACTTCAATGCAATTGTTGAGGTTCTGTTTGCGGAGCGCGTGTAGAGTCAACTCGAGATCCCTGGGATTGTCTTCGACCAGGAGAATTTCCATTCCGGCTGGCTTCATGTGGAGCCTCCATTGCCCGCCACTAGGGCATAGTGACGCGGTCACTTCAATTCAATTCAATTCTATAAATCGACCAGAAAGCTTCGGGGCAACAGCATGAGGAACAGGAGGGGGGCGATGATTTGGGCGAGTGAAAGCTTTATCGCAAAATCACGCGTGTTCGTCGTGCTTCTTACTAGATAGTCCTGAAAGGGACTGTAGACCCATTTGCGTGGCTGACACGCAAAAAAAAGGCGCTGGGAAGCCGATTCGTAACTAGACAGCCTCGATTGCGATTGACGAAATATGTCCGGCCCAGCTGATTAGCAAGTTACAATGTTTGAACGAACTTAATTCCGGAGGGGTGGCCGAGCGGTTGAAGGCGGCGGTCTTGAAAACCGTTAGGCCCGAAAGGGTCTCGTGGGTTCGAATCCCACCTCCTCCGCCAATCAGTCCTGGATTTTGTCTCTGTTCCTATCATTCTTGCGGAGACCTCGATTTTTCGGCCCAATTGATTGGAATTCACTAACCCGCGGTCCCTCTCTGTAGTTCCCGGGCGCCAAGTCGCTTAGCCTGGTTGCGAAGTTCTCCCAAACCCGTCGCTAGGTGCCCTTCGTAGAACAAGCGCTACGACTGGGTCAAACCGACACCATTCGGCACTGAATCGGCTGCTTCCTCATTTCTTCTGGCGCTGTGGGAGATGTAGAGATAAGTAACCAACTGATTAAGTCCGGCGTACACTATGCGTTTCATAATCATGGCATGTCCACAGGTGCGGTTTAGGCCCTGCATGCCAGGCAAGGCTCCCCTTATATGGGAACTCCGAGCTTCAATTCACCTCCTCTTCTTCATCCATCTATGGAGTTGGAAGACCTCTTCCTTTACTTCCTCCCAAAGTTCGAAGCGCTCCCAAAAGGTCCGAGGTCGGTTGCCGAGGCCGGAATTAATGCAGACGAATTGGGAGTACTTACGCGTTGGCTGTGCGATAGATGGGAACTCGGCATGTGGTGTGAGAGCATTTGGCTGTATGAGAAGGTCTCTGCTACTCCTCAGGAAATGTCCGGTGTATTGCTTCTCATTCTTGCATCCGAAACCTGTCGTGACCGGTCGAGCGAGGATTCAGTCTGGCCCGCAATAACATCGGTTCTACGGGCCAACAAAGGTAGCTTTCCGACGCTCTTTGTTGGGGGACAACCAACTTCGGCTTGCAAGAACGCCTTAATTGCTGGCGCTCGCAGGCTAGGACTGCGAAACCTGATCGACCGTTACGGCACGCAAGAGTATTTTGACACCCTCAAACTCCAATTTGGATTCACCTTGAGGGGAGCCAATCGAAGGTTGGCAGAATGGTTGGACGGGATTGGACTTCCCATCGCGGTCAAGATTCTTATCGGGGCGGAGTCGGAATACGCCGATCTAAGATCAAGTTCGTTCACACATTTATGGAAAACTCTTTACGACTTCAGGCGAAGCCGTATCTCACAAGACAATGCTTCGGCGATTCTTGAAGCCTCTCCGTGGATTCGACGAAATTGGACCCCAGACTTGCTGAAGGCCGCCAGACAACGTCCCACTCGAACATTCGATGCGACTACTTTGACAGAGACCATCGATCTCTCAAACGAGCCTGTATGTGAGCCAATCCTCCGATGGGAGCATCCCTCGCCCCCACAGTTATTTCTTCGGGTTAATCAGGAACGCATCTACGAGATTCTAGGTGAAGCTCACACGGCGACATTCGCCATAGACGGACGGATCGTCGACCGATGGACGGCCCAAGATGGAGGCGGATGGCGCAGGAAAAGCGAACTGCCATGCCAGCCTGACAACGCAAGACCCAACTTACGGCCAAGGCTACTCTCAATCAACAGCGCCGGCGAGTTACTCGCAGAGATTGACCTGTATGACGCGGGAATGGGTCAACCGCTCGTCGTATTTGATCTCGGAAATGGCGAGGCATTAGATCCTGCTGCCAGACTCGATACGAGGAAAAGCTATGCGCTGATATGCGACACGGATATTAGCGTGCCTGCTGCATCGAAGTTCTTGAGAGTCAAAGACCGTTCGGCATACCGGTTAACCAGTCCATGGCACCACGACGTAACTGCCTTTTCCGATGGAATACCCTACTGGCAACCGAAAATTGGCGAGAGAGAATCGTTGCCTGCGATCCGTCTTTCACTTGCGTCCTTGGCTGACGGTGTTACTGACATAGGCTCGATGTCCCAGATCCAGGTAATGGGCGTTCCCGATACTGCCTTGGGTGTGTCTTTGGTTGTGGGCAACTCAACTTATTCCGTGAAACAGCTCGAAGGGGTTTGGCAAACCGAAATGCCTGTTTTGATCAATCTGAGTGTAGCTCTCGGAGACGAACGGGTCCGGGTTTGCGTATCAGGGCCCGGTTATTCCCGAAAGGTGACGCCGAAACTATCACTAAATCTCAGGGGAGTCGCTTGTAGGGACACTTCGGATGATGACGCGGAACCTAACTGGAAGCTCATAACCCGGAAGAGCCCTCTTAACCGTGCTGATGGGTCAGGAAGCGCCCGAGTATTCGCGGGCGGGGTAAGCTCTCAACTGTATGAAGGCGCGCGCTTAATAACTCGGATTAGCAACCGCACCGTGCCCCTCAGAGATTTATTCGGCTGCGGGGCTCCGCTAATTGCACTTTCCGCCACCTCATCAGTAGATTTAGTCGGGTCAGTGGAGGACTACGGTCTGGGGCGCTTCTTGCCGCCTCTGCTCGGGAGGCCGACGGGCGCGTGTTATTGGCGAACCCCAGTTTCACCGAGCTCCCGGCACCGAATTTTCATATGGCGCAGTCTACTGCAGATTCCCCGAAGCTTGGGAGCGAGCGAGATAATAAGTCAGCAAGACGATCTCGTTTGGAAAATGCCTCGCCTGGGACCTGGCGGAGTGATGGCGATTTCCTACCAGGGTGTTCGAATCGCTTCTTATTGGACTACCGATCCGGTTATCAGCGCTTTGAAGACTGCTCCAACAAGCAGTCTCTTTAGTCTTTTGCGTTGGCTGAAGCTTCCCGTCCTGAATGCTACATTTAAGACCCTCATGCTTGATGCGGTCACGCGGGCAGCGTCCGAATTCGTAAGAGGTTGGATGGGTAGCCAGTCTCTTCCGGATGGCTTCATCCATCGACAAGGAGAACAGGGTTTGAACACTATTATTCGAACATTTCTCTGGAACCACGTCGAGAAAAACGAAACCAAAATGCAAAGACTCGCAGATTCCTTTCCTCAATCGCAGGCGGATAATGGCCCTCATGGTGAGTCGGATACTTTCAAGTGGTCTGTATATCGTCTCGGTGAGATATGTCCTTCGCTGGCATATAACCTTGCCAGAAATAGGGTCCGCAGCGATAAATATCGGAAGTATGTGCGCGCCGTCGTAGCCAGAATGCTGGCTCAGTCTGAAACTGCGGACATACAGCAACTGAAGAATCAAATGAATGGTGCGCGTCGCGATTGCGCCAACCTCGCTGGTATCACGCCCGAGGCTTTGACCGTGGCAGTGAATGCCTATGGGGCTCGCTTAGAAAATCAGGCTTCAAACTACGAGCAATTCGAATCTCATTTGAGGCGACTAGGCGAAACATCGAGAGGGCCGAAGTTTCTCGCGGCCGCCTTACTTTTCCGATTGGTAGAAGCGGGCGGGCTATGAGTCAAATCGACGCACTTCAGCTTGTTGAACTAACGAGGCAGCGCCTTGTAGACCTCGCCGTGTCTGAAAACTATTTTCGAAGCTCTCCCGTAGCCGGCGCAGCGGCCGAAATCTGGCGCGGTCCAGGCGAACAGGGCGGACTGGTGAGTGAGCTTTGGGTGCAGGGAGCGTTTCCGAGCAAACTATCTGAAGACTCGTTGGGATCGTTGGCAGCCGAAGGACTGTTTCCAAAAGATCTCTGCGAGTATTTTGACAAACCCGACAGGTTCCCTGCGTCGCGCTTACTTTTCTCACACCAAGCGAAGGCCTTCCGTGAGGTTGGAAACACACGCCCAGAAGGGAAACCTTCGCTTGTGATCACCGCTGGGACTGGCGCGGGCAAGACTGAAGCGTTCCTGCTACCAATTCTTTCCGGACTATGGAAGGAGCGGCGCGCTTCAAACGAACATGGCATGCGCTGTCTGATTCTCTACCCGATGAATGCTCTGGTAACAGATCAAGTAACACGTCTCTATGAATTACTTAAAGAGCAGACCACTTTGAATCTTTTCCATTTCACTAGTGAGACACCGGAGACGGATCGCCAGGCAAAACGGGAAGAGCAATGGAAAGCATGTCGACCTTGGAGCCGTCAAGCCGCGAGACAAAACATTCCGGACATCGTCATCACTAACTACTCCATGCTGGAGTACATGCTCTGTCGCCCGAAGGATCGGGCATTCTTTGGGCCGGCCCTGCAATATATAGTTCTAGACGAGGCTCACCTTTATACCGGAGCGCTTGCCGCAGAAATCACGCTGCTTCTCCGCCGCGTCAGGGACCGCTGTGAGGTCTCCTCGGAACAGATCACGCACCTCGCAACCTCCGCAACGCTTGGTGGCTCAAGGGGTGATCTCCGTAAGTTTGCGGCTACCGTTTTCTCCGTCCCAGATTCCCTAATTGAAATCGTCGAAGGTGTCAAAGCGCCGCTGCCGCCGTCGCGAGAACTCAAATCCGCTCCGGCCCCTCGGCCAGACCTACTGGCGCACCATTCGGAACTTGATGTCGTAACCCTGACAGCGGACGGAGCATTTGTGGAATCGGATGACGAGACGACGTCCCGCAGCCGAGAAATAATCTCAAGTCTGTTGCCGGGCGATATCGTCTCATCCGCGAGTGCTGCCGCTAATGGCATGCTGGCACGGTTCCTAAAGAATTCCCTCGAACAAGTCCCAATCGTAAGGCGATTGATGGAATTCGTTTACCAGAACGACTTGGTATCAATGGATGATCTCACTCGCAGTCTGTGGGGCGACGCGACTCACGTTACAAGGAAAGCGACGATTTTTCTCCTACGATTGTCAGCCGCGGCCAGATCAGAGCCCAATGACCGATCTCGAATACATCATCTTGGTCTGGTTCGACGGCCGCCCCTGACACAATCAGATCGATCTCCGGGACCTCAAAACCGGTGACAGTGACATCGAGATCGCTATCGATTGTCAGCAGGTGCTGCAGTTCAATCGCAAGGATTGTCTTATCCCAACCCGCCTTCTCGGCGAGCCGATTGTCGGCGACGACGTAGGCGCGAATCTGATCCTCCGTCAAACCCTCTAGCCGAATCGTCGGGACCTGTTCGATGCCTAAGAGCTTAGCCGCCTTCACGCGACCGTGGCCTGCAATGATGGTGTTGCTGTGGTCGACTAAGATCGGGTTGGCAAAGCCGAAAACTTTGATGCTAGCAGCGATCTGACCGATCTGATGTTTGGAGTGGGTTCGTGCGTTGTGGGAATAGGCTGCGAGGGCTTCAACTGGCTGGTAGACGATTGCCAGTGTCGAGAAACGCTCGTTGTTCATGGAGCCTCCTGCCGTTCAGTTTCGGCGATTAAAACTCAATGGTCAGGAGTCACGATAAAGCAGACCTACTTCGCAATTGCCGGTTAGCGCGAGACTATCTTTCTGCGTGCTCTGGATAGACGGTCTTTTAGGCCGGAAAGAGACGCTGTTTTCGGCGTTCCGTTATCATCAAAGTAGTGGATCATTCTAGGCTCACCGCCCCGCAGTTCGGATTCCGCGTCAATGGAACTAACGGTGCCCGCTCCCAGATCGCTTTTCAGGGTATACACCAATTGTCCTGCGGTAATCTTCGGCTTCTGGATAAGAATCTCCTGAATTATGGCCTGGAGAGCATCGCGTTTGGGCGCCTTTCCTCCTTTGCGAGAGAAGGCACTTTGGACGATGGCCATGGTCTTCTCTGCGTCGGCCAGCGCTTGGTCAAAGGATTTTTGTAGCCTTATTGAGACTTTGCTGGTTTCTGAACGCACATCGTTTATCGCGATCTCTAAAATCGCTTCGTTGGAAATCCATTCTGCTCTTAACTTGGACTGCACATCCCAGAAGATCCGATTCCTTCCGTTGACCTGCTGTGGAGACAGAAGTTCTTTGCCATAGGGGTACTGTTGCTTGGCTTCATGTGCCCATGCTCCTTTATCGCGGCTCGACTACGGTTTCTGTCACCATCATCAGCTACGATCGTTACGGCGGCCCTGCACCACGCTACAAGCAACCCGGATTGACTCGGCAATCGAGCGCCACTTCTGCTTAGTAGGAAGTCAACGCCTGCATGCCACGGGCAACAATAGCACGCTACTGAATTCAGGCACATTTCCGGTTCGCGGAGGCGACAGCAAGCGAAATAGCTGATCCCTCTGCGCAATCGCTTGGTGGTCCAAGGACGTCAACACAACACCACTCACGCGGCATCCTGAAGTAGCGTTCGGAGCCATGGCTCGGTGGCAAGATCAAACCAGATTTTGCACGCGGAAGTCGCGCAAGCCGGCCTTTATTCCGGCCAATATCAATCATCCGAACTAGCGCCGATGATTACCGTTCTTGAGGTTGCGGACAGGGTTTTCCAGAGTGGGAAATGGTTCCAGGGGATCTTGTAGTTACAGCGACCTTTGTGGCGTATAGTAACGGTCTTCCACCTTCAGGAAGCAGTCGCTGGACGAGCATAACTTGTTTGCGTGACAAGTACCCCAGTTTTCGAGGTCAGAAAATCGGGCGAAACGCAGGTTCCCAAATACGGTATGTGCCCAGGAAGATCTGCAACAGATGACATGCCGCAGACCAGGACCAGCGCGATCATCATGTTTTGCGTGCTGCTAGCAGCATATGCCGTGAATGCAGCGGACAGACAACTTTTTCCGCTCCTTGCTCATGACGTTCGCCAAGAGTACGGTTTCGCACTCGCGGATACGGGGCTTCTCTCAACGATTTTTACCCTTGGCTTGGCCATTGCGGGGTTACCCACCGGCTTTCTACTGACGCGTCTGTCCCGAAAGACTGTGCTGCTACTAGGGATTGCCATATTTTCGGTAGGTACGGCGCTCACGGCCTTCGCCGTCGGGTTTTCCGAGTTGTTGGTCTATCTGGCGCTCACAGGAGTAGGCGAGGCAATGCAATTGACAGTCATGATCGCCATCGCGGCAAACTCTTTCCCCGCCATCGGGCCATGGCCATCGGCTCGATGAATGTTTGCTTCGGGATCGGTGCGTTCCTAGGTCCTATTCTTGGCGCCTCAGTATTCACCTCCTATCACAACTGGCGCGCTCCTATGATTGTTTTCGGACTTGTCGGATTCTTGATGATTGCCTTGATCGCATTGACGGTACGCCCCTGGTTTAGCGAAACGTGTCGCGTCGTTACTGTTCAAACAAACCACCAAGGCGCGGATACGCTTCTAAACAGGAATACGATCATGCTTGATTCTGCTGAGTGTAATCGGCGGCCTCGTTCTCTTTGGCTTTACCGGAATGTACGCGACATTTCTACGCGAGGGAATTCATTACACACCGCAACTGGCTGGATTTGTCGCGAGCTTGTACGGGTTGGAGCCCTTGCTTCGCTGGCGGGAGGGTGGATTGGAGATCGCTTTTCGCCGCGGCTTGTATTAAGTACTGCATTTTTTGCTATCGCGGTGGTTGGTTATTTGTGCTTCCACAGTTCGGGAGCTGTCGTTCGTCAGGCAATTCTCACATGTGCCTACGGCGTGCTTGGCAGCGGAATCATCTATGTCAACCTTGCGGGCTATCACGTCAAAGCTGTTCAAACCAACTTGGCCAGCCGTGCTTCTGGGATGTTTGTAACCAGCTTGTATTTGTCTGCCGCTGGGGCGGGCTATCTCATGGGTGGAATTGCCAGCGGCCCTGGTTGGGCAACGGCGGGATTCGTCCAGATTTCATTGCTATCGGTTATCGCTGGAGTTCTGGCGTTGGGTCTGCGGCCTGATCAAATGGACCTGAATGTTACTTCGCAAGCTCGCGGTTGGCGAACCGTAAGAGATTTCGGTCACTCCCCCGTACCGAACGAGACACGGTGAGCTTCTGGACCGCAACCGATCACAATAGCGGCGATTACGAACGTGCATGCTCCAAACATCCCCATGGCCTGGGCATAGCTGAAGCGACGCGTCATGTGTGCTTCGATCAACGGAGCACTGGCTGCAATCAGCACTCCGACCTGATACGCGAACCCGGGGAAAAAAGCACGCAACGGCCCCGGCGACAGCTCATTTAGGTGGGCCGGAATTACCCCCCAAGCTCCCTGCACCATGAATTGCATCAGGAAGGCACCGAGGGCGATTAGAACCATGGTCGGCGCGAAAACCCACAGCGGGACCAACAACAATGCCAGAAGTGCGGAGGTAAGCATTGCGCGGCGGCGGCCGTAGCGGTCAGAATACAACCCGACCAGGATGCCACCAAAGATCGCGCCGATCATCGAAATCACGCTGATGACCGCTGTCGTCTCCGCGCTGAAGCCTCGCTGCCTTTGCAGAAACGTAGGGAATAAGTCCTGTGTGCCATGAGAAATAAAGTTCATCGTAGCCATCAGGAGCGTTAGGTAGGCGAAGCGTCTCCAGTTTGCACCCGCAAGAGAGAAATACTCTTTCCAGTTCCTCTTTTCCGCAGAAGCGACTTTCCACGCCTCGCTTTCCTCCAAATTCAAAAGAATCGCGAGCGTTAGCAATGCGGGAGCAAGGCCTAAGAAAAACATGGGGCGCCAGCCCCAACGTGGAAACACCGTCCAAAATGTGACAGCCGCAAGCAAGTTTCCTAGCGCGTAGCCTTCCTGCAGCACGCCCGAAAGAACTCCGCGCCATTTGGCCGGGACAGATTCCATAGCGAGCGAAGCTCCCACGCCCCAGGCTCCGCCCATTCCCACTCCATAGAGCAGGCGCAGGACTAGAAACATACGGTATGTTGGCGCAAGACCGGAGAGCACCTCCACTACTGAATAGAACAAGATATCGAGGATCAGGGGCACACGCCGACCCCAGCGGTCAGCCATCAGTCCAAAAACAAGGGCCCCGACCGGGCGCATCAACAGACTGGCGGTGAGCGTGAAGGCAATGCTCTCTACGGACCGATGAAAATCCGTTGCGACCTGCCCGATAACGTATGTGAGAACAAAGAAATCGAAAGCATCGAAGGTCCAGCCAAAGAACCCTGCCAGGAAGCCTAAAGAAGCCTGCGCACGCTTGTGGACACGTGTGTTTCCGGGGCTCATTGGGACGGTGTGGCGCGCCGCAGCGCGGGGCGGTTCATGACAACGTTTGTAGCGCTGCCGTCTTGCGACGGCCCCTATGACACGATGGATGTCTGCAATGGGCACGGCCATATAGCGGTGCCGTCGGCCACAATCGCAGCCGCATCCCTGTTGCGCACTTCCTTCGGTACCCCACCGAACGCACCCAAGACGCAGGTCTCGCTCAAGGGGCCGGGTATCCGTGCGATCGAAGCTCGTGCAGTCGCACGTGTCGGGTCACAGTGCTGAAACGGCGCAACCCTATGCAAACACGTGACAGATCTACAGGGCGCGGGAGCGGAACTAGCAGCGTACGCGGTGCTCCACGCAGAAGTTCGGCCCTGCTTCTGCGATAGCCATCGTGCTCTGCGCCTCGGATGCCTTCCGGCAAGTTCTCGCTCGCACTCCTAGCGGGGTTGAGTGAAGACATCGATAAGCGCCGGTTCGCCTCGCTTCACCACTTGGAGCGCGCGTTGGATCGCCGGGCCGAGGTCGTTGGGCTCGGCGATCGGGCCCTCCGCGTACAAGCCGAAGCTTTGTGCGAGCTTTGCGAAATCGATGTTGGGATCCTCAAACGTGGTCCCAATCTTGGCTCGGTCAATGCCGCGGCTGTGCCGGTTTGCCATGCGCTGAATGTGCATGAGTTCCTCATGGTAGGCACGGTTGTTGTGCATAACCATCAGCAGCGGAATGTGATGGTGTGCCGCCGTCCACAGAACCGCCGGGGCAAATAACAGATCCCCATCATCTTGGATACTAACCGTAAGCCTGCCATGCTTTCGGTTCGCGAGCGCAGCTCCCACGGCGGCAGGCGCGTTGTAGCCGATACCGCCACCGCCCTGCGCGCCTATATATTGATAGTGTTTATCGAAGTTCCACAACCGCAGAGGCCACCAGCTGGAGTGCCCAACGTATGACGGTAACGACCAGTCTTCCTCCTTGATCTGTGCCCAGAGCTCGGCGGCTAAACGAGCGGTGCTAATCGGGCTCGCATCCCAACCGTATGTCGCAGCCGTGCGTGCTTCTTTCAGGGCCTGCTGACGTAACGCGGCTAGCTTAGCTCCACGCACCTGAAACATCGTCTTGCGAGCGGTGCCCTGTCGCCGAACAGCCTCAATTAGCGATGGCAGAGTCGCCTCGGCGTCGGCGGCGATGGCCAAATCGACTTGAGCAAAGCGCTGGAAATTCTGGTAATTGGACTTGATGTAGAGATCGTCGGCGGTAATGGTAATCAGTTTCGCACTAGGCTTTGCGATCGGGTGCGAATCGCGGCGCACCTGATCATGGAAGTAGTTCACGGTGCCCCAAAAATCAGCGACCTCAAGACCGAGGATGACGTCTGCCTCTGCGATCAGCGTTTTGCTATAAGCCGATTGGTTCAGGGGGTGTCGCGAAGGGAAGTTCATTCGCCCGAACTTGTCGATGACCGGCGCCTGAAGTGCCTCCGCAAGCTCGACTAAGCGATCTACGCCCGCCTGCGTTCGAGCGGTACGGTCTACAACGATCACAGGATTCTCCGCCTGAACGAGAAGGCGCGCCGTCTCGGCAACAGCGCCCGAGTCACCCTGGGGTGGCTCAGCCAGAGTTAACTTCGGTATCTCTGGTTGCGTACCGGTAGGAATCGGGTTTTCCTGCAATTCACTGTCGGCCACGAGCAGCACAGGGCCCATAGGTGGTGTCATGGCGATCTTGTAGGCGCGCACAGCAGATTCGGCGAAATGCTGCAACGAGATTGGCGTGTCATCCCATTTCTCGTAATCGCGGACCATCTCCGCGGCGTCCTGAACGCTGTGGTTCCACTCCCCATAATTGGGGTCTCGCATCGTGGCGTCCAAGTTGTTGCCGACAACGAGATAAACAGGAACGCGGTCGCAGAAGGCGTTGTAGATAGCCATGGCGGCGTGCTGCACGCCGACAGTGCCGTGGGCGAACACGCACAGCGGCTTACCCTCAATCTTTGCGTAGCCGTGGGCCATGGCGACCGAAGATTCTTCGTGACAACAGGTGATGAATTCGGGGTTGTTATTATTTCCATAGTTGATCACAGACTCATGGAGTCCCCGAAAACTCGCACCCGCAACGGCACAAACATACTCGAAGCCGAGAGACTTTATGATGTCGACCATGAAGTCAGATCCGGACCGACCCTCAGTCAGAACGTCAACCTCCGCCGGTGGATCCGTTTCCAGTAATGGCGTCATCGTCGCCTTGACGCGCGGCGATGAGGCTGGCTGTGCAATCACAGGCTCGGCAGGTGAAGCTAGCGTGGCCGCTCCGGCAACTGCGCTCTTCAAGAATGCTCGACGATTAACCTCTCCCTTCTTAGATTTGGCCATGGCCGCCTCGTATTTCCAGGTTCGCTTCTAATGTTCAGGGTATTCCGACATACCGCGCAAACTGCTCCGTTACTCGCGAGGATCGGATACACGAAACAAACTGGTCACGCTGAAGACCAGCGTAAGAACTTACATTACACCTTCTTGCTTATCCAGCTGCATGCCACCCTCCGTCGACAAACAAGGTATGGCCGGTGATAAAGTCAGATGCGGAACTTGCTAAGAAAAGCGCGGCACCGACTAGATCAGCCGGCTCCGCAAACCGCCCAAGCTTTATGCGGCTGAGCAATCGCTCGGCGCGTGCGTCATTCTGTTCCAATGACTGGACGGTGTTCTCCGTCAGCGTTGTGGTCGGGGCGATGGCATTTACCCTTACCCCGAGAGGAGCCCATTCTGTAGACAGGGCTGCGGTAAGGTAGGATACGGCAGCCTTAGCTAGACCGTAGACGCTCTTGCCCGAATCGGAGCTCGCAGACCAAGTCGAACTCAGATTGATGATCTTGCCGTAGCCGCGGTCAATCATCAGAGGGGCCAAGACCTGAGAGCAAAAAAACGTACCCTTGGCGTGAATATTGAGAATTTTGTTCCAATCTTCTTCAGTTACATCCAGTGCAGGCTTCGTAAAACCAAAGCCAGCGCAATTCACCAGCACCAATGCAAAGTTCCTTCCTTTGAGGAACTCGCTAGCGCTCCGCCCGAGAGTGCGAATACCAGCCATGCTACTAAGATCTGCAGCCACAACATGTGTTTTTCGACCCTCAGCCTCAACAAGACGGTGCAGCTCCAGAAGTTTTTCTCGATCTCGGCTAACCAATATAACTTCCGCACCTGCACGACAATAGGCCAGAGCGAACGCACGGCCGATTCCTCGACTGGCTCCGGTGATGACGGCCAAACGGCCATCAAGACGGAAGGACGAAGATTCGTCAGTTGTGACGTGATGCTGCATTTTTAGCGCGTTCGGCCTGTGGTAGCGTCGAGGGGGTGGACGTCAATTACGAGGCGTTCATCAAATGGGTAGGTCGTGTAGATCTCCACACCATCGGCCGTGACGATATGATCGTTTTCAAGTCGGACGCCGCCTACATCAGGTCTCCCGGCGTAGGGCTCGAGGTTAAAGGCCATGCCTTCCCTTAAAACGACGGGGGAATCCTTCGATGCTGGACTGAAGTAGGGTGCCTCCCAGGGGTTGACGCCAGAACCGTGTCCTAAGCTGTCGAGCACGTAAGGTTCAGCTGCGGCGAAGACTTCGGCATTCGTCGCGCCAGGACGCACCTTGCTGCCGGCACCAAAGAGCGCGTTATAGCACTTTTGATGTAGATCCCGCATCTCGGCGGTCGGTTTGACGTTTCCACAAATCCAGGTACGCGTCAAGTCGCCCCAGTAACCGTTGTAACCTGCACCGATGTCGAGAATGACGAGGTCGCCGTTTCGGATGATCCGGTCGGACGTGAAGCGACGATAGGGACTAGTATATGGACCTGAACAGATGATGTTGGAACATTGAGTCCATTCGCTGCCCATTGCGGTCATAGTCTCCCAGGCAACGGCGAGAATTTCGCACTCCTTCAAACCCGGACGCAGGTGCTGAAGCGCACGATCGAGCGCCGCTTCGGTAATCGCGTTAGCGATCTTGAGGCACATAATCTCGTCCGGGGTCTTGATTTCTTTTGCGCGCATCAGGACGCTCTGATATCCATCAGCAAATTCGGTCTTGGAGAACACCTCGCGGATCGCTGTTTCTAGATTGAAGTCCCAGAGGTCAATTCCGACCCGTTTGCCTTTGAGCGAACCAATCAGCGCCTCCACCTGCTCCGCCCATCGCTTCATCCCGATCTTCTCGCGAAAGTTGGCTCGCGGAAGTATCTGGTCCGCGGTCAGCCACGGCATCCGCTGGCGACAGTGTTCAAAGTCCATCGTCCACAGTATAGGTTCATGGTTTCGAGCCAGTACCGTCACCGCGTTTCCCAGGATGAAGGCGGGGCCAAGATGGTGGCGATATCCCGTTAAGTAGCGGGCATCTTCCGTGCGGAAGACGAACAGCGCGTCCAGATCGGAGTGCTTCAGGGCGTCCTTTGCTCGGCTCAATCGGTCTCGCAACATTCGTTGCGGATCGAACCGCGACTCCCAATCGACTGGAATGAGACCGAAATCGGACATGTTTCCTTCTATTTAAAACGTGACTGCGGAACCTCTGTCGCCGTGATGAGCTCAGCGTACCCCGGTCGGCGGAGGAAATATCTGTCCGACACGAACCTCACCCATTGGACCGAAACGTGGCGCAATGCGACTACTAAAGCGGAAACGCTCTTCTCCTGCTGCTCTCGTTCTCTTCTCTGAGTTTCCAAGGTTCTCAGTTCCTCGCTAAACTTCATTCGTAAACAACTGTCCACGGCAAATAGCACTCTTGTTAACTAACATCCGCTGCCCCATTCGCGTCTTTCCGTCGCTGTCTTCAAATGCAAACTTTCCCTCTTGAAGCTCAAAGATACTAATGTCGGCCTCATACCCCGGCACTAGAGTGCCTATCTTCGCCCCGTAATTGAAAACTTGAGCTGGCCTGGTGGTTACGAGTTCAATCGCCTTATCGAGATCCATACCAATGGCCATGAACTTCGACACCATAGTTGGCAAGTCGAAAACAGCGTTGACTGTAGCCTTCGGGGTTAGATCCGTGCTGATAGTGTCGGGTAGGAAACCCTGCTGCATCGCCTTTTCCGCAGTATCAAAACTGAAATGGGCCTGCCCTTGAGCAGGGTCGAAAACGACGCCGCGATCGCGAGCTTCCCACACCTCGGGTAGTATCTTGCCGTTTGAATCGAGGATACTGTGCGGATGATTGTTGTAGATGTGGGTGAAGACATCCCTCTTCCGCAACATCTTGAGAATGCTCGGCAATGGGGAGTACGGGTTATCAATATGGGCCATTAAGGGAAGGCTGGAGGCTTCCGCAACGTCCACCGCAGTCTTGAGATTTTCCAAGTCTCGCGCGCCCTGGATCGAATTCCCCAACCGAACTTTGATTCCCACAACCTCGGGTTTGTTCTGTTCTACGGCTCGCGCAGTGATCTGCGGATATACCCAGTCTGGATTCTCCATCACATTCATGAACCCCGGAGAAGAATCGATCGCCGGATTGGTTGCTGCGTCTCTGCCAAGAGCCAACAGCAATCCCAGTGCCTCGATGTTCACTAACGGATAGATTCGAGTCACCGAGCTCCTTACTACGTACTTGATGAAACCACCGATTTCCAAGTACCCGGTCGAACCGGCGTCAACGACTGTGGTCACTCCCCTACTCAGACAGGAATGATCAGCATTCACACCACCAAAACCATCGAAGCAATGCACATGCAAGTCAATGAAGCCTGGTGTAACGATTTTGCCTTTGGCAGATACAACCCTGAGAGCACGACTCTCCGGAAAGCCTTGCGAAACCTCAAGAATCTTTCCATCCTTCACTGCCACGTCCATCAAGGCATGTAAACCCTGCCCCGGGTCAATGACAGTGCCGCCCTTGACCAGCAAGTCGCAGTATTCCTTCGAGCTCCGGTCCGAACCAACCGAATCCTTGGGGAAGGCCCACATAGCATCCGAGTTCAGCAACGCCGCTCCCCCAGCTAGTAGGCTTCTTGAGAAGGCCCGACGGGTCAACACCAGTTATCTCTCTTTGAAGGGTCCTCGCCCTCCCTAGAAAAGCAGTTTCAGCGCTAGTTGAATTTGCCGAGACGGAGAAACCGTGTTCGTAAGGTTTCCCACTCCGGTAGTTGGAACTTCTACGTCACCGACAGCGGGTCCCGTACCCGCGAAGACGGTTCGATTCGGCAAGCCGAAGTTAGCCCGGTTCAGAATATTGAAAACTTCTGCGCGAAATTCCACCGCTCCGGCTTCTCCGAGGAAGCCAACTTTCGTATCCTTCACTAGCGAAAAATCCACCGTCTGAAAATTGGGCCCTCGTAAAAAGTCCCGCGGTTCGTTCCCCAAGAACCCAGATGGCTGAATCGCAAATGCACAAGGATCAAAGTATAGGGTCGTGGTTCCTAGCCGCTGACCCGCTGGCACTCCCAGACACCCTGCTGTCGTACCATGAACGATATTTGCGTTTCTACGTCCTGGCAATACGTCAGGTCTATCGATTCCTCCCGCGCCATTCGCGACTTTTGCAAGTGAACGACTTGAGGAAAGTGAAGGGGTAAACGGATAGCCGCTCTGGAACTGCAGAATGCTGCTGACCCACCAACCGTTCAAAACCTTCCCAACAAATCCAGCCGATGAAACCCCAGGGAGATGATAAATCATGTTGGAGCGCCACGACAAAGGTATATCAAATGTTGACGGCCCCCGGTCCACTCCTGGGTGAAGCGGGTCCGTGCCATTGCACGCGACTGCGAGGCTGCAGTCACCGTTCGATTGCGCTTGTGTGGTATCGAATGATCTAGACCATGTAAAATTGGACTGAAATTCCAAACCGTGTGTCACTTGCTTTTGCAAGGTGACCTCAAGTGCGTTGTACCAGGAATCTGCACCGCTACTGAAAAAACCAACGAAACTGCCCCAGTTAGGGTTCCTCCGAGGATCAGTTTTCAGAAAGCACGCATTTGCTCTGCCGTCCACTTCCGACATTTGTGCAAAATTGGGTGGGAGCTGCCCTGCAGGACGAGCCACGCAAGTTTCAAGTCCACCAGCAGTTACTGACGGAACACCTTGAGGTATAGTCGGATTCAGGTCCACTTCGCGTGTTAGGTTAATACCGCGCGAGCCAACGTACGCCAACGTCAAGCCGACCCGATCGGGTAGCTGTCGCTCTACTGAGAGATTGTACTGCAACATGTAGGGCTGCTTGATATTGTAGTCTAGTCCATTTGGTGTCCTCGAACTCGCCGATGTGGGATAAAGAAGGGGAAGCGTAAATGAGCCTGGGTTCGCAACCGAGGCTTGGCTGAAGAACGGAGGCCCTTTCATGAATTGATTGAAAGATTGTACCCATGTGGCGATGTTATAGAGCACGGCGAAACTACCGCGCAAAGCGGTCTTACCGTCCCCGGTGGCGTCCCAAGCGAAGCCTACTCGGGGACTAAAGTTGTGATATGAAGGATCCTTACTATAGGGGCCGACGGTCGCGCTGGCATCATTGATTATGTCTCGAATCTCTGAGCTGATACCGTTAGGCGCGATGGGGTTTGTATTAAATTCATACCGGAACCCTAGATTCAAGGTAAGTCGGTTCGTTGCTCGAAAGTCGTCCTGTATGTAAAAACCTAGCGTGTTGTAGTGAAGATATCTAGTGGTTATGGAGCCCGGAAACTGGGCGATTGTGTAACTCGAGGGTGCACCCGCCAAGAAGGTCGCCAAACTCGGAAAGCTCATTGCCCCCTGCGAGCTTGTGCCAGAATTTATCTTCAACTGGTAATGGTTGATTAGAGTGCCGAACTTGAGGGAGTGGCGGCCTTCTGTGTGGAACAAATCGTCACTCCACGTGAAGATGTTTTGGGTTCCGTGGTTTGTAAAGAGACCGCCGAAGTTGACCGCACCAACTGAGAGGCCGCTGGCGTTGGCGGTTACACCCCCGATGCTTAGCGTGCCCATCGGCTCGCCCGGCACCATCGAGAACTCTGGTCCAATCGCGAAGATCGGTCCAGTGAAATTGAGATCCGTACGGCTAAATGAGAATCGGGCTGTGTTCAGCAGAGTGGGCGATAGAATGTGATTCTCAGACAACGTCAGGAACTGAGACCGACCTTTCGGGGCAGCAGGATATCCCGGGTAAAACCCGGGCGTGACTTGAGTTGTGTTATCAAACGTGTAGCGAGTGAAGAAGGTATCAGAAGCGCCAAAGGTATGATCGATCCGTGTCTGAAAGTAGTCCTCATGCGTCGGCTGACCGAAGCTCCAGGCGATTTGATTCGCCCCGAAATTCGGGAGTGGGAAAAGTGGCAACCACGGCGCGATCACAGGCGCAATCGTCACCGATGAGGTACTTCCCAGCTGTGGACACACAGTGTTGGTGATGACGTCACCGGCCGCTCCCCTACAGCTCGCAGCAATGGTGCCTGTGACTTGTGAAGTGCCCAAGAGCTCCCTCAGTCCTTCATAAACCCCGAAGAAGAAGGTTTTGTCCTTCTGGATGGGTCCACCCAACGAGCCGCCAAAGTTGTTCCGGCGAAATGGGGGCAGCCGTCGTTGATTTCCAGCCAAGGTTGTGCCTGACGACGCTGGCGTATCAAAGTAATTGCGGGCATCGAAGGCGCTATTTCGTAGGTAATCAAAAGCATCGCCGTGAAAAGCGTTCGTTCCGCCTTTGCTTACGATTACCATCTGGCTGCCCATCGTCATGCCATATTCGGCGCTGAAATTCGAGGTGATGACACGGAATTCCAGAATTCCATCGAGTCCGAGGGTGCTTCCGCTGATCGAACCCGTACTCCCTCCCCCAAAGGTGACCATACTAGCCCCGTCCAGCAGGTAGTTGTTGGATCGCGGCGGCGCTCCGCTGCTGCTGAAAGCAACGCCTTGAAGACCAAGACTACCCGCTGTGGTCCTGTTTTTTAGTTCCGAGATCCCGGATTGCAACAGACTAAGCTGAATATAGTTCCGCCCGTTCAAGGGCAAATCGGCCACTGCTTTGTCGTCCACCAGTCCTCCCAACGAACTGCCAGTAGTGTCCACAATGGGAGCCTGCGCCGTCACGTGAACTTGCTGAGCGACTGTCCCAACCTGAAGAGTGAAATCGACGACAACCTGCTCAGCTACTGTTAGCGTCAGTCCACTGTGAATCACCGTTTCGAAGCCGCTATGTTCCGCGCTGACCTCATAGTTGCCAACGGGCAGTGCATCGAATCGATAAGAACCATCGGCATCGCTTTGTGTTTTCCTGGTTTGGCCCGTGTCAACATTCCGCGTAGACAAGTCGGCACCTACCACGCTCGCTCCACTTGAATCCCTTACCGTGCCGAGAATCGTGGCGGTGGGTAGTTGCCCCCAAGCCTTGGGCACGGCTGTCAGAGCAAGAAAGACACACGCAACCAGTGCTCGCTTCATATGCCCTCACCTTCGTCTGAACGTTACCTGTCGCTTTTGGCATCTCGCTACGGTCAAAAAAGTTCGTCACGATCAGCATTCGGAAGCTGTTGAGTCCTGTTGCGCTTCTCGCGCTTGCTTGCGATGACTCCGAGAAAATTGCCCGCAGTTCTCCTCGGCTACTAATCGAGAGCCGCTCAAATGTTTTGTGCTGAAGACGACAGCGAGACAATACGCCGCAAGCTGTGTTTGTGAAATTATTTAATCTACTAATCCCCATTATGATTTCAAATGGACGCTTATGCGTTAAGCCTGATATCACAGGGTTGTAAAGAAATTGCCGATTCTATGCAGCACGGGCGAGATTTCAACGACACCTTGCCAAGGCAGAGTTCAGTTCAAGGAGGCTGATCATGGTTATGCCTTCGGAAGACCTGACGAGCAGACGGCGATTTCTGCAACTGCTTGCGACAAGTCCGCTATTTCCCTATGTCAACCTTCCGCGTTCCGTGACGAAGGCGCTGCAGCAGGAGCAGAATGTTGATGGCACTTCAACGGACAACGTGCTGCATGTCCAAGATCCTGAAGGTGTCCCGGCGTCGGTGCTGAAGTCCATGCAAGAATTTGATGACAATCTCTCGTCGGCCAAAGATGCAGTCACGGTATTTGACTTGGAGGCAGTGGCCAGGAAGAAACTCAACGTGGGTCATCTTGCCTGGCTGCTAGGAGCCGAAGACGGTAGCAGCTACATGGCCAACCGCGAGGGCTTTGGTCGATTCCAACTTCGCCCCAGGCGGTTGGTAGACGTCAGGAAGATCGACACGTCCGTCACCCTGTTTGGCACCAAATGGAATACACCGATTATTCTCTGTCCGGTCGGTGCTCAAGCAGCATTTAATCCTGAAGCCGAGTTGGCAACTGCCCGAGCAGCCAAGGCTAAGGGACATCTCCAAATGTTGTCCGATGCGCCTTTCAGATCAATCGAAGATATAACCACAGCGAGAGGAGGACCCCTTTGGGCTCAGGTCCCCTGGAAGAATGACTGGAGCCTCACGCTGGGGCGGATCAAACGTGCCGAAGCGGCAGGCTGTCCGGCGATTTTCCTCACGGTGGACAACCCAGCAGGGAACAAGAGAGAAGTGGTGGCCCGCGTGTGGCGCCAAAACGCGGCGTTCTGCGGAGCGTGTCACAGTTTGGCGGACAATGGAGGGCCGCCGAGGCCGCGCTGGGCCGGTCCCAGTTTCACGAATGTAGAAGGCGCGTTGGCGGATACCAAACCTGTGGGCCCGTCGGTGACGGCCCCACCGCTGACATGGGATTGGGTAAAGAAGGTCAGGGACGCAACGAGCAGGAAACTACTCATAAAAGGCATCCAGACCAGAGAGGATGCTGAACTTGCGATCCAGCACGGCATCGATGGTGTGCACGTATCAAACCACGGTGGTCGTGTGGAGATGAGTGGGCGCGGGACCATCGAGTGCCTTTCCGAGGTTGTGGCTGGCGTTGCAGGACGCGTTCCAGTGATCATCGACGGCGGGTTTCGGCGGGGAACGGACATATATAAGGCGCTGGCGATGGGAGCGACGGCTATTGGAGTAGGGCGCCCGTACCTGTGGGGACTGGCTTCTTTCGGGCAGGAAGGTGTCGAGGCGGCGCTGGACATCCTGAGTGCCGAGTTTCGGATGATCATGGGTCAGATGGGCGCCAGAAGCATTAAGGGTATCAACAGGAGTTCCGTGATTCGGCGCGCATTCTAGAGTGTTTCTCCCGGCCGCGCGGGTGCAACGAACTTGGCGGGGGCCTCTGGGATGTTTGTAAACAAGCCTGTATCAGTCTGCTGCTGCGCGGGCCATCTCATGTGTGTAATCTCGCCTTGAGTCCGCGGCCCGATCAAGTGGCCATGGGAGAAATATGAAGGTCGTTATCACGGATCACCGATTTCCAGACATCAAGCAAGAACAGGTAGCGGTTGAGGCCGCGGGTGGTACTCTCGTCGTCGGGCAGGCACTAGACGAACCGAACCTCGTTGAGCTGTGTAGGGACGCCGACGGTGTTCTCACTGCGCGAGCTCCGATCACGAGGCCGGTCATTGCAGCCATGACTAGATGTCGGATCATCGTACGATACGGAATTGGAGTCGACACGATTGACGTCGCAGCTGCCACTGAGCGTGGTATTCCTGTGGCGGCGGTGCCTGACTATTGCCTTGATGAGGTTTCGGACCATGCTATAGGTCTCTTGCTGGCCCTCAGCCGTCAAATAGTTCCTGGGATGGCTCTGGCTAAAGAGGAAAGCTGGGCTATCGCCAAAATGCCGACCTTGCGCAGATTGCGGGGCCAGATTTGCGGCCTAGTAGGTTGCGGAAAGATAGGGTCGCTTTTGGCTCGCAAAGTAATGAGTCTGGGCATGCGGGTAGTCGTTTGCGATCCATACCTTAGCGACGACCGCTGCCGCGCGATGGGAGTAGAGCCCATTTCCTTCGATGGTTTGCTGCAAAGCTCCGACTTCATTTCTTTACACGCGCCCCTCAACCGCGATACGTATCATTTGTTCGGGGAAGCAGCGTTCGCAAAAATGAAGAGCACGGGTTTCGTTATTAACACGTCCCGCGGCGGGCTGATCGATGAGGCCGCCCTTCTCGCGGCACTCGATTCAGGAAAGATCCTTGGTGCGGCTCTCGATGTACTAGAAGCCGAGACGTCGGTCACGCCCGCGCGGAGACTGCTTGTGAGCCATCCGAGGGTCATAGTGACGCCCCATACCGCTTGGTTCAGCGATGAAGCTCGCGCCGGCCTCCAAAGGAGTGCAGTCGCGCAAGTGTTGGCTTGCTTAAGAGGTGAACTCCCTTACGGGTTGATCAACCGCGAGCTCGCGAAGTAACATTCAGGCCGGACCAGAGCCCAACGCGCAATTTGACAGGCTTTAAGAATGCAGCCGTCGGAGCGCCAAAGGAGAGTGGTGAGTATCTCAGTTCCACGACGTGCCGTCGCGATCGCGGCCACCTTAATAATACTGGGTTCCAGCAGCGCGCGTACGATTCACGCTCCGGAGCAGTCGAGCAACGTTCCCGAGGCAAACCCGCAAAACGGGAAGCTAATCTTTGACAGCCAGGGCTGCAACAAGTGCCACGGTAGTGAAGGCGAAGGAGTCTCAGCCCCGGAACAGAGCGGCGGAGTGCCACGCATTGCCTCGACCTCGCTTCCCTTAACTACCTTCGTTCAGTTAGTCCGCAAACCAAGAGGTCAAATGCCGCCATTTGGAAATCAGAAGCTTTCGGACAAAGATCTAGCTGATATCTACGCGTTCTTGCAGTCCGTCTCACCTTCGACTGGCCGTGACGCTTCCACTTCGGTCAATCCCGAGAAGGGCAAACTTCTTTTCGAACGTTACGGCTGCTATGAATGCCACGGATATCAGGGGCAAGGCTCGACGCAAACCGGAGGATCGAGGCTCGGCCCACCGCAGATTCCGCTTTCCGCTTTCGTCAATTACGTGCGCTCACCCAGCGGCCAAATGCCGCCTTACGCCACCAAAGTAGCGTCGGAACAAGATCTCGCGGATATCTACTCGTTTCTGCAGTCTTTGCCACAACCTCCCCCACCCGAAACAATCCCTCTCTTGAACCAGTAGTCTTTTCGAGGTGCCGCGAGAGATACCGCGAGCAACTTTCCATTCGAAGGAGCTTGTTACTCACACATCTCCGCGACGCTGTCGCTGATGCAGTACAAACGTAGTGAATGCCAACGCGGAGTAATGGAACCGTGATGTCGTCTTGGCGGTGGAATCCATTACTTTGAACCTGAGCCTCAACACTCTAGGCCAAAGGGCCGGGCTTCTTGAGGTAAAGGTTTATGACGGCATCCGCGGTGCGGTATGTAAGGGCGAGGATGGTAGGCGTAGGGTTTGCCGAGGCGTTCTGTGGAAATGCAGACCCCCCCAGTACAAAAATGTTGGGGAATTGCCAGTGTTGCAAGAACGGATTCAACACACCCTTGTCCGAGGAAGTCGCCATAATAGTTCCACCCTGAACGTGAGTGCCCTGGGAGCGCCTCGCATCATAATGATCGTATATCGAGACCGACCCCGAATTGATTTCCTTGGCTCCCATAGCGCGAGCGAGTGCAATGCCTTTGGGGATCGCGAACTCGACCATTTTTCGCTCGTTATCGTGCCAGTCTAGTGTGAGGCGCAGAAGCGGGTCACCGAGGGAATCTTTATATGTAGGGTCGAGATCCATGAAATTATCCTTGTAGGCGATATGCTCGCCTGAAAACCCTACGTTGCCGACTCGGTCATAGTAAGAGATGGACGCTCTTTTCCACTCCGAGCCCCACCGAGACTTGATCAAATGAGGCAATACGCCAAACTCGACGATTGGTTGCGTTCCTTCATTCATGGCAGAAAAAGTGCCGCCTCGAAAGAATGGAAGATCGCTGTGGTCGAAAACGTCACCGTCGAAATCATCCATGCGGGTGCCCACGCCACCGGCCCCCATGAAACTGTTCAAGGGTTTCTCAAAGAATGCTTGGGCGGCAGTAAAACTAACTTGATGCGTGAGATTGCGACCTAGCGTTCCCTTCCCAGTGACGGGATCATAAGGCTCTCCGATACCAGACAACAACAAAAGCCGCGTATTGCTAAAGGTCCAGGACGCTAAAAAGATGAGATCAGCAGGCTGGAAAATTTCCTCGCCGGAAGGGTTGACATAAGAGACGCCACGAATCGCGGGGTGTGGTTTGGCAGCATCATGAACAATGCGACGGACCCGAACCCCCGTCCGAATCGAGACGTTTTTCTCTTTCTCTATTACGGGCATGAGCATGTTGGAGGGCTGTGCCTTTGCGCTGACCATGCAGCCATATCTGCCGCAAAATCCGCAATAGAAGCAAGCAGGACGCTCAATGCCGTCAGGGTTCTGGTAGGCAACGCTGTTTATCGCCGCCGGGCTGGGATACGGGTGATAACCAAGTGATTTTGCAGCGCCTCGAAACAAAGATGCGAAATAAGGAACCTTCATGGGCGGCATGGGGTACTCAGTACTGCGCCAGCCTTCGAATACGTTGCCGCCGTCAACCTTCGTGCCGAGAATGTTGCCTGCCTTGCCCGAAACGCCAAGTAGGCGCTCGTAACGAGCGTAATAGGGCTCAAGCTCGTCGTAGGTGAGACCCCAATCCTGAATAGAGTGATTCTCGGGTAGCTTTTTCGCACCATATCTTTCGATGGTTTTCGAAAACAACTCGAAGGAATCAGGAGTAAATCGAGGACAGGTTGCGCCCCAATGTTCACCAGAGCCACCGATACCCGTTCCCGGGAGAAAACTTCCGAGTTGCCGAATGGGAAGTGCGCGATCGCGCGGAGTATGGCGGAGAGTAACAGTGTCCTTAGAATAGTCCTGCATTAGGCGAAACCGAACGTTGTAGTCAAGTTCATCCATGCCTGTGAAATAGTCGCCGGCGTGGTGCTGCCCACCGCGCTCAAGCACAGCCACGGAAAGCGATGTGCGCGCGCTGAGCTCTTTGGCCATGAGCAGCCCAGCAAAACCGCCACCTATGATCGCTGCATCGACGGGGGGTAAGTTCTTCACAACTTGTCTTTCGCTCTGCCCTCGTCCTCGCTCAGGGAAAGCTCGCGACCTGTCACTTGGCGCAGGGTCGTGGGTTCGGGACGGAATGCCGTACCATAGTGTTTGTCCACATCCGCGGCGTAACTCATGCGGGGACCCGGGAACCCGATAAGCCGCCAGCCAATCATGCCCGCGTTACCACCATGAGCTGGATCGCAGAACATTCCTTCGATAGTGTTCGCACGAAGAAGTTCGAAGAACCGCGACGACTCCATTCCCTGGAGGACCTTGTCTTGTGCTGCTGGATCAAGTTGATCGAAACCTCTCAGCTTTCCTAAACCCTCGCGATAGATCTCGCGCGGCGATGCTTCGCCCTGATATCCCAACGTTGGGGCCGCATCTTCGTCGAAGGGGCCGTGTGTGTAGCGGTACCGGTCTCGTCCCCAAGGTCCGGCGAGCTGGCGGTCGATGTAGATCACAACTCCAGCTTCGTTGGCCCCAGAGCCGGATTCATCACTTGGAAAGATTCGTGACGCTGCGGCAGCAACAATGATTGCTTCTGGCTCCGAGAAAAACTTCAATGGGATACGAGTCGGATGACCGGCGACATTTTTCCCGAGCGTACGTGGCAACTGACCATCTAGGGAGTACATGAGTACTCCCCCAAGGTTTCCAGCGGTAAGCTCAAGAAAACGGCGGCGCCTCATAGAGCGTGAATCTACAACGGGCTCCCGGTAACCACAAGGCGAAGAATTACTCGAGCCCATTCGAATTCCTGATACTCAGTAGTAGATCATATTATTCCCACCGGCACGGTTTCAGACCTATCGTCATTCTCTGACGCTAAGGTGTTTCCCGATCTGGATGAAAGCTTGCGACCGTCACCGACAAACTGTAGTGCCTGTGGGGAGTACCTCTCGGACTTTACCCGATGATGTCGCGTCGAGTCTGGAGGCGAACGGAGCGCTCTGATAGGAAAGGGCAGAACAAAGGAGGCATATCGAAAATGAGGTGGGTAGTCGTAGCGAGTATCGCCCTGGCAGGGTTCGCCTTGGTGGGACGACTTGTCATCGTACCGGACATAAGCCGACCGCTTTTCGGCGAGGCGGCATCAGCGCAGGGTCCCCATGTGGGAGAAGGCAGCGTGCCGACATTCGAGCCAGATCCCTCGTGGCCGAGGGTGCCAGCGAAGTGGAGGTTGGGTGGCGTGTCCTCTGTCTGTGCTGATGCAGGAGATAACATATGGGTTATT
This sequence comes from uncultured Acidobacteriota bacterium, assembly GCA_963754105.1. Lineage (GTDB taxonomy): Bacteria > Acidobacteriota > Terriglobia > Acidiferrales > UBA7541 > Palsa-295. The sequence continues at coordinate 188,711 of CAVWEZ010000004.1, forward strand.
CAACGGCCGCGGACCCTTCCGGCCGACGAAAGAGCCATGGCTGCACCGCCGGTATTGGAGTTCGATAACGCCGGCAATTTCATCCGGGGCTGGGGCGGCGAGGGCGACGGATATGAATGGCCACAGAATGAACATTCGATCTATGTGGATTACAAGGGCTTCGTGTGGATCCTAGGAAGCGACAAATTAGACGGACAGATACTCAAGTTCACAAAAGCCGGCAAATTCGTGATGCAAATTGGCCGTAGCGGACAGACGGGCGATAGCAACAGTCCGTACCTTAACCGGCCGACGGGCATCTGGCTATACCCAAAAACGAACGAACTATTTGTCTCTGATGGATACGGCAACAGACGCGTGGTTGTATTCGACGCCGACACAGGCAAAATAAAGCGTTACTGGGGCGCATATGGAAATAAGCCCATAGATATAGGCCCCCCCCACTTTGACAAGGATATCTTTGAAGGCGACGTCAATAATCAGTCTTTGAGACCCGCCGACCCATGGCGTGTGTACGCGGAGAGTCTTCAGCAATTCAGCACTGTGCACGATGTGAAGGTGTCCAACGATGGGCTCGTATATGTAGCCGATCGCGGCAATAAACGCATCCAGGTATTCACTGTGGATGGCAAATATGTCACGCAACAGTTTGTAGGCGTCGATAACATCCAATACCTTCAGAGCAGGTCCGTGGCATTTTCGTCAGACCGACAACAGACGTTTCTGTATGTCGCGGGTAATCCGCAGATCTATATCCTAAATCGCAGAACTCTTGAGATCCTAGGGTCACTTAGTATTGGCCAAGGCGAACTACATCCCTTAAACCACCTTATCGCGACCGATGGGAAAGGCAATATATACACGTCTGCAGCCAGCGCTGAAGGCAGGATTGAGAAGCTGGTATTCAAGGGACTTTCTCCGTCAATCAATCGAACAACAAACGCTTCGGGTCGTTAGCAGTCGTCGAGATTAGTATGTTGAGCTTCTTGTTGCTGGCCCAGCCACACCAGAGCCGCACTGCGACATGTTGCGAGGGTCCAGCGCACAAAGCACACAGAGTGCCAAGTAAGATTCTCGTCAAACGGGAAGGAAAACATTGGCACGCGCGGAATGGGTTCCGAAGTGCGGTCGACACTCGCCGCGATTGTCTATTCCCCATGATCGAGTGGCTGTCCACTCCACGAAACGCTCTCGTTGTGCAAATTGGCCGCAGCGCGGCAGGGCGGAGTTGCTCGGAGACGACTAGAAGTGCCCCCAGTGTGACCAACGCACGCGGCTTTATGCAAACGAGATTTGCGCTTAGTTCTTCTGAACGAGGCAAAAAATCTTGGGTGAGGTTTCTCATGAAGAATGTATGTGTACTCGTTGCCGTCTTGTTTGTGGCAATCGTAGGACTTCGCTCCCTGAGCGCGCGAACGCCATTAGAGGAACTTGCTGTGGCCAGGCTCGATCCAGCCCTGGATCGGATTATTTCTTCCAATGCCAGAATACAGATAGCGGCTGACGGGGTTGGAGGTGACGGATTCACAGAGGGAACCAACTGGGTACAACACGGGAAGATCGGATATCTGCTCTTTAGTGATATTCCTGGCAATGTCATTTACAGAATGACAGCTAATGGTGCGCTTTCGGTGTATCTGGACCGGAGTGGCTACACGGGTCCGTTTAATGGCCACACGATGCTTACCGTCGGTGGATCAACCAACTATCCGTTCATTGACCTTGGATCAGATGGACTCACGGTAGATCTGCAAGGCAGACTCATCATTTGTGCTTTTGGAGACCGAGCAGTCGAACGGCTCGAAAAGGACGGCAAACGCACAATCCTCGCCGATAACTATGGAGGGAAAAGATTCAATGGTCCGAACGACGTTGTCGTCAAGAAGGACGGAACGATCTACTTCTCGGATACGTTTAGTGGTCTACGACGCTCGGGGCCAGGGCCAAACGCTCCCAGGGTGCTGACCAAAGACGGGCTGGACCATATGTTTATCTTCATGATCAAGCGGCGAACGGTGTCGCCAGTCATCGACGATATTGTCCATACAAACGGGCTCGCGTTTTCACCGGACGAAAGGTATTTGTACGTGACTGCCGAAGGAAACTCTCTCAAACGCTACGATGTTCAAGCCGACGATACCGTCACCAATGGGCAAACGCTCATCGATATGCGGGGCAGTCTTCCCGGGTACGTCGACGGGATTAGAGTGGATTCAAAGGGGAACATTTATTCAACAGGCCCAGGGGGAGTGTGGATCATTTCCCCGGAAGGCAAACACCTCGGTACGATTCTCACTTCCAAGATGGTTGCGAACCTCACTTTTGGCGACCCGGACTGGAAGACGGTCTACATGGCGGCGGGATCGACCATATACAAGATTCGCGTGAACACTCCTGGTTTGCCGTGCAACTCCTGCTCGAAGAAATAGTAGCAGTCTTCTAAGGCCCAAATCGGATCGGCGGTTCGCCGGACTGGTAACGCGGGGATCTTGGCGGTCGAGTCTTAGGTCGAGGTAGCGATTGGCAACCGGGGCTCACAGCAGTCCGGCCGCTTCTATAGGCATCATGTCTCGCGCCTCAAGGATTGTGTGTGCTCCCTCATGTGCCGGCCGGGAGGTCAGCTTTCTTGCGAAGATAATCATATGAACTGCGTGCAAGATTGCGTAGGCGCGCCCGATCAATGCCAACTAGTTTGCCTTCTCGCTTTCGCACTCGCCCGTCAACGAAGACCCAGCTAATATCGCTTGCCTGACCTTGCATGACGATAGAAGCAAGCGAGTCTGTGTCTAGGGGCAGCAAGCTGGGATTGTCTAGATCGATGACGATCACATCGGCTCGTTTGCCCGGGGTCAGGCTTCCAATCTTGTCTTCAAGTCCGATTGCCCGCGCGCTGCCTAGGGTCGCCGCTTCAAGGACCTGCCGGTATGTAAGCATCCTGGACGGCCCATGTTCCCCGGAATTCGTCCGTTGGTCCAGTTTGAAATCATTCTGGAGCATCATTCGCATCGAGCCGAATAAGTCAACGGGAGCACGATTTGTCCCGGCATCATCTCCAACCCCAGTTGTCACGCCTTGGCGCAGGAAACGCTGGGTCGTGGACCCAGTCTCGCTATTCTGGCAGATCACAACCGGGGTTCCGCTGTCTGCCATCATCTTGATTTCGTTCTCAGTCACGAAGGTTGCGTGCACAAACGTGATATCGGGGCCCAGTAGCTTGGCGTCATGGAGCCGTGTCACTAGATGTCCCACGGCCATTTCGGGCTTGAAAGTCGCATGCATATGAATTCGCGTTACGCCAATCTCTCTGGCGAGTCGAAGATCGTGAACGGCATTCGCAAATGGGTCGCCAATGCCAGGAGGCGTCGGCCACTGGTACGGATACGGTTCTCCGAGACGAGTGGACACTCCAAACGTTACCAGTTCGTCTTTGGAGGAAGAGCTAAAATACTTCTCTTTTGCTCGTCGCGCCCCATCTATTGCGGCGGGCGGTACCGCTACATGAGGAAGGCCGTAACCGAAAACCCCACGAATGCCAGAATCTCGAAGTCCACTGATATTTCCATCTGCCATATGGTCGTCATACATGGCGTGGGCGTAATCCCACAGTGTGGTGATCCCGGCGTCAAGCATTTCCGCGCAGCAAAGCAGGCTCGCAATATAGATGTCATCTGATCGATAAAAGGGCATCAATTTCAGCTCTAGGACATTCCAATAATCCATTTCCACGTGAGCGCGAGTTACCCTGGCCCAGGTGTGTGCGTGGGCATCTACGAGTCCGGGAAGAATTAGTTTTGACGAGGCGTCCACAATCTCGGCATTCGACGCATGGAGATTGGTTCCGACTGCGGAGATTGTTCCCCCTTCGATCAGAACATCGCCCCTTTCGATATCCCCGATCTTTTTGTCCATAGAGATTATGTAGCCGTCTCTGATGAGCGTAGAGGTCGACTGCTGCGGAACCTGCGACTGGCCCGCGCCAACCATCAAGTTAGACGCGGCGACCGCGAACGCCAGGGCCCCGGTACGTCTAATGGCCGATCGGCGATCGATCTTGTTCTCACGCAGCCACCGCTCGTACTCACTCTTGTCCACAACTTCGTCTCGACGTGACATGGCGCTTTCCTGAGAAACATTAATTTTCTAGCGTTCCGAAGGTTGCACAATTGGGACTACAGCACCCCCAGCAGACCGCCATTCTGGTCCTTCCTTGACGAATACAAGAAGAGACCGATGGGGAGTCGAGACCACATGCCCGTTGACATCGAGCGACTTCCTCGTTCTCCGATCAGTCGCCAGCGCCACATTTCCATGTACGGCCATTAGCTTGAATTCGTCCGAAAATACGCCGAGCCCAGGTTCACTCTTGCTCTTCGCAATTGAATCAAGCAGCTTTAGCTTGGTTTCTTCCGCAGTCGGGTTCCAGCCAAGTATCTCGTACCACTGATCGGTGAACAACTGGTTCAAGTAATCTATTTTCTCTCGCTTATCACTCGTGGAATTAATCCACTTCTGATCGATCTCAGCCAAGCGCTTCTCCAGTTGCGCGTCCGGGCTGATGCCCTTCGTGCCGTCACTCGCCAACGGACCGTTTGAAATTGCCGGCGGGACGATAGGCACCATTGCGGCGCCGGCTGGTCTCCACTGCCCACCCTCCCGTACAAACAAACGCAGCACCTTGGCATCCGACGTGAACGCGAGCCCGCCTTTGGAATCGATGGTTTTGAACGCCGTATGATCGACTGTCATCGCGAAGTCTCCGTAAACTGCCTTAAGCTGAAAAGCGTCGGGGTAAGGTCCTGCTCCAGCCGGATTATGGGTAGATTCCGTTGCGAGGATCTCGTTTTTCGTTTGAACCGTGCCTGCCTCGTCTATCTCGAAAAACTGATCGACCAAGTATTTATTCCGAAACTCGACACAGTCTTCATGCGGTTTTTGATACGGTCCAACACAGAGCCACTGCTCGCTGGCATCCCAAAGTACTCTTCGCAAATCTGCGTTCTCGTTGCTCACCTGACCGAGAGTTGTTGTTGACAACCCCAAAACCAACAAGCACGCAAGAACGCAATCACATCTCGTCATGACGGCTCCTTGTGTTCAAATCGCGTTTCCATCTTTAAACCAGAATTAGAGACATGTACCCGAACCTGAAGCAGTTCAAGGTGGTCGATCCAAGTCCTGGTTGGGACTTTTATTGCCGCTCGACTTAAGGGTAGTTCTACCACCGACCAAAGGATGCGGCCGATCAGATGCCATTCGAATTCCTAATGTATCCTAGTAGATCAAATAATCTTGTGGTGTGCTGCGCCTAACACATAATCCTCGGGTTCGTGGGGATGAGACTGGGCCTTTCGCGAGTTCTGAAATCGGGAATCGAAAATCCAGTCGCTCATGGAGCACCCTGGCAACAGCTGTAGTCACTCGGTATTCCAGTTGGGCGATTAGGCCAGCGGTTGGTTTTGTCTTACAAAACAGTGGAAAAGGTCCGTAGACGCACTGGCTTATGTCAGCTCGGATCGGCTCAGAACCCACGGGCTCCCATGGGACGACATAAATCCGCATCTACGCAGAATCGAGGAAGAAATGAAAACAATTGCGATCCTTGTGCTGTTCGGAACAGCTATGACTCTGTCTGCGAGGTCCGAGCCACGAGGCTTCGAGGTCTGGACCACATCACAGCTTAGGGATATCGAAAAGCAGCTCTCGACCAATAACAAGGACCAAATTCCCACACAGGAGTTGAGCAACTCCGGCAACCACAAACTTCTGATGCAACAGCGCAGGTCCGATGGCAGAGCCGAGGTACACGAAACCCAAAACGACATACTAGTTGTTCAGAGTGGCGAGGGGACCATAGTGCTAGGGGGGACTGTCGTCGACCCTGCGACGATCAGACCGCACGAGATTCGTGGGACGTCGATCCGCGGGGGCGAGGAGATAAAACTCCACGCTGGCGACGTAGTGCACATCCCAGCGGGGACACCACACCAAATGAAGGTTGAGAGAGGAAAGCAAATCACGAATTTGCTAATCAAAATTGATTTAAAGTGATCATGATTTGGAATACAGCTCTTTATCTCATTTGAACAGGTGTGGGCCAGGCACAAGAAGACGAGTTCATATGGAAGAACTTAGGTGGATTTGTAAGGACAGGGTCTGCTTTGTGAAGTCTTTGGGAGATCGGAAGTCAAATTCTTACGCCCCCTGTTACCGGAAGGGGAGCGCCGCTGTTTGCATGACTATCGTTTTGATTCTCATTACCGCCACCGCGTCGTGGGCTCAGCAAAGGCCGATCCACCTCAATCCCGTCGTAGCGAAACTGGAGGAGGGTAAGACAGTCTACGGTCTTATAACGAGTGATCTATCACTTGCGAACGCTCGCGAAACTTCTCGTGCGCCAGTGGACTTCGTTTACGCGGACGAGGAGCATAATCCCGTGGATTTTTCCTCACTTTACACGTTTCTTCTGGGAATGTCGGACCGGGGCATGGTTCTCCAGAAGGGCAACCTACAACCGAACGTGGCCTTGTTCGCTCGTTTTCCGCAAGAAGCGGACCGGTCCCAGTGGGTCGTCCAAGAGGCCCTCGACATGGGACTGATGGGCTTCATTTTCAATGGCGTGTCCTCGAAAGATCAGGCCATGGCTGCAGTTCAGAGCATGCGATATCCACAAACAAGAACGTCCAAATACCCTCAGCCGGTCGGCGAACGAGGGATAGGGTGGACAAATGCTCTTTGGGTTTGGGGAATTAGCGGAGAGGAGTATCAACGAAGGGCAGATCTATGGCCGCTGAACCCTGACGGCGACTTGCTGGCGATTATTATGATTGAGTCGGTCGAAGGTTTGAAGAACCTCGAGGATATTGCGTCTGTGCCAGGTGTCGGAGCTCTCTTTGTCGGCGCTGGCGGCGATTTGCATCTTTCTATGGGTGTTCCTGCTGACTCGCCGGAAGTAGAGGCCGGATTTCAACGCGTTCTGGAGGTATGTAAGTCCCATAGAATCGCTTGCGCCATCACAGCTAAAACTCCAGACGACGTAGCGAGGCGGGTCAAGGAGGGATGGAACATCATTCGTTCCGACGTCCCCTCGATAACCGCGGGCCGCGCGCTTCTCGGCGAAAAATGACGCGGGAACTTTTTCCCTCTATCGGACGAATTCGGACTCACCAGATGGGTTGGTTTGATCTCAAAGCGTAAGCCTTGTGTGGGCTGGGTATTGCGTGCGACGCAAAGCAAGAGAAGGCGAGGCATGAAGATTGAATTACGGGCTCGCTGGATTTTGATCATCCCACTCCTCAGCATCTGGATAGGAACATTGGGTCCCCTCTCTCTCGAGCTCAAGAGCCAGTCCAAAGAAGAGCCATCGCCAGCACCACAGTTTAGGTACGATCCGAGCTGGCCCAAGCCTCTGCCGAATCGGTGGGTGCTTGGTTCAGTGGGGAGTGTGTGTGTCGATTCCCATGACCATGTGTTCGTCGTTACCCGGGGGGTTACCGAGCTCAAGGAGCATAATTTGGCGACGCCGGCACCGCCGGTTATCGAATTTGACCCGGGCGGGAATGTGGTCAACGCTTGGGGAGATCGTAACTTCATGGCTAAGACCCAGCACGGTTGCTTTATCGACAAGGACAACAACTTTTGGACTGCGGGTAACAATGACGGGATTGTTCAGAAATACACTCATGATGGCAGCAGGATGTTGCTCCAAATTGGGACACGGGGAGTAATGGACAGCTTGGACGGAACTGCCAAAGGCACAGCCTTGAATGCGAGTCACACCTCGCTGTTCAAGCCGACGCAAGTCGCCGTCGACCCGGACAACGGAGACATCTACGTCTCCGATGGTTACGGCAATAGGCGCGTCGTCGTTTTTGATCGCGAGGGCCATTTTCTGCGTCAGTGGGGGCGCCAAGCTTCGCAAAGCGAAAGCGATGAAGGGGTTGGCGGCGTTTTCTTGGGTCCCGTGCACTGCTTGACCATTAGTGACGACGGTCTCGTGTATGTGTGCGACAGACTGGGTGATCGTGTCGAGGTTTTCGACAAAATGGGCAATTTTAGGAGAAGCATTCGCATCAACAGTGCGACGGCGCACCGCGCTAACTCCGAGGATGCGGTTGGTGCTGCAGGGTGGGTAGCCTTTTCCCGGGCCCGGCCCAAACGTTCATCTATGTCGCCGACGGTGCCGACGACGTAATTTACATATTGGACCGAAAGTCGGGGCAGATACTCTCAGAATTCGGTCGGCCGGGCAACCAGAGCGGCGACTTCATAGACCCTCATAGCATTGCCGTCAATTCGAAGGGCGACATCATCGTCGGCGAGGTCCCGTATGGCGGGAAGATCCAAATGTGGAGATTCATAGGCAACTGAGTCGTACCCGAAGCGCGTTCCGCGTCGACGGTCGCAACACGCCAACACGGAAGTTCTGCCCGGGGCGAGACCGTAGGCGAGGAAAGACAAGTGTTCGCGGTCGCACCGGGTGCCCTAGGGGATCACCGAAATGTAGAAGCGTCCGCTTGATGACCAGCAGCTACTCTTGACCTGGCAGGGTGAATACGTAGAGAGCATTGCCATTCGGTGGATAGTGAATATCTGGCAGAATCACTCGGGGGACGTTGCGAGGGCTGCCGCCCCCTAGTCCCGCGGTGACCGCGATATATTGTTTACCCGCAATACTGAAAGTCACCGGAAAGCCCTGCGCGGAGGTTCCCAGTCTCGTCTCCCAGATAGTTTCTCCTGTTCTGGCATCGATAGCGCGAAAATGGCGGTCCAGGTCGCCCACGAACGCGAGGCCACCGTCGGTTGAAAGCACGGCTGTGAGAAACGGGGACCTCTGCTGTTTGCTCCACACTTCCTTGAGCGTCTTGACGTCGTAAGCGGCGATCTTACCGACGTTGCCGTCGGTTCCGGGCATCTCATAAAAGCGGCGGTCTCCGGCCGTGCCGCCCGAACCGTCGGCGAATTCAACTTTTCGGCCAGACATCTCCATGCAACTCTGGCTGAGCGGAATGATGAGAATGCCTCCCCGCGGATAGTAACTCATGGCCGGCCAATTGTGGCCGCCTTCGGTGCCGGGGCATGCTTGCACCCACGCGCCGATTTGTTGGTCTTCAATGTCGGGCCGGTACGTGAGTTTACCGGTCTTCGGATCGAACCCACTGAATATGTTTTGAAACAACGTTTCCTTAGCAGCAAGAAAAGCCCCAGTTTCCCGGTTGAGCTTCCACAAAATGCCCGCCTTGCCGATTGTAAACGCGGTCTTGAGATCGCCAATGTCAATCAAAATGCGTTCATACACTTCATCAAGATCGAGCGTCTCATTCGGGACATGCTGGAAATACCAAGCTAGCGTGCCGTCGTCGGGACGCAGGGCCAAAGTCGAACTTGTGTAAAGTTCCTGATCAGTGGCGGAGGCACCCCGGCTCGCCCGCATCCAAGGCTTCGCTTGGGCTACACCCCAATACGTGAGATTTAGCTCCGGGTCGTAGCTTCCAGTGATCCATGTTTCGCCTCCAGCCCTGAACATATTTGGGAGCTTGCCCCAAGTGTTGCCACCCGGCTGGCCAGCGCGTGCGATGGTGTTAAACCTCCAAATTAGCTTACCCGTCGCGGGATCGTATGCGCTAATGTAGCAGCCTTGTTCCGCTTCGTCGGCCTTGTACCGATCACAACCGCTGAGCCCCTGCAGTACTTTCCCACGAATAACAATCGGGCCACTGGAGTTACCGAATCCCTTCTTGTTATCGGCAATGATAGTGTCCCATACCGTCTCGCCCGTGCGAGCGTTCAGCGCGATCAGGTGGGCATCCGTCGTGGCTACGAATACCTTATCCTGGTAAATCGCGAGATTGCGCATCGCCCCCATTCCACCTCCTTGCTGTCCGGTGGGCCTTACGCGGTTTGCCCAGATGAGTTCGCCAGTACGCGCGTCGAGGGCCTGCACAATGTTGTCAGTATCTGCCAGATAGATGATCCCGTTATGCACCAGCGGCGTGGGCTCATTCGCTCCCCCTTCATTCATGGCCCACACCCACGCCAGTCTAAGCTTGCGAACATTGCTCCTTGTGATTTGCGAAAGAGAACTGTGATTCCACGCCTGGTAATTGCCGCGGACAATTAGCCAATCGCTCGGATCGGGATGGAGTAGCATTTGATCAGTAACCGGCACGTAGTTTCTTACTTCTCCTTCGAACATCAGACCGGTGGTGGAACTGGAAGGTCCGGGCCCCGAAGCAAGTTGCGCGACGGCTACTGGCGCCTGCGCGTTCGCCATGCCGCCCTTTGCGACCCCACTAATGGAAACCGCCGATGCGGCCGTTAATGTTTTCGGGCCTGCCGCAGCGCCGTTCGCCTCCAAGATAAAGGCCACAATATTGACGGAATCCTGGTCGCTCAAGGAGCCGGGATTGTTCGGTGGCATAGTTGTACGAATTCGGTTGAACAGGTCGACAGCGGTGCGACTCTGCCAGGCGTTCAGGAAATTGCCGCCTGCCAAAGGAGGTGCTTCGTTGCTGCCGCGGAGATCACGGAGGTGACAGGCCGCGCACCTGGCCCCATAAAGAGCGCGGCCAGCGTCCGCTTGTTCGGTGGTATACGTTCCAAGCGAGCCAACCTGCTGCGCCCCAGCGAAAGTCGAGATGAACGCAGCTAGCGCCGACCGCGCCAGAAATCGACGCACCCTCGATCCAAACATTGTTCGTTCCTTCTATCGCAAGAGCCATCCCCAAAGATTGCCCTCTGGAGCACGCTCGGAATTAATCTGCACGTAGAACCTCTCATGCCTGACATCGTTGGCCTGCTCGGCGGTGAGCACGAAGGACCCTCCAATGCTTCCACTCTCGGCCTTCGAAATGGTCAATTCTAGTATCGCGGGTCCCCGAATTCCCTTCGCGCCACGATGAATTTGGGCGCTCGTAGCGGGTGAGCGTAGTCCTGAAAAGCTTCCGTGAATGACCAGCCTGTTCCCGTCGAGCGTAGCCGTGAGCGAACCCGATCCAGCGATCCTGGACAACATCCCAAGATCCATCGGCACCGGTGTAAGCCTAGCCTCTAGAATTTCGCCAACCTGAGCGAAAACTGCGAGCGTCACCCACAAGGCTGCCGTGCTCGGGAGGATTGCCGCCAGAATTTGCCGCCGCAGTTTCATCTGAGACTGCTACCTCCACTTCCGCGCCAGAGCAGACAGCCAGTCACACGGATTGGCGACGCCGAGAATAAGCCTCAACCACTACTCACGGAGAATAATATGATCTACTGTCGCACATCATGAATTCGAATGGGATCTCTCGATAATATGAAATTTAGCTAGGGCAAGCAGAATTTCGTCAGGGTCTAAAGCTACGCATGTTTTTTTGTCTGACGATGGTTGGCGACATTGGACCTTTTTCGATGAGCAATACTGGATGCCTTTGCCAGGGTCAACGATGCGGGCGCTTTCTGAGAGAGTCGCTCATTGCTCGAACGATTCCACTCGATCGCGATTCCATGAGTCTCATCCTCCGCGATCTGTAGGAAAGCCTTGGCGGCGCCCGACAACGGCTTTCGAGCAGGCTCGATTACCATTAGATCTAAGTTGAGAGAAGGCTTAACGATCGGATTGACTGTGAAACGACTCGCCTCATTTTCATCCATCATGACGAGAGAAGCCACAATTGTCATCCATTCTGTTCGAGCGATGAAATCCAGCGTTCCGAACATGCTGTCCAGTTCAAGAAAGCGCTCCACCTTCACGCCGTTGGAGGCAAAGTAGCTTTCCAAACGAGCCCGGCGGGCGTTAGCCTTGCTGACTAGCACTAGCTTTAGCGGTCCAAGATCGCTCAGTCGCACCGGCGCGCCATGAACCAGGGATGTTCCTCGTCTAGATACGAGCACCTCTGGTGTGCGCAGCAGAAAACGACACCTCAACCCTGGGGCTCCTGCAAACGCAGATATGACCGCAAAGTCGAGTTGCCCCGAATGCACTTGTTGCGTGAGTATGGGGCTTGAACCCTCGACAATCCGTATTATTACATTAGGATGCTCCTGGCTGAACCGTCTCAGAATCGGTGTCAGCGCGCACCGCGTCATCGCCGGAATGAATCCTACAGAAATCTCACCATCAACACCGCGTGCGTACTGTCTGACGGCGTCGACCGCAATAGCCTGTGCACGCAGCACTTCGATACAGTGATTATAAAAACAGTGACCTGCGGAAGTAGGGGCGATCTTGCCGCCACGTCGAGTGAATAGCTTAGTTCCGAAGGTATTCTCCAGATGGAGGACATGTTGGGAGACGCCAGACTGGGTCGCGTATTCGGAAATAGCAGCCGCGGTGAAAGACAGCTTCTCGTAGGCGGCAACGAACAAACTCATGTCTCGAAGGCTGGCCTGAAGATTCGGCCTTCGCTCGTCATGCATGATGGCCCTCTTGGATAGTGGGATTCGGCATGGATTATAGGACTTGCGCATCGGAGTGGCAATATGGGGAACAGAGCTTAGGCGCTACTTCGCGACGCCAAAATTCGCGACGCCAAAATTCGTGGCCCAAGCGCGTCCGAAATCCACAACCCCGTGCGTGAGCGCCAGACCTAAGTTCTCCAGCATGGCTGTCTAGACCATGGGCATCACATCGAACCTGTTTTCGCGCATGAATTCGCACATGTGGCTCCGGACCCTAGATAGGAATTCCGTGACCATGGCAAGCTCCTAGTGTCGAAACAGGACAGGGACGAACTAATTCTTGATTGCCCCTCTCGTCGGATTCTATTCGGCAACACGGCCATCGATCACACTGGTACCCGTTCATCAGATCGGCAGTCGGATAGGTGCTGGAAACGGAAGGATTGAATGGTTTCGTTCCATTAATCGTAAATGCCCCGAAGCCGTCCGTCAGTACCCCGCCCCACCACACTTGTTGGTAGCCGGGCGTCACACCCACTGCAACGCTGTGCGCACCCCGATTGATGTGCATCGTGTCTGAAATGTATGCCTGTCTCCAGCTGATGTAGTGGCTTTGTGCCCAGCCCGACTGCGGGCAGCCGACCACTACACCTGCCGCGGCATAATTAATATAGGCAACCCAATTCACCGGATCGCCCAAAGGGCTAGATCCCGGTTGGGAGGGATAACCGGGATACGGCCCGACCAAGTTGTAATAGTTGCAGCTGCCATCCTCCGATTCGCGCCCATAAGTCGCCGTCAATTGGTTGACGGTGTTCGGCGAGATCGTCCGCGTCCACGACATCATCGGGAGCCAGTGCCTAATAACGGGATTGGAAGCATCGCCCCAACTTGTTGTGCCTCCGAGCCCGCTGTTTGTCGAGAAATCGTATTCGGTGTTGTACCGGAACGTAAAGCGATCCTTGTCCGATTTCTCCCAGTCAACTTTTGCCATGCCGATGTGGCTGGTGTTAACTCCAGTATAGTTTCCAGGAGCAGCGCCCGCGCCGAAACCTGCTGGCACAGTGCTGGGAATGCTTTGAAGCGCACGGAAATACTCATAACCGACGAAGTAGAACAGCTTGTCTTTCTTGATCGGACCGCCAATCATTCCGCCGGGCCGTTCGAGATTGTAGGGAGGCTTGATTCCTGGTTTAGAAAAGTGGGGTTCGGCATTCAACGCATTGTCTTGGAAATAGCTGTACGCGCGGCCGTGGACCTCATTGCCGCCCGATCGCGTAACGGCGTTGATGAATCCGCCGGCAGCTTCACCGTACTCGGCGGGGGCTTGCTGAGAAACTAGGGAAAATTCCTGGATCCAATCTTGGGCGAACTTCGACATCTGCCCGCCGTAGAAGTTGTTCTCCGCTGTCGCGTTATCCACGACCCAGCCTACTTGGAAGCTCGTTGAGCCGCCGATGGTAACGGACTGACCACTGTTCGATACCGCCGAGGTACCCCCGGACACAGTGACGCCAGGGGATAGGGCGGCCAAATCGGAGAAGCTCCGCGATGCCGAAGGCAGCTCACTGATCTCCGAAGGCTCAATAACGATGTTCACCATGCTCTGCGATGTCGGAACTGCTTCAGGCGCCGCCGAAACTTCCACGGTCTGCGCGACACTGGCCACCTGCAACGCGAAATTGAGAGTAAGCGTCTGTCCTACAAGGAAGGCTTGGTTCGTATGTGTGGTCGTGGCGAAACCGCTAGCGGCAACCTGTACGTTATAATTTCCCGGCCGGAGGTTCACCATGGTATAGCGACCCATGTCGTCGGTCTCTGTTGTTTGGTGTGCGCCAGTCGCATTGTCCGTCACAGTGACCTTCGCGCCCGGGATAGTGGCCCCGCTGCTGTCTGTGACAACTCCGTTGATTGTGACTGTGCTGATCTGCGCTCTCGACGTAAGCGCTGCGAGAAAAATCAAGCCGACAAAAACGATCGTAGCCAGAGATTTGCGCGTTGTAAGGAGCAAAGGCATTTCTGTCCTCCACGGGTGCAGATTCATCGCTGTTATCCGCTTGTCGCAACGCAACGAATTTGGGATTGGATCTGCACGCATGTAGACGCAGCTTCTCACCCAAACCGCCCCCCGGAGCGCTTACGCTCCATTGCTGTGAAGCACTTCTAACAAGCGAGGTTAATGTTCGTATAGCGCACTTCAAGAAACGCGCGGATGCTAGCGCAATGGCATTTTCGTTGTCAAGACTTTTTCTGACTTTTTGCGACACACAGTCGAGAGAGATCGCTTGCACAGGAAATCACGATGCGGGTGAACCCGAGGCGTTACTTATGTACTGTCCTATATACAATATATGGGGCGGTCAGGTAGAACGGTACTTCATACATTGGACCGGTTCAATTCCAACAGCGCGCCTCGCGACGTGCGTTGTTTTGCCTTATTCCCGCGCCTGTTGCCGTTAGTAAAGATGTTCGTATAGCGAATAATGGCTAGAAATCCAGTTTCGACAAAGGTTCGGTTTTCGTCGGGCGGGCTGCAGTCATATATTGTGCCCCGAGGTGAGGATCGGCTTTGCCGGAAATGATGCGGCGACTGAACGGCTGGCGTCGCGTCGAAGGTGGCAGCAATTTCTGCGGTCTCGTATTTTTATTTTGAAAGCGAATTCATTGAAGCACAGTTCAGGTTCAAGTAAACTACCCGCCCTGTGCTGTCGCTCCCACCCCAAGCAGGCGATAACTTCGTACAATCTCTCGCGCGAGGTCTCGCGGTAATCCGCACATTTGGCGCCGAGAATCCGCGCCAGACTCTGACTCAGGTAGCGGAAAGGGCCGGTCTTGATCGTGCAGGGGCGCGGCGAATCTTGCTCACACTTGTGGCGCTCGGCTATCTAAAGAAAGAGGGTCGCGTTTTCTTCCCAACACCGCGCATTCTGGACCTTGGTTATAGTTACCTCTCGAGCGTGCCATGGTGGAGTATTGCCGAAAATCGAATGATCGACTTGGTAGAGACGGTCAACGAATCTGCAACGATGGGCGTTCTCAACGGAACGCATATCGTGCTTGTCGCTTGCGTTCATGCGCAGAATCTCCTGACGATCAATCTCGCGGTCGGCCGGCGATCACCGGCCTATTGCACTTCGATTGGGCGTGTATTGCTTGGAGGATTGTCTCAGCAGAATTTGATTCGTACGCTGAACGACACCGAATTCATCAAACATACCCAATCAACCGAGACTTCAATACCTTCATTGATCAAGATCATTGAGCGTGATCGGGAAAGAGGGTGGTCGATCGTAACTCAGGAATACGAGCAATCGGTTTGTTCGATTGCTGTCCCGGTCCTAAATCGGTCCGGCCAAATGCTCGCCGCAATGTGCATTGTCGGCACGCCAATGCGTACGAACCGCAAATATCTAACGGAACGTGTTTTGCCCATCCTGAAAAAGACCGCCTCTAAGATTTGGGAGTGATCGCGGACAACGTTCGAAATTGCAGAAGCACAGTTCTGTTACGCGCCTACCCATAAAAAGAACGCCCAAGAGATGGGAGTCGCAGTGAAAGCCACCCATCGAGAAGGGCACCATGCTGTACTGATTACGCCAGGCGGAAGACCGTTGCTGGAAATTTTCCCTGTTACCTCGCTAGAAATCCCTGTTCGAATAGCCCGCGAAGGTAGGCTAAGGTCCCTATCGCGATAGTATTAGGGCCCAAATAGTGGCTGTGATAACTATGAAATCCCTGTATATTTCCCTGTTAGCAGGGAGAGCGGTTCGCACTGGACTGCGTCCTCCGCCAACCAGTCCTAGGTTTTTTCCTCGCACCTTTCAGATCACCGGAAACGTCGATTTTCCGCCCCAATAAAAGGATGTTGCCATATTTCCCATGCTCATGGCCGGGCCGCGTCCTGGGAAATGAACGGAATCGGTGGCAAATTCTCAAAGAAAGCCAAGAACATGTTGAACGCCACCGCCTGCGAAACCATACCGCAATGTGGAATGGTCCAGGCCAACGTTCGATATGGATCCTTGGCAAGAGTAGTCAGCGCCATTCCGGAACTATGCTGTTCGCCTCTGAGTTGTGCAGCGCGAGAGACTCACCGGTTACAGGAAGCAGCCGAAAAACCTCAAGGGTCGCCCAGATCCTGATAAACGCGCTACTGACGAGTTGGATACTTCGAGATAAAAGGTACCTTAACGGACAGTATTCAGATTCGCAAAGCACCGATACTAGTGCCACGCAGCTTTCTAAGGAGATCTCACCATGAAGATTTCAGCAGTACTCTTGGCAGTCCTCATGGGTTTGAGCGCATCGACGCTAGCTCATGCCCAACCCGCAACCTCCAGCAAATCCAATCAGACGCCCACATATCGGGTGAGCGTAGTCAGCCGGACGACGCATGCAGTCAAATATGAGCACCGCAATGGCAGCACAAAGATAAATTTCCGGGGTACCGACTTGATGCCAGCAGCGACAGGAGAAGCGCGGGTGGAGAGCAAGCGCGGCGCCATAAAAATCGACGCCGAATTCGCGGGGCTCGATAGACCAACTGCTTTTGGTAATGAGTATCTCACGTATGTAATGTGGGCGATTTCTCCTGAGGGTCGGTCCGTTAACCTGGGCGAAGTATTGGTTGGCGATAACCATCGCAGCAAGCTGGATGTCACAACAGACCTCCAGGCGTTTGCTCTCATAGTGACTGCCGAGCCTTATTACGCGGTCAGGCGTCCAAGCAATGCAGTGGTCCTCGAAAATGAAATTAGACCAGACACGGAAGGTACGAGCGAAGTGGTGGATGCCCGGTATGAGCTCATTGACCGGGGTGGCTACATTCCAACGGGTTATAAGTTCGATCCCGTGGTTTTGAGCGCCAAATTGCCGCTCGAATTCTATGAGGCGCGTAATGCGGTGCGTATCGCTAAGTCGGCCGGCGCCGAAGAGAACGCAACCTCCAGCTATGGGGATGCTGTCGCTCAGATGAAGCAAGCCGATGGTCTAGCGACAATGAAGCACATCGACAAGAAGGCGCTTATTTCCACTTCGCGCGAAGTTGTGCAGACGGCAGACGACGCCCGTGAAATCGCAGTGAAACGGATCGATGCCGATCGCCTGGACGCGGAAAAGAATGCAGCGGCCAATCAAGTGGCGGACGCCGATGCAGCAACCGCCGATGCAAATAATCGACGCGTGGAAGCCGATAAGGCAAGTGCGGTGGCACAGCAACAGGAGCGAGATGCCCAGGCGGAATCAGACCGGAATCGCGCGGCTGCGGCTGACGCCAATCAAGCCACGGCGGATGCGCAGGCGGAATCAGACCGGAATCGCGCTGCTGCCGCTGACGCCAATCAAGCCGCGGCAGATGCCCAACAAGGGCAAAGAGACGCGGAGGCGGAATCAGAGCGAAATAAAGCCGCGGCCGCCACATCGGATCAGCAGCTCCAGCAAGCGGTGCGTGATCGTGAAGAACTTCGCGCCAAGTTGCTGCTGCAATTCAACGCCATCCTTACTACTCGTGATACCGCTCGCGGTCTCGTCGTGAACCTGTCGGACGTGCTATTCGACACCGGCAAGTACACGCTTCGCCCAGAAGCGCGTGAAAAGCTGGCCAAAATATCGGGGATTGTTCTCGCCTATCCGGATCTCAAGTTGGCCATTGAGGGCAATACGGACAGCGTCGGCAGCGATGCTATGAACCAAGTACTTTCGGAGAGACGCGCCAGTTCGGTGATGGAATACCTGGCGAGCCAAAACATACCAGCGGCGTCAATGACCTCGCAGGGCTTCGGAAAAACTCAACCCGTTGCATCCAACGATACAGCCGAAGGACGACAGCAAAACCGTCGTGTAGAAATGGTCGTATCGGGGGACGTGATCGGAACCACCGTCGGGACCGTATCTCAAAGTCTCCCCATGACAACACGCCCATAAACACGTCACAGTATAATTGGCAGGCCCCGGGTGATTTCCGGGGCCTGTGAACTCTTGGTGTCCGCCAATTTAAGTCCGAGTTAACAAGACACCAAAATCCTCACAGCTACTTTCCGAGTGTTTCATTCAATCAACGATATTAATTCCTGATTGTTACAGTCGATCGCTTCATTCGGTGGTCGTTTTTAGCGATCATCATAGCGGGCGTTCGTGGGTATGCGGCGACCCTAAGAGGATTTCGGGGTGCGGAAGCGATAGCAACGGGCGAACCCTTTAGCAACCAACTTATATTTATAATATCACCGCCCGCAAACGCGCATGGTTCCGGTGCTTATTCAATCGACGAGGTGTGGGCTCTCCCTCGAAATCATGAACGTCGCTGACTAAGTAGATGCCCTCTTCTTCACAGACTCTGCATCTCAACGGAAAGCTGTAGGTTGGGTTCGACTCTTGGCAATTGCTTTCGCCCCATGGACCGGCCAGCTTTGCCGACACAGGAATCGGCTCTATACATCGAAAACAGGTGACACCGCGGTAAATATCGTGGATGGCTTCGTGAATCACTTTGATTTTCCAGTAAGGAGGTTCCGGGTAGCCTGAATCGTGGCCGGAATTCTCCTGTTAGCGAGTCGCAAGGTAATGCCACTTGCCGTCAATTGACTTTACTTGATGGACTTGGCCCACATTGATATGGAGGAAATAAGGTCCATCTGGAATCCGGTGATGATGGGCAGACCGCACAAAACATCTCGAGGAGCACATGTGATTCGGCGTCAGCCGGCCCATGGGCTCTCGCTCAAGAATGGGAAAGTGGATTTCATAATTGACCTGATACTCGAGGCCCGTCGCCAGTGTCGGCACCAGCCGTCCGCGTCCCTTCAGCTTTTCAAGGCCCATGTTTTTCCTCCGTGGCCGATTCAAGCTTGATCATGTCGTGCGTTCGACCAGGCAGGAGTCCGGTATTGCGGCGTCGAGCTCCGCGCTGAGAAACTGCCACATCACCATTGATCCTCGGCGATTGTCTCATCCGTTGAAATCGTGGTCTGGGCCACGGAAGCTCCAGGAGTGAGCTCGCCCAGTCGATAGCTCACGTTATGCCAAACCATGGTGGACCGTCCGAGTATTCGAACGTTGGCTGTTGCTTCCGAAGACATCAGCAGCCACATGGGGCCGACATCGCCATAGACTAGGACAACGCGCACATCCCTCAACCACCAAGACGGACTCTTTGCGGGTTCGCCATCGACGCGACGAGTTAGGTAGGTATGGGCATCCACCCAAATGGTTCCCCGCAGCAAGTCCTTGGACGTCCGCCTGGGAAGTAGCTGGAGCACATAGCAGGGCTGACCGTTCAGGAAATCCTCGCCGACCAGCAGGAAATCATAATTTTTGCGCGTGATGTCGGTCGAGCCAGAATCCCTTGCAAACGAAACCTCCCCGTCGAGCGTTTTGCGAACAACTCTTTCTCCCAACCCGGATCCGTTGGCACTTTCGATGATGTATTCCTTGGAGTCCGGAGGCACAACGGTTATCTCGGCAATCACATGGGACTTGGACTCTAGAGAACTCTCATGGCCGAATAGTTTGTAGTCCCGCGTGACGATATATGGGTGTACGTTATCGCGGTTCTCGGCCTGAGCCTTCGCCATCCGAGCAACGATGTCTGCGGTTGTAGGAACGGCGCTCTGTGTCTGAGCCGAAGTGCATATCGCAGCTGCGAAGTAGACAAACATCAAGCGCGCGAATTGGCCGCTGGAAATCACGTTGAAACTCCACCTTCGATTCCATTCTAGAACCGGGGAAAGTCGATTTCTGTTCTCTTGCGCACACATCTCTACCTCAGGTGCTACAGCCTGTTCTTGTTTTTATAAGAACGGCGTCCGGAAATGGCGTTGCTTTGAAGGAAGACCTCAACTTTCGGGAGCTCTCCGTTAGCGATGGATCTCGTCGGACTATCGAACGGCACTGACAATTTGCGCGAGACGCCTCCATATCTGCGTGGGACGTCCGATGTGCGCGTCCTGGCCGAAGTAAAGGCTCAGGCTGACGCCGTAGAGATCGACCGATCGCGGCCCGCCGGGATAATTTTGGCGCGGTGGACGAAAGTCCTGCAGACCACCGGCGGCTGAGGGACCAAACTGCACGTTCTGCATGTGAAGCGTGCTCGTAAAGCCATTAAATTGCAGATGTCCGCTCCAAAATTGAACGAGCTGCAGGCTCGACTCCGTGAGAAACAGAGTCTTGACCTCACGCATAAGCGGCAAGCTCTCCCAGTCCCCGTCACGCTCGTACGCCTCCTCGAACCGGTAACTGAAAGGCGTGGCGGATTCTCCAAGATTCTCGGGCACCAGAAAGGATGCCGCGAGCAACGGTGTCGGCCCCGTTCGAATCATAAGCGCACTCTCCGCAAGCCGGTCTTGCGCCGGGGCAATCTCTGGAGCGAAAGTTTGCGCTGACGTTGACAGATGACTAGCCAGAAGGATGACGAGCAGAATCAACTGTTTTTGCATTCCCTGCCCTTGATAGCGCGGTAAAGCGGGGAAGGTAAGCGCTACTTACGAAGTGACATTACTGGATCTGAATGGCGCCGGTCTGTCCTAATTCGCACACATTCGTTCCTTTCTGCAACAGACACTGTTCCCATCTGGCCGCCCTGCGTTTCATTGGCGTTGCGTTTCATGTCGGAAGTGTCCAAAAGGGAACAGACTCCGTTTTCTTACCGGCTTATGGTGCAGAGGAAGTGGGCAACTCTTAGCCGGACACCCGGCTATCCTTAGGCGACGTGGTTAATCCATCTTGGGGCTCAACACCTAGTGCCGAACGATTTGCAGTTCGATCTCGCGACCTTCCCGCCGGAGGGCACGGCTTCTCACAGACGCCGCTCTATCCGAGTACTTTTCGTCCACGGCGACGCAAAGGTAGTAGACAAGTGCCTGCAAGAGCTGAAGAAAGCGCCGTTTATTGTCAGCGCTGACGTAGTTTTGACCTTGACACAGTGCGCGCAACAGCTCCGCTCCCAAACCTATGATGTGGTCTTGGCGGAGTACCCAAGCCCGAGTTGGAAAGGCTTTGAGGCTTTGCTACTTCTACATCAGACTGTGCAGGAGATTCCGCTTCTCTTTGTGACCACCGGCCCGGGAAGTAAATCCCTGGCGGAGCTCGCGGGCCATGGCGCTTTCGATTACGTTGAGCAAGAGCATATTGCTCACTTGCCAATGGCCGTTCGCCGAGCCCTGAACGAAAAGAACCTGCGCGTAGAGCTGGAACAGGCAGAAAAGGCCTTGCGGCACTCGCAATCGCGGTATCGCGCGCTAGTGGAAAATCCCGCTTACGGAATATGCAGGTGCGATGCGGAGGGAAAGTTTCTCGACGTCAACCAAGCTCTCTTGACCATGCTTGGTTACCCCACGAAAGAGGAGCTTTTGGCGGCGGACGGTGCGTCTGAGATCGTCCTCGATCTTAAGCAGGGGAAGCCATTGCCCGGAGGCTCGCCCGAGTCAGCCCGAATCGAGCCAGTCGAAATAGAGTGGAAGCGAAAGAATGGCACGATTCTGAAAGCCAGGCTCAGCGGCCGCGGTGTCTTTAGCGACCTTGGAGATTTTGCCGGATACGAAATCATTGTTGTCGACATTACAGAACAGCGCGGTCTTGAGGATCATCTGCGTCGTCAGGTCTTGAGGGATTCGCTGACTGGTTTGGCCAATCATGGCCGGCTTTTCGAGGTGTTGCATGCGGAGATCAGCCGATCCAAGCGCACGGAACGGGAATTCTCGCTTCTGTTGCTCGATCTTGACGGATTGAAAGAGATCAACGATCGATTTGGTCATCTGACGGGGGACCGGGCGCTCTGCAGGTTGGCGCAGGTCCTGGCTGACTGCAGTCGGTCGGTAGATACCGCAGCGCGGCAAGGCGGAGACGAGTTTGCCCTGGTCCTCCCGGAGACAAGCTCAGCTTCGGCCACATTGGTGGCAGCACGAATTTGCGATCTTCTTGCGAAGGATACCGAAGAGCCAGCGCTTTCCGTCAGCGTAGGAGTTGCCAGTTATCCGAAGGATGCTGAGACCATTGGAGCCCTTTTATACGCAGCGGATGGCGTCCTCTATGCCATGAAACACGCACGATCAAGAGCGGTTCGGGCCGGACTAAGCTGAATCCACGATTAATGCGGCATGAAAAGGAGAGGGTGCAATGGACGAACATCGCTTACGTCGGCTCGGTCGGCCTCGAGAACGCCAGCCGCATCCAAATTCCGACGAACGGATCCAGTTTCTGCGGGGGGCGGAAGAGCAGATCCTTCAATCGATTTCCGCCTGCGCGTCCCTCCCGGAAGTCCTGAATGAAATCTGCAGTGCTCTCGATTATCAGATTGGCAACTTGGTTTCGCTCATTTCCTTGCGAGATGACGACGCAAGCTATCTCGCCGCAGTTGCGCTCAACGCATCGCTTTTTGGTTTGTATCCTTTCTGTTCTGCGAGCGTTGTTGCTGGGAATCACGAACTGCTTGGATCGCTGGAGATGTATTGTTGCGTTCCGCGCAACCCCTCTCTCGACGAATTCCAGTTGATTGAAAGAGCAAGGTATCTGGCCGCGATCGCGATCACATTTCACAAGGAGGTAGGAAGTCCTCTCGGCAATGGCGGCATGTATGGGAATCGGCCCGTACGGGGGCGTGCGCTCAACCAGTTTCCAAACTAGTCCTCAAGCACACAAATTTCCAAATCAACAAGGGGTTCAAGCGGTTACAGGCACAAAGGGTTTGAACGACGCCTACAGAACCGGGAGCGCTAACACTTAGGTGCTTCGATTATTCGTGGAGGACAACACTCAGGAGCGAACTGTTGACTTGAAGGCCGCCGTTATACTTAATGAAGCCCAGTTTCTTGAATTTATTCATGAAGAGATTTACCCTGGAGCGCGTCGTCCCGATTGTTTCTGCCAGCGTCTCCTGCGAGACCTTGGTAAGAACTTTTTGAGGCTGGTCATCCTTACCGTATCGAGCAAGCAGTAGAAGGGCTCGGGCCAGGCGTTTTTCAGTGGAATTAAAGAGTTGATCGACCAAATCCGCCTCGATTCGGATGTTCCTGGTGAGCATATAAGAAATAAAGCGATCGGAGAATTCGTGCTCCGCATGGAGGATTCGCGTCATTTCATCCCTTTCAATCACAAGCACCGTAGTCAGCGTAATCGCGGTGGCCATCCCAATTCGAATTGGCTGTCCTGCGAGGCAACCTTCTCCAAAAAAGTCGCCAGGGCCCAGCATCGCCACGACAGCTTCTTTGCCAACCTCATTGATCACGGATAGCTTCACACCCCCTTCTTGAATGTACATGACAGTCTTGGCGGGAACCCCTTGCGCGAAGATGGTTGACTTTCTGGGAAACTCAACAATCTTTCTAGCCACACCCGCCGATTCGAGGAAAGCCTGGGCGTCAAATGCTGCCTTCCCATTTCTTTTCCCAGCATCGCGAACCGTAACAATTCTCGGAGCGATCTTAGTTGTTGGCATCGTAGAACTCCCTTACGAAGATGCGACAAAATTGAAGCGGTGAAGCTTCACAAAACAAAGAGCGTAGCATCGGAAAAATTCCGGGGCCCTCAAAGGCTATCTCTTATTGCTGCTGCGTGAACAGCCACGCCGGCAGGATACGGCTTGATGAATGTCGCCATGTGGGAATCGTAGATGAAGTAGTTCGCGGATTCAACATCGGCGAGGTCATTCAAGCGTTTCCTGGCCTGTTCCAGCCCAACCACGGCGTCGACCCACAGAGGCGCGGAATCAGGGAGTATCCTAAAAATATCGTAAGTACGGTTCATTTCAAAGCCTCCTTTTCGACGAACTCCCGAAGCGGAAACTGTTCCTTGGAAGGTACCATCCGCCTCGGAAGCGATCTGTCCCAAAGGGAACACTTCCCGACTTCTGGGTGAATCAGCGTCCGAGCCGGAGCATCGGTTCTGGACGGCGAAAGCACGATTTAGCAGGCTTGTCCGCTGCTGACTCAACTGCTTAGTTGTAAATATGTCCGCAACCGGACAGACATGAGGTTGTGCCACCTAGTATTTTGTCTTTCGTGGGAAAAGTACGCAGGCGCAAACGAAAAACGAATCCTGAATTTCCGCACGAATAAGACCGCGATAGCCGGCACCGCTCCACACGGTCATTAGAATTCTCGGACAAACATAGAAATCGGCCCGAAGTTGCGGGCAGGTCTGGGTATCCGGCTTTCGGTAGAGAAGGAGTCAACGCACATGCCTTTGCTTCAAATCGTGGTAGTTCTGATGGTAGTAGGGGTTCTCCTCTGGCTGGTCAATCGCTTCATCCCAATGGAGGGAACGATCAAGTCCATCTTGAACGCCGTCGTAGTCATCGCGATAGTTTTGTGGCTCTTGAACATCTTCGGGCTATTCCACTCCCTGTCCCGAATTCGCATCGGGACGTAATCGAACCTGAAGGAACCAAGGGGAAAAGGACTGACAGCAGCGGTCGTAAACGGTTACTCGGAAGAAATTACGCCAGACGTGGTCAGCGCCTGGCGCTGGAGATTCGCAGGGACGGAGGCAACACCTATGAGACGTATCAAAATTGTCGGCCCAACAGCTTTACTTCTACTTCTTGCACTTACTGTTCCAGCCTATGCACGGCAAGATCAGCAGGAGCACAAGGGAAAACAGGATCAGCAGGCTAAGCCTGAAAAGCAACAACAGGACAAGTCCGCAAGGCCGGAACAACAGCAGCATGCCCAGCAGCAGACCCAGAACAAACAGCAGCAGCAACAGCAACACGCCCAGCAGCAGACCCAGAACAAACAGCAGCAGCAACAGCAACACGCCCAGCAGCAGACCCAGAACAAACAGCAGCAGCAACAGCAACATGCCCAACAGCAGACCCAGAACAAACAGCAGCAACAACAGCAACATGCCCAACAGCAGACCCAGAACAAACAGCAGCAACAACAGCAACATGCCCAACAGCAGACCCAGAACAAACAGCAGCAACAACAGCAACATGCCCAACAGCAGACCCAGAACAAACAGCAGCAGCAAGCGCGAGAGCAGCAAGGTCAGCAAAGGCAACAACACGCTCAGCGAACCCCGGATGAGCAGCGGAGACAACGAGCCGTGCCGGCACTGCGACTCAGTGCCAGGAGCAAAGGTCGCATCCCTGACGATCGCTTCCGCTCCAACTTTGGGCGCGGGCATGAATTCCGCATCGGCAGCCCAAGGCTCGTCGGCGGATATTCTCGCTTTCAGTACGGTGGCTATTGGTTTGGATTTGTTCAGCCGTGGCCCGTCGGTTGGTATTACACGGATGACGTCTACGTCGATTACATCGATGGCGGATATTACCTGTGCAATCCGTCCTATCCTGGAACCCGCATTTCGATCAACGTCGTGCTCTAACCATCGTCCCGATCTAGCTTCACTGGGCGACTCAAACGCAATGCGGCCGAGTCGCCCCGGTGTTAGGGAACGAAAGCTACATTCGTACGTTGGCGGAGTACAAAAGAGAGGAGAAAGCAATGCTTGCAACCATCTTGATCGTCTTCTTGGTCTTGGCTCTCGTAGGTGCTCTTCCCCGGTGGTCGCACAGTAGGGAGTGGGGCTATTTCCCCACTGGGGGCGTGGGATTGGTCCTTATCGTCGTTGTCATCCTCTTACTTCTCGGTCGCCTCTAGGGGGATGCCGTCCGTCAATGCGTCGACGCAACTAGGCGGCGAATTGCCGGCCGGAGGCGAAAAATGGACGAGTCTAAACGACGAGTGATTCAGTTCTTGGAAAAAGAAATCAAGACGTACGTGGCGTTGGCGTTATTCCTATCGAAGAAGGGCGTCCAACAGCACTTGCGAACCGGAGACAAGGGGGTTTTCTTGAGCCCGGCGTTCTATAAAGAACGGATGAAAGAGGCCAAGGGACTTGTAAGTGAACTCCGAAAACCCAGCTAGTGCGCCCAATCGCTCAGCGTCCACTCTCGCCAGTTCGGAGCCTCGCCGGACCTTATCCCATGAACCCAGGAACCATAGTGCCAATGTGTGCTTAACCAGACAGATATCGAGCCTCCGACAAGTTCAATCTGATCATGTTGGGAATAGCAATAGCGGCGTCCGCTGGTAGCTGCTTGGCACGCGCGCAAGCAAATGTTTCGGAGATGGGAAATCTGCCGAGGCGCAATTCTGATCATGGAGGTCAGCGATGATACGTAAATCAATTCTCGTTGTGTGTTTGGGTCTGATCGCAACCGCGCCACTTTTTGCGGAAAACAACAAAGAACAAAAGCGGCTCCACAATGCCGGAGTCGTGATGCGGGAAATTATGAATACGCCCGAGAACATTCCCCAAAAGGTAATCGACAAGGCCGAGTGCGTCATCGTTTTTCCCTCCGTCTTGAAGGCAGCGTTCATCGTTGGCGCAAGCTATGGCCGCGGAGCTATGGTTTGTCGCACCGGCAAGAATTTTAGGGGACCGTGGGGCGCCCCAGCAATGTACGCGCTCGAAGGCGGCAGTGTTGGATTTCAAATCGGCGGCCAGGCTACCGATCTCGTCCTCTTGATCATGAATAACCGGGGCGCGAGTTCCATTCTCTGCCAGCAAAGTCAAGTTGGGCGGCGATGCGTCTGTGGCGGCAGGCCCAGTGGGCCGCGACGCCTCCGCAAACACGGATGCGTACATGCGAGCCGAGGTTCTGAGCTACTCACGTTCGCGCGGTCTCTTTGCCGGCATTTCTCTCGAAGGCTCCACCCTTCGCCCCGATGACGACGCCACGACGGACGTCTATGGTCGCAAGTTCACGGCGAGACAGATCGTGATCGACGGCGAAGCAAGAGTTCCTCTCTCCGGTCGCCTCTTGGTTTCGGTGCTGCAGAAACACTCACCTCGGAACGAATCGGAAGAACACGCAGGCAATTAGGTACCAAGGATTGCCGCTCTTCCTTGGTCGACGCAGGAATCAGCCCGCGGGAAGAGCGGCGCTCGGGTTCGGTACTCCGTGAACGTCGGGCGAAGACGGCGTGCGGCGATCTCATGAAGGAGGATCTGGTGCGAGATACAATTCACGCAGGCGCGATTCTTATCAACGACGACGCACTCTTGCCGGAAGCCGTCCAGCTCGAGACTGAGCCCTTTGTACCCGGCTGGAAACTGGTCAAGAATTTCGATGGAGACAAGCTAAATCGAGAGATCGGGCGCGCAGGGTGGACATTTTTCTCCTTCGCGGGGGAAATCAGCTCGACTGTTTTCGGCAATGACGGAACTGCAACAGTGCGCCGAGCCGTTAAACGAATCCTCGCCAATCCGAAATTAGGACAGTCCAATTCCCTGGAAGTCACGCGCGTGACCCCGAAACATTTCCTCGGGGTGCCTTACACCACCGTTTACGCGTGTTCCCGGCACGTACGGAAAAGCATTTTCTTTTTCGGGCGCGAGGAGATTCGATACCGTGGTGGAGCAGAGCCTAGCCGCGGCTTGAGACGAAGCCCGCGAGTAGAGGTGGCTGTGGAAGAGACAGCAAGCGGGTCCACAGTACCCCTCCGCTTATCTTTTGAAGGAGATCGTAAATGAAAACCGCGCGAAACATAGTGATTTGCGTCGCCGCGATATTGCTATTTGTTCCATTGGCTTACACTCAGGACCTTTCTAAATACCGGAACTTTTCGCTCGGAACAAGTTTGATGGCGGTTTCAAGGCAGGTTAACGAGAAACCGGCGGATGCCAGCGTAATCCATCAGAGTCCAGCATTGATCCAGGAGCTAACGTGGTGGCCCCTGCCATCTTACCAATCCTCCACGCCCGTCGATCCGGTCCAGCAGATTCTATTTTCCTTCTACAATGGCGCGCTCTACAAAATGGTAGTGACCTACGATGGCTCCACAACGGAAGGGTTAACCGCGGAAGATATGACAAGAGCCATCTCCGCGAAATACGGTCCGGCAACCATACCGATTGTGGCGGCGCCTACATCTCTCGCAAACACAAGCTACGGCACACCGCAAGCGCCGATCGCTCAATGGGAAGACCTGCAATACTCCGTCGTTCTTTCACGCACCCCCTTTCTCAATGCCTTCGAGCTTGTCATATCTACAAAGCAATTGAATGACCAGGCAGAAGCCGCCAGTGCCGCAGCCGTGAAGCAGGAACAGCAGAACGCTCCACAAGTGGAACTCGCTCGCCTGAAAAAGATAGCTGACGATCTGGAAACAGCGCGCCAGGACAATTTAAAAGCGTTCCGGCCTTGATGCCGGCTGTGCGCAAGAACGTCACCGACTGGGCTGCTTTCCGCGAAGTAACGGCGGACGCGAATAGCCAGGGCGTGTCCGGCACAGCCAATCTGTGAAGTCGAGTATCCAGCCGCCAGAACTGTTTTCGCCGCTGAATCTAGATGGAATCGGCGCGAACCATATTTAGTATTCAGTACCACAAAAAGGAACACCCAAGAGATCGGAGTCGCAGTGGAAGCCACCCATCGAGAAGGGCACCATGCTGTAGTGATTAGGCCTGGCAGAAGAGCGTTGCTGAAAATTTCCCCTCTTATCTCGCTAGAAATCCCTTTTCGAGTTACGCGCGAAGGGAGGCATAATTCGCAAGCCCGTGGGACCTGTTGTTCGAGCCTTGGATGGCAGGGACAGGAGTTCGTTTGCATTTCACTTCCGATCAAAATCGAACCAATGCGGAGCGATGGTGACGATCCTTTCCAGCTCGGCATTGGCGCTTCTGCTGATTTTCTTTCCAGCACCAACGCAGCAACGCTCGCCTGAATTGGCAAATGGAATATCGGCACCGAAATTTCCCTCTGCTTATGATGGCGCTAGCTCCCTAGGCATTGCGGCTCACTCGACACAGCCCACTCATTCGTCTACCGCCTTCACGTCCGACAAGAGCCAAGAAAAAGTAACCGCCTATACCCTGCCTCCGGACCTTTACCGGAAAGCACGCCGTCTGGCGCAGATTGAGTTTTGGGGTCAAATCGTACTGTTCCTGTATTCCATTGTTGTGCTGCTGGTAATCCTCAGATGGCGGCTCGCCCCCAAATACCGGGCCTGGGCGGAAAAAACATCCTCGAACCGATTTTTGCAGGTAGCGATATTTTCGCCTCTGATTTTGCTCACGATCGCCATTTTGGAAAGCCCTGGAGACATCGGCCAGCATTGGGTATCGCGAAAATTCGGGCTGAGTATTCAGGGCTGGCCTTCATGGACTTGGGACTGGACGAAGAGCCAGGTCGTTTCAGTGATCGTCGGAATCATCCTAATCTGGATACTCTTCGCGGCGATTCGCAAAAGCCCGCGGCGCTGGTGGCTTTGGTTTTGGCTTGCTTCGCTGCCGCTCACCGTGCTGGGAGTTTTTATACAACCGCTGGTGATCGATCCACTGTTCCACAAATTCGCGCCGCTCGCGGAAAAGGATCCTGCGCTCACCGCCTCACTCGAACAGATGATCACGCGCGCGGGAGAAAATATTCCGCCACACCGGATGTTCTGGATGGGCGCGTCGGAGAAATCAACTGAACTGAATGCATACGTAACCGGAATCGGCGCTTCCAAACGCATCGTTGTGTGGGACACAACGATTTCGAAAATGAACACGCCTCAGATCGTGTTTGTCGCGGGCCACGAAACCGGCCACTACGTGCTTTACCATATCCCCAAAGAGGTGGCGCTCGATTCCCTCGTTTTTCTGGGGTTGTTCTATTTAGGGCACCTCTCGATTGGGTGGACACTGACCCGGTGGGGAGCGAACTGGGAAATTCGTGGTGTCGGCGACTGGGCGGCTCTTCCCGCTCTGCTTTTGCTGCTCACCATCTTTTCGTTTGCGGCTAATCCGCTTACCAATGTGATCAGTCGACACTTCGAACATCAGGCCGATCAATACGGCCTCGAAGTTACCCATGGGCTAACACCAGACTCGGCCGAGGTTGCTGCGCAGTCGTTTCAGATTCTCGGAGAGGTGAGCCTGTCCGATCCCGCCCCGAATCCCGTGGATGTTTTTTTGTTTTACGACCACCCGCCGATCCCCGCGCGAGTCCGCTACACGCTGACGTACGATCCCTGGGCGCAGGGCGGGACGGGCGAATTCGTGCACTAACCTCGCCGCTCACGAGCGCGCGTGCAGCGTCATCTGAATTCCCTGACGCGGTCGCAGCGTCACCAGAGGCTCCGCTACTACCGGGTAGCCGGGAACCAGTCGAAAACTGAAACGCTGCGCGAGTGTTGCCGTCACGATTGCCGCCTCGAGAAGTGCAAATCCCTCTCCGACACATCGGCGCGGCCCCGCCCCAAATGGAAAGTAGGCCCCGGCCGGCAAACGGTCTGCGAGGCCGTCGAGCCAGCGCTCGGGCCGAAAGGCCTCCGGGTCATCGAAATAGCGCGCGTCGCGGTGCGTGATCCATTGCGACAAAACTACCGTCGATCCGCGCTCTAACTCATACCCGCCGATTCGGCAGGGCTCGACCGTCTCGCGCGCGAGGATATAGGCCGGCGGATAAAGGCGAAGGACCTCATTCATCACGGCTCGCAAGTATGGCAGGCGGGAAAAGTCCGCGGCTTCCGGCGAACGCCCGCCCAACACACTGCTAAGTTCTTCGTGCAATCGCGCTTCTGCGGACGGGTTTCCGCTCAGCGCGAACCATGTCCAAGACAGCATCTGCGCTGTGGTCTCATGGCCGGCGATGAAAAGCGTCATCGTTTCATCGTGGAGCTGCTGCGGCGTCATTTGGCTGCCATCTTCGTCCATGGCTCCCATCAGCAGCGCGAGCAAATCAGTGTGGTGATTTGAATTTCCTTCCGCCATGCGCTCGGAAATGATGCGGTAGACAATCGAACCGATGAATTCGAGCTCGCGATCGGCGCGTCGATTACTGGGCGTGGGCCATTTTTCCGGAATTCGAAACGGCAGCCGCTGGCGGCGGAGCGAGTAGCGCATCAGGAACGTCATAGCCTTTCCGACTTGGCGCGCTTCTCCTGGAAGCGTGGTGCCGAATAGAGTGCGCACCGCGATGTCCAGAGTGAGGATCATCATTTCCTGGCCCACATTGCGTTCCTCACCGTCGCGCCATCCACGAATGTGAGCCTGCGTGAGCTCGCGCATGGTGGCGCCGTATTCGGCCATTCGGCTGCGATGGAAAGCCGGCTGGACCAGGCGGCGCTGTCGCCGCCAGAAATCGCCTTCGCTGATCAGCAATCCCTGCCCCAGCATTCTTCGGGTAATTCTTCTGGTGAGTTCGCTCTTGTGAAATTTGCCCTGTTGGATAACCAGGACCTGGTTGATCAAATCCGGGTGATTTAGCAGAATGCGGTCCTGCCTCATCACCTGAAAGTGAACGATATCGCCGTATTCGCGGGCCATGCGGCGCATTCCCTCAAGCGGATCACGGCGTAGGTCCAGCGCCATGCCGACGAACGGCAAGCCCTTGGGCCCTGGCGGAACTCGATTTCCATTGGTATTCATGTTTGCGGGTATGGCCATTCTAGCGCTTGGCGCGCTGTTTTGAGTTTTTGCTTTGTCCGCGCGAAGATCGCGTACTCACAGTGAATCGTGTACACTGCTTCGGTTTCGAATCCCCTATGGACCCAGTAACTCACGGAATTGCCGGCGCGCTGCTTGGAAAGGGATATTTTTCGGAACGTTACGGCCGAGTCGCTGTATTCGCGGCAACACTCGGCGCGGTTTTTCCGGACGTCGACGTAACCGCGGACATCTTTTCGCGCGACCCGCTTGCAATTGTCAAATACCATCGCGCGATTACGCATTCCTTCGTGGCGCTGCCCGTATTTGCGTTTCTGCTCGCGCTCCTTACGCGCCTCGCAGTCCCCTGGGTGAAAAAGCGCAGCGAGCGATTCCGCAATATCGAATCGCCGCCGCTGGCGATTCTCACACTGATCTACGGCATCGGAATAGCAAGCCACATCATCCTGGACGGCATGACGTCTTTCGGCACGCGCATGTGGTACCCGCTCTCGAGCAGGCGCGTGGCATGGGACCTGCTGTTCATTATTGATCTCACGTTCATGGCAATTTTGCTGCTGCCGCAGGTGCTTCCCTGGATTTATTCCGACGCTCGACCTGACGCGCCCCGCGATCCAAGCAAGAGCCGCCGGAGGGCTTGGCGAGTATGGATTTGGTTTGGCGTGGGCACTTTGGCCGCCTGGCTGTTAACAAAAGCGGCCAGCTACCCCTTCCGCCTCTGGGTAGCTGCCTTGGTAAGCGTTATTCTGGCGGGCGTCATTTTCCTTCCGGCAATAAAGGGCTGGGGATTCCAGGTAACGCGCGCTCGGTGGTGCCAGGCCGGGACCGTAGTCGCCATCGCGTATCTTTTCGGCTGCGCACTGGCGCACCATGCGGCTCTGCTCCGCGCCAAAGCGTTCGCCGATCGCAGCCACATCGAGATTTTTCGCATGGGCGCACTGCCGATTCCGCCGTCGCTTTTGGACTGGGGTGACGCAATTCGATCTCCGGATGGATTGTACGAGGCGCAGTTCGATCTTAGGACTCCCGGCCCCACCGATTTTCGATTCGTCCCCGATTCTCCACCAGATCCTTATATCGTCAGGGCTTTCGCGTTGCCAGACGTCAAGCTCTATTGGCAGTTCGCGCGTTTCCCCTCCATCCGTAGCTTCATGGAGGACCGCGATCATATAGTGGAGCTGGGCGAAAACCGCTTTTCGAACAGCCAGCGCCGCAGCCCGCAGCCGTTCACCTATCGCGTGGTCTTCGATTCCGCCGGCGATTTGATCGAGCAAGGATGGCTGACGAACGGCATGCCTGCGCGCCGCTTGAGGCAAATTGTGCCGCAGCCGCCTGCACCGCCAGCGCCCAAGAGATCACCGTGAAAATTCTGATCTTCAGCGATATTCACGGCGATCTTCGCGCGCTCGAACGCATCGTCGCGCTGCCGGCCGACCTCTATATTGACGCCGGCGATCTCGCCACGTTCGGCAAGGGACTGGATCGCTGCGGCGAAATTCTCAAGCCGCTTGGCACAAAACTCTGGGTGCTCCCGGGCAACCACGAAACGCACGACGACACGCGAGCCTTG
This sequence comes from uncultured Acidobacteriota bacterium, assembly GCA_963754105.1. Classification (GTDB taxonomy): domain Bacteria; phylum Acidobacteriota; class Terriglobia; order Acidiferrales; family UBA7541; genus Palsa-295. The sequence goes on from CAVWEZ010000004.1 coordinate 222,030, forward strand.
TGCCAGCGCTTCGGTTTTATCGATTTTCATCGCCAAGTCCGTTCGCTCCACTCTGCTGGCGGTGAATTGCATTTGGCTGGGCTTGGTTACAGCAACATCACGCCTTTCAACACGCCCGGCGAATACTCCGAAGAAGAGATTTCGCGCGCGCTGTCATCATTCGATGGGATCAACCCGCTTTATCTCATCGTTCATTTTCCGCCGGCCGGCACCAAGCTCGACGAATACGCGCCTGGAAAACATGCGGGCAGTCCGGCGCTCCGCGAATGGATTCAAAAGGCTCGGCCGCCGTATCTTTTCTGCGGGCATATCCACGAAACAGCCGGCCTCACCGATACGCTCGGAAACACCCGGTGCATTAACGTGGGCAAGCAAGGATACGCGCTAGAAATCTAAAGACGCCTGCGCGCGTCACTTCTTCGTTGCGGGATAAATCACGAGTTGCCGCCGGTCACCGGAGCCGTCACTCATCGTGCGGACGCCGGGCGCGCCGTTGAGTTCCAAGTGGACGATCCGGCGCTCTCGCGACGACATGGGATTAAAGCGAAAGGGCTCGCCCGTCTCGCGTACCCGTTGTGCCGCGACGCGCGCGGAGAGTTTCAATTCCGCCAGTCGCGTGGCGCGATAATCCCCGCAATCAAATCGCACGCGATCGTGCAGCCGCGGGTCGAGCCGCAGCCAACGATGCCCGATGTGCTCGAGCGCCAGCAAGAGATCTCCATTGCGCTCCAACAGGAAATCCTGATCCGGGCCTCGAAACGTGACCACCACGTCAGAATCACGAGCGCCTGGTTCCGAACTCTGCGCCACGGAGATGTCGCACTCGATCTCGAGCCCCATTTCCCTGGTAACCAGGTCCAAAAACTTCTCTAGCTCGCCCGTGGCTTTCTCCGCGTCCAGAGGCGGCGCAGGTTGCGGGCGCTCCCGGCGCGGAAATTCTTTAGAAGGCGTCCTTCTCACGTTCGCGATTCGCTCTTGGTCGTTCATGCTTCTTTCTTCTTTTTGAATTTACTTCGCGAGGGCAGCGGCCGCGTCCGGTTCAGATACCATTGCTGGCCGACGCCCACCAAATTGCTCGTGAACATATAAAGATTCAATCCGCTCGCGTACGTGAAGAAAAAGGCCGCGAACATCAGCGGCATCAGCGTCATCATCTTTTGTTGTGCGGGATCGACCGCGGCTGTCTGCGGCGTCATTTTCGTCATCAGATACATCGTGATTGCCATGGCGATCGGCAGAATATAATACGGATCGCGCACGGAAAGGTCTCGGATCCAAAAAATCCACGGCGCATGCCGAAGTTCGATCGCCCCTGTCAGCACTCGCCACAGCGCCCACCAAATCGGCATCTGCACCAGCATGGGCACACAACCGCCCAGGGACGCCAGAGGATTGATGCCGTGGTGCTGATAGAGCTCCGCAATTTCCTCCTGCATCTTCTTGCGGCGAGGATCGGTCATGGAATACTTTTTGTACCGGTCCTGAATGGATCTCATTTCCGGCGCCACCTTCTGCATTTCTTGCATGGAGCGCCAGCTCTTCATTTTCAGGGGGAAAACGGCAAAATTGATGACCAGCGTCAAGATCACAATCGCCCAGCCCCAATTCGATATGTACCGGTGCAGCCATTGAAGCGCGAAGAGCAAACCTTTGGAGATTGTGCTGAACCATCCGAAGTTAACCAGCCCTTCAAGCGACGGTCGCACCTTCGCCAGCAACCCCAGATCCTTCGGACCGACATACGCTCGCAATTTCACAGGCTCCGGAGTATCCGATCCGGCCGCCATCTCCGCTACAGGTTCACTCGATTGCTGGTTCTCACCGAAGTGATGCCAGTCGGTCCAGTCCGACAACGCAAGAGTGCCGCCATCCGGAATAAACGCCGCGGAAAAAAACTGGTCCTCGATGCCTGCAAATTCCATCGCGCCAGGTTGCTCGACGGCTTGGCTCTGGTTGCCGGGAACGCCAAGTTTCTTGTACTGAAGCAGATTTACTTTGCCGCCTTGCTGGAAGAAAACGGAAACCTGTTGCGACGCTTTGTAAACACCCTTGTCCCCAAATCCGCCGCGCCAGGCGATTGCGCAAGGCAGGGGCTGGCCGTCAAGCGAAACGGAAGCCTCAATGGAAAGCTGATAGTCCTGCGTGAAACTCAGCTTTTTCGTCACGTCGAGGTGCCCGTCGCTCCAGTGGAACGTTATGCTGGCGGGTGCTTCGAGCCTGTCGGGCGGCGTCCCGCTCTTTCCCGGCACATCGGTGTGTGAGTCGCCGACCCTCACCTCATACAGAGCGGAGTTTGCCTGTTTCTCAAGCTGCTTGTCAGAAAGTACAAGCGAGAAAGGCCAACCAAGTTGCTCCGACACGTCGGGATTGACGAGATCGAGTGGCTGCGGCGGCTTCTCATCGTTGAAATATTTCTTTAGTTTCCAACTTCGTACTACCGCACCATTATTTGAAAGCTCTACGCGGTAAAGCCCGCTTTCCACGGCGAAGAATTTTTCAGTCGATGCTTGTATGGTCGGGATCTTCGCAGGCTGGCCCTTTCCCTTCGACGGGGCTGATCTGGCAACAGCCTGCTGCGGCGCAATGGGTGCGGCGGGGTGTGCCGGGGCGGTAGCTACATTTTGAACGGGCTTCTGAGGTGGGACCGGCGGCTGATAGAAATGAAACCAAACAAATGTAATCGCTATGACCAATACTACAAAAAGGATTCCCCGCGTTTGGTCGGACATCTCGCTCACGGCGCTTCGCTCCGAATCTCTCCCGGAAGCGTCACGCCCACGATATTTTCAGGCACGGGATCAAATCCCCCCTTGGTGAAGGGGCGGCAACGGAGTAAGCGCTTGCCGGCCAGAGCGAGGCCGCGCTTCGCGCCATGAAGCCGGATCGCCTCATACGCGTAATTCGAGCACGATGGATGGAACTTGCACGCCCCGCCAAGAAACGGGGATAGGAAAGCGATATAGAAGCGCACCAGCAGCAACAGCATCCACACCGCGGCCTTCCGGGCTGCTGAGTTTACCCCGTCCGTTTGCCGCTCGCGCCTGGAGCCGTGGCCGCTCGAGGCAGCAGTTTCATCAGTTCTTGCACCATGGGCGCAAAATCCGCCGTGGCCGCCGAGGTGCGTGGATGAATTACAATATCCCATCCCGGAGCAATCTCCCGTCGATGCAATCTTACAATTTCCCGCAACCTGCGCCGTATGCGGTTGCGCCGTACTGCGTTTCCCAAACCCTTTTTGATGCTCCAGCCGAACCTGCTCAGATCGAGATTATTCGGACGAAGGAATGCGGTGAACTCACGGCTGGCGCGCCGCCGTCCCTCGCGATATACGGCATCATATTCGGCCCGGCGCACCAAACGGTAAGCGCGCGGAAGGCTGAGCCGCGATCCATCAGACTCGCGTGAGACTGTGGCGTCCCTTTTTTCGGCGTTGCGCAAGTACTTTGCGTCCACCTTGGCTCTTCATGCGCTTGCGAAATCCATGCTTCTTATGACGGCGGCGTACGTGGGGCTGAAACGTGCGTTTCGGCAACGATCCTTCTCCTCTGGCGGCGTCCTCGCACTGCCAATTTGTGCATATGTATTGTAGTTTGCCTTCGGGACGGCGCTACACGCGGCAAAGGCGGCACACACGGCGCGGCGACCGTAAAGCGAAACGCTAGTGTATTCGACGCTCGCATGCCGGTCAAGGAACACACTCGCGTAACCTCAGCGGCACCGTAGTCTGTGCAAGTAAAACTACGCCCCGCAACACCGCAATGTTTCAGGCAACGCTCGGATTGTGATTGCTGATAAGCGACTCGATCGCGATGAGGAGCTGGCGTGCAGCGTCCGATTTGGAAACATAGCCCTGGGCCCCCGCATCGAGCGCCCTGGTTCGCATTTCGGCTCCTTCATACTGGCTGACGATGATTACTTTGGCCCGTGGAACATCGCGGCGGATGATTCGCGCGGCATCGAGACCGTTCATATGGGGCATCGTTATATCGAGAAGCACTACGTCGGGCTTCAGGTCTCGTGCCTTTTCGATGGCGTCGCTTCCGTCAGCGGCTTCGCCGCAAATCTCCCACTCCGGCCGCGTTACGAGAATTGAGCGCAGGCCGCGTCTCACAAGTTCGTGATCGTCCACGATCAGTATCCGCACGGGCCCCATTGCCTCACGTCCTCCAAAGCACGGTGGCGCGGGAAACATTCTCCGTGCTGCTAAGCGGGCCTTCTGCTCTGTCGAAGCGAGATCGAAATGCCGTTGCGCTGAGTGCTTCAGATAGCGCTCGCCGAAGCCGAACTACAATCCGCGTAGTTGAACGAAATAGCTATACCATGTTCCCCGTAGAATCCGGCGGAATTTCACGGGCGGGCTCCGTCGGAAATCCACATACCTCGCCCTCGGTCCTGTGACGAACAGTACTCCCAACTTAGGTCGATAGGTGTCAACCGGGCTCCGCCTCGATATTTCCGCCGCTGCTCGTGCTCGAAGTAGTGTTTGTTGCCAGCACGAGTCAGGCTCCCCATTTTGTCTAAGCGGTCGCAAGTGGATGGGGTTTGCGGGACACTAGGGGCGCCATGCCCCGCACGTCGCTCCTCGAATACTTCCAGCGAGATTCGCGCCCTTCGGACGAAATTGCGGTCATTTGGAGGAGCGGATATCGAACCATCCACTGGCCGTATGAAGAGCTTTATCGAGCCGCCACCACATTCGCTTGGGAACTGAGCGCGCGCGGCATTCAGAAAGGCGACCGCGTGCTCCTCTGGGCCGAAAACTCCGGCTGGTGGGTGGCTGCATTTGTCGGATGCATGTTCACCGGCGCAGTGTGCGTTCCAATGGATTTGGCGGCGGATAAAGGTTTCGCCCAACGCGTCGCCGGTCTCGCCGGCGTACGACTTGCTGTCCTCGGAAAGGGCCTTGCGTTGTCCGGAAGTGGGTCTCAAACCCTGCAGATCGAGGACTTCTTCGAGTCTGAAAAAAACGGCCGGCAAGGAATGTTCCCTGCACCCTCGATTACCGGCAGCGATCCCGTCCAAATCGTTTTTACTTCGGGCACCACGGCCGAGCCGCGAGGCGTGGTGCTCACGCATTCGAATATTCTCGCGAATATCCAGCCGATTGAGCAGGAATTCGGACGCTATCGCCGTTACGAGCGCTTCTTTCATCCCCTGAAAATATTGAATCTGCTTCCGCTGAGCCACGTCTTCGGCCAGCTACTCGGCATTTTCATTCCTCAGATTCTCGGCGCCACCGCCGTTTTTCTGGACACGCTCAATCCTTCCGAAGTGGTTCGCGCGGTGAAGAGCCAGCGCGTTTCCGTACTTGTTACCGTGCCACGCCTTCTCGAATCGCTCCAGGATCAGATCAAGCGCGACCTGACGGCGCGCGGGCGCCTCGAAAAAGTTCAGCGAGATCTCCGCGCTTCGCAGGGTGAGCACTTCCTCAAGCGATGGTGGCGCTTTCGCGCCATCCGCCGCCGCTTTGGCTGGAAGTTTTTGGCAATTGTATGCGGCGGCGCCACGCTTCCATCCACCGTCGAGGAATTTTGGAAACGTCTCGGCTACGCCGTGATCCAAGGCTATGGACTGACGGAAACCACTGCGTTGGTCAGCTTGAATCATCCCTTTCGCCTGGGCGCCGGCTCGATCGGCAAGGCCATGCCAGGTCTGGAAATGAAATTATCGGAAGATGGCGAAATCCTGGTGCGCGGCCCGAATATCGCGCAGAGCTACTGGCAGCGCGGAGATGTTGTTTCCGTTCCGGACTCCGATGGATGGTTCCACACCGGCGATCTCGGCGAACGCGACCAAGCGGGCAATCTTTATTTCAAAGGCCGCAGAAAAAATGTAATCGTCACGCCCGAGGGCCTGAACATTTTTCCGCAAGATCTGGAAGCGGAACTGCGCAAAGACGCTTCCGTACGCGACTGCGTGGTCATCGGTCTCGAGCGTGACGGCAACGCCCAGCCGTGCGCCGTGCTGCTGCTGAAAGATTCCGCGAGTAATCCAGACGCCGCCGCCATCGTCCAGCGCGCGAACGAGCGCCTCGCTCCTTTTCAGCGGATGCAGCATTGGCTCGTCTGGCCCGACGCGGATTTTCCGCGCACGCCGACCCAAAAGCCGGTCCTCAACCGCATTCGAGAAGCCGCCGAAGCGGCCCTCGATGGCCAGCGATCCGGTTCCGCTCAAGCGGCGCCGTCCGGATCCCTGGGCGAGCTCCTCAAAGGAATTTCGCGCGGCCGCCTGCCATCAAACGAGTCCGCGCCTGTTCAGCTAAGCTCCATCGACCGCGTCGAGCTCCTCAGCGCCCTGGAAGACCGCTATCAGGTGGATTTGAGCGAAACGGAATTCGCCTCGGCGAATTCCATCGAAGCTCTGGAAAAGCTGGTCGCGCAGCCCTCGCGAGGCGCCCCATCCTTCCAGTATCCGCGCTGGCCACAAAGCTGGCCAGTGCGTCTCCTTCGAGCCGCGGTTTTCACATTGCTGGTTCGCCCCGCGCTGCTGATACTCGGATGGCCGCATGTAATCGGCCGCGAAAATCTTCGCAATGTAAAAGGGCCGATCCTTGTGATCTCGAATCACGTCACCTTTTTTGATCCCGTTCTCATCCTTTACGCTCTGCCTGCGCGCCTGCGTCGCCGCCTCGCCGTATCGATGGACGGAGAGCGCCTGGAATCGATGCGCCGCCCGTCGCCGCAGAGTGGATTCGCCAGCAGGCTGCTCAGCCGGATGCAGTACTTCGCGGCAGTCACTCTGTTCAACGTCTTTCCCCTGCCGCGACAAGCCGGTTTCCGCAAGAGTTTTGCGTTCGCAGGCGATTTAATAGACCGCGGATGGAGCGCCCTCATATTTCCCGAAGGCGAGCTCACGCGAGACGGCCGCATCGCTCCGTTTCGCGCCGGAGTAGGCCTCCTCGCCAAAGGGCTTGGCACGCCGGTGGTTCCGGCTCGACTGGATGGCTTGTTTGCGCTGAAGCAAGCAGGCAAGAGGCGCGCGCCTCGGGGCCAAATAAAAATCTCGCTCGGCCCACCCATCTCAATCGACAACACGCGGTCCGCTGAAGAAATGGCGCGCGACCTCCAGCAGCAAGTTGCGGCGCTCGCCGAAAATGCCGGGAAATAATCGTCTAATCGCCGCGTCCCAATCGGAACTCCTACGCGCAACGTTCCATCGCCCCGCCGCTTTCTGCGATACAATTGATTTGCGGGAATACCCATGATCCATCGCTTCGTATTTCACAATAACCGTCTGCTGCCCCTCCGCGATGTGCGGCTCTCTCCCGGTCAATCGGGCCTGCTGAGCGGTTGGGGCCTCTTCACCACCATCCAGGTAATCGAGGGGATTCCGTTCGCGTTCGAGCGTCACTGGCAGAGGTTATCGCGCAACGCGGAACGCATTCGTTGCCCTTTTCCATTCGAAGCCGGCGAGGTTCGCGATCGCCTCCTTCAGGTGTTGCTCGCGAACGAAGTGAAGGAAGGCTCCGCTCGAATTTACGTGATCAACAATCAAGCCGGAGCTTGGCGCAGCGACGAGGATCTTCCCGCTGTGGATTTGCTGATTTATTCTGGCGATTTACCTGCCTATCGCGAGCCGGTGCGGCTCTCGATACGTGAACACGGCCGCCATGCAGCCTCGCCGTTAGCAGGCGTGAAAGTCACTTCGTGGCTCAACAATGTCTGGAATCTGAACGAAGCCCAGCAGGCTGGTTACGACGAAGTGATTCTGCTCAACGAGCGCGGCGAAGTGTCCGAATGCACCACCGCAAATATTTTTTGCGCATTCGGCGGCCGCATTCTCACTCCGCCGCTGTCGTCCGGCTGCCTCGAAGGAGTCACGCGCAGCATCGTGCTTGAGATTGGCCCGCAAGCGGGCAGTCCTGTGGAAGAGCGCACGCTGTGGCCCGAAGATCTTTACGCCGCGGACGAAGTATCCATCTCCTCGACGAATCGCAGTGTGATTGCGGTCGGTGAAATTGCGGGCCGCAAGATGCCCGCTGCTCCTGGGCCGGTGATGCAAAACCTCGAAAAAGTTTTCGCGTCCTACGTCCGCCAGTACGTCGAAAAATGCGCGGCCGCCCCCACCCCGCGATAGCCAGCCGTTTTCTCGCCTCGTTTTCAGTGAACCAGGAAACCGGCGGCCCCAGTCACCACTCCCGCAACTCCCAGCACTAGGCCTAATTTCCAGAAAAGTCGCTTCCGAGTGAGCAGCGCAATCGAGCAGATGACGAGTGCCGCCTCCAGTATCACCTCGCCCAAATCAAACCGGTCCGCCCGCCGCCGTTCGAGCCTCACTTCGCTCTCAGCTCTCTTCGCCTCAGCCTCGATCTCGGTTTCCTGCGCTCGATAACGCTCCACTTCCTTCGCGTATTTGTCCTTCAGCTTTTGCACCTGATCCGAATTCTGCGGCACGGCAATGGAAAGTTGGTCCAGAAAAGTTTCGTAACTGTGCTGCCGGATATCTTTTGCCTGGTAATAAGCCCACTGGTCGGTGGCTTTTGTTTGATGTAGCAGCTCCTCTGTGTGCGCCCGATGGCCGAGCAGCGAAATTGCCGCCACCAACACCGCAAAAATCGCCATTGTCACAGTTACGGGCGCGAGACTCGGATTATCTGCGCCCTCCTGAGCATGCTCGTGAAGTTCCTGAATTTCGTCCGCCATCTTCAATCCTCTCCGGACGCTGCGCCGCCATGCGCGGGCGAACGAGAGGATACCAGACTTGAACGTCCGTCATCGTAAAAGGCGTCCTTTCGTTCTCCGCTTCCAGCGTCGTTCAAACATGGCAGAATGGTGGCAGGGGGTATGAACGATGACTGAGTTAGCCGCGAAAACTTGCGAGCCCTGCCGCGGGGGAACACCGCCCCTCGCCGGCGAGCCGCTTCAAGCCTTGGCGAAACAGGTGCCGCAGTGGAAGGTCGTGGACGCGCATCACCTCACCCGCGCATTTGCGTTTCCCGATTTCCGGCAGGCGCTCACCTTCGTGAATAAAGTTGGCGAGATCGCCGAATCGCAGGGGCATCATCCGGACATTCTCCTTTCTTGGGGAAAAGCGGAAGTCACTACCTGGACTCACAAAATCAATGGCCTGACCGAGAGCGATTTCATACTCGCTGCGAAGATCGACAAATTGTAGGCGATTAGTTTCGGCGTCTCTAGATCGGCATCCCGCGAAACGCTTCTTCGTCAAAGTGAGCAGCGCACTCCGCTGATCGTGCCCCATCCGGCGGCAGGTAAGGTAGGGCCGCCCCTGTCATATCAAGGTAAGGTTGATCCATGTGGAATGAAACCACCGGCGGGAGCCGTCCTAAATCCATTGCCAATCGCCGAGCGCACCACGGCGTCATCCACACCGCTCCCGCCGTCGCGCTTGCCGCAAGGCCCCCGATGAACGCTCGCCGTGTCACCGGTCCTCTCGTTGCCGTGGACATCGTATTCCTCGCACTCGCTCTACCGTCTAAGCAAAGGGCAACTGATCTTCGTCCATCCACCGGCCATGCACCTGCGCCGTCGCGCGGAATGGGAGAATCACTCGCGCGACGTCTCCCTCTTCAAGGCGCTGCGCGTCGGCAATAATCAATTCCGAGCGCATCTCCGCGTAATTGGACGCCACACCCATAATATAGCCCTCGCCCTCCCCGCCATTCTTGCGCGGGACGAAGCACACTTCCTGCAAGCTGTGCGTATCGCCGGCAAAGTAAGAACTCGTTTTCCCGGTTGCCAAGTCGAACCGCCCGTAGCAATTGCTCACCCGCCCTCGCAGATTCCCTGCTCGCGCCTCGTTAAAGGGTTTGTCCCGGTCGGTATAAGCCGTGAAAGCGTACCGGTAGGGAAGCGAGAGGTACCGGTCGTCCACGCGTCCCAGATCGCTCACATTCATCTGAAATAGTTTTTCTTCGGTGAATCCGTCGTCCTTCGAGCTCAGGTCAAACGTATTACGGCGAATATATGCGCGCGCCTTCGACGGATCCCAGGCCGAGCCATCGATGGGCGGGAAAAACGGAAATGGATTGGAATCGAAGATCGGCGCTTCGAGAATCACCTTCTCGCCTTCGGTCCTGGCATTCAGCGTGTGCACCGTCGCGCGTTCCGGTCCTTTGAACCAGCGAATATCCTTGGCTTCTCCATCGCGCGGCACGATTCCCACGTATGCGGGCTTGGTGCTGTCCCATCCCCAGTGAACTTTGCCTTCCTTCAGCCTCTCCATGCTGGTCACGAACCCATACACCGGGATAATGACGTGCTTTTGCGTCAGCCCAATATCGTGGACCATGCTGATGTACGGCACCTTGAACCGCAATTCGCGTGTCACGTCGCCGTGTTTGTTGATCGTGTAGAGGTACACATCGTTTGTTTCCAGCCCGGCGGCTTCGTAGCCGTAGCAGATCATCTCGCCGGTCACCGGGTCGACTTTCGGGTGCGCTGTGAACGTCAGGCTCTTGTATTTCCCGTGAAAATTCCACGGCCCGATCGTTTCCAGCGTGTTGCAATTGATCTCGTACGGTAGGCTGTCTTCCTTGAGGGTAAAAAGCTTTCCTGCAAACGCCAGCGGCGTCGTGTTTTGAACGGTGCGATCGATGCCCTTCACGCTTGGATCGTCCGTAAACGGATTGCGATATTTGCCAAAGAGCTGCTTATGCGCCGCGCCGTCCGCTTTGAATCGCGGCGTCTTCACCCAGCGCCCTTTGTAATCCACGATTCCGTTCTTGAACCGGAACATATTGATGTACCCGTCCATGCTGAACGGAGAATCGTCCTGGAATTTAGGCGGATAGAACCAGTCCCCTCCAAGGCGCACAAACGCGCCGTTGAGTTCCGTCGGAATTTTCCCGATCACTTCGCAGTCGTAGACGTCCGCCTCAAAACGCGTGGGCGCAAAAAATCCCTTCATCGTCGGCTGATTGGAAAAGTCAACCATCGGAACAACTCCCTTCTGAAAATCCGCCCTATTCTATCTCAATCCATAGGCCGATGGCGCGGCCGGGCGACCCGTCGATTCGTACCCACATCTAATCACATCGCGTCCAAAATAATGAGCAATTAGTGACCCTGTGACCAACAAGCGCCCTGGCCGTTCGACGACCTTAGCTGGCACACGGGGAGGTAGAAATCCATGGACGCGCATCGCCCGCTTCTTGTTCTCCTGGCTCTACTCGCCGCCTTCGCAACTTCCGGCCAACAACTGGCTCCGGCCCCGCGACCTGGTGTAGACCGGATCAACCTCGACGTGGTCGTCACCGAGAAATCCGGATCTCCCGTGACCGGTCTTCAGCAGCAGGACTTCACCATCCTCGATAACAAAGTACCGCAGACCATCACCTCGTTCCGAGCCCTCGACGGTACTCAGACTCCCGTTGAGGTGATCATCGTGATCGACGCGGTGAACGCCAACTATATCACCGTGAGTTATGAACGCGATCAGATCGATAAATTCCTCCGAGCGGATGAGGGAGAAATTGTTTACCCGACGGCCCTTTTCGTCCTTACCGATACGGGCTTGGAGACGGTGGAGGACTTCTCAAAAGACGGTAATCAGCTGAGCGCCGCATTGGATAAATACACGGTCAGCACCCGTATTCTGCTCCGCTCCGCCGGGTTCTATGGCGCGGCCGACCGCTACCAAATCTCTCTCGACGCCCTGCACGAGCTGGCGCAGCGCGAGTCGTCGCGTCCGGGCCGAAAGATCATGGTCTGGGTTTCCCCCGGCTGGCCGCTGCTCTCCGGCCCGGAAACTCTGCTCAACGACAAGGCACAGCAGCAGATCTTCGAGGATATTGTGAACTTTTCGACGGAGCTCCGGGCCGATCGCATTACCCTCTACAACATCGATCCGGCGGGCGCGCTCGATTCGCTGGAGCGCGATACATACTGGGAGAACTTCGTCAAAGGAGTTAGCAAACCCCGCCAGGCCCAAGTGGGGAATCTGGGGCTACAAGTGCTAACCACCCAAAGCGGAGGCGTTGTGTTCAGCTTCAACAACGACATCACGGGCCTTCTGCGAAAATGCCTGGCCGATACGCGCGCCAGCTACGAGATCTCCTTCGAACCGCCTGCGGACGGTCAATCGAACGAATACCATCATTTGGAAATCCGGATCGCCAAGCGCGGTCTAACCGCACGCACCTGGCAGGGCTATTATTTGAGACCCGCATCGCAGTGGCAGCCGGTGGTTCCCACTCCGGTCGACACAGGCAATCGGGGAGTGGGCATCCGCTAACTGCGCGATTGGGATCGCGGTCGCCCCGGGCGAAAAAGGGGCTGAGCCTAGGTGTCGTTCTATTGCACCCAGGGCGACGGCATGTAATACGGCACGGTGATAAACACGGCCTCGGCGTGCCGTATTTTTCCGTCCACAATCTTAAATGTTTCCAACAGGCAAAACGAATGCGGCGATTTCATCGGCGATTGATGCGTCACGCCGTCCGTCGTCGTGTACGTTTCCAGCCGCCCTGCGTGATCGATAAATCCGGTCGCCACCACCAATCCCTTTTCCTCGTCAACCAGCGGGTAGCGACGCGCGCGCAGCCGGTCGTCCCAGCGATAATTGCCCAGCTTGAATCCAGCCTCGCACGATATTTTGCCATACGCCGAGAGATTCGAATTCGCATTTGCCGATGGATTCGGATCGTTCGCGGTCCACACGCCATTTTCGCGCCGGCTGCAATCATCGGTAAATTGCGTGAATATTTGCCCGTCATTCAATTGCAGCGTATTGAAGTAGCCGTCCGCCAGCGCAATCATTCGCGCGCGCGGACGTCGCCGATCCAGTGGCACGTCCTCGAGCAGCACCGGCACTGGTTTCAGGGCCGCAGGATCGCCGAATGGCCCGGGCCCGTAGCCTTTGCGATCCACAATCGTCTCCACCTCCGCGATCTTGTGATCCTCCACTTTGAGCCGCAGCGCAAAAAACGCTTTGTTTCCGCGCTCGTCCACCACGCCGTAGTAGGCCACCTGTCCATTCGCGGGATCGGCCGCCCTCAGATCCTCCATTCCCTGACCGCTGATCGTGCCCCAAAGCCCGTCGCCGATTTGCAACACCACATTATTCTCGGTGAATTTCACCGTCTTCGCCCACGCCACGCGCGCCGGATCCTTCGCCACCAGCGCCGCCATATATTGATCGACGAAACCGTACAGGCACGCCCGGTCGCAATCGCTCGCAATGAAAGGGTTGTCAGAACGGTAGGAATCGCGAGCCTGAATCGAATGAACAAAAAAGCCCGCGGATAAAAAGAAGCCCAGCGTCAGCGCCGCACAAGACTTTATTCGCATTGCGCCAGAACCCCCCTTGTCGCCGCGTGGCCGTCGGCCCAATCCGAGTGGCTCACGGCCATGGAGATTACTCCATTGCGCCTGCGGTTTCCAGTCTCGCCATTGCTGCGTCCAAACGCCGAATCTTGCTCGGCGCTTGCTCGGGGTGTAGACTAGTCGCCAATTGGGGCGTGAACGATGCGCAGGGTATTAAGCTTCGTTCCATTGATTCGGTGGTTCTTCCTCGCCTCGTGTGTAGTTTGTTTTGCGTCTGTTGCGGCGGGACAGAACGGCCGGGTGGCAACTTGCGGCCCCTGTTCGTTGAGCGGCGTGGTATCGGACGCCGACAGCCACGCGCGACTCGACGGCGCAAGACTGGAGCTAAATTCCACCCAGGGCCCCTCCGTCGGGACGTTTCTGAGCGCGAGTGGCGGAACCTTCTATTTCCCCAATCTTGCCGCAGGCACTTACACTTTGGTTGCAAGCCTCTCTGGATATGAAACTGCAAGTCAGCAAGTGGACCTCTTCGATACCGAGCGTGCACTTCAGGTCGAGCTTCATAAAATCGCGGGGACATCCAACAAGGGACCAAACACTGTCTCGGTGCGCGAGCTTTCCATACCGCCCAAGGCGCACGACCAGATGGAAAAGGGATTGGCCCTGCTGTATGGAAAGTCAGACTATCAGGGCAGCCTCAAACCGTTCGAAAAAGCAATTCAGGAGTATCCCGATTATTACGAAGCGTACGCTCAGATCGGCGTCGCGTACATGAAACTCGCGGATACCGCCAATTCCGAGAAAGCGTTTCGAAAGTCGCTCGAAGTGAGCCATGAGCAGTACCTGGATGGGTATCTCGGGCTTGCCGAGCTTTCGTTGAATGGGCACCACTTCGCCGACGCCGAGACGTTTGCCCGCAAGGCCGTTGAGATTGATGCCAATTCCTGGCGGGCGCGGTCACAATTAGCTCGCGCCCTTGTCGAACTGCACCGCCCCTCTGAAGCCGAAACAAGCGCGATTGCCGCAGCCAAACTCAAACCCGACAACGCAACCATCTACCTGGTACTCGCCAACATTCACATCCAGCTCCAAAACGATCGTGCCCAGCTCGACGACCTGAACAACTATCTCAAGCTCGCCCCCCAGGGGCCCTTCGCCGAGCAGGCTCGCCAGCAGCGCGACGAACTCCAGCAGTTCCTCGCCGCTTCGAAGAGTTCTCCGGCCGCCTCGTCCGCCGCGCCCAAACCGTAAGTGAGTGAGTGGCCTTGCCCACCAGATAATTCGCGTCTCCGGCGGCGACGCCGCTAACCAAACGATGTGATAATTTCCGATGGTGGTGTGGAGGAGAGGTCCATGAGCGAGACGAAATCATTTCCCTACGAAACTCGTTTGGATATCGCATTCCAGGCCCTCGAGGTGATTGATGAAAAGGCTCTCGCGGATGCCTGCGCGTTCAAGTGGTATAACCAGACGCTGTGCCAGGTGAACCAATCGGTGGTCCGCCTCGGCGTCGTCCAGGGTGAATATCACTGGCACAAACATGACGCTGACGATGAATTTTTCTATGTCGTGGAGGGCGGGCTTTTCATTGACCTGGAAGGCCGAACCGTCGAGCTTCCTCCGCGACACGGCTTTGTGGTTCCAAAAGGAATTCTGCACCGCACCAGGGCTCCGCAGCGTACGGTAATCCTTATGGTCGAAAATGCGGGGATTATCCCTACAGGCAGCTGACAAAACGAGGCGGACCCGCTTCCTCGTCGCGGATTCGTCATTCCGAGCGGAACATGCCGGCGCTCTATTGTCGGCGCGCTTCCGCTGGCGAGCGCTCTCCGTCAGCCTAACCAGGTTCAACTCCCAGGTACTGCAAGAATGCCCGCGACAATTCCGTTTGAAGATCGGTGTTGCTCATGGGCACCAAATCCTCGAACGTCTGCGCTCGGTCGAACAGGATGAGCTCGCGCGTCGTGAAGGCCACCATCATCGCCCCATACGTGATCGCACGCTCGGGATTGGGATGGCGAATCTCGTCTCGCCATAGGAGGAATACTTGGGCCAGTCTCCGGAAATTCTGAATCTCCAGCGCCTGTTGGCGACGGACAAATGACGCGCGCGGATGTTTCTGGCCATACATCATCGCCGCACGAATCAGGCCCGTGCGCGTCCCGTAGCCTTTGAGCATGCCTCCGATCCAATGGTCGGCGAAGGCGCGGATGCCGATCTTGCGCATTTCCTCCAGATCCACTTCTTTTGCGAGCTCTTGGGCCTGGATCTCGCTCGCGCGGCCGAATACGGCGCGTATCAGAGCGTCCTTATTGCGGAATCGTCGGTAGACGTTCGCCGGCGAAAGTCCGGCTTTGTGGGCGATGCGAGGCAGCGTCGCGCCCTCCAAACCGTATTCGTCGAAGACGGCTTCCGTCGCTGCCAGCAAGCGCCGGAGCGACTCGCGGCTTCGGGCTTGTCGCGGGGATCTGGGAGCGGAACGCTTCGGCATCGCGGCTTATTTTAGGCTTGACACTGAAAATGTAGAAATGTAAATTCGCATTCACATTCTGATCCTGCGATCCGGGGGCCTTGCTCCCCGCCCTGATCCCTTCGGAGGCTGCCATGAATTCTCGGCCCGTGGGCGTCACAATCCTCTCAATTCTTTGGATCCTTAATGGCGCGTTCTACGCGGCGCTCGCCGTGCTCTCCATCGTGAATTACAGCGCGCTCGCCGCCCTGCTGCGGGCCATCAGTCCGGGGGGCGCCGGTCCGGCGGCCGTGCACCTGGCGATGGGAAGGTTCGGCCCTGTCTATTACTGCGCGATGATTTTGTTTATCGGCGTGCTCGCCTGGGGCTTCTGGAAACTGTGGAACTGGACGCGCGTTGTCACGCTCGCGCTCATCGGCGTGAATCTGCTGGCGGTTGCGATAGCGCCGTTCGCTATGGCCCGAAGCGGAAGTAGCGCCTTCAATCTCGTGCCCGTCGCGCGAATCGTCGCTTCGGTTTTGATCAGCCTGCTAATCGGCTGGTATCTGCTCAGCGCCAGGGTCCGGGCAGCCTTTCGGCCGGTTGCGACGGCACGCCAATCGGAATTGCCAAACGCCGGCGTGTCCCATGCCCGCTGAGTCTCTCGGGGAGATTTGACCCATCTCCAGCGGTGAATCAGCCTCGCGCGGCTTCTTCCTGCTCGAAGGCGTGATACGAAGATCGAACCAGTGGCCCGGCTTCCACGTGCTTGAATCCCATCTGCTCCCCAAGCCGCTTGAATTCCGCAAACTCATCCGGATGCACGTAGCGTTCGATCGGCAAATGTTCCGGAGTCGGCTGCATGTATTGCCCGAGAGTGAGAATGTGCGTGCCTCGCGCGGCAATCTCTTCCATCGCAGATAAAACTTCCTCGCGTGTTTCGCCAAGACCCAGCATCATGCCCGTCTTCGTCGGAGTATCAGGCGCCATCTCTCGCGCGCGCCGCAGCAACTCCAGCGAACGTTCGTAGACCGCGCCCTTGCGCACGCGGCGATATAGCCGCGGCACAGTTTCCATATTGTGATTCAGCACGTCCGGCCGCGCCGCCATCACTTTCCCGAGCGCCTCCCAATTGCCGCGAAAATCCGGAATCAGCACTTCCACTTTGCAGTCCGGCACGCGCTCGCGAATTTCCACGATCGTGCGCGCGAAAATTTTCGCGCCGCCGTCCGGCTGATCGTCGCGATTCACCGACGTCA
This sequence comes from uncultured Acidobacteriota bacterium, assembly GCA_963754105.1. Classification (GTDB taxonomy): domain Bacteria; phylum Acidobacteriota; class Terriglobia; order Acidiferrales; family UBA7541; genus Palsa-295. The sequence goes on from CAVWEZ010000004.1 coordinate 238,964, forward strand.
CCACAGCATACTTCAATCCCATCTGCTCCACGGCGTCGGCCACGCGCCCCGGCTCGTCCTCCGCCGGAGGACCGAGCGGCTTTCCGCTCGGCACCGCGCAAAATCCGCACGCTCGTGTGCAGATATCGCCCAAAATCATGAAAGTTGCCGTGCGGTGCTCCCAACACTCGCCCATGTTTGGACAGCGCGCGCTCTCGCACACCGTGTGCAGTTCCAGCGTGCGCATAATCCGGTCAAGCGCCTTGAAATTTTCGCCGCCGCGAAATCGCACCTTCAGCCATGAAGGCCGTGCTTTCCCCGCCAGAGGCAGCACCGGGCTGTCAGGCAGAATGTTGAATGGAGTAGCCATGTCGACGAACTAAAAACATCTTACCCGCGCGGCGCCTTTGGAACAACCGCAGCTTCCGAAGCTCAGCTTCTCCGAAAAGACAAGTCGTCGGTCATAGTGTGTCTACCCTGCGCCACGCCAGAACCGGCCGTTGTGTGTCTTTTGCGCAACAACACTCTCCGCCACCTCATTGGAGTCGCGCGTAACGTATTGCAAACAATGGATGCTAGGAAGGCTATCTTCGGTGCCCAAAATGCGATATTGTAGGCTTCCTAGATGCCTTATCAGCATACAATTCACCACCCTGTGGAGATTGAGGGCATCGGCCTTCACACCGCCGTACGTTGCCACATGCGGTTCCTGCCAGCTCCCGCGAATACTGGCATCGTCTTCCGTCGGATCGACTTGGATAACTTTGAAATTGCAGCGCACGTGGATAATGTCGCGCGCGTCAGCTACGCCACCAGCTTGATGCGGCAGAGCGTGCTGATTTCGACGACGGAGCATTTGCTTGCCGCGCTGTATTGCTGCGGGATTGACAACATCATCGTGGAGCTGGATGCACTGGAGTTGCCGATTCTGGATGGGTCGTCGCAGCCGTTTATCGAGCTGCTGGCGCGAGCCGGAACGCGAAGCCTGCGCCGGCAGCGGCGTTACATTCGGGTCGTCAAGCCACTGGAATTTGCCGATGGCGACCGCCGCATCGGAATCTATCCCGCCGATGAATTCAGCGTGCAATGCTTCGTGGATTACCACCATCCGGCTGCGGGGCCGCAAAAGCTTGAGCTAACCGTGAGTCGCGATTCGTTTAGCCGCGACCTGGCGCCAGCCAGAACTTTTACGTTTGTGAAAGAGTTGGAAGCGCTGCGGAAAATGGGACTGATTCGCGGCGGCTCGCTCGCCAACGCCATTGTGATGGACGACCAGTGCATCCTGAATGGTCCGCTGCGCTTCGCGGACGAATTTGTGCGGCACAAGGCTCTGGATTTGATTGGAGATATGGCGCTTGTGGGGAAGCCGCTTTTGGGACGCATCGTGGCGCACAAGGCCGGCCACGCCCTGCACACGCAGCTGGTCACGCGGCTTCTCGCCGACCGCTCGCTCTGGACGGAAACCACCCAGGAACGCGCCCCGGCCATCCGCTACGAGCGCGAACCCGTTTCTGTCGCTTTCGGCGCCGAAGCGGACTGAAGCACCCTCCGCCTAAAATTAGCAAAGTCCTCGATTGCCAAAGGCGCTATCGGGCGCGACAATAGCCGCGCCGATGCCTGCCGCCGATGTTTCCATCATCATTCTTGCCGCGGGAAAAGGGACGCGCATGCGTTCCGAGCTGGCCAAAGTGCTGCATCAGGCCGGCGGACGCCCGCTGCTTGAGCACGTTGTCCGCGCATGCCAGCCATTGAAGCCCGCGCAATTGCTCGTGATCGTCGGGCATCAAGCGGAAGCGGTGCGGGAGCTGGCGGAAAAAATCGGCGCGCAAACCGCGCTCCAGCAACCGCAGCGCGGCACGGGACACGCGATTCAAGTGGCGCGCCGCGCCATTCGAAAGAGCGCGAAACTGGCGTTAGTGGTTGCGGGCGATGCGGCACTGCTACGCACACGGACGCTAGCCGCCCTGCTCGATACGCACCGCCGAGGCGAGGCCGCTGCCACGATTCTCAGCGCTGAAGTTCCCGACCCCACGGGATACGGCCGCATCGTGCGTGACGGAGAAGGCCGCGTGTCGGCGATCGTCGAGGAAAAGAGCGCCACACCCGAACAGCGCGAAATTCGCGAAGTGAATTCCAGCATCTACTGCTTCACGCTCGAGAAATTGTGGCCGTGCCTCGCCGCGCTGCGTCCGGAAAATGTCCATCGCGAGCTCTATCTTACCGATGCGATTGGACTGCTTCGCGAGCGAAACGAACGCGTGCTCGCATACATCGCCGCCGATCCGCACGAAGTCCTCGGATGCAACACGCGAGGCGAGCTTGCGGAGACGGATCGCGTGTTGCGCGCGCGCAAATCGGCGGAGCTGATGGATTCCGGCGTGACCATGTATCTGCCGGAAACGATTTTCATTGATCCCGAAGTGGTCGCCGGTCCGGATACGGTGATCGAGCCGGGTGCGCAGCTCCTTGGCAAAACGCGCATCGGCGCGCGCTGCAAAATCGGCGCGGGAAGTATTTTGCGGGACGCGCGGGTGGACGACGATGCGATGATCGGCGCGCATTCGAATCTCGATTCCTGCCGTGTGGCCGCGCACGCGCTGGTGGGTCCCTTCGCGCGGTTGCGGCCGGGCGCGGACATTCGCGCCGGAGCACGGGTAGGCAGCTTCGTGGAATTGAAAAACGCCGTGTTGCACGAAGGCGCCAGGGCGCCGCATTTGAGCTATCTCGGCGACGCGACTATCGGCGCCGAGAGCAACATTGGAGCGGGAACGATCACCTGCAACTACGATGGCTTCGCCAAGCACGAAACGAAAATCGGGAGCCGCGTCTTCATCGGCAGCGATACGGCGCTGGTCGCGCCGGTGCGCATCGGCGACGGCGCCTACGTGGCGGCCGGCTCGATCATCACGGAAAATGTGCCCGCCGATGCGCTCGGCATCGCCCGCGGACGCCAAGTCAACAAGCCCGGCTGGGCCAAGGCGCGCCGCCGCAAAACTGCGGCCCAGACTAGAGACGCGAAGCCGGTGAAGCGCCGCGCCTCTCGCCGCAAAACTTCACGCCGGGCGGCGCCGCGCAAGACTTTGCGTCGCGCCCCGCGTCGAACGAAATCGAAGTCGCGCCGCCGGTAAATTCGCCCAGAAAATCGTTCGAGTTTGACGCAGTGATTCCGTTCAACTAGATACATTAAGCAGCCCGAAAACTGCAAAATCCGCCCGCTAAGAGCCAGTCCACAGGAGTTGCTTGCACTTTCCAAACAGTTGAGAGGTAGGGTCGCTTCCAGAACCGTCCGCCGCAGTCGAGAGGGAGGACGGGCGGTGCAAAAGGAGCGATAGATGGCAATTCAACAACGACAGGTACAAAAGACACACCTCGCGCTGGCGGCACACACGAGCATGATCCAGGCAAAGGAGTCGATGGCTGCCGCGCAGAGTCACCAGCTCGAATCTTTTGGGCTGACGGTGAGCCAGTTTCGAGTGATGGAGGCGCTGCTACGGGGCGGTCCGATGAGCCAATCCGAGCTGAGCGCGCTGCTTTTCTGGGGACAAAGCAACACGCACTTCCTGGTTTCCAAGCTGGAGGGGTGGGGACTGGTTGTTCGGAAGCCGCACGAAGGAGACAAGCGGGTGGCGGAGATTCACCTGACGCCCGACGGACAGAAGCTGATCGCGGAGGCGTTTCCACTGCACGCGATGCTGATCCGCGCGCAGATGAGCGTCCTCGAGACGCGGGAGCAGGAGACGCTCGTCCGCTTGTGCAGGAAGCTGACCCAGGGCGATCCGGGAAGATTCATCCTGGAGCTCGCAAGCAGTGCGCGGGAGGAAATTAAGGCGGCGGAAGAGACGGTGGGGAGGTGACAGCAGGTGAAAGTGAGGCTGCAGCGGGAACTCTGAGGTCACTTAGAAGCCTTGACACCTGCCCCGATTATCTCGGCGGCCTGCTTGAAAGTTTTAGCGGTTAGTCCCGGCTTCTTCTCATTTTCAAAAATCTTATCTGTGGGCGGTGTGAAAACGTTGCTTACGGAGTCGATCACGAACTGCGTGTACCTGGTTTGATCTGTGGTTCCGTCCTTTTCTAACATTGAGTGGATCAGATCGCGGTAGGGATTCAGCGAAACGGATATGCTGGATTTGAACGCGTACTCTTCCTCTAGACGCCTTTCCCTGTTGTATTGCACGGTGCAAAAGGCGATCGCGAAACCTAATGGAATCGTTAGAGAGAGCTTTACCCATAACGCCACATCGCTCACCCTGTAGTCTTTAGCTTCGTGTGCAATCCACGCAGTGACACCGGCGGAAATTACAACTAGGACGAGAATTATGCCCGCCCACACTTTTTTCGAGCCGGCAATTTGATTTTGCCGCGCCTGGAAGGCGCCGAATAACGTGAAGCCGGTCGCCTGCTGTATTTGCTCCCTAATTGTGTTCTCTAGTTTCGCCAGGTCTTCGATCAGTTTGCTAGTTTTTTCTTGGTTGGCTTCAATCGTTTCCGATGAACGTTCATTCAATTGTTTTTCCAGGCTCTGAAGTTTAGCTCCTGAAGCGTCGACTAGCTTCGTGGTGGCCGCGGTATCCTCGGCCAGGGTTGCCTGAAGCTTTGCGTCGCATTCCTTCTGGAAAGCGGCCGAGCTAGACTGGGCATCCGCAGCCATTTTGGCAAACGAGTCCTCGGTTTTCGAGATATGAGCAAGCACCTTTTTCGTCAGCTCGTCAGTAACCGAGACCTCAGTCTTGTGAAGCGACTCAATCGCAGCCTCAACTTTCATCTTCGTCTCGCCCACCAACTTTTCGAAACCTGCCCCGGATGCGCGGATCAACTCAGCAGCCTCTTCGGAGGTTTTGTTGATCTTGTTTCTGTACTCTTCGACCTCACCGTAAAATTTTCTGATGCTTGCGTCGAGGGCCACCAACTCATTATTTGACGTCTTGATGTGGGAGGTAAGTTCACCGCTCTGCTTTTCCTGCTGCTGAACGGTTAAGTGCAGCGCGGAAACACTAGCTTCGGCACTCTTAGTTTGTTCGAGCAGTTTGGTGGAAGTTTCGCTAATTTGCTTCACGTCTTCTAGTACAGCTGTGGCGTCTGCCTTTCTTTGCTCTATGTCCTTTGCTGCTACTTCAGCCTTCTCTGCGGCCTTGCGGGCTGCGTCCAGTTCACTGATCGCCTTGGAGAGCTGCACCTCGAGAATCTTGACCTGATTCAGCTTCTTTTCATACCCGAGGACTTGGTCGGATAGATTGTGAAGGCCGTATTTCCAAATGGATGTGTTGAGGGATTCGACGGAGGTCGTGACATTGACCACTTCGTCCGTTCCTGCAGTCAGACCCTGAACGGATTTGGACACGGATTGAAGATTTAGAAGGATCTCCTTCTGGACGGTAATCGGAAGTTGAATTAGCTTCTGGTTTTCAATTGCGTCCTCAAGCAAGAACCGCGCTGATGAAAGGTTGATAAAGGTCTCTTGCAGAGGAACTATTCCGCGATCCGTGTCAAAGCCCAATTCCTTGCACTTCTTTAGCGCTGCAGCCATTGCCTCCTCAGTGAGAGTTGTACAAATGGACCATATCTGACCGAGGAGATCACCACTAGGCGATGCTGAGTCGTCTGGGCTCATATATGTCTCTATGCGCTTGAAATCAGCGGGGTATCATACGCCTGTTATCTTCCCAAGTAGTAAGCCCTATTCTGTGTCTGGGAGCAGGACGGGTGCACAATTGCCGGTCGGGTGCTGCTGGTCGTGTATACGAGCCGGAGGCTGAAGTATGCGACGGAAACGGTCAGAATCATCAGCGCGAGACAAGCCAGCCGCAGGGAGCGTAAGGCATATTCCAGACAGACGGATTGATTTTTCCGACATTCCAGAATCGACCGACGCGGAGTTGAAGCGCGCGCGCCGCGTGGGGCGGCCGAAATCGGCATATGCAAAGCAATTGATCGCGATTCGTTTGGATCCGCGTCTGCTGGCCCGTCTGCGCCGCCTGGCACGGAATAAGGAGAAGCCTTACCAGACCCTCATCCACGAGCTGCTGGAGAAGGCAGCGGGCATCCGCCGGTCGTAGCGAATCGCCGCAGGGCCGCGCGGGTGAAGCGGCGCGAAGGGTGGGCGCTGCGCGCCGATCATCTATGTCGGAGCTAAAGCTCCGACCCTCTGAAGTGCGCAAGGTGAGGCCATCAACGCCCCCAAGGCAACCCCCTGCGGCATCGAAGAGAGATTCCTCGCTGCGCTCGGAATGACAACTCTGTGTGGCGCGCCCAGACAATTAAGAGTTACTCGAGGCAGGTACATGCTGCGAGAGAGGCAGCGCAAAGGCGGGCGCTTCGCGCCGTCTGATTTTTCGCAGGCCTGAAGGCCTGCGCTTCCACCGCGAGCCTATGGGGACCAGCAAGCAGCACCCCTACGGCCGCAACCCTGGTTATTCCGCGCCTTGGCGCCATGGGCGGGGACGAGGTAGCCAGCGCGGAACGTGCGCGCAAAAAATTTCGTACTCAGACCCAAAAGATTTCCGCAGAGTCGGTTCCTCGTAGGCAAGAACAAACAGATGCATGGCCAGCCAGCAAAATATCGCATAGGCGAGGAGACGGATGTCACCCAGTAACAGAGCTTGGCCAAGAATCAAGGACACGACCGCGACGTACATGGGATTTCGGACATAGCGGTAGAAACCTTTGACTACGAGATGCCGGGTGGGAAAGACGGGGGCAGGCGTCCCGATGCCCTGAAGCGCGAAACGCGCGAAAGATTCAAGCAGCACGGGAATGCTTGCGGCGATGAGCACGACGCCCACGACGCGGACAGGAGTGAATCCCAAGAACGGCGGGCGAAGGGACCAGCGCGAAATCCACCAAGGAACCAGCCCGGCAACCATCCCGGGGGCGAGTAAAAGAAAAACTGCTGTCCCGAGAACAGCGAACACGACGCGACCAGGCTTGTGGATTTCGGACACGCGCCCCTACGGGACGTCGTGGGCATGGTACATCACCTAAGTCGATCCGCCAGCAGGGGTCGCGCTAGATACGGCGCTACGGAGATTGTTGCGGTGCGCGAAGCATGGCTAGGGCTTCGTCGGTGGTGATTAGACGGGCGCCTTGAGACTGCAATTCGGCGAGAGCCTTGCGGGCGGCTTCGGGGGAGAGGGCTTCGATTGCGTCCTTTACGATTGAGACTCTGCGGTGACGATCAAGCAGACCCGTGGCGGCAAGTTGGACGCAGTATTCGGTGACCACGCCGAAGACGATATATTCGGTGTCGCTGGGGAGGCGGTCGACCAGGGCGGCTGCTTTCGGATTATCGAAAACGTCGAGGGTTTGCTTTTCGAATATTATCTGCGGGAGAGTTAGAACGTCCTTGGGCAGTTCGCGGGATGAATCATTGGGGACTGCGCGAAAACCTTTGGCTAATCCTTCCGGGATGATTTCGGCTCCGGGAGTGCCGGCAATGCAATGGGGAGGGAACTTTTGGAATTCAGGATCGTTCTGGGTGTGGGCGTCGCCGCTTGAGACGATCAGCGTGCCTGTTTCGGTTCCCGCTTTCACCAGGCGCGCTATGCGAGGGATGATTTTCTCCGCGCCGGGCGCGTAGAGCTTTCCTCCGGGCAGCATGAAATCGGCCTGCGCGTCCACTTCCCAGAGAACTGTCTTCTTTTGCGCCATAGACTGCAATCCGGAGGACGAAAATCCCCACCCTCGCAAAACCCGCGAGGATGGGGCACCCTGAAGTTCAAAACCCCACTTCCTGAAAGCCCCCGAGTACGAGGCGCCCGCAGATTCAAAACACGCTTCCCGTTGGCTCAGTGAATTCGAGGCGATTGCCCCAGGGATCGTTGGCGTAGAAGCGCCGGACGCCTTCGAGGGAGTCGTCCCAAACACATTGGATGCTTGCTTTCTCGAGAAGCGCAAAAAGCGCGTCGATATCATTTACGGCGAACGCGGGATGCGCTTTTGTGGCGGGGCGAAAAGCTTCCTCGACACCGATGTGAAGTTGGGCAGAGCCAAGTTTGAACCAGCAGCCACCGCGCGATCGCAGCGGCTCAGGCTTTTCGATCTCCTCCAGCTCGAGAAGGCGGCCAAAGAAGTTGCGCGCCTCAGCCTCGCATCCTTTGGGGGCCGCGAGTTGAACGTGGTCGATGTCCGATAGCAGCATGGGCATACTCGCAATCTCAGCCGGCCAGCTACACAGCTATTTTACCGCGGCGCGGTGGACGCGTTCGCGAACCTTTTGGAGGGAGGCTTTGAGTCCCTTGCTGTAACGAACGGGATAATTTGCGGCGCGGGTGATCTGGCGATAGCGCTCGGGAAGCTGCGCGAGTCCAGCCACACAGCGCTCGCGGAGAGCGGAGAGCGGCTCCGGCGGAGCGATGCGGCGGCCGCCGCGCATAATTTCGATGAGGAGAGGTTGCCCATTTTCCGGCTCGTTTTCGAGGGCAATTTGATCTCCCGTAAATTTTCCGGCGGGAGAGGAGTGGCGGAAAACCTGCTTGCGTCCGGGGTAGGTGGCCTTGGCGCGGGTGAGTTTCGCCGCTTCGCGCGTCTTTCCATCTCGTTCCACTTCCACAAGCTTGTAAATCATGCTGAGGTGGGGCGCATCGCCGGGCGACGCGAGCGCCGTGCCCACGCCGAAGGCATCAATCGCCGCGCCTTTGGCGAGCAATGCCGCAATTTTGTATTCGTCGAGATCGCCTGAAGCGAATACCTTCACATCGTTCCATCCGGCCCGATCGAGTTCACGGCGCACCCAGCGGCTATCTCTCACGAGGTCGCCGCTATCGAGGCGAACGCCGGCGGGCTTTCGTCCCATGGCGATGATTTTTTTAGTGGCCCGGCGGACGTCGTAAGTATCGAGGAGCAAGACGGCCTCGTCGGGAAACACATTGAGGAAATTGCGGAAGGCGTCGCCTTCGTCTGCGTGGGCCATGACCCAGGAATGAGCCTGCGTGCCGTAGGTATTCATTCCAAAACGCCGGCCCGCGAGAACGTTGGAGGTGCCCTGCGCGCCGCCGATGACGGCCGCGCGCGCCGCAAAGAGACTGGCTTCGCTGCCATGCGCCCGGCGCGCGCCGAAATCCACGACGCGGCGACCCTGGGCAGCGGTGACAATGCGGGCGGCTTTGCTGGCGACCATGGTCTGGTAAGTGAGAGTGGCTAGAAGATACGTCTCCAGAATTTGTCCCTGGATAATGGGGGCGGTCACGCGCAGGAGCGGCTCGCCCGCGAAGACCAATGTGCCCTCGGGCATGGCCCAAACGTCTCCGGTGAAGCGGAATTTCGCCAGATAATCGAAAAATTCTCCGCCGACGTGCTGAAACACTTTGTTGCGGCGCAGATAGTCGACGTCTTCGGAGGTGAATCGGACGTTTTCCAGAAATTCGATGGCCTGGTCGAGCCCGGCCGCGACCAGATAATTCCGTTTCGGCGGCAGGTGCCGAGCAAAAAGCTCGAATGTGGCGGCGCCCTCGAACCGCGTCTGCAGATACCCCGCAGCCATCGTCAATTCGTAGAGGTCGGTTAGAAGGCCCGAGTACTCATGCATGATATGCAAATCTCTCCGGGGAGAGGCGGACTGTGGCAGCGGTTGAAGTGGAAGAGCAGGGCAAGCAAGGCATACGAAAAATCGCACCGACGGAAAGACAAAACCCCCAAGGCCCTCTCACCGGGAGGACACACGTGGGGGTTCCGTCGCGAAACCTTTGGCCGGATAGGGGCCCGAAAAGAGTTACTTCAGTACGGCGTCCTTGAAGGCCTTGGCCGCGCGCAGACGCACGACTGTCTTGGCCTTAATTTTGATTGCCTCGCCAGTGGCGGGGTTGCGGCCCATGCGAGCCTTGCGGTGCGCCTTAACCGCGCGTCCGATTCCTGGGATGACGAACTTGCCCGAGCTCTTGGCTTCCTTCACCGCGAGCTTGAACAATTCGTCGAAGAAGGCGACAGCCTGCTTCTTCGAGATTGGCTTCTCGGGGGTGCTCACCTTATCGGCGATGTGGGCGATGATCTTGGATTTGCTCAACGGTGTGGCCATCGATTTCAATTTCCTCCTCAAGTGAATTGCGAGTGGTTCCCGGGTTAGGGACCGCCGGAACTATAGCCGTCCTTCCCCGCGAACGCAAGCACTAAGCGGAAAAAAAGCCTGCAAAATCGGCCTTTTATGCGTCTCGCAGATTAAGCGCCGTTGGCGGTCAAAGAGCGGCGAGATTTTCGTAGAAGAGAGCGACGGACTTGATGCCGCCAAAATAATTTTCGAGGGCGATGTGTTCGTCCGGCGCGTGGGCATTTTCATCCGGCAATCCGAATCCGAGGAGCACGCAGGGAACCTTGAAAGTGTCGTGCATCTGAGTGACGAAAGGAATCGATCCGCCCTCGCGGATGAAGACGGCCTTTTTGCCGAAGCCCGTCTCCAGAGCGTGAATGGCCTTCTGAAAAATCGGATGCGAATAGGGCGCAACCCACGGTTTGCCGGTGCTGAGCACTTCGAATTTATGCTTCACGGTTTTTGGCAACAGCTTGGCGACGTGGCGTTCGACGAGCTTGGCAATTTTCGCGGGATCCTGATCGGGAACCAAACGTGTGGAGAGCTTGGCGGAGGCCTTGGAGGGAATTACCGTCTTCGCGCCTTCTCCAATATATCCTCCCCAGATTCCATTGATCTCGAGCGTCGGCCGAATCCAAAGCCGTTCGATGATGGAAAAGCCTTTTTCTCCGCAGAGAGCGGGCGAGCCAACGGTCTTGCGGAATTTTGCTTCTTTCCAGGGAAGCGAATGGAGCGCCTTTTTTTCCTGGCGCGAGAGCACAGCAACATCCTTGTAGAAACCTGGAATCGCCACACGAAAATTGTGGTCGTGAAGCTTGGCGATCATTTCGGCCAAAATCGTGATGGGGTTGGGGACGGCGCCACCGAAAGCTCCGGAGTGGAGGTCCTGCGCCGGTCCGATAATCTCCAACTCGTAATAGTTCAAACCCCGGAGGCCATAGGTGATCGAAGGAACGCCTTTGGCCAGCATGGAGGTATCGGAGACAACGAGGGCGTCGGCCTTAAGGCGCTGGCGATTCTGCTGCACGAAATCCCACAAGCTGATGCTGCCGATTTCCTCTTCGCCCTCGATCATCACTTTCACGTTGACGGGGAGTTTGCCAGACGCTTGCCGCAGCGACTCGAGGGCTTTCAGGTGGATGTGGACCTGCCCTTTGTCGTCGGCGGTGCCGCGAGCGTAAAGATTTTCTCCGCGGACGGTAGGCTCGAACGCGGGAGTGGTCCACAAATCGAGAGGCTCGGCGGGCTGCACGTCGTAATGTCCGTAGATTAAGACCGTGGGCTTGCCTGGTGCTTGCAGGGATTCACCGTATACAAGCGGGTGCATCTTGGTGGGAACTATTTCCACGCGGTCCAGGCCGGCGGCGCGGAGCTTTTCCGCCACCCATTGCGCGGCACGCTCGATATCGGGCTTGTGCTCGGTCTTCGCACTGACGCTGGGAATGCGGAGCAGCCCCTTCAGCTCTTCGAGATGCTCGGATTGTTTCGATTCGATATGCTCGATCAGGCCCATTCAAGGCTCCCGGAGAGAACTTTTGCCTTAATTCGCACGCCGCCATCTTATCCGACCGGGCGCGTTTCGGGCGATTTTTTGCGAACTGCCGCTTTGGGCACGCGGGCCATGCGCTTGAATTGACTCGGCTGCGACGGCGTTGCACGATAGCCTTATGACGCCGGAAACACAAGCGACCATGCAGCGCCGCAGTTCGCGCGTTTTCACGCGGATTGCGATTCAAGCGAAGGGTAAAAACGATGACGGCCGACGATTCCACGCCAAGAGCCAGACCATCGTGATCAACGCGCACGGCGGGTTACTCTATCTGAACGAATCGATCGGTTTGGGCGCGGAGATCACCTTGGTGAATCCCGCCACCGAGGAAGAACAAGAGTGCCGCATCGTGTACGTGGGCGACACGTCTGAAAAAGGGACGCGCATCGGAGTGGAATTTTTATCGCCTAGCCCCCATTTCTGGGGAGTGGAGTTCGCGCAGCACGACTGGCCCTCCAACTCGCCTTCGCCTGAAGCGGAACCCAACCCGGATTAATCGCGCCGCGGCGCGCAAAAGTCCCACGGCGCTTCGCTCAAACATCTGCTTGCATCCCCCCACGCGGTGACTACAATGGCGTAGTTTTTGGGCGGAAATGTGCGATGCCGCGAAGGAGACCCGCCGTGATGCGCGCCAAGAAATCGAGAGTAGCCTTCTGCATGCTGTGCACGCTCGTGGCGGGCGCTTGGTCCGCCAGTGCACAAGCGCAAAGTGAGGCGGGCACGATCGCGCCGGTTCAAAAGTGCGCCGACCTGGTGAATTTGCACATTCCCGGCACAAACATGACCATCACGAAGGTCGAGGCCGTGCCCACGACGCCGCCGGGAACGTTACATGCTGCGAGCATCACGGGCGCTGTGATCCCGGTGGCGATTCCCCCTTATTGCCGGGCAGAGGGCGTGATTGATCAGCGCAGCGGCTTCGACAACAAACCCTACGCGATCGGTTTTGCGATTGCCTTGCCGGATAACTGGAATGGGCGATTTCTATTTCAGGGTGGCGGCGGGCTCAACGGCTCCATCACTCCGCCGCTAGGAGGGCAAGCGGCCGGCGATGCACCGGCTCTCGCCCGAGGCTTCGCCGTCGTCTCGACCGACACGGGACACAAGGGTGCGGTGTTCGACGCCGCTTTTATGAAGGACCAACTCGCCGACCTCAATTTCGCTTACATCGCCGTGGGACGCGTGGCTGTGATTTCCAAAGAGATCATCGCGCAATACTACGGGCAGCCTGCGAAGCACTCCTATTACGACGGCTGTTCCACTGGCGGGCGCGAAGGCATGTTGATGTCGCAGCGCTACCCTAATTATTTTGACGGCGTCGTTGTGGGCGATCCCGCGATGCGCACAGGCTATTCGAATATTGGCCTCAGCTACGCCAGAAACGCTTTCGCAGCAATTGCGCTCAAAGACGCCTCCGGCAAGCCGGAACCCGCCAAGGATTTTTCGCCCAGCGATAAGAAACTGCTGGCCGACGCCATCATGAAATCGTGCGATGAAAAAGACGGACTGAAAGACGGAATGATCTTTAACACCGAGGCGTGCCAGTTCGATCCCGCAGTTCTGAAATGCAAAGGCGCGAAGACGGAGAGCTGCCTGACGGGTCAGCAAGTCGGCGCTTTACAAAAGGCCTTCAGCGGACCGAGGGATTCGCATGGAAACGAAGTTTACGCTCGGTTCCCTTGGGACACCGGCTACATCCTCGCCGCCGGCAGCGGGCCGTTCGCAGTATTCTCCAGCTTCCTGCCGACGGAAGGACCGAGCATGCTCGCAGCCGTACAGCCCCCGGCGAATCTAACTATCGACCAAATGGTCGCAGGAGTTGAGGCGAACGAAAGCCAGACGCTCACCGACACGACTTGGACGAATCTTTCGTCGTTTTCAGAGCACGGCGGCAAGCTGATCTTCTATCACGGCACGAGCGATCCCGTATTTTCGCCATTCGACACGCTCGGCTATTACGAGCGGATGGCTAAGAACAATGGCGGCCTCGATCAAGTTGAGAATTGGAGCCGATTCTTCTTCGTTCCCGGCATGAACCACTGCGCAGGCGGTCCAGCTGCGCTCGATAATTTCGATATGCTGACAGCCGTTGTGAATTGGGTGGAGAACGGCACGGCTCCGGAGTCTGTGGTTGCGAAAGGGAAGGCGTTCCCGGGGCGCACCCGGCCGTTGTGCGCGTATCCGCAGCACGCGCAGTACAAGGGCCAGGGGAATCCGGAGAGCGCCAGCAGCTTCGAGTGTGTGAGGTAACGCGTCTTTGCTTTCGGCGGCATCTCGCGAGACATCACGGGAGGTTATCCGATGAATTCAAAACGCTGCGTTTCTCCGCGCGATTTTTCGGCTGATGCAATTGGGCGGCGCGCCGTCCTCAAGGGATCGATGCTGGGCGGCAGCGCCGTTCTTGCGGAAGGGCTGCTTGCCGGGCTGCTTCCGAATCCAGCGCGTGCGGAGGCGCGCGATTTGGGGCAGGAGGCGAACGCGACGAGTGCTGCCGGAAACGCCAGCGGGAAACCGTTGGGAGAAATCGAGCAAATCAAGCTCGAATACGTTTTTCAGATCCGAATCGAATTCAGCGAGCGCGTTTCGTTCAAGACGCCGAACGGCCGCCGCGCTTACGTGCCGGCAATTTCCGGCGTCATCGAAGGTCCGCGGTTGCAGGGGCGCGTGGTTCCGCGCAGCGGCGCCGATTATGCGGGCAATGGGCGGCTCAATGCGCACTACATGCTGCAGGCGTCTGATGGCACCATGATCTACATCCACAACGCGGGATACATCTATCCGAAGAATGGCAAGCCAATCGACCGCAACGACCCGAGCTGGGGCGGCGATTCAGATTTTTACTTTCGCATTACACCGGTGTTCGATACGCCGGTCGGTCCTCACGATTGGCTGACGCGCACGGTGATTGTGGGGAGCGGGAAGCGGTACGCCAACCCAGACCACACGGTTTTTACGTATTACGCTGTGTTGTAGGTTCGGCGACGAAATCTGGAGTTGTCGCAGGGGGTTCGAGTCACATGAGAATTTCGATCTCGCGTCCGGTATTCGTCGCTCGGTTCGCGCTCGCATTTGCGTTATTGATGATGGCGACGTTCATTGCGCTGGCACAGACGCCAACGTTTCCGCCGGTGTTGTATCCGGCTGCACCATCTAAGCGTGGCACTGTCGAGCGCATCAAAGTGCACGGCAAATCGCTGGAGGGAAATCTCGAGGGCGATTCGCCCGATCGTGATGTTTCGGTCTACCTCCCGCCCGGCTACAAGGCACACACGAAGCAGCGCTATCCGGTCGTATATCTCCTCCACGGCTACATGGACAATGACATCAACTGGTTCGGTGAGAAGCACATCTTCGTCGACGGGCCGCTGGCAATCGACCGAGCTATCGCCGCAGGCGCCCGCGAAATGATTGTGGTGATGCCCAGCGCCTACACAGTTTACATGGGCAGCATGTATTCGAATTCGGTGACCACGGGAGATTGGGAAGCGTTCATCACGGAAGATCTGGTTTCGTATGTTGACAGCCACTACCGAACGATTCCGCAGCGCGCCAGCCGCGGCCTGGCGGGGCACTCGATGGGCGGATATGGGACGATTCGCATCGGCATGAAGTATCCCGAAGTTTTTTCGAGCCTTTATGCCATGAGCGCGTGCTGCCTCGCTCCCAATCGAAATACGCAAGGCGCGGCGATGGAAAAGGCCGAAGCGATTCGTAGCGCGGCCGATCTGGCCAAAGCTGATTTCGGCACGCGCGCGATGATCGCGTCTGCGGCGGCGTGGTCGCCCGATCCTCAGAATCCGCCGCTCTATTTCGATCTTCCGGTGAAGGACGGAAAACCCCAGCCGTTGATCGAGGCGAAATGGGACGCGAACTCGCCGCTGGCGATGCTCGATCAGTACGTCCCCCACCTGAAAGAATTCCATGCCATCGCGCTGGACGTGGGCACGAAGGACGGGCTGATGCCGTCGATCGAGGAACTGGATGGTGATATGACGACTTTCGGGATTCATCACACGTTTCAGACATACGAGGGCACGCACGTGAGCGGAATCCAGATGCGGCTGGAGGAAAAGGTGATTCCCTTTTTCTCGGAGAATTTATCGTTCGCGGGCGCGAAGCGCTGAATGGTGTGCCGGCGGTGAAGCGGGTATACAATGCCCGCAGTTTTCAGGGCTCGAAGCAAAGTTCGGGCCACTCACATAAAAGTCGAACTGCTGTTTGGGAAACCTGCTTCAGCGAGGGGGACCCATGAAGATCAAAAACGCCCGGTTCTCGATCGTGGCGGGGATTTTTCTTTCGCTCGCATGCGCGCCGGGGATTTCCGCGCACCACTCTTTCGGCGCGGAATATGATCTCGCCAAACCGATCACAGTGCACGGGACCGTGGTCAAATGGGAAATGATCAATCCCCACAGCTACATCACCGTCGATGTGAAGAATGAAGATGGAACTGTGACGCGCTGGAGCGTGCAATTCGGAGCTCCCAGCTTCCTTTACCGAAACGGCTGGAGGAAGGATTCGGTGAAGCCGGGCGATGAGCTCACGATCAATGGCTACTTGGCCAAGGACGGGTCGCGCACGATGTTTGGCCTGACCGCGCGCCTCCCTGACGGACGGCGGGTTCTCGGGGGTCCGGCACCAAACGCGTCGGCAACGCCCGGGGACCCGGCGGCGCCTGAGAAGAAATCGGGGCCGTGATCGGTGGTCAGTGAGGGTTTGTGAGGGCTAGGAACGCAATCTTTGCGGCGGCGCTGGTATTCATTGCGATTGCGCCGGCGGGCGCACAAGTTGCTCCGCAGACTACCGAAAGCGCGGCTGACGAACCGGAGCAGGCTGCGATACCCCGGCTGGCCGACGGCCATCCCAACCTTCAGGGGATTTGGCACAACGAAGTGGGCGCCGCGGCGCTGCGCAAGGCAGGACCGTTCGGCGACTACCACAGCCCGGGCGTCCCGCTTCCGTACCCGTATCTGCCGATCACTCAAAAGATCAAGGATTACCGGTTTGCGCACGATCTCTACGGCGATCCCGAGGCGCACTGCCATATTCCCGGCGTGCCGCGGGAAATCGAGCAGCCCTCGGGGATTTTCCCATTCAAAATTATTCAGGATGAGAAATACATCGTGATCTTGTTTGAGTACACGCACGACGTCCGCATCATCCCGGAAGATGCAAGCCCCCATCCGAGCCACTATGCGGCTTGGGACGGAGACTCGCGCGGGCACTGGGATGGAGACACGTTCGTGGTTGACGTGGCGAATTTCAACGGCCGGACGTGGCTGGACATGGACGCGAATTTCGTGGATGAAAACGAGCACGTGGTGGAGCGCTACACGATGACCGGTCCGAATTCGATCGCTCTTGCGGTGACGGTCGAGGATGCCACCGTATTTTCTCGACCGTGGACGATGCACTTGACGCTGAAGAGGAATCCCGCCAAGGAGCATCTAGTGGAATACGACTGCCACGAGGGCGAACGCGACGTGGATCACTATCTTCGGTCGGAAGGCAATCAATCGAGCAAACATGAATAGGAAGCTTTGGCTATTGATCTGGGCGGCTGGGGCGGCGATGTGCGTCGCATGCGCGATTCCAAAGGCCGCGCTGGGGAATCCTCCGCAAGAAAACGAGACGTACTCTCCGCCACGGCTTTCGGATGGCACGCCGGATTTCCGCGGCATCTGGCAGGCTCGGACGACCGCGTATGTCGATATCGAAGGACACGCCAAAGAGAAGGGAATCGCGGCGTCGAAGAGCCTGATCGACACTGCTGACGGAAAAATTCCGTACTTGCCCGATGCGCGGAAGCAGCGCGATGACAACTTCGCGAAGCGCGAGAGCGCCGACCCTGCTTCGAATTGCTTTCAGGCGGGCGTGCCCAGGGCGGTTTATCTGCCGACGCCGTTCCAGATCGTTCAAAGTCCGGAAAATCTGGCCATCGTTTATACGGACGCGCACGCCTATCGCATCGTCGATCCTTCCACGGTGCCGCACGACGATGGCATCGACTACTTCATGGGAGATTCGCGCAGCCATTGGGAGGGAAATACGCTGGTGATCGACGTGGTCGATCTGGGGGACGAGACCTGGCTCGATGACGCTGGGAATTC
>CAVWEZ010000005.1:0-184828 GCA_963754105.1 uncultured Acidobacteriota bacterium
GCAGTCAGGAAACTATTCGATGGAGGATGTCGAGGAAGCTCTGGCGCTAGTCCAGGAACTGGATCCCCCCGGAGTTGGCGCGCGCAATTTGGAGGAATGCTTGATCCTGCAGGTGAAGCTGCTGGATCCGCAAAATATCCTGGCTCAGCAGATCATCGCCGAGCATCTGAAACTTCTGCAAAATAACCAGCTCAAGGAAGTCGCGCGCGCGCTGAACCGTCCGGTGGAAATGGTGAAACGAGCGGTGGACGTTATCAAGCGCCTCGATCCCAAGCCGGGCCTGCGCTACAACAAAATCGAGCCCAGGCTTGTCGAGCCGGATGTTCAATTCCGCAAAGTCGACGGTGAGTGGCAGGTTTTCATGAATGATGATGACGTGCCGCAGCTCCGCTTGAGCCCCACGTATCGCCGGCTGCTGTCGCGCGATGCCGCCGACCGGGATGTGCGCAATTATGTCAAGGAGCGCTTTACTGCGGCGATACAGTTAATGAAGAATATCGAGCAGCGCAAGCACACCATCCTGCGCGTCTGCCATTCAATTCTTCGTCGCCAGGGCGATTTTCTCGATTACGGACCGGATCACCTGAGACCGATGATGATTAAGGAAGTCGCCGAAGAAGTCGGCGTGCATCCCTCTACGGTGAGCCGCGCGGTGGCTAATAAGTACGTGCATACGCCGCAGGGCGTCCTGGAGTTGCGAAGTTTCTTCTCCGAATCCGTCAACGGCCCGCAAGGCGGCGACATGTCACTCTTATCCCTAAAGCGCCGCGTGAAACAAATGATCGAGGCGGAGGACACTGCGCATCCTCTCACGGATGAACAGATCACAAAGAAACTCAGCGAGGAAGGCATTCAGGTCACTCGCCGGACCGTGGCCAAATACCGCGAAGATTTGCGCATCCCGAGCACCCACCGCCGCCGGGTAAAGGCTTAAGCTGCGATCGCCGTGAAGCGCCCCGATCGGAAACGGCACGCACGCCAGCTTGTAATTCTTACTGGTCTTTCCGGGTCCGGGAAGGGGTCGGTCCTTAACACCTTTGAAGACCTCGGGTTCTACTGTGTGGACAACCTCCCCGTCGCGCTCATTCCGACTTTTAGCGAGCTTTACGAGGAAGGCAGGGGTGAAGTGGATCGTGCTGCGCTCCTGGTCGATGCGCGGGAGGGTGAGCAGCTTGAAAAGCTACCCGGCATATATCGCAAGCTGGCTCTCGAACATGCGACAAGTCTGGTTTTCATCGAAGCGAGCGACGCGGCGCTCCAGCGCCGCTTTAGCGAGACACGCCGGCCCCACCCCCTTGGCCGGAGCGGTTCCATCATCGAGGGAATTCGCGAAGAGCGTCGCCGAATGGCTCCAATCCGCCGCCTCGCGGACGTCATTATCGACACGACGAAGTTCAATGTCCACGAGCTGCGCCAGTTTGTTGTTGATCGCTTTCAGAATCCCGGGCGCCGGCCGCTGTTGGTATCGCTCGTGAGCTTCGGATTTCGATACGGCATTCCCGCGGACGCCGATCTAGTTTTCGACGTGCGCTTTCTGCCGAACCCGCATTTCGTGCCGCGCCTGCGTCCTTTCGATGGAAGGAATTCGCGAGTGGCGCGCTATATCCAGTCTTTTCCGCAGACGGCAGAGTTTCGGCGCAGGATCGAGAGCCTATTAACGTACCTGATCCCACACTACATTAGGGAGGGCAAAAGTTATCTGACGGTCGCACTCGGATGCACGGGAGGGCGGCACCGATCCGTAGCTCTGGCCGAAATGACGCGCCGCGCGCTCCAGAAGAAAGGGTATGCCACGAAAGTGGTGCACCGCGATCTGGATAAATCCTCATCGTGAACATCGGGCTGGCGAGATTTCACAGCGACCGATGGCTTCGTGGGTCGACGCGATTACGGCTTGCGAGATGGTGGGGCGATGCATAGCCTAAGAGGTTGTATACAGCATCCGGCGGCAGGTGGTGCCGACGGATGGGAGTATCGCAATTGAACGATTCAAAATCGATGGTGAGTCCGGCGCCCAAGCCACTTATTCCACCCGCCACCGCGCGGCAGGAAATCGTTCGCCTGTTGGGCTATCTACGTCCTTATGTGCCCCGCCTCGTGTTGGGTATTGTCCTCATCGCAGCAATGGGGGCCGTGGATTTGCTCATTGCCTTTGCCTTCCGTCCCGCCTTCGACGTGATCTTGAATCCGCATTCCACTGCACAGGCCCTGACCCTATTTCGGATACCATTTACGCACCACGTGGTTGACTTGCATTCATTCGTTCCCAGTCATTTTCACAATGTTTGGACCGTTTTTGCGGTCGCTCTGCTTCTGCTCACTTTTATTAAGGGCACGGCGGAATACGTGGGAAGCATTATGATCCAGCACGTGGGGCTCTCCGGTGTCACCGATCTGCGCAATGAGGTATACAGCCAAGTGGTCCAGCAGCCGGTGGGGTTCTTTCAGCACAATCCCACCGGGCGCGTGATGTCCGCCGTCATCAGCGATATCGAGCAAATGCGCAGCGCCTTTTCGGATTGGTTCGCGGAATTCTTTCGCCAGCTTTTTGCTCTGATCGCTTTCGTCACCGTTTTGTTGGTTATCAATTGGAGAATGGCTTTGGGGTCGGCGATTCTAATTCCGGCGGTGGTTTGGCCGGTTAGCAAATTCGGGCGCCGCATTCGGCGCTCTTCGGAAAAAAGCCGCTCGCGTCTGGCGGATCTGAGCCAGATCCTCCAGGAGACGATTGCCGGAAATCGCGTAGTGAAGGCGTTCGGAATGGAAGGTTTCGAGATTCGCAAATTCCGCGAGGCCGCGCGCAGTCTGCTCCGCGAAAATATGCGCTGGATCAGAGCATTCGCCGCCACTTCACCGGTAATGGATATTCTGGGAGCAGTGGTGATTGCGCTGGTGCTTCTCGTTGCGCGCGGCGAAATCAAGGCTCACCGCATGACCATTGGATTATTCGTCTCTTTCGCGTACGCGCTATTCAAGTCTTACGAGCCGATCAAGCGCCTTGGAAACGTCTATCAACTCTTCTTGCAGGCCGCTGGCACTGCGATGCAGGTATTTACTTTTCTCGATCTGCCGAAAGAGATCATGGACGCCCCTGAAGCGAAAGTCTTGCCGCCATTCTCTAGGTCGATCGAATTCGACCGTGCAAGCTTCGCCTACGACGCTGAACCACTGATTTTGAAAAACATCGACCTGAAAGTTTCCGCGGGCGCCGTTGTCGCCATCGTGGGATCGAGCGGCGCCGGAAAAACTACGCTCGTCAATCTTCTTCCGCGCTTTTACGCGGCGACTTCGGGTTCGATCCTGATCGACGGCCACCATCTTTCGGAAGTCACTCTTCGCTCATTGCGCGAACAGATGGCCATCGTCACCCAGGAAACAATTCTCTTTAACGATACCGTTCGGAATAATCTCTGTTATGGTCGCCCAGACATGCCCGACCACAAAATCATCGCGGCGGCTCAGGCTGCTCTCGCTCACGATTTCATCACTCGCATGCCCCAGGGTTACCAAACGGTGATCGGTGATCGCGGGCAGCGCCTGTCCGGCGGCCAACGCCAGCGTCTGGCGATCGCCAGGGCTTTGCTGAAGGATGCCCCGATCCTGATCCTGGACGAAGCCACGTCTGAGCTCGATTCGGAATCCGAGATGCTCGTTCAGAAGGCGCTCAACAATCTAATGACCGGCCGGACTGTTTTTGTGATCGCGCATCGTCTTTCCACGATTCGCCGTGCGGATATGATTGCAGTGCTCGACGACGGCTCGATTCGCGAGCGCGGCACGCATGAAGAGCTCCTGGAGCGCGGCGGAACCTACGCGCGCCTCTACGAAATGCAATATCGCGATGCCGAAACGGTCACGCGCACGGCTGGCCCGGCATAACGCGCGATTCTGGCCGTCGGCGTGCGTTATTTCTAGGCGCGGGGTTTTACAAGACGTGAGGTTTGGTCGACGAGTGGGAAACAGAATGTCCACAAAATCACAACCCGCGCCCGCTGATCGGCCGGACTCACCGGAGCCACGATCCCGTCAGGGTCTGAAATCGATGACCGGCTACGGGGAAGCTCGCCTCAGCGAGAGTGGTTTCAACCTGCGAGTAGCCATCCGTAGCGTTAACCATCGTTTTCTCGATCTGCATCTCCGCATGCCGGAAGGTTTCGAGCCGATCGAACCTCGCATACGCAAAGTAGTCCGCCAGCATCTGCGCAGGGGGCATCTCGATATCACGGTGCGCCACGAACTGGTGGGGTCGTCCGCTGTCGGAGTCAATCAGGAAGTGGCCGCGGCGTATCTCGATGCGGTCGATGCGCTGCGAAAGCAATTCGGTATATCGACGCAGCCGGACGTAGCTGCAATTCTCCGTTTGCCGGGAGTGATCGGCCCAGCAGCCGCGCTGTTAGACGAAGATTTGCCACGTCTTGAGGAGCTAACTGCAAGGTGCCTCGCCGCGGCGATCGATAAGCTCGATCGCATGCGGGAAGAGGAAGGCGCCGCGCTACTCAGCGAGATGTCCGCCCGGCTTTCTCGCATCACGAGCCTCACGGCGAAGGTAGAGGCGCTGGCTGAGCGTGCTCGCCCCGTGTTTGCCAAGCGTCTTCAGATGCGCCTCAAAGAGCTTCTCGGCGAAGCGCCTCTCGATCCTGCGCGGTTGGCACAAGAGGCTGCCCTTGCTGCGCAACGAAGCGATATCTCCGAGGAAATCGCCCGCTTAGCCAGCCACGTCAGCCAGTTTGAGACGTTGCTCTCCGGCGCCGCCGACGTCGGCAAGAAACTTGACTTTCTGTTGCAAGAAATGCAGCGCGAGGCCAACACCCTGCTGTCAAAAACTCCTGGCAACGACGCCGAAGGCCTCGAAATCACCGCGCTTGCGCTCGAGATGAAGTCCGAGATCGAAAAACTTCGCGAACAGGTGCAGAACATCGAATGAGCGAGTCCGAACCGCTGGTTCTTATCGTCTCAGGCCCTTCTGGATCGGGGAAGTCCACGCTTGTTGGCAAGATTTTGGAGCTTCCCGGGACGATGCTATCCGTTTCGTGCACCACGCGCCCTCCGCGCAAGACGGAAAGCGAGGGCAAATGGTACAATTTCGTATCCGAAAATCAATTCCAGCGAATGGTTGAAAGCGGCGAGTTTC
The DNA here is from genome assembly GCA_963754105.1 of uncultured Acidobacteriota bacterium. GTDB lineage: Bacteria > Acidobacteriota > Terriglobia > Acidiferrales > UBA7541 > Palsa-295. Next base: position 5,132 of record CAVWEZ010000005.1, read on the forward strand.
TGGAATACGCTCAGGTGTTCGGGAAAAATTGGTATGGAACGCCCCGAAAATCGCTCGACGAGGCGCTTGCACTAAAAAAGGACTTAGTTCTCGAAATCGACGTGCAGGGAGCGCTTCAGGCCAAGAGAGAGTTGCCCGACGCTGTCGCAGTTTTTGTTCTGCCGCCGTCCGCTGCGGACCTCGAACGGCGCATACGAGAGCGCGGGCAGGATTCAGAAGACGAAATTCGGCGCCGCCTCGAACGCGCGCGCCAGGAAATGCTCAACTATCGCAGCTATGATTTCGCCATCATCAATGACGATCTCGATCGTGCTGGACGCGAAGTTCAGGCTATCGCTCTCGGCTCGCGCTGCCGCATTGCCCGAAAAGAACAGCGGATTCGTGAAATTCTGAAGTCCTTCGGAGGCTGATTTGCTCATGGCTGCTCTAAGACAAGTTCCGGATAGCCAGTTTGCTTATGTTGTGGTCGTCTCCCGCCGCGCTCGGCAGTTGATGATCGGCGGGCGCCCGATGGTGGATAATCCCAAGTCGCGCAAGACTTCGCGTATCGCGGAAGAGGAACTGCTACAGGGCCTCCTCGAATACGAGTTGCCTGAGCTGCCTGAAGGATCGGAAGAGGGCGACGCAAAACGCCGCAGATAGTTGGTAGGGTACGTAGCGGCCGCCTTTTCGCCCTGAGTTTACGTTGGCGAAGGGCGGGCGCTGAGTTCATCCCCATGAAAATCGCACTGGGTGTGACCGGCGGAGTAGCAGCCTACAAGGCCGCGGAACTTGTTCGCCGTCTCCAGCAGGAAAAGCTCGACATCCAGGTCGTGATGACGCGCTCCGCGCGTGAGTTCGTCACGCCTCTCACCTTCGCCGCGCTAACGGGCAAAAAAGTAATCACTGAAATGTTCGGTGCGGACGATGCCGCCCCCGCAAACGTTGAAAGCGCTATCGAACACATCGCCGTGGCGCAGCGCATCGACTTGCTTCTCGTCGCGCCTGCCACGGCTGACATTCTTGGCCAGTTTGCGCACGGTATCGCTGGAGATTTTCTTTCGACTCTTTATCTCGCTACCAAAGCGCCGGTTGTCGTGGCGCCCGCGATGAATGTCAACATGTGGGAGCACCCCGCCACGCAGGAAAATTTGAACACCCTTCGCGCGCGTGGCGTTCACGTCGTTGATCCTGACGAAGGCTATCTCGCGTGCGGCATGACGGGCGCCGGCCGCTTGGCCGCTACGGAAACCATCGTTCGCAAAGTTTGCGCCGTGCTGGGGCTGCGCCACGATTTTGAACGCCAAACGGTGCTCGTAACGGCCGGCCCCACGTGCGAAGACGTTGATCCCGTCCGCTTTCTCAGCAACCGCTCTTCCGGGAAAATGGGTTACGCACTCGCCGAAGCTGCGGCCCGCCGTGGCGCGCGCGTAATCCTGATCAGCGGACCCACGGAATTGTCAGTGCCCGAAGGCGCCGATTGGGTCCCAGTGCGCTCGACGGACGAAATGCGAAAAGCCATTCGTCAGCGATCGAATGAAGCAAGTGTCGTAATTATGGCTGCGGCGATTTCGGACTATCGCCCGGCTGCTGCGCAATCGCAAAAGCTCAAGCGCGGCGATAGCCGGCTCACGCTCGAACTCGAGCCCACGCCTGACATTCTCGCCGAGCTGGGCGCGTCGCCTGCCCATCGGGGAAGCGATCGCATCCTCGTCGGATTCGCCGCGGAAACCTCCAACCTGGCCGAAAACGCGCGGGCGAAGCTCGCGCGCAAGGGTGCGGACATGATCGTCGCAAACGATGTTACTCAAGAAGGCGCCGGCTTCGATACCGACACGAATATCGTCACACTTTTCCTTCGTGACGGCCGCGAAATCCCGCTCCCGAAGCTAGCAAAATTCGATGTAGCCAACCAAATCCTCGACCACATTCTCTTGCTTCAAGGAAAGTGAGGATCCGGCAGGGATCATCACTTTTCAGTATTCATCCCGAATGCCGGAATAAAATGACGTCGCCATCCTGCACGATGTATTCCTTGCCTTCGAGCCGCACTTGCGCCTTCTCGCGCGCTGCCGCAAAACTCCCCGCTTTCAGCAGATCCTCCCAATTCACCACGTCCGCCTTGATGAAATTCTTCTGAATGTCGCTGTGGATCGCGCCGGCGGCTTCGGGCGCAGTCATACCGCGCTTGATGGTCCAGGCGCGGCATTCCGGTTCGCCGCATGTGAGGAACGAAATCAAGCCGAGCAGGCGGTAGCTGGCGTGGATCAATCGGTCGCGGCCCGATTCCGTCAAGCCATAAGCGCGCATCATCTCGGCGGATTCCGCGTCGTCCAGCTCCGCTAACTCCGCCTCGATCTTTCCGCAAAACGGCACCACGGCGGTCTGCCTTTTCGACGCGAGCTTTTCGAGATGGTGTTTCTCGATCACTCGATCGATCTCCGTCGCTTCCTCGTCTCCTAGGTTCAAGACGTACAGCATCGGCTTGCGGGTAAGGAACATGAAGCCGGTGAGCATTTTCTCTTCTTCCGGTTTGAGTTCGAGCTCGCGGAGGGGCGTCTCAGCCTCGAGCGTCTGCCGGCAGCGTATCAGAAGCTGCAATTCCGATTCGAGCAGGGTGTCCTTCTTTTTTTTCAGATCCTTTTCGACGCGTTCGATGCGCTTCGCCGCCTGCTCGAGATCGTTCAAAATCAACTCGATATCTACATTCACAATGTCGCGAACCGCGTCAAGCGGCCCCGGCTCATGTGGCACCGCCGGATTTTCGAACAGCCGTACCACGTGCGCCAGCGCGTCCGCTTCGCGCAACGGCACAAGCGAAGCCGAATTCTTCTCGCGGTCTTTCTGCAAGCCGCCGATATCCACGTACTCGATCGTCGCGTATGTCACCTTCTTCGGCTTGAACACTTCGGCGAGCTTCGCCACGCGAGCATCCGGCACGCGCGCGATTCCCACGTGCGCCTGGTTCGGCGAGCTTCGCGCATCCACCCGCGCCTTAGTGAGGATGCGAAACAGGCTCGTCTTCCCGACCTGCGGCAGCCCGATAATTCCAGTTTGCATAAGCGGTCGATACTAGCACAGCCGTTCACGGCGGCTGAGTGGCACGCGTCCACGCGCAGACAAAGAAAAAAGCGCCCCGTTTTGCCGGAGCGCTTTTCAACAGCACTTGAATTATTTCGACGTTTATTTCTTCGCTTTAAGCGCATTGAGCGCCAGCGTGAGCCGCGACTTATAGCGATTTGCCGTGTTCTCGGCAAGCGTCCGTTTCCGAATCGCCTTATCTAATTCCGCAAACGTCGCGGACGCGAGTTTTGCAGCCTCGCCGCCATCCGCTGCTGAAAGTGCGGCGCGCATGCGCCGCATCGCCGTGCGTACCCGTGTCCGGTTCATGCGATTAATCGCCGCCCGGCGCTCCGTCTGCCGGATATTCTTCAATACGGACTTGGTCTTCTTCTTGTGCTTTACAGGGGTGCCCTGCGCCATTCATCGCTCCTTAGCTTTTGATTTCACGCTAGCAGGTTAGCTGACACACACAGCGCTGTCAATTTTCCTTGCCCGCAAAGCAGTAAGCCGCGAGTGCGAAGCTAGGCAGTATCGCTGAGAACAGCCATCGCGGCATTGCGCCCATTGATGCCGATCACGCTGCCTCCCGGATGCGTGCATGCTCCGCATAAGTAGACGCCCGGCATGGGCGTGCGCGCCGAAAGCCGGTTTGACCACATGTATGGAGGCAAACACTCACCCTGAAAAATGTGGCCGCCGGTGAGTCCGACCTTCCGCTCGATATCCGGCGGACCAAGCACCTGCGCATCGATCACGGCGCTCGTCGATATTGGAGCAGAAGCGCGCCAGCGAATTGAGCGCGAGCCGGCGCACTTCCTCCCGCCGCTCATCCCATGTGCCGCGCGCAAACTTGTACGGGACGTACTGCGCAAAGACGCTCATCGTATGCTGCCCACGCGGCGGCAACGGTCGGATCGTGGGCGCTCTGGAAGTACAACTCGCACCATAAATGCTCGGGCAATTCGCCGCGCGCGCGCGGCGGCAAACCCTGCCTTCCACTCCGCTTTGGTGAGCGGTGTGTTGATTTGCCCGTAGTGGTGCGGCTGATCGGTTCCGGGCCGCGCGGTGAAGTTGGGCAGCTCACGCAGCAGCACGTTCAGCTTCACGGTGCAGCCCTCCATCGGAATCTGCTCGACGCGCTTGCGCCACGCGGGATCGGCCGCGGCGCCCAGCAGTCGCAGCGTCTGCCGTGGGTCGGCATTCGAGATCACGACGGGCGCAGCGATGAATTCGCCGCCCTCGAGCACGCACGCCTTCGCCCGGCACGATCCGCGCGACAGGGACGCCCGCAGCAACCACCGCTCCCGCTTCTCGCGCGGCATCGCAAAAGTAGAACGAGACCATGCCCATGCCGCCTTTCACGTAGCCCCACATGCCGGGCATTCCGCCCAGCCGGCCCGACGAATGATGAAAGCGGATGCTGGCGGTTCCTGCATCGAACGGGCTGGCGTTGGTCCCAATCACTCCTTGTCCGAGGTACGCCGTCTGCAGCCGTTCGTCGCGCAAATAGTGTTCAACGAACTCCGCCATCGACCAGTCGAAGAGCACGCGCTTTGCTTCTTCGTCCTTCCCGAGCCGCTCTTCGATCTGTTCCTCGCGTGGGAGCCTCGCCGATCCACAGATCGCCATCGCCCGCCGGGCGCAACGCATCGCGCAATCTGCGCAGCACGTCACTCATCGCGCGCCAGCCTTCCACATCTCCCGGAGCGAAGCTGCGAATTTCCGCCTCGCACTGCTCGTCGCTATCCCAGAGTTGAACGCTCGATCCGTCAAGGAATGGAACGAAGAGCCCATTTACCGCAGGTGTCCACTGAAAGCCGCGCTCCGGTAGATTCAACTCAGAAACAACCAAGGGATGCAGCAGCCCCGCCAGATATGCGCAGGGCGACATGCGAACGCCGGGGAAGGGCTCCTCGATGGTGCAAGCGCCTCCTACTCGCGCGCGGCTCTCCAGCACGAGCACGCGCTTGCCCGCGCGTGCCAGGTATGCAGCGCAGGCCAAGCCATTGTGGCCCGCTCCGACCACAACCACATCCCAGCGGCGCGAGGCTAATTCACGGATGGGGGCGGGCAATCCAATTTCGCCAAGGACAGCGGCCGTGGGTGAGATCACGGCACGTAGTATCTACTGTGGAGCGCCTGCTGAACAGCCCTTGTGCGCGAAGCCGTCCTCTTCTTGCGGCGATCGCGCGGATTGCAGCCCTGCTCAATCTGCCGCCGTCGCAGTAATTCCAGGCGTCATTTTCTCCGGATCGGTCGACGGGGCATCTGCGCGCGTACCGGCCGCCACAGGCGAAATAATTTGGGACGTTGACACTGCTCGCGAATACGACACACTGAATGGGCAACACGCGCACGGTGGATCGCTAGATGGCCCCGGCTCCGTGATAGTTGGATGGAATGCTGTTCGTCAATTCCCACTACGGCGAGTGGGGCGGCATGCCCGGCAACGTTTTGCTGGCCTTCTCCGTCGACGGACGCTGACGCTGATCCCGGCCGCATTCGATTTAGGCTGATTTTATCAATCGCGGAAAACGGCAAGATCGAGTAGGCGGAGCCGCTCGCCCGAATCGGGCAACATCCGAGTGCGCGATTATTTCCTTCACTGCGATGGTCGATTCGATCAGTTGCGCGGAGTAGAGCGTGGTGGCGCCAGTGGTACGACGGGGCCGCGGGCCAGAGGCTCAAACGGCTGAGGCGCGGCGGGAACCGCCACGACGTGGCCCATATTGAACTTGCCAAGCGGGGCCAGTACCGCAACCCATACCGGCTGCATCACGCGTTGCGGAACCCGCCGCGAAAACGACATATAGCCCAGAATGAAGTCCTGCACCTTGAAATCTTTCAACGTAAATGGCTTGCCCGGCCGCAGCGAGGCCATCTGTGTTAGCGCTCTCTCAGCGCCTTCCTCGGCAGAAATGATCGGAGTCTCCACGAACGGCTCGGGTCGAACTTTGCGCCATTCCACGCTCCATTGCGTAGCCTCCGGCCCGGCGCCCAAGCCAACGTGGATGGACGCCCTGCCCAGCACAGGCAACCCATGCAGATACCTGCGGAACGCACTGACGACCTCGAGCAGCATCGGCGCGCTCTTCTCGCCTTTCAGCGTGGTGAGCTGTCCGTTCAGTTCCCAAAAACTCTCGTAGCGCACCTCCTCGTCGGGCGCGAGGTACCTCTTGGCAATGCCTTCTCCGATTTGTTGCGCCCTGGCCTTGAGCACCGTGCGATCCGAAGCTTCTTTGTCAAGACCGAAGGATTTGCGCTGTTGTGCAGATTTCATTCTGGCGGCGATGGCCCCCGATGGATGGAAGACGCTCACGCTTCCGTTATTTGGAAGCTGCATAAGCGTCTCAAGGTTCCCGTCGACGACCGGTGGGAACAACAGGCAAGCCAGTGTGGGATTCCAGATTGCCAGCGCCAGGTCGCGCGCTTGCGCCAGCGATTCCTCGGGAACCGGCTGGTTGATGCCGAAAACAGGCGCGCTCTCCCGATAGTTTCGGGCATGCCGGATAAGTTCGCCCCGCAGTTCGCTGTCGGTCACGCTGCTAGCCATAAAGACCACCGGACCACGAATACGTCGCCATGTAGTATTGGTCGTTCAGCGGAACATCCGGCATCACTGTGCCCGCCCCGAAAAAATGATCGCCGCCAATGATGGTTGTTGACCAATCAGGATGCCCGCCGTTGTACGTTTCCCTGCGTTCTACGGAAAGCACCATGGGATGGTTGGACACAAACCAGTCGGAAACGGCGTCGCCCCAGGAATCGGAAACGATCTCGCCAGAGGTGAGGTTATCGCAAAGGTTGGAGCCAGCGTCGTCCACGGTCCAACTGTCGTACATATACCCGTAGGAACCGCAGAAAAGATGCATGGGGTGGAATATGTGCAGATGTTCCTGGACGTGCGCGCCGTCGATGCTCTGGCAGCCGTAGATCATTAGCCACTTCAGGCCGCAACGATCGCCAAAGGACCAGTCCTTCGACTCGCCTGTCCACGTATCTTTCGCGATGTCAAACAGCAACTCAAGTTCGTGGTTCGTATAGTCGCCGTGAGTGATGATCAGAAAGACATCGCACGCGTCGGTAAACTCGTCGTCGTCGCCCCCTTTCGAAACGTCGCGCATCTGGCGCTCATAAACACCCTTAGCCGCGTGGTGATCCACCAGCGTGTTTCCGGCGTCTTGCATGCCAAAGACGAACCATTCGCAAATGTAATAGCCGACCTCGATGTTCTCCGCTCCGCCAAACGATCCTGTAGCACGAGCGTCGTCAAAGTTGTCGATGTATTCGCCGCCGATGCGGGCCATCTGGCCTCCCTTGCGAGGTTCCGTGGTCGAAATGGGGGCCCAAGCGCCAACTACCGAGGAGTACTGCGCCCAGAGTTTACATCGTTTCAGTATTCACGCAACTTAATTCAAAAGTTTTGGTCTTTGAAGTCCCGAGATTCTTTGAGCGGTTTTGAAGCGCCGCAGAGTTGCTGAAGAGCACTGCCCCTGTTCGATTTCAGTTGAACTCTTTCACGCGGATCACATTGTCGCCGGCAAAAGTGACGAACACCGTTTTTGCGGGTGGCGTACCGTAAATCCAATCCTCGGTTTCCTTGCCGTCAGATTCGCGCTGGCGAACCTTGTGGTCCGGACGCCCCACCGCTGCAATAACCATGTCCTCGTCCATCCCCACCATGGCTTTGTGATCCGTGATCGCTTGCTTGAATTTCGGTGGAATCGTATCGATCCAATTCACTGCGGCCGATTGCTGCTTGGAAAAATCCAGCATCACGCCGAGGTCGCGCTTCAAATCTTCGGGAGTCATGTCCGGCAGCGGGCGGCCATAGTCCAAAATCAGAACGCCGCCAACTGGTTGCCTCGGACCGGTATCAGGGGACGGCGTGCTAGACATATCGCCCATGCCGATCTGCAGATGTTGGCGCCAATTAAAATGCTTTTTCCCTCCGCCATTTATTTGCACACGTATTTGTTTGTAGCGAAATTCGAGTCCCGTAATTTGAATCGTGTCGCCTTGGCCGGCAGCCGTACCCCACAGCCTCAGCGCGTCTCGCAGATGTTGCGTGTCCAACGGTTTCCCAACCGAAAGCATGAAGCCATGCTTGCCGGCGGGCAATGAACGCACGAGTTTTGCGTTCTCGCCATCCACCCCTCGAATGAGTAGCAACCGCGATTCAGGCTGAAGATTTTTCGCAGAATGGTCCGGCTTTGGCGTTGTCTGCGCGGATACGGCGGACTGTGCCGCCTCAATTTTCACGAAGCCAAAAAGTTCCACCGCGAAAGCGATCGCAGCAGCGAGTGCGACGATGTGACGTAGGCCCATGGCCAGCCAGTGTTCCTATTCTATTGCTTTTGGCCAAATCCGGGGAAATTTTGGCGCTGTGCCAACTGAGATGCAATCCATTGGCAGACGTTGCTCAACGGTTCTCGTTATATTGGAGGGAGATTGGGTGTTCAGCGAAACTGGAGCGGGATAAGAGAATCGAACTCTCGCCTCCACCTTGGCAAGGTGGCGTACTACCACTATACGAATCCCGCCCGTAAGGTGTACTTCCGATAATATTCTATAACACGCCGCCCGTCAGCAGGACAACTCCCCGCGAAGCATGTGCGATGCGCACCCGACGAAAACATACGTGGAAAACCGGATCTCTCGCTAAGAATTGGCCCCTTCCCGATCCACTTCCAAAATGCGAGTGGCCTTCACGACGGGGGATTTTTTCTGGCGTTCGGCGAAACGCACGGCGCGTTCGCGATCGATGTAAACTCGAGCAAACTTTTCACCGTCATTGTAATAAACAGTGACCTGCCAGTGGCGGTGCTTGCGACGGCGGTCACCCCGCTTACCGCCTGATTTTGAAGCCTTTTTCCTTTTGGCCATTCGTCGTTGGTCCTCGATGATTTGAACTATTACAGAAGCCGTACGCGCGGCACAAGTAGCAAGTTTGCTGTTGCTATTACTTACAATTGAAAGCAATTTCAGGTCGCAAAGTGCAGCTTAACCAAGCGCTGACGGGTCGTTATGGCGTCAAATCCGACGGCTTCAGATTCAGGCCGGCAATGGCGCCCTTCTTGACCTCATACAGTGAAGCACTATTACTATCCTGGGCGTATACGAACTCGCCGGTGGCTTTTGAAAACCGGATCGTGGTCTTTTCGCCCTTCGCATTGGTCAAGACAACCGTTATTTCAGGCTTGGCCAGGGATTTGAGATCGGCGGCCGAAGGATGGTCGATTATCTGGTCGGCGGTGAGGCCGGTGAGGGCGTCGAGAATCTTCCATCCGGAAGCCGGCTTTCCCTTCTGCTGCTCCGGAGCTTGGAAAGTCCACTCTTCGGGATTGTCCTTTTTGCGGCTCACCGCCAGTGATCCGGCGGCATCGATCAGTTGAATTTGCTGCATATCGGTGGCGGGGATGTCGACGACTTTTTTGTCGCGCAGCTGGGCGTATTTTTGCGTCAGCTTCGAGTACACGTCGTCGCTGATGGTGAAAACCGTGGGGCGAGAAGCATCGCGCGCGTAGTACGTGCTTCCACTCTTCTTGCCGACGAGGAGCGTGGCCGGCGAGCCCTTGCCCTCTGTTGCGGCGAAAGTGATGGCAGGTTTCTCTAGGCCGTACCGATCGAGGTGTTCCGGCTTTTCTTCGACGATGGAGGCCATTTTCGCGTTGGCAGCGGATTGCAACAGGCTATCCATTGCATCCGGATCGGCAAGAGTAGGCGCGGGCTTGGTGAAATGCCACAGATCGTTCTTCTTGGAGGCTTCGAGCTGGCCCGAAGGGTTGGTGAGATTGAAAGACGAAACTTCGGCGGCATCGATATGCAGAATGTTGCGATCGCGCAGATCCTCGAGGGATTTCCCCGCGCTGGTGGCCAGCAGATCCGGCAGCAGAGAAACATTCTGCGCGCCATCGATAATCGTGTAGGCGGAATCGCCGGAAAAATCCTTGCTGCCGATGAGAATAGTGTGCTTCGAACCATTTCGAAGCTGAAATTCCAGAGAGACCTGCGGGGGATCGAGGCCGTAGACTTTGCGCCGATCGGCGGTGCCCGGTTCGGTTTGCGAAACAGTCGCGCCGGCAAGCTGGTCGGCGATGCCGTCAACGGTGGGCTGATCCGCTTGTGTTTCGATCGGCTGGACGATATTCCAGGTATCGCCGCTCTTTTCCAGGTGAATCGCTGGTGTCGTCGGATCGGCAGTGTGAGCCAATGTAATCGAAGAGATGTCAGATGCCTGGATTGAAAACGCGGGCTTCGAGACGTTGACCGCCGGCTTCGCTTCATTGCCTTTCTTCCAATCGAAATAATAAACAAGCCCGCCGAGGACAATGGCGCAGAGAAGCACGATGAGAGTTGGTTTCTTAATCATACCGATCCATACGCAGTTTTTTTACCGGCGCTTCCACCAAATCGAGATCCCCACCAGGATCACTATTCCCGGCAAGAAAAACATCTCGATCCATCGCAGCGAGGCGGCCTGAGCCTCCGTAAGTATGATGTTGCGGCTGGTTGCCGATTTCGGGCGAATCGAAATCAGGTTTTCGTCCTGGGCCAGCCAATCGACGGCATTGAAGAAAAGATCGCCGTTGTGCTGCAATCCAATCCACTGATTTTCGGCGAAACTGGAATTTCCGATGACAACCAGACGAGCAGTCTTGGCGCCCTCGGTGCGGTTGGCCGCGACACCCAACGAAAGCGGACCGGCAGTCTTGGGATCAAACCGGACTTCCCGGGCCAGTTTTGGAATCGTGAAACTACGAGGCGAGGTTTTTAGCAACTCGACGGCCACAGGATCGCTCTTGGACTTGTCGGCGATCGTCACCGTGCGCGCAAGCTGGAAAAAAGTCATGCCGCCCTGCAGATTTTTTGTGATCGGACTCTCGCCATAATCCACTACCAGCGGCGTTTCTGGTCCAGTCCCAAACAAGCGGCCCACGCCGCTGGCATCGACCACGATGTTCGTTGCCGACATTGATATTCCAGGCCTGAAATACATGGATCGAGCTTTGGATCGGTTTGCGGATCGACTTCGATTAGCGCCTTCCCACCATCGTCCAAATACTTGCCAACCATGGTGGCTTCCTGCGGGAAGAGAGCCTCCTTGGGCCCGGCGATGCACGGTTACGTCGCACGTCGGCGGGCACGCCATTCTCCGTGACCAGGTTGACGGACTTGGTGTCATAGCCCTCTCTCTTGAGCCCCTGGTCCACGTTCGAGTAGCCCTCCGCGCCATCGTCGTGAGGGATTTTTCTCCGTGACCGGTGACGAAGCAGACCGTCTTGATTTTGTCGCGGGTTACTTTCAGAATCGCGCTGGTTACATCCTGCTCGGAAAAGCTCCCGTCGGGGCCGGGTTCCATGGTTTGTTTTCGCGAGCCGGAGGCCACAATCACGTCGCCCATGTGCGTGGCGCCAAATTCCTTGGCAACATCGGGCTTTTCCGTGCGGGTCCACATTCTGAAACTTGATGTGGTCACTCAGATTCCTGTATTCCGTCATCAGATCGTTGAGCTGCGTGATCGGGCGAGTTTGTCGAAAGCGCGACAATGTTCACATCCGTCTTGAGGCCGCCGACGATCTTTTTGGTCTGGTCGGAGAGAGTGAACAGTTTCTCGGTGGTGAGGTCAAAGCGCTTGTGATGCTGAAGCCGACGAAGTTCACGAACCCGAGAATGAGCGATAACGGCGATGGTTAGAATCGTGGTGTTGGTGCCAAGTTGGGAGGAGCGGCGCGAAAAGAATTTCACGATCCCGCTGAATCCCACCACGATCCCGGCCAGGACCAGAACCGCCGCCCCCGATCAGGAGGATTTTGCTGGTCAGGAGCAGTTCGCCCTGCAATGAATAGCGGACATAGCCGCCAACGAGGGCCGCCGCGCCCAAGCTTCCGATGATTTCCGCCCATTCGTTACGAGTCCACTTCATCCTATGAGTCCCTCCACGATTGCTGGATAGCGTAGTTCCAGGTCACCAATGAATCGTCAGGCGCGCCGCCAGCGCATCGAATCGACTGAGCGCACGGTTAGAAAAATGAACAGAGTTATGAAGCTGAGGTAATAGATCAGGCCCGAGGTATCGATGATCCCCCGCGTAAAATCCTCAAAATGATTGATCACGGATAAATAGTGCAGCACCTGGCCAGGCGTGCTGCCGGCGTCACGCGAGCCGAAATCGAGCGCCCAGAGAAGCAAGAAACACCCGAATGTAAGCACGCGCGGCGATAATCTGATTCTCGGTGAGCGACGAGAGGAAGGCCCCGAGCGCCAGCAGCGATCCGCCAAAAAGCAAAATGCCCAGATAGCCGGCCAGAATGATCCGAAGCGGCGGCATCGGCGAAGTGTGCAGGTACATGAATAAGACAATAAACGGCCGTCGGGAGCAGCATGGCGGCGAAGAGCGTAAGCGAAGCGAGAAACTTACCGAGCACGATATCGATTTCGCGTGATGGGCGAAGTCATCAACAATTCCATGGTTCCGCGTTTACGCTCGTCGGCAAAAACTCCCATGGTGAGCATGGGCATCAAAAAGAGCAGTATGAGGGCAACCAGACCGAGAAAGACGCGAAGCACCTGGCTGGCGGCGTCAAATGGCGGCGCCCCCATTCCCTGCATTTCCTGCATGGACTCCTGCAGCGGCGCTTTGCACGTAGAGATTGAAAAAGAAGCCAGTGATCAAAAGGAAAAGTCCGACGACCGCATAGGCGATAGGAGACACAAAATAGTGGCCGATCTCCTTGCGATAAATCGCGTATAAACCCCGCATCATCTCCTCCGTTAGTTTGACGGCTGCGCGTGAGCGGCATCGTCCGTGGTGAGTTCGAGGAAAATATCTTCCAGGCTGAGGCTGATACCGCGAAGCTCGTAAAGCGCCCAACCCTGCTCGACGATTTTGGCGGCGATCTGGCTGCGAATATCCTTTCCCGGGGCGACTTCAACGTTGGCGATGGAATGGCCGTTGGAGCGCGAGGCGCTGACCTGCACGCGCGCGGCGCCGGGAATTTTGGTCAAGAGATCCTCGAGAGGCTTTTCGGCCGCCTGGGCATCAATGTAAATTCTCTGCCCGCCCTTTAGCTGCGACGTGAGATTCTGCGGCGTATCGACGGCGGCAATTTTGCCTTTGTTGATGATGACCACGCGATCGCAGGTCATGCTGACTTCCGGCAGGATGTGAGTGGAAAGAATGATGGTGTGCGTGCCGGCCAAGACTCTTGATGAGGTGGCGCACTTCGATAATTTGCTTGGGATCGAGGCCGACGGTGGGCTCGTCCAGGATAATTACGGTCGGGATCATGGACCAGCGCCTGGGCCAGACCAACACGCTGCTTGTAGCCGCGAGAGAGCCGCTTAATCAACTCCGTGCGCTTATCGACGATATTGGTTTTTTCGAGCGCCTCGCTGATGCGCGACGGCCGCTTGTCCGCGGGAACGTTTTTGATTCGCAGGACGAAATCGAGATAGGCCTCGACGGTCATATCCGGGTAAACGGGCGGCGCCTCTGGCAAATAGCCAATGTGCCGGCGCACCTCCATCGAATCTCCGAAGACATCGAATCCGGCGATGCTGGCCGTCCCGGATGTAGCGGGCATATATCCGGTGAGGATGCGCATGGTGGTGGTTTTGCCGGCTCCGTTGGGGCCAAGGAAACCGAGAATTTCGCCCTCATTTACTGTGAAGGAAACGTGGTCAACTGCTGTGACGTGAGCCGTAGGACTTGGTCAGATTTTGTACTTCTATCAATGCGACCCTCCATAATCATGATGACGACAATCCTAGTGAGGATGCCAAGCAGAGAAAAAAGGTGGCGCTCAGCAGATTCCCAAACAGACCTTTATACCAAAAATTTTGTGAAAGGGGAGATGCAAATGAAAATTTGGTGATGCTCTAATTTTGTGTTGCTGAGTTGGTGGGCCATAGATCACCCTCCTTCTCCTTCCGGCAATAGAACGCGATTGTCGGTAGTGTCCTAACATCGTGATTTCAGCCTTTGATTGCGGCATTCAACGTGCTGCGAATCCATTCTGAAAGTGTCTGTTTGCCAATCTTCGCGCGTGCAATCATCGCCTTGATTTCTTCCGAATTGAAGCGCACGGGCACAATGCGGCTCTTTGCCACGCCCCTCGGGAATCGCGGACGCCCGACCTTACGCTTCTTCGTTTGCTGTTCCACGCTCTCTAAACTCCTGTACGATTGCCGCTCGCACTGCCGCCAGCGGCGAATCGACTGGCCCCACGTGCAAGACGGTAACGTGGCGTGGCCTTTTGGGATTCTCCGTCTCATACGCCCAGGCATAAAGCCGCTGCGCTTTGGGATGGTCTATTAATTCAAATACTTCTACGATTCCTTCCCACACGGTTTTCCCTTGAAATGTCTCTTTGATGGGCACGCTTTCAACGTGCTTTGAATCGACGCCATGCAAGCGTCGAATTACATCCCGTAATTCGTCGATATAGATGAATGCCATATCAATCCTTGGGCTTATTTATCTCCAGTAGAATTTTGAATCCCACTTTTTCGCTCAAGGGGTCGCGCAGTCTGCCAAGCGAAGAAATAAACATCCTAAATGGCGAATCCGTCGCCCCAAACGGAGATGCAAGATTCCAATCCCAAGAGTGACCGGACGGGCATCGCTGTGGAGGGAAGCTCAGGTGTTCAGTGTTTATGGAAGCACGTGACTTACATTCATTGCATTCGAAGATTACGGCTGTGATTTCTTCTAAGCCAAAAACAATTTTCTGTTCTACTGTCATGCCGCAGCCTCCACCAAATCCGCAACCGTCCAGAAGTCCCGCTCTATTCCAGCTTCCATTGCCGGAGTGCAGCGCAACGAATTGTGACGCTTCACGAAATTGTAGTAAGCAAAATGCAACGCGGTCGCTGCCTCAAAGTTCTCACGCTTCTTGCTGAAAGCGTAGGTTAGGCGAGTCAATCGGCGCATGTGAAGGCGCGTTGTGCCATTCAGTCTTTCAATATGACTGGTCGAAGCCAAGCGCATGTTGGGGAAACCACTGACGCGCTTTTTCTCCGTCAGGACCACTTCCGGCGCACTGAATTTTATTTGTGGCTCAATCGAATAATCGTGAGTGTAGGTTTTGATGATTTGCGCGAAGTCTACGTCGCTACCAAAAGCGTTCTCGATTGCCTCCACATAAGCCTTAAGCGCATCGCTCGAAATTTGCACGCGGTTCTTCATTCTTGACGCTACATCGGAAACGAAAGCATTAGCGGTTGCGCTATCCCGCTTGCCAACTTTGAAGGATGGGACGATTTTAGTATCGGGGTCTATCGCGCAGAAGGTCCATACGTCACCAAGGGTAGGGTCATCGTCAGGGCGCACATGGCGTTCCTTTTTGCCGATGAATCCCCATATCTCATCAAATTGTAGTTGCTTGCAAGGCAGGCCACGCATCTTGCGATCTAGAAGGATTTGGCATCCTTGGCCGACGTGAACGCCTAGACGCATGATTGTGTCGCGGTGGACGCCTGTTATGCGCTCGATCTGACGGATACCGGAACCTTCCGCCAAAGCACTGATAATTGCCACTTGCTTTCCAGCTTCCAGAGACTTTCCCATTGGACCCCTCCCAATGTGGATAACTGTATTACAGTAATTGTAGGTTGTCAAGAAGTATTTCTGTGTTACAGTATTCGCGTTATGGCATGGCTGCTGATCGGAATACTCGCCGTATTCGCTCAACCAGTTCAAAAATGGGAAAACCATTATAAAACCCAGTACGCCTATCAAGTAGAAACCAAACATCTTCAAGATCAAAATGAACAAGGAACCGCGACGCCTGACAAGCAAAACGCCAGCACAAACGGCGCTTCCCGGCATCAAGGTCAATCCCAAGAGAAACAGAGCCACTGGTATGACGCCTTTGCGCCACCAACTTGGCCTACTTGGTCCTTGGTATTCATTGGTTGGCTGGGAGTGTGGGCCGCCATCGCTACATTCCTTGTCATTGGATGGCAAGCCGTTGAAACCAGAAAGGCTGCTCAAGCTACGAGGAAAAGCGTTGAATTGCAAGAGGCCCAACTTCGACAGTGGCTTGATCTTGAGGACTTCAAATCTCTCACCGATCCACGCTATACGTCTGGGATGGCCGAAACTAGATTGGTTTTTGGCTTCAAGATTATCAATCCTACAAAAATGCAATTGACCTTGGAGTGGGTTATCGTGAGGTTCTTGCAAGAGCGGCAGGATTCTATACTTCACTATACCCTGACGCCAAATAACGCTCGCCCGTTCAAGACCTTCACGGTACTGCGTGACAAGAGGATTGAAAATTATGGGAACGGTAATCTTGTTTTGGCGATTGTTATCACCGTTGGATATACGGACGCGTTCGGAAGGCCCCAAAAACATCGGCAGGGAATGATATGCAGATTTGGCCCCCCGGACCTCATCAGCTTTGCACCCTATGGTGACAAGTTGCCAGACGACGAGATAACCAAGCAGGACGACACCCAAGACCAGCCGACAGGATGCTAGGACACCACCCGATTGTCCGTTTTAAGCCACGAATTTTACAATTGGCGTCAGAAATCGCCTCATCCCACTTAGTCGGAAAAACTTGCAATCTCTTGTTGCTTTCAGTTATAGACACGCCTATACTCCTGACTGTATATGAATGAGACCGACTACAACGCAGCTATTACCGAGACGCTGGCAAAATTGGGCGCCATTAGCAAGCAAATCGAAGGGCTTGAAATAGAAGCTGCCAAACTCAGACAGTTCTTTGCTGCCACGCTGAACATGCTGCCCGATGACCAGCGCGCAGACTACTTGTCGGCTTTTCGGGACATCGCTGCAACCGCTGCTGCCAGAGAAACAAGCCTCAAGAAAGCAATCCATCATGCTCTTCTCGACGCTTATCCCAAGTATTTGACGGCCACAACTGTAAGAGACCGCCTCCATGCATCCGGTTTTGATTTTACGGATTACGCGAGCAACCCGTTGGCATCTGTCTCTACCACACTGCGCAGATTCAAACCACAAGAAGTCGAATCGACGCAAATCGAGGGCGTGACCGCCTATCGCATGGCCGAAGAACAAATGCGAAAGATTCGCAAATTGGCAAGGAAGTTGGATGGAGGAATTAATGCCCTCGCCGGGATACCTTTGGTGAGAAAGGTTAAGAAAGAATCTGGCGTGGCTCGGTAGCTCAATCGGAAAGAGCGTCCGCCTACTAAGCGGACTGTTGAGGGTCCGAACCCCTCCCGAGCCACCACCAGAAGGGTAAAAGTAAGTGCCCTGTCGCTAGCGTTAACTACCGACAGGACGTGATTCAAGCGTGGATGAAGCCCACACCCGAACCGGCAAATTTGATTGTCGAGCTTCTCCTCCAAAAAAACAAGAGAGAAACCGACATGGCCTGCTTCTTACCCTGAAGGAAAGAGAAAATTGCGTGATGAACATTTCAGCTTCTGAAGCGTTCTTGATGTTCGGAAAGTGGCGCGACGGCAAGTCACCAGTGCAACTCTCAATTCGCAAGGCAGACGGTTCTGAGCAAGGTAGCCCCGTTTCTATAATCTCCACCTCAGAGATTGACGAAAGTGTGGACGCTGAGATCGTAGCCAATACGCAAAAGCAGAGCTGCCGCCTTGATCTTCGCGGAGCGTCATTTTCATACGGAGAACCTGCCCACTCTGCCCTATATCCTGAATTTGCCGAAGGGAAGTGGACTTCGTACTTGGTTGTCGAGTGTCCGACCGGAACTATGTTTCTATCCGCCGAGCGTTTCCCGTGGAGCGGCGGATAAGGTGGCTTGCCAAACTTATACACTCGCCACCACTCGACAACACGGATTTAGAGCACTACCGAAAATTTGGGCTGTGCTCAGTTTCCGATAACGGTTTATTGGTAAGTGGCTCACGATTAACGTTACGGCCTGACTATGCTGTCTACCTCCAGTGCTAGTTAGATGACCTGCCCGCTAGGCTCTTTCCGTTGAAGGGTCACAATTAGAGACAATTGCATTGAGGAGATCTGGGAAAGTGGACTGGCAAGAATGGCTTTTAGCCTCGCTTTATCTAGCTGCGCTGGCTGGTCCGCCCGTGTCCCTGGGATTTGCGTGGTGGGGCTGGACCCGCCAAGCTGGATTGCAACATCCCAAATGGCGCGCCATCGTTTTTTTGTCCGGGCTGCTGGCTAGCACCGCCAATTTCGTGCTGTTGTGGGGCTGGGTAATTTGGCTCCGGTTCCATTTCACTACTGAGTCTTGGAGGGTTCGGGATCCGGTTAGTAATGTCGGTATCTGGTTACTTTTGTATTCGGTTGTGGCGGCAATAGCGGGCAAAGGCCGGTATCGCGTTCTGATAGGCCTCAGCGGAGTATTCGCGATCCTTCCATGGATTCCTGTCGGCGTCCTTTAGCCTTGCCTGCATTCCTAGCTCCTTGCCCGTTAACTCCCGCTCAACACATTACCGGAAACTGACCCACTACCGAAAATTTGGGCAGTGTCCTATTTTGGATTCAGGACATGCCCTTTTTTGAACTAACGATGCCGAGAGGTGTGAAAAAGCTAAATACAACTAGAAATCGAATGCAACAGCAGATCCCTCACACCGGGCTGAATGCGCCCGGGTTCGGGATGACAACTTAGATGTCCGCGAGCGAGACAGGAGGGCCGCGCGTCTCAACGGTGTGACGTCTTGAGGCGCGCAGGCCCTACCCGATAGGAATGCTCGCGAGTAGCGCGGCCTTACTTATGGTTCCCTTTCTCTTGCCCGCCGCCGCCGTGACTAGTGGGCCTCACGTTGCGGTCGGCCGGAATCCCTCGGCTGATGGCTGGCGTGGCAGGCCTTCCGTGATTCTGGGCCGCAAACTGTCCGCGATTCGTGGAGTAGCTCCGCGCGTGCGCCACTTGCGTGCTCATGCGCGGAGCAGTTGGCTCGCGCCTCGCGGCCATTTCAGATGATCGAGGCCGAACCTGAACTCCGCGCCCGCCATTAAAG
Organism: uncultured Acidobacteriota bacterium; assembly: GCA_963754105.1. Lineage (GTDB taxonomy): Bacteria > Acidobacteriota > Terriglobia > Acidiferrales > UBA7541 > Palsa-295. Next base: position 24,128 of record CAVWEZ010000005.1, read on the forward strand.
CTGGCGCGGGAAACGGCTCTGGCCCGATTGCCGGCGTTATAGCGGTACACGTTATGTACGACGCGCGTGTCGATGTGGTTGTAGACGCTGTTGTAGAAGAAGTGGCCGGAATGCCAATAGCCGCCCTCGTAGCCGAGGCCGATGTAGCCAAAGCCGTAGTTGATGCCGCCGTAGAAGCCGATGTGCAGGCCCCAGTAGCCGGGATAAAAGGAATAGCGGCCGCCGTAGAACCCCCAATAGCCCGGCGTCCAGAGCGCGTCCGCATAGGGTGGCTCGACCCATGCGCCGGGCACCCAGTAGTAGCCAGCCGGGCTCCAGGCCCAATAGCCGGGAGTCCAGAGGTAGCCGTCGGCGGGCGGCGGTGGCTGCTCGTAGCTGGGCAGCGGTGGAGGAGCCTGAGTTGACGTTTCCGTGGGCTGCTCACCGTACTCGTCGGCGGGCTGGCCCGGAGCGGCCGACTGGCTGGCCGGTGGCGGAGTTTGAGTTGTGTAGGATTGCCCGCCGGGTGCCATGTTGGCTGCGGCGGGGTCCTGGCCCTGGTCCGCCGTGGCCGGAGCCTGGTCCTGCGCGCCCACAGCTGCGGCGCTGACCGTGGGGATGATGGGGATCAGCCGCTGGTGACAGACTGCTACGCAGAGGGCAGTTGCAAGGGCAAGCAAGACCCACTGCGCACTCCGAGGAAGACGTTTCATAGCACTCTCCAAGTCTCCGGACGTTGCCCGGGGTCCCGAGTGTAGCGCGGCTGGGCGGAAATGGCTATCGAGCTCGTGCCGCACAACATTCAAGTTAATGCTATCGCGCCGGAGTGGATTGTCGAGGCAACGAGCGCGGCGGGGGATGCATCCACATGGCTGACGCGTTCCCGTTACTTCGGGGTGGTTCTGCAGGCATTCGCCAATACCGGGCTAGCCGGAGATGTGCGTTGACACTACCGAGCCGTTTTGCTATTCAACTTGTTCCGCGATTGCGCCAGGGAGCGCATGGGAAGCTTCCGGTTCGGGTGGGGCGCGTCTGAAAGTAATTCCGCAGGCGATGAAGGAAATGGCGGCCGTATGCCTCGGCTGGGTAACTCCGCGCAAAGGGAGCAGACCTGATGACAGGAATTCTGGTAGCCGCATGAAGAGCGCCCATGTCGCGCTTTATTTTTTGGCATGCGCGGGGATCGCGATTTTCTGCGGCTGCGGCGGCGGAAGCTCGACAGCCATCACCATTGAGATTGTGCCGCCCGGCACGGGTAACTCGGTGGACGTGGGCTCGACCCAGGCATTGACATTCACCGCGATCGTTGCCGGGGATACCAGAAATAGGGGTGTCACCTGGATGTTTACCGGAACGACGTGCTCGGGCAACGGCTGCGGAACGCTCTCGAACGTCACGCCGCAGTCGGTGACGTATACGGCGCCCACGGCGCTGCCGACTGCCACGGAGCTGAGCGTAACTTTAACTGCAACATCGGTGACAAACACGTCGATCACCCAGACAGCCGCGATTACCGTGGAGCCGGTGCCAACTTTCCTGACGACGGAATGCAATCCGAATGGAGTTCTGCCGTGCGGGCTTCCGAACGGAGAAAACGGGGTAGGGTACAGCACGACCATCTCGTTCACCGGAGGCGTGGCGCCCTACACTTTCAACAAGCCTACTCTTCCGGCGTGCCTGCAGTTGGTGACTTCCAGCACAGGCACGACGGCCGCCATCTCAGGCCGACCGTGCGGCTCGGGCTCGACCACTTTTACGGTGACGCTGACCGACAGCGGGGGAGCGGCTCCTGTGAGCCAGCAATTCACCATTACGATATCTCCCCCGCCGGCGCTTTCGATTAGCACCACGTCGCTCCCGCCGGGCACGGTCGATGCGACTTACGCTAGCGCGGTAGCAACCCAGGGCGGAGCGGCTCCGCTGGCCTGGAGCGTAATTTCCGGCACCCTGCCGCCGGGGCTCACGTTGAATCCGGTTAACGGCCAGATAACTGGAATTCCAACCACCGCGGCGGCGTATCCGTTCACCGTGCAGGTTAAAGACTCGGCGCTCCCGACGAGCCAAACGGCTATGCAGGCTCTTAGCATCACGATTACAACGCCGGCGCCGCTTTCTGTTACCACGTCGAGCCTGGCCGCCGGAGTTACGGCGACGGGATACAGCGGGACGCTGCAGGCCACCGGGGGAGTGTTGCCGTACACGTGGTCAATAACAAATGGACAGCTTCCCGCCGGTTTGAATATCGATAGCTCGGGGGCTATCACGGGAACTCCGGTGCTGGCGGGTACTTCCACGTTTACCGTCCAAGTGGCGGATTCGGAAGTGAATCCGACTACCGGCAATCCAAATCCGATGACGGCCACGAAGCAATTCACTATCACGGTTACGGCTGGAACAACTAACAACAAACTTCTCTTTAACGGCTATTCATTCCTTTTCACCGGGTTCGATAAAGATGGCACGGTGGCGATCGCCGGATTTCTGACGGCCGACGGCAACGGAAACATTACTTCAGGCGGCGAAGATGTCACGCGAGTTTCCAAGGTTGTGACCGACGCCACGCTTACCGGCACGTATTCCATCGATTCCAATGGCGATGGCCACGGAACGATGGAATTGATCGCGACACTGGGGCAAAACGTCCTGACCACGGACTATCGGCTGGTGCTCGATTCGAATGGGAATGCTAAATTTTTCGAAGACAAGCCCGCGACTTCCAACGGGGACACGCTGCAAACTCACGGCGAGGGGATATTGAAGCCGATTGTTGGCTCGAGCTTTTCGGCCGTCAACTTGAGCGGCAATTATGCCTTTGAAGTGGCGGGCCAGGATTTGTCGCAAAAGCCGGCCGCGCTTGGCGGTGTTCTCAATGCCGATGGAACCGGTACGTTTTCCTCGGGCTTGAGCGATTTTAACGACGCGGGCACATTCAGTTCTGGTACCGTTTCCGGGACCTTCTCATTCATTTCGGGCAATCGAGGCCTGGCTTCTCTCACAATTCCATTGCCAAGCGGGCAGGCTACGCTGGATTTTGTGTATTATTTCGTTTCACCTTCCGATCTGTATCTCGTGGAAGTCGATAGTTCGCCGGCAGGGAACGGCGCACCCGTGGAATTCCGCTTGGCGGGCGAGATGATCCTGCAGCAGCCGACTACTTCGTTTAGCTCATCGATCTTGCAGGGAGTGAGCGTGGCGAGTGGAAGCGGTGTGAGCGGCTCGAATGCCGATGTGTTCGCGGGCTTGCTCACTGCGACGGTGTGCAACGGCAGCACGGCCGTGACCCTGGCATACGACGAAAACAACGGCGGAACAATTGCGTCGCCATCTTTTTCGGGCACTTGTACCGTCAACCCGAATGGACGCGCCAGCTTCGCCGGCCTGGGCGCTTCCGCGGCAGCTGCGCGCGTCGCGGTAGCCTATCTGACGGGGCCGGGGCAAGGCTTCATTCTGGGCAGCGATTCGGCTGTTACCACGGGACTGCTCGAACAACAGTCCGGCGGGCCGACTTTCGGGGATACGTCGGTGCTGGACGGTTATACGCTGAGCGCTCCTTTTATCGCCGACACGGCGGTGAAGAATATCGTGGGTCAGGTGACGGCGGACGGGGCGGGGAATATCTCCGGCACAGTGGACGAGATCGATCCGCCCGCCACTGCGGCGCCGAATCTGGCGCAGGCGCTAGCTGGCACGCTGAGTATCCAGCCGAGCGGACGCGGGACGCTGACGCCGTCGGGGCCGGTGCCGAGCGGATTACCGGCGTCGGCGATCTTATACGTTGTGTCGCCGGCAAAAATCCGCGTGATTTCCAATGATCCGTCCGACCAACATCCGGAAGTGATCTTTCTCGACCACTGATCGTTTGTTTCGCGTGTGGGGCGCGGAGCGCGGGCTATTTCTTGGCGTCGGAATCCTTCTCGCGCAGCTTCAAAGCTGCGGAGTTGATGCAAAAACGAAGTCCCGTGGGCGCAGGGCCGTCCTCGAAGACGTGTCCCAGGTGGGCGTCGCAGCGGCTGCACATCACTTCGGTGCGGCTCATTCCGTGGCTGGTGTCGCGATCCATTTCGACATTATCAGCGGCGATCGGTTGGTAGTAGCTCGGCCAACCCGAGCCGGAATGGTACTTGGCATCGGAGGCGAAAAGCGGCTGGCCGCAGCAGACGCAAACGTAGGTGCCTTCTGTTTCCGTATCCTCGTATTCGCCGGAGAAGGGCGGCTCCGTTCCTTTTTTGCGGGTCACTTGGAACTGCTCGTCCGTTAGTTTGGAGCGCCACTCCGCATCGCTCTTTCGCACTTTTTCGGTCATGATTTTCTTCGCTCGTCAAAAAGTAAAATGTATCTTACCAAGCTTACATCAGGCGGCGGCCGTGCGCACGCTCTGCCGCCTGTGTAAATGTGGCACCGGTTCGCCCAATGATTTCTCACTTCGCCCAATAGGCAATTTCGATTGGACTCGCGGCGCGCGAAGCACTAAAGTTTCGGTACGCCGTGGCGACAGTTGCGGCGGGGGTTGCATCTCCGTGACCCGAGCGCGATGCAGGCCGAGCATCGGCCCTACGACCCATGAGATAAATGAGGTGGTTAAGATGGCGCGAACAGGCGCTCAAATGAAGGCTACCAGCGAAGGAATGCAGAACGTGACCGGGAAACGGCCAAAACCGCGACGGAGGGTATGTCCTTACTTTCGAGGAGATAGGCAACCTTGCGCGCGAGGGCGGAAAGCCAGCAGAGACCCTGATGAATGTGGTGGAGTTGATCGCGCGGAGATTCAAGACCGAAGTGTGCTCAGCGTATCTGCTCGAGCCGGACCGTGCCAGCCTCGTGCTGGCGGCGACGGTCGGGCCTGCGTCCTCAATCGTATCGGGGCTTTGCGCCTTGGCCTGAACGAAGGGCTTGGCCGGGCTGGTCGCCGAGCAGGTGCGGCCGGTCGCCGTGGAACAGGTCGCAGGACCACCCGCGCTTCAAGTATTTCAGAGAGGCAGGCGAAGAGGCCTATCAGTCGTTTCTCGGTGTTCCGCTGATCGATCGAGGAGTGCTGCAAGGTGTCCTGATAGTTCAAACGATCGAGCCGCGGATGTTTCAGCGAAGATGACATTCGGATGCTGTCTGGAAGCCGCCGCGCAGGTTGCTCCGGTGGTGAGCGAAGCCCGCACGCTTGACCATTTCATCGCGCCCGCACAGGAGCGGCTTTGGGCGTTGGCTCGCAATCTCTGGTGGAGCTGGGACCACGATTCCACCAGCCTATTCCGCGATCTCGATCCAGTCCGCTGGCGGCAGCTCAATCACAACCCCGTGGCGCTGCTCAAGGAAATCCCGCCGGCGCAGAGATCGAGCGGCGCGCCGCGCGAACTGGTGCTGCACAGCCGAATCAACTACGCCTATCGCCGCCAGCGGGAATATCTGGAAGCGGACCGCACCTGGGGCGCGACGCACGCCGGCGTGCTGCGCCCTCGTCCAGTGGCATATTTTTCCGCGGAATTCGGAATTGCACGAATCCGTTCCCGATATATTCGGGCGGCTTGGGCGTCCTCGCGGGGGACCATATCAAGAGCGCTTCCGACCTTGGAATTCCGCTGATCGGCATTGGTCTTTTTTACGGGCAAGGATATTTCCGGCAACGGCTGGATTCGAGCGGCTGGCAGCAGGAGGATTACCTGCCGACCGACGTCAATCAGCTGCCCGATGGAACCCGCGATCGGCGCGAACGGCGAGCCTGTAACCGTACAGATCGATACTCGCAGCGGCTCCATCCGCGCGAAGGTCTGGCGCATGAAGGTGGGGCGCTGCGATCTGCTGCTGCTGGATTCGAACGTGGAAGGAAATGCACCCGAGGATCGAGAGCTTACTTCGCGCCTATACGGCGGCGATGGACGCATCCGGATTCGTCAGGAACTCTTGCTCGGCGTCGGAGGCTTCCGCGCCCTGAAAGCCATGGGCATCACGCCCAGCGTTCTGCATCTGAATGAAGGACACAGCGGTTTTGCGGTGCTAGAGGCGGTTCGCGATGCCGATGCAGGAAGAAGGCTTGACCTTCGATCAGGCAGTCTCGCGCGTTTCGCGCGGAAGTTGTTTTCACCACGCACACGCCCGTTCCCGCCGGCCACGACCGCTTTGATGCCGATCTGATTGAAGAGCACCTCGGTCCGCTTCGCGAAGCTCTCGGCCTCTCTCACGACCGACTCATGGCACTTGGCCGCGAGAAGCCGGAAAATCAATGCTGAAGAATTCTGCATGACGGTGCTGGGCCTGAAGCTTTCCCGCCGCGCCAACGCCGTTTCCGCTCTGCACGGCGAAGTGTCGCGCGCGATGTGGACCGGCCTTTACCCCGGTAAATCCGAGGACGCCGTTCCCATTGGACATATCACCAATGGCGTTCACGTTCCTACCTGGCTCGCTCCGCAAATGTTTCGCCTTTACGATGCGCCATTTGGGGACGGGTTGGCACGAGCACAGCAGCGAGGCCCGACTCTGGCAAGGCATTGAGAGCGTGGACGATGGCGAGCTTTGGGAGACGCACCTCAGTTTGAAGGGGCAGCTCCTGGAGTTTGTTCGCCGCCGCGCCGTAGAAGCAAGCCGAGCGCCGCGGTGAATCTCCGGAAACGCTGCAAAGCTTTGGGAAACGTGCTGAGTCCAGGATGCGCTGACGATCGGATTCGCGCGGCGTTTCGCCACGTACAAAAGAGCGAATTTGATTTTGGCCGATATCGAGAGGCTTACTTAGATCGTCAACGATCCGGCACGCCCCGTGCAGTTCGTGTTTGCCGGCAAGGCGCATCCGCGCGACGAGCCCGGCAAGCGAGTGCTGCAGCAGATTGCCGAACTGATGCGCGATCCGCGCTTCGCGGGCAAATTCGTTTTCATTGAGGATTACGACATCAACGTGGGTCGCCATTTCGTCCGAGGCGTGGATGTGTGGCTCAACAATCCTCGCCGCCCGCTGGAAGCCTCGGGGACCAGCGGACAAAAGGTGGTCCTCAACGGCGGCCTGAATCTTTCCGTGCTGGACGGCTGGTGGGCGGAAGCCTACGACGGACTGAACGGCTTCGCTATCGGCACCGGCAGGACGCATTCAAACATGGACGTTCAAGATACGCGCGACGGCGAAGAGCTGTATCACACGCTTTGCAGCGAAGTGATTCCTCTCTATTACCAGCGCGATCGCGACGGCCTTCCGCGAGGTTGGATCAAACGCATGAAGCGGACCATTCGCACACTTGGCTGGCGCTTCAATGCGGACCGGATGGTGATGGACTACACGCTGAAATGCTACGTCCCCGCCGCCGGCGGCACTTCCAGCGATATGCGCCCTGCCTGCTAACCGCGTTACTTTTGCTTTGGCGCCAGGATGCGTTCGATCTGCCCGAAATGGTTGATGTCGTGGCCAGCGAACATCAGCACAATGGTCTCCACACTTTCTTCGCCACGTTCGGAGTGCATGCCGTGATGCTTCCATTGTTCCGGAGTAAGCGATTTCAGCAGCGCCAGATTCGCCTCGCGCAATCCGCAGTACTGCTCGAATGATTTCCGGAGATCGCGCTTATCGTAGTGCAGCGCCGTCACCCAGGCGTCCTGGTCAAAGCCGATGATCTGGGTTCCGGGTTGGCCAAGAATTGCGCGGATTCGATAGCCTCCGACGAGTTCGGTATCCGCAATGTGCGCCACGATTTCGGCGATGGACCATTTTCCCGGTGCCGGCCGTTTGCGCGCCTTCGCGGGACTGACACCCTTCAGCAACTTGGCGAGTTTCGCTGGCGCCGCGGCTTGCAACTTCAGTGGATCACGCCCTTCCAGGTGGCTCAACATTCGCTTGCGATATTGATCTGCAGTTTCCGTCATGCACTTCCTCCTGCACGGGTCATGCGTAGATGAACCTCATTGTAGAATAGCAGGCACTTTCCCGGAACGAGAGTTGCATTGCAAGGCTTGTCGGAAATAGAGACAAATTGGCTGCCGGCCGTTTTCCATCTTGGAAACTGGGCTTGCCAAGCGCGCCGGACACTTCGGCCCGCATCGTACAATTTAAGTGATTCAGGGGCATGCGCCGCTTGGGATGTAACGGCTGCTTGCCTTGATGCGGGACGCTCTCAGAGGCGAACACAATGGAAATCAAAGCGGCGGACGTGCGTCCTGGGACGCAGGCCGCACAGGCGTTCGTTCAGCCACCGGTCAAGCCCGAAGAGCAGGAACTCGCGCGCAAACGCGAGGAGCAAGCCTCGCTCGAAGCCGAGCTTGCCGAGCGAGAGTTGCGCTCCGCCAATCTGCGCGCGGAACTCGCGGCTTTTGAACGGCAGTATTTGCATTTTGTGGGTTCACGCTACGCGGAACTCGACGAACTGAAAGCCCAAATTGCAGAGCGACTGGCGCAGGAACAGCCCATCAACGAGCGCGCACAGAAGGCGGCTCGCGATGCTCGCGCGCGCGCCGATGAAACGAAGTCTGTGGCGGGCGAAAAATCCGTCAGGGAACCGCGAGCATTCGAGTCCTCGCCGGAAATGAAACGGCTCTACCGCGAAGTTGCCAAGCGCGTGCATCCCGACCTTACGTCCAATCGCGAGGACCGCGCGAAACGCCAGCAGTTGATGGCTGAAGCGAACGAAGCCTACGAGTGCGGTGACGAGGCCAGGCTCACTAGAATTTTCACCGAATATGAATGCAGCCCTGAAGCTGTCGAGGGCGAAGGCGCGGGCGCCGAACTGATTCGCGTGATCCGCCGCGTCAGCCAGACTCGCGGCAGGCTCGCTGAAATCGAGGCCGAGGCGCAGGAAATGCTGCGTTCGGATTTGTACCGGCTCAAATCGCGGGTGGACGAGACCGGAGCCGCGGGCCGCGACGCTCTGAAAGAGATGATCGCGAAGGTGGAAGAGCAGATCGCCTTGGCAAAGCGGCGGTTGGAAGATCGCGGATCGCCCGACTAGAGAAGCGAAACCGAGGAGCCCAGGCCGAACGAATCCATGGAAACGAGAGAAAAATCGGAAGATAAAAGAAGTTGTTCCATCGCCGTCGCGGGCACTGGTTGTGCGGTCGGCTGCGATTGTCGCGCGCGGCCTGCGCGACCTGACGCGCGATTCCAACTGGCTGGTGAAAAAAGTTTTCAGCGGGCGCTCGTCTCATCTGGCGATTTCACATCACGGGGAGCTGTGCGCGCTTTCGCCGATGGTGCGCCACGGAACGGAACGCCTCACGCTTTACGATATCGAAATGAGTGTGCCCACGCTCGCGCTCGCGATTCCGGGAGAGCCGTCGGTTTCGGTTCCGGGCTTGCCGGCCGCGTTTGCGTGGTCGCCCGGTGGACGATACCTAACCGCGGCCTGGGGGGGATGGCTGCCGGAGCTGCACATCTTCGACATTGACGGGAAGGCGTATCTTGGCGCCTTCGGCGATTTCGCGCATTTCCCAACATGCCTGGTGTGGTCGAGCACCGGAAAATATTTTGCTTGTGCTTCCGGCGGCGGCGCGGCGGCGCTCTTGCGATTGTGGAAAACAGCGGCACACTCGCCGGTCGCAATGCCCTTCGCGGCTGAGCCCAGCGCTGAAATCGGGCCGCCCCCGGAGGCCAATGAAGCCCGTGAGGCCGCCGAGGTCACTGAAGCGGAATCTTCCGAGCCTTCGCGCGTCGAGACGGACGATCAAGGTGTATTCTCCGGCTATGGCCGCACAGCTTTCAGTCCGGACGAAAATAGGCTCGCTGCCGTCCTTGAGAATGATGGCGAGTGGGCGGATGATTCCATCGCCCTCCTGGAAGTGCCCTCGCTCCGCATGGTGGGGATTTTTCAAGCACAGGGTCGCGTTACAGATCTTAGCTGGACGTTCGACAACCATCAGCTGATTTATTGCGCAGCGGGCCAGGCCTACCGAATCGCGCCCGAATCCAGCGAGGCGGAGCCGTTGCCCTTTGGCGCGGAGCTTTGTGTGTGCCATCCAGACTTGCCGCTAGCGGTATTCTTCAGTTCGTGGCTCAAAAACTCCGCGAAAGGCCGCGTATTCGTTGTCGATTTGAATCGCCTCAGTGTGTTCGACGAATATCCCGCGGAGGGCGTCGTTGATCTGCGCTGGAGCGTGGATGGTGCGAAAGCATTCGCCGTCACCGCCGAGGGCCTCGCCTACATTTACGAACCGCCTCTTCTTTAGCGGTAACCACGACGAGCCCATTCCTCGTCGCGGGCTTTCACTTCGATTCCATCATTCCGCGTAGATTTGCGTATAAAATAGACGCATGAGGATTTTGCTCTTCAGCGGCAAGGGCGGCGTAGGCAAAACCAGCCTGGCTGCGGCGACGGGCGTCAAACTGGCCGAACTCGGCTACCGCACCCTGGTGATGAGCATCGATTCCGCCCACAGCCTGGCCGATTCGTTCGACCTGGATATCGACCTGTTTCACGTCCAGACCTCCGATCCCTTTTCGATTCAGGACGGTCTCTCGATTCTTGAGCTGAACATCCAAAAAGAGGTGAAGCGCCACTGGCAGGAAATCTCTTCCTACGTGATTTCGGTGTTGCGCACCACGGGCATCAGCGACGTGGAGGCGGAGGAACTGGCTATTCTGCCGGGTATGGAAGAGCTCAGCGCAATGATGTACATCAACGAGTACCGCCGCGAAAAGCGATACGACGTGATCGTGCTGGATGCCGCGCCCACCGCCGAGTCTATGCGATTCATCAGCATGCCCACTACGCTCGATTGGTACATGAAGCACATTTTCCCGTTTCAGCGGAACTTTGCTCAAGGCCGTGCGCCCAATTGCCAATCGCGTTGCTCCGTTTGAACTGCCCACCGACAGTTATTTCGCCAACATCCGTAATCTCTTTCAGAAACTGGAAGGAATTGACGAAATCATGGAGGACCCGCACACCACCTCCGTGCGGCTGATTACCAATCCCGAGAAGATGGTGCTTCGCGAAACGCAACGCGCCTTTGTCTATTTTTCGCTGCACGGATTGACGATCGACACGGTGATTGTGAATCGCGTGCTTCCCCAGGAGATCAAGGATAAGTGGTTCAACGAGTGGCACAGCTCGCAGGAAAATGTGCTGCGCGAGCTGGACGAGTATTTCGCGCCTGTGCCAGTCAGGCGGGTGCCTCTGTTTGCCCATGAGGTGCTTGGCAAGCAGCGGCTGCGCGAGCTTGCGAAAGTGTTATATTCTGAGCGAGAAGATCCGTCCGCCGTTACCCAGACCGAGAAGCCCTATGCGTTTGGAAAACGGAACGGCAGGTATGAGGTGCGGCTCCGGCTACCCTTCGCCACGAAGGGCGAGATCGGGCTGTTCAAGAAGGGCGACGAGTTGGTGGTTGAGATAGGCACGCTGCGGCGCCACATCGGCCTCCCGCGCTCGATGGCAGCGCTGGTGCCCGCTGGAGCCAAACTCGAAAATCGGCTGCTTACGGTAGAAATGAAGGAGGCGCAATGAGCGCACAAAAAACAACGCGGCAAGAGACAAGCCAACGCACGACCGATGGGCGCTGCCTGTGCCGGGAAGTCCTGGACCAATTCCGGGAGAACTTCGGCATCTCTGAAAATGTTCGGGAACACTTCACCACTTCCCGCATCGAGTTCCTAAAAGGAATTCGCGCGGTGATCGATAACCGTATCGAGTCCCTCGGCAAGGCCGGCCAGCGCGGCACGAAAATCGCCGTCGAATAATCGGCGGCCGCAACAGGGCTTACCACTGAAGCAGCGTCGCCGCCGGTAAATGGTGATATTCTTATTGTGGAAGGATAAGAATATGTCACCAACTGAAAATCGCCACCTTCCGGACCGACTGATCCGGATTATCGAAACGGATGCGGAAGAGCTGACACAGGGTACTGTTAAGCTGTTGCAAACCAGCCCGAGGACGACCTCGTATCACAATCTTTCCCATGACGAGCTACACGACCGGGCATATGCGGTGTATCACGATCTCGGCCGCTGGCTTTGGGAGAAGTCGGATCAAGCGATTCAAGCTTGGTATAACGACCTCGGAGAGAAGAGATGTAGCGAGGGCATGCCTCTGGCCGAAGTGCTGTGGGCTCTGGTTCTGACGAAGAACCGTTTAATCGACCATCTCGGCCAGTGGGGTTTGGCGGATTCCGCAATTGAACTTTATCAGCAGCAGGAGTTCGATCGGATGGTCGGCCACTTTTTCGATCGGGCACTCTGCTATGCGGCGGAAGGTTACGAGCACCATGCAGCCGTTCACAGCAAGAGCGGGACCGCAACGATGGCGCGATGAGGAGGCATCCTCCTCCGAGGGCTCGGTTCCAGGGGCGCCCAAACACTTGCGGTTATGGGCATAGCTCTAAATCCCGCGCCGGCCTACCGTGCGGAATATCGAGATGAATCCGAGCCATGGGTAAGATTTCGTCGTGCGAGCCGAAGAACCGGCTGTTACGAGCCGGCACTCTGATCGCAGCGTGCGCCATGGTGCTTGGCTCCTGCGCTAAGCCTGCGTCGCCCGCTCGCGCCAGCTTTGGACCCGACAACCCTTTCTACGCGGCGAGCACGCTGCCGTTTCACGCGCCGCCGTTCGACAAGATCAAGGATGCCGATTATCAACCCGCCATTGAGGCGGGAATGGCGCAGGAGTTGGCGGAGGTCCGGACCATTGCGGAGAATCCGGCCGCGCCGACGTTTGAGAACACGATTGTAGCGATGGAAAAGAGCGGCCAGCTCGTCTGGCGCGTGATGGCGGTGTTCAACGCGGTTACCGGCGCCAACCTCGATCCCGAACTGCAGAAAGTGAAGAGCATCGAGGCGCCGAAACTGGCTGCTCTGGATGATGCGATTTACCTGAACTCGAAGTTGTTCCAGCGAGTGGCAGCCATATACAACCAACGCCTTTCGCTCGCGCTCGATCCGGAGTCACTGCGGCTGGTGGAGTTCGATTACAAGAAATTCGTGCATTCCGGGGCAGAGCTCTCCGATGCCGATAAGGGCAAACTGAAAAAGCTGAACGAAGAGGAATCGACTCTTTCCAATGCGTTCAGCGACAAACTGCTCGCTGCAACCAAGGACGCGGCGTACCACACCACAGATCAGGGACGCACTTTCGGGGCTGAGCGAAGGGCAAATCGCGTCTACCGTGCAAGAAGCCAAGGGCCGCAGCGTAAATGGCTACGTGATTCCGCTACAAAACACAACCCAACAGCCGGACCTCGCCGTGCTGAGCAATCGCTCGACTCGCCAAGCGCTCTTCGAAGATTCCTGGAATCGCGCTGAACACGGCGGGCCGAACGATACGCGCGACACCATCGCGCGTCTGGCCCAGCTTCGAGCCCAGAAGGCCCAACTGCTTGGTTTCCCGAATTTCGCGGCGTGGAAACTGGAAGATCAGATGGCTAAAACACCGGAGGCCGTGCTGAAGTTCTTAGATGCGCTGGCGCCCGGTTCAACCGCGAACGCGGTGAGCCAGGCAAAGGAGCTTCAGGCGCTGATCGACAAGCAGAAAGGCGGCTTCCAGCTGCAGCCGTGGGATTGGAGCTTCTACGCCGAGCAGATTCGCAAGCAGAAGTTCAATCTGAATAAAGCGGAAGTGGAGAGTTACTTCGAACTGAACAACGTGCTCGAGAACGGAGTCTTCTACGCAGCGAACCGGCTTTATGGACTCACCTTCAAAGAACGCAAAGACATTCCCGTGTACAACCCGGATGTACGCGTGTTTGAAGTGTTCGACGCCGGTGACAAACCGCTGGCGCTCTGGTATTGCGACTATTTCAAGCGCGACAACAAGCAGGGTGGCGCCTGGATGGGAAGCCTTGTTGTGGAGTCCAAACTGCTTGGCACACTGCCAGTGGTGTACAACGTTGCCAACTTCAGCAAACCCGCACCGGGTCAGCCGGCCCTGCTCAGTTTCGACGACGTAACCACGATGTTTCACGAGTTCGGCCACGCACTGAATGGCATGTTTGCGGACACGAAATACCCGAGTCTTTCCGGCACACGCGTGCCGCGCGACTTCGTGGAGTTTCCCTCGCAGTTCAACGAGCATTGGGCCACCTTTCCGGCCGTATTCAGCAATTATGCGAAAAGCTACAAGAGCGGCTCCCCGATGCCGGCCGCACTCGCCGCCAAGCTGAAGAGGGCGCAAACCTTCAACCAAGGCTACGACCTGACCGAATTACTGGCGGCGGCAGAGCTCGATATGCAGTGGTATACGCTCCCGGCCAGCGCGCCGCTGGAAAACCCTGATTCGTTTGAGATGGAGGCTCTCCAGAACACCCATCTCGCGCTTCGATACGTGCCGCCTCGCTACCGCTCCAGCTATTTCCTGCACATCTGGGAAGCGGCTACGACGCCGGTTATTACGCGTATCTATGGAGCGAGATGCTGGACGACGATGCCTTCCAGTGGTTTGAAGATCACGGCGGGCTAACCCGCGCGAACGGTGATCGCTTCCGCCAGATGGTGCTTTCTCGTGGCAACACCGAAGACCTCGCCAAGATGTACGCTGGGTGGCTTGGGGCGCCGCCCAACATTAAGCCGATGCTGAAGTATCGCGGTCTTACCCAGCCCGGCAGGTCAAAGTAAACGGGCAGCGTCCCAGAAAACTTGTGTTACGGCAGACGCTGAGAGGTTTACCCCACGACTGCCCTGATTGGTCGCCGATCTAGCGAGGCACGGTCACCCGCGGCTTTCGTTCGAATGGGTCTCGATCATGCGTTTCGTGAGTAACACGAGCCCGAAAATCTGAGTCCATTCCGACACGATGTTGCCAACAACTTGGCCCCACTTCGCATCCGGGTCCATTCGAGCGAATAGCACTACCCACCCCGCTCCCGTCACTGAAAGAAACACGGTCAGCGAATGATCGCGAAACCATTTGAGAACGGGAGTAAGCGCGTGTTTCGGCAAAGGCTTGCTTTCGGCGGAGCCTTTCTCGTATAGGTACTTCGTCGCGATGACGGTGACGACCACGCCTGACCAATCCGCTATCGCGTTTCCGAAGAACGACCCCCAATGAGTGCTGGGATTCGAGAGGATATAAAAGCAAACCCACAACAACAGGATGCAGACGGAGGCAATACCCAACGAGTGCTCGTGAAGGAAGCCGCGCTTGCGCTGGTGTTTGCGCGTTGGCGGCGCCTTGGGGGTTTGAGCCGATTTAGTCATTCGCGTACTCCATTTCGCTGTGTGCCGGCCGGAGACCAATCGCTTTCTCTATCGGCCCCCCGGCGGCTGCCGAGGCGAAGCCAGAAATCGAACGTGTTAAGCAAACGACGCGTGATTAACTGCTACGAGCGGTTCGCGGCTCAATGCTGCGTTGGAACGGTTGAAAGTCGAGCCGCTCTAGGAGTAGCGACGCGAATTGATTCTCGTCGCGCGCTGCGAAAGCAATTCTCCCCGTGGGCGCTTGTTAGCAACGCACTGAAAGTTAAAAGATTACCGGGCGGTTGGGTGAAGTGGTGGGGAGCACAACGGCGCGGCTCATCCCGTGAAACCAAATTTCGAGAAGGGTCCGTGATCCGTTGCCATTTTGCTTGTACACAATCGCGTCATAACCGTAGGGAATAGATCGTTTTACCCAGTTTCCCTGGGCCTTGGCGACCGTGTCCCCGGCCTTTACAAAGTTTACGGTGACATCGGGGCTGTAAGACTCCCAATCGACGACGAACTGCTCCGTGGGGGCTTCTGCCAATCCGTGAGGTGCCGTCGAGGAAACTGAAACTCAAGTCTCGAGATTGTCTTGGGAGCGAATGCGTCTTAAAGCCGTGGGAACGTAAGTTCGTGCCCGCCACCTGCATCTCTTCCGCGTCACGATAAGGTCCCGCGATTACTTGATACGAATTCATCCACAAATGGTGCTTAGGAATTACGATGGCGTGAATTCCGATGCGCGCCAGGTCGTCCGTCGTGTTGCGGGCGCCTGATTCATCCTTGAAACCTGCCGGCGTCGAAATACTTTCCGAAAGGCACGCCGGAGTTGATTTCCGCAATGTCCTCGGCGTTCTCGCTGGAATTGCCCGTCGGCTTAACTGCTATGACCGTGGTCTTATCAGCGGAGCGATCGGCGGATTCAGGTTGCGCAGTCCCGCCAGCCTCCGATGGGGGAAGACCAGGGCGAGCCGCCGCAAAATCAATGATCGGCAAAGTTACGGTTGACGGCGCGAACGAAATTGCTGGAGCGATCGGCTTGGGTGCGGGCTTGGCCGGCGCAGGTTTGGCCGCCTTCGCCGCAGGCTGGACTAGAGCCTCCTCCAAACCCGAGGACGGGATCGCTGCAGGCGATAGAGCTGCCGCCGTGGTGTGCCGCTGGGACGTAGATCCGGTAGCCTGGGGCGAAGGCGAAGCAGACGTGGACGCACGCGAAGCCGTTTCTGAATGCGGTGTTGCCCCGAAGCGTTCTCCTAGAAAGATCAGCGACTCGCCAATCCGATGCTTGTACGTGTGAAACAGGAATATCGCAGCCACCACAACCGCAATGAGGATCCCAGTAGCTAGACCGCGCGAAAACTCGCCCCATCGCGCCAGCGTTCCGATCCATCTCGACCACTCTCTCAACGTGCCAGAGCCATGCATAGCGCCCTTCGCTGATTTGCTTACGCCCGAGTGGGCCACGGCATCCAACGGCGGCTGCGCTGCGATCTGCCTCGTAGCCGCAAACGGGTCTGAAGATTGCACGATCCAGTTGCGGATTTGCCGGCTCGCTTCCGCAGATAGGGCATTGAACCGAAGGCCTCCTGTCTTTCGCGTCTCATCTGTCCATATCAGCCGGCCCTGGGCTTCGATTCGTTTGCCGTCTGCCGAAAACCAGAAACGGATCGTGTCACTTCGTTCAATGGGAGCGATGGTGTGAAAACAAAGTCCCTCGTCGGAAATGTTCACGACGATGCCGCCGCAGTTTGAGTCGAAAGTAATATAGGCGAGCGCGGACAGGCTTATCCGCGCACTTCTGCGACGTTCCGGCGTCATTACGGGCAGCGCCATAGACGATAGAAGGAAGAACAATGGCAGCGGGCCACTAGACACATTACAAAATCTCAGTGTCGAGCAGTCGGCATACCCTGTTCTCACCGCGGCGGGGTTGGGATCGCGCGGGCCGTTTTCACCTAGAATCGTACCGCTTCGGAGGCTTCGTGACCTGCGCCTGAAGGAAAAGCGAAATCCTCCGCTCGCATAGCGGACTGATCGGGGTCGATTATACAAAAAGCGAGTTGCAAAGCAATAGACCGAAGACGTCGCTGATGTCTCATTTTCGCAAACTGAGACCCTACCAAGACGTCGTCGGGGTCGCTCTCGCCGCCAAACCCGGTTTTCCGGGGTAACGCCGGTCATACTCCAGAAGGGCACACCTAACCCTGATAAACGCCCAATCCGGAAAAAGTAAAGAGCTATTTCAATTCTCGGGATACCCGACCAATTGGGAGTTGAGGGAGCTCCTAAGGGCAGGCTGGAGCTCTTTTTAGTACATACCTCCCATGCCGCCGCCATGGCCTGCCCCCACTGCGGCCACTTCCTCCTCTTCCTTGATATCAGCGATCAACACTTCGGTGGTCAGCATCAAGGCAACAATCGAGGCGGCGTTCTGCAATGCGAGCCGAGTGACCTTGGCTGGGTCAATCACGCCCGCCTTGATCATGTCCCCAAACTCACCTGTCTCCGCATTGAAGCCGAAGTTGTCGTCCTTTGAATCGCGCACACGGCCTACGATGATCGCCCCTTCGTGTCCGGCGTTTTGGGCAATTTGACGCGTGGGTTCTTCAAGGGCGCGCTTCACGATGTTCACGCCAATGGCTTCATCGTCGTGAAGTTTGAGCTGCTCAAGCGCCGGGATGCAGCGAAGCAGGGCCACACCGCCGCCGGGAACGATGCCTTCCTCAACCGCGGCGCGTGTTGCGTGCATGGCATCTTCGACCCGAGCCTTCTTTTCCTTCAGTTCGGTTTCGGTTGCAGCACCGACTTTGATCACGGCCACGCCACCTACGAGCTTGGCGAGACGTTCCTGCAGCTTTTCCTTGTCGTAGTCCGAAGTGGCGTCCTCGACCTGCGTTCGGAGCTGCTTGATGCGGCCCTCGATCTCGTTGGCTTTGCCAGCCCCCTCGATGATCGTGGTTTTGTCCTTGTCGATGATCACTTTCTTGGCGCGCCCGAGCTCTTCGACCTTTACGTTTTCGAGCTTGATGCCGAGATCCTCCGTGATGGCCTTGCCGCCGGTGAGGACGGCGATGTCTTCGAGCATTTCCTTGCGGCGGTCGCCGAAGCCAGGAGCCTTCACCGCAACGCATTGCAGGGTGCCCCGGAGTTTGTTGACGACGAGGGTCGCGAGCGCTTCGCCCTCAATATCTTCCGAGATAATCAAGAGAGGCTCGTTGATCTTGGTGGTCTGCTCGAGCAAGGGCAGTAATTCCCGCAAGGAACTGACCTTCTTTTCGTGAATCAGAATGCGGACATCTTCGAGGACGCACTCCATGCGTACCGGATCGGTGACAAAGTAGGGCGACAGGTAGCCGCGGTCGAATTGCATTCCTTCGACCACTTCGAGCGCCGTTTCCATCGTCTTCGATTCCTCTACGGTGATAACGCCGTCCTTGCCCACCTTCTTCATGGCGTCGGCGATGATCGAGCCGATCTGCTTGTCGTTATTGGCGCTGATCGTGCCAACCTGAACGATCATGTCGCCTTTTACATCCTTGTGCAGTTTCTTGATCTCCCCAACGGCGACTTCAACGGCCCTTTCGATGCCGCGCTTTACTGCCATCGGGCTTGCGCCAGCCGCTAGGGTCTTTACGCCCTCGCGGAAGATGGCCTGGGCGAGTACGGTCGCGGTGGTAGTGCCGTCTCCGGCGACGTCCGACGTCTTCGAAGCAACTTCCTTCACCATCTGCGCGCCCATGTTTTCGAGGGGGTCGTACAGTTCGATTTCCTTTGCCACTGTGACGCCGTCCTTGGTGATGACCGGCGCGCCGAACTTCTTTTCGATTACTGCATTGCGCCCTTTAGGGCCGAGCGTGATCTTGACCGCGTCGGCCAAAATGTTGACTCCGCGCAGAATTGCTTGCCGTGAATTGGTACCAGTTACAATTTGTTTTGCCATGTGACTTTACCCTCCCGGGTGTCTGCAACCTTATGTCCGGTCCACAATCTTGGATCGGAGAAACTACTTCTTGCTGGATGCCGCTTTGGCGATACCGCTGACTTTCGCCAGAATCTCTTCCTCGCGAAGGATCAGATATTCCTGTTCATCAATCCTGATGTCATTGCCGGTATATTTCCCGAACAGGATGCGGTCCCCGGGTTTTACGTCAAGGGGAATGCGTGCGCCCTTCTCGTTAAGCTTGCCGGCACCGACTGCGATCACTTCCCCTTCTTGGGGCTTCTCTTTGGCCGTGTCGGGGATGATGATTCCGCCCTTCGCGGTTTCCTTCTCTTCCAGCCTCCGCACTAATGCGCGGTCATGCAATGGCGTCACGTTGATAGTCATTGGTCCAACCTCCTTCGATTCTTTCTAAAATTCACCAAAGTCGCGTTCTTACCGCAGCCGGCATCAAGGCCGAAACACTTTTAAATTGTCCTGGCGCGCCGTTTCCAGATCGTCGGCTGCCTTTTTCAGGCGAGCGAGGCATTGAGAAAAGGGGTACGCGAAAGACGTCATGATCTTCGTAGCCACACGAACCTCGTTTCTCTCACCTGGCTTCCGGCGATCAAACGATAAAGCGCGGTGAGGGCGACGCCACCCGCCATTGCAGCCATGTCCGTGAAAATCATCCTCCCGTGGATGAGGGAGCTGAAGGTACTCATGATGAATCCGGTGGCGATGCCGCCCGCTGCGCCCATTACGACATCCATCACCAGATCGCGCCCATGACCTGCCATCATCTTTCCCGTTAGCCAACCTGCAACCGAGCCATCTATGACCCAGAGCAGTGCATGCATACATTTCTCCTTTTGCCGAGTCCCCGAATGGCGAGGGTGCTTCCGCGCCGCGCGAGACGTGCTGGCGGCTATCCCGGCGCGAGAGGCAGCCCAGATAACTTCTTCTGGTTCATGTCAGCCTGAAGATCTCTCAGTCCTGTTAACCATCCTGGGTTAATTAACTTGATTTGTCAATCTACTTCTGGGATTATCTTTTACTAGTTAATTATTAGAAGTTAATCGCCGGGGGGCGCCCGTGGACGTTTGTCTGGTCATCAAACAGCGACTGGAAGAATTGGGGCTGGAACAGAAGGAGCTGGCGACTGCCGCCGGGGTTACGGACTCATACATCTCCCAGCTACTGAACCGGAAGAAGCTGCCTCCCGCACCGGATCGAACAGATATTTACGACAAGATCGGGAAGTTCTTGAAGCTGCCTGCCGGAAAACTATCAAAACTGGTTGAACACCAGCGCAAAGACGAATTGAAGAGGAGTTTAGGAGGTTCACCCGCGCCTCTGCTTAAAGAAGTCCGCGAACTGATCCTCCGTAAATGCGCACCCGACGAGAGACAACAAATTCGCGAGATTTTCGAGAGGCACCCTTTTGGCGAGCTTGAGCGACTCGTTACGCAAAAACTCATAGCGGTGGTCAAGAGAGTGGCGAAAGAAGAATTGGAAAGCGAAAGGTGGCTTCAACTCGTGGGCCGGCTCAGCGGCCGGAGCTACGAAGAGATGCGGGTGATCGTCCTCGAGTTTCTGGATACAGATGCGTTTAGCGTCTCCGCTGAGAACTGCGTTACGTTTCTGGATCCGGTGATCGAATCCTGGGATATCGACCTCATGACGTTTGCGATGGATATCGTATTAAACCGGAGCTTGGCTCGAGGATACCCGAAGAGATTCGAGTTCGTTGAAAAGGATACCGAGCCGCCTTTCGAGGAGGAGCAGGGGCTCAAGGAATTTCTTCGGGATCGCTCCTTCAGTGGTGATGCGACCGAGAAAGAAATTGAGTTCTTGGGCAGCTTGAGGTTCAAGGGTAAAAGCCCGACAGCGCTCTACTATTACCGGGAATTGCAGAGCCTTAGAGACCCGCTTCACTTTCGAAGGCCCGGGATTCAGGCCAGGCAAACGAAAAAAATGGGCCGGTCTCAGCCGGAAGGTTCAATTGCTCCGATGCAAAAACACCTGGACGCCAGGGGCATTGAGAAGCAGTTGCAGCTTGACGGCAGGAAAAGAGCAACAAAACGCTGGGCGGAAAACAAACGCACCAGTGGCCGCCATACTTGATTTCTCTTCAAGCCCGGACCATGACGGGTGGCCGCATCCTTACGGGCTTTCCGCACGCAACTAGGGTCGACGCGCGAAGGATTCACACCGAAGTTCCTTAGAGCCGAGCATCGCAATCCGCGAGACGTCGTGCGCAGCCCTCTCCGTTGCGCAGCTTCTCTCGCGGCATGTAGTCTCGTCGCGGGCTTCGATAGCAGGGTGTAGGCTTTTAAGGCTAGAGGGATGGGACCGAGTCGTTCACAGGCCTCCACTAGCAGCATCTTCCTCGCGTCACACTGGATTCATCCCGGTTATTTTCTGCGTGTATTGCCAGATTTCTGGCACGGCATCATACGCGCCAATGACAACAGAGAAACTTTATTGTACGATTTATTTCCTAGTTAGCTAAAGCCGCCACGGCCTCCAGCCGATGGAGCTTAGTGTTACACATGACACGCGCTCAGGTTCGCGGCCTGTCGGGACTGGCATTTGCTAGCCTCCTCCTTGTAGGTCTGTCATCTGCCCGAGCCCAGGTGTCCCCACGCTCGAAAAAGCCTTCCTCGAACTCGACCTCGAGCGCGCCTGGATCAAGTCCCGCACAGGCCGTCACGCAACCCGAATATATGGGCTCTGAAGTCTGCAAGACCTGCCACGAGGATATCTACAACGGCTGGGAAAAGACGCCGCACTGGAAGACAACCCTCGATACCAAAGGCGGTCCTTCTCATCAGGGATGCGAATCCTGCCATGGCCCAGGGTCCGCCCACGTTGCGGGCGGCGGCGATATTACGAAAATCTTCACGTTCAAGAGCGCTTCGACAAAGGAAGTAAATAGCCGCTGCATGACGTGCCACGCGGGCGGCGCGGAGCATATGAACGCTATCAACTCGATGCACACGAAGAATGACGTGAGTTGCATTTCCTGCCATTCCCCGCACCACGCGCAGACCAAGGAATTCCTGCTGGTGAAGGCGCAGCCTCAGCTTTGCTACGGGTGCCACCTGAGCAAGAAAGCCGAATTCGAAATGCCCTTTCACCACCGCGTCAACGAGGGGCTGATTCAATGCACCGATTGCCACAACCCGCACGGGACGGCGGGCCCAAAGCAAGTCCGGATCTCATCGACGCAGGATGCCGTCTGCTTCAAATGCCACACCGACAAGCAAGGCCCGTTTGTCTACGAGCACGCACCGATCAAGGTGGACGGCTGCGAATCCTGCCACACGGTCCATGGCGGGCCGAACGCGCACATGCTGAAGGTGAGCAACGTCAACCTGCTCTGCCTGCAATGCCACACGACATCGAGCTTTCAGCGGCGCGCCGGGTGCTCCTTCGTTTCACAACCAGGCAAGCTTTTTCCAGGCATGCACGCTTGTGCCACGTCGCGATCCACGGATCGAATTTCAGCTCCACTTTCTTCAAGTGAGGAGCTCATGGAGCTTGCAGGAGATACAGATCGAGAATGCGACCTGAATCAGACGCGGCAACGACTACAAGTGCCGAACAGTGGCCGGAAGAACGATGGATCGCCAGCGATCGTCCGTGGTCGCTGGCCTTGGCGATGCTTCGCGGCCCTGCTATTGCCGTCCAGCGGTCCGCGCCCAGGACGACTCCGGCCGAAACCAAGGGAGTCAATTCGGGCAATTACAATATTCAGCAGTCCATCGAGTTCGGATACCGCGCGAACGAAGTCAACGGAAACAAGGACACCTACGACACGTTCATGAATCTCGGCTCCGGCGTGCGCCTATTCGATTACTCGCTCGACATGCGCTCCCTCGATCATCAGGGCCTTCTCTTCGACGATCTGACTTTTCAGCAACTTCGGCTACGGCGGCGATCCGAACGACGTTTCGCGGCTGCACATCGACAAGAACAAGTGGTACGACTTCCACTTGATGTTCCGCCGCGACAAGAATTTCTGGGACTACAATCTGTTGGCCAACCCGCTCAATCCGGCGGCGCCGAACCCTGCTGGGTCCGCCAGACGGCGGTTGCATCGTCAGTCCGCCAGCTTCCGCTGCATCCGGGGCTTCCCGGGCTATTGCTCCAACCCGCCGTGGCGCCGACGAATTCCCCGCACGCGTCCGATCTCGTGCGCCGCATGCAGGATTACGATCTGACGCTCTTGCCGCAGTCTCGCGTGCGCTTCCGGCTGGGCTTTTCGCATGACCGCGACGAAGGGCCCGGCTTTTTCACCACGGACAGCGGAACGGTTCCCGACTTCCCCGAAAACTACAGCTACACGACCAACGCCTATCGCGCCGGCGTGGATTTCCGGGTTCTTCCGCGCACCACGATCTCCTACGACCAGTTTTTCAGCTATTTCAAACAGGACAACGCCGTGCTCGAAAGCCCGACCGCCACACCGCAGAATTACGGTTACCAGCTCGCAAACGGCACGCCGGTGGATCTCGGGATCGTGTGGAGCACGCAGACGCCCGCCGAAGCGTTGCCCTGCGCGCGCGCCGATCACCAACGCGCACTACGACGCCGCCCACCGTAAACTCCGAACTGCAATGGATTTCTCAGTTACAGCCAGGTCGGCCGGCCGCGCAACTCCATGCCCACCGAAAGGCTGCGCTTCCAATCCAACTATTTCCAAAAATTTCGAGATGACGGGCTCGTTCGGCTACAGCAGCTCCGACAACTCAATCCCCGACTTCAATGAGATCCTGAATGGGTTTGTACCACCCGCACCGCGACCCGCGAGAGCACCACTGCGGGCCCCGCAAACGCCAAGCGCGTTTCCGTGAATGCGGATTGGTCCGGCGTTTATGCGATCACCGACAAGTTTCGCGTTCAGGATTCGTTCCGCTACGACAACTGGCGAATTCCCGGCCTGTGGGCAACCTACGAAACGAACATTTTCGGCGCGGCTGGCTCAGGCCAGGTCGGCCTCGCGCTTGCCACTTTCCTTGTTCAATCAGGTTTCCCGCTGCGACGTCCAACACGTTCGCCACGCTCTGTCCCGCGGCTCCCTACAACCAGGCGGGCTGCCCGCTTCCACACTTCCAGCTCCGGGGCGGACGTCACAAACGAGCTCAGCTACCAGTTCCTCGGCCAGAATCTGAAATCCAACACGTTCGAACTCCAGTACGATTTTAACAAGCGCTTGAGCGGCCGCATGGGATACCTTTACACAAACCGGACGATCGCTCAATTCAGCGCCACGTTCGATACGGGCGAGACCTATTTCCCGGGCGGCACGGCGCGCACGGCAGCAGATTATTATCTTGCGGCGCGAGGCGATTGCGCCTTGTCGGAGGGTCAATTGCCAACCGGTTGCGCGCTCGAATCCGGATGGCTCGATCACGGAAGGCTCGCCGACGAATCCTCGTCCCCGAAGCGGGTAACGACACGGCCCGCGCACTGACCACACATCAACGAGAACGCGCTGTAGTGGGCTTCACGGCGCGCCCGTGGATAGCGCTGAGGGTCACCGGTAGATTTCGTCTTTCGGCTACAACGATGCTTCCTTCACCCGCATCGATCCGCGCCAGGTGCAGAGTTACAAAGTGCACGCGACGTTATAAGCCGCAAGCCGTGGGCCACCCTGGATGGCTCCGTGGAAATTCACGAAAACCGCGACAACGTGTCCACCGTGAACAACCTCGAACACGACCGCTCGTACAGTTTCACCGCGCCATGCTGGCGCCCAATCCGCGGCTCGCCATCGGTTTCGGCTACAACTATTGGGACGTTTACACGCAGTCCGAGATTTGCTTCAACTATTCCATCACCTACACGAATCCGACCGCCTCCGCCAACAACTTTGCCGGTCAGCACATCGCCGCCCGGCGTGGCGACGACGGCTTGCCCGATTCCGGGCGCGTCCGTTGGCGCGGCGGGACTTGGCGCGCTTTCCACTTACGCCAGCAAGGACCACTTCGCGCACGCGGACTTGATCTGGAAACCCGCGAAGCGCGTCACCGCCACGCTCGGCTACGCCGGTAGCTTCGTCCGCGGCAACACGATTTTTCTCAATCCGCTGGCGCCCTCCGGCACGCTCGATTACAACTACCTCACTGCCATACGGCTCAATCTCCATCGATCTCTACCGCGGGCTCGTTTACAAAATGGCGTGGAATTATTACGGCTTCAACCAAAAGGGGAACACTAGCCCCTTCGGACTGGCCGCTATTCCGTTGCAGGACTTCAACGGAAGCAACGCGACTTTCTCGTTCCGCTACGCGTTCTGACTCTTTTCCGTGGCATCATGGAATGGCCATCGGAACTCAATGGCGAGCAATCTATAGCAAAGGGGAAATCAGAGATGAAAAAACTAGCCCTTCGAGCCGCACTTCTCGCAGTCGTGGTCTTTCTGGCCGCGCTTCTGAGCCCCGGGGCTTCGGAAGCTCAAGGCGCAGCGCCCGCGACCTTCAATGCCAAGTGCGCCGCCTGCCACGGCGCCGACGGCAAAGGAGCAACCTCTGTCGGAAAGGCCCTTGGAATTCACGACCTTGCCTCCGCCGATACGCAGAAGATGAGCGACGCCGATTTGGCGCAGATCATTGCCAAGGGAAAAGACAAAATGCCCGCATACGGCAGCAGCTTGAAGGAATCTGAAATCACGGATCTGGTTCAGTACATCCGAGCGTTCGGCAAGAAGAAGTAGCTGTCCGCTTGTGAGGCACGCCGGCTGGCGCAGGGCGCAGCCGCGTTTCTTTTGATGGTGGGGAAGCGGCAATGCAGACGATAAGTCCTCAAGCGTTGGTTTTTGTCCTGATCGGTGTGAGCGTTGTCCTCATTCTCCCCTTTCTGTTCCGCCCGTCCATCACCGTTTCGCGAGAAGGAAAGATTTTGGCGTTCATGGCTTTTTTCATCCTGCCCGTAGTGGCTGCCACCATCGGCGGCTTCGAGCATTTCGAAAGGTCGAAGCAGACACAGTTCTGTCTCTCGTGTCATATCATGGCGCCCTGGGGCAGAAGCTTGTATGTGGACGACCAGTCCTACATTCCAGCGGCACACTTCCAAAACCACAGAATCCCCGTCGACGAAGCCTGCTACACATGCCACAGCGATTACGCCATGTACGGCACACTGCGCACAAAGTTAGGGGGCTTGCACCACGTTTACGTGAACTATCTCGGCACGCCGATGAAGCCGATTCGTCTCTACCATCCTTACAACAATGCGGTGTGCCTGCACTGTCACCTTGGCGCGCGGTCTTTTGAAAGCAGCGCCTTGCACGTGGCGATCATGCCTGACCTAAAGGACAACAAGTTATCGTGCGTCAGCAGTGGATGTCACGACAGGGTCCACGACGTTGCCGATCTCGGCCAACAGAAGTTCTGGAAACCGACTTATTAGGAAAGGAGGAACAATTGTTGAGTAGAAGACTGCGGCTTTCTGGAGCTCTCCTGATTGGAGGGCTGATTGTGGAGGCGCTCACGCTTTGCTGGAATACCGCGGCTTCCTTCATGTCTTTCATGATCTTCGGCGGCATTCTTCTGGCCGGCGGCGTTCTCACCTACCTGTGCTCGCTCGTCAGCGCGCACCCTGCATCCGATTCGGCGAACCAAGATAAATAGGGCGTACGCACCCTGAGCGTCACGCCGGATTCATCCCGATCATTTTTTGCGTGTATTGCCAGATTTCAGCAGCTACTCGCTGGGTCGCGCGAGAGCAGACCGGATTCCGCCGGCTTGCACTTGATGAAGTATTTTCCGGAAACCTCCGCGACTTCGGGAGAGCTTGCGAGGTACAAAGACGTTTGCGCGCCCCGCTTCGAATCCAACATGAAGGGCTTCATCACCGCGATGATTATCTTGAAGGTGAGCGGCGGGTTCGTGCCCCAAATATTCGTCGCGACCACCCCGGGATGCAGACAGTTCACCGTTACACCCGTTCCTTCGAGTCTTCGCGCCAGTTCGAACGTAAACGCATTCATCAACGCCTTCGATTGACCGTAAGCAGCGAACCCACTGTATTTCCGCCGCTCGAATTGCAAGTCGCTCATATCCACGCGGGCGCGACGCTGAGCTTCCGACGAGACGTTGACGATCCGCGAGGGCGCGCTAGCCTTCAAGAGATCGAGCAGGAGAAACGTCAGCAGCGCGGCACCCAAATGGTTGGCGGCCAGTGTTTTTTCGATGCCGTCCGCGGACAGCGTGCGTTTCGGCACCGCAGCGCCGGCGTTGTTTATCAGAACGTCTAGCCGAGAGCACTTCTGCCGGATTTGGTCAGCCAGCGCTCGCACAGAGGTTTGCGACGACATTTCTGCTGTGAGAAGGTCAACTTTAGAAGAGCCTGAATCGCGCCGGATATCCTCAAGTGCTGCTCGGCCCTTCTCTGCATTCCGGCATACGAGCACGACGCGTGCGCCCATTTTCGCAAGTCCGAGCGCCGTTTCTTTGCCGATTCCGCTATTCGCGCCCGTCACCACGCACGTTTTTCCGCTCATGTCTGTGGGTGTAATCACGCGCAGCCTCCAGGGTATCAATGGCTCGACGGCGCGAGAATTCTACATCGACTGGTTGAATGCAACCGGTGCGAAAGAATTCAGCCCGCGGAGGCCAGGGGTTCGTAAACGTTTTCGCACGCCTCGTAAAAGTCCACAGGAATCCGTTTTCCTTGTTTGCCAACCGCCCTGCTAGTGTGTCTCCAGACGGACCGCTGCCGGATGATGGGCGAGGCCGCAAAAAGCGAGGAAAGGTAGAGAAACCACGGATGGCCGGACAAGGAAAGGTGACAACCGGCAGGCCGCAAAATGCACTTTTGCCCGGGGAACTGCGCCCGCCCGGACGCCTTCGGCGGCTCGGCAATTCGTTCGAGGAAAGCGGGACCTACTCGACAGTAGAGCCGAATAGAATGTGACGTAACTCGCTGAAAATAAAGGATCGCGCGACACATCTACCCGTCACGGAATCGGGAGGCCGAAAAAATCGAGATGAACGCTAACGGAGAGGAAGACTGGCTTCGGCGTTTAGAGACTGAGTCTGCGCGCTCTCCGGCGAGAAAGCGGGCATGCCCGGCGGCGGCGATCATCGCGGCGTTGTCCGTCGAGAGCGCCCGGCTGGGGAAATAGACTTCGATGCCGCGCTGCGCGGCTTCGGCTTCGAATGCGCGCCGCAATTCGCTATTGGCGGCGACGCCGCCGGAGACCAGCACCGTGCGAGCGCCCTGTTGTACGACTGCGGCGATCGTACGCGAGATCAAGTTATCGACCACCGAACGCTGAAAGCTGGCGATCAAATCCAGCGTTGCCTCGCTCGAAAGCGCGCGCAGGGCATCGGCGCCGCGTTCATCCCGCGCCAACGCTTCACGCCGCGCCGCAATTTCCGGCTCGAGCTGCGGATTCCGCCGGAGGTGATACAGCACAGCAGTTTTAATTCCGCTGAAACTGAAATCGAATGCGTTTCCGCTGGTTTTCGGCTCCGCGAAACGAATGGCTTTCGGGATTTCCATACGCGGCGAGGCGGTCGATGATCGGGCCGCCGGGATAACCGAGCGCGAGCATTCGGGCGACTTTGTCGTACGCTTCACCGGCGGCGTCGTCGCGAGTGCCGCCGATTCGCGCGTAGGAAAATGTCTGCGCGCCGTTCTGGCTTTCGGAAGTGACGTGATAAATCACGGTGTGGCCGCCGGAAACGATCAAGCAAACGGCGGGCAATTGCGGCTCGCGTCCCGCAGCGTGCGCTTCGAGAAACACGGCATGCACGTGGCCTTCGAGATGATTCACGGCGATCAGCGGTTTTCCAAGCGCCATCGCCAGAACTTTACCGTAGGTGACGCCGACCAAAAGCGCGCCGATCAGGCCAGGGCCGCAGGTCACGGCCACCGCATCGACGTCGCGCAGAGTGAGTTGCGCCTGCTCCAGCGCTTCGCGAACTACTGGGACGATTTGGCGCAGATGTTCACGCGAGGCGAGTTCAGGCACCACGCCGCCGTATTTGCGGTGAATGTCGTTCTGCGAGGCGACGACGCTCGAAAGAATGCGGCGGCCGCCGGCGACGACGGCCGCGGCCGTTTCGTCACAGGAGGATTCGATGCCGAGAATTAAATGTTCGGCCACGGTGGCAGTCGTTCTCAATCCTGAGAGTGGCTGGAAAATCGCTATGTTAGCATGGAGGAGAAGTGATTAGAGTCCGGCGTTAAAGGTGAAGAGCTGCAGAGAGGACTGCTGACGAAATGATGGCCGAGAAAGCAAAACGAGTGCGAAAAGCAGTTCTGCCGGTGGCGGGGCTGGGGACGCGTTTTCTGCCCGCGACGAAAGCAATTCCCAAGGAAATGTTGACGGTGGTGGATAAGCCGCTGATCCAGTATGCGGTCGAAGAGTGCATTGCTTCGGGGATTGAGCACGTGATTTTCGTCACCGGTCGGCGCAAGAGCGCGATCGAAGATCACTTCGATCTCGCGCCGGAGCTGGAGAGTTTTCTCGAAGAGCGCGGAAAACCGGAACACGCGAAGATGGTGCGGGAAATCAGCGGCGGCTTGCATTTCAGCTACACGCGGCAGAGCGAGGCGCTGGGATTGGGCCACGCGGTCCTTTGCGCGGCGGAACTGGTGGGCGACGAGCCATTCGCGGTGCTGCTGGGCGACGTGATCATGGAAGGCGCCGTGCCCGCGACGCGCGAACTCAAGGAAATTTACGAGGCCACGGGTGCGGGGGCGATCCACGTGGAACGCGTGCCGCGCGAGCGCGTGCATCTCTATGGCATTGTGGACGCCGCTCCCCCGGAGAAGAATTCGCGATGGGGCGATAAGGTTTTGCGCGTAAAGGATCTTGTGGAAAAGCCCACGGCGGAGAAGGCGCCATCCAATCTCGGCATCACGGGGCGCTACGTGCTGCCGCCGGAAATTTTCGAGTATTTAGCAGAAACGAAACCCGGAGCGGGCGGTGAAATTCAATTGACCGATGGCCTCCGACGCCTCGCCGCAGATAACAGGCTTTTCGCGTGCATCTACGATGGACGAACCCACGATGCGGGAGACAAACTGGGATTTCTTCAGGCCACCGTCGAACTCGCTCTGAAAAATCCCGAAGCTCGGCAAAGGTTTTCGCGAGTACCTGCGGGGACTCAAACTGTAGCGGGAGGCACGCCGCGCTCCGCCGCGCAGGCGGGCGTTACTTTTTTCTCTTCGCGGCGCCTTTGTTGGAATTGTCGGATGCGGCGGGCTTGGATTCCGATTTCGATTCCGATTTCGAGATTCGAATCTGTTTTCGATTCCGAGGTTTTCTCGGCGGTCTTGGGCGCGCCGCCATCACCGGAACCTTCTCAGAGATTCGGCGCAGCGCCCTTTCCGCCATAATCGGTCACGTACCATCCGCTGCCCTTGAACTGGATCGCGGGCGCGGCAATCTGGCGTTCAGCGCGGCCTCCACACTTCGGGCACTTTTGTTTTTCCGGCGCGGAAACGTCTCTCAATCTTTTCGAAGCGCTTTCCACACTTCGCGCACTTGTATTCGTAGAGCGGCAACTCAAAAACTCCTCTCACTTCGCAAACAGTCGCTGGTGGAAATCAGGCTTGCGCAACACGGCGCAGCACAGGAATTCTTGCCTCGCGCAGCACGTGCTCGACCACGTTTTCCCGCAGCCGCGAGGCATCGTAATCGAAATGCAGGATGTTGGATTTCTCGTCGACGCGAAATCGCTGCAAGCCGTAGGTATTCGCAAACATGCCCAGGGCGCGAAACTGCTCCGGCTTCAACTTGTCCTGCAATTCGTAGCTCACGGTCATGAATGTCATAAGCGTCAGTATAGCATTGCCGCATAGAGCGCCGATGCGGTGCGTGCCCGGCCGGTAGCTATAAATGAACGTTTCGGAGCCGCAGCGCGTTTCCGATCACGGAAACGGAGCTGAAGGTCATCGCGGCGCTGGCAAAAATGGGGCTGAGCAGCAGTCCGAAAAATGGGTAGAGGACGCCGGCGGCGATGGGAATGCCCACTGAGTTATATAAAAACGCGAAGAAGAGGTTTTGGCGGATATTTCGCATGGTGGCGCGGCTGAGGACGCGCGCCCGAGCGATCCCGCGCAGGTCGCCGCGCAGCAGCGTGATGCCGGCGCTTTCCATGGCGACATCCGTTCCCGTTCCCATGGCGATGCCGACGTCGGCTTGCGCGAGCGCGGGAGCGTCATTCACGCCGTCGCCCGCCATGGCGACAACATGGCCCTCGGCCTGCAATTGCTTGATGATTTCTCCCTTTTTATCGGGCAGCACGCCGGCGTGAACTTCGTCGATGCCCAGCGCGCGCGCCACTGCTTCGGCGGTCGCGCGGCTATCGCCGGTGATCATCACGATTCGAATGTGTTCGCGATGCAGGCGCTCGATCGCTTCGGGCGTGGTGGCCTTCACCGGATCGGCAACGCCGATCAACTCCGGCAACTTTGCCGTCGATGGCTACGAACATTACCGTTTGACCATCGGATTCCATCGATTTGGCGCGTTCGTCGAGATCGCCTGGCGATATTCCGAGTTCGAGCAACAAAGCTCGATTTCCGAGCGCCGCGGTTGTGTCCTTCTGCGATTCCCGTTATCCCTTTGCCGGTGAGTGAGCGAAAGCCGGTAACGTTTCCGGGTGTGATGCCGCGTTCTTTAGCCGCCGCAAGAATCGCGGCAGCGAGTGGATGTTCGCTGGCGCGTTCGAGCGTGGCGCTCGCGCGGAGAACTTGCGTTTCGTCAAAGCCATTTGCGGCGATGATGGACGTGACGCGCGGGCGGCCTTCCGTTAGCGTTCCGGTCTTGTCCACGACGAGCGTATCCACTTTTTCCATGATTTCGAGCGCTTCGGCATTCTTGATCAACACGCCGGCCAGCGCACCGCGGCCCGTGCCGACCATAATGGCCATGGGCGTGGCAAGTCCCAGCGCGCAAGGGCAGGCAATTATGAGTACGGCGACGGCGTTGAGCAGGGCATGCGCCATTTTTGGCGCAGGGCCAAACAAGGACCACAAAATGAATGTGAGAACCGCGGTCAGCACGACCGCGGGAACGAAATAGGCGGATACTCGGTCCGCCAACTGCTGCACCGGCGCACGGCTGCGCTGGGCCTGGCTGACCATGCGGACGATTTGCGCGAGAAGGGTTTCGTTGCCGACGCGCTCGGCGCGGATCACGAGAGTGCCCGTGCCGTTCACGGTTCCCCCGGTTACGCGGCTGCCGTCGCTTTTCTCGACTGGAATGGGTTCGCCAGTGACGAGCGACTCGTCAACCGAACTCGATCCATCGATTGCGATTCCATCTACGGGGATTTTTTCGCCGGGGCGAACGCGGAGCACGTCACCGACGGCGATGTGCTCCACCGGAATGTCGAGTTCTGTTCCGTCGGCGCGAACCAGGCGCGCCGTTTTCGGCGAGAGCTTCAGCAGCGCGCGAATGGCTGCCGACGTCCGGCTGCGCGCCCGCAATTCGAGTACTTGGCCGAGCAGAACCAACGCGGTGATCGCCGCGGCCGCTTCGAAATACACGGGAACCTGGCCGCCGGCAAGATCGAAATGAGGGCGGGAAAATGCCGGGGAAGAGAACGGCGATCACGCTATAGACGTACGCCGTGCCGGTGCCGATCGCGATGAGCGTGAACATGTTCAGGCTGCGGTTCACGAGCGAAGCCCATCCGCGCTGGAAGAAGGGCCAGCCGCCCCAAACAACGACCGGCGTTGCGAGCAGCAATTCGAATCCATCCAATTGCGCGCGCCGATAGCAACCGCTGCACCGGCTGGCCGGGAATCAGGTCCGACATTCCGAGCGCGAGAACAGGGACCGCCAGCGCCGCGCTGACCCAAAATCGCCGCGTCATCGAGACGAGCTCGGGATTTTCCTGTTCCTCGACCACAGCGGTTCGCGGTTCGAGCGCCATGCCACAAATGGGGCAAGAGCCCGGCTCGTCGCGAACGATTTCCGGATGCATTGGACAGGTGTATTCGATCCGAGTGGGCTGTGTGGGTGGAACGTCGGGCTCGAGCGACATGCCGCATTTAGGGCACGGGCCCGGGTGACCTTGGCGCACCTCGGGGTCCATCGGGCACACGTAGACGGCTGACCTTGGCGACCGACCAACGGTTTTGGCGATCGTTACGGGCTTTGCCGCACCTAGTTGAATGAGCGGCGTGGCGTGACCGGAATCAGCTGGTGTCGTGCGGAGATACTTTTCGGGGTCGGCGCGGAACTTTGCGGCGCAGGAAGCGCTGCAAAAATAATAGGTCTTTCCGGCGTGCTCGGATTTCGCCGGCGCGCGATCCGGATCAACCGTCATTCCACAGACAACATCTCGTTCCATGAATCACTATTATGCTGGCCTTTCATATGTGCCGGAAGCGAGAACACGTGGATGGAACCGGGTGCCCCTTCTGTGGTTGAAGAGAGATTCATCGACTGCGCGTCCTGGCGCTTCGCGCAGAACCAAAGGCACGGGACGCTTCGCTCGGAATGACGGGCGGGGGTAACGCGAAATGTTTCGTTAGGATCGCGACGCAGCGGCGCGCGCGACGCCTTCGATTTTGCGAATCATTTCGTCAACAGTAAGGATCTGCGCGAACAGGTAGCCGAGCGTAGCGCAGGTGGCCCTTTGAAGCTCCGCAGCGGAAAGGCCGCCCATTGGGGCCGTCGCCGTTCCATCGCTCAGGAAAATCACGCGGAAATCGCGAACAGCGGCCTCGCGGGCGCTAGTTTCGCAACAGATGTTGGTGGCGATACCGCTGATGATGATCGTATCGATGCCACGGTTGCGAAGGATCAGTTCGAGATCGGTGCCGTGGAATGCGCCGAAGCGCGGCTTGTCGAGAAGGATGTCGCGGGGATCAACGACGAGATCCTTGTGCAGCGCGGCGGATGGCGATCCCTTGTCGAGAATACCTTCCTTCGCGAGCGGATTGAACTCCGCGAGGGTGCCAAGATTGGAGTGGTCCGGCCGAAGAACAACACTGGCGTGGATAACGAGAATTCCGGCTCTGCGGCACGCGGCGGCTAGACGGTTCACCCGCTCAAGGATGACCAAACCGTCGGGCGCGGCAATGGGAGAGCCTTCTACGAAGCAATTTTGCAAATCCACGTTCAGCAGGGCCGTACGCCCGGGAACAACGGCGAAGTCCACCATGGCGAGCCTCCGGAGGGGGATTGTAATGTCAGATGGGCCGGCAGTCGAGAAGAAGGTTTCAGGGCTCCTTCAGCACAGAATCCAGATAGGCCATCATCGGGGGACTGGTCCAATCCTGCGGCCCAATGATCTTGCGATCGATGCGCCCCTTGCGGTTGATCACGTACGTTTCGGGGAACATGGTGGTCCCGTACGTAAGCGCTATGCGCTTTGAGGGGTCGAGATAGGTGGGGAAGTCAATATCGTAAGTTTTGAGAAAATCTTCGTAGCCGGCCTGGCTGTCATCCACACCCGCGTTGACTCCGAGCACCACGCCGCCTGATGCGGCGATTCGGCGCTGCAACTGATTTAATGCGGGCGCTTCGTCGCGGCAAGGCTGGCACCAACTGGCCCAGAAGTTCAGCAGGACAACCTTTCCGCGCAAATCCGAAAGGCGCGTGGCTTTGCCATCCAGTGTGAGAGCGAAATCCTTTTCGGGGCGCCCGCGGAGGCTCGGCTCGCCCTGCTGATATTCCGGGCGGGCAAATAACACGAGCAGGCCCGCGATGAAGGCGAGAACGAGGCCTGTGTTCAGTTTGCGTTTTAATCCAGTATCCAAGGCCTTATAATAGAGGCATCTCCAGCTTGATCGCGAATAGTTTAACAGCCCTTCGGATCGGATCGCAAAAACCTTGATCTCAGCCATCATTCCCGCGCGAAACGAAGAAGCCACGATTGCGCGCGCGGTGGAGTCCCTTGCGGCGCAGGCTGAGGTGGCAGAAGTGATCGTGGTAGACGATCAATCGAGCGACGGGACGGCCGCGATTCTGCATGATCTGGCCGCACGAATAGCGAAGTTAAAGGTGCTCGCGGCGGGTGAACTTCCGCGCGGATGGGTGGGCAAGAACCATGCCGCTGCCGTGGGCGCGTCGGCCGCTAGCAGCGATTGGCTGCTTTTCACCGATGCCGATACGTTTCATTTGCCGGGATCGGCGAGGGAGGCGCTTGGCGATGCCGCCGATCACGATGTCGCCCTGGTTTCATATTCGCCGGAACAGGAAATGGAAACATTTTGGGAACGGGCGATGATTCCTTTTGTCTATTGCCGATTGGCGGCGAGATTTTCGTTTGCGCGGGTCAACGATCCGAGGCAGCCGGACGCTGCAGCCAATGGGCAATTCCTTATGATTCGCCGCGAAGCATACGATGCGGTGGGAGGCCACGCAGCGGTAGCCGCGGAAATTCTGGAAGATGTTGCCTTGGCGCGGCGCGTGAAGCAGCGGGGCTTCGGAATTTACTTCGCTGCTCCGATCGGAGTGGTGCGAACGCGGATGTATCGGTCGCTTGGCGCGATGTGGCAGGGCTGGACGAAAAACCTTTACCCGCTGATGGGCGCGAGTTTTCCGTCGCTTTTGTTCGAATTGCTGGAGGCTTCCCCGATGATCGAGGTAGCGGCGCTGCTGGCAATCCTGGTACTTTGCGTCGGTGGCTTTCGAAGTAATCTGCTGCCGGCGGCGGCCGGCGTTGTAGCCGGAATGCTGCTCAGCAGGAACTTTCTGTACCTGGCCGCGCTTCACCGGAATCGCTATCCCGTTTCTTACATCAAATACTATTTCATGGGTGCGGCGCTTTATACCGCGGCGCTGACTTGAATCGTGGTGGAAGAGCACGCACGGCGGGGTGGTCTGGAAGGGACGAACGTATCCGGCGGGCGCTCGATGATCCGAATCACGCGCAAAATCGAATTCTCGGCGGCGCACTATTATCACAATCCGAATTTTTCCGCGGAGGAGAACCGGCGCGATTTTCGGCAAGTGCAATAATCCGCACGGCCACGGGCACAACTACGTCCTGGAAGTGACGGTGGCTGGCGAGCCCGATCCCGCGACGGGAATGGTTTTGGATTTGAAAGAACTGAAGGATATTTTGCAGCGCGAAGTGGCCGACCGCATGGATCATCGTCATTTGAATTACGAAGTGCCGGAGCTGGCCGGGCAAATCCCCACGTGCGAAAACATCGCCGCCGTGATTTGGAGATTGATCGAGCCGAAGATCACGAAGGGGAAACTCGATCGCGTGCGGCTTTATGAGTCCCCGGATTTATTCGCGGACTGCACGGCGGAGCGCAACGGCATGGGCGCGCCGGAAGCGCGAGGCAATCGGTGAGCTACCTTTAAAGCTTTCGCTAACGCGCCGCTACCGTTTTTCCGCCTCGCACCGGCTGCACCGTGCGAATCTGAGCGAGGAGGAAAACCTCCGCTTGTACGGCAAATGCAGCAACGTGCACGGCCACGGGCATAACTACGTGCTCGAAGTGACCATCACGGGTCCCGTCGATCCAGCCACCGGGATGATCGCGAATCTGGGAGAGCTCGATCCGTTCGTCGAGCGCGAGGTTATCGAGCCGTTCGATTACAAATATCTGAATGAGGAAGTGCCGGAATTTCGCGGCGAACGTTCCGACTACCGAAAACGTCTGCCGCGAAATATACCGCCGCCTGAAAGCGTTTCCGGCGGCGCGCATCGCGCGGGTGCGAATCGAAGAAACCAGCAAGAACAGCTTTGAATACGAAGTCGACTCCAGCGGCGCAGAACACGCTGCGCCATGAGGAGCTAAATCGATGAGCGAAACAAAAGTGACCGACGGGGAGATTATTATTCCCGGCGCGGACGACGCCGGGAAAATCGCGGAACTGGTGCGGGCGATGATCGTCCAGCTCGGGGAAGATCCCAGCCGCGAAGGGCTGCGCCGCACTCCCGAGCGATTCGAAAAGGCGCTGCGTTATTTGACTAGCGGCTACCGCCAGGATCCCGAAAAGCTTCTGAATGGCGCGATGTTCAGCGTGGGGTACGACGAAATGGTGGTGGTGAAAGACATCGAGCTCTACAGCCTTTGCGAACATCACCTGCTTCCTTTCTTCGGCAAGTGCCACGTGGCTTACATTCCAAATAAAAAAGTGGTGGGCTTGAGCAAGATCGCGCGGTTGGTGAATATGTACGCGCGGCGGCTGCAGATTCAAGAGCGCCTCACCAGCCAAATTGCGAAAACGATCGAGGATAAGCTCAACCCGCAGGGCGTGGGCGTAATCATCGAGGCGCGGCATCTGTGCATGGTGATGCGCGGCGTGGAAAAGCAACACTCGGCGGCGGTCACCAGCGCGATGCTGGGCGTGTTCCGCGAAAATAAGCAGACCCGCGACGAATTTCTCTCCTTAGTTCGCGGAGCCAAATAATTTCAAAATGCTCGCCTGATGGCCTCCTGGTACGCACAAAGAGTCCGGCGCTATGAGCAGATGCGCTTCGATCAGGAGCCGGCGCGCCGCGTGCTGCCCTTCGAATGGGGCTTGGAACACATTGGCGGAGGCGCGGACTGCGCAAACCTGCGAAAATTCCTCGATGCTTACGTCGAAGACGCGGTGAAGAATAGCGACGAATGGTATGCCGCGCCGGCTGCCGACGATTATGTACTTGCCGATGGCGTTCTCACGTTCACGAGCGCGATTGCCTCACCTTGGCCCGCGAACAATCGCGTCCACGCACAGGTTTTTCCGGCGTCGCGCCGCGGGAATGGCTCGGGGCGCGGGCCGGCCGTGATCGTTCTCGCGCAATGGAATGCGCGCTGGGAAGAGCAGCAGAATGTCTGCCGGTGGCTGAGCCGCCTGGGAATGACGGCTATGAAGATGAGTCTGCCGTACCACGATCGCCGCAGGATTCCCGGCCATCCGCGCGCGGATCATCTTGTTGGCCCGAACATCGGGCTCACTATGCAGGCGGGTAGGCAAGCGGTGGTTGATGTTCGGCGCACGCTGCGCTGGCTCGAGCAGCAAGGCTACGGCCCGCTGGGAGTGCTGGGCACCAGCATCGGCTCCGCGATTGGGTTCATCACCATGTGCCACGAGCCTGCACTGCGCGCCGGCGCGTTTTTGCACGCTTCCACTTACTTCGGCGAAGTGGTGAGCCACGGACTGACCACGCAAAATGTGTGGGAATCGCTGAGCGCAGGCGTCTCGCGCGAGGAGCTGCGCCATTACTGGTCGCCCATCAGCCCTTTTCCGTACATTGCGAATCTGCGCGGGGCAGGGAAGAGGATTTTGCTGATTACCGGGCGCTACGATCCTACTTTTTGGCCCGAGTTTACCGACGCGCTTTTGGAAAAATTGCGAGGCGAGGGAATTCCGTTTGAAA
The DNA here is from genome assembly GCA_963754105.1 of uncultured Acidobacteriota bacterium. Lineage (GTDB taxonomy): Bacteria > Acidobacteriota > Terriglobia > Acidiferrales > UBA7541 > Palsa-295. Next base: position 62,397 of record CAVWEZ010000005.1, read on the forward strand.
GCTTGTCGCTGCCGTGCGGACATTATTCGATGGGAGTCGCGCCGTTCAGCTACATTGCGGGCCATCGCTTCGGCAGATTTTTGCAGCGCTCGCTTGTAGGAGCTAACGGATCACGTCGCTAAATTTGCCCGTCTCAACCGCCGCGGAGACAGCTTCGATATCGGGCGCAAGCGAACGGTCCGAATCCACGCGCTTCGATAGCGACCGCACGATATCGTAGGCCTTGCGCGCTTCCAGCCCCGGACGCAGCGGCGCGAGAAAGTCAATTCCCTGGCAGGCCGCGAGGAGTTCGACCGCAAGAATGTTCCGCAGATTTGCGAGCAGGGGCGCGAGACGGCGCGCCGCTCCCATTCCCATCGACACGTAGTCTTCCTGATTGGCGGAAGTGGGAATCGAGCCGATCGAGTGAGGCGCCGCAAGCGCACGGGTTTCGCTTGCCAGCGCGGCAGCGGCAACCTGCAAAATCATAAATCCCGAATTGAGCCCTGCTTCGCGCACCAAAAATGCCGGCAGCATGCTGGTCTGCGGATTGGTCATCTGTTCGATGCGGCGCTCGGAAATTCCGGCTAGTGTTGCAACGGCAACGGCCATCTGATCGGCCGCCATCGCCAGCGGCTGGCCGTGAAAATTGCCGCCGCTGACCACGTCGTCCGTTTCGGCGAAAACGAGCGGATTATCGGTGGCGCTGTTGATTTCGATTGCGAGCGTAGCGCGAATCTGCGCCAGCGCATCGCGAACGGCGCCGTGGACCTGGGGCGCGCAGCGCAGGCTGTACGGGTCCTGCACGCGCGGGTCGACATCAGGTGAACGATGAGACTCGCGGATTTCGCTGCCACGACTCAGCCGCTCGATGTTGCGCGCCGTGATCGCGGCGCCGGCGTGCGGCCGCACCTGCGTGATGCGCGCATCGAATGCCGCCGGACTGCCGCGCAGCGCGTCCAAGGAAAGCGCTGTTGCTACGTCCGCGGTATCCGCCGCAATTTCCGTTTCACGCAACGCGAGCGTCAAGAGTGCAAGCATTGCCTGCGTGCCGTTGAGGAGCGCCAAGCCCTCTTTGGCTTCGAGCGCGAGCGGAGCGATTCCAGCAGCGCGCATCGCGTCACCTCCGGCCATCGCGCGGCCTTGAAACACCGCTTGACCTTCGCCAATCGCCACCTGCGCAAGATGCGCGAGCGGCGCAAGATCGCCTGAAGCGCCGGCGCTTCCTTGCGAGGGAATCACGGGATGCACGCGCCGATTGAGCATCGCGATCAAAGTCTCCGCCAAGATCGGGCGCACCCCGGAAAAACCTTTGGCGATGGCGTTGGCGCGCAAAGCGAGCATGGCGCGCGTGGCCGGTTCGCTCAGCGGGCCGCCGACTCCGCAGGCATGGCTGCGCACCAGATTGAGCTGAAGGTGGCGAATTTCGTCCGGCGAGATTCGCGTCGCGGCCATTTTGCCGAAGCCTGTGTTCACGCCATACACCGCGCTGCCGGCCCCAACCAGCTTTTCGATCACCGCGCGCGACGCTTTCATTTTCTCTCGTGCCGCTGCCGATAGCTCAGCTTCCGCGGCGCCGAGCACAAGACGATGCAGTTCCTCAATCGTCAGATGTTCGCCGTCGATTTGAATCCGCGTCAAGTCCGCACGCCCGTGCCCACGACGATCTCAAGCGGCATCGACAATTCCTTGCCATCCGAGAGTTTCCTTAGACCTGCAAAAATCTCAGTCTCCGCTTTCGCGCGCGTTTCCGGCGTGAGCTTCGCGATCAGCGGCCGAAAGGGCGCGGCTACTTCGGTGAACTGCTGCCAGTACTCTTCCGGCGTTCCCTTCCAATGCCCGATGACACTTCGCACTTCCTCTCGCGCGTCGGAAAATCCCGCTTCGTCGAGCCGGCGCCGCAGCAGGCCGCGCTCACCGAACATGAATGCATGGGGCGCATCCGGATCGGGTGGCGGCGCTTCGACGTACTTCATCAATACTCCGATGGCCGTGCCCAGAAACGGCTGTTCGCGTTTGCCCCATACGACAAACGCTACTCGCCCGCCGGGCTTCAAAACGCGGCGGCATTCGCGAAATGCTTTCACCTGCTCTGGGAAAAACATGACGCCGAAGCGGCAGGAGACTACGTCGAAGGAGCCATCCGGAAAGGGAAGCGCCTCCACATCCGCAACACGAAACTCGATGTTCCCGAGCCGCTTCTTTTTCGCTAGTTCCTCTGCGAAAGCGATCATGCCGGGGCCAAGATCGGTTGCTGTAACGTGCCCGGATGGCCCAACCGCTTCCGCAATCGAGAGCGCCGGATCGCCCACGCCGCTCGCCAGATCGAGCACCTGCATTCCCGGCAGCAGTTGCGCCGCTTCAAGAACCGCCGCGGTTGCGCCACGCGTGAACTCTTCCATCCGGTCATTCCATTTCCGCCAGGCGCAACCGTTTGTTCGTCGGTCCACTCTTCCCGAAGTTTGTCGCGGAAGCGCCCGATTTTGGCGGGATCGGGAGCGTTCATCATTCACCTCTCAAATTAGAATTGAATTTTACGTCTGGGTGCGCGGAGCCATCGATATGGTCTGCCGCGAAATATTTGCGGTACTTTTCGGGCAGGGATTTCGGCCGGCCCACCTTATCGCAGATCACGTGCGTGGTTTCGCCGGTGGCGATCAGCTCACCCGAGGACTGATTAACAATCTCATACTTGAAGCGGATCGTGCGGCGCTGAGAATTCGAGAGCCGCGTGCGAACCACGAGCACCTCATCGAAGCGCGCCGGGCGCTTGTAACGACATTGGGCTTCGGCCACCACGATGAAGCTATCGTCTTCAATTTCCATCCGCCTGTATTCGAATCCGAGTTGTCGGCAGAGCTCGACGCGTCCCACTTCAAACCAGGTGAAATAATTTCCGTGATAGACCACGCCCATCTGATCCGTCTCGGCATAGCGCACGCGAACTGTTGTCTCCGAATAGTCGCTCATGGTCTCTGTCGCGCGGGCAGGTCTATTCTGCCGTCCATTTCGGAGAACGCTTTTCGAGGAACGAGGCGATTCCTTCCTTAAAATCCGGCGTCGAGCGGATATCAGCATTCGCGTCGACAGCCTGTTCCAACTCGGCTCGCAAGGCGGCATCGTCGAAACCCAGCATGAACTTCTTCGTTCTCGCGATAGAGGTTGGGCTCGCCGCCATCAATTCAGCTGCAATTTCGTGTGCGCGCTCCATCAGTTTCTCGGGCGGCACGATCTCCGCCGCCAAACCAATCCGGGACGCCTCCGCCGCGTCGATAATTCTTCCTGTGAGTAGCAGCGCGCGCGCAGCGCGATCGGCAACCTGGCGGCGCAGGAAAACCACCACGAGCGCCGGCATGAACCCAAGCTTCACCTCTGGATAGCCGAACTTCGCGCCGGGAACTGCCACCGTGAAATCCGCCAGCGTCGCAAGCATGCAGCCGCCTGCGATCGCCGGTCCGTTCACCGCCGCGATCACCGGCTTTGGGAAGCTGTACAGGCGGTACAGCATTTTCGAGAGCCGACGCGCATCCTCGATATTTTTCTCCGGCGTTTCCTTCGCCAGATCTTGGAGCTCGCTCAGATCCATTCCTGCGCAGAACGCTTTGCCCGAACCGGTCAGGATCACCAGGCGCGCAGAGCCCTGTTCGGCCTGTTCGAACGCTCCAAGCAACTCGCCGACCATCTGCGACGAGATGGCGTTGCGTTTCTCCGGCACGCTCAGCGTGATCGTGACGATTCCCCTGCCGTCGTCTTGAAAGCCGAGCGTTGAATATCCCATGGCGTGAGCCTTCCTTGGCGGACAATACCGGACAAAGATAAGCACCGAACGCGGCAAAAATCAAAGGTTGTGAATCCCGTAGCGGCTGGCCGGATGAAATCAGTTTGGTTTGGCCGTTTCAGGCTCGTGCGCGTACTTGTCGCGGAGTTCATGCGTCATAGCGCAGGCGATGGCGAGCGACCTCGTGTCGATCCCAGTGGCCGCGCCGCGCGACGCAAGCGCGGTTAGCACAGCTTCGGTGGGAATGTTGCCGACAAGTTGATCGCCTGCGAACGGACACCCTCCAAGGCCCGTCAGCGCGCCGTCAAACCTCCTGCATCCCGCCTCGTAGGCGGCCAGCACTTTTTCAGCGGCACGCTCCGGCCGGCTGTGGAGATGCACGCCGATATCGATCCCCGCCACGCAGTCTTTCACGGCGCGATACAAATCCGCCACATCGGAGGGAGACGCGGTCCCCACTGTATCCGCGAGCGACACGGTTCGCACTCCCACATCCTTCAGCCACACCAGCGCGTCCTCGACGATCTCAGACCCCCAGGGCTCGTCGTATGGATTTCCGAACGCCATGGAAATGTAAATCACCAGCTTCCGTCCCGCAGCCTTCGTCTCGCGTTGAAGCTGTTCGACGAGCGAGCGCGACTCTGCGCGAGACATATTTGCATTTGCGCGACGGAAATATGCTGAGATCGAATACGGGTAGCCGACCGTCGTGACGCCCGGCGCGGCAAGCGCCCGTTCGAGCCCCTGTTTATTGACTACGATGCCGATAATATCGGGCGCTTCACCTGACGGCAGCTTGGCCCGGCTCACCTCTTGCATTACGGCTTCGCTATCTGCCATCTGCGGCACGTGCTTCGGCGATACAAAACTGACCGCATCCATGTGCCGGAAGCCCAGCGACACAAGCTGCGTGAGATATTTGACTTTTTCCTCGGTCGGAATTTGCAGGGTTATCCCTTGCCACGCATCCCGCGGGCACTCGACGATGGTCACGGCGTCAGGACTGCGGCCATCAGGTTTGCAAAACTCCCGTCTTAAATTCGGCGACGTGCGGATTCAATGCTGCCGCTTCCAGCGCCTCGATCAACGTCTCGCGCGTATGCGCCGGATCAATGATGGCATCGACCCACAATCGCGCCGCGGCGTAGCGCGGGTCGGTTTGGCGCTCGTAGGTCGCGCGGATGGATTCGTACAGCTCCTTTTTGTCCGCGGCGCTGAGTTTCTTCCCTTCACGTTCAAGCTGTTTGATCTTCAGTTCGACCAGAGTGCCGGCGGCGGATTCGCCGCTCATCACCGCATAACGCGCCGTTGGCCAGGCAAACATAAACCGTGGGTCGTACGCCTTCCCGCACATTGCATAGTGCCCGGCGCCGAAAGTGCCGCCGCAGATCACCGTGATCTTCGGCACCACGCTGTTCGCAACCGCGTTGACCATCTTCGCGCCCGCGCGAATGATCCCAGTCCACTCAGCTTCCTTGCCGACCATGAAACCGTTTACGTCGTGCAGGAAAATCAGCGGGCACCAGGTTCTGATTGCAATCGAGAATGAAGCGCGCGGCCTTGTCCGCCGATTCGGTGTAGATCACACCGCCAAATTCGAGGCGCTTTTCATCGGTCCCGGGAGCCGAGACCGTCGCATTCTTCTTTTGGTTCGCCACGATTCCCACGGCCCAGCCGCCAATGCGCCCGTAGCCGCACAGGACTGTCTGTCCGCGTTCCGCACGATATTCCTCAAACCTGCTTCCATCAACGATTCGCGCGACGATTTCGCGCGTGTCGTACTGCTTCGAAGGGTCCGCGGAAAAAATGCCGTAAATTTCCTCCGGCGGATACGCGGGTGGCTCCGGCCGTATGTGGTCGAAACGGGGCCCCGGGACCGTGACCCATCTTGTCGACTAGAGCGCGCACACGTTCGATGCACGCTTCGTCGTTTGGTTCGCGAAAGTCAGCCGTCCCGCTGATTTGGGCGTGCACTCGCGCGCCGCCAAGTTCCTCGAGCGAAACTTTCTGCCCGATGGCCGTTTGCACCAGCGCGGGTCCTGCGAGGAAAAGTCCGCTGCCCTCGGTCATCAGAACGTGATCGCACATCACCGGCAGGTACGCGCCCCCCGCCACGCACAGCCCCATGATCGCGGCAATCTGGGGAATGCCCATCGCGCTCATCACCGCATTGTTGCGAAAAACGCGCCCGAAATCGTCCGTATCCGGGAAAACATCCTCTTGCAGCGGCAGAAAAACGCCCCCCGAATCCACCAGATAAATTGTCGGTACGCGATTTTCGATGGCGATGTTCTGCGCGCGAATCACTTTTTTCGCGGTCATCGGGAAAAAGGCGCCGGCCTTCACCGTCGCGTCATTGGCGATGATCATCACGCGGCGTCCGGCGACGTTCCCGAGTCCCGTGATGGTTCCCGCCGCTGGAGCGCCACCCCATTCCGCATACATTTCGAACGCGGCGTAAAGTCCGAGCTCGAAAAAAGGCGTTCCCGGGTCGATCAGCCTGGCGATTCGCTCTCGAGCCGTTAGCCGATTTTTTTTGTGCTGACCCGCAATCGCTTTGGCGCCGCCACCCTCGCGAATTTTCTCTTCATCGTTTTTGATTTCCGCGACGCGATCGATCATATCGCGGCTGTTCTTTTGGAACGCGGGCGCTTTTGGGTCCACGCGCGTTTGGATCACGGTTCCGGCAACGGGCACGGGTTCGCCGGTCGTTTCCCTCCGCGTTGACACGTTAGATTCCCTGCCTCGCCGCGACGCGCTCGCGGATGAAATCGATGATGGCTTGCGTGGTGGTCCCTGGGAGAAAAACTTCGGCGATGCCCGCCAGCTTCAGCGCGGGAATGTCCGCGTCCGGAATGATGCCGCCGATCAACACGGTTACGTCATTCATTCCCTTGGCGCGCAATAGGTCCATTAGGCGCGGGCAGATCGTGTTATGCGCGCCGGACAGAATCGAAAGCCCGATCACGTCCACGTCTTCCTGCACTGCGGCGGACGCGATCATCTCCGGCGTTTGACGCAGCCCGGTATAGATCACTTCCATTCCGGCGTCGCGAAGCGCCCGCGCGATCACCTTCGCGCCGCGGTCGTGGCCGTCGAGGCCGGGCTTCGCGATCAATACACGTATTTTCTTCTCGGTCATCTTTTCAAGGTGCTTTTGATTGTATTCCGATATTTCGGCGTTCGCCACCAGCGCAAGCTTCGCCGTTTCCTGGCAATCGCGCCCCGGGCCGTGGGGCGTTTTCGCTTTTCAGCGTCGCAGGTTTTCCGTAGAATCCTTAATTGGTCCGGTGCCGAGGTAGCTCACCGGTAGAGCGCGGCCCTGAAAAGGCCGGCGTAGGCAGTTCAACTCTGCCCCTCGGCACACTCCCTATCGCCTAATAGTTTCCACTTGCCCTTGTAGCGGATTGAATCGCCTTTTCCATCCGGCAGTAACGTGATCACATCAATGTGCCGCTGTAGCTCCTGCCGAACCGCCGAAGGGTTGGCGTGCTTTCCGGCGAGTAGTGTTCGAATGTCCCCGAGGCTTTCCCTGACGAACTTACGCAGCCCTACTACCTGTTTTCGCACCGAGCCTTTGCCCGTGCCTAGCGTTTTTGCCGTAATAGCTGCCAGTTCCGTCTCCCGCTTCGTAATCTCGGACCGGATGGTTGGCGAATCGAACCCAGTAGCAAAGGCTTGGCCTAGGTTTCGCAACTCCGCTTCGAGGACTGCTTTCCGCTTTCTCGCGTCGTCCATATCGCTAGACAGCGCGGCGAACCGCTTCTCGATTTCTTCTTCCAGCCTTTCCAGGCAGTAATCTATAGCAGCATCGGACAGCACATCCCGTTGCAACTTGGCGAGCAATTCCGTTTCTAGCTCGTGGCGCTTCACGCGCCGCGCATTCGCACACGTTCCCCGGAAGGCATGGGAAGGGCAGCCGTAGTCTGCGCTCTTGTGCCCGTAGCCTACCCCCGAGACGATGACGTAGTTCGCACCGCAGATCCCACAGCGCAGAAGACCGGAAAAGATATAGGGACTGTATGCGGCGCGAGAGTTCATCAGTCCACCCTTACGCCCGGCTGCACCGTAGACCCGTTTCACAAAGGCCAGTCTTTCTTGGACCTGCTGCCAAAGTCTCTCCGAAACGATCCTCAGTTCGGGCATCGCGACTGTAATCCATTCAGACTCCGGCCGTGCGCGCTTGGTACGTCGCCCGGTTTGCGGATTGCGAATTTTCTTTGTCATACCCCAGCGGACTATCCCCCGGTAACGCGAGTTGCGCAGTATTACGCGGATGCTCGATGGCGCCCAGGACGGCTGCCTTCCGGCGCGTGGCTGGGGGGATGTGATGTGCTCGGCATTCATCCTTTTGGCGACGCCTTTGATAGACAACCCCCCTGCGTAGAGTTGGAAAATCTTGCGGACAATCTTTGCCTGTGTCTCGTCCACTTGTAGGCGAGCACCCGATATTAATGGCCTCCCATACTGGTCGCGGCGGTCGGGATGCGTAATCGGGACATTTCTATAGCCGAAGATGCGGCCTCCGGCGTGTTGGTGTGCGAGCACACGCCCTTCGATCCCGCGATAGGTTTTCTTTCCTAGCTCTTTGATGTACAGCGAGTCCACGATGCCGTGCACCGCGAAGAGCACATCGGCCTGTTCCGATTCGCTATCTACGTTTTGGCTTACGGCGATCAGGCGCACACCAAAAAAGCGCAGCCTCTCGGCCAGAGACTTCGTGTCCCCGGACCGCGAGAGGCGGCTGCTATCGTCGATTAGGATGACATCGAAAGCCTTCGCCTCCGCTGCTGAGAACAGGCGCTTCAGGCCGGGCCGCTCGGAGGTTGCGCCTGAGATGGCTTCGTCGCTGTAGATTTGATTTTCGAGGACTTCCCAACCTTTTGCCTTCGCGTACTCGCGGCACTTTCGGACTTGATCGCCGATGGAGGATGGACTTTGTTTGTCGGAACTATACCGTGCGTAAATCGCGCATCGCAGCTTCATCGCTTCTTTCCCTTTCTGCCGACATTTTCGGCAAACCACCGATCCGCGAGGGCCGGAACAATGCAGCGTTCCAAGAACTCGCGGAGTTCGGGCCGTAGTTCCAGCCGTGGTTTCTTTGACCTCCGGCGCGACGGTTTGTGGCTACGCACATATAGATGAAACCCCGTCGCCTCAGTTAGCTAGACAAAAAGTCACCGTACTGACTGCTTACGCGGATTACACAAATAAAATGCGGTCCAAATTGTGATCCGATGCTTCGCGGCGAGTTTTGCGTAAGTCAGTTTTTTCCGTCTCCGGTCACGACGAATTGCGGCGACATCTTGTGGCGTCAGGGGTCGCAAAGGCTGCTTTCCAATCTTGACGCCTTTGGCTATGGCGTTTCGGATGCCTGCCCGAATTCTCTCGCCGATGAGGGACCGCTCAAGAGCGGCCACGGCCCCTAAAATTGTGAACGTCATTTTGCCGTAGGCCGTCGAAGTGTCGATCTGTTCAGTTAGCGAGACGAATTCGATGCCCAAGGACTGGAAGGTTTCCAACGCCCGAAGCAAATGAGAAACCGATCTGGCAAAGCGGTCGAACTTCCAGACGGCTATGACATCAAACTTGCGGCGATGCGCATCTTGCATGAGCTTGTCCAACTCTGGCCTGCTATCCTTCGCGCCGGAGATGCCTTCATCGACGTATTCCGCGACGATTCGCCAACCGCGTTTCTTTGCGAAAAGTCTCAATTCGCGGAGCTGCATTTCGGGACTCTGGCCGTTACCAACCGTTGAAACGCGAGCGTATATTCCGACTGTTTTCACTTCCATGTTGCTCCTTTCATGGTCTTAGAGGACCCCTTGCTTTTCGGGCCAGCCTCGCCCGTTAGCGGCCTATAGTATACTAACGTGATACGTATCGCTAGCGTAATCATTGCCAAGGGCGAGGGCTAGGGGGCCGCGAGGGGGGCATTAAAGTGCCTGATGGCGGCGGACAGGGGCGTTTTGGCGGGTCTTACAGCCCGGTATAGGGTAACCGCTACCCCTCCCAACTACTATGCTTGTAGTATGGTGTTCAAAATCCGAGCTTGACAGGCGCTTAAAGGGGCCATGGTAGATTGCAAACCAAGGGAGGATTACCGTGAAACGCAAAAAACAACTGCTGGATGAAATCGCAGCACGACGGGCACGTCTGCGGGATGAAGTAGCCCGTCGGTTTCTTTGGCTCGCGAAGGTCAATGTCGCAGCACGACAGGACAAATTGGTCGAAGACGAGTGCAGGAAGCTGTGGGGTAAGTACGCCGCCGAGTCATGGGGTAAGTACCCCGAGTCAGCATCGCGACGTTCTAAGGTTCATCGCCAACGTGCTGCCTAACGGGCCGCAGCTTTCGGGGTTTAATTCCTCCGGGCAGTAATTTCTTTTTTGGAGGGCAAGACCAATGACGGAAACGAGAACGCGCAGGCGGATTTGGTTTAAGGTCAAGGACGACGGAAGCCAAACTCGCATTCACGACCCGAAGCTAATCCACAAACTGAATCAAGCGATAGAAGAAGAGTGGCGCAAGAAACAAGCCCTTGAGTCCATCGCAGCGGGCTTTCATCCCAGTGAGAGGAGGGTCCAAGCCTGAAGAAAAAGTAACTCTTATAGTAACAAGTTTAAGGCAGGCGATCTCGGATGCGTGGCGGTTTTCCATCCCCATGGTTTCCGTCCCTTCCGAGATCGCCTAAAAAATCATGGGGGACTCAAAATGAAAACGAAGTCTATTGACCTTGAGAAGCGACGACTGCGTCTCGATTCGCGGACGTACAAGTGGGGCTGGGACGACTCTGATCACAAGGTGTGGCGTCGGATCAAAGATGATGGGAATCGGCCTCGCGTTAAGAACTCTAAGCGGATCAAAAAACTGAATGATCTGTTGGAGTCTAGCGACTCGGCGATGGATTTGAAAAAGAAGCGTCTCTACCACCAAGGCGAGGAGTACGCATTCAACTCATACACGGACGATTTGACGCCTTGCACGTGGGTTCGTATTAAACAGCGCGGAACAAATGGCACCAGTGAGCAGGTCACCAATCAGTTCGAGATGGAAAAGCTGGATGTCGTCCTGCTGAGGACGGCTGTCTTGGAGCACGAAAACGGCAGGAGAACCCTTGGCGTCATCGATCCACCGGATTCTGATGAGGATGGGGATAAGGATGAGGAAGAGGAGACGGAACACACGAAGCCTTGGCAGAAGCACATCCAAGGTCCACCCGCCAAAGGCAAGCGAATCGAGAGAACCAAGTATGGAATCCGCGTCTACAGCTGCGATAGAAAAACGTATTGGGACTTCCTCGTAAACAAATCTACAAAGGAGACGGGGAGTGCTGCGGTGCGTGTGACTCTGCCACCAGCGCGAAGGGACGGCAAGCGTTGGCACATGGCGGTCTTTGACCTCGAAGCGATGGAGGCAATCCGGCGTGAGTTTGCTCGTGGACCACAACCTCGGAAGTAGAAAAGGCCGTACTTGCGGCAAAGGCCGTATATACAGCCAAGTTGCCAAAGGCCGTACATACAGCCGAAGGCCGTATATACGGCAAGGCCGTAAGTAGTATCTGTAGAAAGCAGTAGAGAGAAAAAGAAAAGAAACAGTAGAAGTCTGTAGATCTCTAGAAATACGGCCCAAAAGAAAAAGAAATCGGTAGAAATCAAGATCGCAGTAGAAAACAGATCGCTGTAGAGATTGTGCTATCGCACAAAGTCAAAACCAAACCCTTTCTCTCAACAGTCAAAGACAGATGTTCCAGATTTTTCGACGGCTTCCCGAACCCGGCGTTTTTCCGCCGGGGCAAGGAGAAACCCGTTTTCGCCCGGACGACCCCGCAGACTGGCTGACATCGCCAAGAATCACCATGACAGGAGGGCCTCAAACCCATATCCAGCACCCAGCCGGGTATTAGTTAGGTAAAGCCCTCTAATATGGCGAACAAGGCCAAGTTGACTAATGCACCGATTTGCCCGCTTCACGGAGTGCAGATGCAGCGACTTCCAAAACCGCCAGCGTTAACCTTTGGTCGAGGCGTCACAGCAGCTAAGGTGAACTACCGCCGCGAGTTTGACAGGTGGATTCGCTATAGATGCCCGATAAAGAATTGCCCGCGAGTCGAAGCGGTTCCCGCCGGATCCACCGATGAAAGCTGCTGACTGAAACCAGCTCGCCCTGGCCGACAAGTAAGTTATGGTATGGCTAAGAGAAAATTTCTGAAACGTGTGCGTCAGGTAGCGACTGCGCCGAAGGCGGCGCAATATGCGCCGATTCTCAAGCCGAAAGCCAAGCCGCGCGGCACGCCGTTCCAACCCGGCAACCGGTATGGCCTCGCGACGCGTTTCAAGCCCGGCAACTGCGCCAATCCAGAAGGCAGACCTTCACTCAAAAAAATGAATGCGGCTTGTGTTGATGCGCTTGCGAGAATCGTTCCGAAGGAAGAGCTGCGGGCTAGCGGCTTGCCACTCGGTTTGTTCGGATTGACTTACGCGGAGATCGCAACGTTCATCCTCAAGACGGAAGGGTTGCGGGGAAACCTGCAAGCCATTGAACAGTTAGTCGACCGTGCTGAAGGAAAACCCGCGACTTCTTTGACAGTAGATCAGGGGGACTCAATTGCACTTCTGATGCTGTCAATGGACCAGCGTAGCGACACTATCGGCCCAAGCGAAGGACGAGAACCTAAAAGACTCGCCGAAGGAGGGGAAAGTGGACAATCGTGAACTCCAACTCAAGTGCTCGCAGCTCTTGAAAACCATGCGTGAGGGCTTGGTCAATCTACTGCAAACGAGCGACAAGAGAACAGCCGATGCGATGACGGAAGCAATCTTCATGGGATTGGTGCTGGTGAACAACCAGCAAGTGAGAAGACCTTGGGCTCACGCAGACTTTAGAAGAAAGCGAAAGGGAGACTAAAATGAAAAACGTAAACAGTGATGCAGATCCTCGAATGAACCAAAGAGATCCTACGAAGGAGTACAACCAGTTGCATCCCACCTCGCTGCGAAGTTCTGGCACGGAACTTGACCCATGCTGCGGAGAAGAAATCGGGCAGGCTTCCGCTGGCTTGGGACTCGACAAGGCCATTCGGGAGCATGACGAGGGTTTCAAAGCAAAAGACGAAACTGAATTTCAGGCCAGCACGACCTCGCAAGGCAGCCCGCAAACCGGAATGCCGCCGATGATGTCGCCGGCTGGACGAGAGCTTGCGTCCAAGACCGCTCCATCCGGTGCGCTCGATTGGCGCAAGACCCAGATCGGGAGGCGATAGTGCCCACACTCAATTATGTTCAGGACTGGAGACGGACTCCGATTAGGTTCACGGCCTTGGGCGCTAGCTCTGATCCCTTCGCACCGGATGCGGCCATTGCCGATGTCGAGAGGCGCAAACAATGGCACCGGGTGCTCGACAAGGCGTGTTCCGCGAAAAGCATTTCCATGGACAGAGCTTTGGCGCTGCATACTGCGCTAGACCGGCTGCTGGACAACAAAGAGCCAGAGGATTATGAGGAAGAGCCTGAGTCCGAGTCCCAGGACGAGCAAGAAGAGTTGCCCACCATCGAGTTGAAGGAGACTGGTCGTGATGCTGATCGGCCAGAAGTGGCGATGGATGGCGGAAAATGTGGAGCTGCCTGCCGCATTCAGGACACTCATGTTCCTGCAAGGAAAACTGTTGCCCTCGATGCCGCCCACAACGACATGGCGCAAACGGTCATCGCATTTTGGAAGCAATATGGCGTCAATCTTCAGAAGGTAAAGCCGTGAACTCAGGGGCAAAAACCCTAGCGAGGCTCGGAAACGTGAATTCGGTCACCTTGACTGGCGTTTGCGGGACTGTCGCCTTCCAGGGGCCGATTCTCGCATGCAGCCTCGAATGCGATGATGGGTTCGCGGTTACCTTGTTGATCCGCAATGCCCCGCAAGAAATCCAGAAGCTTTTTGAGATGCGCAATCGCGTGAAGGTCCGAGGGAAGCTTGGCCGCTCTGCCGTGGATTGGTTTGTGGATGTTCATTTCGCAGAGCCTCTCCCCGTATCGCAAGAACAACGATTAGCAGCACGAGGAGGCAGAGATGCATGTTGGTCTAAGCAGAATTAATCGTCCTGGCGGGATGTTCAGTGGCGCAGTGTCAATGCCCGCAATTCCGTTTCCTGAAGTTCGACGGCCGGAGATTCCGGCCAGCATCATGCCGGAGCCTGCGGCCAAACAGCCGGAGCAAGTACAAACCTTCTCGGGCCTGGTCCTGGGGCGCTTGACGAACCTTCATCCGACAAGCGAGGAACTCAAAGCACGATTGCAGGACGCGATTTCGGAGGCAAGCGTCTCTGTTGTCTGAATGCGATGTCCTAGAGCAGGAGTGTCACGCCGAGCATCGCAGCTTGTCGGAGCGCAAGCACGAGGAGATTCGTGCTCAGGGCCGGAAGCAGCAGGCATTGATTAAAAGGTTGGAAAAGGAATTCGCGCAAGCGAATCAGTTTTGGAACATGGCGAAGGAAGCGAAGGGAGAGCGGCAAGCTGATCTGGAACAACGTCTCGCCGAACAACGTGGATTGGATCAATGGGCTTCGGACAGAGAAATACTTGACGCAAAGATTCGCGTGAAAGACGCGCAGGCTGCCCTGAAAGCAGCCATCGAGAAGGACTCTGAAGCAATGCAGCAGTATTCGCAAGCTGACAGCGCATTGGCATCTGCAACAGCGACTTTGTCTGAGTGGAGCAAGACCGAGGCAGAGATTCGAGCTGAGCTGGATGGCGTGCCCCACTACGATGCACATTTGGGTCTGGAAGTTAGGTGACCGAAATCGAATTTGCGCTGGCGATCCTCCTTTGGGCAGCGGCAATCAAGGGGTTGAGCGCGGGTTGGTGATTGGAGTCTCCCGCTCGCTCCGTGATGGCAAAACTTAGGTGGCGCGATTGTAAGCTGGCGGCCCGCCTCTCTGGAATCGCGGCGGGAAAATATTTCGCCACTGACCCTCGGCAAAGAAGTACAAATATCCGCATCGCGTCTCACGTCTCCTGCGGTAGACATCCCTATAAGCGACGAACCCGTACGCATACAGCAATTTCTTACCTTGCTCGATCTCCGCCGCTTGTTGGGGCATAAGCAAGGGACTTGGTTCAAGGGGTCTGACCTGAGGAAAAGAATCTCGCGGGACAAGAAGCATTTCTCCAAGATTCACTACCATTCCGTAGTCTGGTTCAAGGGGAAGATTTTCCAATTTATCAATGATGATGTATCTCAGCGCCGTTTCAATGATTCGCGCCGGGGTTCTCCCAACATTCTCGTAAGATGCCTCAAAAAAATTAATTGGGAAGGTCACGCCCTCCACGGCTTTGACAAGACTAGGACTCCAACTCTTTGGAGTGACGATGACCCACGCGCGCTCGTTATCTCGATTGGTGGAAGTCTGCCATATGACGGCAAGAAACAAGAGAACAGTGAATACAGCGATTACCAAAGTGGAGGAGGCATTCACATACTTGGCCCAATCGAACGCGCTCGACGGGGAGGCCAAGAGCACAGTGAGCGACAGCCATTTCATTATGGGGATACTATAACGAGAAATTCAAAATTAGTGCCCTTTGCCATACCGCGCTCGCCCCTTTAGAGATTAAAAGGTCTAGATTTTTATGACTCCGCAAACATCCATCTGGGGCCGGGGCGTTATGTTCTTGAACGGCACCAGGGACAGCCTTTTACAAAGATTCCCCGCCCGGAGTGCCATCGTCGATGACTACCAAGCTTGCCACCTCTGGTCTTGTCTTCGATACTTTGATTCCTCCCACCGAGCTGTCTTTGTTTCCTAGTGAGATGATAGGCTGCTAACCGCTGGCGTACGCGAATCTCCAAATCTGATAATGGAGCGTGGGCCTGTTTGATCAGCTTCCAGCATTCTTCCCACCACGGTTTGAAGCGACCCCCAACTACTTTCATCCACGTTTTTTTAGCTCGGCGCACCCTTCTTCTCACTTCAGGACAGCGGCGGACGTGCTGGATGCACTCCCTCTCCGTCCTTCTCTCCCGCCAGTGACGAAACAACGGCATGGGTTGATTGCACCACGGACAAGGTGGGCCTGTAATCTCGATTAGACGGTAACGCATTGTGGTCCCCCTTATAAGTGGAGGTAGGGCTGTTTAATTAAAATGGCTACCTCCACCTATAAGGAGTAAACCCCGTTCGCTTTCTTGGGTTGTGCAGAACCACCTCATCCCTCGCGCATCCAACTGATATGCGAGGTGTGCGATGACTGTATGGCTTCTGGCTCGCAAACTAAGTGAACCTGGCCCATCTGGTGATAAATATGCGCTCACAGTTCAGAATCCCGATCCTAAGGATTTGGGCTTGAGCAAGACGCTGCTATGGGAACATTCGTTTCCGACGATAGGCGCAGTCACGCAATTCCTCGTGTCAAGACGTGTGCCAGTGGTGATCTCGGAACTACAACTTCGGTTAAACGAGGAGAAGTTTTACTCGCTGGAGATCAGCACGGAAGACGCGATCCAAATGGGTTTCAAGCTGAAAAAATAAGGCAAGAAATTTGGCGGCCCGGTCGGTGGGTGGTTAGAGGGGTCGGCGGTACTTCACGTCAACCCCCTTCACGCCGGGCTGCGGTTCCTTCCACACACGGCCGTGTGTGGTTCCAGAACCTTCCCTACGACCGAGTTTGCCAATTGGCCCCGCCAACACATTGCTCGCGCCATTCGGCCTCTCGGCCCTGGAGTCGGCGATCCAGATTGCTTTGCGCCAACGGACAACAGTGCATCGCTACGTAGTCGATGGCAGAATAGCGAGTTGCCGTAGCTCGGTAGCGGCAAGTCTCAATCCCGAATCACTATTCGCACAATTGGCGTCGGGACTCTTTCAAGAGTGCCTTCAAGGCAACACCTCCCTACCGGAGTTCCGGCTTTCAATTTGGATTATACACCATGGACTCGTAAGATCACGCCGCTCTCTGAAAAACTCCCTTGAACGGCACAGCGATTTCCGGTATAGGCGGTAGGGCGCGTACCAAGCCCTCGGCACCATCCCCGCGTTGTCCACACGATTCAGCTGAGGTATACAGCCACGCGGCAAAGCACCGTTTCGATATCTTCGCGCCGTTTCTGTGCTTGCCAGCGATCGAAACTCAACCGCTGGCTCTTCTACGCTTCCGAAGTATCTTTCGAAAAGACCTTTGGTGTATAAGTGTGCCCGTCCCTGCGGCGATCCTCGGGGGAACCTTATCTGGCGGAAGCGAGCCGCATCACACAAGAGGAGGATTTGTGGGCAACATCGGTGAAATCTATTTTCTCGCGTTCTTGATCGGGCGGATTTTGATCGCTGGATTTTTCATCATTGCGGGCATCAACCACTTTGCCCGTCTCAACATGATGACTGGATACGCCAAGATGAAAGGCACTCCAGCGCCATCCCTTGCCGTAATGACTAGCGGACTTTTGCTCCTGCTCGGCGGTCTCAGCCTGCTGCTCGGTTTTCACCCCACAATCGGGGTGATTTTGCTGGCGATTTTCTTGGTGCCCGCCACGTTTCTGATCCACAATTTCTGGGCGGTCCAGGATCCGCAAGCCAAAATGAACGAGCTGGTAAATTTCGAAAAAAACATCGCCATCCTGGGCTTGCTCTTGATGACGCTCTTCATCACACGGCCTTGGCCCATGAGCCTCAGCCGCTAGGTTCGACCGGAATCGCGACGCCGCTTAGGCGAGCGGCCCGTGCCTGTGCGCGTCCCTGTCGCAGGTTGGCGTCCAAGCGCGAAAATTTGCGGGGCCGACTCAAATTCAAAACTGAACGAGTTAGTTACGCTTTCAACATAGGCGCAGCGTGACGCGGCTGGAATATTCTCAGCCAAAGTAGACTAGCAGGCCGAGGCTTCCTTTTTGAGCGCCCAGGCCGAAACCCTCGCTGCGTCGCGCCCCGCTGGACCGTGGCTTTATCGCCCGTGGCTCGATTTAATGGCCGGATGCGGCGCGTGGTCCGCTCCGCT
Organism: uncultured Acidobacteriota bacterium; assembly: GCA_963754105.1. GTDB lineage: Bacteria > Acidobacteriota > Terriglobia > Acidiferrales > UBA7541 > Palsa-295. The sequence goes on from CAVWEZ010000005.1 coordinate 80,128, forward strand.
GCTGATCGTCGCGACGTGGCTGACGCCTTCGCACACGCACGCCTGGGCCGTAGCGTTCTATTCCCTCGCCATGATTTTCAACTATCCGCATTTCATGGCCACGATCTATCGCGCCTATCACACGCGCCAAAATTTCGAGAGATACAAAATCGTGACGTTGCACGTCACGCTGCTGGTGGTGCTCACCGGCATCATGCTGCACGCTTCCTACCGATTGCTGCCCTGGGTGTTCACCCTTTACATCTGCTGGAGCCCGTGGCATTACTCCGGGCAAAACTACGGGTTGCTGATGATGTTCGCGCGGCGCAGCGGCGCTACAGTTGCGCAGGCCGAGCGCCGTTGGATACGCGCAGCCTTCGTAGCTTCGTACCTGATGCTTTTGGCCAGCTTCGAGACAGGAGGTTCCACCGACCCGCTGATTCTGTCGCTGGGTCTGCCCGCAAAATTCAGTTTGCCGGCCCGCCTGATACTGGGAGCGGCATTCGCGCTCTTTACCTTTCTCGGATTCAAGGGATTGGTCCGCCGAAGCGGCCTGCGCGCGATGGCCGCGCCGCTCACGCTGGCTCTCACGCAGTTTCTGTGGTTCGTGCTGCCCACGCTGCTGGAATTGCACGCCGCCTACCAGGTGCCGCAAACGCGCTACAGCAGCGGAATCCTGGCGGTGTTGCATTCATCGCAATACCTCTGGATCACGAGCTATTACCAGCGGCGCGAAGCGCAGGCGTCTGGCCAGGCGAAGTGGAGCATGGCCGGCTACTTTCTCACACTCATCGCCGGAGGCATTGCCCTGTTCATTCCCGGGCCGTGGCTGGTGAGCTATATTTTCCGCTTTGATTTCACGACGAGCTTCCTGATCTTCACGGCGCTGGTCAACATCCATCATTTCATTCTAGATGGCGTGGTGTGGAAGCTGAGGGACTCGCGCGTGGCCTCGTTGCTGATAGATCCGGCCGGTAAGGCTTCGGTGAGTGAACGCGATGCGACCTCGGCGAAGAGCCGCAAAATCGCGGCAGCGGCGCCTCCGGCGCCTCGATGGACGGCTGCGGCGAGCTTGCGCGTGGCTCTCGTAGCGCTGCTTTTGGCATGGGGCGCGACGGACCTGATTCGCTTCACGCTCGCCACCGATGAGACGAATCTCTCAGCTTTGCTTCATGCTTCCAGGATGAATCCATACGACAGCATGGTCGCCGAGCGCATCGCGTCGGTCGAAAAACAAGTTGGCCGCCATGACGAAGAGATTGCGGCGCTGTCCCGCGCGGTCGCGATCAATCCGTACAACGCTGCGCTCCAGCAAGCTTGCGCACGCGCAATGATTGCCGACGGACGTTATCAGGAAGCCTACGACCACTACGACAAAATGCTCCAATTGTTTCCGCGCGATGTGGACGCGCTGGTGAATTACGGCCTCCTGGCTGCGCGCCTTGGCTATCCAGAAGAGGCCACGGATTCGTGGCAAAAAGCCGTGGACATTGATCCGAATCAGGCGAACGCTCACCTGTATCTCGCCGAAGCGTTCGATCGGAAGGGCGAACCTGCGGCCGCCGCGCGACATTGGGAGCGATATCTGCAGCTAGCGTCCGCGGACGGGGGAAACTCCACCGCGGTAATCGGAAAGCGGATTTCCGTCACGATTCAAGTCGCGGACGACGAGGCGCGCATCAATCATGCCGATCGAGCGCTCGCCGAATACCAGTCCGCGATTGCTTTGGCGCAGCACGTCGGCGACGCGCGGCTCCAGAGCCTCGCCCTCGCGCACTTGGGGGATTTGCAGGAGAAGAGCGGCGACGCCAAGTCTGCTGCTCGGTCCTATCAGCGCGGACTGGCCCTCGATGCAACCGCCGGCGACCCGCGCGCGGAAGCCATTGATTGGTTCAACTACGGGCAGTTCTTGCGCCGGCATGGAGTGCCCGACGAACTCTCCTATGCGTGCTTCCTGCGCGCGCAAGATCTGCTGCAGAAGTCGGCCACGCCGGAATTAGCCACGGTCGAAACGGCCCGGGAACAGGTTCAAGCTCGCCTGGGCAAAAAGGTTCGAGACACCGAGAAGAATCTTCCGAGTCTGCTTGCCAGCGCGGCGAGCCTCCCGGCAGCCTCGTTCTGAACCTCTGTATGGAGGTGCAGCGGCCGCCGCCGTTTGCTCCCGGGCTTGCCCGAGAGATTGCAAGGTGCCCATAACATAGGGTTCTTTGCCGCACCCCGCCAACCAATCAATCAGATTGTCATTCCGAGCGAAGCCGCGCGTCTTTGTCGTTCCCGCGCAGTCCGTGGGCGCGCGGCGTAGTTCGAGGAATCTGCTGTTCGGCCTTGCATGAAGCGCCAACGACGGCTCTGGGCGTAGCTACGGACTTCGTCGCTTGGCTGGCTGTACATCCGGCTCCCAGTGGCGAGTGGACAAGAGATTTCGCGCGTCCACTAGTTGCCGAAACTTCGCCGGGTCTCCTCCCACGTCAGGGTGATGGCGGCGAGCCGCCTTCCGGAATGCCGACTCGATCTGATCGTCCGAGGAACCGGGTGCGAGGCCGAGCAGGCGCAATGCTTTTGTGTACTCGTCCTCCTGCGAGCGCCTTTCGCTGCGCGCGCGCCCGCGGGACTTTCCCCTCGGCCCACGCACCGCTTCACGAAGGCCATCTAAGATTTCGGAAGCAAGCCGGTGCTCTGCGACGTACTGCTCTACCACGTCCAAAACACTTTCGAGTGGAACGGAGCGGAAATCGGGCGACTTTCTAAGAATTTCCTCCCACTGCGTGCTGCTGAGTTCGAGCGTTTCGCCTAGAGACACCGAATACTCCACAGTCTTCCAACTGTTTCCGCCGTTCCCGCCCCGCTCGGGAATGCAGAGGGAGAAATGCATGTGCCCGGCGCGTTCTTTCGTTTTGACGAACATGACGGCGACACCCGCTACCCGACACGTTTTCAGGGAGTACGTTCGCGGCCGTTACGCACCGGGTCGGGATGCTCTTTGCCTATGATACTCGCTCCAGGTAAGGGCTATCACGATCAGATCGAAGATCGATAAAAGGATCATGGCGATGGAATGCGTGAGGACGAAACGGTAGATTTGATAGCTAATAAATCCCGCCAGAACCACGATCATCGCCGGGTAGGCCCACAACTCGTTCATCCAAAGCGCAATCACCAGGATGAGTTTCACTGCGCCGTGCGACAGAAGATACCAAGTAGCAAAGTGTTTTCCGCCGGCCCCAAACCTTATGAGGTAATCTCGCAGATGCCTGGCAATAAAATCGTGACGATCTTCCGGGAGTTCCGTGTCGATGAAAGCCATGACGATTCGATTGAGTGCGTCCGGTGAAATTTTCAAGAAGGCTATTCCCGCGATGACCTCGGTGAGTGCGCCGAGACCTTTCAAAGCGATGCTTACAAGAAAGCTTTCATGAAGAACTGAGGTTGAGCTGGACTTGTGCACGGGTAAGGTCAGGATACTCGATTGTGAGTTCGCTAGGTGCTGGGAGGTGCCGCTAGGTGCCGACGCGTAACCACCGGGTGAGATTTTTCAGCGTGGCTATGGCGGAAAATGCGGCCAGTTGAGACGTGCGCGGATTTGCTTTCGAGGGCACGTTTTCCACGCGCATCAAAAGGCGGCCGAACTCCCCTCGGACGCGAATCTCGTGCACGTTCTCGCTGCCCCCGGGCACCGCGACCACGCGCACACGCACCGCGGCCGACGGATCGACGGCCAAGCGTAACGACGCCGCCACATTCGAAGTTGCCGGAAACGCTCGGGCGGCGTCTTCGGCTGAGCCGTCGAAGATGACCGTGTCCTCTTTCATGCCATCGAGTTGAATCCCGCGATCGAGCACGTACTTCGAGCCGGCGAGCGCCTTCACGGGCTTGCGGCTGGTCAATTCCGCGGAGTCGATTCGCCCGATCGAGGCGGATTTAATTCCGTCGAGGCCCGCGATGGCGCCTGACGGAACGTAAATTCGGCAGACTTTCGCGCTGGCTTCGCGAAACCATTCTTCGCGGCCCAGCAGCCCGCCGACGCTCATGATCAGCATGTCGCGTCCGCGCGCCAGCGCCCTCGGCACGAAGTCCCGAAGCGCGGCCTGGCTCGCGGCTTCGACGGCCAATTCGCAGCGGTCAATCATTTCTTCGACGGGCAACACCGGCGGGTGATTTGAAAGTTCCGACGAAAGTTGCTTGGCGCGTGCGCAATCCTGGTCAGAGAGCGCGACAAGTTCGGCGTCAACTTGCTTTTGATCGAGAGCGGTGGCTATGGTTCTGCCGATGGCGCCAACGCCGAGAAGTCCGATTTTCAGCATGTCGCGCGCCTAGGCCAGCGCGAGCATGCGATCGATGGCACGCTTCGCCTTGCGCGCGATATCTTCCGGCACGCGGATTTGAGGGGTCATGGTTTCGAGCGATTGAATCACCTTGTCGAGCGTGATTGTTTTCATGAAGGCGCAAACGGCGTTGGGATTCACGGCGTGGAACGTCTTCTGCGGAAATTTTTTGTTGAGCTGATGAAAAATTCCCAGCTCGGTGCCCACCGCGAATTCGGTGGCCTCTGATTCGCCGATATGCTTGAGCATTCCTTCCGTAGAAAGGAAAAAAGTGCGGTCGTGCGGCAGCGTGCCGTCCACCGCCTTGGCCATGCACGAGCTGACGCAGCCGCACTCGGGATGCAGGAGCAGTTCGATATCGGGATGCTCCTCTAGGATTTCCACCACCTGCTCGGGGCGGATGGTTTTGTGCACGTGGCAGTAACCCGGATATGCCACGATGTTGCTGCGGCCCGTCTGCCGCGCCACCACCTCCGCCAAAAACTTATCGGGGAGGAATAGGATGGTTTTATCGGATGGAATCGAACGCACGACCTTGGCTGCATTGGCGGACGTGCAGCAATAGTCGCTCTCGGCTTTCACGGCTGCCGAAGTGTTGATGTAGGAAACTACAACGGCGTCGGGCAGTTTCGCTTTCCACTTCAGAAGCTCTTGGGGAGTGATCGAGGCTGCGAGCGAGCATCCTGCGCGGAGATCGGGCAGCAGCACGGTCTTGTCGGGAAGTAAAATTGCGGCAGTCTCCGCCATGAAATGCACTCCGCAGAAGACGATAACGTCCGCTTCGGTCTTCGCGGCAGCTTGCGAGAGCTTCAGCGAATCGGCAACTGCATCGGCAACTTCCTGCACTTCGGGACGCTGGTAATGGTGGGCCAGCAGAATGGCATTGCGTTCCGCGCAAAGAGCCCGGACGCGCTGCTGTTTCGCGCGAATCTCGTCGGCCGTATCGTCGATCTCTTCAATGACGGGAAGAGTGTAGCGTCCTTCAAAAACTTCCTGCGTAGCTGCGCTTGCCATATTTTTGCTCTCCGTGAATTAAAATTGTTACGAAATTCGCTGGCACACATCGAGCGCACGGGCCGAGTGCGTCAAGGCGCCTACCGATACCGCGTCCACGCCGGCAGCGGCGTAGGCCTCTACGTTTGTTTCCGAAATTCCGCCGCTGGCCTCGATGAGCGTGTCGTCCCATAAGTTTTCGCGCCGGAGCGCATCGAGAATCGCTGCGATCGCATCCGGGGCGACGTTGTCCAACAGCAGCAGGCATGGGTAATCGTGCGAAGCATCGGCCCGCAGACGTCGAAATGTTTGCGCTGCGGCGAGCGCGCCATCTTCCGTGCGGACTTCGACTTCGATAAAGGCCGATTCGCCGCGGAACTTCCAAGCCTTTTCAATTGCCAGAGGCGCCGCTTCCGCTTCCCTGCCGGCCAAAAGCGCCAAATGATTGTTCTTGATTAAAATGGCGTCTCCCAGACCCAGACGGTGCGTGCCGCCATTGCCAAGATGCAACGCTCGCTTGTCGAGAAGGCCCCAGTGAGTTTTTCGGGTGCCGACGACTAGCGCGGTGAAGCCACGGTGCTTCACGCGCTGTTGCAGGCAGCGGGCCGCGGTGGCGATCCCGCTCATTCGTTGCACGAGGTTCAAGCCGACTCGTTCGACCGAAAGCAGCTCGATTTGATTTCCTTCGGCGCGCAGCAATGCTTCGCCCGGCCGGATCACTTCGCCATCTTTCTTCTCGATCTCCACATGCAGGCCATGCGAACGCAGGAGCAGAGCAAATTCGTTCACGCCGGCAGCTACGCCGCCTTGGCGTGCTGACACCGTCGCCTTTGCGCTGCGGCTTCTTGTTCCTACGGCTTCCGAAGTCAGGTCTCGAGTGCCAAGATCAGCCTGAAAGAGAAAATCGGTGAGCGCGCGGACGGCTTGGCAATACTCTGGATTGTCGACTACCAGGCTAGCGCCGCGGCATAGCGCGTTTTCAATTCGTTGTTGTCGACTGTTGCTCATTCGCACGTTCGCAATGCTACTTCAGCAGAAAACCACGCCTCCGCAGAGCCGTCTTGGCTCGCGCAATCATCTCGGGCCGCGACGCCTCTACCGTGTGTAGATGCACTCCACGCGTCAGCGAAGAAAGAAGAGATGCGTGCGAGGAGCGGACGCGGCGCAAGAAATCCTGCACGTCCGCGCGCGATTCGAGCATAAGGGAGCCGCGAAGCTCACCGTAGAGAGGGTGCTCCACGATTACGTCCAGGATCTTGACTCCATTGTCGACCAAGATCTGCAGCTCTTCTTCGGTTCGCTCGGCAGCGTGCTTGCAAGCAAGCAGGGTCCCGTGCGACCGGCTAGGGCTCTTCGGAAGGCGGTAACCTTGGGGCGTGGCTAGAATTTCCTCGCCGCCTGCCCGCAGGATGGCGACATCCTGCACCAAGCACTGGCGGCTAACACGGAGACGCTTAGCCAGTTCGCCGCCGCGGACGGGCCCCGCATGCGCGCGCATCCAGGCGATGATTCGCCGCCGGCGCTGTGCCGCGGTATTCATCCGGCCTTCCACGCCCGGCGATGGTGTGGGATTGATTTTCATGCCCGTGCTGTCTTGTCAGGTATCTTGACCACTGTCAAGCCTAGCACAACAGCGAACACTTCGCATACTCGCGAACAGCTGGCTGGGGCGAAACTGGATGCGGCGGGCGTGCCACTAGGCCTCGCGATTCGGTACCGGCGGCTGGCGAGAATCGCAAGGACCGTTACCTTGGCGATATGGACGGCACTATTGGCCCCGACCGGCAAAGCCTACGTAAGGCAATATGGGTACGGGCGGCTCATTCATGACTATGGTGGGAGAACGACGAAGTGCGCGTGTGCTGCTGGACGTTCCGCTGGTGATTTGGGGCGAATCTCCCGACCAGCAGGCCTTTCGCGAAGAAACATTCACGGTAACCGTGAGTGCTCACGGCGCGATGGTGATGCTTGCCACACGAGTATCCGTAGGCCAAAGAGTCGTCCTTCGAAAGCTCACAGACACTGTCGAAATCGGGGGGAAGATTGCGTATAAGGGAATGCCTTATGCCGGTTTGACGCAAGTGGGGATCGAACTCGACCAGCCATCACCGGAATTCTGGCCGGTCAGCCAACCTCCAACGGACTGGATAACTTCTTAGACGTAAGGTGTTCGAAAGCTGGACATATTCGGGAGACCGCGTCCGAAATGGGCTTTCCTCATTAGCCAGAAGGACGGCGAAAAACTAGCCGTTGAGTTCGGCGAGCCAGGAATCGAGGAGCTTCAGTTGATCGTCTGCAACGTCCAGAAAAGCGACGCCCATCCCCATGCCTTCCTGCACGTAAATGATCTTTCCGGTAGTGACGAAGTCCCCTCGATCGCGCGAGATGCGGAGCCTGATGCGAGTCTCTTGGGGGAGCGGGTTGAGGATGTCCACGTAACATCCCTTGCGGCTGATTTCCGAAATGCGCCCGGAAAACCGCAAGTCGCTGACCGGCTCGATCACTTCCGCGGTCGCGATAAGTGAATAGCGCGGCACCGTGCGGCGTTCACTTCCGGACGGTTGAGTCTTAATTGGCGACCCCGCTGAATCGGTGCTCATTGCGGCACCTCCTAAGCTGCCTTTTGGTAAGATTGGCACAAATGCAAATGGTGCCCCGAACGAATGATGCGAGGGGACACCAAAGCGCAAACATCCTCGAATTTGACGCCTAACCTTTCACCGCAGACGCGCGCGCCGGGCGATTTCAGCCCTATTCTCGAGGCCCGCAGGAACCGGATTCGCCCCTTTTGGGGCTCCTTTTAGTGCAGGAGAAACCGAAGATCATGGCCTGGGGAAAAAGTGTTGCAGTGAGCATACGAGAGTTGCTTTCAATCGTAAGCATAGAAGTACTAAAACCCGAATCGGTCTAGGGCCCGTTTTGGACGAGGCTACTCTGCCCAGGCGTCCAGCCCCGGACGAACCAGGGGCGGGACTTACCGAGCATTGGTGGCCAACAGACCTGCGTTTTCTCAATCCAGTTGATTCATGGTCGGGAAAGCTTTATTCTTCATAGCGTTCCGGTCACCTAGCTCGGCATTCTTCGTTGCACTGACACGTATGCGCCCAGGGGAGCAGCTCAGAGAACTTCGCAACCGACTCGGCGTGACTACGCGCGAAGTGGAAGAATTCAGCCGCAGCATCGCCGAAGACCGCCAGAACGAGGAGTTCTACATCTCGAATGCCTGGCTGACCCAATTGGAGAACAAGAATTCAGTTCCGAGCATCTACAAGCTGTACAGCCTCAGTGTAATCTATCGTACGAAGTTCAACGATCTTCTCCTCGTGTTTGGCATCGACCTAAGCGCCACCTCAAGGTACCAGCTCGCACTTCCGCTGCAGAACACTCATTTGACAGCGTTCGAATCGCCGAATCCCGAGAAGGCGATTACTTTCCCGGTACGGTTCGATAAGAGTTTCAATTTGGAAACCACCAGCTTAATTGCGCGTATGGTCGAGGTGTGGGGAGAAGTCCCTATCGCGCTGATTCAGAAGCTGGATGTACGCCACTGCCAGTATGGTTACATCGGGATGCAGGACTACACGATGTATCCGCTGCTGCGTCCCGGATCATTCGTGCAGATCGACAACCAGCCGACCCGCATGCAAGCCTCCGAATGGCGTACGGAATTTGACCGGCCCATTTATTTCGTCGAACTCCGGGACGGCTATGCGTGTTCCTGGTGCGAAGTGCGCGGTTCTCAACTTACGCTGGTTCCGCATCCGCTATCGGGCTGCACGATCCGCCAGTTCGTGTATCCCTCGGAAGCAGAAATTGTCGGCCAGGTCACCGGAGTGGCGATGCGTTTGATTCCCGCGAGCGGGGATTCAGACGAGCCTCTAAAATTGCCAAAGCGATCTTGAAGGTCGAAAAAAGAAGCTGCGCCGAGAGCGGATCGGCTTCTACTGGGACGGCTACGCGATAGGGTTCCAACTTCCGCCACGCCGCTAGGAATTCATTCGGGCTGGTGTGCGTGGATTCCATATAGGCCTCCATCTGGCACACCACATTCTCGAGCGAGCAGCCCACGAGCTGCCGAAAAACCTCCCGGTGACAATCCGCGAGGGCCTCGCAGGCTACTTCTTGGCTGAAGCGGGCCGCTAGTCCATCGTGATAGTAAAGACCGGTGTTGTAGTCCCGCATCGATGCGAGATAGATAAGCCGGTCAAGTGCCCGTGGAAGCTCTGAAAGCGTGCGGTGGCGCACGTCTTCGGCGGCCTCCTGAACGTCGAGTCGTCGGGGTAGGGAACTCACGAGGTAATTCCTAGAGTGAAGCGCCGAACGGGCGGCCAGGCAGCGCTCCAAGGCCAGCCGAATTCAGAAATGCAAGGGACCGCCCCGAAATCCTGCAAACTTGCACGGCACTCGCAGCCGTTGCGCCCACGATTCGAGGCGCGGCGTAGGGGCCTCCGACATACAAAACCGCCTGAAGCGCTCGGCAGGCGAGCAGCAAGCCGGCGAACTGAACGGCGAGCGCCAGTTCCGTCCGGAAGCTCAGCCGGGCGTAAAACCGCGCCGAGCCGAGATGGAAGCGCATGAGGTTGAGCACCTGTTTTCTAACCTGCGCAGCCCATGCCAGGGCAACGCTTTTGCGCTCGCTGAGAAACATCGCGCACACTGGCCCGGGAGCCTGCAATCGGACGTATTCGAGATCCTCCCGGGTAAAGATCCGGTCGATCAGTTCCATGGGCAGCAAACCTGTCTGCAGTGCGACTAAGGCCTGTCGTGCTTCAACCAGGGCCGCCGAACTCTCTTCCGCGCGCGGACTCCGCCAAACGAGGAAAATCAGGGACAGAAAAAGTAGCGCCCCAATCGACAAGAATAAGATGAGCTGAATCACGAATCCTGTCCTAGCGAGAAATACCTTGGGGACGTCAGGGCCATTATGCCTGCCTTATTGGATTTTGTCTCCATCTCCATGTTGCCACCCGCGTTTCGGGGGGGCAATAGGACCATAGTCCTGCCACCCAAACTACCAGCGACAAGTCGTACGAAAGTGGCTGAACGATATCCCACGTGTTGTCTATAGGTGAGCCGACATAGAGTCGTAGCGCCAGAATTATCAGGCTCGTACCAACATATAAGCTATAGCCGATGAACATAGCTTTCACGTTCCTGCTCAGCGGGATCCGGAGATATGCGATAACCCCACCCATACCGAGTAACAAAAGAGCCTGGACGGTTCGGAAGTCCCGCTCAAGACTGATCAGCATATTCTCTGTCGCGGAACCTCTCAAGTCTAAGGCAGCACAGATGACCGCGAAGCCGATCACTGCCAAGAAAAAAACGCCTCCGATAACCCTCGCAAAACGGCGGGCGCGCTCAAGAGGAACCAGAGCGTGTCTAAGAATTTCGACGATGACGCCCGAGGCGACTAGCATCGTGAGAAACTGCGTGAGCCAGTATGCCCGCGCATACCCTGGGGGGTGCTCATAGCGGATGTAGAGGAGTGTGAAACTCACCAGCACAAAAGCGATTTGCGTATAAAAGAGCCAGTATTTTCCGAGGATCCCTTCCTGCAAGCCCCGAAGAAGAATTAACGCCAACAGCGCGAGGCCCGACCACCAAATGATCGCCGAGATCATTAGTCTAAATCTCCTCGTCCTCGCGCGGGGCCAGACATCGACTCCGGATGGTCAGCGGACCGTTTTTCTCAAACAAGAACGCATTGCTCTCCTCGTTCTGGCGACGAGCGCCTCGTAATCCCCCTCTAGGCGAATTCTGGACTCGGGTGCCGGATCCGGGCTATATGTCCACAGGGCAACCACCCAGATAATTAGAGAAATGTCGAAAGTCAACGGCCGAAAGATCCTAGACGCTTCGCCAAACAGTCTTGCCGAGTACGACCCCAGTGCGAGGCTCATGAGGCTTGTTCCTACGTATAGTCCATATCCCCCTATCATGCCTTTCATGTTTTTGCCAAGCGCGATTCTGTAATAAGAGATGACTGCTAACAATGCGCAAATGAACACTGCCTGAACCGTTCTCAAATCGCGTTCAAGTTCGTGCATGGTGCTGGCGGCGGACCAGCGTGACCGGATGCAGCGGGAAGAGTACGGCAAAGCACGTAATGAGCCCAAAGGCTGCTAGGCCGGCCATCCTCGCGAACCTCTCCCGCACCCGGGTACGGCGCCAAGGCATGATTCAGAATCTCCAGGAGTATGCCGTAGCCGAGAATCAACGTGAAGAACTGAGTGCCCCAGTACCAGCGATGATACAGAGTAGGGAACAAGAGCAGGATCGCCATGAGTAGGACGGCGCCGCTATAAGCGTAAAAGAACGGATACTTAACAACGAGGCGAGTTCGAAAACTTCGGATCAGAAGAAGCGATTCCAGCACAATGCCTGCGAGCCAGATCATCGAGGGAAACATTGGGATGAGTGAGGACGGCGGAAGTGAATCTAACACATGGAAGAGGAGAACCCCAGTTCTCCTCTTAGTGGCACTTCTTTTGGATTAGCTCGCCAACTGCGTGTCAGCTTAAAACTGAGACTGCCTTCGGTTCGGGCACGGGGCCATCCCAGCCTGACGCCGCAGCGAGCTTCGGTTCGGGCACGGGGCCATCCCAGCCTGACGCCGCAGCGAGCTTGGGTTCGGGCACGGGGCCATCCCAGCCTGACGCCGCAGCGAGCTTCGGTTCGGGCACGGGGCCATCCCAGCCTGACGCCGCAGCGAGCTTCGGTTCGGGCACGGGGCCATCCCAGCCTGACGCCGCAGCGAGCTTCGGTTCGGGCACGGGGCCATCCCAGGTCGATGAACTCAGTGCCGCGACGAGGTTGACTTGAGCTAGAGGCCTGTGACTGAAGCTTGACGCACTCGCAGTAAGCCCAAACGCAACAAATGCCGCTACAAACCAAGCGCAATTACTCTTCTTCATATGTGTCTCTCCTCTGCCGTTGGAATGACTCCAATCCCGAGAGCCTAGCTTCCCGCCCAATTTCTGCCCTGTGGAGTGGATACCTCTTGGATAGCCGAGCAATGCCCGCATTCACGCTATTGCCAATGCCGCGGGCGTTACATCGGCGCACACCCCTGGAACGAAGTTCCCCGAACCGCCTGCATGCGTTCGAGCCGGCGGTCACTAGTGAGGTGCTAACGAAATTGGAAACTCCGCGGGATATGCCTATGGAGTTTCACGGGCGGATTGCGGTACTTAAGGTATCAGCCGAGGGCACGGCTTACAAAAATGAGTGAAAATCAACCTTCCTCCGATGGCGCAAGCGTGCGCCCGGAAACGGTCCGCGAACATTTGCGGAAATTGGACCGCCGTCAGTGGTGGATGTGGTCGTCCACCGTACTCGTACTGATTCTTCTCAGCATTGCCGTTGCCTCCTTTTCCTTTCCGAGTCTGTTGAATCATGAGCAAGCTTCGTACTCTTTTTATCTCAATCAGGCGGTGCGCTCGCTCGTCGGACTGGTGCTGATCTTCAGTGTTTATCTCGTCTATCAACAAACGATGATCATTCGCATGCGCAACCAATTGGCCGATCAAATTGCGTCCCTGGCCAAGGTCCAGACACTTACGGACGAGGTCTACAAGCTAGCCGCGCTCGATCAACTTACCGGCCTTTATAATCGCCGCTCCGGCGAACAACGCCTCGCTGAGGAAATCAGCCGCGCAGTGCGCCATCAACGCCCGCTCACTGTCCTTTTGATCGATCTTGATGGGCTGAAACAGACCAACGACAAGCTTGGCCATGCCGCCGGCGACCTGGTCTTGAAGACTTTTTCCGAGCGCCTTCAAAAGGCCATTCGCGGCTCCGACCTAGCTGTGCGGTTGGGCGGAGACGAGTTCATGGCCCTGTTGCCCGAGTGTCGCGCGGAAGAGGTTAGGCACGTCATGGCGCGCATTGAAGGCCTTGAGGTCGAATATGAGGGTACTCGAATTCCGATTGCGATTCTCGCGCGGCTGGACAGACTACAAACCGGGGGAGACTTCCGAAGAGTTGTTGAAGCGCGCGGACGAGGCCCTTTACGCCGATAAACGCGCCGGCAAGCGCAATCTTTCGCAGCCGCCGCAGAAGGCTTCGCAGCTTGTACTTTAGTGTCCGCCCACAAACCCAATCGGCTCAGCGTTTCGGCCACATGCTGCGGAATGCGGACAAGCAGCCCGGATCTGGTTTCTCGCTGTTTCCTCTCAAGCAACCGGCAGCGATGTTGCGCTTGCACGGTCCGCGGCCCCGCCCGTAGGATGTCCTAGTTGCAGGTAAGATACTCCCCCGTATAGGAAGTGATACGATGCCCAAGGAAAAACCCAAGGTGAATATCGGCGAGGTCATTCGGTCCTACCGCAATGACCGCGGCCTCTCGCAGGGTGATATCGAGCGCCGGACCGGCCTGCTGCGCTGCTACCTTTCGCGCGTGGAAAACGGACACACGGTTCCATCGCTTGAGACGCTCGCGAAGATTGCCGAGGCCATGGAAATCAGCTTGGCCGACTTTTTCCCCGGCACCGACACTCCGCAAGACCGCGAAACCCGCAAGGTTCTCGGCGAACTTTCCGATGAAGAGATTCGTTTCCTCGCGGAAATCAAGAAGTATTCAACCAGTTTATCGAATGACGACAAGCGGCTCGTCCTGGCCATGATCCGCAAGATGTCCATCGTCATTACGCCGCCACCGCGCAACGGCAAATCCGTGGGCACCAGCCACCGCACAAACGCCTAACATTCAAGCGGTCCTTTGACTATTCCCGAAAGGGAAGCGTCACCGGCACATGGCCACCCCGGCGCGGGTCCACTAGCATCAACATCAACGAATTCGTTACAATAGCTATAAGAATGTCTCGCAAACGCCACCAAACAATCGCCGTGAAAGTCGGCAACGTCCAGGTGGGCGGCGGTGCGCCTGTGGTGGTCCAGTCGATGACCAACACCGATACTGCTGACGTTGCTGCTACCGCGCAACAATGCCTGGAACTTGCCCAGGCGGGTTCGGAACTCGTTCGTATCACGGTAAACGTGCCGGAAGCGGCGGCGGCCGTTCCGGAGATCAAAAAGCGCCTGCGCGATGCCGGTTGCGACGTTCCGGTGATCGGCGATTTCCATTACAACGGGCACGTCCTGCTGACAAAATATCCCGATTGTGCCCGCGATCTCGATAAATACCGGATTAATCCCGGCAACGTCGGCCACGGGCAACGGCGGGACGAGCAGTTCGCAACTATCTGCAAAGTAGCGCGCGACAACGGCAAGCCGGTGCGCATCGGCGTGAATGGCGGCTCGCTCAATCAAGAGCTGGTAATGCGCAAAATGCAGGAGAATACGGACCGCGATCTCGGCAAGACGTCCGAGGACATCATCAACGAGTGCATGGTGCTTTCTGCGATTGAATCCACCGAGCTGGCAATCGAGTCTGGCCTGCGAAAAGATCAGATCATCATCTCCTGCAAGGTTTCGCGGCCCGGCGATCTCATCGCGATTTACCGGGACCTTTCCGCGAAAACCGATCAGCCGCTGCATCTTGGTCTGACCGAAGCCGGAATGGGCGCTAAAGGTCTCGTTTGGTCCGCGGCGTCCATGGGCATTCTATTGGAGGAGGGAATTGGCGACACAATTCGCGTGTCGCTTACGCCGCGTCCGGGCGGCGACCGGCGCGACGAAGTTTATGCAGCGTGCGAACTGCTGCAATCGCTGGGCCTGCGCTCCTTTGCGCCGAGCGTCACCGCTTGTCCCGGTTGCGGACGGACCACCAGCTCCACTTTCCAGGAGCTAGCTGAAAGCATCCAGGGTTACATTCGCGACAAAATGCCGGAATGGAAGCGTGAGTACGAAGGCGTCGAGGAACTGAAACTTGCCGTGATGGGCTGCATCGTGAATGGCCCTGGCGAATCGAAGGCCTCGAATATCGGGATCAGCTTGCCGGGCACGGGCGAAGCGCCGCGCTGTCCTGTTTATATCGATGGCCAGAAATTCACGACGCTGGAAGGCACTTACGACGAGTTGTCGGCCGCGTTTCAGACGCTCGTGAACGATTACGTCGCCACGAAATACCACAAGCGCGAGACGCCGCTGCCTGCGCCGGCAGTCTCCGCCGCTCCCGCGGCGGTTGCAGCTTCGAAAACATCTCTCCGCGTTATCGCTTAATTCATCTCGCTTTAAGCAAAGTCCACAGGAGTAATTCCTTGCGCGGATTCTCGCACCGGCTCACAGATACGCTCGCGGTTACGATCGTTTTGAGGAGCGCGCAACTGGAAATGGAGCTGGCAGGTGGGCTCCGCAGTTGCCGAAACGAGACGAGTGCTTCTAATCGACACAAGAGCCGAGTAGAACATGAGGTAACTTATTGAAAAGAAAGGAAGGGGACACGGGCTACTCGACAATTTCCCAGGTGTCCAGTTTTCGCCGAAGGCCAAACCGCTCATGACGGAAAGGACGGCAAACCCGGCTAGCTCTCACTCGGAGCCGCCTGCTCATTGGCGAGCGCGGTTTCTGGAGCCTGATCCTCACGCAATTTCAGAACGGGCTTCAACGACAACGCGCTGAAATTTCTCGTCACCTACATCGTCGTCGCGATGAATCTCCCGCACGCGCAGCGCGACCGTCTGGTACCGATCGTCGGCGCGCTGTTCGCGCTCCCTTCATTTTCTTCTCGATGGCCGGCGGCTACTTGGCCGACCGCTACAGCAAGCGCAGCGTGACGATCGGCACGAAGTTGCTCGAAATTGGCAGTCATGGCATTTTTCGATCGCGAGCGCTGGCTGATGCGGAACTTCCGATGGAATGCGCGGGCGTGTTTTTGATCAGCACGGAGGGGCGCTATTTGGGCCTTCGAAGTACGGATTGCTGCCGGAATTGCTTCCCGAGCAGCGCCTTTCCTGGGGCAACGGGATCATCGAGCTCGGGACGTTTCTCGGCGGCATCGGCGGCACGATGGCCGCGGGGATCTTGGCGAGCGATATCACGGGCGCGAGGCGATTGCCGGCTTTCTGCTGCTGGGTTGTACGTTCTTCGGACTGGCGCGAGTTTGGGAATCTCGCGCGTGCCGGCGGCCGATCCCCGAAGAAATTTCGCTGGAATCCGTTCGGCGATTTCTGCGACCCAGATGAAGATTATCTGCGCGGACCGCGTGCTTGGCTGGGCCGTCCTCGGCAATACGTATCTTTTTTCTTGCGGCGCTGCTGCAATTCACGATCATGATTTACGGGCACGATGTGCTTCACGTGGATGACACCCACATCAGCCTATTTGCAGGCGGCGGTGGGAATCGGAATCGGCGTCGGCAGCGTTGCGGCCGGATATCTCTCTGGCGGAAAAATCGAGTACGGGCTGATTCCGCTCGGCGCCGTTGGCATGACGGTTTTCGGCGCGCTGCTCTACTTTCGCGCTCCGGCAGAATCCCGCGAACTGATTGCAGAGTCGAACTCGCCGGTGGCGTTCGCCGGAAAGATCATTCGATCGGCTGCGTGGGCTCGCCTTCGGATCTTTGGATTCTGTTTCTTCGGCGGATTTTTCGCGGTGCCCTCGGCGCGCTGATCCAGCATCGCCCGCGGCCGGAGGAAAAGGGCGGAGTGATTGCCGCGGCGAATCTGCTTTCGTTCGTCGGCGATTTTCTCGGCGGCCGGCGCCTATTACGTGTTCACGAGTGTCTTTCGCCAGACGGCGGCGGAATTTTCCTCGATGGCGCAATCCTTACGCTGGTCATGACGATTTATGCCATCTACCTGCTGCCGGATTCGCTGCTGCGGTTGGTGCTGTGGATGGCGACGCATTCGATTTACCGGATCCGCGTGGAAGGGCGCGAAAATATTCCGGAAACGAGGCGGCGCGCTTTTTGTGGCGAATCACATGTCGCTGGTGGATGCGTGCTGCTGATCGCGTCGACCGACCGCCCGATTCGATTTTTGATGTTCAAGGGGATTTACGATCTGCCGTTAGTCAAGCCGTTCGCGAAAATGATTCGCGCGATTCCGATTTCGTCGGAATTGCGGCCGCGCGAGATGCTGCAGTCGCTTGCGCGAGGCGAGCAACGCGATTCGCGCCGGCGAAGTGGTCTGCATTTTTGCCGAGGGGCAAATCACGCGCATCGGGCAATTGCTGCCGTTCCGTCGCGGGATGGAGCGGATTATGAAGGGAGTGGATGCGCCGATCGTGCCCGTAAGTCTCGACGGCGTGTGGGGCAGCATTTTCAGCTTCGAGCGCGGGCGTTTCTTGTGGAAGATGCCGCGGTCGATTCCCTATCCGGTGACGGTGAGTTTCGGCAAGCCGATGCCGTCCGACTTCGACGCCGTTCGAAGTGCGCGAGGCGGTGCAGGAGTTGCAGACCGACGCGTATCGCCATCACAAGAAACGCGATGCGCACGCTGCCGCGTCGCTTGATTCGCACCGCGCACCGGCATCCGTTGCGCTTTGCGATGGGTGACAAGCGGCGACCGCGAATGAGATGGGGGATGGCGCTGCTGGGCGCGATTTTTCTGGCGCGGCGGTTGCGAAGAACGTGGGCGGGCCAGGAAATGGTGGGGATTTTGCTGCCGCCGTCGGTGCCGGGCGCGCTGGTGAATTTCGCGGCGGTGCTGTGCGGGCAAAATTCCGGTCAATTTGAATTACACATCGTCGAACGAGACGCTGGCTTCGTGCGCGCGAGCAGTGCAAGCTCGAGACGGTGATCACGACGAAGCTGCTGCTCGAGCGATTCCGCTGAAGGTGCCGGGGAAAACGATTTTGCTCGAAGAGGCGGCGGCGCGTCCGGGCTTCGGCGAGCGGCTCGCGGCGCTTCTTCTGTGGTTCCTGCCGGGCATGCTGGCTCGAGCGGATTTTGAGCGGCAGGCGAAACCGAAACTCCGACGACCTCGCGACCGTTATTTTTTCGAGCGGGAGCACGGGCGAACCGAAGGGCGTGATGCTGACGCATTACAATATCGCGTCGAACATCGAGCAGATGGGCCAGACGTTCATGTTGGAGCGCAACGACGTTCTGCTGGGCGTGCTGCCGTTTTTTCATTCTTTCGGATTTACGGTGACGCTCTGGCTGCCGGCGGTGCTGGGCGTCGGCGTTGCGTACCATCCGAGCCCGCTCGACCTCGACTGCTATCAGCGAGCTGGTGCGCGACTATCGCGTGACTTTCTTGCTGGCGACGCCGACATTTCTGCAAGCCTACTTTCGCCGTTGCTCGCCCGAGGATTTCGGCAGCTTGCAATTTGTGGTCGTGGGCGCGGAGAAATTGCCGGAGCGGCTGGCGCTGGCGTTCGAGGATCGCTTCGGCTCAGGCCGCTTGAAGGTTACGGAGCGACCGAGTGTTCGCCGGTGGTTGCAGTGAATACGCGGGATTTTCGCGCGCCCGGATTTCGGCAGGTGGGAGCGAAGCGCGGGCGCATCGGGCATCCGCTGCCGGGGATCAGCGTGCGCATTGTCGATCCCGAGACGCGCGAGCGGTTGCCGGTCGGTACGGCGGGGCTGTTGCTCGTGCGCGGGCCGAACGTGATGAAGGGCTATCTCGGCAAGCCGGAAAAGACGGCTGAAGTGCTGCAGGACGGATGGTACGTCACAGGAGACATTGCGACGGAAGACGAAGACGGCTTCCTCACAATCACCGACCGGCTGAGCCGGTTCAGCAAGATTGGCGGCGAGATGGTGCCGCACATCAAGATCGAGGAGAAGCTGCAGGAAATTGCGGGCGCGACGGAGCAGAAGTTCGTCGTCACCGGCGTGCCTGATGGAAAGAAAGGCGAGCGGCTGGTGGTGTTGCACACGCTGGCGCCCGAGGAATTGAAAGCGGTGCTCGAAAACTTGCCGCAGGCGGGTTTGCCGAATCTGTGGATGCCGCGCGCGAATCAGTTTTTTCATGTCGAGGAGTTGCCGCATCTTGGTACCGGCAAGCTGGATCTGCGCCGGCTCCGCGAACTTGCGATTGAGTTTTCGCCTGGGAAAAGGAGTAGCTCAGACCATCCTCGTGAACATTCGCCGATATCGCATTCCGCGGAAGCCGTTCGACCCCGGATTTCCGCACTTCAAAGGTTACCGTTTGTTCGAGACGCAAGGCTCGACTAAAATTACTGTACGCTGGAGAACATTCGGCATGGACAAAAGCGAAAGACACAATTCGTTGCCAGGGCGAGCGGCTGTGACGCTGCGCCGGGATTGTCGCCGAATAAGCTCCGGTCCCGCGAAATAGCCGTTTCCTTGCAGCTAAGCGTTCAACAAAGAAGTAGCGGCAGGCTGGCATCCACATTGTTTTCCAGTTCTCGAACGACGCGGCCGGGGCGCGCCTCTCGGGGCGAGGATTGTTGACGCGTGTCGCAGTAAGTGCTAGCCAGTCACGTGCGGCAATCCTGCCTCGGCCCGGCGCTCGGGGAGAGCTGCGTATTCCGAGCTGAACGCTAAAAGACCCCCAGCTTGATGTGCAAAAACTTCTTCGGATTTTTGCGGAAATCGGCGATCAGCAGCCGCATGTCGCCGCTGAGGCCCGTCACATTGTCGTAGAATGCCGGATCGGTGAAAAATTTTCCGAGCGTGCCTTGGCTGGAGTTCAGCTTGGCAGAAGCGTCGCGGACATTGGCGGAAGCGTCGCGTAAATTATTGAAAAGAGTGTCGTCCGTGGCGAGCTTGCCCAGCGTGCCTTTGCCTTCACGCACGTCGCCGAGCAGCGCGTTGCCTTTCTGCGCCACACCCTCGATCTCGTTGTATGCGGTAGGATCGTAGACGAGCTTGCCGACCGTGCCTTTCTGATCGCGCACCGCGCCGATGACATCATTGAGCTTGCCAACCACCGAATCAGCTTTGTTATAGAGTTCATCGGAGGCGACGAATTTGCCGAGGCTGCCTTGGCCCTGCTGAATCGAAGTGGTGATCGCATTTACATGAACGATTGTGTCGTCGAGATGATTGTAGAGACGGGGATCGTTGAGGAACTTGCCGATGGTTCCCTGGCCTCGATTTACTTTCGTGATGATTTGATTGAGTTGGTCGGAAAGAGTGCCCAGATTTTCAACGACATCCGAGCCGCGTTGGACGATCTGTTTCATATCCGCCTGCTCCGATCCTGGAATCACGCCCTTCGTCGGCAGCACGGATCCGGTCAAGCCGCGAGTGACGCTCACGTAACGGTTTCCGAACAGGCCCTGGGTGACCAACGAGGCCGTCGAATCCGTGCGTATCTGATCCTGGAATTTCTTGTCGACGCGCAGCACCAGCGTGATGTTGTGTTGGTGATCTGTAGGGTGCGGAGTCAGCCGGATAGATTCGACGTTACCGACTTCGATTCCATCGAGGGTGACGGGCGCGCCGGTTGCCAGCTCGTCCACTTCAGGCAGATAGGTGACCAAGCGATACTTCGGCCCCAGAAACCCGCCGCCTGTCACGTAGAAAATTGCGACAACCAGGATCAGCAGCCCTGCCAACACGAATACGCCTACTCGAAGTTCGGTCCACGTCAGCTGCTTGCGTTGCGCCATTGCCATCCCTCCTCGGCGGTGCGTGCTATTCAGCGGAAGCCAAAAACATCTTCAGATAATCGTCGGATGAGTGAAGCAATTCCTCGGCCGGGCCTTCAAAGTAGATCTTGCCGCCTCTCAGAACAAGAACGTTGGTAACCGGGCCACCTTTGTGTTGGCCTTCCGTGCCGGCGGCCTCTTTGCCATTGCCATCGGAGCGAATCACGCGGCCGCTGGCACGGTCAAAAAAAAAGCGGCGAGGCCGAACGCGTCCTGCACGCGGTGCGTTGCCAGCAACGACGTGACGCCCTGGAGATCGCGGCCGCGCAGGATCAGAGTGATGATGGTTTGCGAAGTGACCGGGTCGAGGCCGGCAGTGGGAGAATCGTAGAAGACAAGCGGAGGGCGATCCACTAGGGCGCGGGCAATCGAAACGCGCCGCCGCATTCCACCGGAAAGCTCCGCGGGATATTTTTCAAGCGTATCCTCCATTTCGACGAACCGCAGGGCCTCGCGGACGTGCCCATCGATTTCCGCCTCCGCGACGTTTTCTTCGCGCAGTCGGAACGCCACATTCTCAGCCACCGTCATGGAATCGAACAGAGCGCCTTCCTGGAAGACGAAGCCCAAATGCCGCCGGAAGTCGAGCAATTCCTCTTCCGACATGCCACCGATATCGTGGCCCATCACCCAGATACGGCCCGCATCCGCGTCGAGCAGGCCGGCCGCCAGTTTCATGAGTAGTGTTTTTCCGGCGCCGCTTTCGCCAAGCAGAATTTTTGTTTCCCCTGGCCAAACTTCGAATGAGATGCCGCTGAGCACTTCGTGTTCATCGAATCCAATGTGGACATCATCGAAGGCGATAAGCGGTTCACCCGGCACCATCGTATTCACGTCGGTTACCGGCGCCGGGCGCGGTGGGAGCTGCATACGCGATTATAGATGGAAAGAGGAACGCGCCACACCCCGGTTTTCTACGCCAGGGAACTGGAGCGTCGCGAAACGCGGACTTAGGGGTGGAATGCGTACAGCAAGATGCGCGAAAGGAATGCATCCAGCACGATGACGGTGACGGACGAGACCACGACGGCCGAGGTGGTTGCGCGCCCCACGCCTTGCGTCCCGCCCTTTACGCGCAATCCCTCGTAGCAACCGATGGTCGCGATGACGAAGCCGAATATTACCGGTTTTACCATGCCCTGAACGATGTCTCCGGGATCCAGCGCGTTGATGGCTCGCGTCCAGAACTGCACCGCGCCGAGCCGAAGGGTGAAATGCGCCACTGCGAATCCGCCAATGAGTCCGACAAAATCTGCAACAGCTACCAGGAGCGGCAGAACGAGTGTGGTTGCAACAACGCGGGGCGTCACTAACTTGCGGATCGGGTCGGTGCCGAGCGCGCGCATCGCGTCCACTTGTTCGGTGACAATCATTGAGCCGAGTTCAGACGCCATTCCCGAGGCATTGCGGCCCGCGATGACGATTGCCGTAATCGTTGGCCCGAGCTCTCGCACCAGGGCGAGCGCTACGGCGTCGCCGGTGAGCGCGGTTCCGCCGAAGCGTTCAAATTGCGATGCCGTTTGCAGCAACAGTACAGCCCCAATGAAAAAACCGATGATGAGCACGATGGGAAGCGAACCGATGCCGATGAAATCCATCTGCTCGAGCACGTCCGACCAGTAGTAGGGAGGAGTGAAGATGTTCGCTACGGAGCTCATCGCCAGCAGGGAATAGTCCTGTAGAGAAAAAAGCTGGCGCTTGACCGCATCTCCTATCACCGCCAGGGGGGAAAGCGTTTCGCCTGTTTGGGGCATCGTGTGCGAGGCGGCCCTCGGGTGCAGCCGAATCTAGGAAGCCTAACGTCCGGCGCACATGCCGTCAAGCAAACATCCGGCACTGAAGCGACCGATTGCAATCACGCTGCCACGAGGACGCGCGCGGCCTTTACGCCTAGGTGAGCGTCCGGTAGAATCCTTCGTCTGTCTCGAAAGGCAAGCGATAGAACATGTTGCGATTCGTAACTGCCGGGGAGTCTCACGGGCAGGCGCTGGTGGCCTGGATTTCGGGGCTGCCTGCAGGTGTCCCCGTGGACCTTGATTTCATTGGCCGGGAGCTCCACCGGCGGCAACTGGGATTTGGACGCGGCGGCCGGCAACGAATCGAAAAAGATCAAGCGGACATTTTTGCCGGGGTCCGGCACGGCAAGACGATCGGCGCGCCCATCGCTTTGCGCATCGAAAATCGCGATTGGAAAAATTGGGAAAAGGCATTGCCCGTGGAAGATAGCGACGGCGCTGATGATTTGCAGCGCCGGCTCACCGCTCCACGGCCCGGTCACGCGGACTTAGCGGGCGCGCAAAAATTCAATTTTCACGATGCGCGGTATGTGCTCGAACGCGCGTCGGCGCGCGAGACGGCCGCGAGAGTGGCCGCGGGATCGCTTGCCAAGCTGCTGCTGCGCGAGTTTGGAATCACCGTTTTGAGCCACACGATCGCGGTGGGCCATGCGCGACTGGAACGAGCGGCTTCCTGGGAGGAAATCGTTGCGGTCTGCGAGAATCTCGAATCGCCGCTGCGCTGCGTCGATTCGGATGTGGAAGCGAAAATGAAGGCTGAAGTGGACCACGTGCTGCGCGCCGGCGATTCGGTGGGCGGAAGCTTTGAAGTGGTGGCGCGAGGCGTTCCGCCGGGGCTGGGAAGCCATGCCCAATGGGACGAAAAGCTCGATGGGCAACTGGCGCGCGCGATTATGTCCATTCAAGCGGTGAAGGCGGTCGAGATCGGCACGGGCGTCACGAACGCGGGAAGCTACGGTTCTGAAGTGCAGGACGAGATTGCGTACGACGCGGGGCGGAAGCGTTTTAATCGCACGTCGAATCGTGCGGGCGGATTGGAAGGTGGAATTACCAACGGCCAGGATGTGGTGGTGCGGGGGTATCTGAAGCCGATTTCGACGCTGCGCCGCGCACTCTTGACCGCGGATATGAATACCAAGGAAGCCGTGAAGGCGGCTTACGAGCGCTCCGACGTTTGCGTGGTGCCGGCGGGCGGCGTGGCGGGCGAAGCGATGGTGGCGCTGATGCTGACGGGTGCGCTGATCGAGAAATTCGGCGGAGACTCGATCGAAGAAATGCGCCGGAATTTCGACGGCTATCAGCGGCAATTGGACAACTTTTAGATTTTGAGGGGAACGGAAAAGGCACGATGATTCATCCCATTGTGAAATATGGCGACCCGATTCTCGAAGCGCCCGCGAAGGCGGTGGAAAATTTCGATGAGGAGCTGCAAACTCTCGTCGCGGACATGTTCGAGTCCATGTACGCGGCAAATGGCGTGGGACTGGCCGCACCGCAAATCGGAATCGGCAGGCGGCTCAGCGTAATTGATGTGAGCAACGGAAAAAATCCGGAAGCGAAGATCGTCTGCGCGAATCCGGAAATCGTTCATGCCGAGGGCGAGCAGCGCGAGGAGGAAGGCTGCCTCTCGGTGCCAGGATTTCGCGGATATGTGCCACGGCCGTTGTACGTGACCATCCGCGCGCAAGACGCAACCGGAAAAGAATTTGAAATGCGCGGCGAAGGGCTGCTGGCGCGCGCATTTTGCCACGAGATCGACCACCTTAACGGAGTACTCTTCATCACGCACCTCAGCATGCTGAAGCGAGACATGATCAAGCGCAAAATCCGCAAACTGAAAAAAGCCGGCGAGTGGTAGGCGGCCGTGCCGCTGCGAATCGTATTTTGCGGCACGCCGGCGTTTGCGGTGCCCTCGCTGGATCGCCTGATCGCACAGCCTGAATTCGAAGTCGTCGGGGCAGTCACTCAGCCGGATCGCCCGCGCGGGCGCGGCCGGGAAATCGCAATTTCCGCGGTAAAGGCCGCGGCTGCGGAAGCAGGGATCCCCGTTTACCAAGCGGAAAAAATTCGGTCGGACGAGGCTTACGAATATTTTCGGCGTGTCGCGCCAGACGTAGTCGTCATCATTGCCTATGGGCAGATTATTTCGCCACGCTTGATTGCGATTCCGCGACTTGGCTGGATCAATGTACACGCGTCGCTGCTGCCAAAATATCGCGGCGCCGCTCCCATAAATTGGGCGATTATCAATGGCGAGACGCGCACTGGCGTAACGACGATGCGGATAGACGCGGGTCTCGATACGGGGCCGATGTTGTTGCGAGGCGAAGTCGATATCGGGCTGGATGAGACGGCTCCGGAACTTGCGACGCGTTTGAGCGCGGCCGGAGCGCCGCTTATCGTTGAAACGCTTCGCATGTTGGATCACGGAGAAATCACGGCGGCGCCGCAGGACAATTCGCAGGCTAGTTTTGCGCCGCCGCTGAAAAAGGATGATGGGCGCATAGACTGGTCGCTACCGGCGCGCGTCATCTACAATCGAATTCGCGGGTTCGATCCCTGGCCCGGCGCTTTCACGTTGTTTCGCCGAAAAACCTGCCAAATTTGGGGGAAGCCTTTCTCGTCGACAGATTCTCTTAGCAAAACCCTGTCGCCGGGCACGATTCGAATCGACCCGATTGGAATCTTCGTTTTCTGCGGCGAGCGCGATTCGCTCAAGCTCGAATTCGTGCAACTTGAAGGACGGAAGCGCGTGACCGCGCAGGAATTTGTGAATGGCGCTCGGCTCGCCCCAGGCGAGCGTTTTGGTTCTTAGCCCGACCGGATGTGAACGAAGCCGCCGCAGATGCCTATCAGCCCCGCTAGAAAAATCGCGTACGAGGTGCTGCGTCGCGTGGAAGCGGAGGGCGCGTACGCAAGCGATCTTTTGCACGCGGCCCTGACCCCGCATGTGAAGCCGGCCGACGCGGCGCTCGCCACTGAAATTACTTTGGGCGTTCTGCGCTGGCGAAGGCTGCTCGATTTTCTGCTCGAACGACATCTCAAGAAACCCAGCAGCCGCCTCGATTTGCCCGTCATACTCGCGCTGCGAATGGGTCTGTATCAGCTGCGCTTTCTGGACAAGGTTCCGGCGCGCGCAGCGGTCAACGAATCCGTCGAACTCGTAAAGAGCGCCCGAAAAAGTTCCGCGGCTGCGCTGGTCAATGCGGTGTTGCGCAAAGCGGAGAGTGAAGCGCGTTCTTCGGCCGAAGCGTTTCTCCCACCGGATTTTCCGCTCTCCGAACGGCTCGGAATTTTGCATTCGCATCCCACTTGGCTGGTCGAACGATCGCTTCTGCGACTCGGCGAGGAGCAAACAGTCGCACTGCTCCGCGCGAACAATGAGACTCCACGGCTAAGCTGCGTGGTGCAGGATTTCAGCCGGTGTGAGGAAGTGATCAGCACGCTCGAGAACGGCGGCTTGCAAACGCGCCCCGGGGTGCTTCTCCGCAGCGCTTTTTCCATAAGCGGGGGAAGCCCGGCCCGAACAGAGGCGTTTCGGGCGGGCCAAATTTCGATTCAAGATGAAGCTTCCCAGGCAATACCGTTGTTGCTGGCAGTTCAGGTTGGTGATCGGGTTCTAGATCTATGCGCCGCGCCGGGCGGAAAGACTGCCGCACTGATACGGGCTGCCGGAAGCACGGGCGCCGTGATTGCGGCGGACCGCCATTCGCACCGGCTGGCCGCCATGCGCGTGCAATTGGACCGGCTCGCAGCCGGCAGAGCGCATCTGGTCGAGCTCGACGCCGAACAGCCGCTCCCTTTCGAAGAGCAATTCGACCGCATTCTCCTCGACGCCCCGTGCTCGGGCACAGGCACGCTTGCGCGGCATCCGGAAATTCGCTGGCGGCTGGAAATAAATTCACTCGCGGAATCCCACAAACATCAAGTGAGGATGCTTCGTATAGCGTTGTTGCAACTCGCTCCCGGTGGAAGGCTGGTTTATTCGACGTGCTCGATGGAGCGTGAGGAAAACGAGGAGGTGGTCGAGGAAGTGCTGCGAGACATGCCCTCGATACAGCGGATTCCGCGAGCCGAAGGGACGCAAGCACTCACGCCGCATCTCGCGACCGGAGTTGACCCCGCCACGCTATTTGGCAGCGACGGATATTTTCGGACGTCGCCGTCCCTGTATCACACCGATGGGTTTTTCGCCGCAGTGCTCTATTGCACCGATCATGCATCCGCGCCCAGCCGTGCTAGGCTCATTGGCGGAGGCGTGGACGCGTGAATTTCCGGGACCGTTTGCAATGGATTTTACGGATGGCCCTGCTGGTGTTCGTACTCTCGTCCGTGGGATTCCTCAGCGCGCTCACGGCCATGCGATTCGAGATTCAGGGCAGGGAAGTGGCCGTGCCCGATCTCGTGGGTAAATCAGCCAGCCAGGCCAGGCAAATTCTCCGTGGACGCCGGCTGAGTTTGAAAATCGAGGACAGGATATACAGCAATCTTCCCGTTGACGCTGTGGTTCGGCAGAGTCCGCCGCCAAACATGAGCGTGAAAGCCGGACAGGATGCGCATGTGGTGCTCAGCTTGGGGCCGCAAAAGGTTACGATTCCGGATCTCCGGGACGAAAGCCTGCGCGCGGCACAGGTGGAGCTGCTTCGCGCCGGAATGCAGCTCGGCGAAGCGTCCAGCATTTATCTTCCGGGCGGCGAGGAAGATTCGGTCATTCAGCAGGATCCGACCCCTGGTACGACGGACGTCACCAGTCCTCATGAGGATCTGCTCGTCTCGCTTGGGCCACGGCCGCCCGCGTTCGTGATGCCCGAACTCGCGGGGCTTCCGTTTGTTGAGGCCGAATCGAAATTGAACGCGTCCGGGTTGAGAGTTTCGAAACTTACGCCTGTCGCGGCGCCTCAGTTGCCTGCCGGCACGGTGGTCGGCGAGTCGCCGGCGCGGGGCCAGCGCGTGGATTCGAGCACGAAAATTGAATTGCAAGTCGCGCAATCGCGATAGCATTCTTCTTTCATAGAGTGGGAATCGCCGCCGCTCTGCGCCGCGCTTGATCCTTATACCGCGTCGAATTTGGGAATATAATAATAGGTAGTTTTGTCATCTCGGGCGACGTATGATGTGGCTGGTTTTGAAATTCATCCCTCTTAGGGGAGGTTGCTGCACACTAAAATTTGAGGAGGTAAAGAATCATGGATAGGCGAAAGATGTTGACGTATTTGGGAATTAGCCCCGCCTTTCTTACCGGTTTTCCTGCTAGCGCTGAGACGACCCGGGCGCGGGTCCCATCAGCGAATGGCGGAGGCCACGAGGAAGGTATGATTACCGTCATGAACCCCGCGATAGCGGGCAAGTTGGCGGCCCGCGTTCCTCTAGTGCCACCCCTCGATAGCCTTCAAGGCAAGAAAATCTACATGGTCAATCTTTCCTGGGAAGGTCCGGATGCCGCGAACTACTTCTATGGAGCGATGACGGAATGGCTCGACAAGCATTATTCCGGCGTCAAGACAATCGTGAAAGTCACGGCCGAGGGCATGTTTGGCAGCGATCCTTCCATGCTGAAGGACATCACCGCCAGTGGGGCGGACGCTGCGATTGTGGGCGTCGCTGGTTGAAACGGCTGCTGCGCGGCCGTGAGCCGCTGGGCAAAGCAAATCCAGATGCAGTGCAAGATTCCCGCCATAGGCGTCGCCTCCTCAAACATCGTGCATTACGCAACCGGCTACGTAGCGAAATATCAGACTGGCATGCCGATCCGATACGTTTCCGTGCCGTTTCCATTCACGGGACAACCGCGCATGGTCGACGTAGGTTACGTGACGGGCAAGGACATGCTGACGGGCCAGCCGTTGATGACCGCCGTGACTAACGCGCTCACCAGTCCGCTGACCGCCGAGGAAAAAATCTCTGGCGCGCCGTCGGAGGAAGCTCTCGAGCCGAGATTGCTTCCGCCCGACTCGGAAGAGAACCTGCGGCAGCTTTTCGATGACAAGGAATGGACCGATTTCAATTCGATCATCCTTCCCACCGAAAAGCGCGTGACCGCGATGCTCAAGGGCACCAGTCACAAGCCCGACGAAGTGATCAAAACGATCAATATCACGGGCGGCGCGCGGCCACTCACCGTCGAGAAAGTCGCCATCAGCGCCGTAGTGGCCGGCGCATCGCCGGAACATTTTCCGGTGATTTTGGCTCTGGCCACGCAAGCGCCCTTCGGCAACTCCACCAGTTCGATGGCGAACATGGTGGTGATCAGTGGCCCAATCCGCAACAAGCTGAAGTTCAATTGCGGGACCAATGCCATGGGGCCATACAACAAGTCGAACGCTGTCGTCGGCCGGGCCTTCACAATAATGTCCAAGACGGCGGGCGATCTACGAAATAATGTGAATGCCTGGGAAACTCTGGGCAACACGATGCAGTACAACAATATGTGCTACGGCGAAAACGAGGAGGCTTTGCCCGAAGGCTGGGATCCTCTACACGTTCAAATGGGCTTCAAGCCTACGGATAATGTCCTCACCGTGGGAACGGGCTGGAGCAGTATCGCCAGCGTGGGAGCCAGCCAGAGCATCTATCCGACCCATTACTTGATGCGCGACTACATGAGCTCGTTTTGCGCGTCGGGTTCAGCCGCCACCATCGTGATAGATCCAACCGTCGCAGGCCTACTGAAAGACGTGCATGGATTCAAGACCAAGGCCCAATTGAGCGAGTGGTTTTCGCAGAACATTCAGAAAACCGCCGGCTCGTATTGGGGCAACGGCGTAATTCAGAGTACCGCCGTTCCGTTCGCTC
Source organism: uncultured Acidobacteriota bacterium (assembly GCA_963754105.1). Classification (GTDB taxonomy): domain Bacteria; phylum Acidobacteriota; class Terriglobia; order Acidiferrales; family UBA7541; genus Palsa-295. The sequence goes on from CAVWEZ010000005.1 coordinate 109,478, forward strand.
TCCAGGGTCTTGAGCCTTACGCTAGCTGGAGGAAGCTGCCGGATGACGCTCTTATCAAACCATTCACCAACCCCAAGGCCATCCACGTTGTCGTGGCCGGCGGAAAAGTCCAGACGATGTGGTTCGTCACTGATTTTGGCATACGCCGGGGCGTGTTGATCGACGACTGGGCGTAGAGTTAAAATTAAGTTGACCAGCGGCGGGCGCGGGGCGCAAACCCCGCGCTCGTGCCTCAGAAGGGAGTGGATCATGAAGCCTCAACTCTGGGCGGGCTTCTTCTTGGGATTCTTGATGCTCATGCCGGCGGCAGTCTCCACCCGCGCTTTGCCAAACAGCTCGTCGCAGGCGTCGTCCGCGGCCAAGGCGGACCAACACGCTTCGGCGTCCGCAAAAGAGAAAATTCCTCTTCCGCAGGTACCGCGCATCACCGCTGAAGAAGTACAGCGCCTGATCAAGGAAAAGGGGAATGTCGTGCTTGTGGACACCGACGATTCCGAGAGTTACGGCGACGAACATATCAAGGGCGCCGTCAACATTGCGTACGATCCCACGGCCGATCCCCGCGCTCAGGACGAGACGCTCTCCGCGCTTCCCGGAAACAAGTTGATCGTCTTCTACTGCAATTGCCCCCACGAGGAGGATAGCGCTCCGCTGGTGCTGGAGATGTGGGAGCTAAATTATGACCACGATAAGGTGAAGGCGCTGCAAGGCGGCCTCACCCGGTGGGAACAGCTGAAATATCCCCTCGCTGGTACCTCCATAAGCACGGCATCAACAGAAAAGGGTAACTGAAGGTCGACCGCTCATGTGCGTTTCCGCGCCCCTTCGCCGGCACGGAAACGCAATCGCACAAGCCCGTTAAAAAAACCTGGCGATTTCGTGGCCAGAGTTTTTGACACGTAACCCGGCCTGTGTTCAGATGGCCGCCGGAGAATTGATATGCGGCCGTATCGTCTGGCCCTGGCGCTTGCGGGGCTTGTTTTGATCCTTCTGATAATTGTTCCACTTTTCTCGGTCAGTATTGGCTTGCTGGTCGACCGGCTGTGGTTCAATCACATCGGTTTCCGCGAGATCTTCGTCACGGTTCTGGAGACGCAGGTCGGGCTGGGTGTCTGCTGCGGGGTGGGGTTTCTGGTCGTCGCTGGGCTGAACTTCTGGGCCGCTCAAGGCGTGGCGCGGCGCTCGGGATATCGGCGGGCGATCACCCGAATGATCGAAATTCCCGCCGTCGAGAAATTTCCTTCCTTTTTTGGACGCCTGATGTGGTTCGGCCTTGTGCTCGTGGCCTGGATCGTTGGTCAATGGGCCGCGGGGCACTGGGAGACCTATCTTCTTGCGACGCACGCGGTGCCCATAACGCAGACCGATCCCATCTTCGGGATCAGCCTGAGCTTTTACCTCTTCCGCCTACCTTTTCTTTTCTTTCTTTACCATCTTGCGCTGATCATCCTGGTGATGAGCCTGCTGACGGCGGCGCTGCAGTATTTCATCGCGGGGGGCGTGTGGATTTCGCCGCGCGGCTTGGGCATGGGCCGCAATGCCCGCGGGCATCTGATGGTTCTGGGAGGGCTGCTTTTTTTGTTGTTCGCGTGGCGCGCGCGGCTGGGTATGTATGACCTGGTGTATGCGCCAACCGGCTTGGTGTACGGTGCTGGCTATACGGACATTCACGTGGGCTGGCCCGTGCTCTGGATTCAGCTAGTGCTCTGCGCGATCGCCGCGATCGCTTTTTTTGCGTGGGCGCCGAAAGGCGAAATAAGGCCGGCAGGGTACGCAGTTGGCGGCGTACTCGGAATGGCGATCCTGGGCGGATTGGTGGCCCCTGCCCTGGTCCAGCGATATCTGGTTGCGCCGAGCGAGCTCGAGAAGGAGGTGCCGTATATCGCGCGCAACATCAAGTTCACCCGGCAGGCCTACGGGCTCGACAGGTTTGATGAGCGCGACTTTCCGGCAATTCAGGACCTAACCGCCGCATCGATCGAGCAGAACGCAGCCACGATGCGAAATCTGCGCTTGTGGGACCATGACCCGCAGCTCACCACGTTCCAGCAGCTTCAGGAAATCCGCACGTATTACGATTTCGCGGATATCTACTACGATCGGTACACCATTGACTCAGAACTTCGCCAAGTCTCTCTTTCGCCCCGGGAACTCTCAGCGGACAGCCTGCCGGACCCCAACTGGGTCAACCAGCACCTGACTTACACGCACGGATACGGGCTGTGCCTCGGGCCGGTGAACGAGTCCACTTCGGATGGCCTGCCTGTGCTCTTCATCAAGGATATTCCACCGGTCTCGTCTATTTCGCTCAAGGTTAATCGGCCGGAAATTTATTACGGCCAAGTAGCCAACAACTACTGTCTCGTCGGGACCGGGGCAAAAGAGTTTGACCACCCGTCCGGCGAAGATAACGTCTATAAAGCATATCAAGGTTCGGGCGGCATCTCGGTAGGCGGCCTCTGGCGGCGGCTGATTCTTGCGCTGCGCTTCGGCGATATCAACATTCTAATTTCCGGATATATTCAGCCCACAAGCCGCATCATGATGTACCGGCGCGTTTTGGAGCGCGTCGAAACGCTCGCTCCCTTTTTGTCCTACGATGGCCATCCCTATCTGGTTGTTGCGAACGACGGATCATTGCAGTGGATTGTGGACGCGTACACCACCTCCGACCAGTATCCCTACTCCGAACCGACCCAAGATGGGGGCAATTACATCCGCAACTCCGTCAAGATCACCGTCAGTGCCTACGACGGGCGCGTGAAGCTTTACGTCAGCGATCCGTCCGATCCGCTGATCCAGGCCTATCAGCGGATCTTCCCGGACGTTTTTCAACCGCTCTCTGAGATGCCGCCGGACCTGCGTGCGCACATTCGTTACCCGCAGGATTTTTTTGCTATTCAAGCCTCTAAGTACGCCGTGTATCACATGACGGACCCGAGCGTCTTCTACAGCAAGGAAGACTTGTGGCGCGTGGCCACGCGGTCGGTAAACGGGACGTCCACGCCGATGAGTCCTTATTACGCCGTCATGAGACTACCCGAGGTGGGAAAGAGCGAAGAATTCATCCTGATGGTTCCGTTTACGCCAGCGCGGAAGAACAACATGATTGCCTGGATAGCGGCCCGTTGCGACGGAGCCGATTACGGAAAGGTTCTCGTTTTCACTTTTCCTAAAGAAAAATTGATTTATGGCCCGGAACAGATTCAATCGCGCGTCAACCAAAGTCCTTCGATCTCTCAGCAACTGACCCTTTGGGACCAGGGTGGGTCGCGCGTGATTCGCGGCACGTTGCTCGTAGTCCCGGTGCAGAATGCAGTCCTGTATGTCGAGCCGCTGTACCTCGCGGCCGAGGGAGGCTCTTCAATCCCTGAATTGAAGCGAGTGATCGTGGCCTATTCCGACCAAGCGGTGATGGAGCCGTCACTGGAAGACGCCTTGAACGCCATCTTCAGTGGCAACAGAAGCGGGAACGCGGAAGCGGCCGGTTCGGGGGCCACGCCGACGACCGCTTCGGCCAAGGCAAGTGTCTCTACTTCACTGGAGAACCTGATCCAGCAGGCTAACCAGCATTACGAAGCGGCTCAGCAAGACCTCCGTCAAGGCAATTGGGCAGGCTACGGACAGGAAATACAGAAGCTTGGCGAGATTCTGAAACAGATGCCGGCGAAGAATCGCTAGTCCCTACGGGCTGCAGCGCCTTGCCCGGCACCCTTTGAGCGGCCCCAGCCCAGGCGTGAAGATCCGCATATCGGGTCCTGCACGGTGCGACGAGCCGCTTGTCGCTATGCTAAGATTCACCCGACACAATGAGCTACGCGAGAATCGAGATCGCGCCGTCCATTTTGGCCTCGAATTTCGCCAAATTGAGCGATGAAATTCGCGCTGTTGAAGACGGAGGCGCGGACGTGATACATGTGGATGTGATGGACGGGCATTTTGTGCCAAATATTTCCATCGGGATTCCGGTCGTCGCATCGCTCCGCAAGGCAACCCAACTTCCTCTGGACGTGCATCTGATGATCGAGCGCCCCGAGAAATATATCGACGATTTCGTGAAAGCGGGGGCCAATCGGGTGCTGGTGCATGAGGAAGCGACTGTCCATTTGGACCGGGCCCTGGCCATGATCCGCGAGCTTGGCGCCGAAGCCGGAGCGGCCATCAATCCAGCCACGCCCATCGCAATGCTCGCGGAAGTTCTCGACAAAGTGGATACCGTTCTTGTGATGTCTGTGAACCCAGGTTTCGGAGGGCAACAGTTTATTCCGGGAGCTTTTGAGAAAATTCGGCAGCTTAACCAGTGGCGCGCACGCTATAATCTCAACTTCCGGATCGAAGTAGACGGCGGTGTGGATGCGGAAAATGCCGCCGAATTGGCTCAGGCCGGGGCAAACACTCTCGTTGCGGGGACCTCGATCTTCCACACGCCCGACCCGGCGGCGGCAACGCGCCAAATGCGCAAGTTAGCAACGCAGGCTCTTAGTCAGAGAGCCTAAAATAGCGATTGGGGTCAGTCCTGATGAAAAGACATTTTGTGGCGATGGCCGTGATTCTCTCTTTCGCCGGTTCGGTATCGGCCGGGTTGCTGGGGCACAAGAAAGTTAAAATCACGAAGGTAAAGACACCCGCAGCCCAGAAGAAAACCACCTCCACCGAATCCGCCGAACCCGACAAGGTGCTGTACATGCGGGCAATCGAGGACGTCCAGCACAAGAAGTTCACGGAAGCTCGCCTGGATTTTCAAACGCTGATCAACACCTACCCCGACAGCGAATACCTGGCCAAAGCGAAGCTCGGCGTAGCCGATTCCTTCTATAAGGAAGGCGGCACCTCGAATCTCACTCAAGCAGTGGACGAGTATAAAAACTTCATCGTTTTCTTCCCATTTCTCGACGAGGCCGCCTATGCCCAGATGCAGGTTGGCATGGCGCACTACCGCATGATGGAGAAAGCGGATCGTGACAATGACCAGGCGGAAGCGGCCGATCAGGAATTTCGCATCTTCCTGCAGAAATATCCCCAGAACCCTCTCGTTCCGAAGGCAAAGCAGTACTTGCGGAATGTCCAGGAAGTTTTGGCCGACGGTGACTTCAGGGTAGCTCGCTTTTACTACCTGAAGCAGGACTATCGCGCCTCGGCTGCGCGCCTGGTGGAGGTTTCAGACCGCTACCCACTTTACAGCCAGAGCGATGATGCCCTCTTCATGCTGGGCAGCATCTACTGGCGCGCGAAGCAAGTCTCCAAGAATGAAGACGACAAGAATCATTGGGCCGACCTGGCCGCCAAGTGCTATGAGAGGATCGTTCGCGATTATCCTCTTTCGGACTCAGCGTCTGAAGCCAAAGCTCGTTTAAAATTGATGGGTATGCCCGTTCCCGCGGCTGACCCAAACGCCGTGGCCCGAATGCGCAGAGAACAGTTGTATGAGAAGGAGCACCATCCCAACCGAATTTTGAAGTTGCCACTCGCGGTCATCAAATCCAGCCCCGACGTTTCCGTCGCGGCGCATTCGGGCCAACCGGACCTCGATCCGCCGGATGACCTGATCTCGGCAACGGATGTTTTGAATCAGGGCGCCGCAGGTCCTAGTTTCAGCGTGGTTGGTTCGACGGTCGCTGCGTCAGGCGGGAGCGATTCCGGCGGTGGTTCAAACTCGGTTGAAACTGAGACAGTCAATTCGTCCGGCGATTCGGCCGCCGATCCGCAGCCCGCGGCTGATGCAGCAGCGACTACGCCGGCTGCCACATCGTCCGATCCGCAGGCTGCGGATAGTTCGAGCACAAGTGCAGCGGCGTCCCAAACCCCTGCCGCAGACACTTCTAAATCCGGCGCCGATTCCGGCGCTGCGCCAAGCGACCCCCAGTCCGAATCCACGAGCAAGAAAAAGAAAGGCTTCCACAAGATTGTGCCCTGGTAGGCACGTATTTACCCCCTGCTAACAACTGTAGCACTCTTACCCACCGAGTTCGTTGACGCCCCCGATCTGTAATGGTGCAATAGGTGAGATACAAACGCGGTTCATCCGCACAAGCATGGGAGTCCGGTGCCCAAGATTCTGATCGCCGACGATAATTCCAACGTCCAGAAGACGGTTGTGTTGGTCTTCCAGGAGAGAGGTATCCAGGTCGTCTCGGTGGGCAACGGAGAAGCGGCGGTGCGCCGCATCCCCGATCTCGACCCAGACCTGGTCTTAGCCGATATTTTCATGCCCGTTCGCAATGGCTATGAGGTTTGCGAATTCGTTAAGAAGGATGAGCGCTTTTCGCACATCCCGGTGATTTTGCTCGTCGGGGCATTTGACCCGCTTGACGAAAAAGAAGCCCGGCGCGTTGGCGCGGATGGCATCCTCAAGAAGCCCTTTGTTCCGCCCGATGCGCTGATTGCTATGGTAATGTCCGCACTCGAAAAGAATCCCCGAGCCGCGGCCGAACTTGCGAAGGCGAAGGAAGCCAAACAAGCGCCCGAGCCGCACCCGATGGCCGAACTTGAGGTTCCCGCAAGGAGGGAGTCCAAGCCACTGCCGTATTATCCTGAGCCGAGTGCTGAGGAAGCCCCGCTGGCGTACGGGTTCAGCGGCCGCGCTCTAAGCGCTGAAAAGAAACAAGCCCCAAACCAGCCGATCGCCCTCACCAGCGAACCGGCCGATGATAACGCCGAATTCGATGATGCAGCCGACTGGCGGCGTGGCGCCAGGGATTTCGAAATTCCCGCCGAGGCGGCGAATTCGCCGGCATTTTCGTCCGACGGCGATTGGGAACCGATTGCGTCTTCATCGCTACCCGACGTGGCCTCAGACGCGGTTGCCCCGCGAGAATCGGATCCACCAGTTGCTGTGCCATTCAGGGCGCAGGCGTTGAGCGAGCTCGAGAATCCCGCGGACGACTTCTTTCAACCCGAAGCGCCATCGGTGGCGCCCGTCCCGCCCCCAGAGACCGCCGAAGCAAATCTTGAGCAGCCTCCCACGGGGTCCAGGTTCGGCGAAATAGCCTCCAAGTCCCACGCCGAGCACACGCCGGACCCGCCGGCACAGGAGGCCCATTGGATGGATGCTGTTGCAGCCTCTGCATCAGAACATCCACAAGGCGATTGGATGGCTGCGCTGGGCGAGCAGCAGGCAGAGCGCGCTCTGGCTGATGCGCCTGGGCAGATGAACGCCGCTGAGGCCAATTCCGCTTCAATTGACGCGCCGGCCGAATCCGCCGAGCGCATGGATTCCGCTACGCGCCCCGCTCGCGACGAGGCATTCTTTGCTGAGCAATCCGCGCCGACCGAACCAGCGCAGGATTTTTTCGTTCCCGAACCGCCGGCTCCCAAAGTGAGCGAGGAGTTTGAAGCCCAGCCTTTTGCAAGCGCAGGCTTCCCCGCGGCGCAATTCTTCCCGTCCGAAGAAGATGATCGGGCAAGCACGAATCAGATTTCGTTCAAGGACCCAGCCCTGGTGGAACCTCCGGCGGTGCACGTAACGCCCGAGCCGTTGTTGGTGGATGAGGAGCCGCACCGATCCGTGGAGTATGGTTCGCATGCGGAGGCGCTTCCGCCCGCCCATTCGTTTTTCGTGCCCGAAGCCGATCAAGCGAGCATAGAGGAATCAGGGGCGGAGGATGCAGAGGTGCCTGATAGCGCTCCCGTACCGTTACTTTCCGCTGCTATCGATGTCGACGAGCGCATCCCAACTGGCCATCCGCCGAATCGCGAAGCCCTGGCGGACATTCCGTTCCTTGTTCCTCCGCCGGGTTTCCGGCCAGACGCCCCGCAGGAGTCTGCTGCCAACTCCGATACGGTGGACGCCGTGGTGCAAAAGGTCCTCGAGAAACTCGAACCGCAGCTTCACGAACTGCTTTCGCAGGGCGTGCTCAAGCCCTTGGTAGAAAGCCTCCTACAGGGTGAATTGGCAAAGAAAGAAAGATAGCTTCCGCAGAAAAGCCCTCAGAAGAATGACGAGTAGAAACGGCCGCTATTCCTTGTTTTCAATGAGTTAGAGGGGTTTCTACTCGGACCGCGTGTCGATTAGAGTAATTGTGTGTCCGACGGTTCAGAGGCCGGCTTCGCGAAAGGAAATGCGCGCAATCGCGGCCCAGTCGGCTTCACCCATCCCTTGAGCCGTGGCGGCCAGCATACGATCGCGAATCAGACTGGCCATCGGCATCGGGACAGAGACAGCTTCAGCAGCAGCAAGCGCTAATCGGTTGTCTTTCATCCCCAAAGCCATGCGGAAGCCAACAGGCTCGAAATTGTCAGCGGCGATCATTGCGCCGTAGGTTCGATAGATGGGGGCGGAAAAAAGCGTTCCTGTAACCACATCCAGAAATTTGGCGGGGTCTACGCCAGATTTTCTGATCAGCGCAAACGCTTCCGCCAGGCTTTCGATGACCGTGGTAATCAAGAAATTGCCGGCGATTTTCACCAGATTGGCCGCAGGCGCCTCTTCGCCGACCACAAATGTCTTCTGCCCCATCGCATCAAACAGGGATCGGCAGCGCTCGATCTGTTCCGGAGGACCAGCAGCAGCAATGAAGATTTTCGCGGCAGCCGCAGCGTCCGGGCGGCCGAAAGCGGGCGCGGCGATATAGTGCTGTTTTTTTTCGCGATGTGCCGCCAACAGACGATGCGACATAGCCACACTCATGGTGCTCATCGAAATGTGGACAGCGCCGGCGGGAAGGGACTCGATGATTTTGCCGTGCCCGAAGATCACGTCTTCCACGGCATGGTCGTCCGCCAGCATGGTGATCAGCGCCTCTACGCCGGAGGCGGCTTCGGCGGGAGTGCCAACAATCTGTGCGCCGAGAGGCCGCAACTCCTCCGCGCGGCTTCGCGTTTTGTTGTAAAGCAGCAGCGCGTGGCCCGATTTGATCAGATTACGGGCCATAGCTGAGCCCATGTTGCCAAGGCCAACGAAACCTACTTTCATTTCCGGTATCCCTCAGCTTTCTTTCAGCGCGTGGCGGCTCGTTCACCGCTCTCCGCTTGTTGCAAATCCGGCAGCCAGCCGAGCTCGGCAAGTATCCGGCTGCTGGAACGTAACAGATCGACCTTCACACGATCGAGATCGTGAAACAACAGCTTGCCGTTGCGTTTGCGCCACTCGCCCGCAATCATCACCGAATCGATGTTCGCCAGATTCGCTTGCATGATTACGGTCGCGATGGGGTCGTGGACTGGCCAGAGATTCAGCGCGTCGGCGCGGATCAGGACGAGGTCGGCTTGTTTGCCCGGAGTGATCGTGCCGATCCGATCCTGCAACCTCAGCATCCGCGCGCCCTCGACCGTGATCCATGACAGGGCTTCGCGCACCGGAATCGTGGAAGTGTGCGGAATACCACCGGTGGCGGAGCGGTGCTCTGCGTTATCGAGAGCGCGCTGATGCGCGAGCGCGATCCGTGCAACGGTCAGCATATCCCCAGAAATCACGCTCTCGAGATCCACGCCCAGCGATGGCGCGGCACCCAGCTTGCGCAGCCGGCCCGTGATCGGGTGGCCGTGGCCCTGAGCCATTTCGTCTTCCGGCGCGACCGAGAACGTGACGCCGCGATCTACAAAGCGCGCTAATCTTTCGTCGGAGAGGTCATTTCCATGGACGATATTGACGAAATCATGGACGAGATTTTCCCGCTCGAGCACATCCCAACCATTCGGAGTTTTCGGAGCGCTGCCGCCTTGGTGCATCGAAGCGATCAGTCCCAATTCGCGGGCCAACCGAAAATCGTGCACCGCAACATCCAAGGTTGAAAAATGCGGGCCCAGGATCGCGAGGCCGAGTGTGAGCAGTTGGTCTCGCGAAGAGAACGGGCCGCGGAGCAGGCGCTCGACCTCGCTCCGTGGGTGCGGAACCTCGGAATAGTGCGGCTCTCCCGGCTTGGGGTCGGGTTTCGGCGAACCGTGAAAGAAGGTGGCGCGAATTCCGGATTCACGAAGGCCTTCGATTGCTGCGTCGGTGTGCGCGGGTGTTGGATTGTTGTGGCACCAATCGACCAGAGTGGTTGTGCCGCAGTTCATTTGATTCAAAGCGCCTGCTAGCGTGGCGATGCGGATGTCTTCCGGAAGGAACCGTGTCGCCAGGCCCGCGTGAACCCAGCGAAAGTATTCGAGCAGCGTCCAATTCGAGGAGATTGCACGCAGTCCCGTCTGCCAGGTGTGCATGTGGGCATTCACCAAGCCCGGGATCACGATGAACGAGCGACCGTCAATTATTTCCGCGTCAGGCGCATGGATGCGGGCGCCAACGGCAGCGATCCGCTCGTCTTCGATCAGAATGCTGCCGGGCCGCAGATCTCCCGTTTGGGGATCCATGGTGATGACGGTGGCATCATGGATGAGCAGTCTGCGCACCAAGTCATAATGCTGATCGTGTCGCGGAAAAGCAACAGCACGAGTTTCACGGTCGATAAGGTATTCAGCCCGCAAGGGCAGAGCACTACCAATGCATGTCAATTCTGGGAGATGTGCTTGGCGTGAGGCGCAAGCAGCGGCTCGCGGGCGCCGGCACCGGTGGCTTCAGGAACCGCCTCGTGGCTGCCGACACGGTCCGACTTCACGATAGCATCCATGTAGGTATAGAAGACAGGCGTGAGATAGAGCGTCACGAACTGAGCAAAGAGCAGGCCCCCGACTACGCAAAGACCGAGCGGACGGCGGGCATCAGCGTCCGCGCCAAAGCCGATGGCGATTGGCAATGTGCCCATGATTGCAGCGGCGGTGGTCATCATGATTGGACGGAAGCGAATCATCGAGCCCTGATAGGCGGACTCGGCGGCCGAGATTTCGCCTTGGCGTTCGAGGTCGAGCGCGAAGTCAACCATCATGATGGCGTTCTTCTTGACGATTCCGATCAGCATGATGAGGCCGACGAAACCATAGATGTCGAGATCCATGTGAAAGATAGAAAGGGTGAGCAGGCCGCCGAAGGCAGCAGCAGGAAGGCCGGAAAGAATCGTGACGGGGTGAATGTAGCTTTCGTAGAGAATGCCGAGCACGAGATAGATCACGAGCACGGCCATAATGAGCAGGATGGGCAGACTGGTGAGAGACTGTTGGAAAGCTTGGGCGCTGCCTTGAAAACTGGTGGTGATGGAGATGGGCAGCATGGAACTGGCGAGTTTCTGCACATCGTCAACGGCTTGGCCGAGGGCGACTCCGGGAGCAAGATTGAAGGAGATGGTGACGGAGGGAAGCTGGCCGGTGTGGTTGACGGTGAGCGGACCCACATTGGTAGTAAATTTCGAGACGGCGCTGAGCGGAACCAGCTGGCCCGAAGTGGAATGAATGTAGAGATCGGAGAGCATGTTGGGATCTTCCTGGAAGCGCTGCTGCACGTCGAGAACAACCCAGTATTCATTGTTCGAAGTATAGATTGGCGAGACCAATCGCTGGCCGTAAGCGCTGTAAAGAGCGTCTTCGACCTGCTGAGCCGTGACTCCCAAGGCCGAGGCTTTGTCTCGATCGACAACAACATTGGCCTGAGGATTCTTGATTTGCAGGTCGCTGGTGACGCCGACGAGGTCAGGAACATCCTTCATTTTTTGTTCCAACTCTTGGGCGTAACGGTAAAGCGTGCCGGTCTGGGGACTGGAAAGAGTGAACTGGTAGAGGCTCTTGCTCTGCTGTCCGCCGATGCGGATGGCCGGCGGATTCTGCAGAAAAACCTGGATGCCAGGGACTCTTCTGAGCTTCGGCCGAAGCTCCTGCATGATGTCGTCGATCGTCATGTGGCGCTCGAAAAGAGGGCGGATGAAACGGACGACCGAGTCGAGCACGGGCGTATGTCCGTAGTTCGCGACCAGGCGATCGTAGGCGGGGCTCTCAGTCCAAGGACGGTCGGACTTGTCCCGCAGGTGCAAAAATGCGTTGCCGTTATTCAGCCCGTTGCCGCTAGTGTCGCTGACGGCCGAGTGGAACTGCACGACGTTGGGATCGGCCTGGAAGATGCGATTGATCGCTTGCTGATGAGCGACCATAGCGTCGAAAGAGATGCCCTGATTGGCTTCGGTTGAAACCTGGATTTGGGCGAGATCCTCCTCGGGCAAGAAACCCTTTGGGAATGACCCAGAATTCCCAAATGGTGCCCACCAGAATGGCCGCGCCGACAAGCATGATGAAGAGCCGATGCCGCAGCGACCAGCGCAAGCTAACTCCGTACCAGCGCAACGAGCCTTCGAGAACGGCTTCCAGTTTGCGGTAGAACCAGCCGTGTTGCTTTTCGTGCTCGGGGCGAAGATAGCGGCTGCACACCATCGGCGTGAGCGTGAGCGAGACGAAGCCGGAAACGAGCACCGCGGAGATAATCACGACGGAGAATTCGTGGAGCAGGCGGCCAAAAACGCCAGCCATGAAAAAGACGGGAAGAAAGACAGCCGCCAGCGAAAGCGTCATCGAGAGAATGGTGAATCCGACTTCCTGGGAGCCGTCTAGCGAAGCTTCGAGCGGATTCTTGCCCATCTCCATGTGGCGGACGACGTTTTCGAGCACGACGATGGCGTCGTCCACGACGAAGCCGACGGACAAGGTAAGGGCGAGCAGGGACAAATTGTCGATGGTGTAATCGAGCAGATACATCACCGCGAATGTGCCCACGATCGCCATGGGCAGCGCGAGGCTTGGAATGACGGTGGCGGAAGCATTGCGCAGAAACAGGAAAATAACGAGAACGACGAGGATGACGGCAAGGAGAAGCGTGAACTTCACGTCGTTGACTGACTGGCGAATGGGGACGGACCGATCGTATTCGATCGAGAGGTTGATCGATGGAGGCACCAGGGTAAAGAAGTGCGGAATAAGTTTGCGAATGCGGTTAGCGATATCGATGGTGTTCGTGCCAGGCTGCCGCTGAACGGCCAGCAGGATGCCCGGGATGCCATTGATCCAGTTGGCGACGTACCGGTCTTGAACGCCATCGTTAACGGACGCGATTTGATCGAGACGTACCGGGGCGCCGTTGCGGTAAGCGACGATGAGGGGCCGATACGCAGCAGCGTCATTAAGCTGTCCATTGGACTGGAGGTTATAGGCCTTATTAGCGCCGAAGAGCGTACCCATGGGCAAATTTACGTTGGCGTTTTGAACGGCCTGCTCCACTTCGTCGATTCCAATCTGGCGGCTGACCATGGCATCGGGGTCGAGACCCACGCGCACCGCGTAAGTGGCCTGGCCGTTGACCGTGACTTGAGCAACGCCAGGAACCATGGACATCTGCGTGGCGATGAGATTCTCCGCATATTTATCGACATCGTAGAGCGGCAAAGTCGGCGAAGTGACAGCGAGCAGAAAGATGGCCTGATCGGCGGGGTTGACCTTATGGAACGTCGGAGGGTAAGGGATATTGGGCGGAAGTTGGTTGGCGGCGGCGGAAATGGCGGTTTGGACATCGACGGCGGCGGAATTGATATCGCGGCTAAGTGAAAATTGAAGGGTAATTTCAGTGTTGCCGAGCGAGCTGGTGGAAGTCATCGAATCCAAGCCCGCGATAGTGGTGAACTGTTTCTCGAGCGGTGTGGCCACCGATGAGGCCATGGTGTCAGGGCTGGCCCCGGGGAGGCCGGCGGAGACTTGGATGGTGGGGAAATCGACGTTGGGCAAATCGCTGACAGCCAATTCGCGGTAGGCGAGAATGCCAAAGCCAAGGATGGCCAGCATGACCAAGCTAGTCATCACCCGGCGGTCAACGAAGATCTTGCTGAGATTCATCGGATCCCAGTGCTATCAGAGCGATTTAGTGAAGTAGACCTTCGTGCCCGGAACCAGGCTCTCTTGGCCGTCAGTGACGACAGTTTCGCCGACGGACAGACCTTGCAAAATCTGGGCCTCATTTTCGACAGTTTGCCCCACCGTTACTTGCTGGACGTCCACAGTCATGTTCGGCTTCACGACGAAAACGAACTGCCCTTGCTGGCCCGCCTGGACGGCTTGCGAAGGCACTACCATCACATTCTCTTGCTCACCTAAGCGCAGAAGGACGCTGGAGTATTGGCCAGGCCAGAGGCGGTGGGCCGGGTTCTCAAATGTGCCCATCAGCACAATCGTGCCGGTGGTTGCGTCGACCGTATTATTGACGAAGGAAAGATAGCCCTTCTCGGAAATCGTGCTATCGGGCGGCGTGGCCTGGACGGGCAGCCGCGAAATTGCCATGGCCCGCTTGATCTGGCCCAAATATTGCTGCGGCACGGAAAAGGTGACGTAAAGGGGCGACACTTGATTGATCACCACAAGCACTGGCGCAGCGTTAGCCGCAACCGTGGCGCCCGAGTACACGAGCTGCGCACCGGTAACACCGCTGATGGGAGCGTAAATCGAGCAGTAGGAAAGTTGAATTTTTGCGGTTTGGACGGCGGCTTCATCGGCGGCCACAGTGGCACCTGCCGACGCGGAAGTGGCCTCGGATTGGTCGTACTGCTCTTTGGAGACGACGCCGTCCCTGTAAAGCTGGTCGTAGCGTTTCAGTTCGAGCTGCCCGAGCTGGGCCTGCGCTTTGTCCTTAGTCAGTGCCGCTTGAGCCTGGGAAAGCGCGGCAAGGAAAGGCGCCTGGTCAAGACTCACCAGCAGGTCGCCCTTGCGAACAAACTGACCCTGCCGGTAATTCACCTCCTTTACGATCCCAGCCGTTTGCGATTCGATCGAGACGGTTTTGAACGCTTGGCCGGCACCAATGGCATGCAACTCGATCGGTATCGACTTGCGCTCAACTTTAGCGACGACCACCGGCGCAGCGGATGTGCTCTGCGGTCTCGTAATTACGCCGCTGGCACGCGATCCCTGCGCGGGCCCGGCGCTGTCCGCGCAACCGGTAAGAACCAGGATCGGCAAAAGTGAAATGGATGCGAGAATTTTACGAACTGTGATTATTCGTTCCAGTATCCGGCTCCTCATGGTAACTGTCGCTTGCAAACGAGCGGCCTGACCAGGATCTATTCTACCAGCGGGAGAGAGAGTTCACCCTTTGGCGGCAGAGAGTCCCCTGCATCGCCTGCAGCAGGGTCCTGGCTTCTATTTCAGGAGGTCGAGGATGTCACTCGGCACGCCGCTATCATCGGGCTTTTTCCAGCCCTTTTCGAACCATTCCTCCCAGTTCTGCGCCCAGGGGCGTCCGTAAAAGTCGATATAATCCGGATCGCCTTTCGTGAGCTGAACCGGCCGTCCGTTGACGTTCTTGATGTTGGACAGGCACTCGATGAAGGTAAACCGGGCATTGGGATCGCCGGCGACGGCGCGACGCAGGAAGCGGTCGCGGACGCGCACTGGCTGAACCAGTGAATCCGGGTCATACCAGATCGCCTCGTGGTCCAGGCCGATGAAGTGGTGCTGCGCGTCATACATGGGCTTGAAGGTTTCCACAGTCTCCATCTTGTTCGAGAACTCGAAGAGGGTGTGCTGCGACCAGCCCTGTACGTTGGCGGTCCAGCCGACCAGGGTGTCGCCATCCCAGAAAGCGATGGTCTCGCCATACCACTGCGGAACCTTCTGCACGTGCTGCTGCTGGCCGACCAGGAACTCGCGAATAAAGTTGTCGGCAATGCCCGAAAGGAACTCGACGCGGGTCGGTGTGATGGTCAGTTCGAAGTTGGCCCCCCGGGAGGGAGCAGCCCACCAACGGATGAACCCCTCGGGCAGGCAGAAAGAGGCATTCCACTGCTTCGAGTTGTCCACCACCTCGTGGTAGATCTCCTGGACGTAGCGTTTCTGATACTCGGGGGTGAGAAGCGAGAGCAGCGTCGGGACCTGGTTGATGCCGCCCCAGTGCCAGCGTTCGCCGCGTCCGCCGAATGCGAATCCGCGAGCACGGCGGTCGGGGCCGATGAAGCCAGGTGAGTCGGTTCCGTTGGGATCGCGGATGTAGAAGCCGTCCCAATCGGGTGTAGTGGCTTTGGTGTAGATGGTGGGGCCGCCGTGAGCCTTGGCCTGGGCGAGCAGAGCCTCGTAGTGTTCTTTGGCAGTCTTGTAGGGATACGGGCTGACGATACGATCGCGCGGGTAGTCGATGCGGCAATCGCCCCAGGAGGCCGAGGTCGGCGGATTGGAGCCGATGCGTCCGCTCTCCCACATGGCGTCGATCATCTGGCGAGGGGTGTTGCAGCGGTAGTAGCGTGGGTCCATCCACGAGGCTTTGTCCAGATAGAAGTTTTTGGACGTGAAGAGATCGATCGGAAGAGGAGTAACTCCGGGCTGCGGCGGCTCTGAGACCGGGTTGGGGCGGGGTCTCGTGCCTACACCTGGTTGCCGAGTCTCTGGATTGCCGCGGAGGTCCGGCCCGAGAACGGCGGGCGGCGGCTCTGGCTGGCCCGTCAGGACGGGATTGCCTCCCGGCGGCGGGGTGAACGCTCCCGGTGCTTGTTGCGCTCGCACGAGGCCGGCTGGGCCCGCCGAGACACAGGCGATGATGGCGGCGACCAAGCCCCATAATCGTGCCTTATTCATGACTTTTGTTACCTCTCGTTCGATCGCTTCGTTGAGTCTCGGTTTGAGCATCGGTCACCGCCTCAGTTTGGAGCCACGTTCGCGGCCTTTTGGAACAAAGCATCCACTTTTTCGACGGCACGAAGCGCGTCCGCGGGTACAGATTTGATGCAAACCTGTTGCGTCGTGTGAACATTGGAATGTCGCAACAGTGACTTCGCCGCGGGTTGCGAATCAACCGACGACGCCAAAGTTGCGAGGCCACGGCGCAGAGCATACCACCCGTGCCACGCGGGGAGTTTCTTGAATTCATGGTCGTCTGTAATGTCCTTCTTTTTTCCTCGCCACACCGAGCACAACGCGCGAGCCTAGGAATTACTACGGGTGCACCGAGGTTGTGTAAATCAAACAGGCATTCCGAGCGGCGACGACAAGAATCGAGGGACACGCAGAGCTTACGCGATGAGTTCATTTAGGCGAATGCGCGACGGCTTGGGGTGACTTGAGAGCTCGCTCAACGGGTCCGGGTGGCGACAGCTCGGATTTCTGTGACGAATCGACCTCCGAGACGGTATGGTCAAGAAAAAAGATGCGAAGAATCTGCGCTACCGCTTGGAAACCGGCCCGAGGTTGCAGTCAGGGAAGCCAAAGACGTACACTCACTTCTTCTCGATCCGCGTCAACGGCCGTGCGCACATGAGCTTTCTCAGCGAAGTCCAATTGGAGGAAAAATTCGGGCCCTTCGTCGTTTTCCAAGAGGCGCTTGGATTTACTCCGAATCTCCTTCACGCGCAGAGCTCGTTGCCTCGCCTCATCGAGGCGCAGGCGAAGCTCGAAAGCGCCGTGCGTTTCAACGCAGGAGCGATTTCGCGAATTCAGAAAGAGCGAATTCTTCTGAGCATTGCGGCTGACCGACGAGACGCCTATTGCGTGGCGATGGACAATAAGGTTCTGTCCACACTCGGCGTGCCGGAGAGCAAATCGATGACCTGTTGAACGACTTTCCTAATGCGGACCTCGTCGGCTGCCGATTTGGCGTCCCTGCAGTTCTGCCTCAAACTAGCCCGTGACGCTCCCTCGGTTAGATTGGAAGATGTCGAAGAGCTGCGGGCATGGGCTTCGACGACGAGGCGATACTCGAAGCGTTCGTTGACTGCCCTGGCTATTTATCGCTGCACGCTATCCGCAGGTTTAGGCCCGGAGCTAGATTTCGCCCCTCGAAAGCTCTCTCTTGCGAAAGAGACGAACTCGCCAAGTGAGGAAGCGCGCAATTGCTATCGTCCGACATGTCAGGCCGCGAAGAAAAGGACCTTATGTGCCCGCTCCATACTTGAGTCCCAAAACGTTTGCACCTTTTGCAATCATTGAGAAGAGTCACGGATTCCTACCTAACTTTTTCCGCGCCCAGACTTTACGGCCGGATTTGCTGGAGGCCAGCTGGAGGCAACGGGATGGATTCTGCAGCCCGAGGACATCCTGACGCGAGTGCAAAAGGAATGCATTCTGTTAGCTGTATCGGCAGCGAATCTCAACTCCTATTGCGTTGCGATGCACTGCAACCTGCTGCGGGGCCTGGGCATGCCCTCGGAAGAAGGGGACCAGATCGCAGTGGACTACCATGCGTCAGCCTGGGGGCAGCCGACAAAGCGCTGCTGGATTTCGCGATCAAGTTGGGAACCCGCGCTTCGGAGTTTTCCCGCGAAGACGTAGCCAATCTTCGAACACTTGGTTTCAGTGACGAGCAGATTTTAGAGTCCGAAGTGGTCACGGCTCTCAATAATTTCGCGAACACTCTTCAAATGGGACTCGGAATCGAGCCCGATTTCGGGCCGCCCGCTGTCTTCGAGGAAAATAAAGTGCATCTTTCCGGCTGCCGCCCAGACTCCCATCGCACGGCGAGGGCACTGTGCATCTGGTCGACACAGTGCGGGACGCGGACGCTGAATTGGTCGCCCAAGCGCAGGGCGGAAACCTGGAGGCTTTCGAAGAGCTGGTTCGCCGGCACAGCCAGTTGGTCTATCGCACTCTGGTGGCAATCTTGGGCAATCCTGCCGACGCGCAGGATGCCATGCAGGACACTCTGCTGAGCGCGTTCAAGCATATCGGTGGGTTCCAGGGCCGCTCGAAGTTTTCCACTTGGCTGGTGAGTATCGCCAGGAATTCGGCGCTGCAACGATTGCGACGCTGGAAAAATGTGGAAAGCCTGGACGAAGGTGAGTGCAACGAAGAGAGGGAATTTCCGCCCTCGTCAGGTTAGGGCTTGGCAGGACAAACCCGAGCAGTTCCATTCGAAATCAGAAATGCGGCAACTCGTTGAAAGGGGGAATCTTGGCGCTTCCCGCGAACTACCGTGTCGGTGGTGATGCTCCGCGATATCCAGCAGCTTTCGACGGATGAAGTCGCTCAGCAGCTGGGCCTCAGCGTGCCTGCGGTAAAGACGCGGCTCCTGAGGGGCCGACTCATGCTGCGAGAGTGGCTCTCGCCTCACTTCATCGGCGCAGTCAAGGGGGCAGCCCAGTGATCACATGTGAGGAATTCTTCGCCGAGTTCGGAGACTACCTCGAGAATCAGGTGTCGCCAGAGGTTCGTAAGGAGCTCGAGTTGCACCTGTCCCAGTGCCGCGCGTGCCAGGTGCTGTACGATTCCAGCCGCAAGACTATAAAGATCGTGACCGAAAGCAGTTCATTCGAGTTGCCGGAAAGCGTCTCCGACCCAATCATCGATCGCGTCATGGCGAAGCTGCGAACGGACCGCAGCTGACCGAGCCCTCGATCGCCGCGCTCCTCTCCAATTTGTTTCGTAAGTCCCCGTCTTTCCCGCGCCGCCGAATTACCGCATAGTTTCTTGGACGATTTTGCAACTTTGGCGTGGAAAACGACTCCTATCGCCCGTGAGAGTTGAGCGCTTCAAGGTGCTCACCCAACAACGAAGCAGAGAGGAGACATCATCATGGCTTGCAAGATCAAGATGAGAACGGTCGTGGCGCTCGCCGTATTGGCATGCGCATTCGGGCTACTGCCGCTCGCGCACGCGCAGGAAAACAACGCGAAGACTTTGGAGACCGGCACATTCCATGGCAAGGTCCACAGACTTCGGGCCGCGCCACCATTTATCAGGAGCAGGACGGAAAGCTGGTCCTGCGCCTGACAAATTTCAAGACGTCCAACGGCCCCGATGTCCACGTGATTTTGATCGCGGCGAAAGACGCCGATGACGATGCCAACTTCCTGAAAAACAACACCGCACGCGCGTGGAGCTCGGAAAACTCAAAGGCAATGAAGGCGACCAGAACTACGAGATTCCTTCCGCTACGGACCTCGCCAAATATCAAACCGTTTCGATCTATTGCGAACGCTTTAACGCCAATTTCGGCGCGGCGCCTCTGCAGAAGTTCTAACTCCCGCAATGCGGATCGCACGCGCAATCGGGCAGCTGGGAACTGCCCGATTCGGGCATCCCAATAGGGTGAACCATGAGTGACAACACAAATTCTTGGCTATCGGGCAAGAAGTGGATCCTCGCAGGCATTGCAGTGCCGATCCTCGTGGCCCTCTGGTGGGCTTTTCGACCGGAAAAGTTGTGGGTGAACGTCAAAGGTCAATGAGCCCGCTCCGTTTAGCTCGAGCGCCGATGTTCAACCTCTCTACACGGGGCTACTTGCTGGTCGCGCCCATCCGACCAGCGGCCGAGCTTCGATTTATCAATCGCCCGACGGCAGGCGCAGACCTTCGGCTGACGGATTTTATGACGTCGAATGGTCCGGACGTGCATGTCGTGCTCGCCCAAAGCTCCGACGAAAGCCTCAAGCAAGACTTTCTGAAAGGCCAGCTGGACAGCGTCGAACTCGGCCCGATAAAAGCGAACCAAGGCGACCAGAACTACGATCTCCCTGATTCGGCGGACCTCACCAAATACGACGACGTGGTCATTTATTGTGCGCGATTCCACGTGGTGTTCGGCCTGGCAGAGCTCGAAAAGTTCTGAAACCTCTCGGCCATGCTCGTCAGCCCGAGCTAAGACGCGGAACAAGCATGAGTGAGAGAATGGCGTTAATGATTCGAATAAGGAACGACGCGATGAGCGACAACGAATCGAGGCAGCGACAAACCGGTTTCAGAATACCCGTCTGACATCCGTCCAAAGGTCGAAGCCGATGGCGTCCGAGTGTTTTATCGGGCGGCCGGCGATGCGAACGCGCCCGTGGTTCTTTTGTTGCACGGATTCCCGACCTCATCTTTCATGTTCCGCGAACTCATCCCGCGCCTGGCGACTGATTACCGCGTGATCGCTCCGGACCTTCCTGGTTTCGGATTCACGGAAGTTCCGGCCGAACGAAAATACGTCGTACTCGTTCGACGGATTGGCGTTGACGATAGACGCCTTCACGCAGGCGCTCAAACTCAACCGCTATGCAATCTACGTGTTCGACTATGGCGCGCCAACAGGCTTCCGTCTCGCGATGGCTCACCCGGAGCGGATCACCGCGATTGTTTCGCAGAACGGCAACGCGTACGAAGAAGGTCTTGGCGACGCCTGGGGCCCGATCCGAAAATACTGGTCTGAGCCCACAGCAGAGAATCGCGACATGATCCGCAAGAATATTTTGACCTCGAGGGAACGCGCTGGCAGTACACCCACGGCGTAGCCAATCCGGAAAGTGTTCCGCCTGAGTCGTACACATTGGACACGGCGCTGTTCGAGCGTCCGGGAAACAAAGAGATTCAGCTCGATTTGTTTCTCGATTACGCGTCGAACGTGAAACTCTATCCGAAATTCCAGGAATATTTCCGCAAATCCAAGCCGCCTTTGCTCGCGATCTGGGGCAAGAATGATCCTTTTTTCATTCCTGCAGGAGCGGAGGCATTCCGAAAAGACTTGCCTAACGCAAAGGTTCAGTTCCTTGATACCGGACATTTCGCGACAGAGACGCACGTCGTAGAGATTGCCTCCGCGATGAAAGACTTCCTGGAAACAAACGTCGTCGGGCGCCAGAGCCGGAGAAAGCGGAGTCCGGAGATGAATACCCTTCCTGAGAACCCCGCCATCGTTTTGGTACATGGAGCATGGGCCGACGGGTCGTGTTGGACCAACGTCATTCTCCCCTTACAGCGGTGCGGCCTTAGCGTGATCTGCGCCCCGATCCCACTCACGTCGTTAAGCGACGACGTTGCCGCTCTGAATCGCGCACTCGAACGAACGAGCGGCCCGTTGGTCCTGGCCGCCCACGCCTACGGAGGCGCGGTGATTGGGGCGGCGCGCGAGGACCGGGTTAAGTCCCTCGTGTATATCGCCGCGCTCGCACCCGACGAGGGCGAGACGGTCGCAAAGGTGTTTTATCGCGACGAACCGCATCCGAACGCACCCAAGCTGGAACCCGATGCGCATGGTTTTATCTGGATGCCGGAAGGTGGGTTTCGCGAAGCGGTTGCTCACAAAGCATCGGCCGACCAGACAAGCATCATGCAGACAGTGCAGCGGCCGATTGCGGTTCAGTGCATTCAAGAGCCGGCCCCGGCCCCCGCATGGAAAGTGAGGCCGTCGTGGTTTCTGCTCGCGGAAGAGGACCGCATGATCAACCCGAAGACGCAGCGTTTTATGGCAGATCGCATGGGAGCGACTGTCCGGTCAAAACCCGTAGACCATTCTCCGATGTACACAGCGGCGAATCTCGTGGTCGATCTGATCTTGGAAGCGGCGGGTGAAAGCCGCTCGATTGGAGCCTCGAGCGTGACAAAGTAAAAAGATCTGGAGGGAGCAATGTTATGGCGACCAAATCTGTTGCCGTCGTCACCGGTGCGAGCCAAGGCATCGGGCGGGCGACGGCGCTTCGGCTCGCACGCGATTTTTCAGTCATCGTGCTGGTTGCGAGAAATAAGGATGGGCTAGATGTTGCCGCCGGTGACGTCAGGTCCGCGGGAGCCGAGGCGATGGTTTACGCTCTCGACCTGCGCGAGCCGCAATCCGCTGAGAATGTTGTCAAAGGAACACTCGAGCGCTTCGGCAGAATCGACGCGCTGCTCAATATTGCTGGCGCGGTGCCACAGATCGATTTGTTCGAGATGACGGACGCGCAGTGGGATGACGGTATGGCGCTGAAGCTGCACGGTGCGCGTCGCCTGACAATACGGGCTTGGGATGCTTTGAAGGCTTCGAATGGATCCGTGGTGTTGCTCTCCGGAAGCGCGGCTCTCGACCCGAAACCTGGATTTGCGGCAGTCGCGGCAACGAACGCAGCCATCCTTGCACTCGCCAAAGCATTCGCCGAGCAGGGAATCAAGGACGGAGTACAGGTCAACAGCGTGGTGCCGGGTGCGGTGATGACTGGACGCCGAAGGTCCTTCTTTGAAAAGTGGGCGCCCGCTCACAATCTTAGCGTCGAAGAAGCAATCAAGAAGTTCCCGGAGGAAGCTGGCATCAGCCGCTTTGGGAAGCCAGAAGAGATCGCCGACCTGCTGAGTTATCTGGTATCGCCTGCGGCGAAGTGGATGACCGGCAGTTCTGTGCGTATGGATGGTGGTGAGATTAAAGGCATCTGAGCGCGACCATGTGATTGTCACTTGACGGCGATAACTGCAGGCACAGGCGCGGCTTGAAGTGGAGGATTTGTAGTTCAGCGAAGAGCGATGCGGGGCTCAGCGCCAGTCCTGCGGCTGAAAAATTCTGTTAATGACCAGCAAGCTCTTGTCTAGTAACAAGCTGCTGCGCCGATCGATCACCTCAGCAATTTGCCGGCGAGCCAGTAATCGACACTGAACTTTCCCGGACCAGAGCAGATCAGCCAGATAAAGAAGAGCACGTACAGGACTTCCGGAAGGTAGAGGAAATCGTCGAGCCAGCTAAGGGGCGAAAGTCCTTTAGGCATGGTGGAAAGCGCGTTGGTCAGGGTGGCGACAATCATATCGATCAATAAAGCCACGCAGGCCGGGCTCGAAAGAAACCCAACGGTCACCAAGGACCCGCCAACGAACTCGACACCCGACACGAAATAAGCCGTTAGTTGGGGAAACGGGGCTTTGGCCTTAACGAGCGTTTCGTAAACAGGTTTCGTGCCGCCGGCGACAAACAATTTGTTTGCCCCGGAGATGGCGAAGAACAGCCCGATCGAAACGCGTACCAGCAGGATGGCATATTGTTCCAAATCACTGCTACCCGACAGCGCAAACTGGACCAACCGTTGCCAATCCACCTCTTGTCCCTCCATCGGAGAATGTGCTGTGACGATACCCTATACCACAGAGTTCGACTTCTCCGTCAACCGCATCAATCAAGACTTAGCGGGGCTCTGGCGTTAATCTCTGTTCTCGACAACTATGCCGCAAACCGCAAATGGCGGTGTCGTTCGCGAATTCTCGCGCCCCGAGATTATGTGTCCATCCGTTCGACCCATTGAGCGCGGAATGCGGGAGCCACAAATGGGTCCGCAAAGTACTGTGTTTCCCGCGCAACTTTGTCGCCCCTGAACTCCATGATGCTCACGGTGTAGGACGGCTTGCCGTCATATGTCAGGATGAATTCGGTGACCCATAGATCACCACTGCCAACGATTCGTCGGATAGAAAACCGCTTGTTGCTTGGCTGACCGGCGCGCTGGCTCTGTATGTTCCGTCGACCGCGGGTTCGCTCTCCTGACTGCGGGTATTCCAGCACGGCGCCCTCGTGATAGATGCGGTGCTCGGTTTCAAAATCGTTGGCATCGGAGGCAGCCCAATGCTGATCCAGTGCCGCACGGATCTCTTGATCTCGCGCTCCAGAATGCTCCTCCTTCTTTTGATCGTTCATCCTGAGCCTCCAATTTGACAAGGAGCTAAATGCTTTAGCGGAATCGGAGCGTAGGACTTGTCAAGTCGCGCTGTTTCTTCGATCACCCCAGAGTCTACACCGCGTCGACGCGTCTGACTCCTGATAGTCGGTTAACCGTCTATCTGAAGTAGTAGTTCGCTTTTCCGGTAAGCGCGTTATCTCTAACGAGGCCGGCTGTTGCAAGGGATTTTTCTTACGCTCATTGCTCGAATCGAACACAGTTCTTCGTCGGCGCACGAATGGCGTCTGTTTCAGGAGCGTCTGTTCATCTGCGTTCACCCTAAGTTGCTCAGCCTTTTGCGCTCATCCACTTGGTGTTGCCCACCAGTCATCTCTTCGATCACCATGGACCACGATGAGTTTTTCGATCTCCCCTTTCAGGGAGGCGGGTAGCCTAATCAATCAGCCGGTGACTTTCGCACCATAACGCGGTCCTGGCATCCCCGCACAGGCATCACCACTGGTCTGCTGCATCTGTCCACGACGACAGAACTCGTGGTACTCAATCCGATCCCGCAGCATGATCCACATCCGGATTCCCAGTTTGCGAGCCACGGCGGCTCTCGCCTTTCCGAGACCCTTCTGGATTAATTTGCGGTGGTAAAAATGTTTCAACTCTGGATCCCGGCGTACCGCATGGATTGCTGCTTCGCCCCAGAGAAATCGCAACAGCGGATTGCCTTGTTTGGTTAGGCCACCCAGTCGCTGTCGCTTTCCACTGGAATATTCTCCGGGGATCATCCCCACATAACTCGCCAGGGTTTTGCTGTCTGCGAATCGGGATGGATCGCCCAGGAATACGTCGGTCGCTAAGGCAGTGATCGGCCCTACTCCAGGATGAGTCATCAACAACCGTGCTCCGGAACGTTCACGAGCTTGCTGCTCGACTCGCTGATTTAGTTTTTCGATCTCCGCCTCGAATTTCTCATACATCGCCTGCAACTCATTCCGCCGATAGGCGGCATGCGGTGACAACGGCAAAGCCGCGATCGCGTGTTGGCCTGCTTGGGTCCACAGGGAAGGTCCTCGTCGCAGCCCATTTGCCAAAGCAATCGCCTGCAGCGCATTTTGTATTTTGACCCGCAGGCCCACCCATTGGTGGCGGTGCCGCAATAAGGCCCGAATGTCCAACAGTTCTTTCGTGGGCAGCCAGATCGTCGGAAAGCGCTCCTCTACCAGTAGTGACAGGAGTAAGTCCGCATCTCGTCGATCATGTTTTTGTTTTCGTGGTTCGGCCGCTCGAATCTCTGCCGGATGTCCCACCAGGCATTCGATTCCCAGTTCTTCCATGAGGTTCACGAACCACTGCATCGATCCGGTGGCTTCGATCCCCACACGCACGGGCCCTGGAAGGTTGGAATAAAACTCTCGCACCGTGTTCTCTTCGTGCTTCAGAGTCGTTCTCTCTATCTCGCCCGTTGTGGTGTCCAGCATCGCCAACGTCTGCTGGCGACTATGCAAATCACATCCTATAATTCTCATCTCGGCCTCCTTCGGTCCGAGCTCTGTAGGGTGAACACCGAACAGTCTACTCGGGCCGTTGTGAGGCCGACCTCGTTAAGACATCAATCAGGATTTGACCGCCAAACTCCGCAGGAAGGCCGCTTTGCCGGTGCGCTAAAAGTTAGTGGAGAGCCGCAGGGAGTAGCTGCGCGAGGGGCCGATTGCGTTACCCGAGAAGAGTCCGCCGAAGTCGATCACATCCAGCACATTCGTAAGGTTTTCTCCATCGACTTGCAATTTCATGTTCAGGCGATCCGATTTGTAAATGTCGGCGCCCACCGAGGCATTCACCTGGAACGACGGATAGATACGGCCGCGATTGAAATTGATGCGGTTGAGCACTTGCTGCCCGTATTCGGCTAGCACCGTGGCCGGATCGCCATCGAACTCGAATGGCAGCCCGGTATCATATTGAATCCCGCCCGCAATCCAGAGACGCGGCCCAATCTCGTAGCGGATACGCCCGCGAACGGTGTTGCGCTGATCCTGCGAATCCGGGAAGTGGCCGGAACTCGGTGTCACCGCGTCGTCCCCGAGGAATAGTCCGCCCGTAACCGGATACCACGCATTACCCAAAGTGTAGGAATAGCTTAGAAAACCCGAGAAGCCGCGCGCCGGCTGCAAATCGAGTTTTGCTTCCACGCCGCAAATAATTACTCGCGAATGTCATGGCAAGCCCAAACTGCCATACGACCGTGGGTACGTGATGATTCCCCACGGCAAAGTGAAGCCTTCGATTGTCGTGATCTGTTCGTAGGAGTTCGGGTCGACCACGAAGATGTTGTTTGAACGGCCGCAGGCGAGCAGAATCTTCGAATCGTCGGGCGTGAATGTGAAGTGCCAACAGCGCCGTCCAACAGGAATTTCAGCGATGAGATTGAGCGAGTCGGCGTCAAACACCTGAAGCTTGCGGGCCATCGCCGCTGCCACGAAGATACGCCTCCCTGCACGGTCAAATGACTCGCCGTACGGCTTCGCTGCCGTCGAGACAGACTTGAGCACGTTGAAATTCATGCTCATCTTCAGTAGCGTGCCCGAAGCTTCCATCGTAACGGCGTAGAAGGTGTGCAGCGGCGAAACCTTGATGTCCCGGGGGCGCAGGCCGTACGGCTTGAGGTCGATGTCGCGGATGTGGGCGCCGATCGCAGCGTCGAAAATGCCAATATTATTCTGCGCTTCGTTCGCTACCAACAGATATTTGCCGTCCGGCGAGAACTCCAAGCCTTCGGTCTCCCGGCCAGCGGTCGAAACGGGTCCCGCAGCCCAAGTGCCCACGCGGAAAGACGCAATCTGGGCGGGCGGCTCGTTCGCATCATCGTCGTCATCGTCGGCGCCGTTCGCCGATGGTGGCCCGCCCGATGAGCCCGGTTCAAACGTCGCGAAAACGCGGTCGCCCGCCGGATCGACCTTGATGAATTCGGGATTGTCGCCGACGTGTTCTTTCGCGACTAGCCTGAGCCGCGCCGTACGGAAAACGGCAATGTCGGCGCTGTCTTTGTCTGCGGTGATCAGGTATTTCCCATCATCTGTGATTCCCTCGCCTCGCGGTGATACGCCAATCGGCTGCACCGAGCGAACCACTTTCATCGTGGCCAAATCGATCACGTCGATTTTGCCGTTTTCCTCGGTCACGTATGCAACATTTGTTGGAACACGGTAATATCCGCGCCATAATGCGGTGCCTGCGACCACTCCTGCCACAATTAGAACGATGATCGAAGATAAAAGCGTTTTCCCCCTCGTAGCCATTGCACTTCCTTTCTGCTCCTAGAACCGCTGCAAACTCCGCGATGGCGGAGCGTGCGATCCTCCTTTCCTGACCGGCCATCCGCCCCCTAGAAATCCGTCTGCAGGCGCAAGGCAAAGCTTCGCGATGGCCCGATGGCATTGCCGGAGAAGAGCCCGCCGAAGTCGATCACGTCTATGACGTTGGTCAGGTTTTCCCCGTCGGCCTGGAGGTGAACCTTAAAGCGCTCGGACTTGTAGAGATCGGCGCCCACCGAAGCGTTCACCTGGAACGACGGGAGAATGCGGCCGCGATCGAAGTTGATCCGATTCACTACATCCTGCCCGTAGATCAGAGCCTCGTTGGCGATGCACTGCTGCTGGGTCAGGCTCGGGTCGCACTCAAAGTCAAACGGCAGGCCAGTGTCATACTGGATGCCGCCCGCAACCCAAAGTCTCGGCGCAACCTGGAACCGGACTCGCCCGCGGACGGTGTTGCGCTGGTCCTGTGAATCCGGGAAGTGTCCGCTGGTGGCCGTCTCGGCTGCGTCTGCATCGTCCCCCAGAAAGAGCCCGCCGGTAACCGGGTTCCACGCGTTGCCGACGATGTAGGAATAGCTCAGGAAGCCGGAAAACCGCCCCCAGGGAGTCAGCTCGAGTTTGCCCTCGGCTCCGTAGAGAATCGCTTTGCGAAACGCGATCGGGAAACTAATGGTTGTGTTGTCAATCTGGTCGTCGTCGGCATAGTTGTTGACCAGGCGGCGAAAATAATTCGCATCCAACCGCAATTTTCCGGCAAACGCTTTGGTCAGACCAACCTCGTAGTAGTTACCCTCCGAGGGCTCAACGGGCAGGCGCAGGAAGTCGCTCGAAAGTGCCGTCACTTCCGGCGAGCTTGAATAGAGGATGTTTTCGAATGAGGGAGTCTGGAACACGCGGTCGTACGAAAAATGCAGCAGAATTCCGGTGGAAGGAAAATAGCGCGAGATCGCAAAGCGCGGTTCGAACGCCTGCCGGTTCAGGAGCAGCTGGTAATGATCCCAGCGCACGCCCGCGTTGATCGTCCAATTTCCCACATGGTAGAGGTCTTGAATGAACACCGCCTGCTCGAGGTCAGGGTGGTTGCCTACGAATTGAAACGTGCAATCCCCGAAATCTACCGGGTCGTCGATGCTGCCGGATTGGCAGGGAGTGCTGTCGTCGAACTGGGTGGCGTCGGTCACGACGTATTTCGTGTTCTCATTCAGAAACGTGTTGTCCGATTCGAGGCCCACTTTCCACTCGCTGTTCCCGTGATTGAGCGTAAACGTTCCGCGCACGTATCCCTCGCGAAACCAGTTGTGCTGGGTAAGGATGACGGGCGTCGAGTTCCCGTTCGAATAAAAGTCATTCGCGTTGTCTCGAACCATCGCGTGAATATCCGCGACGGCGTGAGGCGAGAAAATATGCTGATAGGAAATGATCCCCATTGTCTCGAAGTTGTCCGCCGTCTGCAGTTGCTCCGCAGCCTCTTGCACTGTTTCGTTGGGTAGCTCATAACGCGAGAATTCGTGGCGAACGCTCATCGTCAGCCGGTCGCTCGGCGTGAAGTTGCGTTCGTATTCGACCGAGAAATCACCCGTGGTCCCCCGGTTTGTGAAATTGCTGGTCACCACCGGATTCAGATAGTGCGCCGTTCCGTCACCGCTCGCGCTGAAATCGATCGTGTTCTTCCCCCAAACCTCCTCCCCTTTGAAAAAGGCTCCCGCCGTGTCAAAGCTGCCTCCAGAAAGCACTGCCTCCCCGTGAAAGCCTGGAGTCGTATCTTGCATTGTGTTGAGTTCAACCACTCCCCCCATTTTTCGCCCATACTCGGCTGGTATGCCCGCCGTGTAGATCGTGATGGAATCCACGTCGTCAGCTTCCAGTTCTGGGCCAAAGCTGGGCGAGCGATTGTCCGTCAACGGAATACCGTCCACTACAAACTGCGTCTGATATTCCGACCCGCGCGGATGGAGCACGGCATTCCCTTCGTAGAGCCAGCCCGGTTGTGAGTTGACCAAGTCTTGGATGGACCGGCCGGGCAGCGACGAGACCCGATCTGTAATGCCGGAGGCGCCGATTTTGCTCTCCGATCCCGCCTCATCGGGATTGATGAGCGTATTGTTCGCGTTCACCACCACTTGCGCTGTCACGGAAGCGACTTGCAGCACAGCGGTTACGTCTGTGGGCAATTGCGATCGAATCTCAACCGTCTCTGAAAACGGCGCGAATCCCGGTTGCAGGATCGAGATTTGGTATTCTCCGAACGCCAGTCTGGACACATCCAATCGGCCGGCGTCGTTCGTCACGAGTGAGTTGCTGTATTGATTGCCTTCGCTTCGCAGCGTCACCCCCGCCTTCGCTATGGCCAGGCCGGAGGCGTCCGTCACTTTCAGGCGCAGTTCTCCGGTGTTCGTCTGGCCGAAAAGTGGCAAGGCACAGAAAACGAAGAAAGCTGCAAGCCTCTTCATTAAGAGTGATCTCCTGTCGCTCGGGTGTTGAGTCTTCTCAGGCAGACCAGATCGTCGGCCGAGCGAGTCCTGCCTGCCCTTCACTTTGAATATTCCCCGGCGTGCTGTTCTGTTCATGCTTTTTTCGGTCTATCCACGCCGTACAGGCAGGCTTCAAAAATCTTGAACAGAGGAGAGGGAAAAGGAATATACATGTAGGAGGCAATGTTGATTCCCCCCATAGATACTGTCAACGAGCTGCCGTTCCCGACGACTAAGGCGTTCTCCGCGAAGCCGTCGGAGATCGAACGCGAGGTCATCAATCTCTTTGACCAGTTTCGGACCCCGCTTCTCCGATACGTACTCTCACTTGGCTTGTCTGTACATGATGGGGAAGAGGTCATTCAGGAAGTGTTCCTTGCGCTTTTCCGGCACTTGAATTTTGGAAAGTCTCGTCGCAACCTTCGTGGCTGGATTTTTTGCGTGGCGCATAATCTCGCCCTGAAACAGCGACATGCGAATCAGCGCGGGCAGGACAAGCTGAACCCCGATGGAGCGATCGCGGAAAAACAATCCGATCCGTCTCCGAACCCAGAGGAACAAATGTTATCGAGGCAGCGGCAAACACGTTTGCTGGCTGTTCTCTGCGCTCTTCCAGAACAGGATCGGTGCTGTCTGGGTCTGCGTGCCGAGGGCCTTCGTTATCGGGAAATCGCTCAGGTACTCGGCGTCTCCGTAGGAGCCGTATCCATTTCGCTGGCGCGGTCACTTGCGCGACTCATGTGCGCAGACGAGAGATAACGCTATGTCGAATAAAATATTCCATCCATCGGACCAAGAGTTGCTTCTCGCCGCCGACGGCGAGCTCCCCCGGCGCCTTGCCGCCAAGATCCGCGATCATCTTGCAGCCTGCTGGGATTGCCGCACGCGGATGGCTGAAATCGAAGGAACGATTTCCGATTTCGTACGGGCTCACCACCAGGATCTCGATCCCATGTTGCCCCCCATTGCCGGCCCTCGCGCGCTTCTCAAGGCTCAATTGGCGGAACAGGCGAGGCAGTCCCGTCGCGAAAAAGCAGCACCATGGGGCCTGCGTTTCCCGTTCAGCACGCGCGCCTTTGCGTTCGCGTGCGCGTTGGCGATCCTGGCGATGCTTGGGACGAGAGTGCTATTCCGGCAAACGATAGGACAAAACGCGGGCGCGTATGCAGGCTTGCTCCCCAATAGAAACCTCACGCCCGGCGCTACGAGGCCCGTTGCCATCGCCGATATTTGCTCGATGGATCATGACGAGGTGGTTCGGACGGTGTCAGGCGCTTTGCAGCAAAAGGTTTTTCAGGAATATGGAATGCGGAATGCTCCGGTTGCGAATTACGAGGTGGATTATCTCATCACGCCCGGGTTAGGAGGTGCGGACGACATCCGCAATCTTTGGCCGGAGCCGCGTTACAACACCACCTGGAATTCATTCGTCAAAGATCAACTGGAGGACTACCTTCACCAATCTGTCTGCAGCCGCAAGGTCAGTCTTGCCACCGCCCAGAAAGATGTCGCGAGCGATTGGATTTTTGCCTATAAGAAGTACTTCCGTACAGATGCGCCCCTGCCGCGCTATTCCACGCTGCTTGCGTTTTCCAGCTATGGGCGAAAAACGGACGCAATGCAATTCCACCTGCCTGATTAGTCGTGCCAGCTCAACTTGCATCGAAGCGGGGCTTATCGTGGATGCCTATTCCTGCCACCCGCCACCGAGAGCCTGGTAGAGCTGAACTAGGGCTAGCCGCTCATTGAGCTGCGCCTGGACGAGGTTCAGTTCCGCGGAGAAATAGTTAGTGTCGTTCGTCAGAACTTCGAGGTAGCTCGCCGTCCCGCCGCGATACCGGATGTCGGAGAGTCGCGCGGCTCCCTGTGCAGCCGTGGTCAAGAGGCGCTGCTGCTCGCGGAACTCGTGATCTTTTTGATAGGCGATGAGCGAGTCGGAAACTTCGCGAAACGCTTCTTGAATTGTGCTTTCGTAGGTTAGCAGTTCCTGCTGCTTTTGGGCCTCGGTGAGTCTTACGTTGGACCGGATCCTTCCGCCTTCGAATATCGGTTGCGTCAACGACGGCCCTGCGGTCCACAGACCTGCTGGACCGGTGAAAAGGCGCGTGAGGGCGTCGCTTTGGAACCCTGCGGTGCCAGTCAGTGAAATGCTGGGAAAGTAGGCGGCCTTGGCCACTCCGATTTCCGCATTCGCCGCGATTAGATTTTCCTCTGCCTCCCGAATGTCGGGACGGCGTTCGAGGAGCGCGGAGGGAAGGCCCGGTGGAACGCTGACGGGGTTTGGCTGCTCGGTGATCTGGCGACCGCGAGCGATCGGACCTGGGTTCCTGCCGAGCAGAATGCTGATAAGGTTTTCTTGCTGCTGAATCTGGCGCTCTAGGTCTGGAATCGTCTCCGATGCGGTGTAAACGAGCTGCTCCGCCTGACGCACATCGAGATCGGAGGCGGAGCCGTTGCGCGCGAGCACTTGGGTGAGGCGCAAAGAATCCTGGCGCGACGCGAGCGTATCTTTTGAGATTTCGAGCTGCAAATCGATGGCGCGGAGCTGAAAATAGGCCGTCGCGACATTCGAGATAACCGAATCCAGCACGGCGCGGCGGCCCCATTCGCTGACGAGCAGGTTGGCGCGGGCCGCTTCCGTGGCCTTGCGGTATTTTCCCCAGAAATCGAGATTCCAGAGAACGGACAAATTCAGCTCGCCCGTATTCGTTTCGAAAGCAGGAAGGATACTCGAAGTCTTTGCAAGACGCTGAGCGGTGTAGTCGGCGCCGGCGTTGACCGATGGAAATTGGTCGGCGCGAGTGATGCCCAATTGCGCCTGCGCTTGAAGGACGCGAGTGGCGGCAATGCGCACGTCGAAGTTCTGTTGCAAGGCCACACGAATCAACTCTTGCAGCTGTGGATCCTGGAAGACGGTCCACCACCTCGCGTCACCGAGAGATTGCGGTGCTGGCTCAGCAGCTTCTTCCGCGGGGCCTCGGTAGGCTTGCGGCGTATCGATCACCGGCCTTTGGTAGCGCGGACCGACTGTGCAGCCCGCGAGAACAAGCCCGAGGCTTAGCGTGAGGATCGAATATGAGGGCCGTGTCATACCGGGCTCCCCTTCCGCAGTGACTGACGGTGTCTTTGCGCCCGCCAACTGCTTGGCGCGGAGCGTCAGGCGTTCGACCACAGAGAATGTGACCGGGATCAGAAAAACGGCGATGACCGAGGCCGCGAGCATCCCACCGATGACGGCGGTGCCCATGATGCGGCGGGCCGAGGCTCCCGCTCCTGTAGCAAACCAAAGCGGCGCGCTGCCCAGAATGAATGCGAATGCGGTCATCAGAATGGGCCGGAGACGAATGCGGGCACCGGTTAGTGCGGCGTCGGTGATGCTCTTGCCGGACTCGTATTCCGATTTGGCGAACTCCACAATCAGAATCGCGTTCTTCGCAGCCAACCCGATCAGCATGACCAAGGCGATCTGTGTGTATACGTCATTTTCGAAATGGCGCAGCCACAGGGTGAGGAAGGCGCCAAAGACGGCAATCGGAGTTCCCAAGAGAACGCTAAAGGGAAGCGACCAACTTTCGTATTGCGCCGCGAGGATGAGGAAGACGAATAGCAGAGAAAGTCCGAAAATCGCGGATGCCGAGACACCCTGCGACGCCCTCTGTTCCTGGTAGGACATGCCCTCATAGTCGAAGCCCATCTCGCGTGGCATGGTTTGCGCGAATACCTGCTCGAGCGCGGCTCTGGCCTGTCCTGAACTGTAACCGGGAGCGGCTGCCGCATTGATTTGCGCTGCTTCGTACTCGTTGTACCGCATGGTGAATTCCGGGCCGCTGATGTTCTTAATGTTGGTCACAGCGCTCAACGGCACACTGCCGCCGCTAGCGTTGGTCACATAGAATTGCCCGATATTGGAGGCGCGAGTGCGATAGTCGCCGTCCGCTTCGACGTACACCTGCCACTGCCGGCCGAAACGGTTGAAGTAATTCACAAGGTAACCGCCCATGAAGGCCTGCATGGTCTCGTAGACATCGCCGATATTCACGCCTTCGGACATTACCTTGGCGCGGTCAACGTCGACATAGTCCTGCGGGACGTTCGGAAAATAGCTGGGCAACAAACCAGCCAGCTCGGGGCGCTTACTCGCCGCATCGACGAATTTCTTTACGTTTCTCGCCAGAAATTCGGGATCGCTGCTACCGGAACGATCTTCCAGAATGAACGTGACGCCGCCGGAGGTGCCCACTCCAAGAATCGCCGGAGGCGGGAAGGAAAATGCGAGTCCTTCCTTCACGCGAGAAAGCGACGCACCGAGACTTTTCTGGATAGCGGCATACTGTTCCTCCGGGCGTTTCCGTGCGTCCCAATCCTTGAGTGTTACGAAGAAGAACGAGTGATAGGTATCTTGCGTCACGCTGATCAGGCTGAAACCTATCACCGAAGTGCAACTGGCAACGCCGGGCGTGTGCAGGATGGCCTTTTCAACCTCGCTCGATGCAACTTCAGTGCGTTGGAGCGATGCGGCAGCCGGCAACTGGAGACCCACAAAGACATAACCCTGGTCCTCATTGGGGAGAAACGATGAGGGCAGCCGCGACCCTATGAAGACGGCGGCGACGGCGACCAGTGCCAGGAAGAGAAGGCTAAAGCCGGATTTGCGGATCAGGAAACCGGAGAAGCTCACGTAGCCGTTCGTCGTCCGATGAAAGGCCCGGTTGAACAATGCGAAAAAACGCGCCAGAGGTCCGCGGGACTGCTTTCGAGGTTTGAGCAGCAGAGCCGAGAGAGCCGGGCTTAGGGTGAGGGCGTTGAATGCGGAGAAAATTACGGAGATCGCTATCGTGACAGCGAATTGCTGATAGAGCCTGCCAGTAATCCCGGGAATGAATACAGTGGGAACGAAGACCGCTGTGAGAATCAGCGCGATGGCGACCACCGGTCCCGAAACTTCTTGCATGGCTTTGATCGCGGCGTCGCGCGGGGACAGGCCCTCTTCGATATGGCGTTCCACGGCTTCTACGACGACGATGGCGTCGTCCACGACTAACCCGATCGCGAGAACGAGTCCGAATAAAGAAAGCGTGTTGATCGAAAAACCGAGCAGGGGGAAAACAGCAAAAGTGCCAATCAGCGAAACCGGAACGGCCAGGAGGGGAATCAGCGTAGCGCGCCAGTTCTGCAAAAAAATGTACACCACGAGAATAACCAACAAAAGCGCTTCAACCAGTGTGCGGACAATTTCCTTGATGCCGGCCGAAACTGCGAGCGTAGTGTCCAGACCGAACTGATAGTCCAGGTCGGCCGGGAATCTTTGCTTCAATTGAGCGATACGCTGCCGGACAGCTTTGGCGGTTTGGACGGCATTGGATCCGGGCAATTGGTAGATGGCGAGAATCGCGGAAGGCTTGCCATTAAAGCGGCCTCCGAGGTCATAGGCCTGCGCGCCGAGTTCGATACGCGCAACGTCCTTCAGGCGGAGGATCGAGCCATCGGGATTCGCGCGAATGACGATCTGCCCGAACTCATCGGCAGAGACGAGGCGTCCTTGGGCGCGGACGGCGTATGTGAATTCCTGCCCTTTGGGAACGGGCTCGCCACCAATCTGGCCGGCGGGATTTACGGTGTTTTGCGTGTTGATTGCCTGAACAATCTGCGGGACGGTGACGTTGAGCTTCGCCAACTGGTCCGGCTTCACCCAGATGCGCATCGCGTACTGCCCGGCGCCAAAGATCTGAACGCGCGCTACTCCAGGTACGCGGTTCAGTTCGTCGGTGAGGTTGATGTAAGCGTAGTTCGCCAGGAACGTGCTGTCGTAGGTGCCTTTGGGAGAATAGAGATCGATGAGCATCAACGGGGAGTGCTGCGATTTCTGTACGGTGATACCGGCAGCGTTCACTTGGGGAGGTAGTTGGGAGACCGCTTGCGATTCCCTAAGATCGGTGAGCACCTGGTCAATATTGGGATCGGTCTTTACATCGAAATTGACGGTGATCGTGGTCTGGCCGTTGTTGGCGTTCGTCGAATACATGTAGTTCATGTTGTCGACGCCGGAGACTTGCTGCTCAATGGGCGTGGCAACCGATTGCTCGAGGGTTTTTGCATCCGCGCCGGGGTAATTGGCCTGAATCTGAATTTCCGGCGGAACGATGTCTGGAAATTGGGCCGTGGGCAGTGTCGTCATGGAGACGAGCCCCACGATGACCATGAGGATCGCAATTACCATGGCGACAATCGGGCGATTGATGAAGAATTTCGACATCTCAGTTGGCCTCCGACTCCGAATCGGTGAGTTTGGGGTTTACGGTTACGCCGTCGCGGACCTTCTCGACGCCTTCCGTGATCACCCTATCGCCTGGCTTGAGTCCCTCGTCGATGACCCACAGGGGACCCACTCGGTCGCCAACCTTCACATTGCGGATGCTGACCTTGTTGTCCTGGCCCACCACCGCGACCTGGTAGGTTCCCTGGAGTTCGGTGACGGCGCGCTGCGGAACGAGTAGGGCGTTTTTTTGCAGCATGGTGACGGCGCGCACGCGTCCAAATTGTCCCGGCCGAAGAATATTGTTGGGATTGGGGAATGCGCCGGTTATACGAATGGTTCCGGTCTGCGAATTGACTTGGCGGTCGGCGAAAACTACTTCTCCGGGGTATTGGTAGGTGCTTTGGTCGGCAAGAATGAGCTGCAGCGGAACGGACTTACTGCTTCGCAGAAGATCGCCAACCGCGCCAGGTTTGATTTTATCGGCGATATGCAGGTACTCAAGTTCGCTAATGGAAAAATAAGCCTTGATAGGATTCAATTGAGAGACAGTGGTAAGCACGGAACCCGGGCCAACAAAGTTGCCGACCTGAATCTGGGCAGTGCCTGCAATTCCATCCACTAGCGAACGGACCCTTGTGAAACCCAAGTTCAATTGAGCCGTTTCCACGGCGGCTTGGTCGGCCTGAATCGTCGCCTCCGCGGCAAGCTTTGCTTGTGTGTCATTGTCGAGCTGACTCTGCGGAATCGCGCGCGCTTCCGCTTCGGGGATGTCGCGTTTCACGTTGATAGCGGCGAGGCCTTGTTGGGCGATGGCTTGGGCAAGCTGTCCCTTGGCTTGATCGAGGACTGCTTGGAAAGGTCGAGGGTCGATCTCGAATAGAACGTCGCCTTTGCGAACCATCGAACCTTCCCGGTAGTCTTGTTTCACAACGTACCCGGAGACCTGAGGCTCGATCTGCGCGTTTACATAGCCGTCGAGAGTGGCTACCCAATCCCCGTAAATGGGAACTTCTTTTTGCGTGACGTTGACGACATCGACTTCAGGCGGCGGTGGCGGCGTTGTGGAAGCCTGAGGACTTGCACAACCGGCCAACCAGCCTGTGAGCAGCAGTAGCGCGATTCCGACGGGCAGTTTGCTGGTCCGGCGCTTTAGGTTGTCTTTCAGCCTTTCAAGTAAGTGTTTTGCGTATAGACCACGAACAACGAACTCAGCGCCCTCATTCATCATTTTGGCCAGCATTCTCTCCCCGTGTCCGTCGATAAAGGTGACTTCGCTCAAATCCACGATGCATTTTCGGCCCTTGCATTCGGCGTGGGCCTTTTTCCAACAGTACCTAAGCTCTGCGGCCCACGGTCTGACGATGCGCCCCTGAAGAATCCAGGTCTGCTCGGTGGGCGAGTTCTCGATGGAGATGCGTAGCATGGGTGTCTCTTTCGTTGATCAATGCGAAGTGCAATCGCGGAGCCGCGCGCCAGATTTGGAACGACCGTGGATGCGGTGTGAAATACGGGAGTCGTCACGCACGAAATGAACGAAAACGTAGACGTAGAACGCGACTGCCAGGCTCGAAGCGGAAGCTAAAAAGATTGTCATCTTTCCTCCCTCAGTAACGAAACCCATTCGGGCTTAGTCCGTTTGCATTTTGCGATCACTTCGAGGAATTGCACTTGCCGCGCCATCGCGTGCGAAAGGCCCTACCGGAGGTAAGTTGCTGGAAATTAAGTGGATACCAAGCGATGGATTCTATCTGCCGCGCTGCCGACGAGGTGCCAATGCCAATGGTTGGGCGGCCTACCAACATCTTGGCAGTGTCACGAATGTAGCTATCCGCTTGAACGAACGGACGCGGACGAAAAAGCGATGCCGCGTGAACTACACAGCGTTGCGGGAAATGCCGAGCTTTTGCATGTGGAATTGGAGAGTGGAGCGTTTCATTCCGAGGCGGATGGCGGCGCCATTGGGGCCAGCTACTACCCAATTCGTTTCTTGGAGAACATCGATGATTTGCTTGCGTTCGGCTTCTTCGAGGACGTTTCTGATGTTCTTGGCCCCCGGCGCCTCGCTTGGAGTCTCCGTCTTTAGCGGCTGAGGGCGCTGCCTCAGGTCGCCGACCGGGACTCTCAGCACGGGACCACTTGATACGATCACCGCGCGCTCGATAACGTTCTGCAGCTCGCGAATGTTGCCGGGCCAGTGATAGCGGCACAGCGCTTTCATGGTATCAGAGGGAATCGTTTCGATTGTTTTGTTGGCGCGGCGCGCGAATTGGTCGGCAAAATGACGCACGAGGAGAGGAATATCTTCCGGCCGCTCGCGCAGGGGCGGCACGTGAAGAGGGAAGACGTTGAGGCGATAGAAGAGGTCTTCCCGGAATTTCTGATCCTTTACCATGGCGTCTAAATCGCGGTTTGTGGCGGCGATCAGGCGCGCGTCGGTCCGAAGCGTGCGAGAACTTCCTAGGCGCTCGAACTCGCGTTCCTGAAGGACGCGCAGAAGCTTGGGCTGCAACTCGAGAGGAATTTCGCCGATTTCGTCGAGGAAAACAGTGCCTTGATTGGCCAGCTCGAAGCGGCCGATGCGCTGTGCAATTGCGCCGGTGAACGCGCCTCTCTCGTGGCCGAAGAGTTCGCTTTCGAGAAGACCGGTTGGAATCGCGGCGCAATTGAGTTTCACGAAAGACTGGGGCTGGCGCTTGCTCAGGTTGTGGATCGCGCGGGCGATCAATTCTTTTCCCGTGCCCGTTTCGCCATAGATTAGGACGGTGGAATCCGTGGGGGCGACGGTTTCGACTTCCTTGAGCAGGCGGCGAAGCGAGGCGCCTTTGCCGACGATTTCCTCGAAGTGCCTTTCGGTGCGAATTTCGTCTTCGAGATAAACTTTCTCCTGAGCGAGTTTGTCTTTCAGGTTCGCGATTTGGCCGTACGCGAGGGCGTTGTCCACCGCGATGGCTACTTGGGTGCTGAGCTGGCGGAGAAAGTCGATGTCGGCGCGGCCAAA
Organism: uncultured Acidobacteriota bacterium; assembly: GCA_963754105.1. Taxonomy (GTDB): domain Bacteria; phylum Acidobacteriota; class Terriglobia; order Acidiferrales; family UBA7541; genus Palsa-295. The sequence continues at coordinate 148,656 of CAVWEZ010000005.1, forward strand.
AGACTCTTCCCTCAGTCTTGCAAGCCCGAGAACTCCGAGCATGCGGTTTCGGCTGATCAGCGGGAGGGCAACAATGGTCTGGAACTCTTGTAAGGCGGCGCGGTCACGAGGGTCGAGTTGGGCGAGTTCGCTGCTGTTCACCATAAGAGGCTCCCGGCTCTCGAGAACCTTATGGAAAAGAGAGTTGTCTTCCAGCACGGCTCCTTCCTCTTTGGTGATCCTGGTGCCAACCAGGTAGTCGAGCGCGTGGAGCCGGAGTTGCTTGCTTTCTGGATCAGGCAGGCCCACGCCGACGACGTCGCATTGCATCACTTGGCGGACATTCGCGGAAATCGCTCGAAGCAGATCGGGAAGCTCCAAATTCGACGCAATGTTGTTGCTGAGATCGAGTAGGAGTTTGAGGCGTTCTTTTTCGCGTTCGAGCTGGGCCTGCGCCAGCTGAGACGCCTCGAAATTCAAGGCGTCGTCCATCGCGACGGCAACTTGATTTGCCACGAGGGAAAGAAAGGAAACTTCCTCGTCGGAGTAAGCGTTTGCCTGCTCACTGACAATCACTAGGCAGCCGAGGCGCCGGTGAGCGGTTGCGAGCGGAAGCACGCAGCCCGATTGAATACCGCACTTCCTGAACTGGTCCATGGCGGTAGGGAAGCGAATCTCTTCATCAACCGACGAGATTACGATCGATTCCTGATTCTGATGGACCCACAGGATCATCGGCTCTTCGGGAGGAACTTCCGCCGACGAGGCTTCCGGGCATCTGCACCTCTGCGCTAAGTGCCATTTCGTTCGATTGCCAGCTTCATCGTATTGCACCACGCCGAGGCCATCGAAGCGGACCACTTTGCCCAGTTCGCCCGTTAGTGCGTGGAACAATTCCTGGGGATCGCGGTAGGCGTTGATAGCTTCCGACACGCGGAATAGCGCCTCGTATCGTGTTGCGTGTGAAGACTCTAGCGCTTGTGGGAGCGCTTCGAAACTTGGAATCATGTACTCGAATCCTCCGCCTGTGTCTTAGAGGACACACTCCAGCGGTTCGAACCACCTGGACCGGCCATTACATCTGCGCATTTGGATGCCGCGGATTGGCTGGCGCTTCAAAGATTTCCCGCCCCAGTATCCGTTAGCTCAAAGAACTGTCGGTTGAAGCGACTAGTACTTTCGTTCCAGTACCTTCGGGAGCACGCCCAAACCGACTGACTATCGACGGTTGCGATCCGTGTTTCGAAGATATAGGAGTCATCCTGATGCAAAATCTGATCGAAATCCGCGACTTAAAGGTTCGATATCGACGGGATAACTCCTTCGAATTCGAAGCGGTTTCTGGGGTCAATTTCGAGATTGCGCGGGGCGAAACTTTAGGGTTGATGGGAGAGTCAGGCTGCGGGAAAACGAGCATCGCTCTGGCGTTGCTCGGGCTGCTGCCCAAAGGCGCAGCCGCCGCCGGTTCCGTTGATTTTCGAGGGCAGAACCTTCTGGCGATGGATGAGCGATCTTTGCGCAAGATTCGCGGGGCGCAAATCTCGCTTGTATCTCAAGAACCTGGAATCGCGCTGAGTCCGGTGCTCCGGGTGGGCGACCAAATAGCCGAGGTTGTTCGCGCACATCGTGCCTGGAATTGGAATCGCTGCCGCGCAGAGGCGAAATCCATGCTTGCTCGCGTGGGCCTGCGAGATATAGATCGCATTTATTCGACCTACCCGAGTCAATTGAGCGGCGGCCAATGTCAACGAATCGTGCTCGCGCAAGCGTTGGTTTGCGAGCCGGCGCTGGTAATCGCCGATGAGCCCACAGCTTCTCTAGACGCGTGCAGTCAAGCCGAGTTTCTGACGTTGCTCCGGCAAATTAAGGAGGAGCTGCAAGTCTCGCTGCTTCTGATCAGTCACAATCCAGAAACTCAAGCCAGCCTTGCCGATCGCCTGATGGTGATGGCGAAGGGCCGCATTGTAGAGGAAGGCTGCTTCGCTCGTCTTTACGAGCATCCTTCTCATCCGTACACGCGGTCCATGCTGCGGCGAAATTCAGTGGCTGAAGTTGAGGAGCAGGCTGGGCCCGGAGATGCTCCCTGAGGAGATTCTTGCCCCATGAGCGCCGCGAGATCGTCAGAGGCTCCCTGGATTTGCATTCAGGGGCTGACCAAACGTTACATTCAGCAGGCCCCGCTTTCCAAAACGACGCGTGAGGTCCGCGCGCTCGAAGATGTAAGCCTTTCAATCCAGCGCGGAGAAACGCTGGCACTGGTTGGCGAATCTGGGTCCGGAAAATCCACCTTAGGCCGATGCTTGGCGCTGTTAGAGAAAGCCACCGCAGGCGAAATTCTGTTGGGCGGCAAGAACCTGCTGGTTGCCGGCAAACGAGACCTGATCCTACACCGGCGCAAAATTCAACTTATCTTCCAAGGACCGATAGCTTCTCTGAATCCCCGGTTGACTGCGCTGGAAATCATCACCGAACCGCTGGTGATTCAAAAACTGGGCACGAGTGCGCAGAGGAACCAGAAGGCTCTGCAACTGATGGAACAAGTTGGGCTATCGGCGGTCTCGGCGGGCAAACGACCATTTGAGTTCAGCGGCGGCCAGTGCCAGCGCTTAGCCCTTGCGAGGGCTTTAGCTCTCGATCCCGATCTGCTCATTCTTGATGAGGCTCTCTCGAATCTCGATGCCGCAAATCAGAGCCTGATTCTCGATCTTCTAGCCGAACTGCGGGCAACTCGTTCGCTCACGTACCTTCACATCTCTCACGATCTCAACCTCGTCAGAAGGTTTGCGGATCGAGTCGCGATCATGTGCGCCGGAAGGATTGTCGAGCAAGGAGAAGCGAGAGATCTCTTTGCCCGGCCACAGAATGCGTACACGCGAAGTCTCCTGGCTGCGATGCCGTCAATGGAATCCATTTATGCCGATCGTTTCGCCCAGGAATCGCGATGAGATATATAGGCCGCCGCCTGATTCATGCGGGACTGCTGCTTTTTGCCGTGTCGTTGCTGTCGTTCGCACTTCTCCAGCTTGCGCCCGGCGATTATTTCGACGCGATGCAGCTGAATCCTAGAATTAGCTCACAATCGATAGATCACTTTCGAGCCGAACACGGCACAGATCGACCTCTCCTCGTTCGTTACGGGCACTGGCTCCGTTCGATGGCCGAGGGGCAAATGGGATTTTCGCTCGCCTATAACACCCCGGTCGTTCCGCTGCTGCGAGTTCGCGCCGGAAACACGCTTCTTCTGACAGGTACTTCTACTCTGCTCGCATGGCTTTTGGCTGTTCCTCTCGGAATCTGGAGTGCCGCGAAACGAGGTAGCTGGGGAGACCGCATCGGCGGAATTGCGACGTCAACTCTTCTAACCGTTCCAGACCTGCTGATTTTCCTTTCGATGCTTCTCCTGGCTATACGGACGGGGTGGTTCCCAACAGGCGGAATTGCCTCGTTGGGAGCGGAGGACATGAGCGTTTGGGGAAGAGTGCAAGACGTGGCACATCATCTCGCGCTGCCGTCGTTTAGTTTGGCGCTGGTTACCTTTCCCGTTTTGCTGCGGCACGTTCGCTCGGCCACAGTTGAGGCGCTAGAAGCGCCTTTTGTCCGTGCGGCGCGAGGTCATGGCATTTCCCAGACCCGTCTGCTATTCCGGTTTGCGCTACCTGTTGCCGCGAACCCTCTGATTTCGCTTTTCGGATTCTCGATCGCCGCAATGTTGAGCATGTCGTTGCTTGCAGAAGTGGTGTTGAGTTGGCCCGGACTCGGACCCTTAATGCTCGAGTCCGTGCTCTCCCGCGACATATACGTGGTGGTCGGCATTGTGACGCTCTCGTCCGTGTTTCTCGTGATTGGCAACCTGCTGGCTGACCTCTTACTCTTCTTGAATGATCCGCGGATCCGCGTGGAGCGATCCGAATGACGCAGCAGCAAAAACTGTGGGGAGCGCTGGCTCTGGTCGTGTGCTTGCATGGCCTGGTATTTTTGGCTGGTTTCGTAGCTCCATATGATTTCGCCACCCAGAATCGAGAGCAGCCTTTTGCCGCTCCGACTCGGCTTCACCTTTTCGATGCCGGGGGTAGGTTGCATTTCCGTCCGTTTGTCCGCGAATCCGACGATCTGGGAACTGCCTCAATGCAAACGGAGCATGCGTATGAGCTCCATTTCTTCGTGCGTGGCGTTCCCTACAAGATTGCAGGGCTTTTCGTATCGAACTGGCACTTATTTGGCGTTGACGAACCCGGTAAAATTTTTCTTCTGGGCACCGACGCTTACGGCAGAGATCAGTTCTCTCGATTCCTCTATGGCGGCCAAATATCGTTGTTGGCAGGGCTGCTCGCTGCGGCGGTTTCGGTTTTCCTGGGAATGGTCATAGGCGCAATCGCAGGATTCTATGGCGGCTGGATCGACGAAATCCTGATGCGCGGAGCGGAATTATTCCTTGCTTCACCGTGGCTCTACCTGTTGTTTGCCGTCCGAGCTGCGCTTCCGTTGCACATAGCCGAGTGGCAAGTGTTCTTGCTTTTGGTAGGCATTTTGGGACTGATCGGGTGGACTCGCCCGGCGCGTTTGATCCGCGGCGCTGTGCTGAGCGCGAAGGAACGGAACTTCGTCCTCGCATCTCGAGGATTCGGAGGTTCAGACCGACATATTTTGGTCTGCCATGTCCTCCCCCAGACCTACGGAATCGCGCTGACCCAGATGGCGGTGCTGATCCCGCAGTACGTTCTTGCGGAGGTCACACTGACCTTTTTGGGACTGGGCGTTGGCGAGCCGATGCCCAGCTGGGGAAGCCTTCTTTCCTATCTCCAGCAGTACTATGTTCTTGCCTCATACTGGTGGATGTTCCTTCCCGCCCTGCTCTTGATCCCAGTCTTTCTCGCCTACTATCTCTTAGCCGATGCGCTACAGGAACGCCTCAAGTCCGTGCCGCTGTGAAAACCTCTAAATCTCTGTTAAGAATTTAAATATGCGGCGAATTTCTCAGTGGTGTGGTGTGACTTTGTGTCTGGGTGCAGCGTTAGCGGGCAACCCCTGCGGTCTGGCTGCCCTGGGGAACCAGTCGGGCGAAGAGTGGATGGTGACAGGCAACACTCCAGGACATCCAGGCGGACGATTGGTGGTGGGGCTTCGCTCAGAGCCGAAAACGCTGAATCCGGTGCTGGCTGTCGACGCCACCTCGCGGGACGTAATCGACTGTTTAGCCGCAGACTTGATTCACATCAATCGCAGCACACAAAAAACCGAACCCGCCCTTGCCAAATCGTGGAGCGCTTCCCGTGATGGCCGCGTGTACACCCTGCGGCTACGGCGGGGCGTGCGGTTCTCCGATGGGCAGACGTTTGATGCCGATGACGTGCTATTCAGCTTTAGGATCTACCTGGACGAAAAGATCGATTCGCCGCAACGCGATCTGCTTGTCGTGGGCGGGAAGCCGATCGTGGTGCGGAAAGTGGATCAGTACACGGTGCAATTTGAACTGGCCCAGCCCTACGCAGCCGCTGAACGCCTGTTCGATGGCATCGCGATGCTTCCACGGCATTTGCTGGAAAACATTTATCAGACAGGGCATTTCCCGGATGCATGGACCATCTCGACGCCGCCGGCTCAGTTCGCGGGTCTGGGACCTTTCCGCCTAAAGGAATATGTTCCGGGGCAGCGAATCGTTTTGGAGCGCAATCCATATTATTGGAAGGAGGACCGTAACGGAGTTCGCCTTCCCTACGTAAATGAGCTTGTGTTTCTCTTCGTCGCGAGCGAAGACGCGCAGGTAATTCGCTTTCAGGCCGGCGACACCGATATCCTCAGTCGGCTTAGCGCGGATGATTTTTCGGTCTTGGAAGGAAATCAGAACGCCAAGGGCTATCGCGTCTACGATGTGGGACCTGGGCTTGAATACAACTTTCTCTTCTTTAATTTGAACGATGTTTCGCCCACTGATCTTCCAGAAATCGCTCGAAAGCAGGCGTGGTTCCGGGATCTTCGGTTTCGCCAGGCCGTTTCGGCGGCAACCGACCGCGAAGGCATTGTCCGCCTTGTTTATCGTGGCCGCGGGGCCACGCTTTGGGGACAAGTGACTCCTGGGAACAAACTCTGGACCGACCCGCAGTTGCCGCATCCCCCAAGATCCTTGGATCGGGCCCGCGAACTCTTGAAGTCGGCGGCATTTTCATGGAAAAGCGATGGCTCTTTAGTCGATCCCCACGGCAGTCCCGTCGAGTTTTCCATTCTTACGAGCTCCTCCAACGAGCAGCGCATCAAAATGGCAGCAATCATTCAAGACGATCTCAGTCAATTGGGAATGAATGTCCATGTTGTGTCTCTTGAATTTGGAGCCGTTGTTAACCGGCTCACGAAGACTCATGACTATGAAGCCTGCATCATGGGACTCGTAAGCGGTGATGCCGACCCAACTCCGGAAATGAACGTCTGGCTTTCAAGCGGCGAAACTCACCTTTGGCATCCCAGCGAGGCTCATGCGGCAACTGAGTGGGAATCTGAGATCGACGGGCTCATGCAGCGGCAACTTGTCACCCTGAACTATGCGAAGCGCAAACGCCTGTACGATCGCGTCCAGGAAATTATCGCCCAGCAAGTCCCCATCATTTGTCTGGCGAGCCCAGACATCCTGGTCGCTGCGAGGGACAAAGTGCGAAATTTTCAACCCGCCACCCTTGATCCATACACCCTGTGGAATATTGAGCAGCTGTACCTTCAATGATCGTTTAATTATCCGATGCCTTTGCCTATCGCAGCTTCGAACCCCTCGCTCGATAGCGCCGAACCAACGGTATGGTCGAACACGCGCCTGGTTAAGGAGTGCCTTCAGGGCAGCGAGGAGGCATGGTCGGCACTGGTCGGCAAATACAAGAACCTCATCTTCTCGATCCCGGTAAAGTACGGCTTCTCCCCAGACGAAGCATCCGACATCTTCCAAGCGGTCTGCCTGGAGTTGATGTCAGAACTCCCCAAGCTAAAAAAGCCCGAAGCTCTCCCGAAATGGATCATGCAGGTAACGGCTCACAAGTGCTTTCATCGAAAGCGCGAACAACAGCGGCTCGTATCAGATTCCGATGGGAATCTGGATTCCATGGAAGCTCCGCCGAACCACGCGGATACGATCCTCCAGGAAGCGGAGCAGGAACAGAAACTGCGCCAGGCAATCTCCGAGATGCCCGCGCGCTGCCGTCAATTGATTCACATGCTGTTCGTCGAAGAACCGTCCCGTCCTTACGAGCAGGTGGCTGAAAGTCTCGGGTTGGCCAAGGGTTCCATCGGCTTCATCCGGCAGCGTTGTCTCGAACGCCTTCGAAAACGCCTTCTCGAAATAGGTGTTTCGTGAGGCGGCCTAGCAAGAAAGACCTTCTCAACGAAACTACGCTTCTGTATCTGGCAAGCCTCGCTGACGACGCCCGGCGCTCTCGCTATCTGGCCCGCCGGCCCGGATTGCGCCGCGCCAGCATTGTGCAGGAGCTCAACGACGCGGCACGAACCAGGCTGCGCATCGACACGCATCAGGCTCTTGCGCTCGCGGAAGCTGCAGTGACCATTGCGCGCTCCTTGCGCAACAAGGCTGCGCTGGGGCGTAGTCTGAGAGCGAAGGCCAACGCGCTCTACGTCCTGGGCAACAACCAAGCCGCTTTGAAGCATCATGAGCAGGCTCTAGCGGTCTTTAGAAAAGTCGGTGACGAGCAGGAGGAAGCTCGCACTCTCAACGCTTCGATTCAACCCTGCATTCTTGTCGGCGACTACGATCGGGCCCTGGCTGCATCCGAGGGCGCGAAAATAATCTTCGGGCGCTTGGACGACAAGCGTCACCTCGCCCACGTCGAGATTAACCTCGGCAATCTCTTTCACCGGCAGGACCGCTTCGAGGAAGGCCTCGCTTGTTATGAGCGGGCCTATGAAATGCTCCTCCCGATCGGAGACTCCGAAGGTCTGGCTGTCGCGCTCTACAACATGTCCGTTTGCCTCATCAGCCTCAACGATTTTCCCCGGGCGTTGGCTACCTATCAGCGCGCCCGGGAGGTTTTTGTCGAGCGCGGCATGACTCTGCTCGTGGGGCAAGCCGATTACAACATTGCGTATCTGTACTATCTGCGCGGGGAGTATGGGCGCGCAATCGACATGCTGCGGACGACGCGCGAAAAATCAGAGCACAATGGAGACGCGCACATTTTTGGCACTCTGCTATCTAGATCTCTCCGACATCTACCTCGAACTTAACTTGAGCGCGGAAGCGGCAGACGTCGCCCAAGAGGGCGCGGGGCGATTTCAGAAGCTCGGGATGGGCTACGAAGGAGCGAAGTGTCTGACCAACGAAGCGATCGCACTTGGTCAGCAGGGAAGAGCCGTGAGGGCTCTTGATCTGTTTGCACAGGCGCGTGCCGCCTTCCTCCGCGAAAAAAATCACATCTGGCCGTGGCTGATCGATCTTTACCGCGCTCTTGTTCTCTTTAACGAAGGCCGCCTATTCGAGGCGCGCCGGTCCTGCGAAAAGGCCCTCAATTTCTTTAGGTCGTCCACGCTGCACGGGAAAGCCGTTCTTTGTCATTTGCTGCTGGCCCGAATCGCGCTGCGGTCGCGGGATAGGGAAGGGGCCCGGAAGCATTGCCACGATGCAATACAGCGTCTCGCGTCACTCGAAATGCCAGTGCTGGATTATGAGGCGAACTTTCTAATGGGAGAGTCCCATGCTGCGGCAGGCGATTTGGACTCAGCCTACAACGCCTATCAGAAGGCCTCCGCGGCTTTGGAAACGCTGCGATCCAAGTTGCGCAAGGACGAACTGAAGATTGCGTTCATGAAGAACAAAACCGAGGTGTACGAGCGCCTCGTCGAAATGTGCCTGGCGGGCGGAATAGAGGGCTCGGGCATTCGAGAGGCGTTCAAGTACATCGAGCTTGCAAAGTCCCGAGGTCTCGCAGAGTTGATTTTTCGAGGAGCACAAGGAGCGGTGGAAAGCACTGCCGGGCATAGCCAACTCGTCCGGCGGATCAGGGACCTGCGCGAGGAGCTTAATTGGTATTACCATCGCATCGATACCGAGCAGTTGCGCCCCGAAGAAAGTAATTTGGCGCGAATCGAGCATCTTCAAACCGAGGCACAATCGCGCGAGAAGGCTCTCGTCCGAACACTCAGGGAACTGCCAGACTCGGTTCCCGAAGCTGCCTTGCTGCGCGGCGCCCAGGGCGTCCCACTCGACGAGATCCAGGCCCTCCTGCCGCAGGATTCAACGCTGGTCGAGTATTTCGCCGTTGGCGATCAACTGCTCGTCGTAGTGATCAAGTCCGAGCGAATCGAGATCGTGCCGGTGACGCTCCTGCGCCGCGTTACCGGCTTGTTGCAAATGTTACGGTCTCAGCTTGCGAAACTTCGTCTCGACGAAAGTCACGTGAAACGATTCGAAAAGCCCTTGTTCGAAGCGACTCAATCCCATCTACAGGAGCTCTACACTGAACTGATCGAGCCGATACGAGGTCGAATTTCCGGCAAGCACATTACCTTCGTTCCCCACGGAATATTGCACTCGCTCCCATTTCACGCCCTGTTCGACGGACAGCAGTACCTGATTGATGCGGCTTCCATTTCTTATGCTCCAAGCGCGAGCGTTTACGCCTTGTGCCAAGGCCGCCAGGCCGCAACAGGAAATTCGTCGTTGGTCCTGGGTGTCCCCGATGCGCAGGCTCCTTCTATCAACGAGGAAGTCTCGGCCGTCGCCTCGGCGATGCAGCCAGCGCAGGTTTTTGTTGGTGAAGCGGCTACGGAACAGGTCTTGCGCGAGTGGGGGCCGAAATCTCGGTGGATACACCTGGCGACGCACGGCAACTTTCGCAGCGACAATCCGATGTTCTCCGGAATCCGTCTGAGCCATTCTTACTTGAATTTGCTCGATCTGTATGAACTGCGGTTGCCAGCTGAACTAGTTACGCTAAGCGGGTGTGCGACAGGGCTAAATGTTGTGGCCGCAGGGGATGAAATATTGGGCTTGAGTCGAGGCTTGCTAGGCGCCGGCGCGCAGTGTCTCATGTTGACACTGTGGGACGTGCACGACCTTAGCACGGCCGAGTTTATGTCCTGCTTTTACAAGCGGTTACAGGGATCGAAAAGTAAGGCACAGGCCCTCCAGGAGGCCATGCGTAGCTTGCGGGAAAAGTACCCTCATCCCTATTATTGGGCCCCTTTCTTCCTCACTGGCAGAGCTGTTTCCTCTTAAGGTTTTTCTCTCGCCCCCTATATTTTTCGACGCCCTCGGCACCCTTATGGGTTGGTAGCGAAGGAAAGAGGAGGTCCTCCGATAACCGAGGACGCAGGAATATCACACGGGGGGGAAAAGATGGCGCGACACTTTCGATCGGAAGAATGGGTTGACTTTGCTCGGAGCGTAGTCGAAGAGGATAAGCGAAAGGCCATGCAAGACCATCTCGATAGCGGCTGCAAAGCATGCGCGGAAATAGTGAACCTGTGGCAGCGCGTTCAAGAAGCCAGCCAGCGCGACGCCGTTTACGCGCCGCCGTCAAGCGCCGTCAAGACAGTAGAGGGGATGTTTGCCATCTACGGCGGCCACCTTTCTGGCAAGGCGAAGACTACCCGGCTGATCTTCGATAGCCTCCAGGCGCCAAGGCCCGCTGGAGTGCGTTCCGCCGCTCCTTCCGTACGGCAGTTGCTCTACGGAGCAGGCGAATACCGGGTCGACATCCGGATCGAGCCTCAGATGGACTCTCCGAAAACAGCCCTCGTCGGACAAGTTCTCAACTCACGGGATCCGAACAGAAGCATTGATTCGGCACTCGTGACACTGCTTAAGGGCGGCAAAGTGCGTATGGAGGGCCTAACGAATCGTTTCGGGGAGTTTCGTTTCGAATGCGACCTAGAAACCGGCTTGAGCCTAGCCATTAGTTTGCCCGACGGGGCGGAAGTCTTACTCCCAGTAATCGACCAACCCCTGGATCAGGTTGAAAATAAGGGTATTAGCAGGATGCTACAGGACGCGAAAAGACGTACTAGGAAGAAAGTTTGATGCCGACTTGCCGAAAAACAGCCTCTTGTACCATTGCGGGACAGAATGGCTCTAGCCAGACTAGAACTCGCAATTCTCTATCGGACTCATGGATCAAGGAGCACCTACGATGAAACGCCGCCTCTGGCCATTTGTAGTTCTGATCGGGATTTTGTGGGGCACACCAGCCTCTGCCCAGATATCGCTTGGCGGTCTGGTCTCTAACCTCACCCAAACCGTCTCGGGCGCCCTTTCGGGCAGTAGCCAGGGCGTAATAGTTCGGACGAACCTCGGCCTAAGCGGATTGCAAAATGTCTGTCTGATCAAAGGATGCACCGTCGCTGGGAGCATAGACGGGGGCCTGAACCAGGTGTTTCTGGTCAAACCGGTTCAAGGGCTGCTTCCGAACCTCCTCGCCGGGGTTCTGCGCTTGGTAAACGGTATCCTTGGCGCCGAGGTCGATCAATCCGTGGCGATTCCCACCGCTCCCTCAAATCAAGCCCAAGCAGCAAATCCGCCGCCCGGACTGTGGGACGACACGCCAGTCAACTATTACGGAACGACCGTTCCGAATGGATACGTCAACCAACCAGCTGCCCAAATCATACGAATCGCGCAAGCCCACAGCGTCTTCAACGTGACCGGCTCAGGAATCATCGCGGATATCGATACCGGCGTGGATCCAAATCATCCTGCTCTCCAAGGTGTTCTGCTTCAGGGCTATGACTTTACGCGCAATCAGCCGGGCGGCTCGGAAATGACTGACGTCGCGAATTCCACCAGTTCCTCCTGTGATTCGCCGTCAAGCGATTGCCAGGCAGTCTACGTCAATCAACATACGGTTGCGATGCTGGACCAGCACACAGCGGCAATGCTCGATCAGCATACAGCCGCGATGGTTGACGGGACTCAGTACGCGGCATTCGGCCACGGGACCATGGTCGCGGGCATTCTTCATCTGACTGCGCCCACGGCGAAAATCCTGCCGTTGAAGTCATTCCACGCCGACGGCAGTGCTAACCTGTCAGATATTCTTCGCGCCATTTACTATGCAGTGCAGAACAACGCAAAGGTCATCAACATGAGCTTCAATCTCACGTCGCCTTCTACGGAACTGAACAATGCGATCGCCTTCGCAGCGAATAACAACGTGATCAGCGTTGCCTCCTCTGGAAACGACGGCAAAGAGGAGATTGTGTACCCGGCGGCCACCCAGAACGTCATGGGCGCCGCGTCAACGAGCGATTCGGACCAACGATCTACCTTTTCCAACTACGGGAATCAGGTGGTTTGGGTTGCTGCTCCGGGCGAAGCCATTGTGACAACGTATCCATTCGGCTTCTACGCCGCGGGCTGGGGAACCTCGTTTAGTTCGCCGTTCGTAGCAGGCACTGCTTCACTGGTTGTAAATATGACGCCAGCGAGCAATCAGACAATAGCCGCGTGGGCGATCGGCCACGCAAAGTACATCGGGCCCAATATGGGCAACGGGCGGTTGGATGTTTACAGCACTCTCTCCGCCGTGAACCCAGTGCGCGGTATATTGCACTAACATGATTGCCGGACCTATGCCAGCCTTCGATGCGTGCAAGAGTGAAGTGAGGCCCTCTGCTCGGATCATCTCTTTACCTGAGAGGGTTCCGCTTCTTTCTTCCGCCGGTCGCATCGTGGCGCAATCCGGTCCTGGCCCGCTGCGCGTCAAGGAACTAGAGGAGCAACTCACCGCGCTCCGTACGTCGCTGATCTGTTCCTTCAATCAGCTCTTGGACCTCAGAGACCTGAACACAGGAGTCCACAGCACGCGCCTGGCGGAATGGGCTCTCCAGGTAGCCGGAGAAGTCGGTTTGGACGACGAACTTGCCCTCAGCGATATCGAGGTGGCCGCACTCCTGCATGACATCGGGAAAATTGGGATTCCAGACTCGATTCTCCACAAGCCCGCTAAGCTCACCGATGAAGAATACGACTTAATGAAAAAGCACCCTGAATACGGCTGGGCCGTTCTCCAAAAAATTCCGGGCATGGAACGCGCCAGCTTGCTGGTTCTGCACCATCATGAGAGCTATGACGGCAAGGGCTACCCGGGCGGTCTCGAGGCTGAGGACATCCCTATCGGATCCCGGATCGTCTCCGTCATAGACGCTTTCGACGCCATGGTTTCCTTCCGTCCCTACCGTCAGGGATTACCCTTCGAAGAAGCGGTGCGCCGGTTGGTGAGTGCTTCCGGAACGCAGTTTGATCCCGTCGTCGTGAGAAGTTTCCTGCCAATTGCCCGCGCCGAAATGTCGGCGGTTTTCGCTGCTGCCGGCACTTCTGTATCAGCTGTCCTTTAGACCGCTTCGTCAAGAAATTCAATCAGCGCAATCATCGACACTCAACAAATGAGTGCCGGCACGCCGCCGTGCCACACCCGCCTTCGTCGACGGTTTCCAGTCCGATTCGACGGGTGTACATTTCTCGAAGGTCTTTTGTTTTCAGTGGGAAGGTTGGGGTGAGCGATGGGATTTGAACCCACGACCCTCGGTGCCACAGACCGATGCTCTACCAGCTGAGCTACGCTCACCGCCCGGGAAAATGATAGCACGTCGGTAGGTGTCGGACTACGCCTGACAGGGAATTGGCCTGCAAGCGAGATGATTTCAAGAATCTGATTGAGAGAGGAGGCGAGACGATTCCTCAATTTCAATTCACCAATTTGAGGGGTCTGTGGTGGGTGCCAACGCGGCCGAATGGGCAGAAAACGAGGATACGAAGAAAATCTTTACACGGGGGGCCGAATCGGCGCAAGTGGTTGTTGGTGTAAAGAAAAATCGCACGATTATATACTTGACACCACCTAGCCATTCTGCTACTCTTTCTTCGTGCTTATTATTTTAACATCCGAAACGTGCTTCTTAATCAACTTGATGGCCCTTACGTGGTAAACAAAGGTGCTGCAATGGTAACTTCGTCCGTGGTCATGTCCTTCGGGTGCTTCTTTTTTCGTTTGGGGTGAGCTATGTCAGACATGAATCATGAACCTCGTTGAAATGATGCAAAGATATTCAGGCGATGAATCGAAGTGTCGCGCGTACCTCGAATCGACTGCGCTGGCCCGATGGCCTTACGCTGCCCACACTGCAAGGGTGAGAAAATCTACCGCTATCTGTGAAACGCGCGATCAATTCTTGTGTGCCTCATGCGAATACCAATTCAGCGTAACCGTGGATACGATCTTCCACGATACGCACCTTCCGCTTGTGACAAGTGGTTTACTCGCTACCGTGCTTGCTCTGTGAAGCTAAGAAGGGGATGTCCGCCTGTCAGATTCAGCGGTCTTTGGGAATCAAGACCTACAAAACGGCGTGGTATCTCTGCCATCGCATTCGAGCCGCAATGCTCGAAAACGGGCAAGGCCAAACTGGATGGCGTCGTAGAGATAGATGAAACCTACGTCGGCGGAAAGCAGCGCGGACGCGGAAAGCACCGTGGAATGGAAAACAAGGAAACGGTGATCGGCATTCGGAAACGTAACGGCGAACTTCGGTTCTTCCACGCCAAGGACGCCAAGTCCGAAACACTTGCCCAGTTCATCCGCGAAAACGTAAGTGAAAAGGTGGATGTGATTATCACCGATGAATGGCCTGCCTATCCCGACGCAATGCGCCGAACTGGAATCGACTCGACACAAAACCATCAAGCACAAGAGCCACGTCTATGTCATGGGCGACGTTCACACGAACACCGTGGAAAGCGCCTTTTCGTTGCTGAAACGCGGGATTATGGGAACGTGGCATAGAGTCAGCGTCAAGCATCTTCCGGCCTACCTCGATGAAATGTGCTTCCGATTCAACAACCGTAAGAACCCCTACCTTTTCCGCGATACGATTCTCTAGGCTCATCTCTTCGCCGAACGTAGAATACAAAGCATTAGTTGCTTAATTCTCGGCCCGGTTCGGATGAATGATACTAATGTGCCGTTCTCGCGGCAGTTCGATGCAGTCCGGGTCCGAAAACACTTTAACGTAGAGATGAAGATCGGGGGGTCGCGGATTCATTTCCAATTAGATTAGTGTAGATTGCTGGCATGACGCTGTGAAGCGAATCCCCCGCACAATATGTTTCCCACTGCGACATGTAAGCATTCGCATTGGATAATCTCCGAACTGCCAAAACCAGGTTGCGAGTCTCCCCTTTTGCAATCTTCACTTTCTCGGCATCGGTGTTGACCCACCGGGCGAACATGCCCTGCTTTTTGCCCTGCACGGGACCATCAATCCGCAGCGAGGCCCAAACTTCGGCAACTGTTCCATTGTTCGTGACGAACAGCGTTGCCTGTTGATAGCTATAATCAAACTGAGCCTGAAGTTCTGGACCGTCACCCTTTGGCCGAACCAGTTCTGGAGTCGGCTGCGCTGGCCTGACACCCGTCGTCTTTGATTTGCGACGATTGGCCCAATGTATAACCTCCAGCACGAGCCACACTATACAAAACGCTATAGCCAAACCTAAAGCAGACCAGCCGATCCATTTTTGGTTCGGCCAGATATAGGAACGCCGCAATGCTGAAAAACCCCACAATGACTCCTGCGTAGGCCGATGCGCCGATCAGTGGACATGATGTAGGGCGTACTCCTGAAGATTCGACTAAACGATTCTTCGCAGAGTATACCCTAGGTGGTGGCATCAAGTATATAATCCTGGAAAAATCGTCCACGGTGAATTGGATCCGAGGCCTGTTTTTGGGGCGCGCGCGAATGCAAACGGCTCCCTTAGATTAGGATTTGCGGCGGAAGGGAATTGGGGCGGAACGTTTCGGCGGCTCAGAGCACAGCTTGAGGTGGGCACGGGCTTCGCCTGCCCAGAGGCCGTTGGGAGCGAGGCGGAGATAGAGCAGCCACTCCTCACGAGCCAAATCGCGCTCTCCGCGTTTTTCATAGGCAAGCGCGAGGTTGAAATGAACGTCGGCGTGGGCCGGCATGGAACGGGCCGCGCGGACCAGGTGCTCGATGGCCTGATCCATATCGCCGCGCTCTTCCAGGACACACCCTAGGTTGTAGCGCGAAATCCCATTCAGCGGATCGAGCCGCACGGCGCAAGCGAATTCGGCGAGCGCCTCGTCGGAGCATCCCATTTGATAGAGTGCCACGCCAAGGTTGATGTGCGCATCGACCCATGCGGGCGAAAGTTCAAGGACGTGGCGATAGTTCTCGATGGCCTGCGGCAGAAGCTCAGACTGTGTCTCGCAATCGAGCGCGGCTTGAAAAAACTGCTCCGGGCTGGGACTCGCCATGGAACGAAGCTTCGAGGGTGAAGCCGAATCGAAAAGAAAAACCCACTGCTGCTTGATCGGACTGAATGGCCGCGCGGCGCCGGGAGGAATCACGAGCACGTCCCGGCCTTGATCGAGAAACTGAAATTCCTGCAGCGGCTGCCTGGAGTTGCCGAACTGCTCCTCGATGAGCTTTACGGCGCGCCGGACACGCAGCGCCGGAACGCGCCTTTCGGTCAAGCGCTTGATGGTCCGCAAGCGCCACCAGATCGCGAAAGGTGTAGAAGCGCTCTCCCCAACGTGCCAGCGGACGCACCAGCCTAGCCGCTCCCAATAGCGCAGGCGGCTCGGCGCAACGCCCAGCATGCGTCCCACTTGCCTTCGAGTATATCGCTGCGACAAGCCGGATTCCCCGTGGCGGTGCTTTCGCGAATGATTATGCACCCGTTGTCAACGGGTGTGGCGCGGAGCTTGGTGTAAAGACTGTGGAAATCATCCGGGGCGATTACTAACAGACCACACGCGGACTCATGCGGATTGAACGGCCTTCGCCGCTTGCTAGACTTTGAAGGATACCTGCCCTCCACGATGGCTCTCGAAAACACGGAACGGCTGTACCTGGAGCGTCAAGTGACGCTGGCGCGCGCGGTGATCGCGGCGCTGTCACTGGTTGCGCTTCTGGAGACTTCCGCGGCTCCCGTGAGCCGGCTATCGATCGTGGTTCTATCGTCCTATTTGGCCGTAGCGTTGGTAGTCGCGCTAACGGAGCGTTTTTTGAGCGAGACGCGGCTGCGGATTCCACTGGTGGCGGACCTGGTGGTGCTAGGTGCTTTCCTGTATTTGACCCCCTCTGTGTCGGCATTCTGGTTTCTCTTTCTGTTCACGGTATTTGCGCTGGCGACTCGCGGGAACATGAGGGCGCTGCTCGTGCTGGTGGGCGTTGCGACTGTTGCAATCATCGTGCGCGTGGCCCTGGAGGAGCCGTTTCGCTGGCAGAGCATCGGGCACTGGGTAGTGATCGGCATAGGAACGCTGGTTTCCGGGCTTGGAATGGGATTTGTGGGCGCGCGCGAACAGCAGCACATCGCCCGGCAGCAATTCATGGAGAAAATTACGGGGCTGCTGCAATTCGAGAGCGGCTTGAATGAGTCAATTCGCAAAATGTTGGGCGAGCTAGTGCTGATTTTCAAGTGCGAACGAGCGTGCCTGGCGATCCGCGATGATGAATTGGAGCGGCTTTTTATCTGGAAGGTGCGTTCGGATACCTCTGAGCCGGGCGGACCCGAGGCCCTTTCGCTCTCGCGTTCCGATGTCTTTTTGCTCGACTCGCTGGAAGTTTCGATGGGGTGGAACGGTGGAAATGGCGGCAGGGGCCGAGGCTTCGGATGGGACCGCCGGAGCGGCGCGCGTTTTCGGAATGTTGCACCGCCTCCGGAATCTACGTGCAATGAGCTTGGCGCGCGATCGCTGATGGCTGTGACGATTGAAGCGAACGGACGTCCGGCGGGCCGCGTGTTGCTGGCGAACCCCGTCGAACCGCGGAGGCGGTTTTCCGCCGGAGACTTGCGCTGGCTTGAACAAATCATCCGGCACATCGCGGCGCCGCTGGAGAATATCTTTCTGTTGAGGAGTCTGCGGGCGCGGGCGATTGAGTCCGAGCGGAGCCGCATCTCGCGCGATCTGCACGACGGAATCTTGCAAACGCTGCTCAGCTTGAAGATTCAGCTCGATGTATTGCGGAGGAAGCTTCCGGAAAGGCCCGAACAAGCGTGCCAGGAATTGGCGGGTCTGCAGAGAACCGTGCAGCAGGAAAGCGAGGAATTGCGTCGCATGGTGACCGATCTGCGCCCACTGCGCGTGGAGAGTGCCGACATGCGAGAGTTGATGCACGGGTTTGCCGAGCGCTTCCGCAGCGAGCACGGTCTGGCCGTGGATTTGTTCATCGAAAACCGCAATTTGAGGCTTCCGGACCGCGTTTGCCGGGAGTTATTTCAGATTTACCGTGAGGCACTTCACAACATAAAAAAGCATGCGAGTGCCAGCCACGTCGTGGTAAAACTAGAACAGGACGAGGCGAAAGTGTTCCTCGTCGTGGACGACAACGGCCGAGGGTTCAGTTTTTCTGGACTCTATACCAGTGAGGAACTGGATCGGTTGCGTCTCGGGCCAATTTCGATCAAGGAACGAACCCGAGGAATGGGTGGAACTCTGACGGTAGAATCAAACCCTGGGCACGGGGCCCGTCTGATAGTCGAAATTCCATTGAATTAACATGCCGAAAACAAAACCGGCCATTCGAATCCTGGTTGCGGACGACCATGCGATCTTTCGCGATGGGCTGCGCAAGCTCCTCGAGGTGACCGACGAGGTGGAGATCGTCGGCGAGGCGTCGAACGGCGTCGAATGCACGAAAATGCTGACGAAATTGAAGCCGGATATTCTCCTGCTTGATTTGCGGATGCCCGAGAAGGACGGCTTGGGGGTTCTGGAAGAGGTCAATTTCGATACGCTTCCAACTCGGGTGATTGTTCTCACGGCCGCGGAAGACGACCGCGACGTAGTACGGGCCATGCGACTGGGCGCGCGCGGAGTGGTCCTGAAGCAATCCGCGAGCGATCTGCTGCTGAAGAGTATTCGCAAGGTTCACGACGGCGAAATTTGGCTCGATAATCGCATGACCGCCGAGGTGATCGACGCCTTCAAAAAGTCCTCCGAGTCCGGCCAGCGACGGGAAAAGCCTCTGCTGAGCGACCGCGAGAAGGAAATCGTGCAATTGGTGGCCCAAGGGTTCCGCAATAGGGAAATCGGCGAAAAGCTATTCATCAGCGAACAGACCGTAAAAAACCACCTTCACAATATCTTCGATAAACTCGGGGTTTCGGATCGCCTGGAACTGGCTCTGTATGCCATCCATCATCGCCTAATCGACCAGGCGTAATCAGGCGTAACGTCCCGCCCATAGACATCCGACCTCTTTCTATTAGGCTTAGCTACCTTGGTACTACCTATCGCGGTGACTTCGACACAGTACTTCTGTACCAGCGGGGCCATAGTGAATTGGCCCTCTTGCTCTATTGGCTGAAATTGGCCGCACCTCTATCCTGAACGGGCAATTGGAAGACTGAAGGAGTGCCTTGTGTCCTTGAAAGAAAGACGTATTTCGCGGCGGTTCCTGATGCGATTGCCGCTAACCGTCCGATGGACGGATGAGAACGTGGTCGGAGAGGCCGCTACGGAATCGCGCGAGGTCAGCTCGCGAGGCTTGTATTTTCATCTGCCCAAGAGCCTCAAGAGCGGATCACCCGTCGAGATCGTCATGACCCTTCCCCACGAGCTGACTCAGGCTGGACCGGTACGGGTTCGGTGCCTGGGCCGGGTATTGCGGAGCAGCCCCGAGCACTCAGGAGAAGTGGGCGTGGCTGCGGCCATCGAACGCTATGAATTCATGCGGAACGGAGAGCACGCCGCATAAGCAGTTTCTTACCCTGACCCTGCGGAGGGGTGAGAAGAGGCCGGGCGCTCGGGTCCCTCAGCCTAGCGCTCGGCCGTTTTAACTTGCCTCAGTTTTTGGCCCTCCAGCGGACCGTTCTGTCAACGAAGCGCCCACCACCAAAGTCACTTTGGCAGTTGTGTTGTCAAATTTCGGATTGACAAAAGTCTATTAAATAGGTAGACTTACTCCTATAAAGAGGAAATCGAGCGATGCGCATTTCTCAACGAGGACTTTACGCGCTGCAGGCGCTTACCGTGCTGGCGCGGCGTCCGGACGAGATCGTCAAGATCAAAGCTATCGCCGCCGAGGAGGACTTGCCGGAGAAGTTTTTGGAGGCGATCCTCCTGGAATTGAAGCGCGCGCGGATTGTAGTCAGCCTTCGCGGAGCCAACGGTGGCTATCAGTTGAAGCGCGCGCCGCGGAAAATTTCGTTGGGCGAAGTGATTCGCAGGATCGACGGGCCGCTCGCACCGTTTGAGGATTTCGAGTCCTTGCGCCGACGCGTAAACACCGATCGGAAGCACCGCCCTCTATTCCAAATTCTTCTGGACGTTCGAAACGCTACCGCAAATATTCTGGATTACACCTTCCTTTCAGACCTCTGTTGTCGTAGCCACAGCTAAGTTCCCCCGCACTCAGCCGTCTTTATTCGTCAAGAGAACGCCCATCTTGTTTCCGGTTCGCGGGTTTAGACGCGAGCCGCAAAGCCAAAAGCCAGGAGATCTTGATGCGAATCGGTTCTGAACACAAATTAAGGCGAAGCTTTACGGCGCTGATCCTCGCGGTCAGCATGGCCCCATTGTCGTGGGGCGGGCCGCCTGGAGACGCGGCTTCCTCATCGCTGCAGCTAGAGCTGGAGAAATTGAAGGCCAGCGTTGAGGCTCAGTCCCAAGCGATCGATGAGCACAGTAAGGAACTCGACAGCGAGCGGGCGGCGCTTAGCGAGGAGATGGATCAAATAGCGAGGCTGGAGGCGAAGCTCGGTGTCACGCCGATCGTCACCGGTAATGGAGGCGGTCAGAGTTCGGCAGCCCTTGTCTCCCCGTCAACGCAGCCCGGTCAGACGCAGACGCCACAAGACCTTTCGAACCGGATTGGTAATCTGGAGGGCAGGTTCAAGAATTTCGGTCCATTTTCGTTCAGCGGGGATTTTCGATTGCGAGATGAGCCCTCCTTCGGCGGCCCCGCCAATCAGTCGCTGGACCGAAACAGGGAGCGCTTTCGCCTGCGATTCAATGTGGACGCGAAGTTGAATGACGATTTCAGCGGAGGTTTCTCCCTGGCGTCGGGCGATGTGAACGATCCCACCACCACGAACCAGACGGTGACCGACTTCTACGCGCGCAAGCCCATCGCCATCGATAAAGCTTTCGTTGAGTACACGCCTCACCAATTCAAGGCGCTCACCCTGATTGGCGGGAAGTTTGGATACCCGTGGTACAACACGGAGCTCACCTGGGATAAGGACCTCAACCCCGAAGGCCTGGCGCAGACCCTCGTATTCGACCTGCATACTCCAGTCCTGAAGAAGATCGCGTTCGTCGGCTTCGAGTTGCCGTTTGCCGAAGTCGCGGGCGTATCGCTGAATAACCAGAGCATCGTCCAGAGCGTTACCTACGGCGGCCAGATCCAGACCACGTGGCAACTCGCATCGTGGTTGAAGTTCGGTGCGTTTTCCGGCTTCTATAATTTCCACAACGCCGACCCAATTGCGCTGGCTCTTGCAAAAGCGAATTCGAAGAACCCGCAAACGCCTTTTGTGGGGCTGCTCCCCCTCGGGACGGGGAACACCGTCCAAAATTCGATCTATACCACGACGGCAACGAGCTTCGTCACCAGCGGCACAACAAATGTGCCGACGGGCGTCACCACCATTACAAATGCTCAGTTCGCGTCGAAATTCGGTTTGCTCGATTCGCTGGCGCGCTTCGATATCACCACACCGTCTGCGAAGTGGCCCATCACGCTCATCGGCGACTACGTGCAGAACACCGAGGCCTGCGCGAACTTGCCGAATATCGAGCCTCCTCCGGCAAATACCGCGCCGTCATCGAAGGGCCCGGGAATCGAGTACTCGCAGTCGGTCAACTTCGCGTGCAATTCGCACCAGCGCCGTGGCTATTGGGCCGAAGCGCAGGTCGGACGGGCGCAGAAACGAGGGGACTGGCAGCTCGATTACGCGCGCATGTTCATCGAGCGCGAGGCGGTTCTCTCCAATTTCGATTACAGCGACATTCGCCAGGGCAGCAACGTCACCCAGCACCGCGCCATGGTCATCTACCAGGCGCATCGCAACGTTCAACTTTCATTCACCGCGCTGATCGGCCGGCCGCTCAATTTCGACAGCACAAAGCCACCGGAAGACTGGCTCAAGCGACTACAGCTTGACGCGATCTATTCGTTCTAATGCCATTTACGCGGTTCCCATACCGAAACGAACCTGGCCCGGCTCTCGCTGGGCCAGGTTTTCCGTACTCAGTTGCCCGAGCCGCCGCCAGAGCGCTTGGCTGTCCAGTCTACGTTGTTGCCCATCACGGCGAGCGTCCCTTTCATCGTGTCTCCGCCCACCATGCCCGTGTAGTCAAGTTTCATGTCGCCATTGGGAGTGCTTCGCGTTACGAAGAAACTGATATTGTTCCCGCTGATGGTGCCGGTCACCGGAGCCTCTCCTCGCTGGCCCTTTAGCGTGCCGGTAAGTTTGGAGCCATCTTGCTGCAGCGTGAGCGTCTGGGTTATTACAGCGCCGCCCCGACCGGGCGCGCTTAGGTCCCACGTGCCAGCCACCTTGGCATCTTGCGCCGACGCAACGTGCGCCAGCGAAAGGACCAGAAAACAAAGTCCCGCTACCAAAATGGAATTCCTCTTCATCGCGATTCTCTCCTGCGCCTGGATTGGCGATTTTTCTCGGTAGAAGGTCTCCGGGAGGGAAGAGACAATCCTCCTGTTCTAAAGATGCTTGGCGTAACTGGCGCGTTACATCAAGCTCCGCGATGCCATACCGGAAGGCCACTTTGCAATTGGTCGGAATCAGTGAGACAATTTAGTGAAGACATTTTTGGTTTCCCCGGGGGCGCAGGATGCCCTATGCCTTCGACTTCGATTCGGCGAACCGCATTCTTCGCTGCCGCCTCAATGGCCGGGTTAGTGACGAAGTTCTGAAAGATTTCTTTCAAGCTGGGTCTAAACACGCCATCCGCACACACCCCGCTGCGGGAGTCGTCGATCTGTCGGCGGTCACTTCATTCGATGTTTCCACTCCGGCGATCAAGGCGTTAGCCAAGTCGACGCCGGTATTGCACGATCCGGACTTGCGCCGCGTCGTCATTGCACCGTCCCCTGGGATTTACGGAATGATGCGGATGTTCGAGATGGAAGGAGAGGCGACGCGCCCGGGCCTTCAGGTGGTTCGCAGCGAGCGCGAGGCGTGGGCGATTCTGGCGGTGCGGAACCCGCAATTCGATTCTCTCGGTTGAGGGTCTCGGAGATGGAAGAGGTAATCCTATGTTCAAAGGTGCTTCGCGCACCTGGCGCGTTACACCGGATCCCCGCACGGCTTTCGCGTCGCTGATTCTGATTGGAGAGGAGTGCCAGATCCGTTGGTGAGGCGCCAAAGGTTTAAGGATTCCTCCACTCCCAGCCCATATTGTCATCTGTGATGGTGCCTCTTTTTCCCAGTCGGGCACTGAGCGATCCGGACGTTTCAAACGACTGAAAGGCAGTTGATTGATTGAGGCCTCTTGCCAAGGCGGCGTAGGCTTCGAGCGTCCCGTCGGACTTTGTGTCGCTTGGAGAAAAGACAGCTCGACCGTCGATCTTGTATTGACGCAGGATCGCCATCCACCGCCCCTCGTCAAGACTCATCGGGTCGTCACTCACCGCAAGAAAGTTCAGCACTCGAAGCCCGAAAGGGAAAACATGGAGCCCGGTCGCTACCACATCTTCGGAACCCGTCGTATTGTAATAAAAGACTCCGCCCTCGTTGAGATGCGAACGGATAATTTCCAGAAAGTCCGCGGAAAGAAGAACCGAGGAATGGTCGCGCCAATAAAAGCTTGTGTTCATAACGATCACGTCATATCGCGCCTCTGGATGAGCCACCAGCCAGCGTCTCCCATCGTCTATGTAGATATGAACTCGGGGATTATGCAGGAGAGACGTGACGGCGGGATATTGAGAGACCAGTTGCAGGTAGCCCGGATTTATTTCCACCACGTCCAACGATTCTAAGTCCGGATGATTGGCGAAAATCTGGGCCCAGGAACCCGAAGAAAGCCCAATCATCAGCATGCGCTTAGGCGACGGATGAAAAAGGCTCAGAGCGTAGGCCCGAATCACGAAATTGACGTCGCGCGCGGGATCTGTATTGAAAGATCCATCGTACACTCCATTCCCGAAAACAGTAGCGTCGCGCGTGACGGCTATCACGCCGTTCCGGTTTTCGACAACATGAACAAACGGGCCTCTCACCCGGGCGCCCGGACCCAGGATTAGTTTCTCAAAGAGTCCTGAGTAGCAGATTGGAGCAACTGCCAATGCGATCACGGATGCGAGAATCAGCGAGGGCGCCCAGCGCAGCGTGATGCGCCAATCCCCTCGTCCCAAAAACAGTGCGAATGTCCCGGTGACAGCCGCCGCTAGGCCCAGATGCTCGCAGACTGCCTCTAAGCTGAAGTGATGCAACCAAACGAACCCTATGGGAGGCTCCCTAGCGTCGAGCCGAAAATATTGGATGCGTACGTCCAACTCACTTCGCTTCCGGCTCGGGAACCTGCCGATACGCCTACCTGGCACAGAAGTGGCAGAACTGAACCAAGTAACGCCGCTGCCACGAAAAACGCGGGAACCGCCATCAGAAACCACGTCTCGCTCCAACGAACCTGGATGACAACCGGAGCCCACCTTAAAAGTGAAACGCCCTTCCATTGCAGGAGTGCCACCAGAGGCGGCAAATACACTGAAATTCCTCCGACGATAAGAAGAAGTGCGCCGACTATTCGGATCACTTCTTTGGAACTCCTGCCCTTGGTACCCTTTTCTGTAATGTAGGACCCTGCGGCAATGCCTGCCAGATAAGTCGAAAGTAAGAGTGCGAATGCCGGAGCGCGGTCCTTTGATGCTAGCTCAAACACTCGAAACCACACAATTTCGAACCCGAGCGCAATAAAGCCGGAGATTCCAGCGAGGAGTATTGCCAAGCGCAGCGGAAGTTTAGCATCGGTTCTGGCGATTGCGAACGCGGCCGCGCGAGGCGGCTCGCTTCGAGCCAGTTGATTGCGGCCAAGAAAGACTGCTGTCAGGCCTACCACAGCGTTCACACACGCTGCAAGCATTACCGATCCGGATTGGCCCAAATCGCGTAGCAGGAAGCTCGCACAGAGATAACATGCCACGGCCGAGCCAAAGGTATTGACGAAGTACAAGAGCGCAACGGAGGAACCCACGCGCCCGGTACGAAGCACGAGCTGTTGAACGAGCAAGGGCAGCGTGGCTCCCATCAGCATCGTGGGAAGGATCAAGAGCAGGAAACCAAAGACGATCGTGGAAGGGAGGCTGGCGCCGGCTGTGAAACCTGCGGCCCAATGAAATATTTTCAGCGAGCACAGGCCGAAGGTCGCCACTCCCAGTTCCGAAACCCCGAAGAGCGAGATGGCCTGCCCAGGGTGACGGGCGGACACCCACCCGCCCAAGAGGCTTCCTAGTCCAAGGCCGAGCATGAACGCGGCCACAATCACGGCAACCGACTCCGCGTTTACGCCATAGATGGAGAACAAGGCTCGCTGCCAGACAATCTGATAGATGAGGGCCGGCATGCCCGAAACGAAAAACAAGGTACCGAGCAGCACGCCTTGCTGTTGCCGACCCGACTTTCCGGAACGGAATAAACCGTCAAGAAAGAGAACCAAGTCGAATAAGAGAACAACAACAATTGGCAGGGTAACCATCGACTCTTGAGATTGTAGCAGTGCGGCTACCGCGAAATAGAGATCCGAAGATGTACGATGTCCGAACTGGCACGCTCAGTATTGGCGATTGACCCGGTGCCATAGCGTGCGGAGACCTCCGACGTCCTAACTGCGATGCGTGCGACACGAAATCGAGAAGAGGGTGAAGCAGCCTAGTTTCGTAACCTACTGAGAACGGGGAAGAAAAGTGGCGCGCCCGGAGAGAGTCGAACTCCCGACCTTCTGGTTCGTAGCCAGACGCTCTATCCAGCTGAGCTACGGGCGCATCCGTTTGGGGAATCTGCCTGAACGAGCGATACAACCGAAAAATTGTACCATACCGCCGCTCGCCACTTCAGTTGCGCAGTTCTTTTTCCAATCGGGCGAGAAAACGCACGACATCGGAGGGAGTGCGCACGTAATAGCGCGCGCGTGTGGAGCGGGGGTCGCCAACGCGAACGGTGATTTGTCCTTCTAAAGCTTCGAAAGCGAGTTCGTCCGTGCCGTCGTCTCCCATGTAAATTGCGGGCGTATCAGGCGGAAGATTTTTCAGAATGCCCAGAACCGCAGACGATTTTCCGGCAACTTCTCGGGGAAGTACTTCCCAGACCCGGCTCCCATTCAAAATATGAAGCGCAGCACCCCACGGCTTCAGCAGCTTGGCCAGGGCGGCGGAGGCGGCATTCCTTGCAGCCGGTTTGGCGCGGCGATAATGAACGGAAAAGGTGAGGCCCTTATCTTCGACCCAAATGCCGGGCAGGGCGCGAAGATTTCGGTGCGCCGCCCGCTTGGCAGCGCGAACGGCGGCAAGAGTCGTGGGCGGGATTCGTGCGCTACCCCGGTCCCATTCGGCGCCGTGCAGCCCGAAGTAGCGCAATCCCTTCACGTCCAGCAATGTTTTTAGGTCACGCACTCTTCGGCCGCTGACAATGGCCACGAACAGGCTCGGATTATGCACAAGGCGGCCGAGCACTTCCTTGACTTGGGCGGGTACGCGAACGTCGTCAGGATGGGGCTTGAGGGGAACGAGCGTACCGTCGCAATCGAGAAGAAACGCGCTCTTTCTTGCTTTCCGCAAGCGGGCCAGGATTCGAGGAATGTCTCTAAATACGGATTTGGCGCTGGCTGCGCGTGCTGCTTGCGGCGATTTTTCGGCGCATCCCGGGTCCGACAGCTCACGACTGCTTTACAGCCAATTCACTTTCGTCGACTCTGATCTCTGAAAGCTCCGTAAGCAGATTTCCGGCCCAGCGATACACGTTGTGCTCTCTTACAATCTGGCGCATGTGGCGCATGCGACTCTGGCGTTCCTCGGCCTTCATCTCAAGTGCTTCGCGAATCGCATTCCCCAGCTGTTCGGTATCGTACGGATTGACGATAATCGCATCGCGGAGTTCGCGCGTGGCACCCGTAAATTGACTCAAGATGAGAGCGCCCTCGCCGTCAAGTCGCGAGGCAACGAATTCCTTGGCCACAAGGTTCATGCCGTCGTGAAGCGAAGTGACCATGCAAAGATCCGCTGCGCGATAGTAGGGCAAGATCTCGCTGTGACTGTGATGACGGATCAAAAGAACGATCGGCTTCCAATTTGTGGTTGCATATTTCGCGTTGATGCGCGCGGCTTCCGCTTCGACCTCATCGATCAGGTCGTGGTAGCGCGGGATCGTTGTCCGGCTGGGAGCGCCGATCTGGACAAACGTGAAACTGCCCTGATAGGAGGGCGATTTTTCCAGGAAGCTCTCGATTCCTCGGAATCGTTCAATGATTCCCTTAGTGTAGTCGATACGATCCACTCCGATACCCAGAAAACTGGCCTGCAACACCGAGATTCTTAAGCAGGGAGGCACGCAGATCGTATGGCGAGCCATCGGCTGGGTCAGTGCTCGCGCTGGGCCTCGCGGAAATCCACGCTGATCGGAAAGGGTTGCACGAAGGTCAGGTGGTCGCGCCGCTTCACGGCAAACCGTTCCCATTCGATTCTGGATTCCAGAACCGCGTCCACGGTCTCCAGAAAATTGTTGCAGTGAGCTTGTGTGTGAAAGCCGATCAAATCGGCTCCGAGCAAACCGTCGAGGAGCTCGCGCTGCCAGGGGCAGATGCCGAAGGCTTCGGGATTGGGCCAAGGAATATGCCAGAAGATTGCGATGCGAGCGTCGGGACGAGCTTCTTTGACCATCCGCGGCAAAAGCGCGAAATGATAGTCCTGCACGAGCAAAAGGGGATGCTGCGAATTTTGCAGTTCATCGAGCACGGCATCGGCGAATTTCTGGTTGGCCTGCTGATAGCTCTGCCAATCCGACGTGCGAAAAGTGGGACGAGTGTGGGCGATATGGCATAGCGGCCAGAGCCCTTCGTTCGCGAAACCGTAATAGTATCCGGCCTCTTCTTCCGGGCTTAGCCAGACGCGCCTGAGCGTGTATTCCGGCTTGTCCGGAGGAACGCGCAGGCGATCATGCTCGTCAACCATTTCGCGGTCCGCGTCGCCCGAACCGTGCGCAATCCAAGTGCCGTCGCAGGCGCGTAGAACCGGTTCAAGAGCCGTTACGACACCGCTCGCTGGAACCGATGTTTCGATACCTTTCCCGCGGTGGAGGTGAATATAGGGTTCGCGATTGGAAACAACAAATAGCGCTCCTTTCAGCTTACGCTGCAGGCTTACTCGCAATCGTTCAGGGGTCCAGAGAGACTGGCCCGTTTCCCGAAGCCGGGCTTCCTCGGTCGCGGCCGCTCTGGCTTCCGCTAAACTGCGGGCGAAATTGACCACTTCCTGGGAAAACGGAGCCAGGAAGTCTTCCTTGGGCAACTCAGGCCGCGCAGTGACCTGCCCCCCTCGCAGATCTTTCATCCACTGCGCCATGCGCGAAATGGGCAGCACAACCGTCCAGCGAATAATCAATACGGTCAAGAATACGATCAGGAGAACTTGAGCGATGACGTGCCAGATCGTTTCCCGCCAAATGCTCTTACTCTGCGCCTCGATGTAGTCAGCATCATGAAAAATGGCCAATATGCCGGAGAGCTTTGCGCCGTCATGCAGCGGTAAATAATACGCGTGGATCGCTGTGCCGCCGAGTTTGAGGAATTCACTTACACCGTCGTCCGCCTTTTCGACGCGAGCAAGCGGGACAGGGGGCGGCGTAAATCGCGAGGCCAGGCTTGAACTTTCGGCGATCACCTCTCCCTTGCCATCGTAGACAACCACACCGGCCAGGCGCTGCCGGTTACCGAAGCGCTCCACAATGTGCCGCAGCTGCTCGTGCGAACTTCGTTCGAGGGCGGGCTCGACAAGTTCTCCCAGGCTCTCAGCCAAAATTTGAGCTCTTCGCTCGAGATCGGCGCGCAATCCCCGCTTCTGCGATATGACTTCGTTTCGAGAAATAAAAAATGTGACGAGGGTGATTCCGATCACCAGGGAAAGAATTAAGCGGAGGCTGAGTCTCACGATAAGTCCCTCTGGACGAGCACGACCAACAATGAATTCCGGAAGCCGAAAAATTCGTGATACCGCTGCGACACCCACCAGGATTACCTTTACCGTAACCCCGCTGCTCTGCATCGCGGGCGTCAATATTTTACAGCAACCGATGCTCTCACAGCTTTACTCTCTTCTGTGCAATCCGCAAATGGCCTTCACGCGCGGGGATGGGGAAGCGACGATGAGTCCAGGTCCCGTGGGAGTTTCAAGGCAGCCCGCCCTTCCGTTCTTCGCACGCGCCAATCACGAAGTCGGTCCATATAGAGATAAACAACCGGAGTGGTGAATAGCGTCAACATCTGGCTAACCAACAATCCGCCGACAATGCTGATGCCGAGAGGCCGGCGCAGCTCCGAACCTGTACCAGTTCCGAGAGCCAGCGGTAGACCACCGAGCAGCGCTGCCATTGTCGTCATCATAATCGGCCGGAAGCGCAGCAGGCAGGCTTGATATATCGCTTCCCGAGGAGTCTTGCCTTCCTTTCGCTCGGCATCCAAAGCAAAATCGATCATCATAATCGCGTTTTTCTTCACGATACCAATCAAGAGAATGATGCCGATGATCGACATCACGTTTAGGTCGGAGCCGGAGATTAGTATTGCGAGAATGGCGCCGACGCCGGCGGACGGAAGAGTGGAAAGAATGGTGATGGGATGAATGTAACTCTCGTACAGCATTCCAAGCACGATATACACGGCGAAAAGCGCCGTGACGATCAGAATAGGCTCATTCGCAAGCGAAGCCTGGAATGCCTGCGCCGTGCCTTGAAAGGTAGCCAATATCGATCCGGGCAAACCGATCTGATTCGCCAACTGATTCACAGCCGTCACGGCTTGTCCGAGGGATACGCCCGGGGCGAGATTGAACGATAGGGTAACGGCAGGGTATTGTCCCTGGTGATTGACGGTAAGCGGAGTGGTTTTTAATTCGTAATGCGAGAAGGCACTGAGAGGAACCTGAGTGCCGTTTACTGAACGCATATAAATGCCCTTGAGAGCGTCGGGATTTCGTTGAAATTCCGGCCCAACTTCCATTACCAGATGGTATTCGTTCAACTGAGTGAAAACGGTTGAGACTTGCCGCTGGCCGAAAGCGTCGTACAGCGTGTCGTCGATCACCTGCGTGTCCAGGCCCAGACGCGAGGCGGTGTCGCGGTCGATTGCCAGCGTAGCTTGGAGACCCTTATCTTGTTGATCCGTTGAGACGTCGCGCAACTCCGGTAGCGTCTTCAGCTTTGCCAACAACTGGGGCGACCAGGTCTCCAAATCCTGTAAATTCTCGCTTTCCAAGGTGTATTGATACTGCGCATTGCTGGAGCGCCCACCGACTCGAATATCCTGATTGGCCTGAAGATACAGCGTGGCGCCGGGCACTACCGCAAGCTTCTTTCGAAGGCGCTGAATTACTTGGTCGGCGCTGATCTTTCGTTGTGAGAGCGGCTTCAGCATAATGAACATTCGTCCGTTGTTTATCGCATTAGTTCCTCCGACAAACGCGATGTTGCTCTGGACCGCCGGATCCGACGTGACAATCTCGCTGAACTGCCGTTGCTTCACGCGCATGGCATCGAATGACACATCCTGGGAAGCCTGGATTGATCCGCTTAATAAGCCGGTATCCTGTTGCGGAAAGAACCCTTTGGGGACGTAGTAATAGAGTATGGCGCTAAGAAAAACCATCGCGATCGTAATCGCTAAGGTGAGCTGGCTGACGATTCAGTACCCAGCGGAGACCCTTATCGTAGCCCTCAACTAGCTTCTGGAAACCTGTTTCACTCAAGCGATAAAGAAAATTGTGGCGCTCATTTCGAATAGGCTTAAGAAACTTTGCGCACATCATGGGCGTGGCAGTTAACGAGACGAGCAGGGACACCAAAATCGTTACGCTTAGGGTGACCGCAAATTCGCGGAAGAGCCGGCCCACAATCCCACCCATCAGCAGAATAGGAATGAAAACTGCGATCAGCGATGTGCTCATTGAGAGCACGGTAAAGCCGATCTCCTGTGCGCCTTTCAGCGCCGACTCGATCGGTGAAAGTCCCGCCTCACGATAGCGCGTGATATTTTCGATTACCACGATTGCGTCATCCACTACGAATCCGGTGGAAATGGTAAGAGCCATCAAGGAAAGGTTATCGATCGAATATCCGAGGAGATACATCACTGCGAACGTTCCGACCAACGACACTGGCACGGCCACCGCCGGAATCACGGTTGCCCAGAGCGTTCGCAAAAAGACAAAAATCACGAGAATCACTAAGACGACGGTGATGAGTAAAGTGATCTGTACGTCGGAAACGGAGGCGCGGATCGTCATGGTACGGTCGATTGCCACCGTCAGATCAGCCGAGGCTGGAATAGAAGCACGTAGCAACGGAAGCATCGCGCCAATGCGATCAGCCGTGCCAACAATATTCGCACTCGGCTGCCGGTTTATGATGAGCAGCACAGACCGCTTGCTATTTACGACTCCGGCTGCGTAAAGATTCTCGACGGAGTCGTCCACGGTAGCGACATCACCCAGGCGCACGGGTGCTCCGTTGTGATATGCAATAATCAACGGGCGGTAATGATTCGCGTCAAACAACTGGTCGTTGTCCGTGAGAGTCCAACGCGACGATTCTGTTAGCCAGATCGCCCTTTGGCTCGTTGGAATTCACTTGTCCCAACGCGGTGCGGACATCCTCCAGCCCGATTCCATACGCGGCTAACACCGCCGGGTTTAACTCGATGCGAACGGCCGGCCGCGCGCTGCCACCCACATAAACCTGGCCCACACCGCTCACTTGAGACAGTTTTTGCGCAATGATCGAGTCGGCAAGGTCGTACAGTCGGCTCTGCGGCAGGACGTCAGATCGCAACGCTAAAATCATCACGGGAGAGTCAGCGGGATTGATCTTTCTGTAGTACGGAAGGCTCGGCAGGTTCGCTGGAAGCTGACCCGATGCTGCGTTGATCGCCGCCTGCACATCGCGAGCGGCTGCGTCGATATTGCGATTAAGGTCGAATTGCAGCGTGATTGACGTGCTGCCCGCGAGGCTGCTGGACGTCATCTCGGTGATTCCGGCAATCCGACCGAACTGGCGCTCGAGCGGTGTGGCTACAGCTGACGCCATGGTTTCCGGGCTTGCTCCTGGAAGGGTCGCCTGCACCTGGATTGTTGGGAAGTCCACTTGGGGAAGCGGGGCGACGGGCAGAAACTGATACGCAATTATTCCGGCCAACAAGATTGCCGCCGTCAAAAGCGAGGTGGCGATCGGTCTTTTAACAAAAGGCGCGGAGATATTCACGTTCTGGCTCTATGTCGAGCTTGTCTTGCAACTTTCAATCAGTTGTGGCTCCCGATTCTTGCGCATGACTCACGTGATGATGGCGAAAACGCATCGCTAACCGATCGAATGCTAGGTAGACGACAGGAGTCGTGTACAGTGTCAGAACTTGGCTGATGAGCAGGCCACCGACGATGCTGATGCCGAGCGGGCGGCGCAGTTCCGAGCCTGTCCCGGTCCCTAGAGCGAGGGGAATACCGCCTAGCAGCGCCGCCATCGTGGTCATCATAATGGGCCGGAACCGCAGCAAACAGGCCTGATAGATCGCCTCATGCGGGGGCTTTCCTTCTTTCCGCTCCGCATCCAGTGCGAAATCGATCATCATAATGGCATTCTTCTGTACTATACCGATGAGTAATATGATTCCGATCAGGGCGATGACGCTAAAATCCTTGCCACAGACTAACAGCGCCAGCATTGCGCCCACCCCGGCCGACGGAAGAGTGGAAAGAATCGTGATCGGATGAATGTAACTTTCGTACAGCACGCCGAGAACGATATACACGGTTATTACCGCCGCCAGGATCAGCAGAGGCTCATTGGCAAGCGAATTTTCAAACGCCTGGGCGGTTCCCTGAAAGCTCGGATGCACCGAAAGCGGAAGATTGATCTGCTGAGCTGCCTTGTCGATTGCGTCCACCGCCCCGCCCAGCGATGCATTCGGAGCTAAATTAAACGACAAGGTCACAACTGGAAATTGGCCCTGATGATTTACAGCCAGGGCAGTATTGTGCCCCTCCAGATGCGTGAATGCGCTCAACGGCACCTGCGTACCGTTGGACGACTTTACGTAGATATCCTTGAGTGAATCGGTATTCTGCTGAAACTGCGGATCTACCTCTAGTACCACGTGATATTGGTTCAGCTGCGTGAACATGGTGGAGACTTGGCGCTGGCCAAAAGCGTCGTACAAGGTGTTGTCGATTGCGGCCGGCAGGATTCCAAGCCGCGCCGCCGTGTCACGATCGATCACCAGGTCCGCCTCAAGCCCTTCGTCTTGCTGGTCGGAAGCGATATCGAGCAGTTGTGGCAGAGTTTTCAGTTTCGCCATCAACTTGGGAGCCCATTGCGAAAGCTCCACGGGGTCAGCATCCTCAATCGAATATTGGTACTGGGTGCGGCTTACGCGATCCTCGACCGTTAAGTCCTGCACTGGCTGCATGAACAAAGTGATGCCAGGGACGTTTGCCAACTCAGGCTCAAGTCTCTGGATAACTTGCGAGGCTGTAGCCTTCCGCTCATCGCGTGTCTTGAGGTTAATTTGGATTCGGCCGCTATTTGGCGTCGTATTCGTGCCATCCACTCCGATGAATGAAGAAAGACTGACAACGTCTGGATCCTTCAAAATGACCGCCGCGAGCGCCTGTTGGCTCTGGGCCATAGCGGAAAACGAGATGGACTGGGGCGCCTCCGAAATCCCTAGAATTACTCCCGTGTCCTGCACGGGGAAAAATCCCTTGGGAATGTAGTAATAAAGCACAAATGTTAGAAGCAAAGTGCCGACGGTAACGATCAATGTGATCGGTTGGTGGCGCAAGACGACTTGCAGGGTGCGCCCATAGAAAGCGATCATGCGGTCAAAAAAGCGCCCCGTAGCCTTATAGAACCTCCCTTGCCGGGATGGGTCTTCCCGTCGCAGCAGCTTCGCTGACATCATTGGCGTGAGTGTGAGAGAAACGAAAGCCGACACCAAGATTGTCGCTCCCAGCGTAACGGCGAATTCCCGAAACAGCCGTCCGATGATGTCTCCCATGAAAAGAAGGGGAATCAGCACTGCGATGAGGGAGACAGTCAGCGAAACGATGGTGAAACCGATCTGCTCGGATCCCTTCAAAGCGGCATCCAGGGGCGAGTGGCCTTCCTCAATAAAGCGGGCGATATTTTCGATCATGACGATTGCATCATCAACCACGAAGCCCGTTGAGATGGTGAGCGCCATCAGCGAAAGGTTATCGAGGCTGTAACCCGCCAGATACATCACCCCGAACGTTCCTACAATCGAGAGAGGAACGGCCACGCTTGGAATGATCGTGGCGGAGAGACTGCGGAGAAACAGGAACATAACCATCACAACGAGGCCAATCGTAAGCATCAGCTCGAATTGAACGTCGCTTACCGAGGCTCGAATCGTTGTGGTCATGTCCGTGAGCGTGGTCACACGCATGGACGACGGCAATGACGCCTGCAAACGCGGAAGCAGGGCCTTCACGCGGTTTGCGACGCCAATAATGTTGGCGCCTGGTTGCCGCTGAATATTCAGGATGACGGCCGGCTGGGTGTTCATCCACGCAGCTTGCGTATCATTTTCCGAGCTATCTTCTACGGTCGCGACATCCGATAGACGGACAGGCCCACCATTTCGATACGCGATGACCAAGGGGACGGTAAGCATCGCTCGAAAGAAGCTGATCATTGTCCTGAATGGTAAAGGATTGACGCGGTCCATTCAGGTTACCTTTGGCTTGATCGACGTTGGCACTGCCCAGCGCCGTGCGAAGATCTTCCAGGCTCAATCCGTAGGAAGCGAGCGCTGTTGGATTGGCCTGCACTCGCACAGCCGGTTTCTGCCCTCCGCTGATGGTGACCAATCCCACGCCCGATAGCTGCGAGATCTTCTGCGCGAGGTTGGTATCCGCAAAATCCTCCACCTTTTGAAGAGGCAACGTATCGGAGGTTAGCGCGAGAGTGAGAATGGGGGTGTCGGCAGGGTTCACCTTGCTGTAAATCGGAGGATTTGGCAAATCGTGAGGAAGGTACGTCGATGCCGCATTGATCGCCGCCTGCACTTCCTGCTCGGCTACGTCAATATCCTCTTTCAAGTCGAATTGCAGCGTGATCACCGATCCGCTCAGGGAACTTGTGGACGTCATCTGCGCCAACCCGGGTAGCTCTCCGAACTGCCGCTCAAGCGGCGTGGTGACGGCAGATGCCATCACGTCGGGGTTGGCACCGGGGTAAAAAGTAACGACCTGAATGGTCGGATAGTCCACTTGCGGTAACGCTGACACTGGAAGCTGCAGGTAGGCCACCATGCCCGCCAACATCACCCCCACCATCAGCAGGGACGTGGCGACCGGCCGGAGTATAAATGGTTTTGAAGGACTCACGGTTAGAGGTCCGGCGACGAACTCGAGCCGGGACCAGCGTTGGGATTGGGAAGCACGCTCGACTCGTGTGGGCTCACGAGCGCCCCGGATTGGAGTTTCTCCGCGCCATCCACAACAATTTGATCTTTTTCAGCCAATCCTTGGCGGATCACCGAAATATTCCCCTCAGCAAAATCTACTTGGATTGGCCGCACCTGCACCTTGTTATCGCTGTCTATGAGATAAACGAAGGAACCTTGAGATCCGGTCTGAATCGCCGCTGAAGGAATAACGAGCGCATTCTTGCGCTCGCTGAGGAATAATCGAATATTCACGAATTCATTGGGCCAAAGCAATAGGTCAGGGTTATCGAACTGCGACTTCAGCTTGATCGTACCCGTCGTTTGATCGATTTGATTATCGATGGTTAGGAGTTTGCCTTCCTCGAGCTTCGTCTTGTCGTCGCGGCTGTAGGCTTCCACCGTGAGCCGCTGTTTCTTCATCTGTGAGACCACCTGTCCCAGGCCATCTTCAGGCAGGGTAAAAATCACGGCAATGGGCTGCACCTGCGTAATTACAAGCATACCGTTGGTGTCCGCCGCATGGACAATATTGCCCGGGTCGACCAG
>CAVWEZ010000006.1:0-105585 GCA_963754105.1 uncultured Acidobacteriota bacterium
TCGCAAGCCGACTCGCCCGGTTATCGGCGAGGTGATTCGGCAATATACCAGCTGAAGCTTGGCGCTGTTGATTTGCGCCTCGTCCGATTGAATCGCGCCATCATACTGGCCGACGGTAGCCTGCTGTGTATCGACCTGCTGCCGCGCGATGACTCCTTCTTGCCACAGTGTTTGGTAGCGGGACAGATCAACCTGCGCGTCCTTTTGTGACGCCGTATCTTTCGCAAGCTGCCCCTGAGCCTGGGCCAACGCCACCTCATAAGGGCGCGGATCGATCTCCGTAAGCAGATCTCCGGTGTGAACGAATTGCCCTTCCCGGAAATACACCTTCATGATTTGACCGTCGACCCGGGTGTGAACGGTGACGGTATTGAAGGCTGTCACCGACCCCAAGCCCGTAAGGTAGAAAGGGACGTCCCGTTTCTGCACCAGCGTTACGCTAACAGAGATCGCCGTTGGCTTGGATTGTTCCTTGCTTTTGGCCGCTGCCATCGCATTCTCGTGCATCCTGTAACCGGCAATCGCAGCGATGGCAATCAAAATCAACAAAACAACCCAGACCCACGCCCGCCGCCTTTTCGGTTCCGCACCCAACTCGGGGTCAGAAGGTCCTGGAGGCAGCGAAACTTCCGTGCGGGGTATACCCGAAGAAGTGAAGTCTGTAGACGGCGATGACGTTCTTGAAGGTGGCATGTGCACCTCAACAGGTATTTTTCCTCAATTTAGACGTTGGCGATCGCCTTATGGATACACGGACATGAGGGCCGCCGGTCTTAGGCGTACACATCACGCCGATGGCCAAGGGTGCTGTCTGCGTGGCGTGCCTGGAGTTGACCCGCCGAGGAGTCAACACATAAGATGGAGAACGGAGTTCCATGGCTGACATTACTATTTTGGGGAAAGTGCATCTCGTCGGGGCCGGCCCGGGCGATCCCCAATTATTGACGGTCAAAGCTCACGGCCTCATCGAGCGGGCGGGCGTGATTCTGCATGATGATCTTGTTCCTGCCGCCATTCTCGCCGTGGCTGGACCGCAAGTCGAACTCGCCAACGTTGGAAAGCGCTGCGGCGCAAAGGCAATCACTCAGGCAGAAATTAATGCGCGGATGATCGAATCGGCGCGGCGCGGCTTGGACGTAGTCCGGCTGCACGGAGGCGATCCCGCGGTATTCGGGCGTTTGGCGGAAGAAATGGATGCTCTCGAAGAATCCGGAATTCCCTTTGAAGTCGTTCCGGGAGTGACCGCGGGTACGGCAGCGGCGGCGGCGCTAGGCTTTTCACTTACCGATCGCCGCAGAAGCTCCCGCGTGATTATCGTGAGCGGCCACCGTGCTTCCAAGAACGCTCCGCAAGAGAGAACCGATTGGAAGGAGGTCGCCCGCGAGGACACAACACTCATCGTTTACATGCCGGGCAATGATTTCTCCCCGTTGCGCGAGGAGCTTTTGGCCGGTGGGCTCTCTCCGGATACGCCAGCCATCCTTGTTTCGCACATCGGCATGCCGGAGCAGCAGCAGCGTGTCGCCACCCTCGCCGATTTGGATGGGCTCCCGCCGATGGATACGCCGGCTGTTCTGATAATCGGACGCACCCTTGATCGCGTCAGCCGCCGCGAGCAACTGGACGATACGCCGCATTCCATCGATTCGGTGAGCTTGCTTCTTTCGTCGTTTTGATCGCCGATCTGTCGTGGAAAAACTAAAACTGTTCGGTTCGTGCTAGATTTCGGTGGATTCGTCCGGGTCTATTGCTCGAGCACCCCTATCCATATGCCTGAACGCAGACAATCGAATATCGACTGGATCGACGTGGTTTGGCTGTTGTTTCTCGCGGCGCTGGCTCTTCTTCCGCCCATCAACGAGGTTCATAAGCAGCTAATCCTTTTGGGGTTCGGCGTATTCCAATATTTCGAGAGCGCATTGGTCACCCGACTCCCCACGCGGGGAGCCATCTACAGCGTTCTCATAAAGATCGCATTGGCCACACTTTTGCTGGACCATACCGGCGAAGTTGCTATAAATAGCAGGTATTACTCGATCTACTACCTGCCGGTCGTCACAGCGGCAATCTATTTTGGCCCGTTGGCAACGCTCTTTTGGACTGCTCTGGCTTCTCTGGCCTACTGCTCCTATCTGATTCCTGCGCACTGGGACTACGAGATTACTGCCCAAAGTCTTTACGATTTAGCGATTCGAATACTGTTCTTTTTTCTCGCCGCGATGCTGGTAAACCGCTTCGTGGTGGAAAATCGCCGTCAGGTGGCACGTTATCAGGCGCTATCGCAGACGCTTGAGGAAACGAACCAGCAGTTGCAGCGGGCGGAAGCGGAAGCTCGCCGTTCAGAGCGCCTCGCCGCGCTGGGGCAGATGTCCGCAGGGCTCGCTCACGAAATCCGCAATCCGCTGGGCGTTATAAAGGGGTCAGCGGAAATGCTCGCTCAAAAGCTGCGAGACACGACTCCCCTAGCAAGCGAACTTGCTGGATACATCTCCTCCGAAGTGAATCGCGTAAATACCCTGGTAGCAACGTTTCTGGATTTTGCCCGCCCGTTGCGACTCGAATTGCAGCCGCACCAGATTCCGGATATCGCCGACCGCGCCCTCGAATCCGTGCAAGTTCAGTTCCCGAAGCCAAACATCCAAGTCGAACGCCATTACGCACCGGGGTTACCGGACGTTCTCTGCGATCAACAGCTCTGTGAGCGCGTGTTCGTCAACCTGATTCAAAATGCATTCCAAGCCATGAACGACCCCGGCGCAGAAGGCGAGAAACGGCTGCGAATATCCCTGAAACCGGAAATATTCCGCAGTCGTCCTGGCGTGGGCGCCACGATTGAGGATTCAGGACCCGGCGTGCCTGCGGAATCGCGCGAGCAAATCTTCAATCCGTTTTTCACGTCGAAGAAGGACGGAGTCGGGCTCGGCCTTTCGATCGTTGCCAAGATCGTGGACGATCACCATGGCTGGATTCGGCTTGAGAGCGAATATCAGAGTGGCGCGCGCTTTCACCTATTTCTCCCGGTCGCGGGTTCGTGAAACAATCGATTTGATTAGCCGGGTGCGGCCCGAGCACGCCTATGAAGACTGACAAAGCGTCGATCCTGGTGGTTGAAGACGAGGCCAAACTTCGTCGGTTAATCGAACTCCAACTGGTTGAGGAAGGTTTTCATGCAGGCACGGCCCCCGATGCCGAAACAGCCTTGCAGTTACTTAACCGAGAACGGTTCGATCTCGTTCTCACGGACTTTAAGCTACCGGGTATGAGCGGCATCGAATTCCTCCTGGCAGTGAAACGCGCCAATGCTGGTTTGCCTGTCGTGCTTATGACCGCCTACGGCACCGTCGAATCAGCCGTGGGCGCCATGAAGGCTGGCGCGAGCGATTATGTCTTGAAACCCTTTTCCCTTACTGAGTTGATGCTCGTAATCCGAAAGGAACTCGCCTCACACGAGTTGCGGCAGGAGAATCGCGATCTCCGCGAAGCGTTGGGGCATCGCTACGAGTACAAAAATATCGTTGCACGAAGTGACAAAATGCAAGCGGTGCTCGGCCTTGTCGAACGAGTGGCTCCGACCAATGCGACTGTCCTCGTCGGAGGCGAGAGCGGCGTTGGCAAGGACCTGGTGGCGCGCGCGATTCACGAGCATTCGAATCGAGCTTCCGGCCCCTTCGTAAAGATTAACAGCACCGCCATCCCCGAGAGTCTTCTCGAAAGCGAGCTTTTCGGTTACGAGAAAGGCGCCTTCTCCGGGGCCACCTCGGCGAAACCAGGAAAATTTGAAACCGCTGACAAAGGCACCCTCTTTCTCGATGAGATCGGCGACGTTCCTCCGCCGACTCAGGTGAAGCTGCTTCGTGTGCTTCAGGATCGCGAGTTCGAACGCCTCGGCGCCACGAAGACGCTAAAAGTGGATGTTCGCCTGATCGCCGCCACCAATCGTGATCTCCGTGATGCGCTTGAGGAAGGCACATTTCGTGAAGACCTCTACTACCGGTTGAATGTTGTAGCGATCGATATTCCGCCTTTGCGCGAACGCAAGGAGGACATTCCGCCCCTGACGGAATTTTTTCTGCATAAGTTCGCCCGTGAATCGGGCAAGCCGGTTCGCGGCATCACGCCGCAAGCCATGCAAGCTTTGGAGGATTTCCACTGGCCCGGCAACGTGCGCGAGCTCCAAAATATAATCGAACGCGCTGTGACGCTTTCTTCCGGCGAGATGCTCGATGTCGCCGATATTCGCCTCGATCGTCCCACGGGGCGCGCAACGGCGGAAGCCGCGCCCGTGTTGCCGCAAGGATTTACACTTGAGCAATGGGAAGACGAAATGATTCGCGAAGCATTGCGTCACGCGAACGGCAATAAAAGCCAAGCCGCCCGGTCCCTCGGTCTTTCTCGCAACGCCCTGCGCTACCGGCTATCGAAGATTGGCGTTCCCGATCCTCCTGAGAAGGACTAACTTGGACGGCGGCGCGATGGTGACCGAAAGCAGAATCCTGCTTGAGTTTTATTAGTGCAATTCCGCTGGCTCCCGATTGCAAGGCGCAGTCTTTTTGGACATCACCAGCGCGAAAGCGATCTGAGCGCATATTCCGCCGATCGTATCGAGCAACACGTCGGCGACCGCCGGGGTGCGTCCAGGCACAAAAATCTGATGAAACTCGTCGAGCGAAGCGTAGAAAGCTACGATGGCAATCGCGGCCAGGGCCCACACGATGCGCGCGTCGCGCCTGCCGGCACGTATTCCCCGCAGAACCAGCAGGCTCAGAATGAAATACTCGGTGAAGTGCCCGCATTTGCGGATTACGTGATGAATTTCAAGAAGGGTGGCCATCGCCGCGTGCGGCATCAGCCGATGGAGAATCGGAATAATGATTCGGCCTGTATTGTCCGACGTGAACGCCGAAGTTGAACAAAGCGAGATTGCAACCGCCCACGCTAGCGCGGAACACCAACTCCTGAGCCAGGACACCTACTCCAACCGGTAGTTCGGCGCTTCCCGAGTGATGATCACGTCGTGGACGTGGCTTTCACGCAGTCCAGCCGCGGAGATGCGGATGAATTTGCTCCGTTCCTGCAACGCCTTCAGGTTCTCGGCCCCACAATATCCCATGCCGCTTCGCAAGCCGCCGACCAGCTGTTCCACGAGGCCAGCAAGAGGTCCTTTGTATGGCACCTGCCCTTCGATTCCTTCCGGTACGGACTTGCCCCGCTCCGCACCCTCCTGCGCATAGCGGTCGGCCGAACCAGCCTCCATCGCGCCCAGGGATCCCATGCCACGATAGGATTTGAACGTGCGGCCCTGATAAAGGATGGTCTCGCCAGGTGATTCCTCCGTGCCCGCAAAAAGGCTGCCTATCATCACCGCGGATGCGCCTGCGGCGAGGGCCTTGGTGATGTCGCCGGAAAATTTGATTCCGCCATCCGCGATCAAAGGAACACCCGATCCTTGCGCGGCGCGCGAACACTCCGCGATCGCGGTGATTTGAGGCACGCCGGCTCCGGTGACGACGCGTGTCGTGCAAATCGACCCAGGTCCGATGCCGATTTTCAGGCCGTCGATTCCGAGGGAGATCAAATCGTGGGTAGCTTCAGCCGTGGCAACGTTGCCGGCAACGAGTTGAACGTCAGGTAGGCGGTGCTTGAGCGCGCGTATCGACTCCATCACGCGCGCAGTGTGGCCGTGCGCCGTGTCGATGGCCAGCACGTCCACTTTTTCGCGGGCCATTTCTTCCGCCCGCTCCAGAAAATCGCCGGTCGCGCCGATCGCCGCTCCAACGCGCAGGCGGCCTTGCTCGTCCTTTGTCGCTATGGGGAATTCCAGCTTCTTCTGAATGTCCTTTACCGTGATCAGGCCTTTGAGGTTGAAATCCTTGTCCACTACCAGAAGCTTTTCAATGCGGTGCTGCTGCAATAGGCGTTCCGCCGCTTCGAGCGTCGTGCCCACAGGCACGGTGACGAGATTATCTTTCGTCATCACATTGCTTACCGGCTGGTCGAGACTGCGCTCGAAACGCAGGTCGCGGTTGGTCAGGATGCCCACCAGGCGCTGGCCGCGCGTAACCGGCAGGCCCGAGACCTTGTATTTGTTCATGATGTCAAGCGCTTGGCGCACCGACATTTCTGGCGCGATCGTCACGGGGTCGACGATCATGCCGCTCTCCGAACGCTTCACACGGTCGACCTCCTCGGCTTGCCGATCGATCGTCATGTTGCGGTGAACGAACCCGATCCCGCCTTGGCGGGCGATGGCTATGGCCAGGCGAGCGTCCGTCACCGTGTCCATCGCCGCCGCGACGATCGGAATGTTCAATGCGATTTTGCGTGAGAGGCAGGTCCGCGTGTCCGCTTGGCCTGGCAGCACAGACGATTTTCCTGGCAGCAGCAGCACGTCGTCAAACGTCAGCGCCTCAGGGATAGCTCCATCAATCATCATCTCTCCGGTGAATTCGGTAGCCACGACAGAAGCCGTCCTTGCCTTGGGTTTTTCCCGCCCCTAAATGCCAAAGCCCAGCGAGGTCGCCGGGCTTGAGGAAAAGCTCTCCTGTCGAAAAGTGCCTTCATGAATCGATCTTCAATTTTAGGCTCTTCGATCATTGAAAGCAAGGAAAGGCGCGTACGCGGACACTGCATGATGGCGAGTCGTCAGGCGTCGCTTGGCGCGAATCCGTCACTCTCTAGGGCGGCTCGACGGCTTCCACCGTCTCTTTGGTGCTATACTTTGCGCCTGATTTATTGGGGTGGTCGTTCTACTTGCGCGTTGCTTACGTTATTCACGGACCACGGGACCGGGAAAAGGGCCAAACTCGCCGGCCATGAAGGATATTGCGATTGTCGGAGGAGGGCCGGCCGGCGCGCTGTGCGGTGAGCGCCTGGCGAGCCACGGATTCAACGTTACGATATTTGACGAACGGCTCGCGTGGGAAAAACCGTGTGGCGGCGGGCTCACCCACAAGGCCATTCAAGCGTACCCGTTCCTTCTGGAAGGTTCTCAACCCAAGAAAATTGTGCGGACGGCGGAGCTGATTTCGAGCGGCGGCCATCGCGCACGATTCGAGATGAGCCACCCGATCGTGATCTACGCGAGAAAGGTGCTGAACGGGCTGCTCCTGGATCGCGCCATTGCCGCCGGTTGCACGACGGTGTGCTCGCGCGTGACGAGCGTGAATACGGACGGAGCGCAGGTGCACTTGACGGCCGGTGGCGAAGCGCGGTGCTCGGATTTTGTGGTGCTGGCTGCGGGCGCGCGGAACCAGTTGCTGCCGGAAACGACGGCCCTGGGTACCAAGGATCTTGAGGTGACTCTTGGTTACTTTGTTCCTACCGAGGAAGACATTCTGAAGGTGAAATTTCTGAAGGAGTTCGAGGGATACATGTGGTCGTTTCCGCGCGCCGACCATCTTTCCGTGGGCATTTGCGCGAAGATGGGACAGAGTCCGGCGCAGCAGTTACGTCGGCATCTGGATCAATTTGTGGACGAAGAAAAAATTCCTATGGTGGGCGCGCGATTCTACAGCCACATGCTGCCGTCACCGCAAGCGCAAACGATTCGCAATCGCCGAATCGTGGGACGGAACTGGGCGATGGCGGGCGACGCGGCGGCTTGCGTCGATCCGGTGACAGGTGAGGGACTTTATTACGCGCTGCGCTCGGGGGATTTGCTGGCGCAGGCGCTTGTCGAAGGGCAGCCGCAGGCGTATCCGGAGCGTTTGCGTGCTGCTTTTTCCGGCGATTTGGAATTGGCTGCGCAAATTGCGCGGAAACTTTTTCGAGGGAATTTTCTGGGCGGGGCGATCACCACGCGTATGGTGCAATTGCTGAATTATTCGCCGGCGTTTCGCGATTTGATCCGCGATGTGTTCAGCGGCACGCAGGACTATCGGACGCTGAAGCAACGGCTGTGGGACCAATTTGGAATCACACTGCTTGAATTTATTCGTAGCTGGTTCGGGTTTCGC
Source organism: uncultured Acidobacteriota bacterium (assembly GCA_963754105.1). Classification (GTDB taxonomy): domain Bacteria; phylum Acidobacteriota; class Terriglobia; order Acidiferrales; family UBA7541; genus Palsa-295. Next base: position 7,956 of record CAVWEZ010000006.1, read on the forward strand.
GGGCTGTCAGGCGCAACGGATGGCGCGGGCCGCGAGCAGTGTCCATGAGGAAACCGAAAAGCAAGCGCGGCAAGCGCCGAACGCGTGGCGCGACGAAACGGCAAAAGCGCGCTGGTGACCCGTCGCAGCACCACGACGGGCCTCGCCTTGGCCTTGAGGCTACCATCGAACGGGTGGTGCGGCCCGAGCATACGCTGCAGACAATCGATCCGAATCTGCCGGCCGTATTTTCAACTCCTTCCATGATCGGACTGATGGAGCATGCCAGCGTAATGGCGGTGCGGTCGGAATTGCCGCCCGGGACGATTTCGGTGGGCACACGAATCGAAGTGGATCACCTGAAAGCCGTGGGTCCGGGCGCGACGGTGAAGGCGTGGGCGCGATTCGTGAAATATCACGGGCGATTCTTGGTGTTCGATGTGGAGGCGCGCTCGGGCGAGCTTTTGATCGGGCGCGGGCGCGTGTTTCGCGCGATCGTCGAACCGCGGCAGCACCACGACAAGGCGCAGGCGCGCGTGCAGGTGCAGCAGTAGCTCCTTCTCCTTCGAAAGGCTATTTCTTCTCAGAAATTTCCACTGCAGCTCGCGTGGTTTCCCAATCCAGATGCATCGTGCAAGCGCCGCCGGAGTGATCGAATGCAATGGTGAAATCCTCAACCGGCGACGGGAGTTTGGAAACTTTCATCGGAATGCGGGCGAAGTCAGATTCCTCGCCTGGGTAGGGAACGCCCCATTCGCCAGTTTGCTTGCTGATGATAAGCGCCCAAGAATCGGCCTTAGGAAGCGTGAAAAGCGTGTAGCTTCCGGCTGGGACGGTTTTTCCGCCGACGTTCATGTCCGCGTCGATTACAAATGTGGTTGCTTCGTTTGCGCCTGCTCGCCAGGGCTCGCCGTAGGGAACCAAATCACCGAAAATTTTGCGGCCGCGCATGCGCGGGCTCGAATAATCGACGTGAATGGTTTTACCATCTGGAAATTTGCACTCGGCTTTCGCGGGAGGACTGGCGACTTGCGCCGAGGCCGGAGTTGCAACGACGGCGAAGCCCAGAGCCAGCAGGGTGCAGAGACCAAAGTGAGTCAGGCGCATGAGTTTCCTCCCAAAGCGGCGGTCATCAGCTTAGACGCATCGGAGCGCCAATGTGATTCATCACACGGCTGCATTCAGGATAGCCCTACCCCAGGATTTCTTGCGTTGGTTCAAGTTTTCCGGCGACTGCCTGGTTGCGAATGAATGCGAGCAACGCAATGAGCGCGGCGAGCATTGTAAACCAGATCACGGTCAGCGATTCAACGAGCCATGCGGCGGCCTTTCCCGCTCGCGCCAGCAAGAACGGTAGGAAATTGAAAGTGGTGATGTGGACGTAATCCCAACGGTCTTCCCTCATTGCGTCGTTGCTGAGGCCCCACTGGTTCATTTTTCCCAGGCTGAAGGCCAAGATATTTTTCAGGCGGAGCGCGATTACGAACGTGGGATGACCGAGCGTTTCCATTTGATAAATTTCGAGCGGACACCAGAACATCACCGAGGAAATCTGCACGATTGCGCTAGCCGCGATGAGCGCTATTCCGGTGCGCCACACAAATCGGCCTACGTTCGCGCGATGGCGCATCAGCAGCGGAACAGAAACGAATGCGGCCATTTGCGCGGCAGTGGAAACGTAGCGGTCGCCCCAGGCAAAGTCGCCGCTCCAATCCGTGAACGTTGCGTAGAAGCAGATGTATCCCAGGACGAGCGCTGCCGCCGAAATCAGGTACGCGCGAATATCAGGACGAAAGCGCCTCCAAGCGGCGATTGCTAGGATCGCCGTGAGAATGAGCAGAGGGTCGAACAGAAAAATCGATTTTTCCGGCGTGATGAGCGGCCCCAGGAATCCTACGTGGAATGGCGTTTCGAACGGATACGCGGCGGGGAGCGTCGGGTCCAGCATTTTCTGCTCCCGGCCGAATAGCTGAATGTAAGTGTTGGTGAAAGATCCGAAGCGATAATACTGATACGCGCGGTCCATCAGGAAAAAAGTGGCGTAAACGGGCAGCGCGATTTTTGTGTAATCTGAAAAACGCACGCGCAGCGCGCCTCCTCTGACTCCCGTGAGCCACGCCGTGAGCACGAGAAACAGGAGCACGGCGAGCAGGTCCATCACCGTGGTTAGCCGTGTGAGCAGGTTGGCGCCGAGGGCGAGCGAACCGATAAGAAGAGCGCGTCGGCTCCTGGTGTTCAGCCATTCGTATTGGAAGGCGAGGCCGGTGAGGGTGAGAAGCAAAATGTAATTGTTCTCCATCATGTTTTGCGTGTAATGGAGAAACGTGGTGCAGAAAAGCAATGCAAAGACGCCCGCGATTTTTTGGTTAGTGGTGAAATCGAAGAGGCCTAACAGGCGCCAGCACACCAGCACGGCGAGCACGCAGACGAGAACACTCGTGCTGTAGCTCACCACGATGCTCCGGACGGCCGGGTCGGCGTCGTAATCAGCGAATATCGGCAGGTGCTCAATGTAGGTGCCGGCGATGTCGGCGGGGAGCATCAAAAGCGATTGGCCGATTCCGTACCAACCGTAGAGCTTCCCGTTGCGGCCGTGAATTCCAAACTCGGGGTAGTCGCTCGGGTCGACGGGCGCCTCGGAGGTCCAAAAAGAATGCGTGGCCTGAAGGCGATGGGTCGTGTCACTGGTGCCAAGTTCGCCCGATTGCACGAGCAGCGCGGCAAGAAGAGCCGTCGCGCAGACGAGAAAGAGGGGATTGCGGAAAGGGCGGCGAATGCGAGCCATCATCGCTTGGATGCTAACTCAAAAGTCCACACCTACCGTGGACGACTTTTCTTTACACCAACAACCACTTGCGCGCTCCCACCCACCGAATTTAAAATTTCTTCTGTATCCTCGAACTACGCCCTCTTGTGGGCCGAAGGAGGGAGTCGTTGCGAGCGACGCAAAGACGGAAAAGAAATGGTCCCGGAGAATGGGGTCGAACCATCACGGCCTTACGGCCACACGATTTTGAGTCGTGCGCGTCTGCCAGTTCCGCCACTCCGGGATTATTTGCCGATGCGCTCGGAGAGCGCACAGGCGGTGACTCCAATGATATCTTGTACCTCTGATGTGCGTCCAGACTCAAGTCGAGAGTGGCACGATCTGGAGGGGATTGCGGCGAGGAGTCTGGCATAATACGGCTGCCATGTCCGCCACCACTGCAACTCCGCTTCCCACAGTGAATCGCCAGTTTGTTTTGGCGGCGCGTCCCGTGGGGATGCCGAAAGAATCCGACTTTCGGTTAGTCGAAGCGCCGATCCCCGCGCTCGCGAACGGCCAGGTCCTCATCCGCACACTTTTTCTTTCCGTCGATCCCTACATGCGCGGCCGGATGACCGGCGTGCGGACGTACGCCGATCCGGTGGATATCGGGCAGCTGATGGTTGGTGGGACCGTCGGCAAAGTGCTGCAATCGCTGAATCCGCAATTTCAGGCGGGCGACATCGTGGTGGGCTATTGGGGCTGGCAGGAGTATGCGATCTCCGACGGCCGCGGGTTGCAGAAGCTGGACGCGAGCCGCGCTCCTATCTCAACCGCTCTGGGTGCTTTGGGAATGCCCGGGATGACGGCCTATTTCGGCTTTCTCGATCTGTGCCAGCCAAAAGCGGGCGAGACGGTGGTTGTCTCTGGCGCAGCGGGGGCGGTGGGTTCGCTTGTTGGACAGATCGCGAAGATCAAGGGCTGCCGCGCGGTGGGAGTGGCTGGCGGCGACGAGAAGATCGTGTGGCTGACCGGCGAGTTGGGATTCGACGCCGCTTTCAACTACAAGACCACGGAAGACTACGTGGCGAAGCTGAAAGAGCTTTGCCCCAACGGTATCGACTGCTATTTCGACAACGTGGGTGGGAGCGTTACCGACGCTGTGCTTCCGATTTTGAACGTGCATGCGCGGATTTCGGTTTGTGGGCAGATTTCGCAGTACAACGCGGCGAAGCCCGAGTTGGGCGTGCGTCCTTACGTTTATTTGCTGAGCAAACAGAGCCGGGCCGAGGGCTTCATCGTCACGCAGTTCATGGACCGTTTCCCGGAGGGCATCGCGCAGATGGCCCAGTGGATCAAAGAAGGTAAGTTGAAATATCGCGAGCACGTCGTGACGGGATTTGAGAATGCGCCGCGCGCGCTGATCGGCGTGCTGCAGGGCGAGAACACCGGGAAGATGCTGGTGAAATTCGCGGACGCTTGAGCGGACTCTAAACCCATTCGCCGGCGCGCATCACCGGCTCCGAATCACCTGCTGCGCTGACGCCGTCCACATCGATGCGATTCGATCCGATCATCCAGTCCACGTGAATCAGACTTTCATTTGCACCTCGCGACGCGAGTTGTTCCGGAGTGAGGCTGTCGCCATTTTTCAGGCAGGTGCTGTAGGCCTGTCCGAGCGCAATGTGGCAGGCGGCGTTTTCGTCGAAGAGAGTATTCATAAAGAGCAACCCGCTCGGCTGCAATGGGCGACGAGTTCGGCACCAAAGACACTTCGCCGAGGCGCCGCGCGCCTTCGTCCGTCTCGATCATGCGCTGCAGCACTTGTTCGCCGCGCGCAGCATGGGCTTCGACAATTTTACCGGCCTGAAATCGCACGGAAATTTCTTCGATCATCGTTCCCTGATGCGAGAGCGGCTTGGTGCTGGTGACGCGTCCTTCGACGCGGTCTTTGTGCGGCGCGGTGAAAACTTCCTCGGTGGGCATATTGGGAATGCAGTAGCGGCCATTCCCCGCAGTTGTGCCTCCGCCGAGCCACAGATGATCGTCGGCGAGGCCGACGCGAAGATCGGTGCCGGGTCCGCGGAAGTGCAGGGCGGCAAAACGCTTCTTGTTCAGCATGTCGGCGCGGGCGTGCAAGTTCGCGTCGTGCTCTTTCCACGCGCCCACGGGATCAGGCTGGTCCGCACGCGATGCGGCGAAGATGGCGTTCCATAGACGGGCGAGCGCTTCGTCCTGCGGAAGATCGGGGAAGACGGCCGCCGCCCACGCGGGAGTCGCGCAGGCAATGATGGTCCAGTTGATCTCGTGGCGGGTGATCAGCTCGAGCGCCGGGCGGTATGCTTTCGAGGTAGCGCGATTCACGCGGCTCACTTTTTCCGGATCCTCCTTCGAGAGCAGCGAAGGATCGTTGCCGGCGATCGCTAGGCGCGCGGCGCCATTCCGGTAAGCCTGGGCCATGCCTTCATAGAGCCACGATGGAGCAGCGTCAAAGCTGGCGTTTGGAGCGTAGCGAAAACGAAGCAGCGCGGATTGCTCGTCAGAAAAGAAAGCTGTGACAAGCCCGGCACCCGCTTTGTAGGCGTGCTCGGTGATGAGCCGCGCGAGCGGGACGGCATCCAGCGTGGCGGTCATCACCAGCTCTTGTCCCGGCGCGAGTCCCAGGCCGGCGCGCACCGCAACTTCGGCGAGGCGGTCGAGATTTTTTTCGAATTCGGGCGTGCCCGCAAAGTGTCCTTTGGCAAATGCTGTAGTCGAGGTCATGGCTAGCATTATCGCGCGGGCTCCGTGTATCGACAATGCGCGGAACTTGGCTGGAGCATTGCGTTTTCCGGCGCGCAGTTGTACGTTGGCGGGCGGCATGAAAGGCTATAACCGAAATCCGCGCCCGTACGTCTATGTGGATGAGGGTAGAGGACGGCTGGTCTTTGTCCTGCATTTGGAAAAAGGGGGAACGGAATCATGAATAGGCGCCAATTGCTGTCGCTGCTTGGCATCTCTCCGGCACTTCTGGCGGCGTCGCCAGCAGGGGCGGAGCGAAAGAAAAAGGACGCGCCCAGCAATGCAGGAAGCGAAGCCAAGCTGACGGCAGTGAGTCCCAAGGGCACTCCGCCGCCAATACAGCTTTATTCCATGGCTCCTCGCGCCGGCTCTCTCGACGGGAAGACGATTTACGTGGTCGACGCCACGAGCTTTCTTGGCAGCGCGACACTGCTTCACAAGATGCAGGCTTGGTTTCAGCAGAATATGCCCAATGTGAAGACAGTCTTCCGGACGAAGGCTGGGGAGTATGCCGCGGATGATCCGAAGCTCTGGGCTGAAATCAAGGCAAACGCGTACGCGTGTGTGATGGCCATTGGGCATTGAGGAGGCTGCGCCCCAGCGACCGTGAGTCACTGCGTAGAGGTGGAAAAGATGGGCGTCCCCGCAATTCCGATGTGCACTCAGGCCTACACGGAATTGGCCAAGCTCACCGCGTCACGAGATGGCATGCCGCACTTGCGGCAAGTTTTCACTCCTCATCCCGTAGGGGGCAAGACAGACGCGGAACTCGCCGCATATCTGGTGAATCCCGACCCGGTATCGGGAATACAGATCATGAAGGAGATCGTCGACGACCTGACCCGGCCGCTTACGGCCGACGAAACGAAGACCGGCCTTCAAGCCATGGCCGCAGGACCGGCCACGTTCGGTCCCGACACCGTGGATAACCTGCAAGAAATCTTCCTGAACAATGGAATGACGGATTACATACCCATCGTCATTCCCACGGAAGAAAAAGTACAAGCGATGCTGAAGGCGACGAGCCACAAGCCAGACGAAGTGCTCAGGACGCCGATCCAAGGTGTGGGCTATACGTCCGCGCGGTGGGGCTACACGGTAAGGGAGGTGGCCGTGAATGCGGTGATGGCTGGCTGCAGGCCGGAATATTTTCCGGTCGTACTTGCCATGGCATCACTGGGGCCGCTCGGGCTTTTTGGCTCCACGACTTCGGGCGGCAGCGCGATCGTGATCAACGGTCCGATCCGCGACAAGCTCAACATGAATTACGGCCTCGGCGCGCTGAGCCCGTTCGCGCAGGCCAATGCCACCGTCGGTCGATCCTGGACGTTGATGGGGAAGAACCTTACCAATGGAGGTATCCCTGGGGATACCTATCAAGGCGGGCAAGGCAACCAGCTGGACTACAACAATTGCATTATTGCGGAGGACGAAAAGAACAGTCCGTGGACTCCCTTTCACGTACAGTTGGGATTCAAGCCCGAGGAAAACGTGGTGAGCATATTCGGCGGGCCGGATCTCCGCCAGGGCCATGGCGCGAGGGGCGCGGGAGCCGAGATTGCGATGTTCGATCAACAGATCAGCTTCATGTGTCAATCCATGGTTGGCGGATCTGGCGCGCTGGCAATCCTAGACCCGCTGGTGGCGAAGCGCTTGGTGGACCAGGGATATGACACCAAGGAAAAGCTCTCCGAATGGGTGTTCAAGAACACGCAGCGCACCGTGAAGGATTTTAAGGAGTCCTTCTTAGCGTCATTTCACTTGTATCCGCTCGCGTTACAGGGGAGAGAGCCCTATGCGAGCTGGTACAAGCTTCCGGATGACGCGATGATCCCGTTCTTCGTCTCGGCAAAACAGATTAATTTTGTGGTTTGCGGCGGGCAGGCCAACGCCTTCTTTCAAATCGCCAACATGAATCACGGCCGGAGCGCGTCGATCGACAAGTGGATGTAACGCCTAAAGGAAGATAGCCCTCAAGGATTTGCGTGGAGCCGAACCGAATTCCTGGCGATGTTCTGAAGCCTTCGAAAGTTTGGCACGGTCATGAAGGTGAATTCGACTCCCATGCCTGTGGCTGGAAGCGACCTTCGAACCAGTGCCCGGCTTTGCGGTCCCTCTTCCACTTCTAGAGAGAGCTCAATTTCGTTTCCAACCGAAACGGTGCTTCGCGTCTCAATGAAGCAACCATTTAGGCTGATATCGCTCAAGGTGCCGACTGCGCTCGGTCCCGAGCCGGTTACAATTCGCGCCGGTATTTTGCAGGGCAGACGACTGAAACTTCGCCTTTCCAGTTGGTTGGAGGTCGCCGGAATCTTTGTCTTCAGGACTGTTTGAGCCTGCGGGGGCTTGGGCCTTGGGGGATCGGCCGTCACGAGAGGCCGGAGCCGCGAAGCATCAGTTTGCTCGGGACTATAAAACCGTTCGTAACAATCCATACAACGGAAGGGGCGCCGGCTGAGGAATCGTGAAGAGATGCGTTCGAGAAAAGCACGGCGACGAGATTTGCGAATTCTTCTGCTCCCGCAAAAGGGGCATCTCAAATCCGCGGTTTTGCTCGGCTTTTCCATCGAAACCTTGCTGAATGAGGCGGCATTCGACGCCCCCGTCGAACTTCGCCTGCCTCATTGCCTGGGTTTCCGATCGCTGGCTGGACTATAGTCCTATTGATGCGGTTTCGGACGTTTCGGCGGCCTGGTTGTGCGGAATCGTTAACCCTTCGGGCGGTAGGCTCCGCGGCGTAATCCAAGAAATCATGCGCAGGAAAGATTTCAACCCTTGGTGCTGTCTCTAACCATGCAGTTGGTTGCGGGATTTATTTCTTTGGGTGATCGAGCCGGGTGCGCCCGGCCGCTTCGGCTGTCATGCCTTTTCGACTTTTAGGGGCGGCGGGGCGCTTGCGGTTTGAGGCTTGTTCTGCATGGCGATTCCCTCAAGTATGAGGTCCACCGCCGCGTCCGTGCCGATGGTGGAGTTGATCATCAAATGAAAGCGGTGGCGCTCCGGCCATTCGACGCCGAAGTATTGTTTGATGAAAGCGGCGCGGTCGAGATCGATCGTTTCGGCAAGCTGGTGCGCTTCGCGTTCGCTTTTGCCGGTGGCGCGCAGGCGCTGGACCTTTTCACCCAGTGGGGCGTAAACGAACACGTGAAAGGCCTCAGAACGGCCCTGGAGATAGTAGGCGGAGCCGCGCCCGACGATGACGCACTGACCGCGCTCCGCAACATCTTTCACAACGCGCTCCGCCACTTCCCGGATGCAATCCGTATCCGCCATCTTCAGCCGCGGGGCGTTCAGGCTTCCTTCGTAGCTGCCGCGCATGAAGGATTTAAAGAGGCGGTAGTAGAGGGGATCTCGCTTTTCTTCGTGTTCTTCCACCACACGGCAATCGCAGTCCATCAGGCGGGCGATTTCGTTGGTCAACAACTGGTCCCACAACTTCCAGCCCAGCCGTGCCGCAACTTTTTTGGCAATATCGGCGCCGCCGCTGCCGTATTCGCGCTCGATGGTGATAATTCGAATCATCGACGTTGGGCGCTGCCTCCGAGCTGGTTTTCGCCCCGCCAGGCTTACCAGCGGAAGCTTACCATATCCCGGCTATTCGATCACGACCCGGCGCCCGCTGGGATCATTCTTTCTCAGAGTGAAGGAGAGTAGAAACATGACTCCCGCTCCGGCAGCCAGAATGAAAAATGTATCGATATAAGCTAGCGTATTCGCCTGGGCGATCACGGTGCGATAGATCAGGGCATACGCTTGCGTCATGGCGCGCTCGGCGTTCATGCCGGATGCCGTAAGGCGCGCTGCCAGGGCGGCTGCCGCTTGAGCGAACGTGGGCTGCCCAGGGGCGACATTCGCCACCAGGTGCACCTGATGGAATTGAGCACGGCGGGCGATTAAGGTGGTAACCATCGACGTTCCGACGCTGCTGCCGATATTGCGCATGAAGTTGATCAAGCCTGAGACGCTGCTGCTTTTTTCCGGCGGCATGCCAACATACGAAGCGAGGTTGATGGGAACGAACAAGAAGGGCAGGCCGATGACTTGCACGACTCGAATGACACTGGCGACGCCGAAGCTGATGTCCAAGTCGAGACGGACGGCGGAATAATAGAAGCCCAATACAAGACTGAGCCAGCCAAAGGCGATGAGGTAGCGCGCCTGAAACTTCCCGGAAAGAACCCCGATCAAAGGCATGGTGAAGAGCAACACGGCGGAACCGGCGGTAAGCACGAACCCGGAACTTTCGGCGGTGTAACCCATCAGAGTTTGCAGGTACTGCGGCATTAGAACCAGGCTCGAAAAGTAAATGACACCGAGGGTGAACATCATCACGTTGGCGCCGAGGAAGTTCAGATTCTTGAAAAGGCGCACATCCACAACGCTATTTTTCGCGAACCACCACTCCCAAATAAAAAGCGATACCAGACCGGCAGCGGCGAGGATGGAAAACGTAAGGATGAAGTGCGAGCTGAACCAGTCGTCTTCCTGTCCTTTATCCAGCATAACCTGCAGCGCGCCCACGCCGAGGGCGAGCAGCGAGATACCAATGTAGTCGACACGCGCAAGAGCGTCCTTGACGCGGTTGGCCCACGGGGGGTCCTCTACAAATCGAAAGACAAGTAGCAGGGCTAGAATGCCGACGGGCAGGTTGATGAAGAAAATCCAGCGCCAGGTGTAGCTGTCCGTGATCCATCCGCCAAGAGTCGGACCGATGGTGGGTGCGACGATTACGGTGATGCCATACACGGCGAAGGCAAGGCCCCGCTTTTCTGGTGGAAACGAATCCGCCAAAATGGATTGCGCCAAAGGCTGGAGTCCGCCGCCCCCTGCACCTTGAAGGACGCGGAAAAAAATTAGCGCACCGAGGCTGGGCGCGATTCCGCACAAAAGGGAGCTCACGGTGAAAATGGAGAGACATATCATGAACAGCCGCTTGCGTCCGATTACGGTGACAAGCCAGCCACTGATCGGCAAGACGATCGCGTTCGAGACGAGATAGGACGTGAGCACCCAGGTGCTTTCGTCGTTGCTGACGCCGAGGCTGCCTGCCATGTAGGGGAGCGCGACGTTGGCAATGCTCGTATCGAGCACTTCCATGAACGCGGCCAGAGCAACCACAACTGCGATCAGCCAGGGGTTGAAACTGGGCCGCCACGTCGTGGGGGAAAACGCGGGTGCCGCAGTTTCCGCGGCGTCGCCGGCTCGAGCGCTACCGATGTTTTCCGGAGTGTCTGCCATTGGCTCGCAACTTTAAATGGTTTGTGATCCGCCATGCAAGGCCCGAAGGCGGACTTTTTGCCCGCAGCCTCCCAGCCGATCCCACTAGCCTTCTCCAATCTCCTGAAGAAAATTCGATGACGGCTCGGCCTTGCTAGGTTCAAGATTTCAAGGGAAATTCTTTCTCGGGATTGTGAAGGTGCGGCCGGGGCGGAACCAGCGATTCAGTGCGTACGTCTGAAGGTCGTTGACGCGCGTGGAAGGTGGTGCTAGGTTCCCTCTGCAACGCGGAGCATGCGGGGAGGCCAATGGTGAATACTGGAGTGTTGAATGAATCTAATTAGATGCTTCTGGCTTTCGACCTTGGTTCTCCTGGCATCGACTCTAGCGCCAAATTCGTCTCGTGTTGCTCGCGCCGCGGGCCAAGAAGCTCCAGCCGACCAGGCCGCGCCCGCTTCTCGAGCCGCAAAGGCGCCACCCGATCTCGAAGACGGCAAGCAACAATTTGCGCAGAACTGCTCGACCTGCCATGGAGTCGACGCCGGAGGGCAAGACGGTCCCGATCTGCATGGTGTTCCGGCCAGCCTAGGTGATGCGGTTGTTCAAGGCATCATCCGCAGAGGAATTCCAGGCACCGCAATGCCGAGCTTTTCCACGGTTACCGATAAACAAGCCGCGGACATCGTGGCGTATCTGCGAACACTGAGTGGCACGGGCGCGTCCGAGAAAACAATCGGCGACTCCCAGAAGGGCGAGGCTCTCTACAATTCGAGCGGCTGCTCCACGTGCCATATGATTGACGGCCAAGGCGGCAGCATTGGACCCGATCTGAGCCGAATCGGCGCGAGTCGCGGCCCCACGAACTTGAAAACGAGATTGCAAGATCCCGGCGCTAATTTGCCGCAGGTCGGAGGCGGCATTTTCGGCGGTAGCGTGACGCAATATCTGATGTTTCGCGCTGTTGAAAAGGACGGCCACGAAGTTGAGGGCATGCGCGTCGGTGAAGACTCGTTCGCGATTGTACTGAGGGATGCCGGCGGAAAATTTCACGGACTGTGGAAGCCCGATTTGCGCTCCCTGGAAAAAGAGCCGGGGAAAAGTTTCATGCCGAGCTTCAAGGACACCTTGTCCGGCCCTCAGATGGACGACGTGGTGGCCTATCTCATGACTCTGAAGAGTGCACAATGAAAACCTTTCTTTATTCGCTGGTGTTTTTGGTTTTGCTGTTGCCGGCTTCGGCGCGGTTACTCGCGCAGGATGTAACCTACCAACAGTTGCTGCACGCCGACGAAACGCCGCAAAACTGGCTGATGTACGGCGGCGATTATTCTTCCCAGCGCTTCTCGAGGCTTACGCAGATCAATCGGGAAAACGTTCATAACCTGAAGCCGGCGTGGATTTACCAGCCCGACCGTCCTCTTCGGCCGGTAGAAACGTCTCCGATTGTGGTGAACGGGATCATGTACGTCACCGAACCGCTGAGCACGGTAATCGCCCTGGACGCGCGGCTCGGCACGGAGATTTGGAGCTGGAGCGCTAAACTGCCGGAAAGAATTTATACCATCGGAGTGCATCGCTCGAATCGCGGAGTGGCAATTCTCGGCAATACGCTTTATATGGAAACCCTCGATGCTCATCTGGTTGCGCTAGACGCCATAACCGGCGCGCTGAAATGGAATGTCCACGTTGACGATAACAACCAGGGTTACGCGATGACGGGCGCGCCCCGAGTGCTCGATGGAAAAGTCATCATCGGCGTTTCCGGAGGCGATGTTGGCATTCGCGGTTTTCTGGACGCCTACGACGCGAAGACGGGCAAGCGGCTTTGGCGCCTGTGGACCGTTCCCGCTCCGGGCGAGGCTGGTTCGGAAACATGGGGAAAAGATATGTCGGGCACCGGCGGCGCAGCCACGTGGGGCACTGGATCGTATGACCCGGAGCTGAACACGCTATATTGGACCACCGGAAATCCCGCGCCCGATTACAATGGCCACAACAGGGAAGGCGACAACCTTTACACCGATTCGGTCCTGGCCATCGATCCCGACGCAGGAAAAATGAAGTGGTATTTCCAGTACACGCCCCACGACACTCACGACTGGGATTCGATTCAAGTTCCCGTTTTATTCGACGCGACGATCGACGGAAAGCCCAGAAAGCTTCTGGCGCAGGCGAACCGCAACGCATTTTATTACGTGCTGGATCGCGTAACGGGCCAGTTCATCACCGGCGTCCCCTTTGTAAAAGAGACTTGGGCGAAAGGGCTCGACGCCAAGGGGCGACCCATTGACTTGCCCGATATAGAGCCAACTCCTAAAGGGCGATTGGTCTATCCCGATGGCCACGGAGGCACGAATTGGAATAGCCCGTCCTACAGCCCGGAAACGAAACTGTTTTACGTCTCAGCACGCGAAACGGGCGCATATACCGTTGCGGGTGAACCCAAGGTAGATTTTCCAAGCTTTGGTGGAGGCGGAAGAATCAATCTTCCGGCAGACCAGGTTTACGGTGCGATTCGCGCGCTGGAGGCAACCACCGGCAAAGTGAAGTGGGAGTACCGCATGCTTGCTCCCGCCGAGGACAGCACGCTTGCGACGGCGGGCGGCTTGGTCTTCGCCGGAAGCAACGAAGGTGATTTCTTCGCGCTTGACGCCGCCACCGGCAAGCTGCTGTGGGAATTTACAGTCGGCGGCTCGGACTCTGAATCGAATCTTATGACTTACGAAGTAGATGGTAAACAATACGTGATCGGAGCCTCCGGAAACTGCTTCGTCGCTTTCGCTCTGCCATAAATTTGAATTCGTGTAGCGCCATCCCTTAAGGGTGGCATCTTGCTCGCCGTCTCCAGCTTCTAGCCTCAAGCCTCTAGAACGCGAAGCCTCACTTCGAGAAGGGAAAATATTTGCGGTGAAGTTGAGTAATTAGATTGACAATAAGATCGCATCGGCGCAATGTGGTTGTGTTGACCGGGGATTCTTCAGTTTACCTGAACCTAGCGGAAGCTTCCTGAACCACCCTTTGGCCAAGATAATCGGCAAGACATCCAAGGAGATGCCATGAATACTATTGCGCGTTGGGACCAGTCTCGCGGTTTGACATTACGAGACCAAGTCAATCGTTTGTTCGAAGACAACTTTACTCGCGACCATTCGGGACATGCCGAAGTGGCAACGTGGGCGCCATCCGTAGACATCTACGAAACCGAAAATGAATTGGTCGTAAAGGCCGACCTGCCGGATATGGACGAGAAGGACATCGACGTCCGGGTTGCAAACAATACGTTGACTATCCGTGGAGAGAGAAAGTTCGAGAAGAACGTCAACGAAGATAATTGCCTCCGAATTGAACGCGCCTACGGGTCGTTCTCACGGAGCTTTTCCCTTCCGAATACAGTCACCTCCGAGAACATTCGGGCCGACTATCGCAACGGGGTCTTGACCCTGCATATGGCTAAGCGTGAAGAATCTAAGCCGAAGCAAATCAAGATCAGCGTCTCAGCAAACGGCAAGTAGTCCTGCCTATCGCGTGCGAGGGGCCGCAGTCGCCCCTCGTGCGTTCTGGTTGCCGAGTGCCCCAGGTTTAGCTTCTGACATTTCGGGTGCCCCATTGCGCAGTTTCTCTCGCAGCTTGTAGTCTCGTAGGCGGGCGGCGGCAAGTGAACATGCCCGGTTCCCGATACCGCGCGGATGGTCCCAACATGTCTTAATTAGTTCCCGGTGACTCTGCGACGACCCGCGTGCGCATTTTGCGAGAAAGCGGTGATGATTCGATTCCGACTGAATGCAAGCAATAGCCTTTCCACGCATTTCCACTTCGCGACCGTCCCTGGCTTCCCCCTCCCTGGCGCCTCCGAAAAAGTCCACAGCACAAGGTCCTTGCAACACCGATCACATCAGGCATGATGCTACCGTGGCTACCAAGGAGGTTGAATGCATCTTCGAGCCGGAGTGAAGGGACAACACGGTGGTCGCCCCGAAACCAGCGCGTTCCGGCCCCTCGCCTCGCCTAATCTCGCAATTTCTGCTCGACACACCTGCCGAGTAGAAACCACTCTAACTCACTCAAAACAAACGGTCGGCGCGCCCTCTACCCGTCACAAAACCACGGGCACAAAAGCACTTCTCCAACGCCGCCTTCTCGTTGCCTTCCTGCGGACGCCGCTTTGCGCCGCGCTCGTTATTCTCCTCGGCGCAACGGCGGCCCTCGCGCATCCGCGACCCACAAAGACCCTGACAGTCGAGCGAATCTACGGAGCCCCGAATCTGAGCGGCTCTTTGACCGAGGGAATCGAGTGGGAACCGGACGGCAAGCGCATCTCCTACCTCGATCGCACGCCCGAGACGGAGATGTGGACGATGGATGCAGCCACTGGTCGCCGTAACGTTCTGGTGAGCGCCGATGTGCTAAATCGAGTCACTCAGCCTCAGCAAGCGAAAGCCGTTCAGTCAACGGGGCTGGGCCGCGTCCAAGCCGAAACCTACTTCTGGTCGCCAAAAAACGATGCGCTGCTTTTTTCCGGCAGCAGCAGCCTCGTTCTGCTGAAGCTGAAAACGATGGAGGCCAAGCCGCTCGTGAACCCCTCCGACGACGCGGGCCACGAAATCGCGGATCCGAAATTTTCTCCCGATGGCCAATGGGTTAGCTTCGTGCGCGATTCAAATCTCTGGGTGGCAAATATTGCAACCGGCAAAGTACATGCCTTGACCACCGGCGGCAGCGAAGAAATTCTGAAGGGCCAACTCGACTGGGTCTATCCCGAGGAACTCGATGCGACCACCGCCTATTGGTGGTCCCCCGACTCTTCAAAAATCGCGTACTACGAAATGGACGAGCGGCCGGTGACCCGCTATCCCATCATCGACATGAGTTCTGCGACCGGAGCGATCGAATACGAGCGCTTCCCCGAAGCGGGCGGAGCAAATCCCATCGTACGCGTGGGCGTGGTCCCGGTCAGCGGCGGCGAAACCAAATGGATGGATACCGGCGCCGACACGGACGTGTACCTGCCGCGGGTGGTATGGATGCGCGATAGCAAGCGCGTCGCGATTGAGCGCCTGAATCGCGCCCAAAATCGCCTCGACCTGCTTTTCTGCGACGCCTCCACTGGCTCTTCGGAAAACATCCTCACCGAAACCGATAAATACTGGGTCAATGTCGCGGACGATCTTTACTTCTTCGCGGACAATAAACGCTTCCTCTGGTCCAGCGAGCGCACCGGTTTTCGCCACTATTATCTCTACGATCTCGCGGGCCATCAGCTTGAGCAATTGACGAGCGGCGATTGGGCCATCACCGGCAATGGCGGCGTTGGTCCCGGCGCCGCCAGCCATCCCGCCGTCGATGAAGCGCACGGCTTCATCTATTTTCTTTCCAATAAGGACAACGTCCTCGACATTCAGCTCTACCGGCTCTCGCTCGCGGACAAGAGCATCACCAAAGTGACGGGCGAGCCGGGCACTCACGACGTGCTCATCGCCCCAAATGAATCCGCTTTCGTGGACACCTATTCAAATGCGATGATGCCGCCTCGCCAGGATCTCGATCGTATGAACGGCGCTCTCTCCGCCTCAATCAACGAAAATAAAGTGCCAGAACTTGCCGACTACGAACTCTCTCCCGTCAGATTTGTGAATCTTTCCGCGGACGACGGCACGAAGCTCTACGCCTCGATCATCCAGCCGCCGGATTTCGATTCTTCGCGAAAGTATCCCGTGCTCGTCAATGTGTACGGCGGGCCGCAAGTGCAAAACGTCCACAACGCCTGGGACGGCAAGGACTTTCTGTGGCTGGAGATGATGGCCGAAAAAGGCTACATAATTTTCACTCTCGATAATCGCGGCTCCTACGGCCGCGGACACACCTTTGAAACTGCCATCTATCACCATCTTGGAAAAATCGCGCTGGAAGACCAGCTTACTGGCGTGAAATACCTGAAGTCGCTCCCCTACGTTGATCCTTCGCGTATCGGCATCTGGGGCTGGAGCTTCGGTGGGACCATGGCGCTAGACGCCATGTTCAACGCGCCGGACGTTTTCAAGGCCGGCGTCTCCGTCGCGCCCGTAACCGACTGGCGCCTCTACGACACGATTTACACCGAGCGTTACATGGGCCGCCCGCAAGATAATCCCGAGGGCTACAGCGATTCCTCTCCCGCGTATCAGGCCGCCAATCTCCGCGGGAAATTAATGATTGCGCATTCTACCGGGGATGATAACGTGCATTTCGTAAACACCGCTGAGGTGCTCAATAAACTCATCCTCGCCGGAAAATATCCGGCAGACCTGATGATTTTCCCCGGACGAGGCCACGGCATTGGAGACGCGCCCGCGCGCATCCAGCTCTTCCAAGGAATTACTGATTTTTTGGGGGATAACCTGTAGGTACCAGCACCCATGCAACTCCTGGCCCCCCGGAACAGTCGAACTAGAATGAGGGCAGCCGGCAAAAACTCAAAGCGGGCCCCGGAGTGCAAATAGGTTTATGCTGCGAGGCGCCATGGCGTTGAGCGGTAAGGCCGCGCAAGCAGCGGGATGCCTGATAGTCATTTCGGCGTTCTGCTGCGTGGCGTCGTCCTTCTCGCCGTGCTATGCCGCCGGCCCACAGCCCAGCGACTCCGCGGAATCGCCGCCGTCCCCTGCCGCCCTGCTCGAGAACGGCTTTCGCAGCCTCTACGAATTGAATTTCAAGGGCGCGCGTGAGGATTTCGTCTCTTACCAGGAAAGGAATCCCTCCGACGCGATGGGCTCGGCTGCCGAAGCTGCAAGCTACCTCTACGAGCAATTCAACGCCAAGGGAATTTTCACGTCGCAGTTCTTCCTGAACGACGACAAGTTCCTGCACGGCGCGGACGGCACGGCCGCTGAGAACCGCAATTCGCCTTTTCTGTCCGCCAATAACCGCGCCCGCGCGATGGCCAAGGCAACACTGAAAACCGAGCCAAATAACGCGCACGCCCTGCTTGTCTTGACGATGGCCGACGGAATGGAGTCAGACTATGACGCCATGATCGTAAAAAAGCAGATGGCCGGACTTGGGTTGATGCGCCAGGCGGAAGCAGAAGCCAACAAGTTGCTGGCGGTCGATCCGGACGCCAAAGATGCATATCTGGCGCTCGGCGCCAGCAATTACGTGATCGGCAACCTGCCCGGCTTCAAGCGTGCGTTCCTGTGGTTTGGCGGAATCCACGGCGACAAAGACCGGGGAATTCAGCAAATGCAGCTTGCCGCGGACCACGGTCACTACCTCAAGCCCTTCGCCAAAATTATGCTGGCGCTGGCCTACGAACGCGAACACCACATGGATCTTGCCCGCCCGCTGCTTGCCAGCCTGGTGGACGAGTTCCCATCGAATCCCCTTTACGCGCACGAGCTCTCGCTGATCGACCGTCCGGGCGAGCCGTAGTCGGTTTCCGCTTGCGCGCTGCTCGCCGGACTGCCTCGCACCTACCATTTCACGCGCACCCGATAATCTAAAGTTGCCGTACCGTCTTTCTCTACCGGAATTTGAAAACCGATTGTTGAAACATCCAGTTTCGTCCATTTGTAATTCGAGTTGGCCACTTCCCAATCGCCGCCGATCGGCTCGCGGACTTCCACTGTCACCGGCCCGTTCTTGTGGTTGCGCAGCGTGATTTGGTATTCCATCTCGTAAAGATCGTAGGCGATCTTTTTGTAATCGGTTTGCTTGCGCTCGCAGACCACGTCAAATGCGTTGCCGACGTAGATTCGCAACGTTTCGTCCTTCGGCGTGTGGCTGATGTTGTCTTCGCCCGCGAATTGCGCGCCGCCTTGTGAATCGGCTTGATAGACCCGCACGGTTCCGGCGGGCAGCGGCATGCCTAGTCCCGCTTGCTGCTCGTTCTTGAAGCGGTAGAAGACTTTCACCGGCTGCGGGATGGCGTTCCCGATCCCTTGCGGGTTGCGGTAGTAATATTGCTGCCCTTCAACCTGAAGATATTTTTCGACCGGAATGTTCGTTCCGGTGAGCAGGCTGATTTGCTTTGATTCATTATTTTGAATCGATGTGCGCCGCCCCAGCGTGTACAGGTGATATTCGGAAAAGTTCTCCTGAGCGAACTGCGCGGGGGCGGCGTTTCCGGCCATGGATTTCGCAACCATGTCGCGCTCTTCGAGCATGATCTGCGGCGTGCGATGAACGTCGCCGGCTACGAGCTGCAATTTGGCGTCGTGGTATGCGGCCCCGCTGTTGTTCACCAGCGTGACCCAGCCGTCGAGGTCGGCGGTTTTTTCATCGCGCGCGACCGTCAACGCGTAATCGGCGTTCCAGTTCATATTGTTGGCGAGGTACGACGCTTCCACCTTTTGCGCGTCGGCACCGCGATTGTCGAGCGTCCACACCAGCGTGGGACGGCTGTAAAGATTGTCCGGCAACTCGGGAAAGCGATAGGAACCCACGCTGAGGCCGGTGACAATTTCGTTGCCGATCTTCCAGACGGGGCCGCCGTTGTCGGAAAGCAGCAGCGCCTTTGTTTCCATGCCTTGCCACTCGAACGAGACTTCCTTGCCCACGTATTTGTTCAAGAGCTTCTGCGGATCGAGTAAATCGTACTCGTAATTTTGCTCAATCACGTTCAGCTTTGAAGGGTCGGTCAGCGAACGGAAATGCACCGTGGCGGGCATGATCGAAGCGGCCACGTCTTCAAAACGCAACGGGAACACCCCCGGCTGCAAGCGAATCTGACGGACGTCGCGAACCAGCGCAATATTGGAGTTATAGACGGTTACGGAAAGATCGGATTGGTCCTTTTGCGTGGTTGCCGAGTATTCGGCCTCCGGCTGGCTTTCGCCGTGTGAATCGGCGGCGCGCGCTTCTCTCAGTTTCCCGACCGGTGATATGAGCAAAAGAATTGCCGCCAGGGCGGCCGTGACGGCGATTTTCGTTGTGCGTGATGGCATGGGCTGTCTCCTTCGCGTAAATGCTGCTTCATGGTTAGAACGGCGAGGAGCAGATTTCTTGCAGGCTATTTTGCGGCGAATGGTAACGGCTAGGGGACGGGATGCCAGTGCTTGCCGCCATCGCTGGTCTGGAATCGGAGGCCTTCAGAGCTTGCCACTGTCGCGGAAGATTCATCCTCGGCCACAACTTGGACAAAATCAGCCTGCGCCGGCGGCACAATGCTTTGCCAGCGCGTTCCATCGGTTGTGAGAAGGATCAGCGAGTCGCGACCGACCAGCCAGCACACTTGCGCGGACGGAGTGGCGATGGAAACGACGTGGGCGTTTGCCACGGGCAGATTGACCTGGCGCCACGTTGCGCCGTCGTCCTCGGATTTCAGAATTCCCGTTTCCGGTATCTGCCAGAGCACCTTTGGATCGGGAGTCCGCACCACTCGCGCCACTGCACCGATTCCGCTTGGCGCTAGCGCGGCCTTCGCGTCCTTTTGGGCGTAGAGAGTCGGCTTGGCGGGAGCAACCGCCGGAGACGCGGGGGCCGTTTGCAGCGCGTCCGTCGTTGCCTTGGATTCGGTTCCGGTCCGAGCGGCGCGTTCTTCAGACGCGCTCTGAGGCGCGCCAGCCGATTTCGCGGGGAGATTCGAGTTGGCATCCCTGCGAGCATCGAGAGGCGCAACTTGATGCAGCTTTTCGTTGGTCGAGGGCTGGATCATCTCGCGGGAAATGGCATTCTGCGTCTTGTCGAGCGGACGATTTTGCGCCATCCCCGGCCCAGTCGCAGAAGCGGGAGGAGCGGCGCGCGCGGGCGTACTAGGCGGCGCCGGGAGTTCCTTCACCGACGGCTCCGACGGCTGCGACATGGCGACGAGCGGCTGCTGCGATCGCAATTCAATGCTCGGATTAGACGGGCGCTGCACGATCCAGACCGCCGCGATAACCAACGCGGCAGCCACGGGCGCCAACCAGCGCCAATCCCAAACCCAGGCCCGGCGTCCCGCAGCTTGCGTACCCTCTCCCGCGACTGCGGCGTCTCGGCTGGCGCGTTCCACCAGCGCAAGTTCCTCCCTGCAACGTGCGCAACCGGACAAATGCAATTCGCAACGCGCTGTTTCCTCCGCGCTCAGCGAGCGCTCAAAATAGGCTGCCAGAGTCTCCGAGTCCGGGCACTCGCCGGCAGCAGCGGGCTCGTGGGCGAGGCTGTGACGCAGCATCTCGGCGCCTGTTTTATCGGGCCGTGCTGAAGCCATGAACCTGTGCTCCTCCTAACATCTTAGAACGGACGAAATCGCAAATCTTGCAGCATCGGCATTAGTCCCGCTCCGAAAGCGCGCTGGATTCCGCTTGCGAGACGGCCTGGGTTCCAGAATCTCGCAAGCTGGCCGTCAAATCAAAGGGCCATTGGCCAGCGGCGTATTGAAAGCACAGCTGCAGTTGCTCATCGCTGAATTCTTTATCGCGGCGGAGCGCCGATTCAACGCTCCGGCGGATATCGCGCCGCGTGCGCTCCAGTTTGCGCGAGACGGTGGCCTCGTGTTCGCCGAGCAGCCGCCCAATTTCGGCGAGGGTACGGTCGTCCACGTAGTAATACGCAAGCCGCAGCCGGTCGCGCGGATCGAGAGCATTGAGCGCGGCCGCGAGAGCGACTTGCAGGATGGCCATGTAGCCCGCCTGCTCGGGATCCGGCAAAACATTTGCCGCGGACGCAGATCCAAGAGCCGCGATTTCGTCCCGTGGCTCGCCCGTGTCGTCTTCCAGCGGCTCGGTTCTTCGGGTGCGCCGAATCTCGTCCACACGCCGCCGGGCGAGGATCGCGCGCAGCCAGGTGCTGAGCTTGCTGCGACCGTGAAAATAGTCGAAGAGCGATTGGCGTTCACCCTCGCGCTCGCGCAAACCGTACAGATCGGCGCAGAGGGAATCGGCGAGGTCGCGGGCTGCGGACTCGCCACCACCCGCGTTTCCCACGATGGCTCGCGCCGCCCGGTAAAGCTCCGGGCGAAATTGAGCCATGAAGAAATCCCACGCCGCGTTGTTCCCGGCGCTGCACGCGCACGCCAAAGCAAGATCGCGAAGATTTAGCGTTTCGAGGTACGCCCGGATTAAATGTTCCTGTAGCGGCCGGGCGGCTCCGAAGCGATGTGCGGCGCTGCGCTCAAGCGCCGCGTGAAATTCGTCGCGGGTTAGAGTCCACTCCGCGGGCGCGTCGGCTTTGCGCCAGCATGTTTCGACGAGCGCAGCAAGCGACGGCAGAAATCGCACCGCCGCAGCCGATGCGGGCGAAGGCGCCTCAAATTGTTCCGAATCGTTCGCCGCCGACGAACGAGACGGACGAAGTGGCATACTTTGGATGATACCCAAGTGCCCCCGGAAGGTTGCATGCAAGCCAGGCACGGTTTCCTCGTTTCACAAATGCCAGCGGCTTTACGTGATCGACCGAATCACCAGGAGCATTCGTATCTCGTTAGACACCGGAATATGCAGTTTGCCGGAGGGATCCGGCGCGACGACGTGGCGATACGGCAAAAGACGGATGTGATATCTTGTGCAGGCGAGTGGTTCACGTCTTGGGAGGTTCAATGGAACCGGGCAGGCAGCGCCGCACCGATCGCGTCTCGCTCACATTGTTGTTGGAAGTTTCCGGTTTCGATAGCCAGGGGCAGGAATTCAACTCGCCTGCGCGGACTTTGCAGATCAATCGCAACGGCGCGGTAATTCTCCTGGACCACGATCTGAAGGCCGGTCAGCGGATGATCATGCAGCGAAGAGCCCCCAGCGAATCCGGCCGCAGGAGCGAAGTGCGAGTGGTGGGACAGTTCGGGCACCAAGAGGACGGCTACATATACTCGGTGGAAATACTCGATCCCGCGGCGGATCTGTGGGGCATTGAATTTCCTCCCATTGCCGAATCTCCCGAGTCGGTGGCGCGAATGCTGCTGGACTGCATCTCTTGCCGCAGCCGCGAAGTGGTGTACCTGAACGAATTGGAGCTACGAACGTTTGAAACCAATCGCGGAATCGCGCGCCATTGCAAAACCTGCGGAGTGCCGAGCATCTGGGTCCAGGCGCCGCACGAAGACGAGAAGAAGCTTTTCGGACGTGGGGCGCGCGGCCGGCGCGGAAGCGAAAGCCAGGCGAGCATCCCACCCAGCGGCGAGCAGCGGGGACGGCAACGCCTGAGGCTTAAAACCCGGCTGACCGCCTGCGTCCGGCAGCCGGATACGGACGACGAACTCGCGGTCTGCGAGGATATTTCGCCGGTCGGGATGTGCTTTCGCAGCAAGCGTCGCTACGATACGAACGCGGCCATCGAAGTTGCTGTGCCCTACTCGCCGGAAGCGGCGAATATATTTCTGCCGGCGCGCGTCGTTTACTCGGAGGAAATGCCCAAAGCCGGCCTCTTCCGCCACGGCACAGAATATCTAAAACCAAGCGAGCGACCGCAGTAACCGCTCAGTCTCGACCAAGTGACGGGCCGCGAGACGATTTAGCCAACCCAAGCTGTAGCCGCCGGAAACCCGTTTTGTGGACGGGTTCATGGTATAAGAAGACAATTTTCCGTACACAGTTCACAACGGAGACGATAAATGAAGACTACTCTGCTGATCACAGCGACTCTCATTTTCTGTTTCGCAAGCGCTGCAGACCAAGGAAAGCTGCTTACGAACGATCCACTGACGGGCCTTCCGCTAATTTCCGCCACGGATTCCGGAAGGCATATGCCCGACGTGGCTTACACGTACAACGAACCCACGCAAATGCCGGATGCGCAAAGCTGCAAGAGCAAATTCCAGGGCAACTTTTATTCGCTTTACAACATTAAAGTAGATGCCGCGGTCGCATGGTATTCTTCGCATCTTTCCGGCTTCAAGAAGGTTAGCGGATACGGATCGGAGCGTTCGCAAATCGCGTTCTACAATTCGGACAGAACGATTCTTATTATTATCACTGGGGACAAAGGCGCCAAGGGTGAGAATACAGACGCATATGCTGTCGCCTATGAGCGTTACCAGCCCGGCCTCTCCGAGAAAACGATTAATTCCCTGACGCAACAAAAAATAGTCTGCTCATGAGTCGTGATATTTCGTCATACTTCGAGAATTACAGGTAGGATGAGCGGGCGCTTGGCGGTTTGCTTGTTGAGGTAGCGTTTCAAATCCACGCGAATTTTCTCCTTGATCACGCTCCAGTCCATCTTTTCCTCGGGACTGGATTGCTCTACGGTCTTCAGGATTACTTCTCGCGATTTGGTAAGGACTTCCTGGCCATCGTCGCTCGGCAGGAAGCCGCGCGTGACGATCTCGGGCGTGCCTTCGAGCAGGCCCGTGTGTTTGTCGATGGCGATGATGGCTACAACCACGCCGTCTTCGGAGAGATGCCTGCGGTCGCGCACCACCACGTCTTCAATTTCCTCGAGCGATCCCGAATCCACCATCACGCGTCCGGCAGGGACCGGCTCGCGTTGATGCGCTTGCCCATCGGCGGTGAATTCCACGGGATGGCCGCTTTCGAGCAGGAAAATCTGGCCGGAGACCGCGCCAACCTGTTCTGCCAGCGCGGCGTGCTGAAAAAGCTGGCGGTATTCTCCATGCAGCGGCACGAAATATTTCGGCTTCACCAGTTGCAAAAGGATTTTCATTTCTTCCTGGCTGGCATGGCCGGAGACGTGAATCGGCGCGGAGCGTCCGCCTTCGTAATAGACGAGCACGCGACGGCGGAAGAGATGGTCGATCATCCGGAAGATGGCCTTCTCGTTTCCGGGAATAATGCGCGCGGAAAGAATCACGGTGTCGTTTTGCTCGATGCTGAGCAGGCGGTGATTGTCCACGGAAATGCGCGAAAGGGCGGACATCGGCTCGGCCTGCGTCCCGCTGGCGAGCACCACCAGCCGCTTCGGATCGAATGTGCGAATATCCTGAGGCCTTACGACGCTGCCGTCCGGAATCCGGAGTTTTCCCAGGCCGTGCGCGATCTCGACGTTGTCCACCATGCTGCGGCCGACGAATCCGACTTTGCGGCCAACGCCGCACGCCACGTTGATCACTTGCTGGATGCGATGAACCGAGCTGGAAAAGCAGGAGACCACCACTTTTTCGGGGGCGGCGCGAAACAGCTCTTCCATCCGCACTACAACGGCGCGCTCGGAGGGAGTGAATCCCGGCCGTTCGACATTGGTGCTGTCGCTAAAAAGCGCGAGGACTCCCTCCTGTCCGTATCGCGCGAAGGCGTGCAGGTCGAAAGGCTTGCCATCCACGGGAGTGGGATCCATTTTGTAATCGCCGGTGTGAATGACTACGCCCACGGGCGTGCGAATCGCGAGAGCCACGCAGTCAATCGTGCTGTGCGTGACGTGCAAATACTCGATCTGAAAAGGCCCGATGGTGGTGACTTCGCCGGGAGCCACTTCGTGCAATTTCGCGGACTCCAGCAGCGCGTGTTCCTCCAGCTTTTTTCGCACCAGCGCCAACGTAAATTGCGTGCCGTAGATCGGGACGTTCAAGTCGCCAAGAATGTACGGAATCGCGCCGATGTGGTCCTCGTGCGCGTGCGTGAGAACGATGGCGCGCACCATGCGCTTGTTCTGTTTCAGGTAGGTAATGTCGGGGATAACGATATCGACGCCGAGTAACTCTTGCTCGGGAAACATCAGCCCGCAGTCGATGACGATGATGTCATCGCCCGAGCGGAGGGCCATCATGTTCATTCCGAACTCGCCCAAACCGCCCAGCGGAATTGCCAATAATGAAGGTGCGCTCAAATGGTTGTGCTTACCTCGGAATTAAGTATCGGTCGCTGTACCCTATTGCTCAAGCGAAATCGCTTCCTCAACGTGTTTGTGAGCTTTGCCAATGTGCCCGAGGACGCGCTCCTGCAAGCCCTGCGCTGCGGCGTCGTCTTCTTCCTTCGCGACGTCGTCATGCGCTTTGTCGAGCAGAGCGGCCGCTTTGTTGAGGCGGCCAACCCACCGCAGGTGCGAATCGAGCCCAGGATAGTCTTCGAGATTTTTCCTGTCGTCGATGGCCGCCGCCTTGATTTCGGCGATGGCTTTATCAATCTCATCGATTGCGTTTCTCTCCGCGTCGTGCATTTCGCCGCTATCGGGATGCGCTAAATACGCGCGCGCATGCCGCAGATCGGCGAGAGCGTGCAGATATGCGGGATGCCTTTGTGGGGCAGGCGTCGCCTTTGCGCTGAAGACCAGAGCCAGCGTCATCACGACCAACACAGCAGCCGTCAGTGTGCAAGTGCGCTTCATTTTCGGATTCTCCTCGACGTAAATGTTTCGCAATCGGACAAACGGCACGCGCCGCGCCGCAAGCGGTGGTTCGGCCCGGCGCTGAGGCTCCTAATCTAACACTGCACCGCAGTTTGCGGGTAGCGGTTCAGGATGTAGGCCTTGCGCGAATTCGCAAAATTCGCGAAAGCCCTATAGAATTGCACGGCCTCGAAAAATTGAGGGATTGCGCGACGCTGCGGCAGCGGCGTCCTGCGCGAAACCCGCACGAATGAAACGAATCTCCATTCTCGGTTCCACCGGCTCGATCGGGCGACAGTGCCTGAGCGTGGTCGAATCATTGCCTCATGACTTTGAGGTAGTAGCGCTCGCGGCCGGCTCGAATATCCGGCTGGTGGCGGAGCAAATCGAGAAGCACCATCCGAAGGTGGTCTCGGTAGGCACACCCGAAGCCGCTGCCGAATTGTGCGCCGCGCTGAAATCTCGCGGCGCACGCGGTGGCGGGCGCCGCAAAGACCGCCCATCACCGGAGATTTTGTCTGGCGACGAAGGAATGGAGCGCGTGGCGACGCACCCCGACGCCGAAATGGTGCTCTCGGCCGCAGTCGGCGTGGTTGGGCTGCGGGCTACGTACAAAGCCATCGAGCGCGGCAAGAGCATCGCTCTCGCCAATAAGGAGGTACTCGTCGCTGCTGGAGAAGTGGTGATGGCGGCCGTCGCGCGGCATGGCGTTTCGTTGCTGCCGGTCGATAGCGAGCACAACGCAATTCACCAGTGTCTCCGCGCCGGAACTCGCGGCGAAGTCAGGCGATTGATCCTCACCGCCTCTGGCGGCCCATTTCGTGAGACGCCGGTTTCACGACTCGCCAAGGTGACGCCGAAGCAGGCTTTAGCGCATCCGAATTGGAAAATGGGCCGGCGGATTACGATCGATTCCGCGACCTTGATGAATAAAGGCTTCGAGGTGATTGAGGCCCGCTGGCTATTTGGGATGGATTTGGACAAGATACACGTAGTCATCCATCCCCAGTCCATGGTCCATTCGATGGTGGAATACGCCGATGGCTCGGTACTGGCGCAATTGGGGCCCCCGGATATGCGCATGCCGATACAATATGCGCTAACCTATCCGCAGCGAGTCGCATCCAATAATTGTGCGCTGGATTGGGTTGGGCTGCGCAGACTCGACTTCGAGGAAGTTCCGCCTCGAAAATTCCGCTGCTTCGAATTGGCCAGGGTGGCGCTTCGCCAGGGAGGGGCGATGCCCTGCGCCCTGAATGCCGCGGACGAGATTGCGGTGGCTGCCTTTCTCGACGGCCGGCTGTCGTTCCCGGGAATCGCGGAGGCGATCGAAGAGGTTTTGGAGAAGATGCCGGGCGGCCCGCTCGGCAGTATTGACGATGTTCTCGCCGCCGATGCGGAAGCCCGCCGGCTGGCGCGCATCGAAGTGATGCGGCGGGTGGGGCGGAAAGGCGCGCGGCACAACTAGTTTCTTTTTTGCGCCTCTTCTAGAAGTCGGCCATCCGCGGCGCCTATCTTTGGATACTATAAAGAGACCTTATGACCGAAACGCTGAGAATCATCCTGGCCGGTGGCGTCGTCCTCGGTGTCATGGTTTTGCTTCACGAATGGGGCCACTTCATCGCCGCCAAGCTGTGCGGCGTGCGCGTCGAAGTCTTTTCGATTGGCTTGGGCCCGCGAATATGGGGAGTGAAGCGCGGCGACACCGATTACCGCCTAAGCGCGTTTCCGTTGGGCGGCTATGTCCGCATGGCCGGGGATAATCCCGTCGCGGAGCGCACCGGCGAACCTTACGAATTTCTCTCGCGTCCACGCTGGCAGCGATTCCTCATCGCCGTCGCCGGTCCAGCGATGAACATCCTGCTGACCTTTGGCATTTTCTGGGGCATCTATTTGTTTGTAGGGATGCCCACGGATACCTACCTGAGCCGCCCCGCCCTGGTTGCCGCCGTGCCGCAGAACATGCCCGCGGGACCGAGCGTCCAACCGGGCGATCGAATTATCGCCGTGAACAGCGTCAGCACGCCGTCGTGGGAGTCAGTGCTCGCGCAAATCGATAAGGTCCAACCAGGCAGCTCCGTTTCAATCGTTGTAGATCGTGCCGGTGCGAAGCAGACCCTTACCGAAAAAGTGGCGCAAGGGCAGGATGCCTCCGATTCGCTGGCCGGATATCCGGCGATGCCCGCAGTTGCCGATGAGATTGCCATGGGGTCTCCCGCCGAAAGGGCTGGGATGAAGGCTAATGACGCGATTGTCTCCATCAATGGCCGGCCGGTGGCGAGTTGGTTGCAGCTTGTGGACCAGGTGCGCAATTCGAATGGGCATTCCGTCCACTTCGTGGTGCGGCGCGACGGCAAGGAAATTCCGTTCGACATCACGCCCATGCACGCCCTCGGAGCGGACGGTGAACTTGCTTGGCAGGTAGGCGTCAGTGAAAAGACCAATGAGATTTACGAGCGCCAGGGCTTTATTGAGTCCGTTCGCGACGCGGGAATCGCCACGTATTCAGGTACTCGCCAGATCGGGCAGGTGCTCGGCGGCCTTTTTAGTGGCAAAGTCTCTCCGCGCGACTTAACGACGGTCGTTGGTATCGCCCGCGAGGCCGACCGGGCTGCAAAACGTGGTCCGATGAGGTTCCTGGAACTGACTGCCGTCATCAGCCTCAATCTCGGCTTGCTGAACCTTCTCCCAATTCCGATTCTGGATGGAGGTCACGTCTTGATGTTGGCTATTGAAGGGACGCTTCGCCGGGATTTGAGCGTTGCGTTTAAGGAGCGCTTTATTCAGGTCGGCCTCGTCTTCCTCCTGAGCTTCTTCGCCTTTGTGATGTATAACGACATCCTGAGGGTGATCCAAGCCCACCACTAGCGCGTTCGGTCCGCTCCCGCGGGCAACCGCTTCGCATCTCATTTTGCTATAATGCTCGCAGTAAGATGTCTGCCACCCCCGCACATCGCGTCTCGACAGGTGAACGCATCAACGTTCACGAACCTACCGGCAAGCTTCAGCGTGAGCTTGGCGCGCGTCGCATTCGTCTCACGCGCCAGCGTCGCGTGGTGGTTCAAGTGATTGAATCGGCGGTTCGCCACATGGACGCTGCCGAAATACTGGAGCAAGCACAGAAAATCGACTCCAAAATCACGCGCGTCACGGTCTATCGCACCCTGGAACTGCTCAAACATCTCGGACTGATCGACGAGCTGGACCTTCTTCATCTTCGCGGGCATCGTCATTACTACGAAAGCCACGGCCCGCGCGATCACATCCACGTGGCCTGCATTCAATGCGGAAAAGTCCGTGAGTTCGAAAGCCAGCTGTACGAAGACCTGAAACAGCAGATCTCGCGCGACTGCGGAATCGAAATTAGCGTGGCGCGCACGGAGATCGGCGGCCTTTGCGAGGAATGCCGCGCCAAGGCGGCAGTCGCCGGTTAGCGGCCGCGGCGATTCGTGCCGACGATGGTGTTTCTCACGCCGTTTTGCTTGCTGCTTCCCTGAAATATTCTTTCGCTTGTTCGATATCGCGCAGAACCTGCGTTCGCAGCTCCGTCGGGCCTGAAAACTTTTGTTCGTCGCGCAACCGCTTACGGAAGCGCACCTTGAGTTTTCCGCCCGTCAAATCTTCGCGGAAATCGAAGAGGTGCGATTCCACTGTCCTGCGTGCACTATCGAAAGTTGGCCGCACGCCGATATTGGTCGCCGCCCGATAGGTTTTCCCTTCGACCACCGCTTCGGTAGCGTACACGCCATCCTTGGGCAGCAACTCCTGTTCGGTTGCCAGATTCAATGTCGGCACTACGAGCTTCCGCCCCTGCCCCGTCCCAGTCCTGATTTCTCCTGCGAGCGAGAAGGGACGCCCGAGCATTCGTGCGGCTTGTTCGACATTGCCGCCGCGAAGCGCACGGCGGATCGCCGTACTTGAGACGATATTTCCCTCCTCGACCACCGGTGGCACAATCGCAACTTCGAAACCCCAATGCGCCCCGAGATCGGCAAGCGATTTGGCGTCGCCCGCCTGGTGATGCCCGAAGCGGAAATTGGCCCCGATCAAAACGGACCGCGCTCGCATCGTATCCACCAGAAACCTCCGGACGAAATCCTCGGGGCCAATTTCCGCAAGCTCCGCATCGAATTGAGTAACCAGCGCGGCTTCAATCCCCATGGCCTCGATTGCGCCCAGGCGCTGCGCAAGCGTTTCCAGCAGCGCGGGAGCTTCGGCGGGCCGGAGAACGCGCGTCGGGTGAGGATAAAATGTGAGGACGGCGCTCATCAACCCTGACTGTCGCGCCCGCTCGAGGACGCCCTGAAGAATTTTCTGGTGCCCGAGGTGCACGCCGTCAAAGTTTCCGATCGTCAGCGCACTGCCCTTGCCGCTTTTGCCGAAGCGTTCTGCCCAAGCCTCGGCAGAATGTAGAATGGCGAGCGGCATCAGAGTTCGACCTCAAAGCTCAAGCCGTCATAAGCGAGCCGGACATTTTCCGGCAGCCGCGCATTTGCTTGCTCGTGGCCCAGATCGTGACAAATGTGCGTGAACCACGCGCGCTTCGGTCGCAACTCCTTCACCAGCGCGAGCGATTGTTCGACGTTGGAATGCGCTGGATGCGGCACGTATCGCAAAGCGTCTAAAATGAAATCGTCGAGTCCGCGCAGCAGCGCCTTCGAGCTATCGGGCACGCTGCTGAAGTCGGTCAGATAAGCTGCTTTGCCGAATCGGAACCCCAGCACAGCCTGGGATCCATGTATCGCGGGTATCGGCACGAAGTTTGTCCCGAATAAGTTGAACGGTCCGTCGATTTCATGCAGATCGACTAGCGGAACCCAGCTGCCCGGCTCGGCCTCGAAAATATACGAAAATTGTTTCCGGAGGGTTGCAAGCGTTTCTGCCGCCGCGTAGATGGGCACCGGGCCTTTTAATTTCAGATTGAACGGACGTATGTCGTCCAGCCCCATGACGTGATCGGCATGCCCATGCGTGTAGACGACCGCATTCAAGTGATCGATCCGCGCCCGGATGGCCTGATAGCGGAAATCCGGCGTCGTATCGATCACTACATTCCGTTCTCCGTACGAGAGCAGCACAGAGGGCCGTGTCCGCTGGTCGTATGGGTCCGTCGATTCGCACACGGCGCAGTGGCACCCCAGCGTGGGCACGCCCATCGACGTGCCCGAACCCAAAACTGTCAATTGCAGTGAGGCCATCGGATCACAGGAAGGCTTCTAGGCGCTTGAGGTAAGGACAGGCCAATATCTCAAACAAGCTGCCCAGGCATGCAGAGTGACGTCACTTTTTCTGCGCCGCCTGTTTGGCCATTTGCGCGGCGGCCGCTTTTGAGATTTCCATGTATGTAAGTTTCAGGCTGCCGATCATTTCCATCAGCAGGTCGTCGTCCGCCTTCGCTAAATTTCCCCGCGTCTTTTCGCGAAGTGCGTCCAGCATGTCGATCACCTCATGCGCTCCTTCCAAATCGACATAGGCCTTTCCTGTCTGCGGATCGGCCATCCCACCGAGCATGGCAGCGGCGTTTCGCGTAAGGAAATCCACCAGCATCTGAAAATTCCGCGAAGGCTCCATCGCATCGGCGGCTCCTGTCGCCGCGGAGCCTACGTCGCTCCCCGATTGAACATCCGAACCCGGACCGCCTGCTCCGGCGGTCTGCGGAGTTTTTGCGGCGCGCGACTTCTCCAGTTCGATGGTTGCGGCCTTCGTCGCTGCCGCTTCTTCATCGCGCCGTTCGCGTTCAACAACACCTTGGCGCAGTTCGCCCTCTTCGGTAAAAAGGCGCCGGTCTACGACCTTGAATCCTTCGTCTCGTTGAGAATCAGCCACGTAACACCTTTTGGAACTGGCTCTTGAACACCGCCGCCATCTTCACCTGAAGATAAAAGTCTAACATTGGCCCCCATGCGCCACAAGCGAGTTTTTTTTTTTTTTTTTTTTTTTTTTTAAAAAAAAAAAAAAAAGAAGGGATGAGTGAGGACAAAGGGGTGACGGAGAGCGAGGTAAATTGGAGTGGGAGAGGTGAAAAAAGAATGAGAAAAAGGGAAAGCGCCAAGCGGCGGACGAAGAAGCGCACCAAGGTCCCGGTTTCCGTTCGCTCCCGAATTTCTGTCAGCTCTCGCGACAAATTGGCCGGCAGATGGTTCGCCAAGCTTGTCGCGCTGCAGGCGCGCCTGCGCGCACCAAACGGCTGCCCTTGGGATCGCGAGCAAACTCACCAATCGCTCCGGAAATTTCTCATCGAGGAAACCTACGAAGTTCTCGACGCCATGGATTCGGGCGATCCGCGCAAGTTTTCATCCGAGCTCGGCGATCTGCTGCTCCAGGTGCTTTTCCACGCTAACCTAGCCGAGGCATCTGCCCGCTTCACGATTTCCGATGTGATCCAATCCGTGCACGAAAAGATGATTCGCCGTCATCCGCACGTTTTCGGCAATGTGAAGGCCAGCACGCCCGCCGCCGTGCTAAAAAATTGGGAACAGATCAAGGCCAGTGAACGCGCCAGTGAGCGCTCGGCGAGGGGCCAAGCGACCGCATCCTCAACTGCGAAATCACCAGCGGATGAGTCGATTCTCTCCGGAGTTCCGCATTCGCTGCCGGGCGCTCTGGAAGCGTATCAGCTTACCCGCCGCGCCTCGCGTGTCGGCTTTGACTGGGAGAATCTCGCAGGAATTTTTGACAAGCTCGACGAGGAGCGGCGCGAAATTGAATCCATTGTCCCGGCGACTTCCGGAAAATCGGCGCCGCACCTCGAGGAAGAAGTAGGCGATCTACTCTTCGCCAGTGTCAACATCGCCCGTTTTCTCGGCGTGGACCCGGAAATTGCGCTCAAGAGCGCCAATCGCAAGTTCAAGAAGCGCTTCCAGTGGATGGAATCCGCTGCCGCGCGAGAGGGCCGCCGCTTTGCCGATCTGCCCCGCGCCCGCATGGAGGAACTCTGGAATCAGTCCAAGCTTCAAGGTTGATCTTCGCGCAATACGCCTCGCTGCCCAAATCCGAATAAGCCATAGTTATGCTGTAGCCAAGAATTATAAATTGGAAATATCCACCGGCGGCGCGGTCTACTAATTCAGGAGGGACGCAGAATCTATGCCGCAATCCCGAGGAATCAATCTCTGGTCCACCGCCGAGCATTCTCTGGAGTACCTCCGCCGCGCCGACTCAATTCCGCATCGCGTTGAAGGAGAATCCGCCTTGATCGAATTCGCGCCCGCCGGCGCCAAACGAATTCTCGATCTGGGGACCGGCGCCGGCAGGCTCATCTCGCTGTTGAAACCGCTCCGGCCCGCTGCCGAGTTCGTCGGTCTCGATTTTTCGCCCACCATGCTCGACGCCGCCCGCGACGCTTTCCGCAATGATCGCAGCGTCACGATCGTCACTCACGATTTTGACGCCAAGCTCCCGTCGCTGGGCCGCTTCGATGCGGTCGTCTCGAGCTTCGCGATTCATCACCTGGTGCACGAACGCAAACGCGCGCTCTATCAAGAAATATTGGAAATCCTCGTGCCGGGCGGCGTCTTCTGCAATCTCGAGCACGTCGCCTCCGTGTCGTCGCGAATGCACGCTCAGTTTCTCGAAGCCATCAGCACGCGGGAAGAAGATCCCTCCAACAACTTACTCGACCTGGAAACGCAATTGCTTTGGCTCCGCGAAATCGGCTTCGACGACGTGGATTGCCACTGGAAATGGCGCGAATTGACGCTTTTTGTCGGCGCGAAACCAGTTTTAGCCAGGTGAAATCGTCGCGTGCCGCCGTCTCGCCACCCCCGTTTCAGGTAAACTTCGGCTGGAATCTCGCCTATACTTTGCACACGCTCGATGAACCATTCCCGCAGCCATCCCGAGATTGAAATTCGACACTGCGCAACGCTCGCGGAATACGACGAGTGTGTACGCCTCGAACATTTAGTCTGGGGCGAAGATATCGCCGTACCTTCAGCGATCTTCGTGGTGGCCCATCACACCGGCGGACAAGTGTTCGGCGCGTTCGATGCTACACGCGCCGCAGGGAGCAGCAATCCAAAAATGGTCGGCTTCACTCTAGCGCTCGCCGCAGTCAGGTCCGGCAAGCCCTATCTGCACTCGCACATGACCGCCGTCCTCCCCGAATTCCACAACCGCGGCGTGGGGCGCCGCCTGAAACTTTTCCAGCGCCAGGACGCGTTGAAGCGTAGCATCGATCTAATCGAGTGGACGTTCGATCCGCTCGATCTGAAGAACGCGTATTTTAATTTCGTGCGCCTCGGCGTGGTCGCGCGCAAATATATTCCCGATTGCTACGGCGTTACGCAAAGTCCGCTCCACGCCGGCCTGCCTACCGATCGGCTCGTCGCGGAATGGTGGCTGGCTTCCGAGCGCGTGAAATCCATTCTCGTGGATAACCCGAGCCCGATGAAAGAATCCGCGCGGCCCATTTCGATTCCCGCGAACCTCGCCGAGATCCGGGATACCGACCGCGAGGCTGCCGCCCGCCTTCAGACTTTGGCCCGCGAACAGTTTCAACAGTGGTTCGCCAAGGGCTATGCCGCCACGGGTGTCGAATCGCGCCCGGGCGCAACGGATTATCTTCTCGAGCCTGCGTCCGCAATCGAAGGTTTGCGGCTTCCGGAACTGGTGGAAAGCTGAAAGGCGGCCATGCGGCTTCGCAAAATCACTCTTCGCGAAATTCACCTTCGGCTGCTCTCGCCGTTTGAGACCAGCTTCGGCAAGTCCGATTTGCGCCGCATCCTTCTCCTCGAAGCGGATGTGGACGGCACCATCGGCTGGGGCGAATCAACCGCCGGCGAAAATCCCTTTTATTCTTACGAAACCGTCGAAACCGCCTGGCTGATTCTGCGCGATCATCTTTGGCCATTACTTAAAGGAAAGGAAATCGGAGCCGCCTCCGAAGTATGGGACCTGCTCGCACCGGTTCGCGGGCACAACATGGCCAAAGCCGCGCTCGAAACCGCACTTTGGGACGCCGAGGCCAAGCAAAAAAATCTGCCTCTCGCCAAACTTCTCGGCGGCACGCGCGGTGAAATTCCCTGCGGCGTTTCGATCGGAATCCAGCCAACCACCGCCGCGCTGTTCGCCAGAGTGGAAGAAGCTCTCTCCGCCGGCTATCAGCGCATCAAGATCAAAATCAAGCCGGGTCGCGATATCGAACCCGTGCGCGCTCTCCGCGAGCGTTTCCCGAGCATCCGCCTGATGGCCGACGCCAACTCCGCCTATCGCCTCGAAGACGCGCCGCTCGTGAAGCAGCTCGACGCCTTCTACCTCATCATGATCGAGCAGCCACTGGGCTGGGACGACATCTTTTCCCACGCCAAACTCCAGCGCCAGATCGATACGCCCATTTGTCTCGATGAATGCATTCACGATGTCGAACACGCGCGCGCCGCCATCGAAATCCAGGCCTGCAAAATTATAAATATCAAACTCGGCCGCGTCGGCGGCCACGCCTCCGCCCGCCGCATTCACGATCTTTGCGAGGCCAATTCCATTCCCGTCTGGTGCGGCGGCATGCTCGAATCGGGTATCGGCCGCGCTCACAACATAGCCATGTCCTCGCTCCCGAATTTTTCTCTTCCCGGCGACGTCTCCGCCAGCCGCCGTTACTGGGCCGAAGACATCATCGATCCCGAAGTGGAAGTAACACCGCAGGGAACCATTCGCGTGCCCAACACGCCCGGAATCGGCTATCAGCCGCGCCTCAACCCAATCGAGTCGCTTACCAGGCGCCGCGAGGTTCTCGAATAGCTTGAGCCTATCTCCCGCTCCATCCAATGTATCGCCCGTCGCACTCCCCGCGAAACGCCCCAGCTCGTTTCTGCTGGCCATGGGACTCGCCGGCGTTCTCACCGTTTGGTCCGTCAATTACATTGTCGGCAAGATCACCCTCGCGCACATCCCCGCATTCACGCTTATTCCTTTTCGCGCCGAGCTGATTTGTTCACTGCTGCTGGCAATCTATTTCGCGCAGCCGCGGGTGCGCCGCACGCCGCTGCGCGCGCGAGATATTCCT
Source organism: uncultured Acidobacteriota bacterium (assembly GCA_963754105.1). Taxonomy (GTDB): domain Bacteria; phylum Acidobacteriota; class Terriglobia; order Acidiferrales; family UBA7541; genus Palsa-295. The sequence continues at coordinate 43,844 of CAVWEZ010000006.1, forward strand.
ACTTTCGCTTATCTCGGATTTTTCGGCTTCGTCGTGAATCAGGGCTGCTTCGTCCTCGGACTTAGCTACACGACTTCGCAGCATTCCGTCGTGATCATCGCCCTAGGCCCCGTTTTCATTCTTTTGCTCGCCAGCGCCATGAAGTTGGAAAAGTTGACGCCGTCCAAGTTGCTGGGTATGGCTATTTCCTTCGGAGGTGTTGTCCTGCTGGAGACCGAGCACGGTTCCCCGGCGAATTCGCCTCTGCTCGCAGGCGATCTGATCACCCTCGCCGGCATGTTGGGATTTTCGATGTACGCCGTTCTCGGCAAACGCGTAGCGCGCTCCTACGACTCGATTTCGATGAACGCATTCAACGCCTCCGTGGCGGCCATCGTTTTTCTGCCGCTCGCTGTCCGACAGGGGATCAAGCTCGATTGGAAAAGCGTCGGCTGGGCGGGGTGGATCGGAATGCTGTACATGGCTGGAGTCAGCGCGGTGGTCGGCTATCTGCTCTTCTACTGGCTGCTGCGCTACATGGACGCTTCTCGCGTAGTCGCCGTAAACTATTTCCAGCCGGTAGCCGTCTTTCTGCTCTCGATCCCGATCCTCGGCGAACGCCCGACGGTCCGCCTGGTTGCCAGCGCTGCCCTGGTTCTGCTAGGCGTCTACCTGGCCGAGCGTATTTCTCGCCGACAGACGCCTTTGCCGTCGTAGGGGAACGGCATGCCGTGCCCGGCAAACTTACTTGGCTCCCTGTGCGCCACTTGCGCTCAGCTCGGGCGAGACTTCGGCGTTTCTGCGCACCGCCAGCGAGAACACCGAATCCTGCCCAGCCCCGCAAAAAAAAAAGCGGCGCCACGAATGGCGCCGCTTCCAATCACGCGAACAATCGATGCTGGTGCGTGAACCTACTTCGTACCCGCAGGTGCTGTCATCTCCAGATCGATCAAAATCGTTATGTCGTCTCCCACCATGCCGGGATCAGCGCTCACGCCGAAATCTTGCCGACTGATTTTCGTGGTCGCCGAAGCGCCGCGTCGCAGCCCGCCCATCGCCGTGATCGCCTTCGTCGGACCAGTCACGTCGAGCGTCACTTCCTTTGTGACGCCGCGAATCGTTAGGTTCCCGGTTATCGTCAATTTGTCGTCGCCCTCCTTTGTAATCTTCGTCGATTGGAAGGTCATCGTTGGATACTTGGCCACATCGAAGAAATGCTCGCTCCTCAGGTCGTCATCCCGGCGCTGCACCCGCGTATCTACGGAATTCACGTCAATCGTCACATTTACGCTCGAATTGGTGATATCCGAATCGTCCAGCATTACGGTGCCGGTTATCTTGGTGAAATCTCCCTGAATCGTCGAAATTCCGAGGTGCTTTACTAGAAATTGTGCGTTGGCATGCATCGGATCGATCGTCCAGGTGCTTGTCGCCGCAAACGACGGAATCGCGAAAGCCACCGCCAGTCCAGCCACTACCAGCCACTTCTTCATTGCTGCCTCCTCAGAATGGTTTTCTGAAAACTGGAATCCGATGCGTGCGGCGAATCGCCTGCCGCCCAGAGCTTCGATCAATCCACCCAGCAGGTTTCACGTTTGGTGTCTGACCGGGCCGAAGTATATACCGGTTTCCCAAGGGGTCAACACCCCGAACTTTCGCCGCCCCGCCCGCCTTTACCTTGTTTCTGGGAGCCGATGGCCAGGGCCTTCCAACGTGCCAACCTTGTTGCCTCCGCGGCAGGAGAGGCATACGATGTTCCGCACTGCGGTCCAGAAATCGGAAATCTCGGGTAGTAGCTCTGGATCAAGGACTCCGAGTGAACGCGTCAACCAGTTCAAGTACTGCTCGCGGACCGGACGCCACGCGCAACCGCATGATCGCGCAATTCAGTTCGATGAAGGAGCCAACATGGAAAAACTCCGAATGATGGCCGCCGTCTTGTTGCTGGTCGCCACCACAGGATTAGCGAGGGCGCAATCAACAGTGATGAATCTTCCGCGCCTCAGCCAGCATGCCGTGATCACCCAGCGAATCGGCATCACGGATATCACGATCAATTATCACCGCCCTCTGGTCAACGGGCGGAAGGTGTGGGGCGGCTTGGTTCCCTACGACCAGCCGTGGCGCGCAGGGGCGAACGAGAACACTACGATTTCCTTCAGCGATCCCGTAACCATCGAAGGGCAGCCGCTCGCGGCTGGCACGTACGGCTTGCACATGGTTCCGTCGGAAAATGAATGGACGATCGCCTTCTCGAAGATGAGCGAGGCGTGGGGAAGCTTCACCTACAATCAGGCCGAAGATGCGTTGCGCGTCACAGTAAAGCCCGCGCCAACCGATTTCCACGAGGCGTTGACGTATGACTTCGATAATCTCAAGTCCGATTCGACCGTCGTCACTCTCCGCTGGGAAAAGCTCGCCGTGCCTTTCACGGTGGGCGTAAACGTCCACCAAGTCGTCGAAGACAGCCTCCACAAACAACTTCGCGGGCTCGCGCAATACACCTGGGAAGGCTGGGACGACTCCGCCAATTATCTTCTCTCCGAAAGAACGGATCTCGATGAAGCCTTGAAGTATTCGAATCAGTCAATTCAAGTCGAAGAGCGATACGACAATTTGATGACTAAGTCGCAGGTCCTCGACGCACTCGGACGAAAGGACGAGGCCACCGTCGCGCGCAATCAGGCGCTGGCCAAAGCAGATGTGAATCAGCTCTACGCCTTCGCTCTACAGCTTCAGGCGCAGAAAAAACAGGACGAGGCCTTCGCCGTCTATCGAAACCTGGCGAAGAAATATCCCGACCACTGGCGTGCCCACGCCGCAATGGCTCGCGTCTACAGCGGCCAGGGAGATTTCGACAGCGCCCTGAAAGAAGCCAATGCCGCGATGCCTGGCGCTCCCGATCCGATCAAACCACTCCTGCAGGCATTCATCAAGAAGCTGCAGAACAAGCAGGACATCAACATCTAGAGTATAAACGTGGCGCTCCAATCGGATTCAGCGCACGGAGGTAAAACAATTAACCTGCCGCCCGGAGTAAACGCCAACGATTTTAGCGACGCCCTCAAGCACTTCGAGGAGCTAGTCGGCAAAGAGTGGGTGTTCACGTCCGACGAGGATGTGGCCCTCTATCGCGATGCGTATTCTCCGCTGTGGGGCGAAGCGGAAGACAGCGTTCCGTCCGCTGCGGTATGCTCCTGACACGGTGGAGCAGGTTCAAGCGATCGTCCGGATCGCCAACCAGCTCTCCATCCCTCTCTACACCATCTCAACGGGACGCAACCTCGCGTACGGCGGTTCTGCGCCCGTTCTTTCCGGCAGCGTTGTCCTCGATCTCAAGCGCATGAACCGCGTCCTCGAGGTGAGCGAAAAGAACGCCTTCGCTCTCGTCGAGCCCGGCGTCAGTTACTTCGACCTCTACCGCCATATCCGCGAAAAGGGTCTGAAGCTCTGGATTGACTGCCCCGAGCCCGGCTGGGGCAGTCCGATAGGCAACGCGCTCGACCGCGGCGCCGGCAGTACACCATTGCCGTATCGCGACCACTTCAACGCGCACTGCGGGATGGAGGTCGTGCTGGCCAACGGGGAAGTAGTGCGCACTGGCATGGGCGCCCTCCCGACCGCCCAGACCTGGCAGCAATTCAAGTATGGAGTCGGCCCGTTTATGGACGGGATATTCTCCCAGTCGAATTTTGGCGTTGTCACCAAGATGGGATTCTGGCTGTACCCGGAGCCGGAGGCGTGCCTGATCGGCCGCGCCCGCGTTCCGCATCACGACGACATCATTCCCTTCGTCGACATCCTCGCGAACCTGATGTACTCCGGGGCGATCAACGCCCACTTCGCGGTCCGAAGCCCGGTGTTCAACGGTCCTCCCGACGCCGAAAAAACCGCCTTGGATGACAAAGCGCGATGGCGCGTCTGCCCCGAGGAATGGAACCGCTACGCGGCCTCAAAGGGCCTGCACTTCTGGCAAACCGATCTTCACTTCTACGGCCCCGCAAAAGTGGTGGCCGCCCAGTGGGAATATGTGAAAGAGCGCCTCTCCGCGATCGGCGGCGCGACCTTCGAAGATGTATCTAGCTACCGCTTTCCGCTCACCGACGCGGAAATCGAGAATCTCGCGGAGAAAGGCGCGCTCGGCATTCCGAGCTTGGCTGTCTTCTCCGGCCTGCTCTTCCAGAAGGCGGACGCTCCGGTCACCGGCCACCTGGATGTTTCTCCTATCATACCGGCCTCCGGCGAAGCCATCCTGGAGGCGCGCAGGGTCTTCGCCCGCACCTTCCAGGAAATGGGCATCGTGCCGCAAAACGGCTACGCGGAGACGTTCCATTGGCGTTCGTTCATCATGTTCCACGGCTTGCCCGTCACTCGTGATCCCAAGGTGAATGCCAAGACACGAGCGGCCTACCAACGCGTGCTCGAAGTGGCCGCCGAGCATGGCTGGGGATTCTACCGTACGCACATCGCCTTCATGGACGAGGTCGTTGACACCTATTCCTACAACAACCATGCCCTCCACCGCCTGCATGAAACTGTGAAGGATGCCCTCGATCCGAACGGCATACTGTCGGCTGGCCGCTATGGCATCTGGCCGAAGCACCTCAGGCCGCGCAAGTCTTAAGCTGGACTAAAGCGATAGGTTCCGTCGTGGCCACGGCATCCCGGACTTCTTTGTTCACAAGGTCGGACCGCGGCCCCTGCCAGTGCCCGCGGGACTCCGTCGATGCGCTTGATTAGTTGCGCTGCATTTCGTGCCTGTTGGCGCCAATTCAAGCCTGTCAGAGAGCCACGAACAAATATGACTACTGCAAGGCCGCCTGGGACACCTGAACAGCAGATGTTCCGCCAAGTGGCGTGTAATAGATCTCTTCGTCGCCGTTGATCGCCGTCGACGAGGTATCGATGACGATACCGCTCGTGCCACCGGCCACATTCAGCCCGGCGGTAGGATTGCCCGTCGTGCCTACACCCATCACCTCGTAGTTGAACACGCAGGCACCCGTGCAACCGGCAGCGGTCGTTGCGTTGCCGCTCGCACCGCCAGCGACTGCGGTGAAGAGCCAATCCTTGATGTCCTGTGTTGCCGCCCCGTTAGCGTGCGTTGCGGCACTCGTGCCCTGCTGTCCGCGAGTGACGGTCAGAGAGGTCGTGCCTCCACCTAAGGTGACTTGCATAATCTCAGAACCGATCTGGAGGAAGTCGTTGTTCAGGATGTTTGTGCCAGAAGTGACATGGATCGTCGTTGTGGTCGTGGTCGTAATCGCCGCAGAAAGCGTCGTTGCTACCTTTGTGCCCAGGAATTCCGTAACAGGAGCGCATGCCGACGCCGTTCCGGCTGTGGTGACAGGGGTGCTGTAGACGTTCACCACGGGAGTTGTCACAGTTGCAAGAGGGATCTGGTAGAGGACTCCGTTCTCGCAGACGTAGATATTCCCTGTGGTGCCCGTACCTTCGTAGTACAGATTGTCGAAGGAGCCTATGCGCATAAACGAGGTGGTGGGGTTCGCGGTGCCGCCGCTCGCGCCGTTCGGAAAGGGCACGCCGGTTCCATAGTTGGAGACGGAAGGGACACCGGGGCCGGCGCTGCCGAGAGCTGCGGCCGGGAAGATGTTGATGTAGCTGGGATTATTGTTCGTGCCGTCACCGCTATACCCGATGAACGTGTAAACCTTCTCCGCGGAGGAATCAACCACAGGCGGCTCAAACACATTCGTCGTGTTGTTCTCCAACCTGCCGGAGGTCGTAACCGTACCGGGTGCCGCTACAGTGAATGAGTGGAGATAGCCGGCGGCGTCCGTCACGAAAATGCGGTTTGACCCTCCCGAATCATAGACCGGAGAGCTCAATGCGGGTGGAGTAATCGTGCTCGCAGTCGCTGGCCAGCCGGAGGGGTCCAGCATCGGATTTCCAAGAAACGCGCCGGTCACTTCGTGCACCTTGCCGCTGTCGTCGCCGACGTAAAGAGTGTCGGCCGTCCCGTAGACATAAAACGGCGCCGAAGCTGTGTCGTTGGCGCCCAGACTAATGGAGGTATAGCAGGGAGCTGCGCACATGCGATAGCTCCCCACAGCCACCGAGGAGGGAGTGACCGGTCCACCCACCGTGCCGCCTGATGCCATCTTGAGCAACACCAGGCTGGCGGTGGTTCCGTTCGTCTGGACGAAAGCGACCTGAGTCCCGTCCAGCGAAATCGTGGGCGAAGTTGTCGCCGTATACCCGCTGCCGGTGTTGTAAGCCCAATACACCCTCGGAAGACCCCCGCTAAACAACGGGCAGCCACTGTAGACGCTATTAAACGCGACGATCGTCGCCTGGGATGGCGAGCTAGTGGCCCCGGTTGGGAACACGACATAATCGCTGCAGCTTGCAGTGGTCGTCGTGAAGTTAAATTTGGCCGGATATTGCCCGCCAGCCAGACCCGGACCGCCCAGCGCCTCGCTCCAGTCTGTCTTGATGTTCGACTTGGTCATCCGCCTGTACATCGGCACGAAACCGTGCGGCTCCCCAAAGCCGAGGTCAGTGGATTCGGCGTTCCAGCGTGATCGATACTCCGCGTCGATCCCGGCGGGTCCCTTCATTTCGCCGTGATTCTTAAACTGCTGGATCACGTACCGGGGCTCGTTAACCACTTTCTGCCAGTGCTCGTACTCGCCCTTCTGTAACGCCTCGTCCTCGGCGCCGATGTTTGAGAAAACAACGTGATGATGGCTCCAATCCTCAGGGTAACCTCTGATCTCGATTCCGTTGACGTACACCGACGGCCCGCCCTGAGCCTGCATCGGCTTGACGACAACCATGGTCGCGAGCAACGCAAGACTGAGAAAGGACCATTTAAACCACGGACAATTCAAACTCCACATGAATGGGCAACCTCCGGCCAAACCACTGGCTGGTTCCGTGGTTCGGAACGCTCTTATCCCGAAACTGCTACCGGCAGCTCGCGCCGGGTTCAGCCGCGTGTAGTGAGCCACGGGCACGATTGTCCCCTAAAGGATGGGAGAGCCTTCATCAATCGAGGATGAAGGGTGCCCCAATCGAGGTGGATTATAAAAGACTTCGAGTCCGCCCCAACCAGAAATTCCAGTGGATATTTCCTCAGTTGTCCCCCTTTTGTTACGTGGCCGTGCGTCTTTTACGGAGCGCATATTTGGAGTAGTAAGGGTCTCGACCAACGCCGGTCGGATTTGATGAACCTCGCCGTCTGAAACCTGGGAGCCGACTACGTACGGTGGCGCAGGAAAGCGCCTATCGGCCAGCGGATGCGGGAAAGTTTCTCACGAGCCAATCGACGGTCAATCTGGCGTAGGACTCCGCTAGCGGGCCAGGCGTCAAATAGTGGCTCGCGCCCTTAACCCAGACTAAGTCGCGCTGCGGCGACGCCGTGAGGCTGTCGTAAATTTTTTGAGCGTTCGGCGGGAGCGAAAGCTCGTCGCTATCACCGTGAATCACTAAGGCGGGAACTTTGATCTTCGGTCCGTACTTGACGGAGCTGGGCGCGCTCGGGTCGCTCGGCGCTCCGAAGAAACTGATCAGCCCCTTCGCGCCTCCCATCACTGACACGGCGCCCGGAAACCAGTTCGCAAACGCGACTGGTTCCTGCCCTTTGCCCTGAGCGACCATTTCGCGCGCGTGCTTGAGAGTGTCCTCCAAGCGCCGCTTGTCCGCGTCGCTGCTCCGAACTTGAAACTCCAGATACGGTGACGGGATCGACGCCATAAATCCGACCGCCTTGACCGCGGGGTCGTTTCGCTCAGCCATATACTGTGCCATGCGAGGGCCGCCAAGGCTGATGCCCAGAATCGCGATCCGCGCGTAACCCTTCGATTTTGCGTACGCGACGAAGGCGGCGATGTCCTTCACCGCGTCGCTATATTCCGCGTAGGGATTGTTGTACGAGGCTCGCATGTTCCCAAGCAGGAATGCGTAGCCTCTATCCGTCAGGGCGTTGGCAAGAGGCGAGTAATCATGCGCCGGATACAGTGCCGCGCCAGTCGTGCCCCCCGGCACCATCACGACCAGCGAATCGCCGGCCTTCTGCGGTTCCCACAGCAGGCCGTTTAGCGCAACTTTATCTTCCGCCTCGATTCGAATCAGATCCAAGCGGCTTTGCGAACCCGGAATTGCAGTGGCTGCCATGGCGCCAACTATATTCCAGTCATGCTCGTCCAATCAAGGCTCTGAGGAAATAGTCCAAACCCATCTCCTCCTTGCGGATTTCTCACTGCCCAATCGGACGAGATTCAGCTTTGGTGCCGCCCGGCCAGCCCGTGCCGCGCTTGTAGGACTGCGGGCCTTCGAATACAGCCTCGACGCGCGAGATCTTGCCATCCACGAACTTGAAGATTTCCGTGTTTAGAATCTCGTTCGGCTCGCGCATTCCTTCCGGCATTGCGAATCGGTGGCCCTTATAAGTCCAACTCTCCACGTTTCCGCGGCGCATGAAGTCAAACGTGGCAAAGACGAGCTGGCGCTTCACATCGATGATGGGAAAGTGCGCGTCCTCGTATCCCGTGATGAACGAGTACTCGCCGTAATCCAGCTGCTTGCCGCAGCCGATCCCCAGCATGTTCGGCCGTGGCGCCTCGCCTGCAACCTCGGTCGGCTGTCGTCCGATCGGCACTGGAGGCGTGTCGTTGGGGCCGATCGCCGTCACGTTGCCGTCCTCCAGGCGAATGCAGGACTCTGCGTAAGGGGCAAGAGTGCCATCGCGAAAGGCGACCGAACGCAAATAGCCAAGGGCGCCCTTCTGCAACTCCTCGCGCCCCAGTCGCGTAGCAGCGGGCTCCTCGCGATTCGTGATCTCCATCCAACTCGGATCCTTCGGTGGCAAATTCTGCGCGGATTGCACGTGTCGGTCGACCACCGTTTCAATCTCAACGATTTTGCGATTCACGACCTTTAGGCGAACCATCAGCAAGTCCGGAAACGGAATCTCATGATTCTCCATCAGATTGACGTAAGTTGCGACACCACCCGTGGACGGATCGAAAACGTCATGTCGGTATGGCCCGTAGGAGTTGAACGTCACCCATAGCCCTTCCTTGCCCAGCTCAAGTTCAGCGCCGTTCTCGGTGTAGCGATGGTGCTCCGCGAGCGGCAGTGTGGAAGAATCGTGCGTGGCGAGAGCCTGCAGATATCCGTCCATGAAATCCTTGAGGCATGCTTCGTCGCACGTCTGCGTTCGACCGCTGGCGGAGGCGCAACATAGCAGAGCCACCGCCACAGATGCTAACCACGCTTTCTTCGCGAAACCTGTCGTAATAAATTCCAAAATCGTCATGTTGCCCTCACTTCTGAACTATCTCGCTATCAAGCCGAATCTTAATTCGGTCACCGATCATACCGGGATCGGCGCTTATGCCAAAGTCCTGCCGGTTGAATGTCGTGGTTGCCTCGGTGCGACGTCGCATGGCGCCCATGCGCGTCATTTCGGTTCCTTTTGCTCCGATCAATTTGGCTGTTTACAGAACCGTGCTTCGGTGCCACGGTTTTGTTGTTAACGACCGATCCGTTTTGAGGGGAGTTTTGTGATTCGCATCGAAAGCGCGGAAACACCGGAGTTCGTCGCCACGATTCGAAAGCTTCTTGTCGAGTATTCGGAATCGCTGGAAGTCGATCTTTGCTTTCAGGGATTTGCAGAGGAATTGGCCAAACTCCCCGGGGACTACGCGAGGCCTGCTGGACGCCTCGCGCTCGCATTTCAAGGAAGCGAAGTCGCTGGCTGTGGCGCCTTGCGCCCACTCGGCAGTGACGTTTGCGAGATGAAGCGGCTCTACGTTCGTCCAGCGTTTCGCGGAAAGGGTGTAGGCGGCGCAATGATCGACGCGCTGATCAGCTCGGCGCGGGAGATCGGCTATCAGCGGATGCGGCTGGATACGCTCCCATCGATGGCGACTGCAATTGCGATTTACCGTTCGCTGGGATTCAGGGAAATCGTGCCGTACCGAGCGAACCCTGTGCCTGGGGCGTTATTTTTCGAGTTGGATCTCGTAAAGCTATTCAGATAGTCCGCTGCTAAGACTTTGCCCGGCTTGGCCCGAATCACATGAAATTCTTCGTGTGATACGCGGACATCGCTGTCGCTACGGCAGACTCAAAGCCCAGCGACTGCAAGCGTTCCCGCCGCGTGCGATCCATCTCGCGCTGCAACTCGGCCACATGGCGCGAACCTGTGCGTATCTGCGGGACCGAAATTCCGCCCCCGGCGAAAACCACCAGCGCATCGTGGACATACGAGCTCAGTCCCGAGATCGACGCGAGCATTTGACTGCGCCGCTCGACTGCGGCAGCCATCGAAAGCCGCATGTCGGGCTCGCGCTCGAAAACATACCGCATGTGTTCGGTCCCAAACGCCACGTGGCGCGCTTCGTCTCGATGCGCCAGTCGTGCGAGCGTGGCGGTCACCGGATCGGGCGCGCGTTCGCCAAGAAATTTTAGCAGCGTAAGAAATGTGCCTTCACCCATAACGCAAAGTAAAAATGTCGCCGTCGTAAAATCCGGCTCTTCGAGCAGCGTCTTCAGAGAAAGCTGCCCGCTGGTCGCGGTCGTGCCCAGGCCCGCACCGCCTGCTTCGGCGCGCCGCGTGAAGGCTTCGGCGTGGCGAGCCTCGTCCACGATCTGCATAGCCAGCACTTCCACCACCTCGCGGTAATGCGGGTGGATGCGGGGTATAAAGCGTGCCGGCACGTATAGCGCGGCGAATTCATTTTCGGTGAGAAAAGTCATGATCTGCCCGACCGCGGCTTCGACTTCGGCGGAAAGCTTCGGAAGATCAGACCAGGGAATGTCGCGAGAAGCCGACCACTGATTCGCAGCTGCCTGGGAGTAGATCGTGCTCAGTTCGCGCGCCCACACGTCGCGTTTCTGCCGCAGCGTAAAGCCGAAGTCGGGCCCCCCTTTTTCGATACGTGCGCCGCGCGGTGCAAGCCCCCAGTTCAGCGCGGCCGTTTCGCAAACTTCGGCGCGCGAAGTGTGAACCGCAGGAGCGGCACCCGCGGATTCGACCCGGTACATTCCGGTGACCCCTTGCACTGTCTCGCAGCGAAGCCCCTCCTTTCGGCACCAGGCCGCGAGCTGGCTGCCAAATTCCGCCGAATCGCCGTGAACCTCGCACCAATCGCCCGCGGCCAATTGCGAAAGAGCGCGGCGCAGCAGAACCGTCGCGCCTTCGTGCAGCGCCAGGCCTTCCAGATCAAGCCGCGATTTAGGCGTGGAGTCGGGCATGGCTGAAAGCCGGAGGAATTTTCAGCTCCCGGCCGACGAAGCGGAGGCGCCGTAAAAATTGAAACGCTCGACGGCCTTTTCCAGCTGCGCATAACCGCTTGTCCGCGCCGGTAGCCATTTCTTCAATCCTTCCATTTCCATGAAGACGCGGACCTCCGGATCGTGGAACGACATGCCCAGCAAAGTATCGAGAAACGGCTTCACGCGGTGCTCTGGCAGGTCAGCTCGCGTCGTGAAATTGCAGTGGTCGAAGGGCGAAGTTGTAGCGAGCACGCGGGTCGTTCCCGGATCGAGGGTACCTTCGTTGATGAAGACGGCGTAATTGGCGTCCAGGACACACGCAGCATCTGCGGCGCCAGAAGCCAGCGCCTTTGCGGCGTCTCGCTCGCCGCCAACATGATCGCCGTGCTTTCCGACCATCACGTTGTGGTAGAGCACGCGGCAATCGTGCCGCGGATCGACCCCGGACTCGGCCACCATCCCCAGGGGAATCAGTGCGGCCTGCGGAGAATCCGACGCGCCGACCGCCAGCGTCTTGCCCTTCAGATCGGCCAGCGTCGAAAGAGTCGAATTCGCGCGCACGATGATTTTCGTCGTCAGGTCCCGGTCGGAATCCCGCATGGCGATGGCGCGGCAAGCTCCGCGGCTAACGATCTGACTTTTCACCCAGGCCAGCGGCGAATTCCACGCGACGTCCACAGCGCCCGAAAGGTTTGCATCCACTTGAGCGTCGTACGTCGAATAGAGAACATAGTCGATTTCCGCTCCATGTTTGGCAAAATATTCTTTAAATCCCTCCCAAATCGTAACCACTTTGGGATCGTACGCCACGGCTCCAATGCGCAGTGGTTCACCTGCGGATGATCTCGACATTATTCCTCCCTCTGCAAAAATTTCAGTGCGCCGCTAGAATAGCGGCAGCCCCAGACTCGCTTTGCCGATAAAATCCTTAAGAACGTCGCTCGACGGTGCCATCACGGCGGCCGCCTGCGCGTCGCGGAAAATTCTCTCCAGGCCTCCACGCCGGCCGAACGCCCATCCACCGCCCAGAGTCATCGCCCGAGAAACAGCGGCCAGACAGGCATCCGCGGCAACAACCTTCACACCAAGCACATCGAGCATCGCTGCGGGATCGGCCGCCAGCGCCTTGCGAATTGTTTCCCGCAAGTAGGCTTCCCCGGAATTCACCGCAAGCGTGATCTCCGCAACGAGGAATTGGACGCGCGGGATCGTTGCGAGCGCGGCGCCGCCGGCGTGTTCGTATTTGCGCGCCCCCATGCGCCCGACAATCGTTTGATGCGCCGCCTTCGCCAGGCCGATGGAAACCGAAGCAACGCCGATTTGGAAATGCGGCAACACAACCTCAAGCATGCTCTGAAACCCAGTGCCCTCCGGCCCCAAGCGCGTGGCATCGTCGATCGCCACATCGGTTAGCGACATTGGCGCGCTGGCATTGCCGGCGAGCCCCAGTCCCTCGAAGCGCCCTTGTGTTGATAAGCCGGCTGTGTTCTTGGCGATCAGATAGAGGTTGGTCTCGGTGGGCGCGCTGGCGCCGGCCTTGCGTGCAGAGACGACGTAGCTGTCCGCCTCCCCGGCGCTGGTGACGAAGCTCTTGGCCGCGCTGAGCGTTTTCTTCCCGCCGTTTACGCGCACTTCGCTGACTGGCGCGTAAAAATGTCCCCCCGAGCCTGCCTCGCTGAAAGCCAGTGTGCTGATATGTTCGCCGCGGGCGCATCTCGGCAGGATTTCCTTCTTCAGAGCATCGCTGCCCTTGGCGACGATCGCGGCAGTCGCGCAGAAATGCATAAGCGTGACCATAGCCGTGGATGCGCAGCTCTGTGCCTGCACTTCTAGAACCCTTGACATTTCGGCGAGTCCTGCGCCGGTCCCCCCGTATTCCGCCGGGATCAACAGGCCGAGCACGCCGGACTTGCCGAGCGCCTCAAGGTTTTCCCGCGGGAATCGCCTCGACTGATCGATCGAGTCGGCGCTTGCGCGAAGCAGCTCTTGCGAAAGCTTTTCGTTTGCGGCTAAAACGACCCGGATGTCCGGCACGGACCCCTCCTCTGCCCAATCGGGCAGTTCTATGACGATCTAAGATTTCTGTTATTGCGCGCTAATGCAATTTGACATCGCAGTGTGCGGCGGAAATCGGAAGGCGGCCGCCAGGCGCCTCTAGGCGGAAATTCAAGTGAAGCCGGTAGAGCGGCTGGCCGATCGGTGAGGAGTGTTGAGAGAAATCAACGGAATACCTGTGCGCTTCGAGCATCCCTGGGCGCGAGACGCAGTATAGGCCGTCAGCGGTTTTCTGCCAAGTCCGAGCATGCGCGCGTCGTCGGACAATAGTGATGCGCGGCGCCTGGTTGCACCTTGGCGCACCGACTCCGAAGACCCCTGTCGCCCCGGCAATTTTCTCTGCTATAGTCACCCTCGTACTCGCGTTCCTCCCATGGGCTCCGCGCGACAGCGCCCGCGCGACCCAAGCTGAGCGGGAGCCTTCCCCTTTTTTTGTCCCGAGAAAGCCCCTACAATCCCAAGAGCGGACTTCCGGGGCACTCCCTTCGAACGGCCATGCGCCGTTCTCAGGGCGAAGGAGATTTCCGTGCGCGTTCTGACGCCAAGCGAAAACAAGCGCCTCAACGAATTGATCGGGTTCGTCGGACTCAGTGTTGCGATTCTGCTGGCCCTGAGCCTGCTCTCTTATTCCCCGTCCGATCCATCGCTCAACGTGTCGGCGTCCGCGCCGAGCCTGGGTTCGGTACACAATTGGATCGGCCTTGTGGGCGCCTACCTGGCGGATGCGTTGTTTCAGCTTGCAGGTTACGCGGCGTTTCTGTTTCCGGCGGGCATGTTTATTCTGGCGATGCGGTGGTTCCGCAGCCAGCCGATCGATACTCCTATCGCCAAGCTGGTTGGATGGGCGCTGATGGTGGCGTCGCTATCCGCCGAGCTGAGCCTGGTAAATATGCCCGAGGTGCGCGGTTCGCTTCCTGCGGGCGGTGTGCTCGGCAAAATGTTTGCCGACGGATTGCGCGCGGCCTTCAACCCCGTCGGCGCGAATCTGGTGGCCATTGCGACTTTGCTTACCGCTCTATTGCTCGCCACGCGATTTTCGTTCCGCATGCTGCTCGCGTGGATGAAAAAACCGATGGCGGGACAAGGGCTGCTCGGAAAATTGGTGGCTCGCGCGAAGGAATGGCGCGAAGAGCGCGAAGCGGCTCGCCTGCGAAAACGTGTGGAAGAAACCAAGATCATCGGACGCAAACCCATCATTCAGCAGCGAGTCTCCACCAGAGTGGTGGATGAAGACGAAGAAGAGGAACGAAAACCCGCGCTGGATTTCGAAAAGCCGGCGCTGGGCGAACGCGGCCCCACCGTAATAGATTTCCACGATGCAGTGCCGGCGCCGCCCAAGAAGAGCCCGCCCGAACCGAAAATGGCGCGCGGCAAGACCGCGTTCCGTTTGCCGCCACCGATTCTGCTGCATCCCTCCGAGCGCAGCGAAAAGATGAGCGAGAGCGAGTTGAAGGAGTGCGCGCGAGCCATCGAGCAGAAGTGCGCGGAATTCGAAGTCAGCGGCCACGTGACGCAAATCAATCCCGGGCCGGTGGTCACCACTTTCGAGTTCAAGCCCGAAGCGGGAATCAAATACAGCCGAATTACGGGGCTGGCCGACGATCTGTGCCTTGCGCTTCGCGCCGAATCGATTCTCATCGAGCGCATTCCCGGCAAATCGACCGTGGGAATCGAAGTCCCCAACGCGCGCCGCGAAACGATTGCGCTGCGCGACATCATCGAATCGCCCGAATTTTCGCATTCGTCTTCCAAACTGACGCTTCCTCTGGGCAAGGATTTGATCGGCCGTATTCGCGCCACCGAATTGACGCAGATGCCGCACTTGCTGATCGCAGGTTCCACCGGCACGGGCAAAAGCGTCTTCATCAATTCCTTGCTGATGGGAATGCTCTTCAAGTCAACGCCGGAAGAATTGAAGTTGGTACTTGTCGATCCGAAGCGCCTCGAACTGGGGCTTTACGCGGATATTCCGCACCTTTACACGCCGGTGGTCACCGACGCGAAGGTGGCGGCGAACGTCCTGCGGAACGCCACGCGCGAAATGGAGCGGCGTCTGAAGCTGCTGGCGCAACGCAGCGTCCGCAACATCGAGCAGTACAATCGCACATTCGAGAGGCAGCAATCGCTTTCGCTCTTTGAAAACGCCGAGGACGACCATCGCCCGCTGCCCTACATCGTGATCGTGATCGACGAGTTGGCTGACCTGATGATGGTGGATACCAATGGCGTGGAGGAGTCCATCACGCGGCTGGCGCAAATGGCGCGCGCGGTGGGCATCCATTTGATTCTCGCGACGCAGCGGCCTTCGGTTGACGTGATAACCGGATTGATTAAAGCGAATTTTCCAGCACGCATATCGTTCCGCGTGGCGAGCAAGGTGGATTCGCGGACAATTCTCGATACCAACGGCTCGGAATCGCTGCTGGGCAGGGGCGATATGCTTTATTTGCCAGCGGGATCGTCGCGGCTGCACCGCATTCACGGTCCTTATGTGCACGAGAACGAGGTTTCGGCGGTCTGCGATTTCTGGCGCGAACAGGCCAAGGCAATTTACAACGAGGAACTTCTGAAGCCGCCGAAGGACGAGAACGCCGCAGCAGGCGGCTCGAGCGGCAGCGGCGAGGACGACGAGGAAGTGGACGACGACCTCTACCAGGATGCGATACGCGTCTGCTGCGAAATGGGCCGCGCATCTACATCCACGCTGCAGCGGCGGCTGCGCATCGGTTATGGCCGCGCCGCCCGCCTGATTGATTTGATGGAGAAGGACGGAATCGTCGGCCCCGCCGATGGATCGAAGCCGCGCGAAGTCCTCAAGACGAAGGACTGGATGCGCGAGTTCGATGATTCGATGAAGTGACGATCCGGCAGAATCCTTAGATTTCAGCTCATCCCCTGAGATTAATCTTTACGGTTTCCCTGAACTAGGGCTTGCGTTTGCATGTGCGTGATAGAATTTCGCGCAATCGAAACTATGCAAATGGAAGGCGTTCGCGCTAATTGGGAAGTCATCGGCGATCCGCTCGGCTCGGGCGGTCAGAGCGACGTTTTCCTCGTACGCGGCCCGGGACGCGTGAGTGCGAGGAAGAAGGACATTGAGCAGATCCATTCGTACAACCCTTGGGGAAGCTCAATGGCCGATACGCGGTTGAGACTCACGGGTGAATTTGCAGAGGCGGTGTCAGACTACGCGCGCGAGGAACGTGCCTCGGAGCTCGGCGCAATGAAGGTCTTCAAGCTCCGCAGCGCGGGCACAGACGACGAAGAGCAGGCGGCTAATCGGTTGCGACAGGAAATCGATGTGCTTCGGGCTGGCCGCACCGGTCTACCCCAACTCCTAGACTTCAACCTTAGAGAACGATGGATGGTGACCGAATATTTCCCTGCGAGGAGTCTCGAATACAACTTCTCGCGATACAAAGGCAACGCCGCTCTCGCTCTCAGGGCCTTGCTGCCGGTGGTCCAAACTGTCGCTGCTCTGCACGAAGACGGAATCATCCATAGGGACATAAAACCCGCGAACATTTTCGTTCGGGATGACGGTCAACTCGTCCTCGGAGATTTTGGTATCGTGTTTCTGCCCGACCAACCAGTCCGGATCACTCGCACCGGTGAGAGTGTGGGGCCACACGACTACGTGCCGCCGTGGGCGGAAGTGGAAGGGCGATTGCATGAGGTTCATCCTAATTTTGATATCTATATGCTCGGAAAACTTTTATGGTGCATGGTATCCGGGCGGCTTCGATTGCAGCGAGAGTGGTTTGAGCGACCAGAGAACGACTTGACTGAGCTCTACAAGGATGACCCTGCAACGCATATGGTGAACGTCATCCTGAAGCGATGCGTGGTCGAGAACGCAGCGCAGTGTCAAACGTCTGCGAGTGACTTGGTTTTGATGATCTCGACCTACGTACGCATGCTCGAGCGAGGCGGTCAACTTCTTCACGCCGGAATACCTAGGCCTTGTCGAGTGTGCGGCAACGGCTATTACCAAAACGAAGGATATGCTCAGACCATGCCACGCATCCCGAAAGACCAGCCGGTCGGCCTGCGATTATGGGTGGGTGGCAATTCCCCGACTTTGCCGGTTTATCCATTCGTCTGTGATTCGTGCGGGCATGTGGAGTTTTTTACGCGCGCTCCGGTGCGGCCGGGTGCTAGGGGCTCGGTTGATTGACTGTGTGAGCGCATCTTAGGATTTCGAGGGGCGCGGAGGAGGCTGGAAGCTCGAAGCTAGGGACGACAAGAAAAGACCCCACGCTCGGAAACCGAGCATGGGCACCCGCAAGGTCAGATGCGAGGGCCCCGGCCACCCGCCCGTTTGAAGGTGTTCTTAAAAAAGCGACGTGATTAATGCTTTTTGGACGCGAATCTTGCGGTGAGTAAACTCCATCCATCCGAGTACAAACAAGCCACAGACAAGCAAGGTTAACGTGGCGGGTTCTGGTATGGTTCTTACCGTGAACTCCGCAGGACCGGTTGTCAGTATTCCATATACAGGTGGTGTTCTCGTTTGATCGAAAGGGAATCCAAAGTCCGTTAGGCAGGTGGTGGTCCCGCAGCTCCATAAGTCAGCCCCCTCTAACGACGGAGTCACTGGTGGCGTGGACACAAAACCTTGATCTATGCTTATCTCAATATCATCGCCCGCCGGGTCAACGAATCCGACAACATTTTTTGCGGCGTTGACGGCCTCAGGTCCAGTGCTGGTCAGGCTGAAGAAGCCGAGGGCTCCGGACCAAGTATCGGTGACATTTTCAATGTATGCCGTGTAGGTGGGTTCATCCGGATAAAATTCGTAGCCTAGATCAAACGAGAAAGCGATCGTCTCCGTGCAGGGCAAACCCGAGCACACGTCGTTTCCCACAATCACCAGTGCGCCGGTCACGTACCATTCCGGCGGCAGTACGACGGGCGGTGTTGCGATGATCTGATCCGCGTGAGCAGGGATGGCCGAGAGCCAGAAGAGGCAGCCTAGCGCAAGGGAAAGGATCGTTCTAAGCGATAGCAGCTTGGTTGCACGCATTGCAGCCTCCTCCGTAGCGAAACCTTCGCCGACCTTGGAGTACACACAGTCCAGCTAAGCCGATCAGCAACAGTGCGAGCGTTCCGGGCTCAGGAGTGGTTATTCTGACGTTGTCGATGGCGAGCGCCGACGCCACCTCATTGTCTCTAGCATTTGCGACTTCAAAAACTAGCTGATATGTCCCCGGGGCAGAACTGTACGAAGTCGTCACCCAACCCATCGAGCCGCCCGGCGGATTCGAACAAAAGGCGTTGAGACCCCGTGTAGGACCGTAAGTGATGCCATCGAGCGGGCCCACCACGTTCCCCTGGAAGTCCGCCGTGGAAGGCGACAGTGCTACGCCGGGGCTCGGAGGAAGCAGGTCAGGGATAAACGTCCCATTTCCACAGCCCGCTTGAGCTGTGAAAAGGGTGGCTACAACAGAGTTGCCGGACACGAGCGAAACGCTGGTGAAATCTGTAAAACTGGGGCTGTCGTTCGACATGAAGTTGACATCTGCGCTGATCGTCTCTCCCGCCGTGATGTTGAAAGTCGGGGATTCAAGGACAGATTGATCAATCCCAAAAGTAGCGCCACCTGGGTCGTTGTCGATCCATGCGAACTGGCTTCCCTGGGTGGGCGATAATCCAGGAACCGCGCCGGAAACTCCTCCGCTTCCCGTCACGGACACTCCCCCGAAGCTTCCAGTCAGGGTCCACCCGAGTGGTAGGCCGGGGCCCTCGAATCCCTCTGACGCAACAATCGAATCCGCCCAGGCATGGCCTGCTGATCCAGCCAGCAACAGTAGAGTTGCTACAACGGACATCAGAAGCTTTCGGTGCGGTTCTCGCATAGGGAATCCTCCGCTGCTGGATTAATGTAGGTGTTTATACTCAGTGAGTCGATACTAAACCGGATGTTTATCTGTCGGTATCCGATAGCCCGTCTCTTCAATCCGCTGCAGGGTCGCGAAAATCTCTCGTTAGTTAGGAAGAGGATTCCGGGGCATTTTATTGGAGGCGCAAGTTGACCGGGCCTCGTGATCTCTCCTCGAAGTGACAGGCAGGCGATTGTTACATCCAAGAGAGATTCTTCGACTGATGTCCCAGGTTCGACTAGCCGTCGGCTCGTGGATGACCCATTGCGGCAAGACTTCGGGACTAAAGTGCAATAGTTTGCATAGTCCGGAGGCGGCGGTAGGGCAAAGTCCTTTCTGGCCAGTAGGACAAAACGTTGGCCAGCATCTTGCATGAACACGGACGGTTACTTGTGTTCAGTGCGGCGAACATGCTCGCTCTCCACTCCCGGCGGCTTGCCACTAATCCGCGCCGACTGGCGGACGAACGAAGACTCCATGAAAGACAAAGGTGCCTGATGAAAACGATAGTTCTTGGGACGATCAGGAGGTCTTTTCTGTTGGCAATTTTGCCTATGCTGGCCTTTGCGGTTTCGACTATGGCAGACGACATTACGACAGGCCTTACCGCCCCGGGCACGACGAACGACAGCGCAAGTTGGGCGCAGCTGGGTGCCTCGGGCACAGCCGTGTCGAGCCCCTTCACTTTGACATCTGTAAGTGGCCTCGGCATTACTGGAAATTTTACCGGAGACGGTTTGCTCGGGCAGCAGGGCTCCGGTGTGAACGACTTGTTTGGTAACTTCTCGCCGGGTGACAATCTTATTTTGGTGCGAGCTGATTCACTCACGCTTTCATTCAGCCAGGGTATTTCCTCGGTGGGTGCGCAAATTGCCTCTAATTTCTACGGCCCCTTCACTGGCACGATACAAGCCTACGACGGTGGCACCCTGCTGGGGAGCTACACGGAGAACGGGGACTCTACCGACTCCAACGACGGCACAGCCATTTTCCTGGGATTCGCCGATCTGACGGCGCCGAACATCACCTCTGTTGTATTCAGTTACACTGCCGGTGCGCCCCAGGGCTTTATTCTGGACACATTGCAGATGAACGACTCGGTACCGGCCGTCACCCCCGAGCCGGGGACTATCAGCCTCCTGTTGTGTGGCCTCGTGTTGTGTGGCCTCCAGGTTTTCACGCCCTGGCGCCGCCGCATACTCCCCAACTAGCACGCCCAACTGCTTCTCTCGTTGAAGCACGGGGCGGGACACGCATGAATTTGGAGCGGATATTCTCCACACACAGATCCATAAGGACGTGTGGGCGTGTTTAAGTTAGCCTCGCCGGGCCGCCTCGATGGCGGCGATGTCGATCTTCTTCATCGTCATCATCGCGTCGAAGGCACGCTTTGCCTCGGCGCCGCCAACCGCAAGCGCATCGGTTAGCGCGCGGGGGGTGATCTGCCAGGAAAGGCCCCAGCGGTCCTTGCACCAACCGCACGCGCTTTCCGCGCCGCGATTGCCGACAATCGCGTTCCAGTAACGGTCCGTCTCTTCCTGATTGTCCGTCGCGATCTGGAAGGAAAAGGCCTCGGTGTGCCTGAACGCCGGGCCACCGTTGAGACCGAGACAGGGAATGCCCAGGACGGTGAACTCCACCGTCAGCACATCGCCCTTCTTACCGCCCGGATAGTCACCGGGAGCCTGGTGAACCGCGGTCACTTTACTATCCGGAAAGGTGGCGGCGTAGAAGCGCGCCGCGTCATGCGCGTCTTTGTCGAACCAGAGGCAGATCGTGTTCTTTGGCTTCATGTTCGTGCGCTCCTTGTGCTCGTTCAGGGCGAATGCCGCTATCTATGTTACATCCAAGAGAGATTCCTCGACTGCGTCCCACGCCCGCAGGCACCGCGGGAAAGAGAGGAGCGCGGGACTTCGCTCGGAATGACAGCGCGCGTTCTGGAGGCTGGAGGCTGGACGCGGTCGAGCGATCCAGGTGCGAATGTCCGTCTGGGCCGAGCTGCATGTGTGCGGTATGGAACAGACACGAACTTTCCTGACGCCGAAGATAGATGTCGTAGCTTCCCCTTGCCAGCCAGATTTATGGTCAAGGCCGGAGCTTCGTAACGAGCAGGAATCTGTGGGCTCAGGTCTTTGTACAAACAAAGACGGCTCTAATATTTCTGGTGATCGTAAGTTTTCTAAATCTTAAGGGGGGCCGATATGGCTGAAACAGACGCAACGAAAACTAAATCCGGCAGCCTGAAGGCGGAAGAGAAGTTGGACGCGGAAATGGAGCAACACGCAGGAGCGCGCCGCGCGAACGAGCGAGCCAAGCAACAGGATTTGAATCAAGGCATGGATACGGGAACCCACGAATCTGGACGCACTGGAATCAACTGGGGCCCGTCATATCAGGTCCGGAGCACCGCGAGCGGCAAACGCCAGAAGAAGAACGAGCCGATCAAAACATCCAGCAAAGAAGCTGTTCCTTCGGTCTCAAGTTCAAAAAAAAGCTGAGGCGGGAAAACCTGAAGGATAAAATCGAAATCATCGGCAGAACAAAGCGCAAGCTAGAGATCCAAATCGGAAATTCCAGCTAGATTCGATCAATCAACACAAGGAGGAACAGTCTTATGCGAGTGCGAATGAATTTAAGGCAATGTGTGTGGGTTCTTGCGTTGGCGCTGGGCACTGGTATCACCGGAGGCGCGGTACGGGCTGCGTCTCCGTCAGCCCAGGACCAGGCTCAGACGCATGATTATTCGAAAAACAAAAACTATCAGCTAGGCATGCGTGACGGCAAGGATGACAAAATGCATAACAAGGACCACTCCAGGAAGAGGAAGTTTAAGAAAGATGAGGACCAGAGAGCTTACGAGTCCGGCTACCAAGAGGGTCACCGGGGCGATCAACCTGATCGTCACTAGAATAAAAAGAGGCCGGAGGCTGGAAGCTCCTCCGCTCGCGCGGCATCACGCGCGCGAGCCTTCACCTCTATCCTTAGAAGAGCACTCGTCGTGGCTGCAGAGGCGAGCTATGGGGTTTTGCTGAGGCGGCGGAAATACTCGGCGACGGCGTCTTCGTAGCCGGTGGGAACTGAGATTGGGTCGGCGCTGCGAATCTGGCCGGACTGGTCACCGAGCTTTCGCTGCACTTGCAGCTCGAGATTGTTCACCTCGGTGAGGACCTGGTCGTGAATTTGTTCGAGAAGCGCGGGATTGCCGGGGAAACGCTTGGGATCGAGACGCTGCATTTGCTGGATCAGACCCTGCAACTCGCGCTTTTCCTCGGGATCATTCTGAAAGGTGCTGAGAAGCTGGTTCAAGTTGCTGACGCTCTGCCGATACGTCAGCTCCGGATCAGGCGGAAGCTGAGAATTGTTGGGAGGAACGGCCCCAGGGAGATTTGAGTTGTTGCCCGTATCGATCCACCAGTTTCCACGACCGTCGCCGCCATATCGCTGTCCGCCGGCGTAATAGCCATCATCGCGATAGCCGCGCGCATTGGCGCCGCCCGAGCGGTCCAGGCCCGGGCCGAACGCGCCACCGGGTCCGGCTTGGCCCTGCTGAGCTTGCTGGCCACCGCCTTGCTGCCCGCCCTGTTGTCCGCCTTGCTGCCCGCCGCTCTGGCCGTTGCGTCCCAACTGAGCTTGCTGACGATTTTGGGAATCGCGTGCGCCTAAGCCGCGAGTGAGGGCTTCCATCTGATCTTTCAGGCGTTGGACGCGGTCCAGAGCGGTCTGGGAATCCTGCTGCGATTGGCCGGAACCGAGAGCGCGCTGGGCATCGCGCACCTGGCCACCAAGGCGACCGAGATCTTTGGCGATTTCAGATTCGGTGGATTCCGAGTTTGGATCGTAGCCGCGGCGGAGCCAGTCCGCGCTTCTCTGGATGCGCGTTTGGAGATCGTCCGAATCCATGTCGCCCAGGGCGTCGCGAAGCTTGGACGCGGCGCCCTGTTGCGTGGAAGCCAGATCGCGCGCGGCGTCGCGCATCTGCTTTTCGAGTTGCGAAAGATCGTCCGCGAGGTGCTGACGATCCCAGGCCAGAGCCTGCGCTGCGTTCCAGGCATCCTGAGATTCGGAGAGGCGGCGCAGACGATCGGACTGATTTTGTTGCTCAGCCGCCAGCCGATCGGCTTCGCGTGCGATCGAATCGAGGCGGCCCGAATTTTGCTGCCGCTGCACGCCATTCAGAAGGTTTTCAGCTTCGCGGAGGCGGTCGGCGGCGCCGCGGGATTCGGCGCTCCCTTGTTGGGATGAAGAAGCCCGGCGCATGGCTTCATCCGCTTGGCGAAGGGCGTTGAGAGCTTGCTGAACGCGCGGGTCGGCGGAACTTTGGGATTGGCCCGAGGCAGACTGGCCGTTGGAGTTGGAAGATTGGCTCGAGGCAGATTGACTGGATGAATTTCCGTTCTGCTGGTTTTGGGCCATCTGTTCCATCTGCCGCTGCAACTGTTCGGCTTCGCGGCGCAACATTTCTTGCTGCCAGCGCTGGTCGAAAGTCTGACCGTTGGTGGTTCGCTGTTGCGCGAGTTCCTGCTGGCGGCGCGCGAGTTCGTCGAGCTTCTTCAGCGCTTCGTCGATTTGCTGCTCGCGAGAATTGCCCGCGGAGGCGGCGGTTTGGGCGGTCTCATACTGGTTTTTTTGCGTATCGAGTTCGAGGTCAAAGAGGCTGGCAAGATCGCGTCCCGCGCCGCCGCCACCACCGCCCTGGTTGCCAAACGCTACTTGAATCTGGCGAAACGTGGCTTCAGCCTGCAGCAGATGTTGGAGCGCCTTCTGTTCGCTGGGAAGCGCGTCATGCCACTTTTGCTGATGAAGTTTATCGGCGGCTGGATTCATTGCCTCGGCCGCGGCGCTCATATCTTTTTGAAACGCGCTGAATCCATCGTTCGCCTGGGTCATGTCGCGCAACTGGAGGCGTCCAGCGAGAGCGATGGCCTGATCGCGAAGCTTCGACTGAACCTCGGAGAGGAATTTGCCCTGTTCGGCGGCCTGTTGCGACGAAGCTGATTTGTTGCCTTGTTGTTTCCAGGTGGCGGCGATGATTTCCTTTTCGCGATCGGAAATATCGTTGGGGTTTCCTTGTCCGCCGCCTCCACCGCCGCCACCGGACTGCTGAGACTGAGAGAATTCGCGCTCGAACGGGTCGGCCTGGATGAAAAACATGTCGGTATGAGATTCGGCGCGCGCGTCTGTTGCGGAAGCGTAGAAGCTGACGAGGTCGCCGGGTACGAGCTTAAAGTTTTCCAGATAAAGCGTCGTGGAGCCGTCGGCTTCTTTTGCGCCCTTTTGTTTTAGCAGACTGACGGTTTCTTCGGGGCCGCCATTCACGGAATAATGAAGTGACAAATCGTTCAGTGCGAATTCGTCGGTCGCTTTTGCGGAGATGGTGACTTCCTCGATGGGGCTGGCGCGGTAATCGCGGCCGGGCCTAACGATTTCAACCTCGGGCGGATTGGCTTTATTCGCGGCAATGAAGAAATCCTCGGAGAGGCGAACAGGCTGTCCTTGATCGATTGCGGCGACGTGGTAGGCGCCGTCTTTGTCCATAGTGATTGCGCCGGAATAATGATTATTTGTGCCGCCAGTCAATTGGATCTGCTGGCCATTGTCGAGCACCAGGACGCCGTCACGCATGGGCCGGTCGGTGACGACTTCGAGCGCCGCCTGCGTTCCTTCGACAGCGCGAAGGTCGCCGCCATGCTCGTCAACCACGTTCTTCAGGCCGGTCCAAGAAGGGAAGCGGTAGGTGACGCGAATCTGTTTAACCGCGGGGAGATCCACAACGCGAATATTGAAGTGGCGCGAGTGAACGGCACCGGCTTCGACGTAATACTCGACGCCCTCGGGCAATCCGGCAAACATAAATTGAAAAGCAGAGCCGCCAGGCTGAGGCTGCATGGTGAGCTGTTCCCATTTTGAGGCACTGTGATAGCGGGCGTAGAGGCGCACTTTGCCGGTTTGAATTCCAATCGGCTGGGCGGTGACAAGTTCGTCGGCATTGCGGCGAACTGATGCATCGCCGGGTGTGACGCGAATATCGTAAAAGGGGCTGGCCTTCACGTGCCACCCTTCCCAAAGCAACGCGGATCCATAGCCGAGATAACCCGGTCCGGCGACGATCATCCAGACAAGGACCGCGAGTGAGGCGAGCCCACCGCCGAGCAGAGCCAGGAGCTTCGCGTTGGGCGCGAGCAGTTGAGGCTCGCTACGACGTGCAATTTCAAGCGTGTCCGCAGCGAGCAACTCTATGAAGGGCTCGCGTTCATCGGGAGCGCGGTCAGCGAAAGTGACGAGGCGCTGCTGGAATTGCGGAAACACCTTTTCCGCATCGTCGGCCGCGCGTTTGCGGCTCAGCCGCCAGAGTGGGAACGCAATCCCGAACGCTGCGGCCGCCGCCAGCGCGATCAAAAGGACAAAGCGCGCGCTGCCTACGCTCCACCCGGAAAACGCAAATGCATTAGCGATAAGGACGAGAAGAAGAGTTGCGGCCAGCGCGGCAGAGGTAAAGATCGCGGCGCCTCGCAGCAGGGTAGCGAGGCGAAGGCGTCGTTCCAACTGACCCACGTAGGAGTTGAGCTCGTTTCTTGCGCTCATAAATCCTCCCTCCGGGCGGCAAGGTGCTGGTTCGCTACCCAGGATTCGGCCAACGCCACGGCCAATGCAAACAGCATAACGTACCACCACAAAGGAAAGCGCGTATTTTTCTCGGGCCCCTCGTCGGCTGCGACGGCGTGCTCCGGCTGCGTGCCCGCATTTCCACTCCATAGCGATTGGACGTCCGGCGACATGACGGCGAGATCGGACTCGCGGCGGTCGGGATTCACGCCGACAACATCCTGCCTGCCGTTGGCGAGTCGGAACTGGTAAAAGCCGGCGCGCGTCAACTCGAAGGACTGCGCGGTGGCGGCGTCTTTCAGCGAGAGAGGGCGATGGCCGTCGGGGTCGATCACCTCGACGCCGACCGCTTGCTCCTTCGCGTTTCGCAACTCGACGAAGGAATCCACCTCGCGCGAGCCGCTGCGGCGCTCGGAGCCAGAAAGGTAGAAAGCAGTCTGCTCGACGAAGGGAACGAATTGCGGATGGAGCGGAAAGTCGTTGGTGATATTGTCCAAGCCCGATGTGAGCAGCAGGACGCGGCCTTCGCCGATCCTTTTCTCAAGCAACACGGGTGTGTGGTCCGCGAGCCGGGCGATTACGCGAGAGCCGGAGTCGTCGACTTGCGTGGCGTAGTAGAACTTCACGCCGGACCAGCGATCGGCCTTGGCGATGGAGGGATACGACGGATCGGCGTCGCCAATCGTGAGATAGCTGCCGCCGTCGTTCGAATAGTAGCGGGCCTGCAAAATGTTTGCGCCGAAGATAGGGACGCGCGAACGGCGTCCGAGCGAAGTTCCCGCAGCGATCAAGACGCTGCCACCGCCTCGGACGTATCCCGACAGATCATTTTCCAGTGAAGCGGGCAGGGAACCGGCGTCTGAAAGAACTACAAACGCATATTTCGAAAATTGAACATCGCCGGCTTGAAGAACGGGCACGCTATCCATCGTAAAAGCAGATTGGGCTGCTGCGGCGAGGGCGGAGCCGAAATAGAGCGGGGATCGAGTATCAGTCGCGTCGTGGAGAAAGAGCACTTGCGCCGGATCGGAGCGTTCGACGGCAAACAGAGTTGCATCGTCGCCCGGAAGCACGTCGGCGGAATCGATGCGCACTTCGCAGCGGCTGAAACCGTAAGGCACGTCGAGCGAATCGAATTCGACGGTGGCGCGGCCGTTGGCAGGCACGTCGATCTTTTTAGTGGCGATTGTTTTGGCGTTTACGACGAGCGAGACAGTGCGTGCGGCTTCCGGTGTATTGTAGCCAGCGATCACGGCCTGCACGCGCGCCTTCTTCGGCTGCCACACCTGACCCGGGGCGTTCACACTTTCGACCGCCCAATTGGGCGCCGGATTGCCGTTTGCCACGGGATGCAGCACCAGCTCGACGTTAGCGGGGAGAGCTAGGTCGCTAAAAGTTGGCGGCATGTTGGACCTCTGCATATCGCTGAAAAGGTGCAGTTCGATGGGAGTGGGAACATTTGTGGCGAGCGATCGCAGGGAGCGTGCAAGCTCGCCGAAACTGCCGCGCGAATCACCCGGCGCGATGCTTTGAACGGCTGCGCGTAGGGCGCCCTCATCCTGAATCGGCTGAGTGAGCGCATCGAGCTTGGATCCAAGTTCCATCACTTGCGCACGTTCCGCGGGATTTCGCGATGCCAGCAGCGAGACGGCCTCTCGCTTAGCGTCGGCCAGTCGCGAGCCGGCGCGCATGCTGAAGGAATTATCGACCACCACCATCATCAGTTTTTCGCTTTTCACGCCAGCAGCCGAGCGATTGATGAACGGATCGGCAAACGCCAGCACCAAAAAAAGGAGCAATGCGAGCCGGAGCGCCAGCAGCACCAGGTAACGCAGGCGGCGCTGCCGGATGGAGGTTTGCGTCCGAGGCTCGAAGAACATCAGGGAACTAAACGGGTGCGGGGCGGAGGTGTGTTGACGCAGCAGGTGCAAGTAAATCGGCACCGCAATCGCCGCAGCGCCGGCGAGGAACCATGGCGCCAAAACGCCCATTTAGTTTCTCCCCTGGCGAATCGTGAGATATTCCGCGAGAGCGCTATCGAGAGGCCGGTCGGTGACGAGCAAGAAATAGTCCATGCCAGCGCCCTGCGTGCGCTCGCGCAATTCTGAGATGTGCGCGTCCATTTTGGTGCGGTACTCGTTCTTCGCGTATTCCGGAGTTACTTCGATGCGCTGCTGGGTTTCGAGATCAACGAGTATCACGGGCTCGCCGAGTTCGGGGCGAATCTCCTTTGGATCGAGGACGTGGAAGAGCACAACTTCATTGCCGTGAAATCGCAGAGGCTCGATGGTCCGCACAATTTTCTGGGGCTCTTCGAAGAAGTCGGAAATAATCAAAACTACTCCGCGGCGCCGAAGAAACTGCTGGAAATGGTGGAGCGGCTTGGCGAAATCCGTGCGGGCGCGAGCCTCGGCCAATTCGAGCCCGCTCAGGAGGCGGTGTAACTGTCCGCGACGAATCGAGGGGCGGATGTAATTGCGTACTTCGTCATCGAAAACGATCAGGCCGGCGGCGTCGCGCTGGTTGTGTATGGCGAGATAGAAGAGCGAGGCAGCGACGAAGCGCGCGTAGTCCATCTTGGTAACGCCGTGCGACGTGTAGGTCATGGAGTTGCTGGCGTCGAGGAGGACGGTGAGCAGGCTGTTGGTTTCGCCACGATAGCGCTTCAGATAGGCGCGTTCGGTGCGCGCGAAGACATTCCAATCGACGTGGCGCAGATCATCTCCTGGAGAATAAGCACGATACTCCGCAAACTCCTGGCTGAAGCCGAAATCAGGCGAGCGGTGGAGGCCGGCAACAAAACCATCGACCACCGTCTTAGCAACAAGATCGAGGCCCGAAATGCGCGACAGCACAGCCGGATCGAGAAAGCGTTGCATGTCAGGCACCCTGCGGAGGCGGCATCTGCTGTAGC
This sequence comes from uncultured Acidobacteriota bacterium, assembly GCA_963754105.1. Classification (GTDB taxonomy): domain Bacteria; phylum Acidobacteriota; class Terriglobia; order Acidiferrales; family UBA7541; genus Palsa-295. The sequence goes on from CAVWEZ010000006.1 coordinate 72,524, forward strand.
AAGCGCCGCAGAATTTCGTCCGAATCGATGCGATCCGACTCGGCGTGAAAATTTAGGAGCACGCGGTGACGCAGAACGGGAATCGCCACGGCGGCAACATCCTCGTAGGCCACGTGATAGCGGCGCCTTGCCAGCGCGCGCGCCTTCGAAGCGAGCACGATGTATTGTGCAGCGCGCACGCTGGCCCCGTAGTTCACGTATTTCTTCACGAAATCGGGAGCGACGCCGCTATTGGGGCGCGTGGCTCGCACCACCTTGACGACGTACGCGGCAAGCGATCCGGCGACCGGCACCATGCGAACGAGCTGCTGAAAATCGAGAATCTCTCCGGCGTTGGTGACGGCCTGCACCTGGGCAGCGTGAGTGGTGGTGGTCAGATCGACGACCTTCACCTCTTCTTCCGCGCTCAGATAATCGAGCACGATGTTGAAGAAGAAGCGGTCGAGCTGCGCCTCGGGAAGCGGATAGGTGCCCTCGAGCTCGATGGGGTTCTGCGTGGCCAGGACGAAAAACGGCGACGGCAGCGTGTACTGATTGCCGCGGACAGTGCACGATAATTCCTGCATGGCTTCCAGCAATGCTGATTGCGTTTTGGGAGGGGTGCGGTTGACCTCGTCGGCCAAAAGGATATTCCCGAAGATCGGGCCGTGGACGAACGTCCAGCGGCGATGGCCCGTGGTGGGATCTTCTTCGATGATGTCCGTGCCGGTGATGTCTGAGGGCATCAGGTCCGGCGTAAATTGAATGCGCTTGAATACGAGGCCGAGTGTCTGCGCGATTGTCCTCACCATCAGCGTCTTGGCGGTGCCTGGCAGCCCCGTAATCAGGCAATGTCCGCCGACGAACAGCGCGGTAAGGATCTGATCGAGGACCTCATCCTGTCCGACGATCACCTGCCGGACCTGCGCGAGAATGCCCTCGCGGGCGGCCTGAAACCGCTCAATGCGCTTCTTTAGTTCTGCAGAGTCAAGATTGATTTCGGCGGCGGCAGCCATCGGTTATTTGCCTTTCTCGGAGCTATGGATTTGCAATAGAAGCTTTTGGGCGGGGCGAAAATCGGGAGCCGCCTCGAGTGCCTGCAAGACGTTATCCTCGGCTTTGTCTTTCTGGCCGGCGTCAAAGTAGGCCTGCGCCAGATCGAATGCCGCGGAAGCTTTATCAAGCGGGTGCAGCGCAAGCACAGCGGAATATTCACGGATCGCGCCCTGATAATTCTGCTGGGCGAGCCACAGTTTCCCGAGGCGCTCGTGAAGCTGCTGATCCTCGGGATAGATATAGTTGATGCGGTCTAGGGTTGCGGCGGCTTCCTTCGGCAAGCCCTGTGCTTCTTCCAGACTGGCCAATTGCTTCAATGTCTCCGGGTCCCGACCGCCCTCTTTTTCGTAGTCAGTTAGGATCGCGGCGGCGGCCTGTTTGTTGTCTTTTGCCAGATCGGCTTCGGCGATAAATTGATAAGCGTTCGCGGCGTAAATGTATTGCGGGTACAACTGGACCGCTTCTGTGCCTTCCTTAAGCACGACGTCGTAATTGTGGTTCTTAGCCTGCTCGACAACGTCTTTCAGCTTTGTGCGCCACTCGTCGAAATGCGCGGCGACCTGGCCATCGCCTTTGTACAGCCACTCCTGAAACTCTTTATCGAATTCTTCCGGGGTCATTTTCAAATCTTGCTGGATGGTTGCGGCGGTTGTCTGCTTCGCCGCGAACGAGTGCACCATCTCGATCAGCTCATCGGCGCCCCAGCGGTCCTGTATGTAGTCGCAGATGCGGCCAGCCTGATAGTAGGAGACGATCACCTGCGATGGATACTCGGGCCGCACGAAACCGCGATCGAGATCGGCGACGGGAAGCAACTTCTTGTCGTGCAGTGCAACGACCACGTCCGGCGTGATCGGGTCGCCCCACTCCGGAGAAGCCTGGGTTTCTTCGTGCACGGCCAGCCCCTCGGTGAACCAGCGCGGCACGCGGTGATTGGTTGCGGTGAGAATATAAACGTGGCTCATCTCGTGCCAGAGCGTGCTCGCCCAGTTGAAGTCACCCGGCTTGCGCGCGGAGGGACTGTCCATCGCCACTACTTCTCCAAACGTGACGCCCAGCGCGCCCAGTCCCGGCATACCCATCGTGCGCACCGCAAAATCCTCGTGGTCGGGATAGACTTCCACCTGCACCGGGCCGGGTAGGGTCATTTTGTACTTCTTGTCGTAGGTCGCCATGGCGCGCTTCAACAAGTCTTCCACATACGGGCGCAGAAGTTCGGCTTCGTTCCTGTGGAGTTTAATGATGGTGTTCTGGTCGCGAAAAATAACGAAATTCTTGTAACTATCGAGCAGTCGCAAGCTGTTGACGGTTTCTTCGTTGCGGTAACCGTTGTCGTAGCACATTTCGAGCTGCTTACGCGGTTCGTCCTCCTGGCCCAGGCGCATCAAATTGATTCCAAGTTGCGAGCGAGCGGACCAGAGCTGCGGATCAAGCGCGATCGCCTTGCGGTAATAATTGACGGCGTCTTCGTAACGGTAATTCAGCACCAGGTGGTGGGCCACAATTGCGTAGGCCTCGCCGTACGCCGGATTGACTTGGTGGATTTTCGCAAACCACGTGTCGGGCGACCGGTCCGCCAGCACCTCCACGGCCGCGTGAATCGCCATCGCGTCGAGAGCGTCGGGAGAAAGGCGGATTGCATCATCGGCCTGGCGGATGGCTTCATCGGTCTGGGAGTCTTCGAGAGCAAGCTTCGCCATCAGGTCATGGGCTTCCACAAGTTTAGGATCGATGGCGAGGGCGCTAGAGACCCAATCGATGGCTTTGCTGTCGAATCCGTCGGCGCTGACGAGCGCGAGTCCCAAATAGGCTCGCGCGTTTTTGGGATCGCCCTGCAAGGCTTCTTTGAACAAGCCTTCGGCGTCGGTGTTATTGAATCGCTCGTGCAGGAGCATTCCCCATCGGACACGATATAGGGCGCTTTTGTCGTTCTGCGCCACCGCGAGGCGAAATTCATTGTTGGCCTGTTCGTAATTTTCAAGACCCCAATATCCTTCAGCGCGGAGATAGGGATCGCCAGTGAGTGTGAGCGACTTGTAGCAGGCTTGAGCTTCGCTGCGCTGGCCGTGTTTGCGCAGCAAGTGGCAGTCGTCTGGCGTGGCGGGCCACACCGCGCTTACAGCGACGAGCAATGCGGCGCAAATTGCCGCGAATTGGTATGCGCGTTTCACTTGTCTAATTGATCCTGCACCTTCGCCAACTCCAGGAGCGCGGCGGTAAGCTGGCTCTTATAGTCGTCTTGCGACATGGCCAGCTTTTGGTATTTCAAAGTGTCTATTTTCCGTTCGAGTTCTTCTTTTTGCGCAAGCAACGCGCGCTTGGCAGGGTTGTTGTAGGCCTTTTGAGCGGCACCGAGACGAATCAGCGTGAAATTGGAAAGTAAGAGGCCCTCGCCCGTGTCTGACGCCGGCTCACGCACCGGGTCGTGATGCCCGGTATCGTCGAAGACGGCGTGCTCCGTGGCGAGCCGCTTTTGCGAGTCATAAAAGGCAGCTGTTTTCTTAGTGGCGTATTGAAAAGCTTCGAGCGCGGTGATGGCTTCGTTCTTGTCCAGGTCCGCCTCGGGGTCGTGCAGAGCTTCAACCCAGTATCGCGCAAACACAGTGGCGTTCTTTTCGGTTCCGCTTTTCGTTGCCGCGATCACGCAGCGTCCGCGCTTCTCAAGTGCGGGAACCGAGCCGCCGCTCGCGCTGGTTGTGTTGACGACGAGTTGCCGCTTGGCAGCGATGCGGTCACACAGGACTGCCAAATCCGCTGCGGAAATATCAGGTCCCACCAGATTGAACTTGTATTCGACGCCGTCGTACGTGCCGTGGCCGATCATAATCAGCACGAAATCATCGTCAGGCTTGGCTTGGCTCGCTACCTTGCCGAGCACGTCCGTCAGTCGTGCTCGAGTGGCATCATTGCCATCCAGCGTGTAGACGTGAGCATCACTTCCGGAAGCTTTGAGCAGTCGGTCGAGATCAGTTGCCAGCGAGGTGAATTCCTGCTCGTAATCCGGCTCGCCGCCCAAGCCTGCTACCGTTACGTAGTAAACACCGGCCCGCGCAGGAATCGCGCACAGCAAAAAGCCGCAGCACAAAGCGAGGGCCGCTGATTTCAGCGTCATATCACGCCCCATTTTCGCCGCAGCAGCCACTCGGAAAACAGCAGCAGCAGAATCGCGATGAACACGATCGGCATATCCCAGAGTGCCTTTGTCTCGCGAACGCTAATTCCCGCCTCGGAATAGGAAATTTCGCTTGGGAGTTTCGACACGTCTTGCGGACGCCAGTAGCGGCCGTCGGTTTGCGACGAAAGTTTTTCAAGCAGGTCGCGATTCTGTTCGGTGTGAAAATTTTCGGCCACGCCATCCGTCCGTTGAAACGTAAATACGTCGCGCCCAAGTTCCTGCCCGCCGCGCTGAGCGGTCACCTCCGTCAGATACGATCCCGGCTTATCTGCAGTCCATTCGCCCTGGAAGGTGCCCGGCTTATCGGGAACCGGAGTCATGTCAACTTTCGCGGAGACGCCGCCCGGCCCCGTGATTTGCGCCTGGACGCCGGCATCGGCAGCGGGAAGATAGTCTTTGCCGCGCACGTCCGCGGAAAAAGTGAGGTGCCCATCGTCAAATAATTCCTGATGTGGCACGGCCGCGACCACGCGATCCGGCGTGTCGGCGGACAGCCAGCGCAGCAATTGCCGCCAGAACATGTCGTGGCTCGTGTCGCCCAACGGAAGGCTCATCTGCCAGCGCCACGTACCGGAAGTAGCGAGCACGGCCGTCCGTCCGCGTCCGTAATTTTGGGTGATCAGCAACGGCATCGTGCGCCCGCCGACTTTCATCTCGGCCAGTACGGTAGCGCCCAGTTTGGGTGTACCCGGATCTTGATGGTCCATCAGATAGGGAAGCGTTTTCCAGCGCTCGGCGTTACGCGCTGGGTCGTCTACCAAGCGGCAAATCAAGCTGTCCGCGCCAGCCCGCGTTAATTCGACGGTGGCCGGGACGCGCTGAAACGTATTCTTTCGATTCGGCAAGTTCACCGGAAGAAGGTCCGCAAGTTCTGATCCGCCCCAGCCGCCGTCGGACAAGGCGAATCGCCCGCCCAAGAGCAGCAGCCCGCCTCCGCGCCGGTCGACGAACTGCCGGATCAGATCCTTTTGCGTGGGCGTGAAATACCCTGCTTCGACCGAGCCAATAATGATCGCCTGGTATCCAAAAAGATCATCGGTATTCGAAGGGAAACCATTTGCGAGCTCCTTCGGGTCATTGATCCCCTGGCGATAAATCTTATTCTCGGTTGTCCGCAACATCGATGCTACCTGCACCAATTTGTCGTCGTCCTCAGCGCGCCGGATGAACTTGTACTCCCATCGCGGCTCGCCCTCAACGTAAAGGATCCGTCTCTTATCGGACGTCACATTCACCAGCCGCGTGACGGCGTTGTTCAGCCGGCTCTCCTCGCCCGGCATAGGGTCGATCGAAAACTGCAGCGCCTTGGCTCCGGCATCGCCGGCGTTGAAGAGAAGCGTCTCTGATTGACTTTTTCCGTTGCCCCCAAATGTGATTTCGCGCGAGCTGAGCAGCTTCTCCCCGTCGCGAACCGCAAGCATCGATTTTTCCCCAGCGTAGCCTTGTTGGTGCAAAGTGACGGTCGCGGTCAACCGCGAATTGGCCATCGCCCGCGGCGCAACGGTGGCATCGTCAATCTCCACATCGTGCCGCATTTCCTCCGCCCCCAATCCCACCGTATGGACTGGGATGCGCCGGTTGCGAAGCGCGGCAATGGTGTCCAAGTCGATGCCCCCCGAATTGTCATCACCGTCAGTCAGCAGCACGATCGCGCCGACGGGCAGATCCGAAGTCTCGTCCACAAATTGCTTCAGACTTTCACCGATGTGAGTTGCGGGTGCTGCAGGTTGCAGTCCCTTCAGGCTGGAGACGCGCGTGAGGTGGCTATCGAGGCTGTACAATCGCGTCTGAAATTTCTTCTGCAACTCCGCCAGCACGCCGCCCTGCAACAGATTCACGCCTTGCGCGAGCCGCGTGGTGCCGCCATCGGCGATGGACATGCTGCGCGAGTCGTCCACCAGCAGCGCGATAATATTCTGTTGAGGCTTGAGCTGCGCAACCGTAATCGCCGGCTGCCAGAGCAAAATCAGCACAAGCGCGGCGAGCGCCGCTTGCAAGAGCCAAATAATTCCCGCTCGCCAGCTTCGCAATTTCGGCGCGGCGCGCGGCAGTCGCGAACGGATCAGCCATCCGAGCCCCGCAGCCGCTGCCAACACCGCCAAAAAGAGCGCCCACTTCGGCCACGGGCCAAGCAAAACGAACTGGCCCTTCGAAAACGTTGGCGCCGGATACTTGAAAAGGAATTGGAACATTCGTCGCACATTTCTTTACAATCGCTCGACCGAATCGCACCCCAGCCTCAGATACTCAGTGCGTCATCCCGTAAATCACGTAATTGATGCCCACGCGAAAAGCCATCGAAGCAAAGCGCTCGGGATACCGGGGATCGTCCGCCCATTCCCATGCGTCGCCCAGATGCATGTTGTGGCAAATCGCCACCATCACGCGTCCTTTGTCATCCCGAATAGCCCGCCATTTCGGCACGTAGCCATCCTTCTCGTAGGTGCGGCCGGTGTTGATGTATTGTTCTCCTGGCACCTGAAAACGGTCGCTCAGGTCATATAAGACGTGAAAAATCTCATCTGAGTTGCTGAGGTCCTCCACCGGCCGGTCGGGAATAACCAGCCGCATTCCATTCATGAAATTTTCCCAGTCGGCGGTGCCGTGGAAATTGTCGACCATCAGGAAGCCGCCCTTCAGCAGATAATCGTGCAGCCGTTTGGCTTCGGCGGGAGTGAAGGTCCAATCTTCCACATCCACGGCGTACACCCACGGATAGTTGAAAATTTTATCGTCGTCGAGATCCACCACTTGCTCGGTCGATCGCGCGTTCACCCGCGTCAAGCGGCGCAGCGCCAGCAGGAATTGCCGGTCGGCCTTGGGGTAATCTTGGCCCCAGGTCCATCCCCCGCCATATCCATATCCTCTGTACCCGAATCCCTGACCGAACCCGCCTGCGCTTCGTTGCAGTGCTGTGTATCGGAGCCGCGACCAGGAAAACTCGGCCTTCTCGTTAGCCTGCTCCGGGGTCACTGGCGCATAGGGACTCGACCCGTAAAATTGATATCCGTTCGATTGGAGGGCTAGCAGACTTCCACTGAAGACTACGAGGACCGTTACAACCGAAATGCGCCGTGCGAGCTTCATGAATCGCGGTTCATGAGATACTTTGATGCGCAATGAGAGCCTAACAGATTGGCGTACCCATCTCCAGCCATGAGGAAAGGTGCGGGGAAGCCGTGCGGCGAAGGGAGTTCATAAAACTGGGTGGCGCCGCCGCACTCACTCTCGGCGCGGCCAAAGCCCCGGCGGCTCAAGAGATGCAGGGCATGCCTCCGAAACCCGCGCCCGCCCAGGCGTCTGGACAACTCGCGCCATTGGCTGCCAAAGCGGATGTTACGTTACGCATCGCCCCAGTTGCTGTAGAACTCGCCTCCACCCGCATCATCAGCACCATCGGATATAACGGCACTTCTCCCGGCCCCGTCCTCCGAATGCGCGAAGGCAAGCCCGTCACCGTGGACGTGATCAACGATACCGACACGCCCGAATTCGTCCACTGGCACGGTTTTCTGATTCCATCCGAAGTTGACGGCGTGGAAGAGGAGGAAACGCCGCCCGTTCCGCCGCATGGCAGCCGCCAGTTTCGGTTTACGCCGGGGCCCGCTGGCACCCGCTGGTACCACTCCCATGCAATGGCCATGGACGACCTGCACAAGGGCACCTACACGGGCCAGTTTGGCTTCGTCATGGTCGAGTCAGGCCAGGATCCCGGACACTACGACCAGGAAATTTTCCTCGCGCTGCGCGATTGGGATCCGTTCTTCACCTCCCAGCTGATGGACGATGACGACGAAGCTCAGAGCGGCCCGCAGCCCGAAAGGCCCGCCGTGCTGGACGCGCGTCCGAACGGTCTCGAAGTAAGTTCGGCGATGTACTCGATCAACGACAAAGCCCTCGGCTTCGGTGAGCCGCTTCGCGTGAAGCAAGGCCAACGCCTGCTCATGCATATTCTGAATGCGAGCGCGATCGAAAACAAAAGCATCGCGTTTCCCGGCCACCAGTTTCGCGTTTTCGCTCTTGACGGCAATCCCGTGCCCTCGCCGCAACCCGTCGATGTGCTTCTCCTCGGCCCCGGCGAGCGCGCCGACGCTTTTGTTGACATGAACCAGCCAGGAGTCTGGATTCTTGGCGCGCCCCAGGACAACATCCGCAACTTCGGGCTCGGCGTCATTGTTGAGTACGCAAACCAGCACCAGCAGCCCCAATGGGTCCCGCCCTCCAAGGCCATCTGGGATTACACGATTTTCGGCCGTACCGCGCCGGCCGCATCGGCGTCACCCGCGCCCGATCAAACGATTGACATGGTGTTCACGAAAATTCCCAGCGGCAATGGAAGGTTCAACGCGTGGTTGGTGAACGGCAAGCAATATCCGCACGAGAATGAGCTCGTCCTCAAGCAGGGAACTCGCTACCGCCTGGTCTTTCGCAATCGCACCGACGATGCTCACCCGCTTCACCTGCATCGCCACCGTTTCGAGCTGGTCGATATCAATGGCAAAAAAACTTCGGGAATCATCAAGGACACGGTCATCGTCCCCTATTACGGCCGCGCCACCGTGGACTTCACCGCCGATCAGCCCGGCCTCACTCTTTTCCACTGCCACATCCAGCAGCACATGGACTACGGCTTCAAAGCCCTCTTCCGCTACTCCTAACTCACGTGCATCTTGACCTGGTCTTGCGCTTTACCTGTAGCGCCACCCCAGGCTGGCATCCCAGCCGCGCATCAAAAAACGTGGCATAGCCCCGAACGCACGCAAGCAACAGCCGCGCCCTTTCGAAAGGGCTGTGGAAATGCAAACGTTTCTATGACGCCCGCACCCGAGGCCGTCTTTGCCAGCGCTTTCTTGCCGGCAGCGCCGGAGGCGCGATTGTAGATAGCCCGGCACGAAGCGAAGCGGAGTGCCGGGACGCGGGGAAAAAATTCAAAAGTCCCGGAGGGACGATTGAGCCTGCTATCGTGCCGCCCATGCCGAATTCCTTCGCTGCCAGGTTGCTTCGCCTGTAGCCAACTCCTTGCGCCACCTCTGGGTAAGGGGTACTCTCACCCGGAAATCGCAACGAAGAAAGGTCAGGCCATGAAGCGGATAGCCGTGATTTGCATTTTCTTTGTGGTAGGGGCGGCGGCGTGGGGCCAAGCGCCTTCTCAGAGCCGCCCGCGCACCTTCACGATTGGCCCTGGCGTTCATTCGCCGGAAGTGGGCTCGGATGGGCGCGTGACCTTCCGCTACCGCGCGCCAAATGCCAAGGAGGTGGTTGTCTTTCGGGACGATGGCTCGCCCCTGCCAATGAAAATGGACGACCAAGGGGTCTGGACCGCGACCACCGATCCGCTCACGCCGGATTTTTATCCGTATAGTTTCGTCGTGGATGGCGCAATGACGCCCGATCCCGCCAACCCATCGCTGAAGCCAATGTACAAGCTCGCTTTGGGGCAGAGCATCGTCCACGTGCCCGGCCCGCCGTCGCTAAGCTGGGAGTGGAACGATGTTCCGCACGGGACGATCACGAATCACTTTTATAAATCCGGCATCGTCGGCGATGAGCGGAACTTCTACGTGTACACTCCTCCCAATTACGATCCTCATCGCAAGCAGCCGTACCCGGTCCTCTACCTGCTTCACGGATTCAGCGACGATGCCAGCGCCTGGACGACGATAGGCCGCGCGAATGTGATTCTGGACAACTTGATCGCCGAGGGCAAAGCCAAACCCATGCTGATCGTGAATACGCTGGGCTACGGCGTGCCGGATATCATAAAGGGCGGATTCAACATCAATCCCGCCGTCGCAAAAACGAACAATGACAAATTCATCGACGCGCTTCTTGAAGAGGTAATTCCACAGGTCGAAAAGGAATACCACGTATCAAAGGACAGCAACGGCCGCGCGGTCGCCGGTCTTTCGATGGGTGGTGGTGAGTCGCTCTCGGCGGGACTCAATCATCCCGACAAATTTGCGTGGGTTGGCGGCTTCAGCAGCGCCGTCATGCTGGCGGGTGCCGACGTTTCAACAGCGTTTCCTACCGTGGATGCCAAAATCAACTCCCAACTGCGGCTCCTATGGATCGCGTGCGGCACCGACGATCAGCTCATCAAAATGAATCGGCAATTCGAAGACTGGCTGACATCGAAAGGCGTGCGATTCACCCGGATCGAAACGCCGGGGGCCCATACCTGGATGGTCTGGCGTCGAAATTTGACTGAATTTGCTCCTCTGCTGTTTCAATCCCCAGCGAAGTAAATGATGAAGCGCGGCGTACAACTCGGATGCCTTGTGATTTTGATTTTGCTGACTGCCATTCGCGCGCCGGTCCAATCCTCATCTGAATCGGACGCCGACGCGCGCGTGGACGCAATCCTTGCCAAAATGAGCCTGGAACAGAAGATTGATCTACTAGGTGGCACGGACGGATTTTTTATACGCGCCATGCCCGAGTTCGGAGTTCCGGCCTTGCGCATGGCCGATGGTCCCATAGGCGTACGCAATTTTGGTCCCGCCACAGCGATGGCCGCCGGAATCAATCTAGCCGCTACGTGGGATCCGGCTCTCGCCGAGCGCGTAGGTACTCAGATAGGGCGCGACGCTCGTGCGAAAGGCGTGAATTTTCTCCTTGGTCCGGGCCTCAACATCTACCGCGCTCCGCTGAACGGCCGCAACTTCGAGTACTTCGGCGAGGACCCTTTCCTCGCGTCGCGCATCGCCGTCGGCTACATCGATGGCGTCCAGAGCCAGGGCGTTAGCGCCACGGCCAAGCACTTTGTGGCCAACAATTCGGAATTCGACCGGCACAACACAGACTCGATCATCGACGAACGCACGCTGCGCGAGATTTATCTCCCCGTTTTCGAGGCCGCCGTTAAAGATGCGCACGTCGGGGCGGTAATGGATTCCTACAATCTCGTAAACGGCGCCCACGCAACTCAAAACGAAATCCTCGATACGGAAATACTCAAGAAGGAATGGCGTTTTCAAGGCGTGCTGATGTCCGACTGGCTTGCAACCTACGACGGTGTTGCGGCGGCCAAAAGCGGGCTTGATCTGGAAATGCCGAGCGGCGCGTTCATGAATCACGCCACTCTACTTCCCGCCGTGCACAACGGTGAAGTGCCTCTTGCCATGATCGACGATAAGGTGCGCCGCATTCTTCGGCTGGCAGTGAAATCGCACTGGCTGGATAGGGACCAGACCGATCTGACCATTCCGCGCTACAACCTCGAAGGCCGTCAAGCCGCCCTCGCTGCCGCCGAGGAAGGCATGGTCCTGCTGAAAAACGATCGAAACGTGCTGCCTTTGAATAAGCACGCAATCAAATCAGTGCTCGTGATCGGGCCGGATGCTTATCCCGCCGTGCCCGTGGGAGGCGGCAGCGCTGGCGTGCGGCCGTTTGCCGCCGTCAGTTTCCTCGAAGGCATCGCCAATGAGCTCGGGCCCTCCGTGCGCACGTACTACCGCCGCGGAATCCCGGAGCTAAGCGAGCTGGCGCAGAACACGAATTTTTCGACGACCGAGTCGGGCAGCAGCAGGGGACTGCCCGGAGAATATTTTTCGAGCGAGAGTTTCGAAGGTGAGCCGATGCTCCGTCGCACCGACGCGCACGTGAATTTCGGCGCGGTCGCCGGCGCCGATCTCGGCTTCGGGGTCGTCGCGTACCCACCCGGCGCAGTGTCTGCGCGATGGACCGGCTACTATACGGCCTCCAACGCAGGCGACTACGATTTCTTCGTGCAATCCACTGGTGAAGCCGGTGGCTACTACCGGCTATATGTTGATGCCAAATTGAATCTCGATAACTGGACCATCGCGAAAGCGCTCGTCGGCTATTCCACTCTCGCGCTGAGTCAAGGGCCGCACAAGATCGTTCTGGAGCGCCACGGCAGGCCAGGTTTCCTTGGCACCAGATTTCGCTTCGGAGTTGTTCGCCGCGATTCCTATGTAGACCCTGCCGCCGAAAAGATTGCTGCGTCAGCCGATGCCGTCGTGGTTGCCGTAGGCTTTGACCCCGAAAGCGAGAGTGAAGGCTCCGATCGAACCTTCCGTCTGCCGCCGGGACAAGACGAGCTGATCGAAAAAATGGCAGCGGCCAACAAGCGCGTGATCGTAATCATCACTTCCGGCGGCGCAGTGGACATGAATGCCTGGGTCGATCGGATTCCGGCCCTGCTGGAGGCATGGTACCCAGGCCAGGAGGGCGGCACCGCCCTCGCCCAGATCATTTTTGGAGACGTCAATCCCTCTGGCCGCTTACCCGTCAGTTTCGAGCGCCGCTGGGAAGATAATCCCGCCCACGGCAGCTACTACCCGGAACCGGGAAGCAACCGCGTCGTGTACAAGGAAGGAATATTCGTCGGATATCGCGGCTACGAGCGCGAAGGGGCCAAACCGCGGTTCGAATTTGGTTCAGGACTGTCATATTCGACGTTCCAGTATAGAAGCTTAAAGTTGCGCCAAATCTCAGGTCCAACAGATCGGAATCCGCCACCTGGCTCGACTCCGCTTTGCGAAGTATCGTTCGACGTGACGAACACCGGCAGCCGTGCCGGTACCGCTGTGGCCGAAGTTTACGCAGGCGAGTCGCATCCCCGCATCCCGCGCCCGCTGAAGGAGTTGAAGGGCTTCGCGCGAGTGAATCTGGGCCCCGGAGAAACACGGCGCGTGCAGATTCCTCTAAATGCCCGCGCCTTCTCTTTTTACGATGTGAGCGGCCACGGCTGGCGGGTTGACCCCGGCGAATTCACGGTATATGTCGGCCAATCCGTCGATCAGTTAGAACTAAAAAATGAACTAACAATCACGCCCTCGGCCTTTTCTCCGCTGGACTTCAAGTAGATGTTATAGAGGCCGCTCTTCTACACAACAAGGTTCCGGCGACGCGGCTTGTGACGCAGGAGGAACAAAAGTGGGTTTTCGGAGTTTTCGAGCGACTACGAATACTTTAGAATCGAAGTAGTTCCCGCTGTGGGCGTGTAGGATAGCTGTAACCCATTGATCAGGCTTCGCTTAGCCCTCCGATTTAGCCCCAATTAACCCTCCAGATGGACCCAACTCCGGAGCCAAGGGAAGACCCATGAATGCCTACGTTCGTAACTTTTGGATGCTCGTGCTCCGGCAACCACTGAATTATCTGAAGAAACGGTAATAGTATGCCTGGAGTCTCAGCGTTTCTACACTTGCTGGCGCGCACTGACCGGCATAAGACCCGCCCAAACACAAACCCCTGATCTGGAATCGGGTTTTGGGCGGCAACCCGCGTGGTTCCAACCGCGGTCAGCGACCTTTCCTAAGACAGGATTGTCAGCATATTGCGGTCCTCGGCGCCACCTCCATGCATCCATTGCGCCTGTTCTCGAACTTCCTTTACTCGCAGACCCTGCCGTCTCTCAACGTAAAGTTAACCCTGCCGACAGGTTCGTTCCACGTCACGCGTCTGACATATTGGCCCTGATTTAGGATGTACATTTTCCGAAGGGAGCTACGGCCTGGATCGGATTTCTCGCAGATTCCCCACCTGGTAGACAAAGACATTACAGCGCGTAGGGCCTGTGAGATCTGTGCGGAAGAACGCCGCAAAACAGCGAGGGAAATCTCCGCACAAAACACTTAGAAAGGAATTCTCTATCGAATGTTCCTGCGGCTACAAAAAACCAGCGCGGGACAACGCTTGTCGGAAATGCGGCGCGGAAATCCGCATAACCATGGAAGACCTGGCGAAACCGGGTCCGTTTTGACTATTCTATCTTTCTCGTTTCGTGAAGCTACGTCCGTAGCGCTGGCACATCACCAAGTTTCCACAATCCGGGCATCTTCGACGATGGACCCAGCTATGAAACACAACGCGCAAAACATATCGCTCAACGACTATTGCGGCTGTCATGATATAAGGATCGCCACTATACATGCCCGTTACTTAAGATTAGGGGCCGGATCATCGCGGTGTCTTGTCGGGGTGTCGCACGAGCATCAAGAGATATGCCCACGGCTACGGTGCTGAACGGATGATCGTTTATTTTGTGCATCGTTGTTACGGTCGCGCCGCTCCGGTATTCGATCGCACGTTCTACTCTTGGCGGGCTCGTGTAATTGTACACGAGAGAACATCCCCGCGAAGATCGGGCTCAATCGGCGCCGAGGTCAGATGTACCGCACATCAACCGTAAGACTTGCGGAGAAATATTAGCGCCGCTTACGATTGCCGTTGGTGTCTTTCCAAAATTGAAGTCCTTGCGGTGGATTAACGCTGCCGTTGCAGCCGCGCCGGCAGGCTCGCTCAGCACACGCTCTTTAAGTATCAGATGGCGCATCGCACCCAACATTTCGTCGTCAGATACAAGACAAAAATCATCGAGCAGGAGACGGATCTGTTCGACGTTTCTTGCAAGAGGGGCTTGAGGCGCGAGACCGTCGGCGATTGTTGTACCGAGGTTGGAAGCGAGGGCCTTCCCTGCCTTCCAGGATTGATAATAACCGGGAGAAAGCTCGGCTTGTACTCCTATGATACGAACGTCTGGACGTAGGTGGCGGATTGCTATGGCAATTCCACGGATGAGAGCAGTATCGCCCACCGGCACGACGACAGCATCGGTTTCGGGCCTCTGCTCAAGTATTTCACAGGCAATGGTTGCGGGACCTGCTGGGAGATCGGGGTCGGTTGCATCGTTCAGAAAGTACCCTCCATCCCGCTCGGCGTAGCGAGCAGCGTGCACAGCTGCGTCAGACAGGTTCACCCCGACCTCTTTGACACTAGCTCCCAATTCCAAGATGAGGTTACGCTTTGTCCAATTTGGGTTAACGGGCAAGAAAACCATGCATGGGACGTGCAGTAACGAAGCGGCGTAAGCTACGGCGGCACCATGGTTCCCTGTGCTGGCCGTGATCACCTCGGCAATTTTCCCATGCTGCAGACTGACTGCAAGAGCATACAAGGCGCCGCGAACTTTGAAGGACCCCGTCGGCTGTTCAGACTCTAGCTTCAATGTAACTTCTGTGCCAGTAAGTCGCGACACCGAGGGTGCTGCTTGTAGGCGGGTCTGGCTAAGGTATTTCGAGAGGAAGCTACGAGCCTCGCTAATGTGCGTGTAGTTGATTGTCGGCATAGCGAGCGGTCCAGTTTCGTCAGTAGCCCCGGCGAGCTATCTCTGATGTGCCAGGCAGAAGTCTCGAAGTTTCTGAATTCCTCGAGCAAGCTCGTGCTTTGATACGCAGTAGGCGAGACGCACGTGACTTGCTGATCCAAAGCCTTCCCCCGGAACCACGACTACGCCACACTCGCGGAGGAGTAATGCAGAGAATTCACGAGCCGTCTGTAGATTTAGAAACCGCAATTGACCCGACACGTCGGGGAAAAGAAAAAATGCACCCTCCGCCGTCACTGTTTGGATGCCCGGCAGATCCTTGAGACCTGCGACTGCTTGGTCGCGCAGTTGAGTGTACTCTCGTCGCATGGACTCTACACATTCCTGAGGCCCAGTGAGTGCCGCAATCCCGGCGACCTGGGTAACCGAGCAAGGGCAAGAAATCTCTTGGCTCTGGAGTGTCTGCATGGCGCTAATGACCGGTTCAGGCGCCAAAGCGTATCCCAACCGCCATCCAGTCATAGCGTAGGTTTTGGACAGTGAGCCGACTATCACAACATTCGAAGCATGCCTCATGACCTGAGCCACCGAGAGAGGTTTTCCCACGAAGGTCAAATAAGCGTAGCACTCATCCGCGACAACCCAGACGTTCCGGGAAAAAGCGATTTCCACAATCCGCTCGAGGCTTGACGCGTCAATCAATGCCCCCGAAGGATTATTGGGAAAGTTGAGGACGATGACCTTTGTGCGACTGGTCAGCGCTCGTTCCACCATTTCCGGCGTGAGGGCGAAATAATTGGGGGTCGTATCAACAAATACACACTTGCCGCCGGCGAAACGGACCATGTCCTTGAAAGACACCCAGGACGGCGTGGGAATTACGGCTTCGTCGCCTTCCTCCATCAAGATTTGCATGGCCGTAAAGAGCGCGTACTTACCACCGGGACATGCGATTACTTCCTCAACGCGGTAGTTTGATCCGAAATCTTGATGGTGCCGTTGAACAATGGCCTCGCGCAACTTCGCCATACCAGGAACTGCAGTGTATTTTGTCTTGTTGTCATGAATTGCCGCTATCGCGGCCTGCTTGATGTGCTCGGGAGTCGAGAAAGGAGGCTCTCCTGGTCCCAGATCGACAACATCTACCCCTGAACTCCTCAATCGCGCAACGGCGTTCACGGTTTCGCTAGTGCTCGACATCTCGATTGCGTTGAGTCGGCGACTGAAAGGTCGAATTGGAACCGTGCTCAGCATGGATGTTCCTCCATCGTCTCTGTCTGCCTAAATCAAAAGTACCGTTCTTCGTCCGCAGGGCAAAACGCGAGTGAGGCTATGCTTCCGTTCCCAGCACCTGTCTGCTCACGCGTCTTCACCTTGCGGCTATGTCTCGCGAAAACAGTCTTTTTACTTGTCCGAGACGATGCTGAAGCGGTTCAGATCAGATTCCCTCACAAGATCCCTTCACGACTTTCGCGAGGATCCGAGTGGGAAAACCAACTAAACCGGCATGTCGATGAGTCGCAGGTCATGTGGACACCGCAGCCGCAGCCTTCTCTCCCACTAATCGATCCTCGGCAAAGCGGCTTGGGAGGAAGGGTCGGATGAGCTCGGGTGTTTTTCCGGTATGGATGAGTTCGGCGATCCGCGCGCCCGCGACTGGGCCCGCCTTAAATCCATACGTACCCCAGCCGACGTCCAGAAAAAAGCCTTTGAGCTGTGATGCCTCGCCCAGAATGGGGCTGTAGTCCGGCGTCATGTCGCAAACACCAGCCCACTGTCGCATTATAGAAACGTCTCTTAGACTCGGAAAGAGTTCCAGGGTGTGCGCGGCAATCATCTCCAGCGTTGGAAGAGTTGACCTCTGGCTGTAGGAGCTGTACGGATCGATTTCCGAGCCCAAAACCAGTTCGCCACGACCACTCTGGTTTACATAAACATGGAGGTTCGCCGACACAATCACTTTGTCGAGGAAAGGTTTTAGCGGCTCCGTAACGCATGCTTGAAGAGGAAATGACGTGACTGGCAGCGGAACGCCCGCCATTTGCGCGATCGTAGTACACCATCCCGAGGTCGCGTTCACGACTGCGCCCGTCAGGATTTCTCCGGCAATTGTACGCACACCCGTGACTGAGTCATTCCGACGCGTAATCCCAATGACTTCCGTGTGGGTATGAATAGACGCCCCCATTTCATCGGCGGCGCGCGCGTAACCCCAAACCACCGCATCGTGCCGGATGTTGCCGCCGGGCGGGTGGTACAGTCCTCCAACGATCGGATAGCGGGAGTCCTTGCCGATATATATGGCTGGCACCATCTTCTTGATTTCGCCCGGATCGACGAGACGAGTATTGACCCCCAAAACCTGATTCGCATCTGCCCGTACCTGCAGTCCCGAAAGCGTTGTGTCAGTGTGCGCCACGGTAATATGGCCCTGCTGAGAGAACAGGAGGTTGTATTCCAGCTCTCCCGCCAGTGTTTCCCACATCTTCATGCTTTCGTTGTAGAACGGGATTCCTTCCGGCGTGCGATAGTTCGAGCGCAGTATGGCGGTGTTACGGCCGCTGTTGCCGCTACCCAGGTAGGATCGTTCGAGCACAGCAACGCTGCGGATGCCACGCTTGCAAAGGTAGTACGCGATCGCCAGCCCGTGGATTCCGGCTCCGATAATGACAACATCGTACCGGCGCTGCAGATCGCGTTGCCGCCGCCACATTCGCTCTCGGCTAAACAACCGACGCATCGGGTGCCTCTGCAGAGGTCAACGAACTTTCTGCTGCCGTGCCAAATGGCCTTATCCCGAATTCACGTCCTGCTGAAAGCACGCACTCCCATACGTACTCACCAAAGTCGCGAGAGACGAACAGGAGCCAGGAGAGAACATTGCCAACATCATGGCGAACGAGTAGGGCTCTTACACCCACTAAAGGGCCCTGTATGCAGCTGCCGGTCGCAATGGAATCAATACGGACTGAGCTAAGCTTCTTCAGGAGTTCCGTCGACATCGGCCCGGCCAGTCGGAGTACCGCGTATGCCGATGTTATGTCGGTCACGTGAACACAGGCATCGCCTGCGGCCGCGTCTGTCAGACGCTTGTAGAGTTGTGTTCCTTCCTTGGGCGACTCAAAAATAATGAATCTATCCCGCGTCAGTCGCGCAATGTATGCCGACCTCCCATTGGCGTGTCTACCTACCGCTGGCGCACACTCACCCACCTCGGGGATTCTGCCGAGAACTTCCACAATTCGGGAGCTGTGTCTTCCCTGCACATCGATCTTGGCTAGGGGCGTCGTGTCGCAGACCCCGACAGAAGATTGGATGGCTGTGACCTCAGCCTTGGGATCGCCGTAATCCAGGGCACGTCTCCACCCTGAAACGTCCACCATCTGTGCATGGTGCTGCCGGTGCCAGTTGTCCATGGGAGTGAGCCTATATGGGCAATTCATTTCAGCCTCCGGCCCTCTGGGTCGTAGAATGGCTTGTCCACCACTACGGCAGGGTGGACTGCTCCATCGCGATGGAAGGCAAAGTGGGAACCTGCTGTCGAGTACTCCTGGGGAACCCAGGCGAGTCCGATATTCCTTTTCAGATGCGGACTGAAACGGGTGCTCGTGATCCGTCCGGCGAGTGTGCCGTTGATCACTACTGCGCTACCGTCCACTGGTTGTACTCCACTGAGGCTCTCAAAGCCTACGAGACGGTTTTCCCCAGGTTGGGCCTGCATTCTTTCATGCGCATGGCGACCAATGAAGTCGGGCTTGTCGAGTTTGACTGCCCACTTTAGATCGGAATCATAGGGATTGGATAACGCATCCGTGTCTTGCCCGACGATGATGTGTTTCTTTTCGAGGCGCAGCAACCGTTGAGTCTCTACCCCGAACGGCCTGACGTTAAAATGCTTTCCGGCATCTAACAGCACATCCCATAAATATTCACCGTATTCGGCGGGGAAATGAATTTCCCAGCCTGTTTCGCCCACAAAACCTACTCGCAGCAGCACTGCCGGGACCTCCGCCACGTTTCCTTCTCGGCACGCCATATAAGGAAATGAAGCTTCTGAAAGGTCCACGGAAGCGACCATGGCGAGAATTTCCCGGGCTCTTGGTCCTGCCAAGTTCACGGCGCCTATGCCTGCAGTCATGTTCAAAATGTGGACGCACCAACCCGTCCCCATTGCCCACCATTTCATCCACTGTTCAACGAACTCGATATTCCCGGTCGAGGTCGTCACATAGTAGTAATCATCGGCGAGCCGAGCGACGGTTCCATCGTCTAAGATCGTTCCGCCGTCGTCGCAGATCACGCCATATCGCGCCCGGCCCACTTCCAGCTTGGAGAACCAATGGGTGTAGATCTTGTCGAGAAGTGCCGGCGCGTCTTTTCCCTGCACAACCAGCTTCCCGAGCGTGCTCACATCAATCAGTCCGGCATGATGACGAACGGCGTCGTATTCTTCCAGCACGGAAGTGTAGACAAACGGTCTCTTCCAGACTCCCATATTCATGATGTTGTCGGTGATCGCCAAGTGCCTGCAATGCATGCTGGTTCGCTTCACTGGATGGAACTCCGGACCAGCGAGCGCACCCAGAGGAACGCCGCAGATCGGTGGCCGCGCGGTTGTTGTCCCGACCGCTCCGAAATCTCTGTTGGTTGCTTTGCCACAAATCTCGATCGAGTTGCGCGAACACATCCGACCCTGACATGGACCCATAGATGCCGTGCTATAACGCTTTAGAGTCTCGATTTCATCGAAACCCTCCTCTACACCTTGTAGAAGGTCCTTCTCGGTGACGTCTTCACAGAGGCAAACAAAGTTCTTTTTTCCCCCGGCCGCAGGAACGGAACACGCCTTGGATTGATGGCGGGCCTGCGACAGCAACTCCTGAAGTTCTTCTTGCCAGGACGATGTTTCAAGCTTGACGCTGCTGAATGGCGCCTCGCGCAGCCAAGTTTCCGGATATGATGATCTCCGGAAGGGTGCGCAGACCGAGAACCTCGCCAGCAGCGAAAACTCCCGGCGCCAAACGGATTGGCACTGGCTGTCCGATTTCTTTATCAAAAGCCAGCTCGCATCCCGATTGGAAGAGTAGAGCGGAGTTTCCTTGCCAAGCGGTTGAAACCAGGACCAAATCGCAATCAAGAGTCTGCAGGCCCGTTGAGGTCAGCTTTCTTGTTGCTATCCGCAGGTCCTATGTTCACCGCTGACACTGCCCGGGAGCCGAGGGCCTCCAACACTGTCATACCCGTACTGATACTGACGCCAGCCTCCCGCAATTCCGATGCCTGCGATGACGCGTGCGAATATCTCCGCGCATCGACCACAGCGGCAACCTTAATGTCATGACGCAGGCACTCGAGAGCGGTGTCGTATCCCTCGTCGCTAGCAGTGACCACAACAGCCCGCCTCCCGGGCCGGACTGCAAACAAGTTCATCAGGCGTAGGGCGGACCGCGATAACATCACTCCGGGGAGATCGTTATTGCGAAACACTGGAAGATACTGATGGCATCCTGTCGCCACTATGAGGCCGCTGGTGCGGATGTGGATAAGCGTATGACCCTGAAGCACCGGCACTAGCCCGCCTTCGTAGCTTCCGAAGGCGGTCGCATCTGTAAGAACCCTCAGGTTGCGAGTTTCACGAACGGCCGAATCCATAAGGCGCGCCGCTTCGTATCCTGCGCACGTAGCTCCTTGGTATTCGTAAGGCCTGGCCTCGTAGCGCAAGTGACCGCCAAGTCGAGGTTCAGAGTCGACCAAGAGCACTGAAGCGCCGGTGCTGACGGCATATCTTGCTGCTTCGATACCGGCCGGCCCACCGCCCACCACCAACACATCCACATGCTCATACCGATGTTCATATTCTTCGGTGGAAGCTTCATTGCTAACGCGGCCCAGACCAGCCAACCTGCGGATAATGGGTTCGGCAACTCTCCAGAGCAGTCGAGGCTTGTACAGAGTTTTGTAGTAGAAACCTATAGGGAGCATCCTGTCAAAGCGTTCAATAACACGCAGGATGTCGTGATCGACTGAGGGCCATGCATTCTGCGACCGCGCCGAAAGCCCTTCATGTACAGGCACACGGCAGGCTCGCTGGTTCGGCTTGCCGTCGATCTCCATCAGGCAATTGGGACAATCGCCCGAACAGCACAACAGTCCGCGCGGGCGGTGATACTTAAAGCTCCGAGAAAAAATTGTCCGGCCCTGGGCTAACAGTGCGGATGCTACGGTGTCTCCGGGAAATGCACGTACCGGTCGCCCCTCACAGTAGAATGTTAGGTCGTTCTCCCGGTCCACCTGCTGGGAACTCTGTGCGGGTAGGCGATTCCTATCCGTGGTCATGGTCTCGAGTCCTGCACGAAATAGCTAGCACTTACCAGGTTGGAAGTCGTGTCTCGCTCGGCCACGAACCACTCCCCACAACCGTCGCGGTGATACCACCATTCCTTCTGTGCGCCGCTAATGTTGGCGCGGTTATAGACGTAATCGAGCCATTCGTTGTCGGGTGCACTAGCTTGGGGTCGAATACGGTATTCTCCTCCGAAGCGGAACTCGTAGACGCTGCGGACACCACAATTCGGACATTGCACCAGGAAAGACATCGGCGCTCCTTAAGCCCGGTTTCCGCCGTAAGCGGCTTTGAAGACTCGTCCGTTGGCGAAGCGGTCGGCGGAGAACGGAGAAAGATCCGCGCTCTTGCCTTTTCCTTCAGTTATCAGCTCTGCGACAGATTCACCGACCGCTGGGGCCAACTTGAAACCGTGTCCGCTGAAGCCAACTGCGCTAAAAAATCCCTCGACTTCCGGATGGGCGCTGATGATGGGGTGCCAGTCGGGAGTGACGTCATAGAGCCCGCTATAAGCCTTTAGAGCGATTGCTGCTTCCATTCCGGGAATACGCTTAAGAATGCGTTCGGCGGTGTCCTCCACGAAAGCCGCGTCGCTACCTTCCGAATAGCTGTCTGGATCGACTTGCTCATACTCCTTTGGGTATCCACGCCCGACCAGCAAGTCTGGGCCAAACGGGTGGAAGTAGATCGCGTTACACATGTCTGAAACTGTCAGTTTCGGGAAATCTGATTTGGATTGAGGTCGGAACATCACTTCCTGCTCGCGCGTCACCTGTATTGGGTAAGAGATGTTCACCATACTCCCCACCTGGTTTGCCCATGGTCCAGAAACGTTGACCACCGCTCCCGTGGAAAATTCTTCTTTGGCCGTAATCACGCGTCGAACCTTACCGTCTTGAAGGTGGATACACCGCACGGGACAGCCCTGGTAAAGACGCGCTCCCAACGCCTGGGCGGCCCGCAGATAGGAAACCGTTGCCTCATAAGGGTCTGCGTATCCCGAATCCGGCTCATACGCGATACGGCCAGCGTCACCAGGGTCAATCTGCGCGGAGATTTCCCGAGATTCCTCCTTTGAGATTGAACTCGTCTTCACGCCGATTTTTTGCTGAAGCGTCAATATTTGCGTCAAATGCATCTTTGACGTAGTCCGGCACAAAAAACAGATATCCGGTCTTTACAAAACCAGCGCTCCCACCGATTTCGTCGGCAAAAAACTCGAATATGTCTCGAGAGCGCTTGGCCATTCGGATCAGAACATCGTTGGAATAATGCTGCCGCACAATTGCCGCTGACTTTCCAGTCCCTCCAGACGCCAGCGTGAAGCGCTCCACGATCGCAATATTCTTGCATCCCCGCTTGGCAAGGTTATAGGCAATGCTGGCGCCATTAATACCTGCACCAACCACCACTACATCCACATTGGTTGCCATGGAAGAGAGATCTCCTTGATCAAGAAATCGCCGCAGACTCGGACGGTACGGCTTCTTCAGTGAGTCCGGGTAATTTCATTAATTCAATCCTCCCGCTAAGAATAAGAACAATGACCAGAGCAATCAGCGGAAGAATCCCGGCGATGATGAAAACCGTGTTGAACGAACGCTGCATGTCCACAAGCTTGCCCGTAATTTGCATAAAAAGAATTGAGCCCAAGCCACCACCAAAAGCTGTGATTCCATAAAGCGTGCCTACCAGGCGATGCGGCACCATGTCTCCGGGAAGAGTCATGATGTTTGCTGCCCAAGCCCCATGGCCAAGTGTCGCCACACTGACCAGCAACACAAATCCAACCGTTGAGGGTGCAAGTACCGCAGGTATCGCGGCAACCATGCAAAAGGCACTTACGGCCATCACGGTCTTGCGTGCCCGGCTCAACGACCAACCACGCTTGATTAGTCGTGACGCAGTCCAACCACCGCCCACATATCCCAGATCGAGAGCAAGGAATGGAATAATGAGAAGAAATCCTATGTCGATCAGGGAAACTGCTCTGAAGTCTTTCAGGTACAGAGGTAGCCACGTCAGATAAAACCAGGAGGCAGGCTCTTCGACAAACCGGCCAAGGAACACACCCCAAAACATGCGGCGTTTCAAGAAGGAAAACGACTGGAGCCCTAGCCTCCCGATGGGCCGCACTTTGTAGTTATCCTTCTCGATATACTCGCGCTCCCTCTCAGAAACCCTGGGATGAGAGCTCAAGGGAGCGTACAGAGCTCTCCACCACAGGACCCACAACAAACCCGGAAGGCCAACCAACACAAACGCAGCCTGCCATCCCACCTTAACAACCAGAAGGGTCACCAATGGTGGGGTCAGAATTGCCCCGATACTGGCACCGCTCACAAACAGGCCCACGGCAGTGGATCGTTCCTGCTCGGGAAACCATTCGGCAACGACTTTGATGCCACCAGAGAAATTCCCCGATTCCGAAAGACCGAGCAGAAATCGGAAACAGCTGAACGACAGCACACCCCGAGCAAGACTCGTTAGGATACTCACGATCGACCACACGATGACCATGATGGAAAATCCGCGCTTGGATCCGATCCAGTCCATAAAAATGCCCGCCAAGGACTGACCAAACGTGTATGCAAGCAAAAAGGCGCTGACGATCATCGCTATATCAGAGTTGGTGAAATGAAACTGCGCCGAAATCACGGGCGCAACGATAGAAATGGCTTGACGGTCAACATAGTTACTGATGGTCACCACAAAGAGCATTCCGCAAATCAACCAGCGAAAATTCCCAACTCGGGCGGATGAGGGTAAAGTTTGTGCCGTTATCTTCACACTCGTTCCCGTCCGCGCCATTAACCGCTCCTCCTAGTGCAATAACGCGATTCTCGTTCAGTTCTGTTCTGCGGCAGTGCTCTTACACGGATGGCTACCGCGGCAGCACGTAAAAGACATGCATCTACTCACGATCGATTTCCTGTTGCGCCAGACTGGTTTGTTAGTCGAAACGGCACCTTCATTCGGATTGCGCCGCCAACTTCTCCGTCATCCGTGCCTCTACCGCACGCCTTTCCATCATTCGGAAGTGATCGACCATAGCCCGTGCAGCGGCCGCCGGATTCTGCTTTTCAATTTCAACAAACACTTTGTAGTGTGCGTCATACGAAGATGGGTAGTCCTTTAGCATGCGGACGGTTTCTAGTCGGCTTTCCAGCAGCATGGACGACAACATTTCCATGATGGCGCTCATCACGGCGTTCCGGGCGGACCGCACAATGCAGTTATGAAAGTAAATCTCATGCACACACCAGGCGTCGGGATTACCAAATGACGCACGCATGCGCGCCAAGACGCCTCGCATCTCGGTTAGATCCTCTTCCTTTCGCCGCTTCGCCGCTAAGCCAGCAAGTTCCACTTCGAGAGTCGAGCGAGTTTCAAAGAGGTCGGTCTCCGCAATACCCTTTATAGCCAGCACGAATTCCAGTGGCTCGCGCAAAATGTCAGCAGCCGATTCCGCCAGGTAGGACCCTGAGCCCTGGCGCGAACGAATAACGCCCATTATCTGCAACGCCCGCAGTGCTTGCCGCAACGTAGGACGGCTGACGGCGAGCGCGCTTGCTAAATCACGCTCTGGAGGCAGTTTTCCTCCAGGCACGAACACGCGGCGCGCAATTAACTCCTTGAACCGCGAGATCACTTCGTCGGAGATAGCGACGCGTGCGATTTGGGGCCCAAGATCGAAGGGAATCGAGACGCTTTTCGCCGTTTCATCTGCCTTTTGCTCTTGTGTTTTCTCGTACATGAGTTCCTCCTAAAGCAGCTATATACTGCCAGCGATACTGCTTATCACTAGCTCTCCCTGCTTACCTTTGAGCGCTTGCTGCCTAGGTAGCACAACGATCGTCGATTCGCGCAGCTCAATAATCGCAGGTCCCTGCAGGTGATCGCCCGATTGCAGTCGATGGCCGTCATAGACCGTCGTTTGCTGGAAGCTACCGTCGAAATAAACTGGCCGCGCACCCTTGATGGCATGGCTTGCATCTGTGTCTCTAGAGTGGGGCTGGGCAGGAAGCTCCAGAGCTGGAAGGTTTCCCACCGCGACCACGCGAAACGTGACTACCTCCGTCGGGTCTTCCGGCTCATAACCGTAAGCCTTTCGGTACGACGCGCGAAAGTCAGACTCGATCTTCGGCACGGTTGCATCAGTAATCGGGCCAGCCGGCACCGACACTTCGAGCTCGTATCCCTGCCCTGCATACCTCATGTCAAGACTGCGCAGGAGCACCGTGCGGTCCGGCGACAGCCCCTCCTTCTCCATCTGCACGAGCGCTCTTGTGTTCCAACCGCTTGAAGAGCTGCTGCAATCTCTCTACTGGCGTCTCCAGTAACCTTCCGATATGAGTCTGGGTATAGTCGTGGCGAAAATCAGCAACGACGCAACCCATTGCTGAGCCCACACCCGCACCTGCCGGAATCAGAACTCGGGGAATGTTCAACTCAGCAGCGAGCATTGCAGCATGGGCGGGGCCACCCCCGCCAAACGCGTAAAGAGTGAACTCGCGCGGGTCATATCCTTTTTCCACCGAGACTCGGCGAATACCGCGAACCATAATCGCATTTACGACGCGAACAATTCCCTCAGCGCTTTGTTCGACCGTCAGTTTAAGGGGGCGGGCTACGTGATCATGGATCGCGCGGCGTGCCGCCTCAACATCGGTCTTCATCTCTCCGCCCAAAATGAAGTCAGGGTTTAGCCTGCCGAGAACTATGTTTGCATCAGTAACTGTCGCCTTAGTTCCACCACGTCCGTAGCATGCCGGTCCCGGGTAGGCGCCCGCGCTGGCCGGGCCGACTTGCAGGGCACCGCCAGGGTCAATCCACGCGATGCTTCCACCCCCGGCGCCGACAGAATTGATATCAATCGTCGGAACCTTGATGACGTGACCGGCGACAGTACTTTCCTTTGAATAAGCAAGCTTTCCATCACTCATCAGTGAAACGTCTGCGCTGGTACCCCCCATATCGATCGAGATCAAATTCTCAAATCCTGATTTTTGTCCCATCCACATTGCCGCTAGCGCACCTGCGGCAGGACCCGACAATACCGTGTGTACGCTCTTCTCAACTGCAGTCGCCGCAGTCATCACGCCGCCGCTGGATTGCATAATGTATAGGTCGGAAGCAATCCTCGCGTCAGCCAACTTCCCCCTCAACCGCGAAAGATACGTGCTGACAGTAGGCAGCACGTACGCGTTGACCACTGTGGTGATAGTGCGTTCGTATTCCTTGATCTCGGGCAGTATCTCGGAGGAAAGGGAAACTGTCATGCCTGGCAATTCTTCGTTGACCAGTGAGCGAATCTTCAATTCGTGCGCTGGGTTGGCGTATGAATGAAGCAAGCAAACAGCAAGAATTTCGACTTCACCTGCTTTCTTGATCTGCCGTAGCAGCTTGCGGGTCAGCGCTTCGTCCAGATCGGTCTTAACCTGCCCGTCGAAAAGCATCCGTTCCCGAACCTCGTAGGTATGGCTTCGCGGAACAAGCGGCTTGGGATTCTGGGCGAAATAGTCGTAGAGCTTGGGACGATCCTGGCGCACGATTTGCAGAACGTCCCGGAAACCTTCCGTGACCAATAGACCGACCTTGGCGCCTTTGTATTCGATAATCGCGTTGGTCGCTATCGTTGTTCCATGCACAAAAAATTCCACATCTTCGGGATGGCATTTCGTTTCTGACAGCAGTCGCCGCACCCCCTCGATCACGCCTTCATCAGGCGAGGAGGGAATCGACGGTACCTTTGCGATATGCAGTGACCCACCACGGTCATCGAACATGCACACGTCGGTAAACGTCCCACCGACATCCACTCCTATCCTCAAGCCCATCCAGCCCTCCAGCCCTTAGCCAGCTACCGCTTTGACCGTGTCAAAGAAATTGAATTGAGTGGCCGTTTTGGAAGCAACTGCTTTCGAATACACGGAATGCGCCGCAATAACGTCCTCAAAGGCCAGCCCCACACTCTTGAACAGCATCGGCGCCAGCCCCAGTGCCCTCGGTTGATCCTGGTTCAAGACATCACCCAAGTCATGCTTGATGTGAGAATCCGCTATGCTACCTTCTTTAATTGGAATCAGGAGATCGCCGGCTTCAAGGATGCAAGCGCGCCATGAGTCGCAGATCACTTGGCACCTCATGACTGTAGTCGTGTCGAGTTCTCGGGTATTGGGGGTTGCATTGCCGACCGCAATTACGCATGCCCCGGGTTGAAGCCACCGGCCATCCAAAACTGGACACGGGGAAGTCGTGCAAGTTACAAGAATGTCGGCATCTGCCACTGCCTGCTCCGCGGACGCCACAATGTCAACAGTTGGCAATCCCCGCTGCCCTTGCGGCAAGAGCAAAATCGTTCTGCCGCTCTGACAAATGGGGGGAATAAACTCGTATGGTTCGGATAGGTCGGACAGCGGTAGCGGCTAGCATGTGTGGAATTGACAAAACGCCGGAACCGAGAATGCCGAGGATCCCCGCATTCTCACGCGCGAGGCGCCGCATGGCCAAGCCAGAGACTGCGGCGGTGCGAAAAGCCGTGATCGCGGTGCTATCCATGATCGCGAGCGGCATTCCATTCACCGTGTCCAGCAATACCAAAAGCCCAAGGATCCTGGGTAACCCGTAGGCCGCATTTCCACGGAAGTTGGTATTGATCTTGATGCCCAGACCTTGACCCGGCACATAGCACGGCATGAACGCTCCGTAGCCGCCACCATCAATCGTTGTCAGGCGAATCCGCTGGGGGACCTCGACGCTGCCGCCAGAGAACGCGACGAATCCTTTTTCCATCTCGTCAATCAACTCTTCCATTATGAGATGGCGAGCGACGTCTGATTTCGACAACATTAAGGTCATGCGCGTCTAGCACTCCTAGCTTTCACATTCCGGTGCGGCGCAGGCACCGCCTTCCTTTTGCGACCCATCAAACGGCGCAATTCAGTGGTCTTGGGCACATCGATCTCGAAAGATGCGTTGAATGCGACACCATACAATTTCCGAGCATTCTGGCGATCAACCAACCCCTCTAAGACATCGAAGCGCACACGTTCAGGGTCACGCTCCAAGGGATTGCCGTATCCGCCTCCTCCCGCAGTGATGCACGAGATCACCGATCCTTGATCGATCCGGCGTGTGCCCTTCGATGGTAGCTTAACGGTCTTATCCTTCGCGTCGCGAAGAAGGAACGCGCTACGTGCGCCGGGCCCGCCACCGAACAGCCCCCAAGGCGCGATGCGCGCTCGGTCCGTTGACATCGTCGCCGTGTTTGCGCTGCTTAGGATACGAATGTCGCGGCGCTTGCCAAACCCCCCTCGGAATTTTCCCGCGCCAGCCGAGTCCGGAATCAGGCCATAACGCTCTATAAACATGGGATGACTAGCCTCAAATACCTCTATGGGCGCATTGCGCGTGTTGGTCATGTGCATCTGAACCCCCGACATGCCGTCGCGATCGAACAGGCCACCCTGCCCTCCGCCATAGGTTTCGATATAGCTATATCTCTCATTGGTGCGAGGGTTAAGTCCACCAATGTTAAAGAGTTGGTTCGATTGACAAGCCGCGACCACGCGCTCTGGAATTACACCCTTTAGAGCACCCAAAAGAGTATCCACAATACGCATAGTCGTGACGATATTCGCATTCGCCACTGCGCCCGGATATCGAACTTCGACTAAGGACCCAGGCTCCGTAATGACCTTGACCGGCCGGAATGCACCGGCATTCCCGGGCAGTTCCGGATCAAGGACGGCCTTCAGCACGTAGTAAACACAAGCCGCCGCGGACGCCGGACGGCAATTCAAGGGTCCTTGCACCTGTTTACTTGTTCCCGTGAAATCAACCACAAATTTGTCTTTGGTGATTTCGATTGTCACCTTTATCTTGATCAGATCTTCCGTCCAGCCGTCCCCTTCGAGGTAGTCTTCAAAACTATACTTACCCGGGGTCAGCTTACGCAGGCCGGCAAGCATTCTTTGCTCGGAATAGTTCATGATTTCCTGCATATATCGCTGAACAGTTGCTTGCCCGTAGCGATCCATCAATTCGACTACGCGGCGCTCTCCCACGTTGTTGGCCGCGATCTGGGCCATGAGATCGCCCTTCAGATCCCTCGGGTCCCGAACGTTCTGCATCACAAGGTCAAGAACGTCGTAGTTCAATTCCCCACGGCGGGAAAGCTTCAATGGCGGGATCTGCAGCCCTTCCTGATAAATCTCAGTAACTCCGAATGGCATACTTCCGGGTGCATAACCGCCCACATCGACGTGATGCGCCTGGTTGGCAACGAGGGCAACCAGTTCATCCCTGTAAAAAATAGGAGACACCACGCAGATGTCATTCAGGTGTCCCGGTCCAGCGGGGTAGGGATTATTCATGATGATGTCGTCGCCGGGCTCCAACGTCGAGGCAGGGATTTTGCTTAGTGCGGTGCCCACGGCAGCGCCCATGACTCCCAAGTGTAGGGGTGTCCCGATTTCGCTCTGAGAAATGACTGCTATGGCACCCGCTGTGTCGTACAGCGCGCAAGATGCATCTCGTCG
The DNA here is from genome assembly GCA_963754105.1 of uncultured Acidobacteriota bacterium. GTDB lineage: Bacteria > Acidobacteriota > Terriglobia > Acidiferrales > UBA7541 > Palsa-295. The sequence goes on from CAVWEZ010000006.1 coordinate 102,694, forward strand.
GTCTTTTATGTTGGTTGAACGAGAAGTTCGTATCAGCGCAACGGACATCTCTTCTGCGATTGAGTACGCTGCGCTAGTCAAGACTTGCAGAGTTATCGGATCAACTTTGAATTCCATTCCGCGGTTCTCCGATTCACCGACACTGGAAGGTATGTTGGTGAGCAAGCGTGCTCCAAAACTTGCTTGATAGAGGCGGTTCCCCACTGTCGCCTTTGACCCCGAAACAATAGCAGAAAATTGGTCCACATGTAAAGTTATAAGTGGACAGTTGACAATTATCTTGACATTTAAACATTCGTTGTGTTACCTGATGTGCCGATGCGGGTACCGTCCACGGTGGCCGGTCGTGATTTCGGTGCTTCGAGCGGCGTGGCACGTCGACGAATAGAGCCGGATGGCTACATAGGAGAAAAATCTATGAAACGTTTAGCGATGCTTCTCGCTCTGGCTTTCATGTTTCTTGTTCCCGCGACGCGCCTTCATGCCCAGGTAACCGGCACGGTTGTCGGGACAGTGTCAGACGCATCCGGCGCTGTCATACCGCAGGCGACGGTTGTATTGAAGAACCTCGGCACCAACGTAACACTGACGACTACGTCGTCGGGAACCGGCGACTTTAGCTTCCCGCTTGTCCCGGTCGGACAATACAGCGTGTCCGTTGAAGTCGCGGGTTTTACCAGGACAGAAATACCGACTTTGACGGTTGCCCTCGGTGAAGCGACCCGGGTCGACATTCGAATGGCGGTGGGAGGGACCATTCAACAGGTCCAGGTTCACAGCGAGGTTGCGGCCGTTCAGGCGGAGTCAGGCGCCGTGGAGGGGGTCGTGGAAAAGCGGACGTTGTCAATCTACCTCTCAACGGTCGTAACTTCATTGAGTTAGTCTCCCTGGAACCGAATGCCGTCCCATCCCCCAGCTACATCCTTTTTTCGGAACTTAGGCGGATACAATGTTGTCGCGGGTGCGCCGGTCTCAGCAACCGCCGTGACTGTGGACGGAGTCAACATCCGCGACCTTAATGATCCCCGTGTCAACATTGCGCTGAATCCAGACGTAGTTCAGGAATTCCAAGAGAGCCAAAGCAACTACTCCGCAGGGCAAGGTCTGGCCGGCGGTGCGCAGGTCAATTTAGTTACGAAGTCAGGGACTAACTCATTTCACGGCAGCGCTTATGAATTCTTCAGGAACGATGTTCTGGATGCTAGGAATTTCTTCGACAAGGCGAAGCCTCCTTACCGGCAGAATCAGTTCGGAGGTAGCTTTGGTGGGCCGATAAGGAAAGACAAGACATTCTTCTTTGTTGGCTATGAGGGGCTTAGAATCGCGCAGCGGGAGACTTTCTTATACACAGTGCCAACTATGGCAGAGCGCGGCGGGGATTTTACCGGCCAACCGCAAATTTTCGATCCCTCCACGTATAACCCGGGCACAGGATTACGTCAGCCATTCCTCAACAACATGATTCCCGCTTGGGGAAATCTCACAAACGTCCTTGAATGCGCTAAAGTTACTGTTCCCAGTCCCGAACCTACCGGGCAACGTCAACAATCTTCTCGGCACTCCGGTTAATAACAGTACGAACGATCAGTTCAGCGTCCGCATTGACCAAAAACTCGGAGAGAAGGACTCTTTGTTTGGGCGATACATTTACTATAACTACCGCAGACTCACGGACATTTTCGCGAGCTTGCCCAATTTTCTCGACAACTTCAATACGCCATCACAAAATGCCGCGATCGGCTATATCCACACATTTGGACCGACAACGGTCAATCAATTCCGTGTTGGGTATCACCGGATGACGCAGTTACTCGGCGATACTCAGATTCATGTGCCAATTGACCAAGAGATTGGCATTACCGGGACCTCGCCAATTTTTCTCGGGAGCCCGTCTATTTCTATTTCGGGCATTGGTACGACCGGCGGAATAAGCAACGCACCAAATGACCGGTCTGACAATGGTTTCTACGTGTATGACGATCTGTCGCACAATGTAGGAAATCACGAACTGAGTATGGGGTTCGATGGTGAATACGACCAAGTGAACGGCGGTTACAATCCTGATTCGCGCGGCGCTTTCCGCTTTACTGACAACTATACAGCTCAGATCGGAGAACCTACCACAACGGGTTCGGCGATCGCTGATTTCTTGTTAGGATACCCGTCCACTTCCGAAGTAGGGCTAGGTATAGGATTCCGTCACTTTCGTCAGAAGCATTATGGAATATATTTCAATGATAATTGGCATGCGACCAAAAATCTCACGGTAAATGCCGGACTTCGTTGGGAACATTTTGGTCCTGCGTATGAAACCAACAACGACCTTAGCGGTTTCAATCAGTACACTGGCCAACTCGTCACGGCGGGAACGGACGGCACCCCTGATGGTCTGCGTCAGACCAACTGGAAAGACTTTGATCCCCGACTAGGGTTTGCCTATCGAATCGGCGGGAGCAATAAGACAGTGGTCCGCGGTGGCTACGCTATAAATTTTATGCCGCTGCTCACGTTTCCCGCGCCGTTTTCTAGTCTTGTAAACATACCCTTTTTCAGCCTTGAGACGTTTAACGGTAACTCACCAATGCCCAACCTTACGCTCGCGAATGCGTTTCCGGCAGGGCTCGGCATACCGAGTACAACACTCGTCAGTATAGATCCGCACTTCAAAGATCCGTACCTTCAATATTGGAACCTAGCCGTGGAACACGAGGTGGCTTCGACACTGTTTACCGTGGGATATATGGCGAACCATGGAAGCGATCTTCGTAACTCTCAGAGCATCAATCAACCGCCTGCCGGCCCAGGGCCCTTACAGAGCAGGCGTCCTTTCCCCAATTTCAGCACCATTACAAGCTATGAGAATATCGGTATGTCCAACTACGAGAGCGGATA
>CAVWEZ010000007.1:0-585830 GCA_963754105.1 uncultured Acidobacteriota bacterium
ATTTTGAAAGAATTGCCCGTGGGATCGAACGAAGTCAGCATCGGGCGCTCACCAGAAAACGCTCTGGTGATGGATAACACCGGCAGTATCCGCTCCCATGCTCGTGTCTTTCGCAGAGGAAGACCGGCTGATGATTGAGGACTTCGGCAGCATGAACGGGACATTCGTCAACGGGCAGCGCGTGAAAATGGTAACGCTCAAACCCGGGGATTCCGTCGGCATCGGCAAGCACACCATCGTGGTTGCGGACTCGCGCGGGCAGGACGGCTTCGCGAGTGGAAACGGCGGCGTTAAGGCGGCCGCGCGAAAAATCAACGAAACCGTCATGCTTGATACGAAAGAGCGCCGCGATTTCCTCCAGCAAGTCGCGGCTGTGGGCGAGAGTGCACAGATCGCTCCCGCACGCTTAAAGGTACCGACCCTTGTTGTGCGTAAAGGCAAGACCGACCGCCGTGAGTACACGCTCAACGACAAACTAACAGGTAGTGGGTAAGTCGGGCCGTGGCAGCCGGTGAAGCTCAAAGGCTGGTTTGCACCCAAGGCAGCCGCGCAGATCAACCGCCAGAGACGACCAATCCTACTTAATGTCGGCGCGGACGCAGTGCCCAGTGTCAACGGCGTGGCCATTACGCACCCGATGATTCTGTCGTCGGGAGACATTATCCAAGTGGCTGGCATTGAGCTAGAATTTGTCTTCCGCGACTGAGGCTCGCGCCCCCTATTTGCCGATCGACCCTGCTTAATCTAAAAGAAGGCTTTCCGCACCGTTGTGGATACGTCCATGGCGCCTGTTCGCGCAAACCATTGGCAGGCGCATCTCGCCGACTTGGCGTGGCTGGACTCTGGATGCAATTCCATCGAAAATAGGCGAGACTTGGCGGGGAATCCCAAGCACCACAATGGGACTGCTAGCAACCGGCTACATTGTTCGCCCCAACCGGCTGATGGGTTGCGCGGCAGGAAACGCAAGTACAACTTCTGCAGCGGCCGACGCATCGCAGTGAAGGATGCGTCCCGACGGGTAGCGTGGCCCGAACGAGACGAACCGAAACTGGGGAAGTACCGGAGGCGGTGTCCATCCGGCTCGCCCAGCAAGGCGATGCGGCGGCGTTTGAGCGCCTGTACCGCTTGCACAGTCGCAGAGTTTACTCGTTGTGCCTTCGAATGGTTGGGAATACGGCGGAAGCAGAGGATCTAACGCAGGAAGCGTTCCTCCAGCTTTTCCGCAAGATCGCCACATTTCGGGGCGAGTCCGCGTTTTCGACATGGCTGCACAGGCTGGCTGTCAACGTCGTGCTGATGAAGCTTCGGAAGAAGTCTGGCAAGGAGACTTCGCTTGAGCAGGTGACCGAGCCCGATGAGGAATCTGGTACGCCGCGGCGGGACTTCGGAACGATCGATTTGAGATTGAGCGGTTCGCTCGACCGCGTGAATCTTCAACGCGCGGTGGACCAGCTGCCGCCGGGCTATAAAGCGGCGTTCATCCTGCACGATGTGCAAGGATACGAGCACAACGAGATTGCGGAAATGCTGGGTTGTTCGATCGGGAATTCGAAGTCGCAATTGCACAAAGCGCGCATGCGCCTCCGCGATTTGCTGCAGGAGGTGGTGCGCGAGAAGGCTCGCCAGGAACGGCGAGCCGCAGGTGGCAGCGAGGATTGATCAATGAGAGTTGCGAACTGTAGCGCATTCTTGGAACAACTCGACCAGTGGATGGAGGGCGAGCGCTCTCCCTCCGCTGAAGCACATCTGGGCGGCTGCGAGGTGTGCAGCAATCTGATCGCAGACCTGGGCTTCATCCGCGACACCGCTTCGTCCCTCGCCGCGACCGATCCCGAACCTTCTGAGCGGGTATGGAGCGCTCTTCGCGCCCAACTGCAGGACGAGGGGCTGATTCATGCGGCACATCCGGGCGTCTCAGATACCTTGAAACGCTGGCTCCGCGGAACATTTTGGGTGCTGCCGCGTCCCGTGCTAGCGGGGGCCTATCTTGTGGCGCTGATTGCAGTGGGATTTGCGCTCTCGGGCTCGAGCGGCCTGCGGAACGACAGCAATCTCTGGATGAGCCGAACGCAGCGCTCGACGCAGCCGTTGAGCGCGAGCCTCGCGACCGAGGAGGACGCGATTTCATCCATGGCCGACACTAACCCAGTCGTGACTGCTTCCCTGCGCAAGAGCCTCGCCATCATTGACAACAACATCGCTTTATGTGAAAAAAGCGTGCGCGAAGAACCCCAAAACGAGTTCGCCCGCGACTATTTGTATGAAGCGTATCAGCAGAAGGCAGACTTGATTGCGCAAGTGACGGAAGGCGACGAGGGCCAATGAGCACTCCATCCAGTCTGTCGGGATCCTTGAATTGGAAAGTGGCCGGCGTGCTCGTCCCCGGCCTGCTGCTCTTGAGCGCGCTGCCGGCGTCGGCCGACAAGATCCAGCGTCATTTCAAAGTGGATGCGCGGCCGGTTGTGACCATTCACAATCCGAACGGCACGATTACTGTGCGCGCCTGGACAAAATCGGAAGTGATGCTGATCGCAACTCGTGCCACGGACCAGGTAGTTGTGGACGCTGAGCAAACCGGCAATCGCGTTGACATCATCACCCGGCAAGTCTCCGAATCGGCATCTCCCGAATCGACGCGCGCCGATTATGAAATTAGCGTTCCCGAAGACGCCGAGCTACAGATTCACGACGATTCGGGCGGCGTGAACGTCTCGAACGTTCTCGGAGACATGAACGTCGAAACAATCGCTGCGGACGTAGATATGGCCGACGTTGCCGGCTATCTTACGGTGAAGACGGTGGGCGGCTCGTTCCAGTGCGCCCGATGCGCCGGCCGCCTTGAAGTTTCCTCAATTACCGGGAATTTTCGGCTGATCGACCTGCGCAGCACCTACGTTCGGGCGCAAACTTCCGAGGGAAATATTCTTTTCACCGGCCAATTCTTACCCAATTCGATCTACCGCCTGAAAAACTACAACGGCGTGATCGAAGTGCGCTTTTCGCCCGAGGACTCGTTCGACCTGAGTGCGACCTCGTTGAAGGGCAAGGTGCACAACGAGGCCAAGTTGGTCCCCCCTTCTCATCACCATTTTATTCCCCGCTTCGGCAATGGGCTCTTCGGGTCTTACAATTCCGGGCGCGCCATGGTCGAGCTCAGCTCCTTCGATGGTACAATCAACATCCTCAAGCGGAATTGATTTCGCGCCGCGCAACAAAGATTATTCGAAACGATGGGCAATGAGATTCGCTCTCGAAGGCTGGTCTGCCTGACTGGATTCATGGGCAGCGGCAAATCGACAGCCGCGCGCCTGCTGGCCAGCCAGCTTGGATGGATGCACACGGACCTCGATCGCTGCATTAGCCACGCCGTTGGCCACACGATTTCCGAGATTTTCAGTCGTGCGGGCGAAGCCGAATTCCGCAGGCTCGAAAGCGAGCAACTTGTGCGCATTGTTGCAGAGTACGCGGAGACGCGGAAACCACGCATCCTTTCGCTGGGCGGCGGGACGATCACCCAGCCGCAGAATCTAACGCTGCTGCGGGAGCAGGGCGCAGCGCTTATCTGGCTTCGCTGCCCGATCGAGGAGCTTTTGAGGCGTTGCGCCCAGATTACCGACCGTCCGTTGTTTCGCGACGAAGCGAGTTTCCGCCGGCTGTACAGCGAGCGTCTGCCGACTTACGAACTCGCGGACTACCGAGTCGATAGCGGCGCGGAACCGTCGCGCGTTGTGGAGCAGATACTGGCGCTTGGAATTTTTCCCGAGGTGACCGTATGAGGCGAGAGCGAATGCCACTTGCCGGCGCTCTTGCTGGCGCGATTCTCCTTTTCGCTGGTGGCGCGCGCGCAGGGACCCTGACGGCCGCAAGCGTCCCCGCTTCCCCGGCGAGTCCCAAGCCGGGACCGGTCTTTGCACAGGATAAGGGAACGTTTCGGATTCTTGTGAATGGGCAGCAGGTAGGCAAGGAAGAATTCGAGATCAGTTCGCGCGGGGCCGATTGGGTGGCTCACGACACATCGGAAATACAGGATGCCGGAGGAACGTCACGCGTCACCGGCACCTTGGAACTCCACGCGGACGGCACGCCCGCGCATTATGAGTGGTCCACTCAGGGTGAAAAGAAGGCTACAGCGACGATCGGCTTCGAAGGTCGCACTGCGACGATTGATCTTCACGTCGAAGGCGTGAAACCTTACACGCAGCAGTTTACGTTCAATTCGCCGCAAGTGGTAATCCTCGACAACAACTTGTACTACCAGTATGCGGTGCTCGCCAGCCTTTACGATTGGAATCGGAAGGGGACGCAGACGTTCGCGGTGCTCGTGCCGCAGGAATTGACGCCCGGCAGCGTTACCGTTGAGTCAGCCGGGACGCACGACGCCAGCGGGAAGAAGCTCGAAGAACTTGCGGTGAAGAGCCCAGACCTAGAGGTCGATCTCTTTCTCGACGGGCAGCGCCTCGTTCGCATCGTTTCCCCCAGCACGAACGCCGAAATCCTCCGCGACAAATAACCGGGAATTAGTGTGGCACGGCGCGGAAGGCGATCACGGCATTCAACCCGCCGAAGGCGAAGGAATTCGAGAGAGCGGCTTCCACCTGCGCAGTTCGCGGCTGATTGGGAATGTAATCGAGATCGCATTCGGGGTCGCGACCGAGATAATTTGCAGTGGGCGGCAGAACGCCGTGATGCAAAGCGAGGACGGTCGCAACGGCCTCTAGCGCGCCCGCCGCACCGAGAGCGTGGCCGTGCATTGACTTGGTGGAGCTGACACCAAGCTTGTCCGCGTGCGCGCCGAAAACCTCGCGGATAGCCCGCGATTCCACCGGATCGTTTCCGAGCGTCCCTGTGCCGTGCGCGTTGATGTATCCCACCGTTTCCGGCGCGAGGCTTGCCTCGCGCAGAGCGGCTCGCATGGCTCGCGCTGGGCCATCAACCGTAGGCTGCGTCAGATGGTGAGCATCAGATGTCATACCCAATCCGCAGATTTCGGCGTAGATTTTCGCGCCGCGCGCTTTCGCTGCGTCGAAGGGCTCAAGGGTCATCATCGCTCCGCCTTCACCCAGGATCATGCCGCGGCGGTCCTTGCTGAAGGGGCGGCAAGTGTCCGGCGAAATAACGCGCATCGCTTCCCACGCCTTCAGCATGCCGACGGTAAAAATCGCCTCAGCGCCGCCCGTGATGGAGAATTCCGCCTGGCCGTCGCGCACCAATCGGAAGGCTTGACCGATGGCGTGGTTTGCAGACGAGCAAGCTGTCGAGATTGTGTAGACCGGGCCGCTTAAGCCGAGATCCATCGAAATATGGCTCGCCCCTGCGTTGGCCATGGTTTTGGGAATCGTTAGTGGGTGGACGCGGCCGCGGCTCTGGACCCAAAGATCCTCAAAGCCGGCTTCAATCGCGGCTTGTCCGCCGACAGCCGAGCCGCAAACGATCGCGGACTGCTCGCGCAACTCCGGCGTCAGGTGGATGCCCGAATCGTGGAGGGCTTCGCGAGCCGCGACCACGGAGAACTGCGCAAAGCGGTCGAGCTGAGCGTCTTTGCCACCCTGGAAGTGCTTCAGAGGATCAAAGCCGCGGACTTGCGCGCCGTTTTGAATTTTGAGTCCCACCCGTGAACCGTCGACGGATTGTATCGGGCCGATAGCGGAGCGCCCTTCGCGCAGGCCAGCCCACGTTTCGGGGAGATCGAGTCCTAGCGGTGAGACAATTCCAAGGCCGGTGATGGCGACTCGCCGTGAGGCCATGCGTTACCTCGCCGGGCTGGTTGAACCCAGCGAAGTGTCAGGCGGGGGAGCAGCGGCGAGAATTTTTTTGATGCCTTCGACAACATCGTTCACGGTTTTGATGGAGCGGACGTCATCATCCGGAATCGAGATTTTGAAGGCGTTTTCGAGCTCGAAAAGAAGGGTGAACACGTCGAGCGAATCGATGCCCATTTCCTGCAGGTTGGTATCGAGCTTGATGTTCTCGGCCGGCACTCGCTTTACCGAGGCCAGCGTAGCGATCACCTTTTCCACCACAGGATCAGACATCCTAAGTTAAACCTCCGCCGATGAAATCAAACCGTCCTTGCGAAAGTGCTTCCGCGGACTGCGAGCCGATTTAGAAATGGAGTTTGTACAATCAGACCGTATCGTAAGGCAGGCCGGAAATCAAATTCTGAAGTGGCCTCCAAAGACCTGCACACGGCAATCGGCCCCCATCAATCGGGTCATGCAATCGGATCATTCTTGTCAAATGATACAATTCGATCCGGTATCGTTCGGTTTCTCACTGGTGCGCAAATGCTTCGCGCCGTCTTGATGGCCGGGTTGATTCTCTTGGTGGTCGCGGCTACGTTTGGTGATCGCGGAGTTATGTCATACACCGATCTTGACCAGCCGGCCATTCAATACAACACCCGAACGCTTCACGACCCAGGGTCGCAGCTGAATCGAAAGATCCAGTTCGGCGAAGTTCATCTCAAATTTGACGGTCCGCAAGGCTACTTGCGATCGGTGCTTGACGCTCTCGACGTCCCGATCCAGTCGCAATTGGTTGTCTTCTCGAAGACGAGCTTCCAGGCAGATCGCATCAACCCGCGCAACCCGCGCAGCCTTTTCTTCAACGACTCCGTCGTGGTGGGATGGGTACATGGCGGACCAATCATTGAAGTGGCTGCGGAGGATCCCAAGCAGGGCATGATCTTTTACACATTGAGCCAGAACCCAGCGCGTCAAGTCCGCCTGTCGCGCGATGTCAATTGTTTGGCGTGCCACGTATCGTATGCAAGCCTGGGAGTGCCCGGCACCTTGATGCGCAGCGTGTTTCCGGAGCCAGACGGCGCGACCGTGTCGGGGTTGGGACAGTACTTGACCGACGATCTCAGCGCCTTTTCACAGCGCTGGGGTGGTTGGTATGTGACTGGGTCAACTGGCTCGATGCGGCACATGGGGAACTCCGTCGTCGACAACGCGGGAAAATTGCAGCCAATGTTGCCGGGCCAGACGCGAAATTTCGAATCTCTGCAAGGTCACTTCGATACGGCTGCCTACCTCTCTCCATACAGCGATGTCGTCGCACTGATGGTTTTCGAGCACCAGATGCACATGATGAATTTGTTCACCCGTGTGGGATGGGATGTTCGCCGTTCCTTGTACCGGGATCAAATGAGCCCGGGCAAGGGTCACGCGGCCAACGCCAGAGTGGTTCGCGAGACTGCCCGGGAATTAGTCGACTATATGTTGTTTGTGAATGAGGCGCCCATCACTTCCCGGATTCAGGGCACGTCAGGTTTTGCGGAGAAGTTCTCGAGCGAGGGTCCAACCGACCGCCAGGGCCGCTCGCTGCGGCAATTCGATCTTCAACATCGCCTGATGCGTTATCCGTGCAGCTACATGATCTATTCAGATGCCTTCGACGCCCTGCCGGACGAGGTGAAGGAAGCGGTGTATGACCGTATGTGGAAAATCTTATCTGGGCAGGAGAAAGAGAAGAAGTACGCCAAACTCACTTTTGCCGACAGAAAAGCTGTCGTCGAAATACTGCGCGACACCAAGAGGCGCCTGCCTGATTACTTCCAGCCGATCACGCGCTAGCGCACAACATCGTTGTGCGGAGGAATTATAAAAGCCGTTTTCTCCCTCGCAGCGACAGGGTGGGGTTCATCTTTTGGGGTATGCCGTGAAAATGTAATCTTTTGAGGCCGCGAGCGTGTGGCATGCTGCACCGCACTTGGCGTCGTGCCCAACCGGCGGCTCGCTGGACGACGTGGCGGGGGCGAACGTACCGGATGCGGCGTCATAGTCGAACATAGCGTATCCCCATCCGTGAGTGTCCGAGAATCTCTTGCTGTCCTTCACGATGAACTCGACCTCCCTCAGGTCGCCGGGCACTGTGTCTGGAGTGCTCGCGGAGAAAGGGGGATCGGTCAACTTTTTCGGTTTCCACTCAAGCTTCACAATCTTGGAGCCGTCGGGGAAAGGCTTGCCGTTGCCGGGAACACCTTCCTGGTAGGCCTTGATCATCACCGGATTGGCGACGATCACTCGGATCACGTTTGCGGCTTCGGTGAGACTAGGGCCGACTACCTGCCAGGTCTCATATCCCCGAATCTCAGAGAACGCGAGCCCGCCCGGCACCTGCAGAGTGTATCTGTCCTGCTTGTCCTGGGCCGAGCTCGCCCTGCCGCCCAAGACGGCGAGCGCTAGCGCGATGATCGCCACCACACCGGATAGACTTGCCTTCATGGCTCGTTCCTCCGCTTCTGTTTCCAAGTTTGGGATCCGCTCCAGTCGGGAGCGGGCGAATTCAGCGCACGAATCATAAGTTGCGCAAACACTATGGTCAAGGTTTCCGGATAAGTGCCCGATTAACCGCTAACCCGAAAAGTAAAGCAAAACTTCAAATAGACGGTTATCCGACTAATCAGGACTTGGGAATTGCTTCGTTTCCATCCCACCCTTGAAAAATCGTACGATGAGGTCTAGAGTGCCGAGCAAGGTTGCCACACCAACACTGGTGCGGCCAGGCGCAGGTATCTCAGCATGAAGCGCACGTACTTTCCGGGCATTACTGACGTCGTAGACGTCACAGATCCCGCAGAGATCCGGACAATTTCAAACGATTCAAGGTTCGACCGGGACTTCATAGGATATGGTCCTGTTCGCAACGTGCAGCGTCTCCGGAAGATACTCCGTATTTTCTCGCTTAACGGCAGATTATTCCCAACTCTGCTGCCGCGCACCGACCCCAGCCGCGCCGCTGCGCAAGACGAACTATGGGCGAAACTGAACCGTGAGGCTGACGCGGTGAAGAGTGGGCCCGCTAAGTTGGAGCCCCTGTCCGAATGGGTCAGAGGGATCGGAACTGCGGAGAAGCTCGATCTGCTTGTGCAGCAGAGCATAGGAAGATTGTTCGTGGAAACGTTCGCGGCCACTGAGGAGCGTTTGGCAGCGGCCCACACGGTGCTTGAGGCTGCAAGCTCTTCCAATGTCCTGAAAATGCTGTGGTGGCGCATCAGCGGCAGGCTGGAGCGAGCCAAAACGCTTCTTGGTTCCATGGTGAATGGCGAACTGGCTGGAGTTATCGCGACGATTGCAGGTCGGCAGCTCATTGTTGATGGCCTGCAGAAAATGCGGCAACTTGCTGCCGACCCAGCGCTTCGATCTTCAATAACGACGAATGCTGCCGTGGACGAATGCCTCTTTGCACCAGCCACCGTTGTACGCCAGGCGAAAACCTCCGGCGAGGTCGGCGGTTGTCCCTTCAGAAGAGGCTCGCTCTTCATCCTTGAGCTGGGAAGCGCGAGCAAAGGCGCAGCGAATCGTGACCTCCTCTTCCTCAGTCAGAGTTGGAGCCGATGTCCCGCAGAAAAGTGGGTGCCTGCGCTACTGGAAGGCGTGTGGACGCGCGTATTGGCCACGGTGCCGGCGCCTGAGAAAGCTCGCAGCGCTAGTGGATGAGTCTGTGGACGCCGTGCAAATAACCGCGGTGAACTGAAACTCCCCGCTGATCAAAATTTGGTCAATTGAAGTTCCGTCCAGCGCAGAGAGTGCGCAGGTGGGGTACTTTTGCGCTTGCCATCTCTTACCCCCCAGCGTCTTTTGACTACGCGCCTTGCAGCCTTTAGACTGGTCCCTGTGAGCACTTTCTCTCGCGGTTATGGCGGCTACCGCTTCGACCTGAGCGGCTACTTTCCTCGAGCCGTCAAGACGCTTTGTATCGCGTGCATCAGCGTCTTCGTCCTGCAGGAACTTTCCGAGTTGCTCTTCGGCGCTAGAGGGCGAGATTTCTGGCTGTTGTGGTTCGGACTGGTGCCCGTTGCCGTAGTGCATCTTTTCAGAGTCTGGCAGTTATTCACCTACCTATTTCTGCACGCGGGAATTCTGCATATCTTGCTCAATTTGTTGTTTCTGGCGATGTTCGGCGCTGACCTGGAACATACCTGGGGTTCGCGGCGCTTCTATACGTATTTCTTCCTCTGCGGAGTAGGTGCGGGCGTCATCAACGTAGCTGTGAAGATGATGTTGGACCCTAACGGACTGGGAAGAGCATTGGTGCCCACTATAGGGGCTTCGGGAGCGATCTACGGCGTGTTGCTGGCCAATGCCGTGCTGTTCCCCGATCGCCGTGTGTGGATGTTTCCCTTACCGGTAACGGTATCCATGAAGATTTTTGTCGCGATCATGATCGCGATCGAATTCTTCGGCACGCTCGGTTCGTCAGGCGACAACGTCAGCCACATCTGCCACCTGGGCGGAATGCTGGTGGGCTACATCTATCTGCGACGGGGATCCTACCTATTCAACTTCCGCAATTCCTTTTCCGACTGGAAGCGGCGGCGGCTGCGGAAGAAGTTCGAAGTGTACCAGCGGGACCATAGCGACAAACCGCCCAATCGTCCGGATAATTGGGTCAATTGAAAGCCGGCGGATCTCTTTTCGGCTGCGTGCGCCCTGGTACACGCTCGGGTCCGGTGACAACCCGGAGGCGGCGGAGCGATGGGGACTATTTTGTAGGTACGCGCAGAGTCCGAGGATACGAAGAAAATCTTTACACAAGGGGTCGAATTCACGCAAGTACTTGTTGGTGTAAAGAAAATCGTCTACGGTGAGGAGCCGATTCGAGCGGTATTCCGAGGAAATTCAGCGCAGCGAACCATCGAGAGATCCCTCTATTATTTGGCCACGACAAAATCAACCACAACGTCGTTGAGGAATTCGAGTCCCTTACGAAAGTTATCGAGCTGAATGCGTTCATTGTCACCGTGCATCCGTGAGAGATCGTCTTGCGTCATCGGAAATGGTAGAAGGCCGTAGGCTTGGACGGCGCGCATTCGCAACGGCGTGGAATCCGTTGCGCCAGTGGACATATACGGCAGGACCGGCGCCGAGGGGAAGTCTTTGCCCGCGACCCGCGTGATACTGGCGTACAGATCGGAGCTGAGGGAAGAAGACGGAGCGGCCTCTCCTCCGCCGGGCTCAACCTCTAGCCGTACTTGCGGATCGTTTACAAGTTTCTGCAGCTTAGCGACCAGAGAGTCGATCATGTTGCCTGGCAGCAGGCGCACATTGATTACGCCGCGCGCTTCCGAGGGCACCACGTTCTCCCGGATTCCCGCCTGCAGCATCGTGGGTGTGACAGTGTCGCGTAACATCGCGTCCCAAGTCGGATTGGCATCTGAAATCCATCGCGCAGCATGCTCAGCGCGGTCGGAGGATTGCAGGGCGCGTATCCATTTGCCGGTTTCCTCGTCTTCTACCGGGGCGAGGCCATCGAAATAGGCGCGTGTGACGGAGTTGAACTGAATCGGGGCTTCGAAGGTGGATATTTTTGAGATAGCGTCTGCCAAGTGCGTGACGGAATTGTCCTTGAGCGGAACGGAGGCGTGGCCGGATGTTCCCGTGGCAATCACGTCCACATTGACCATCACTTTTTCGCTTGTTTGGATACCGACGTACTGAATTTTGCCGTTTTTCTCAAAGACCCGGCCGCCTTCGTTTAGGGAGAAACCCGCGGCAATCTTGTCCCAATGCTTTTCGACCGCGAACGTCATGCCGGCGTCGCCGCCCGCTTCCTCGTCTCCCTCGGCCAAAAAGATCACGTCGCGATCCAAGTGCGCTCCCGAACGTTTCAGGGCAATGAAAACGGCCAGGTTGGCTATGGTCATGCCCTTGTCGTCAATCGCGCCCCGACCGTAAAGGTAGCTATCCTGGATGATTCCGGAAAATGGCTCCACTTTCCATTTTGATGTGTCCACCCCAACCACATCGAGATGGCCCATCAGTAACAGCGCACGCGAAGGATCCGGCACCGCGCTGGATGAGAGGCGCGCCACCAGAAATCCGCGTCCGGGAGTGCTCTCGAAGACTTCCGCATGAATCCCTTCCCGATCGAGAATGGCCGCGAGATACTTGGCGGCGGCAAGTTCATTGCCGGGAGGATTGGTCGTGTTGATGCGAAGTAAGCCTTGCAGCCAGGATATGGCTTCATTTTCCATTCCGACGATGCTGGATGTGGGTGACGCAGTTGAAGGTGGTTGCGCAGGCGGAGCGGGCATGGGGTGGCTCTGAGCTCGCAAAGGCAGGACGCAACCCAGCGCACCCACGAAGATCATGAGGACTATTCTTGCGGTTCCGCGCGCCATCCTTTTCGCCTCCTATGGAATCTGAAAGAGCATCGCCAAGCGAGCCAAATCGATACTATCATGTGGTGTCGTCATGCCCGGGACAGGCGGCGCGCCGCGTTTCTGGATTGCAATCAACCATCCAGACAAGCCATGAGGGCATCGAAGGTCTGTGAGGTAAATATGCAGGTGAAGGCGTGTCGTCGGATGGTTTTGGCGGTGGCTCTGATTGCCGTGATCGGCATCCAGCCCTGGAGAGTCTCTGCGCAGAATAACGGGCCGCAGCAGTCCGCGCCTCCGCAGCAGCCGGAGCCAGTAAAGCCGCCCACCAGTTCAACGCCGAGTGGGCAGCCGCAGCGCCAGCTACCACCCCCGCCGCAAGTGGCAATCTCTGTTCAAGTCTAACCTCGTGAATGTCGATGCCATCGTAACGGACCAGGATGGCAATCTTGTCACCGGTTTGAAACGGGAGAATTTCCGAGTTCTAGACGATGGCCAGCCTCAGCAGATCACGAACTTCGCGCCTACCGATGCCCCGATTACCGTCGTGATCCTGATGGAGTATAGCAGCACGTATTGGGGCTACTATCAGGGTTACTTCGGCGCCAAAGCTCAATATTGGGCTGACGGTTTCCTGCAGCATCTAAATGACAAGGACTGGGTCGCCCTCAAGACCTTCGACCTTCGAACCACTCTTCAAGAAGACTTCACGCAAGATAAGCGCTCGATCGACGAAGCCATTCGCACGTTGGGATTCCCCAATTTCCACGAAGCAGTTCTATTCGACGCTGTATACGAAACGCTGAATCAGATGCGCGACGTGAGAGGGAAGAAGTCCATTTTGCTCCTCGCCACGGGATTCGACACATTCAGTAAGCACAATCTCGATCAGATCCTCAATCGCCTGAAGGAAACTGAGACCACGATTTTCGCCGTCGGAATGGGCGAGGAAATCGACCTATATTCTCCGGGCGGAGCGGGCATCGGTTACATGCAGGCGAAAAATCAACTCACGACGTTCGCCCGTATGACCGGTGGCTACGCGTTTTTTCCGCGTTTCCAGGCCGAGATGCCAGACATCTTTAATACCATCGCAACATATCTGCGCAACCAGTACACGCTGGTTTTTTCGCCATCTACGCCGCCGGACGGCAAATATCACAAGATCGGAGTCCAGGTTTTGGACGATGATGGAAATCCGATGATGCTGGTGAATAAAAAAGGTAAGAAGAGAAAGGTGATCGTGACTGCCCGAGAAGGCTACATGTCCCCAACTGCCAGTACGGGCGGCTAACCTTGCGCTCCCGCCGGCCGCTGCCCGTTATCGGCGGGCCCGCCGCTTCACGAATTCGTCCAGCAGGATCCGTGTCAGGCGCGATTGATCGTGGCGCACGACATTTCCTCGCCGCAGGAAATTTCCAGTAATGTAGCTCAAGCCCATCTGAGAAAGTTCGGCGAGTGAAGGGTCGACAGGCTCGGCGCCTTGAGCCTTGTACCGTCTCCGCACGGCCGGCGATATGGGCGACTTATTGATCACCACGAAGTCAAATAGCCCCGGCCTTGTATGTTCGTAGATCGCCCGCACATGATCGGCGACAGAGTAATGCTGGGTTTCGCCGGGTTGCGTCATCAGGTTGGCAATGTAGACTCGCGTGGCTCGCGCGTGCGCGATTAGCTCGACCACTTCTTCCACCAGCAGGTTGGGCAAAATGCTGGTGTAAAGCGAGCCGGGGCCGATGAGGATGAGATCAGCCTCTCGCAATGCCGTGAGCGCTTCCGGCAGAGGTCGCACGCGCCGGGGGACGAGGTGGACGCGCCGAATCCGCTTCCGCGAGCGCGAAATTTTCGTCTCACCTGCCACTACTGCGCCGCCTTCGAGTTCCGCCTCTAAGGTGACATTCTGCGCCGTCGACGGAAATATTCGCCCACGAATCGCCAATACTTGTGCGGACAATTGAACCGCCTTCGCAAAGTCGCCCGTACTGTTGGTTAGCGCCGTCAGAAAAAGATTGCCGAAGCTGTGCCCGCCAAGCCCGCGGCCAGCGGGAAATCGGTACTGGAAAAGTTTGCTGAGCAGATGTTCGTCTTTCGAGAGCGCAACCATGCAGTTGCGAATATCCCCGGGAGGGAGAATGCGATATTCACGCCGTAGTCGCCCGGAGCTCCCGCCGTCGTCGGTAACCGTAACAATCGCTGTCAGGTCGGCGATGGGCTGCTTTGTCTGGCGGGTACCCGGCTCGGCGACGTGCTCCTTCAGGCCGTGCAGCATAGTGGAAAGACCGGTCCCTCCACCAAGCGCGACCACCCGCACTGATGGTGAGCGAGGTTCCCGGTTATTCTTCATGTTGAGAACGGGAGAAATCAGCCGGCGGAGCTATCTCTCTCGGGATACAGCAGCTCGGTAAATCGCGGATCTTCCTGCAAAAACTTAAAGTCTTCGTCGTTGCGAGCGTGGTAGCGGTTTTCGGGGCGCAACTGAATCGCAACCTTTAGATTTTTCATCGCCGACTCCGCCTCCCCCGTCAGGCAATCCAGAGCCGCCATTGCGTAGACGATGTGATCGGCCTTGGGCGTCGCCCGGTGCGCCCGATCCAGGTGCTCGCGCGCTTCGTCCCATCGCCCCAGGTTCATGAGGGCAACTCCTTGAGTGTAGTGGTCCTCTGGTGACTTGGCCGTGGGTGCCGGGAGGCGCGAAATCCGCTGTTCGCAGATCCGCAAATGAACCTTCGCGCGGTCTCCTAGTTCTTTGCTAGGGCCTTCCAAAACGCGTTCGAGTATCTGCTGCGCGCGATGAAATTTCTGCTGCTGAAAATGCGTCAGCGCCTCTTCGTAGAGCTTCATTTGCTGCTGTTTGGCGGGCGCGTCGGGGTCGGGAGCGGCTTTTACCGCCGATAACCCCTTTTTATCTATGCGATTACGGCTTCCAGCGGAGGCATTTGCGCTGCGAGCAGCACGACGTTTCACAGGTGAACTCCAGGAGCAGCTCAAAAACATAACAAAATCGGACAGGTACGTCAATGCACACCCGAGAGCAGCGAATGGGCTTGTCAACGCATCGTCAACGAACCAGGGGTAGAATCACCCTCTCGATACATCTAAACAGGCAGTATCGAGCGTAATCATAGTGAGGTGTGGCGTGCGAATAGCGATTCCGCTTGAGTTGGCAATCTCTGGCACGTTAGCAATCGCTTTCCTGGTTGCAACGGCGGGGCGTACAACCGGCAAAGCACCGGGCGTGCGAAGCGCTGAGGGGATTTCGGAACCTCAGCCGGCGCAGCCCGCCAACCCAGTGATAGTCGAACTTTTCACGTCGGAGGGCTGCTCCGATTGCCCACCTGCTGACCGCTTGCTCTACCACCTGGAACAGATGCAGCCCGTGCCCGGCGTCGAGATCATCCCGCTTGAAGAGCACGTCGATTATTGGGACAACGAGGGCTGGCGCGATCCATTTTCATCTTCGCGGTTTACGTTGCGCCAACAGAATTACGTTTATGGCTTCAATCTTCCCACTGCTTACACGCCTCAGATGGTGGTTGACGGCGCGGCGCAATTTGTGGGCAGCGACGCTCGCCACTTACTCCCGGCCATTGCGCAGGCTGCGCGGGCTCCGAAAGCGAATGTCCAAATCCAGCAACGCGCTGACGCGGCATCGGGTCCGCAGTCCGTACTTTTGCGTGTAAGCGTGGCGCCCTTCAGCGGCTGGAACGCCAAACATGGCGCCGACGTCCTTCTCGCAATCACGGAAGACGATCTCTCCTCGAATGTAACCGCCGGCGAGAATGCCGGTGCGCACATGAACCATCGCGCCGTCGTGCGCGAACTTCGCGTCCTGGGCCGCGTGGATTCTGCTGGCGCTTTCTCCGCCGCGCCTGATTTGAGCCTGGCCCGCAATTGGAAACGCGAGAATCTGCACGTCGTCGCCTTTATGCAGGACCGCTCCACGAGGCGAATCCTGGGCGCCTCGATGCTTTCTCTGTCCGCCGCCAAATAAGATCACACACTTGGCAACCCTGGTCCGGTTTGCCTTCTCTTCGTAGGGGCACAACATGTTGTGTCCGGCAAGTCGTACTTCGCGTGGCTGCATCCACAAAGTTCCAATGCAGGTCACGTCGAACATAGGTCGGCAAAAATGATGAGGTACGCTCGCGCGATTTGACGCACTTACCGCAGCAGGTCTTCGAGCTGCACTTTCGCATCGGTCTTCGCATCGCGATACTTCACAATCACCGGCGTATACAGCGAAAGATTCCAATCTCTTCCGCGCCCGTGGGGAATGGCGCGTGCGCCCGCTACCACTACTGCGTTCTCCGGTATCACCAATGGCTCGTCGCCATCCGCGCTCGCGATATGCACCTCGCCCGTCACGATGTCGTACACAGGGGTTGAACGATTGAGGATGGTGCCGCTGCCGAGTACCGCGCGACTCTTTACCACTGTGCCCTCATAGATCCCGCAATTGCCGCCGATCAGCGCCTCGTCTTCGATAATCACGGGCAGAGCGCCAACCGGCTCGAGCACACCGCCAATCTGCGCTGCGGCCGAGATGTGGCACTTCCGTCCGATTTGCGCGCAGCTGCCTACCAGCGCGTGCGAATCAATCATTGCTCCGTCATCCACGTACGCGCCAGCATTGATAAACATCGGCGGCATGCAGGTGACGCCCTTGCCTACGTAGCAACCGTCCCGCACACTCGATCCCCCGGGCACGATTCGCACGCCAGAATCCGCCGAAAACCGCTTCGCCGGATATGTGGACTTATCGAAGAACGGTTGACGCGCCGCGTCAATAGACATGTCCACGATCGCGCCCATCCTGAATCCCAGCAAGATGCCTTTCTTCACCCACGCGTTCACTTTCCAGCCGCTTCGAGACGCCGCATCAGGCTCCGCCGCGCGCACCTCTCCCACATTCAAGGCATCCTTGAAGTGTTGAAACAGCCGATGGTGCGCATCGCTATACCGCGCCGGATTTTCGTCAAACAGCCGCTCGATGTCAGCGCGCAGCATAAACCTGTTGGACCAGCCCAACCGATTCGAGCGCTCCGCGAATTTTTGCCAGGCTTTCCGGCTTCGGCGCCACCATCGGCAACCGCCACACCGGTTCCAGCAAGCCCATCAGCGCCATCGCCGCTTTTACGGGACCGGGATTCGTCTCGATGAAGTTTGCTTCCATCAGCCGTGCATAGCGCTGGTGAATTTCGCGCGCTGCCGGCAAAATCATTCGCAAGCGCGAGCTGTACAAGCCTCGCCATCTCGGCCGGAATCTCGTTGGACGAAACCGAAATCACGCCTCGCCCACCGAGCGCCATCAGCGGCAGCGTGATCGCATCGTCGCCTGACAGCACCAAAAATCTCTGCGGCACTTTGTCCAGAATCGCAGCCATTTGCGAAATATTTCCGGAAGCTTCCTTTACACCCACAATATTCTCGATCTCGGCCAGCCGGACCAAAGTAGTCGGCTCGATGTTGACTCCCGTGCGTCCTGGAATATTGTAAAGAATAATCGGCAGCGAAATCGCCTCAGCAATCGCCTTGTAATGTTGATAAAGCCCTTCCTGCGTGGGCTTGTTGTAATAGGGCGTCACGGACAGAATTCCGCTCGCGCCGAGCGCCTGAAATTCACGAGCCATTTCGATCACGTGCGCCGTATTGTCCCCGCCCGCGCCGGCCACCACTGGCGTCTTGGAGCGGCGCCCTTCCTCAATCGTGATTTCCACCAGGCGCAGTTGCTCTTCGCGGCTCAACGTGGGGCTTTCGCCCGTGGTGCCGCAAGGGACCAGAAAACTGATCCCTGCATCCACCTGCCGCCGCACGAGCTTCCGCAGTGTACCTTCATCGAGTGAAAGATCCTGCCGAAACGGAGTCACTAGCGCCGTGCCGCATCCTGTAAACATTGCCCTGCCTCCTTCCGCTACACTACTCCAGCTCGCTTACGATCTCGCTAAAGTCGAAAAATCCCTTTTTGCCGACGATCCACCGCGCCGCACGTAGCGCCCCTCGCGCAAAACCTTCCCGGCTGCGCGCCGTATGGCGGATCGTTATGGTATCAGCCGAGGAATCGAATCCAACCTCGTGCGTGCCGGGGTGCGTGCCGGCGCGGCTGCTACTCGTATCGATTCGCTTCTCGTAGCCGTTGTGTTTCATTTTTTCAACCAGCGCGAGGAGCGTGCCCGAAAACGCGTCCTTCTTCGTCGCGTGATGGATTTCCCATACCCACGCGCCATATTCCGGCTGGTGAGCGAACAGCCGCGCCGCCTCTGCAACGATCTGGCTGAACACGCTGACCCCGACGGAAAAGTTGGGACTCCAAACCAGCCCCGTCCCGCCGCGCTCGACGGCCGATCGCGCGCGCTCCATTTCCCCGAACCATCCTGTCGTCCCAATCACGGCGTTCACTCCCAGTCGCGACAGCCGTTCGATGTTCTCCGGCGCGGTTGCCGGAGTCGAAAATTCCATGGCGGCGTCGATTCCCCGGAAGTTCTCTTTCGTCATACCCTCAAATTTCGCATTGTTGTCCACATCCAGCCGCAGTTTCACCTCGCATCCGTATTCCGGACCCAGTTGTTCGATCAGCCGCCCCATCTTCCCATACCCGACAATTGCGAGATTCATCAAGGAGTTCCTAGCTTACCCCTCCGCCAATAGTTTCCTTACGACGCCGGCATACATCTCGACTGCTTCCGCCAAATCGCGCTTCGATATCCGCTCCTCCAGCGTGTGCGCCACGTGAATGCTCCCCGGCCCCAGCAACAGCGGCGTTCCCCAACTGGTTCCGAACATCGGCACATCCGTGGTGTAGGATACAACCGTCGTCGGCATTCCATCGACGTTTTGAAATCGCATCGCCGGAATGCAAAGAATTTCGTTCACCCGCACACGCTTCCCGGCCACACGCGCGAAAGCCTCCCGCAGCGGGGCTGGATCGCCAACCAAACGCACCAGAATTTCGGCTTTGGCCGCGTCTGCGATCACGTTGGGTGCGCGCCCTCCCGAAATGGTTCCGATGTTGATCGTACAGGGACCAAGCAGCGCATCGTGCGGCAGCGGAATGCGCCTCACCGCGTCCAGGGTATCCAGCAGCGCCTCAATAGCCGATTCGCCCAGCTCGGGATAGGCCGAGTGCGCCATCCGCCCGTGCGCCTCGATCTCAAAGCGCAGAATCCCTTTTGACGCAAGCGCCACCTTATTTTCCGTCGGTTCGCCGTTCACCAGATACTTCGAGCCGCGAGGTGCTAACGCCGCCACTTCCGCTCCCTTGCTGTTGCGCTCTTCTCCCACCACAAACAGCAGCGCAAAGTTTCTAACCCCCTCTCCAAGCAGTTTCTCGGCCGCCCCGGTCATGGACGCGATGATTCCTTTCGCATCGCACGCACCGCGTCCCCAAATAAAATCCGCGTCCTCGCGCGAGGCAAAAAAGGGCGGCACGGTGTCCATATGCGTCGAGAGCGTCACTGCGGGATTGCCCCAGCACGCCAGCACGTTGAATCGACCAGGCTCGACTTCGATTTTTTCCACGCTCCCGCCCGTGCCGGCTGCAAGTTTCGCAAGGTGGTCGTGCAGGTAAGCGCCTACTCGGCCCTCATTCTCTGTGACCGACTCGATATCGACCAGGGCTCGGGTTAGTTGAATGACATTCATCCGTTCCAGGGTCCTTTACGTCAATCACATCACGGATTTGAGAAGGGCGGGGTTTCAACCCCGCCGCGAAGTGCCTAGGTCAACACGGCTTTAGCCGTCGAAGCCATTCTATTAATCGAACTGGATGGAACGGAAGAGAGAAGGAAGGATACGCGAAACAACCATCGCGTCTTCGCTCCTCGATAGCGCTCCACCCGTCCTTCAACGGATGACAGTGAACAGGCCTTTCAGCCTATCCCCCAATCGTTTCGATCGCAGTTTATCGAAGCGATTTCGGCGGAGCATCCTGCCCAATTTCCCCTTTCGCCCGGCCTCCGAACCTGCTCGGAACTTCAAACCCGGTTACTCGTGGCCTCCGCGCCTCTACCAAGAACACACCGAGTCTATTCGCGCTCCACACCCGAGTCAAGAAGCGGAGGGGATAGCAGATAACGCCTTAACAATCCACCTGTGCGCCACTTGCGACTCCTAATGAATGTCGTCGTACACAGTGCGGCCCCCGACAACGGTGAGCACAGATTTTAGTTGTTTGATCCCCTCATCCGAGACTCGCTTAGCATCAAAATAGTCGTCGCTCAGGACAACCAGGTCGCCGAGCTTGCCCGTTTCTATCGACCCCACGTCCTTCTCCTCGTGGAAAAACCAGCCGTTGTCGGCCGTGTACATGCGCAGGGCCTGCTGGCGCGTGACCTGCTCCCCGGAATTGATCAGCGCACCCGTGCAGTCTTTGCCAGTCACCATGTAATAGATTTCGAACCAAGGATCGAGCATGGAAATGTCGCCCGCATCGGAACCCGCGCCAACGTGAATCCCACTTTCAAGGATCGTGCGATAGGGCGGGCCCGCAGGCTGGCCGGCAGGCGTGCCCTGGCCGCCCTGAAGATATTTCCAGCCGTGAAGCGCCATGCCTACCCCGATGTTTTTCATGGATTGAAGCGTTTGCGGATCAATCGCCGGGACATGGGCGATCGACCAATGCAGATCGGCGATCGGCGTGGCGCCATTGATCTTTTCATAGGTTTGTGCCGTGAACTGCACCTCCGCCAGGGACAGGGTGTGTTGCTGGTATGTCCAGCCGTGCTTAGCGACCAACTGCAGCGCTGTCTCGTAATTCTCCGGGTGCTGCCCACCTGCAAAATTGGCAAACCACGGGCTGGCAAATTCGCCGATGCCGGACACGCGAAGCATATTGTCGCCAAAATCCGGGAAGACATTCAGCAGACGCTCGGTCAAGAGCGGCAGCGCCATCGTTTTGTCCATCGAGATCATGAAAAGCCGGACGCGCTCGTCGAGCTTGTGTTCGTGGTCTAGCGCGAGAATCTGGTCGTAGACGGCCCACGGATTGGCGCTCGCGATCCCGGGGAATGTAAAGTCGTCTTGCAAATCGGGGCTGTCAGGGTCAGCGAACACTCCCATGTCCACGCTCGTCGTAAGACCGTAGCGCAGCACGTACGACTGAGCGTCCTCGGCGCTGCGAATCTTGTCCTCGAGAGTCTGCATGTTGCGCAATAGCCCCAGCGCAGCGTTGGCGGCAGGACCTGCCAGCGCACCCGTCGGGCCGACGGTGATACCCTTGCTCTCGAAAAACTTCTTCCCCAGACTGTTCGTAACTGCAGGACCGAACGTGGCGAAGAATACGGGATGGTCCGGCACTGCTTGGTCCAGTTCCGCCAAGGTTGGCAGCCGATTCTCCGCGAACAGACGAGGGGTCCAGTCGCCAATCACGGTCACCCAGACTTCAGCAGGAACAGTTCGAGCTCGCTCCTTGAGCAGCGCCATCGCCTGAGGGATGTTTGTCGCCGTTTCGACCATCACGTCGTATCCCGGGCGCTGGCTGAACAATACGAAGTGGTTGTGATTGTCGATCAGACCTGGGACGACCACACGCCCGTGGAGATTGATTACTTTCGTGCAAGGATTCAGTTTGCGATTTTCCGGTGGGCCGATATAGGCGAAACGCCCTTCCTGAATCGTCACTTCATTGACGACGTGATCCTGCGAATCGAAAGTATGAATCTTGCCGTTCACGAGGCGCAGGTCGCGCGACCAGGAGCAGGCAGACTGGCCCGCGGCCGGAACTGTTGTCGCCAGCACGGCCAGCAACGTCAGCATTGGAAATCGCATTTGCCGTCCTCCGGAAATCTTGAAATGTGGAGTTACTTGACTAAGTGGCCTCTTTGTTAATCCCCTCGTCGCAGACGTTTCTTTCACAGGACAGCGTCGGCGCACAATCTACGATGTGAGGGGCTGCGCGTCAATGGGTCCGCGAAACGGGGAATCGCGGGTTAGGTGGCTTCTTTTTCGCGTGCGCATCCGCTATCCCGTCAAGAAGCGGAGCTGTTGTTCTCGCCTGCGAGTGGCGCATTCGCCCTAGGATCCGCTATCGACTTTTCTCCCGGCTTTCGCTACCGTTCGAGGTCGCTCAACGGTGTTTTGATGATTCCGATGCTGAGATTTGCGAAGGTCTTGGCGCTGGGCGCGTGGATCGGCGCGATTATCTATTTCGCCGCCGTGGTGACGCGGGGCGCGTTCGCGGTATGGCCGAACCGCGATCAGGCGGGGCTGCTGGTGGGGTTCACCCTCGGCGGGCTGCACCTGATGGGGTTGATCGCCGCCTTGATCTTTGTGGGTGCGTCGGTGGCAATCGGGAAATCGCTGCGCGCGTTTGTCCAACCGGCGGTGCTGATCGTGATTCTGATGGCCGGGCTTACGATTGCGTCGCAGGGTTACGTGATCCCTCGAATGAACTTGTTGCGAGTTCAGATGGGTTCGGTTGAGGCTACTCCTTCCAGCGACTCGCGCCGCGCTCAATTCGATCGTTTGCACACCGCGTCCGTGGACATCGAAGGCGGCATCCTGGTCGCGGGTCTGATTGCGCTGTTTCTCGCGGTGCGCGAAAAATCAGCCTGACTGCTTTCGGATCGCGCGCTTGCTCACGACGACGCGTTTCTTGGTTTCCTTGCCATTCTTCGTAATTTTGCGGGCAGACGGCCCCGCAAGCTGCACCGCGCGCCACATGTACCAGCTTGCTACGGTCCGGTAAGGCCGCCAGTGTTCGCCAAACTTCAGGAGTTCCTTCGGCTTGGGGATTTTTCTTTTGCGGTAGGTGATCGCGTATCCCTTCTGCACGCCGTAATCGTGGATCGGGAGAACGTCCGGGCGGCCCAGCCGGAAGATTAGGAACATCTCCACGGTCCACGGGCCGATACCGCGCACCGAAATCAGGCGCTCGACGAGCTCCTGATCGGACATTTTTTCGGCGGCTTCGATGGTGGGCACAACTCCGTCGATTGTTTTCTGCGCGAGATCTCTGACGGCCGCGATTTTTGCTTTCGAAAGGCCGGCCTTTCGCAGCTTCACCTTCGGCACGCGTAGCAATTCTTCGGGCGTCGGGCAGTTGCCGTTTGTGCCGAGAGCTTTGATGCGAGCGAAGATCGCCTGCGCGGCTTTGCCGGCAATGCTCTGGTGCATGATCGCTTCGAGCAACGATTCGTACACGCTATCGCATTCATCCAGCTTGAACCGAAATCCGCCCACCTGCGCGATCAGGCGCGACAAGTGCTTATCGGTTTTCGAGAGATGTGTGTGCGCTTCCACGTGATCGAACGGCAAAGGCAGGTTGCTTGTAGTCGAGTTCATAGGTATTCGAAAGAATACCGTTTGTCGCACGGACGCACAATCGCGAACCCGGGGAGGCCACTTTCGAGTCGCTACCGGGATAGTCGCGTCTTCAGCTAGACGCGGCCTGCGGATTCGTCGCGGAAGGCGGAGCAAGATGCGGCGCCAGCTCTGCCTGAGCATCGGGCGGAGCAATCATAAGGAGCCGGTCGCCCGGCTGCAGGACGGTTTCGGGCCGAGCAATCATCACCGACTTGCCCCGCAATACGGCAACGATTTTCGAATCGGCGGTGTGTCCAGTAAGATTGCGGGACTGAATCGCCTTTCCCACCCAGGGGCTTTCGGGCCGAAGCGCGCCGACCATCAATCGCGAGCCATCCGGGAGGTCCAACGCCATCCCCGACTGCAAAAGGGCCGCAAGATGAAGATGGTTAAGCTCCGGTGGCAAGGAAATCTTGCCCTGGTCCAATAGCCGCAGCGCAATCTTGACGTGTTCAGCCCGATGCGGCGGTGAATCGATACTGGCGGCTACCTGAGCCTCGTACAAGCTGCCGTACTTGAAAAAAGACGAGAGTTTCACTTGAATTAGAAAACTAAGCATGACGGCCAGTCCCGCCGGAACGAGCAGTTGATAGCCGCCGGTCATCTCCGCAACCATCAGCAGTGTCGCAATCGGGACGCGCGCCGCGCCGCCAAAGACCGCCGCCATCCCGATCACCACGAAACCGGCCGGCGCGTGGTGAAACATCCCCGCGAACGCTCCGCCCAACATCGCTCCCACAAACAGGCTGGGCGCAAACACGCCTCCTGAACCTCCGGATGAAACAGTAAGGGACAATGCGAGAATTTTGGCGAACAGAAGAACGAAAAGCAGGTGCACGGCCAACTGGCCGTCGATCGCTTGCTGGATCCAACCGTAACCGCCGCCCAGCACCTGCGGTAATCGCAGAGCCAGCAGGCCCACGCCCAAGCCACCGATGGCCGGTTTCGTCCATGGCGGGATGCGCAAGGCGGCAAACGCGTCTCTGACTCGATAAAATATCTCCGGAAAAACCGAGGCGACGATGCCGCTCGCCGCTCCCAGTGCAATGTACCAACCATAATCTGGCAGTCCGATTACGTAAACGCTGGGTGGCATCTGAAACAACGATCGCCAACCGACAAACCAACCGTTGACGGCGTAAGCCACGATCGCGGCAAGCATGCAGTAGATGAGAGCCTCAGATTCGAACTCCATGCCGCTGTAAAGAACTTCGACAGCGAAGATAGCGGTTCCAATCGGCGATCGAAATATCGCGGAGAGTCCCGCAGCCATCCCCATCAGGACCAACAGACGTCTCTCCCGTTCGGGACGATGCAGTAAATTCGAGTATATGGAGCCAAAGCCTGCAGCGATGAGCGCTGTGGGACCTTCGCGGCCGGCCGATCCTCCTGATCCAATGGTAATGGCCGAGGCGAGCATCTTCACGGCGGGCACGCGCGCCCGAATTACGCCGCCGGTCCAATGAAGCGCTTTGACAACGGTGTCGGTGCCGTGGCCCTCCGTCTCAGGCGCCAGCCCGTACACGAGGATCCCGGATATTAGTCCCCCAAGAGTTGTGGCCACGGGTATGAGCCACAAGCCGTGCGGGCCGATTACCTGTCGAAGGACTCCGCCTTCTTCCGGCAGTTCCGGAGGGTGATAGCCGGCCAGCCAAACTAGGAAGAACCTCTCGGAAAGCCGCAACATCCATGTGAATAGCTGAGCGGCAAGGCCGCCAATGATGCCGAGGATCACAGAGTCCAATACGAGTCGAGGCTTGTCTCCGTTTTGCATGATGATTTCAAACCATCATATTCATGGACTGACCAAGAAAGACAAGAAAGAAACTGCGTCACAGATCGTCTGGCGAATCTCGATTGACGGGGAAGCGAACACGGCATAGGCTCGCCCGTGCCAATCGCAACTGCCGGGGCCATCGCGGCCCGAGCGAAGGCCGGACAGGGATTAGGAGAGCGATGCCGGAGAAGAACATCGGCACGAATCAGGTTATTCCACCCGCCCCGATTCCAAAGGCATCTACCGCGGCGTACTACGCCCTCGGGATGCTGACGCTGATCTACTCCCTGAACTTCCTCGATCGCACAGTGATCACCATTCTGATCGACCCCATCAAGCGCGACTATCACCTCTCCGACAAGATGATGGGTTTCATCTCGGGCTTTGGCTTCGTGATCATGTATTCGATCCTGGCTGCGCCAGTGGCGCGATGGGCGGACCGAGGAAATCGCCGCTCGATCATCACTTGGGGCCTGTTGCTATGGAGCGGCATGACGGCGCTTGCCGGAATCGCGCGCAACGCCCTGCAACTGACGCTTTCAAGATTCGGCGTCGGCGTCGGCGAAGCCGCGGGCACGGCACCCTCGGCGTCCATGATCTCCGATCTTTTTCCACGAGAAAAACGATCGAGCGCGATGTCGATTTATCAGCTTGGGCCGGTGTTTGGCGGTTTCCTCGGTGCGTTCATCGGCGGCTGGGTAAACCAATATTATGGCTGGCACGATGCCTTCCTGGTGGCCGGAATACCCGGACTGCTAGTAGCGCTGCTGTTCCGGTTCACCGGTAAAGGAGCCGGCGCGGGGCCGATCCGAGCCAAAGAAGGTAAGCACCGCACAACAGAACCTGCGCGAGACTTTTCGGTTCATGCTCCGCCAGCGGTGCTACGTGCTGATCCTCATCGGGTTTTGCTTCACAACTTTCACTCAATTTGGTTTCGGCACTTGGACAGCTCCTTTCCTCGGCAGAATCCACCGTCTCAATACCGCTCAGATCGGTACCTACATCGGCACAGTGAGGGCCGGCGCCGGCTTGTTTGGTACGCTCGCCGGCGGATACCTTTCGGATTGGATGGGGCGCAAGGACGTGCGCTGGCGAATTTACGTTTCGGCGATCTGTTCGATACTGGCGTTCCCGGGTGTGCTTCTTTTTGTCTTCGCAAAGAGCCTGTTTGTGTGCATTGTCGGCTTCACGATCGTTTCGATGATGTCGCCGGTACACGTAGGACCGATCGTTGCGGCTTCTCATTCCGTGGTAAAGGTGGGGATGCGGGCATTTTCGACGTCGGTTGTCTATCTCATTTCAGAGTTGATCGGGCTGGGGCTGGGTCCATTCTTGATTGGCGTTTTCAACGATCATTACGCGCACCGCTTCGGCGTCGGAGTCATACGTTATTCTATGTCTACTGCTGCGATCACGACACTGGTCGGCGGGCTGCTCTTCATCCTGGCGGCGCAATTCTTCCAGCGCGACATGACCCGTGCGCTCTCCGAATGAATTCTGAGATCATCGATATGGACGCTCGACTGATTCGCGCTCCTGATCCGATGCCCGTGAAGAGGTGCCACCTCACATGATTTCGCTCGAGCGAATCGAAATTCGGCAAGGCGATCTGACGGAAATGGATGCCGACGCGATCGTGAACGCCGCCAATAACGATCTGAAGCTCGGCGGCGGAGCGGCCGGAGCTATCCGCCGCAAGGGCGGACCCGCGATTCAGGCAGAATGCGACGCGATTGGGACGATCCCGCTGGGCGGAGCTGCGATTACTTCCGGCGGCAAACTGAAAGCGCGCTACGTGATTCATGCGGCCAGCATGGAACTCGGCGGCAGGACCTCGGCCGCATCACTTCGTAGCTCCACGGCGCACGCGCTTCGCATCGCGGCGCAGAATGGGCTGAAAACCATTGCGTTTCCCGCCGTGGGCACGGGAATCGCGCGATTTCCCGTTCGCGAATGCGCGGGCATCATGTTGCGCGAGGCCGCGAAACATTTCGAAAGCCAACTCCCTAGAAAGGGTTTATTTCGTGCTGTTTGATCAGGCGGCGCACCGACTTTTGTGGCTGCCTCAGAGAGCTCGAGAAAAAGAGCCAAGACTGATCGAGTTAGTTATTTTCGGGGCGCCTCTTTAACAGGTTGTTTGGCAGGGGCGGAATCGCCGGCGGGCGCGGGAGCCTGGGCCGTGAGCCGCTGCTAGTTGCGTTAGGCGTTGGGGCGGTGCTTTCGGGATTGTAGGCCACTGGATGTATCGCGCCGCTTCTTCCTGCGCGCCGGCGGTATCGTCGCTGGTGTGCTGCGCGAGACTGTATTCGTTTACGGCGCGTTCGCGCTGGCCGAGCAGATCGTAAATCTTGCCGATATAGATGTGGCCCCAGACTTCCACCCACTTCGGGTCCAGATCTCCGCCAAATGCGGCGCGAAATGCGTTGGCCGCGGCCTGATAATTTTTCTGATAGAACATCGCCTCGCCCATGCGGAAATGCGCGAGCGAATTGGTGGGTTGCACGTCCAGGGCGCGCTGATATTCCTGGATCGCTTCGTAATATTTTCCGGCGGGAGCCAGCGCCTCGCCGCGCGCCACCGTGGCCGCACGCGCAGGTGCGGACTGGATTTCAGCAGATTATTGTTCGGATCGATGGAGACTCCGTTTGGTTTTGGACGCCCGAACGTTTCGATCTGAAATTCGGAGCTCGTGCCCGTAACCAGAATCTTCTTGTATTCAGGATTGCCTTCGGTATCGATTTTCACTTCCACCGGCATGCGGAACGTATCCAGCTCCTGCTGAATTTTGCCGATCACCTCGAAGCCTTTCGGCGTGCGATAGACGATGTAGTCCACGCTGAACTCGGGAACGCCCGTGGAATTCAGCCACTGCGAGAAGAACGAAACCAGATTCAGGGCGGCTCGCCCGGCTTGGCTGCGGGGCGTTCGAGGCAGCCAATTTCTCGAATTCGTCAATCGTGGCGGTCTTGCCGGCATGCTGCTTATAGAAATCGTGAAGCAGGGCGCTGAACGCATCGTCGCCCAGTTCGGTGCGCAGCATGTGAAAAACCATCGCGCCCTTGTCCTCGACAATCGAGTGATACTGATCGGAATACGCGCCGAGCGCTCTGGCTTCCGCGACGGCGTCGTGTTCCTCATACATCAGCGCGCCCACCGCAAAATCCTCCAGCGCCTTGTGCAGTCCGGCCACGCCATCGGATTGCTCCGCATACATCGCTTCGGCGTAGCGCGAGAGCCCGTCGGTGACCCACACATCGGCGGCCGTGGCCGGCAGCACTCGGTATCCCCACCACTGTCCGGCGGCGAGTTGCGCCAGTAAGCGATCGTTCGGCCTAGGAGTCCACTGCGCGCGCGCTAATCAGCAGAAGCCCGGGGCGGAATATCCGTCGAGCGAGCCATCGGGCATTTGCGCGATGGTAGTGCTGGGCTCGGCGTTGCGAGCGCGCCGAACGAGTCGGAGAAATAGCCCATGATCTGCGCGAGCGAGTTTCCATATGCTGCGGCAGTGGACGCCTGCGCGGGCGGCGTGTAGAACGCGAATTGGTAGCCCTGCGCGAGACCGGCGAGAATTGCAGATTGCCGGCGACGAAGGAGCCTACCGGACCGGGCCGCATCGCAGTGGAAAACATAAGACGATCTGACTCTCGGCACCAACGCCGATGCCAGGATGCGCAACCGGCGGATCCGCTTTTCCCGTGCCGGCAACGGCGAAGGTATCGGGGACGATGATGTTGAAGGTGCCGTGTAGCGATTCGACGGGAAATCGGTGAGCGGAAACCAGCGCGCCGGAAGCAAGAGATAGGCCGAGGTTTTATCAACCGAGGCAAAGCGGACACCCCTCGTCGGGCTATCTTCCGCGCTCGAAATCGGGCCGTTGTAATCAAACGTCAGCGTGATCTGTTTTCCCGGCGTCGCCGCGCCTGGCAGCTCCACGGTGAGCAACAAAGGTGAGTTGTTATCGCGCCCAAAGTTCAGAGGACTGTCCATCGGCGCATTTCACGGAAGTGACTCGCAAATCCGGGTGCAGCTCAACGAGCAGCGTTTTCGCGACCTGATCGGCCACGAAGTCCACCTTGGCTTGCGCCTGGATCGTCTGATCGTCCGGATGGACGATCACTTCGACATCGTAATTCGTTGCCCGAAAAGGAAACGCGTGCGAGCCTTGCGCCGCGGCGGCGGACGCCGCCAGAAGAGACAACACTAGGATAGCCGTCAATTGATACGCTTTAATCAAGCGGGTTCCTCTCCGGAAGCGGACGATCTAGCTAACTTCAGCTTATTTTAAGATACCAGATAAGTACCGGCAGTTGCCCGCGAGCCAGATGGATTTACAGCATTCCGGCGAAAATATCGGCGGCTCGTTCGATGGCGCCCCCGGAGCCAAGCTTGGCGCGGACCTCAGCGAGTCCCGCTTTCATCTCATCGCGGGTTTCCAGCGATTCCAAGAGGTAGCGAACTTCCGCGGCGACGGCCCGCGGTGTGAAATCGTCTTGAATCAGCTCGGGTACGACACGGCGTCCTGCCACTAAATTGACCATGCTGAAAAAAGGAGTGTGTACCATTCGGCGCAGGATTGCCGCCGTTGTCTTAGCGACGCGGTAGATGACGACCATCGGAGTGCCCAGAAGCGCCGCCTCAATCGTGGCCGTGCCGCTGGCAACGATAGCGCAATCGGCGGCGGCCAGCGCGTCATACGCAGCACCCTTTATTTGCTTGATGTCCATGCGCGAGCGATCGCTATAGGGGGCGAAAAGGCTATCATCCAGGCCGGGTGCTACCGCGTGAACGAATTGCAATCCGCCCAGCGCCTTCATCTCGCGCGCCAGAAGTTCACAAGCCTCCAGAATCAGCGGATAATTCCGGGCGATTTCGTTACGGCGGCTGCCGGGAAGAAGAGTCACAATCGGGCGCTCGGGATCGATTCCGTGGCACGCCGCAAAATCCTCGCGGTTCATAGTTGGCCGAACTACGTCAGCGAGGGGATGGCCGACAAAATCCACGGGCACTCCGGCGTCGCGATAGATCTTCTCCTCGAAGGGGAAGATAACGACCATGCGATTCACCAGACGTCTTAACAACGCGAACGCGTCCGGCGCGCCACGCCCACACCTGTGGCCCGATAAAATAACCGACTGGAATGCCGGCGTTTTTCAGGCGACGAGCAACTCCCAGATGAGTCCCCGGCGAGTCCACGAGTATTCCGAGAGAGGCGCGGCGGCGAGAGGCTTCCGCCGCCAGCTTGCGCTGCACGCGCACGACGGAGGGGATTTTGTGCAGCACTTCGGAGATGCCGACTACCGCAACTTCATGATAGTCGGCAATCAGTTCGACGCCCGCCTCAGACATGCGAGGCCCGCCCATGCCAAAGAATTGTGCGCCAGTGCGCTGGCGCAGCGCGGTCGCCAGGCGCGCCGCATACATATCGCTCGAAGCTTCACCGGCGGAGATGAGGATTCGAGGTGGCGTCATGCGGATGAGCTGGGTGCGATGCGTGCCGCATCAATCATCGGCAGGCAAGGGCTGCGAAAATCCGGAGAGCGCAGCCCCGGCCAGCGGCGCTGAAATTTCCTGCTCCTTGTATTGGAGCTGGTAGAGGCGATAGTAGATGCCGTGAAGCGCAAGCAGTTCCTGGTGCGACCCTTGTTCGCGCAAGCGTCCTTTATGGAACACGAGAATGCGATGTGCGTGCTGAATGGTGCTCAAGCGATGCGCGATTACGATGGCGGTGCGGCCGGTGAGCAAACGCTCGAGAGCCTCCCGGATCAGAAGCTCGGTCTTGGTATCGACGCTCGACGTCGCTTCATCGAGGATCAGGAAGTTCGGATTGTGCGCGAGGGCGCGAGCGAAGCTGACCAACTGCCTCTGACCGACCGAAAGAGTTCCGCCGCGTTCGGTGACTGGTGTTGCCACTCCCTGTGCTAGAGATTCAAGCAGTGGTCCGAGCCCTACTTCTCTGAGTGCGCGCTCCGTAACCGAGCGATCGATCGTTTCCGTGCCCAAGCGGACATTCGATTCGAGCGTGCCAGTGAAAAGGAAGGGGTCCTGGAGAACAATTCCGAACATTTTCCGCAGATACTGCAAGTCAATCTCGCGAATGTCTACGCCGTCGAGAAGAATCTGGCCGCGCTGGATATCATAAAAGCGCAGCAGGAGCTGAATAATGGTGGTCTTGCCCGCGCCGGTGTGCCCAACGATGGCCAGGTTCTGGCCCGATTCTACGCGGAAGGAAACATCCCGCAGGACCCAATCTTCCTCTTTCGGCGCTGCTCCACCGCGATAAGCGAACCAAACGTTGCGGAACTCGATTTCGCCGCGCGGCGAAGGCAACGAGCGCCTATGATCCGCCGGGACGACGGCAACCGGCTCGTCGAGCAGTTGAAAGATGCGTTCGGAAGCCGCCATAGCAGCCTGCAAGATATTAAATTTCTCGCTCAAATCCTGAATCGGCCGGAAGAAGCTCTGTGCATACATCATGAATGATATGAGTACTCCCACAGCGATTGTCCCGCCTATTACACGCACACCAGCGACCCAAAAAAGGAGCGCGATTCCGCCCATGCTCAAAAACTCCACGGCCGGGAAAAAATAAGCGAAGGCGTTGATTGCGTCTTTGTACGCTTCCATATAAGCGCGGTTCAGGTTGGCAAATTGCTTCCGGGCTTTGTGCTCACGATTGAATAGCTGCACTACGGCCATGCCGCTGATGTGTTCCTGCAGGAAGCCGTTGATACGGGCAATGGACGTCCGAATGCCGCGATTCGCGCCGCGAACGTGATTGCGGAAAACGTAAGTGAGCAGCACCATCAAGGGAAGCGGCGAAAGAGTGGCAAGGGCAAGCATCGGATGCCACCACAAGAGAAAGATGGCCATGCCGAACAGTTGCACGAAATCATTCAGCATCGCGACGACACCCGATGCGAAAAGGTCGTTTAGCGCGTCCACATCGGTAGTGGCACGGGTCACCAGCCGCCCTACGGGGCTGCGGTCGAAGAAGCTCATGGGCAGGCGCTGGAGATGCTGGAAAATCTCTTTGCGCAAATCGTACATCGTCTCCTGCCCAACCGATTGCATGATGCGGACCTGCACGTATTGCAGGCCAAAACTTGCGAGCAACGTCCCCAAATATGCCAGTACCATCCATACGACACCGTTCAATGCCGCGTTTCTCGTAATTGAATGCCGAAAGCCAGGATCGATATAGTGATCGACCGCAATATGAAACAGGTATGGTCCCACGATGCCCATGCCGGCAACAGCGAACGTCATCGACAGAGCGATCACGACTTGCCAGCGGTACGGCCACATATACTTCATCAGGCGCCGCGTGATTTGCGTGTCGTAGATCTTGCCTAGTTTTTCTTCTTCGCGAAAATCGCTCATTCGCGTTCCAATTCTTCCTCAAGGAGCTGCTTCTGATAAAGGTCGGCGTAATAACCGCCGAGCGCCAGGAGACTGCGTGTGTGTGCCGCGCTCGATGATGCGGCCGTCGCGCAGGACGATGATCTGATCCGCATCCTTCACCGTCGAGATTCGATGCGCAATCAGAATCGTGGTTCGCTGGCGCATCACGTCTCGCAAGCGCCGAAGGATTCTTTCTTCGGTATCCGTATCGACGCTCGAAAGCGAGTCGTCCAGAACGAGAATTCCCGGTTGGCGAAGAATCGCGCGGGCCAGAGAAGTACGCTGTTTTTGTCCGCCGGAAAGCGTAATGCCGCGCTCGCCGACCATAGTTTCAAAGCGCTGCGGGAAGCTCTGAATTTCACCCGAGATGCCCGCGATTTCCGCGGCTTCCAACACCTCTTCCTCCGCCGATTGGTCCACGCCAAAGGCAATGTTTCCGGTGAGCGTCTCGCTGAAGAGAAAAGTGTCCTGTGGCACATATCCGATTGCGCGACGCAACGAATCGAGCGGATAGTCGCGAATGGATCGGCCATCGAGAAAGAGCGTATCGGCAGGAGCCTCCCACAAACGTGCGATGAGACTCGCAAGCGTGGATTTTCCGCCTCCTGTGGGGCCAACGATGGCGAGCGTCGAACCAGCCGGAATGTGCAAATTAATGTCGTGGAGAACGGTGGGACTAGAAGTGCCTTCCGAGCCCGGATACGCGAAATTCAAATGGCGAAATTCAATTTCGCCGTGAATCGAATCTTTCGAGTCGGTAATAACCTGGTCTGCGCGAGCGTAGCCTTGGCCGTTCCCGTCGGCTGCTATTGCCGCAGGCTCATATTGCGAAAGAGGTTTGTTTCGAATGTTTGGGCTGGCCCTCAAAATATAGTTGAGGCGTCCCATGGAAGCCGCGCCGCGCTGGAAAATATTCGTCACGAATCCGATCGCGATCATCGGGAATACCAATTGAATCAAGAACGCGTAAAAAGACAAAAATGTTCCAAGGGACACCTTGTGGTCCGTCACTTCCATGCCACCCAAGCCAAGCAATATAACCACGGTCAGACCAATCAGTGCCGAAAGGGCGGGGAAGAAAAGGCTCCATGACCCGATGAGCTTGATATTGCGTTCCACGTAATGGCGATTCGCCTTATCGAACAGCGCGATTTCCGGCTCTTCTTGCGCGTAAGCGCGGATCACGCGCACACCTGTTAGGTTCTCCTGTGCGCGGGTTGAAAGCACGCCGAGCGCCGCCTGGATTTGTTCGGACAGGCGATGGATGATCTGGCCAAAGTAGCGAACGGCGAATGCGACGAATGGGACCGGGACCAGAACCCATAGCGTCAGCACTGGCGAAAGTTTGACCATGAAAAATATGGCTAACACCATGGTCGCGATTGTGGTGGCGCTGTACATGATGCCCGGCCCCAAAACCATGCGGACGGCGTTGAGGTCGTTGGTGGCGCGCGACATCAGGTCTCCGGTGCGATTTCGCGCGTAGAACTCCGGATCCAGCTCCAGGAAGCGGTCAAGGAGATCGCTTCGCAGATCGTATTCGATCTCGCGGGAGACGCCGATCAGAATCCACCTGGTCCAGAAGGAAAAGAATCCCTTCACGAGCATCACGGCGACCAAAATGATGCAGTAAAGGCCCAGGGCATGTCGGCTTACCGGCGCGTAAAACGCAAAGAGAGGATGAAGCAGATGTCGCGCGGTTCCCGAAAGCGTGGAAAGCGCTCGGGGCGAGCCCTGCAGGCAATCCACGATCATGCCGATGATTAATTGCGGCAATGCGCCCACGATTCCCGTAATCGTTAGGGCCAGTAATCCGACGCTCACCATTTTCTTGTAGCGCTTCACATAAGGCAGGAGAACCTTCAGGTGGTCCCAGCCCGACGGTTTGCGCTCAGGGCGCGCGGGCGCTCCGGCAATGGATTGGGTGACGGCGCTCATCGGTAAGTCTTAGTGTTAGACGCGGGATGCATGGGTTCGGCTTCGCCGTTTTTGGGCGTTGAAAGACAATATATATCGTTTGGGTTCAATTCAGGAACTACATCGTTCGGCACTGTTCCCCTGTACACGCCAGACGAGTTTCGAAACATTCATCGCTAAGAAGCCGCCGCGATTTCCTTCAGCCGCGCTTCGAAGTCTTCCTCGCCCTCGGACCACAATTGCACCCGCTCCACGGGAATAGATCCCTCAATTCGCCGCAGCCACCCCAGCAGCTTGCGAACGTTTTCTCGAGTGCTTTCTCGGTACTTTTCCAGATTCTCTGGCCAAGCCATCGATTCCAGAAAGCGAGCCTCTTCAGGACTCTCTGCCGGTGCGTTCGGGCCGCCGCGAATGCCGAGTAGGCCTCCGTAACCGGTAAAGAAATGTTCGAACCCGAGATTCACTTCGAAATGGCCGCTTTGGCGCCATAGCTCGTCGCCGTAATCCTCGCCTCGGCAAAACACTTCGAGTGCTTGCGGCTCTATTTTTGATTTTCCGCTCTCAGCCTCAAACAGGGCCAAATCCCAGTAGCCGCCAGTCTCGAATGAACAATCTCCGTGAACATGGTCCCGCGCGATTTCCGTGATTCCCGCCGCATCGAGAGGCAACGCGCGCAGGTCCAGCTCAAGGACAGTTGGTTCCGAGACGTCCACGGCACGAATCGCCAGGGTGGTGAATCCAGGACGCGTCGCCGAAAAGGGTACCGTCTCGAGAAAAGCGCCGAATCGCTCGACGATGCGATCCTCCGGGAAATCCTTGCACCAGACGTTCAAATAAGCCTGATTCGCCATATCGAAACATTATAGCGGGGAGGTGCCCGTCTCATTCCGAAATAGCGATCTGCTTGGGGAACAGCGAATCCGTGCTCGACGAAACTACTTTTTCTCAGGAGGCGCCACATCGTCGTCCTCATCCTCGGGGCCCAAATCAGAGGATAGTCCGAGCAGGCGGTCCTTCAGCGTGTCACCCATGCCCGCGAGCACGCCGGCAATGCTTTCCCTCATCCTCTTTTCGGCGGCCTTGGCCAGAGTGTCCAGCACAGCCTGCGAGTGCTGCCCCAAAGTAGTCGCCGAAGCCAGAAGCCACGAATTGGAGGCGTTTTCCAGGCGCGACTTGTATTGTTCGATGGACTCCTCGGTGGACTTCTTCAGGTTCTCGATCCAATCCCGCTGCTGCTTCTGGCGATTCTCTTCCAGCGCCTCGATCAGAGGCGCGAGTTGCGATTGCAGGAAGACCTGCGCTTGCTCCACGCCCTGCGTCATTTTATGGTCGAGGGCCTTCTGAAACTCCTCAAGCGAGGCTTCGCGGTTATATTCTACATCGGACCGCGCTTTTTCCAGCGCCTGCCGCGAGGCCTCCTCGAACCTCCGCAGCGATTCTCCGGTAAGTCGCTGCACTCGGTCGCTAAAGCCGGCATGAGCCACTTCCGCGGACTCATTCGAGCTTCCCGCGCTCGCGATCCAGCACTTCTTTTGCAGCCTCTTCGATCTCCCCGCGGCTGTGTTCCACGTACGAGCGCCGGTAGTGGTCCAGTTCCGACGCCACCAGGCTCGATATTTCGGCGGCGCGGCCCCGCAATGCTGTCGCGGATTGCTCGACAGCCTTCTCGAGCGAAGACTGCATCGTGGTTTGCGCTTTCTTCTGATACCAGTCGGAGGCCTTGGAAAGGGCTTCGAACGTCTCGTGTTGCGCTTCGGTGCTCTTCTGCTCGAACTCCTCTTCCGCCTTCGACGCCACCGCGCGGAACGATTCCTCGAGCTCCGCAGGCAGTTTTGCTGCTTCCTGGCGCACCCGCTCGATCGATTGCCACACAACCTGCTGCGAAGCGCTCTGGACCTGCTCGCGAATTTCTGTTTGAATCTGCTCCACTTGTTCGGAAGCCTGTCGAACCTGCTCTCGGATGGCGGTTTGAGTCTGCTCCGCCTGCTGGGAGGCCCGGCGAGCCTGCTCTCGAATGGCCGCTTGAATCTGCTCCCCTTGTTCCGCAGCTTGGTGGACGTTTTCGCGTATTCTCCGCTCGGCCTGGGCAGCCTCCTCGCCGGCGTGAGACAGTTTGGAAGCGGTTTTCTCCGCCGCCTCGAGTTTTGGCGCAAGCGTTTGATCCAGTTCCCCCGAAAAACCCTCCATCGCTTTCCGTGCGGCGTCCTGAAGCATTGGTTCAACGTGCTGCACGCGCTCGGAAATCAACTCATCCGCTTTCTGTGCCGCTTCTGCTTGTTGCGCGGAGATCATTTCGTCCAGCCGGCGGCGGGATTCATCCAGCGCGGCCTTTGCCGATTCCTCGAGCCGTGCCCGCGTTTCTTCGGTTCGCGCCCGCTCCTGTTCAAGGGCCGAGCCAAGGGAGTGGAAAACAGATTGCGCGCCGGCGACGGCCTCATCCAGTCCGGTGCGGACATTCGCTTGCCTTGCCGCGATTTCCTGTTCTGCCTGTGCTACCACGGTCTTTGCCGATTCCTCCAGCCGTGCCCGCGCTTCTTCGGTTCGCGCCCGTTCCTGTTCGAGCGTCGCCCCAAGGGATTGGAAGACGGATTGCGCGCCGGCGACGGCTTCATCCAGTCCGGAGCGGATATTCGCTTGTCTCGCCGCGATTTCCTGTTCCGCCCGTGTCACTGCGGACTCGGAGGCTTGCCCGATCTTTTCCTCCAATTTTTGCGAGGCGTTATTCACCGCAGCAGCGAACTCGTCGTTCCATCGCTGTCTTGCCGCTGCCGCATCGGCCTCGGCTTGCTCGATGGTTTTGCTGCGAACGTCCTGCGCGGTCTCTTCTAGATTCTTCTTCCAGCTGATCGAGGTGTTCTTGGGCCGCTTCAGGCGACGCCAGAATTCCGAGAGACGGTGTGGCCGCCTCGCGCTGCATGATCACCCGTTCGACCGCTTCTTCCACCGTCTGCTTCAGATTGTGCGCCTCCGTTTGTTCGGCGGCCTGCTTTGCGGCGTCCTCCGCCGCGTGGCTTACTGCGTGCTGCACCGCCTCGCGAACCTTGGCATCCAGAGTTTCCGCGTTCAGGTGGCTCGCTTTTCGCGCCTCTTCGACGATTGCGGCCGAGCGTTCGGACGCCTGCTGAATGAATTTCTTGCCCGCCGACTCCGAAACGCGCTCCATCGAGACCCTGATGGCGTGCTCAACGGCTTCATGGAGCTGCGTGTCCAGTTGCTGGCGCACAAACGTCATTTCTTCGTTGATCGCCGATTGCGCGTCCCGGCGGAGTGTCTTATCGAGTGTGTCCTTGGCCTCCGCCACCATCTTTGCCATTTGCTGAGCGCTGGCGAGGTGAGTCTCCGTCGTCTGCGCCGGTGCCGGGACCACATGGATCTTGTTATCTGGGGCCGCTTCCGCCGGAGCACCAGCGCTGGTTGGCGCGGGTCGTGGTATTCGCGCGGATGTTTCCGTTGTCTCGGGAGTGGTTGGAACGGGCGTCCCCGGTGCCGCTGGCTTGGCGGCGCCGGACGCAGGGGAGGCTCCGAAGACTTCGGCGGTCTCGTATTCGGCGCAAGGGAACCAATCGTCCGGCGGGAATGCGATTCCCCAGACGTTTCCTGCAGTTTCGAACTCAAGCCCAATCTGAAAGAGTTCGCGCACCACTTTCGGCCGTTGCACCCACACCACGCGCCCCTTCACGGTTCGCGGCGGCAGGGCACGCTCGGTGCGGGGGATTTCGAGCGTAATTGCCGAATTCTTCGGTACGTAGTGTTTGGACTGGTACTTGCAACCGTGGCAGTTGATCATCACGGTCGTCGTCCGTTCCTTGAACGGCTGGCCGAGGGCGTCCACGCCCGCGACGTTGATCGGTACGGCTTGGACGATGCGGGTGCTCCGCCGTTTCTGCGTTCCGGCGTCGTTCGATGGGACCGATTCGACCACACACTCTCCTTGGAAACGGTAGCCCTAAGGTTATCACCCCAATCTGTCTCGTCTGAACTGCCTGGGCGCGGTTGTGCGAAAAGGGTAACTTCGCCAACCGGGAACAAGAACGGTTAGCTCGCCTCGCCGGTTTTCACGGGCGGCGGGCCGCTTGCTGCTCGAAATATTGTGTCTCCGGAGCCCCATGCGTCATCGTAATAGCAAGGTGATCGAAAGAAGGCGCAAGTCTCTCAGAAAATGGCTTCTCGCGGCGGTCGTCGGGATTGGTGTGCTCTGCCTGCTTCTCGTGGCTGCCGCACATTTCGCTGCCCCGAGGCTGCAAGACGCCGC
The DNA here is from genome assembly GCA_963754105.1 of uncultured Acidobacteriota bacterium. Lineage (GTDB taxonomy): Bacteria > Acidobacteriota > Terriglobia > Acidiferrales > UBA7541 > Palsa-295. Next base: position 38,755 of record CAVWEZ010000007.1, read on the forward strand.
TAACCGCCGGGCCCAGGCGTACTTACGAACCCACCTTAAAAGCGGCGTGCAGGTCTCTTCCGTCCACATAACTCTCTTTCCGCGAGTCCAGGTCGTTGTCGAGGGTCTGGTCCTGCGCCACAAGGATCGAACGGACATCCCGCCCCTTATCGAAATTCGCGAAATGACCGTGGACGCGGGGCTGTTGGCCATATTGGGAAAGCGCCACGAGATTTCGAGGGTACGGTTGGAAGGGCTCCAAATTCACACTCCTCCGCGAGTCCCCGGCGGTCGCCCAATGATTCATGCCAGCACCGCCGATTTTCAAGAAAAATATCCTATTGTCGTCGACGAAATTGACGCGGACGATGCCTTGCTCGTCCTCCTGCGCAAGCCTTCGGACGCGGGGAAGCCCCCGAACGAGTTCGCCATCCATCGTTTGGTAATGAATGGATTCAGTTTTGCTCATCCGGCTGCTTTTCACGCCATTCTCACGAACCCAAAACCACGGGGCGAGATTCGCTGCGATGGTCAGTTCGGGCCCTGGCAAGCCGATGAACCCAGTGAGACGCCCGTCTCCGCTAACTATGCTTTCAATCACGCCGACCTCGGAACCATCAAAGGCATCACCGGCATCTTGTCTTCGGTCGGGCACTTCGCCGGCCCGCTGAGTTACCTCACTGTCGAAGGAGAAACCGATACTCCCGATTTTGCCTTGCGCACGGCCGCCCATCCGATGGCCCTTCATACCGATTTCAAGGCGGTCGTCGATGGAACGAACGGCAATACTGTTCTCACCAGTGTGATCGCGAAATTCCTTCATACTACGCTGCTCACTCATGGAGCCGTCGTCGACGTTTACCCAGGGGTTAAAGGCCGAACCATTGCGCTCGACGCCGTCTCCACGGACTCTCGCATCGAGGATTTGCTTTCTCTTGCGGTCAAGGCCGATAAGCCGGTCATGACAGGCGCAGCCACGCTGAGCGCGAAGATTGTGATTCCCGAGGGAGATGAGGATCTGATCGAGCGCCTCCGGCTCGACGGGCAATTCGGCTTGGCGAAGGTTCACTTCACCAATTCTGGCGTGCAAGGGAAAATAGATGCGTTGAGTCGCAGAGGTCAGGGAAAGCCCGAGGACTTGGACCTGACCAATGAGCTGTCAAATCTGAGAGGCCGTTTCAAAATGAACAAAGCGGAGGTCGCTTTTTCCGACCTCACCTTTGACGTCGAGGGCGCGTCGGTCGCTCTCGGCGGCATTTACAACATTGACGGGGGCCAATTGGACTTCCGAGGGAAACTCCGAATGCACGCCAAGCTCTCGCAGACGATGACCGGATGGAAGTCCGTGGTGTTGAAACCATTCGATCAATTCTTCAAAGGCCCGCACGGTGGCAGCGAAATACCCATCAAGATCACCGGCACACGCGAGCATCCTTCATTCGGCCCGGATTTCCACGACCCGCAAAACAAAAAGTAGCGTTCTTACCGTTCCGCCGCCTCCTTCGAGGATCGAGTTCTTCAGCCGCCTGAGCAAGCGTCAAATCGGCCGGGACTCGTTCGAAATCGCTGCGCGTTTCGTTCTCTTGCACTCCGATATTTTTGAAGAAAGGAGCCTTGGCGGGGGTCTTACACGTCGCGGCGGCCTTCCATCGCTTTCATCATCGTCACTTCGTCCGCATATTCCAAATCGGATCCCACGGGAATGCCCATGGCAATGCGCGTAACCCGAACACCGAGCGGCCTGATCAGCTTTGAGAGATATACGGAGGTCGCCTCGCCTTCCGCTGTGGGATTCGTCGCCACAATAATTTCCTCGACCGCGCCGCCTTTCAGCCGCTCGATCAGGCTCTTGATCTTCAGTTGGTCTGGGCCAATGCCCTGCAACGGCGAAAGCGCTCCGCCCAGCACGTGATAAAGCCCGTTGAACTGCCGCGTTTTTTCGACTGCCTGAATGTTGGTGGCCTCTTCAACCACGCAGATGAGGCTCTTGTTGCGCGTGACGCTGGCGCAGAAGAGGCACGGGTCGTTGTCGGTGATGTTGTTGCAGATCGAACACTCGCGGATTCTTTCCTTGGCCTCGCGAATTGCATCCGAGAGTGCCAGCGCTTGCTCCGGATCTACACGCAACAAATAAAACGCCAGCCGCTGCGCGGTTTTTTGGCCGATCCCGGGCAGCCGCCGAAATTCGTCGATGAGTCGTGTGATGGAAGGCGCGAAATCAGGCATGCGCGCTCATTATTGCAAAGTGACGCGATCTCCGCCAGTGCGCCGCCTGGGTGCGGCAGCGAAACCCTTCCCGAACGGATCTCGCGTCGCCGAAAAAAAGTCCACAGGCGCACACCCTTGACTCAATCCCTCCCCTCGACAAAGATGGAGGCATGAACCACGAAACCGCAGTCGATGCGCAGTCAACGCCACCGCAAGGGCAAGGCGTGATTTGCGTCCACGTCATTCTGCTTGCCCTGACAACGGAGGGGAGTGGAGGGTCGGATGCGCGGAGCGCAACCCTAATCGACACTTGAGCCGAATAGAATGCGACGCAACTCACACAAAAGAAAGGACGGCGACGCACTCTACTCGACACTTCAGAAAGGAGGTCGATCAGCGTCTGCTTTCGACGACTTCTTCGAGGTCTCGCGAGTCCGCGCCTCGACGTCGCCTCACGAGCCGCTCCGCGGTCTACTCAGTCTTCGTTGACAGGAATTGCTTCATAGCCTACACTTTGCGTTTGTCCTTAAAGGGAAAGGTGTGACTGGGTTGATGCGGACATTTGTTCCAAAGGGCCGTGAGGCGGAAGCTCTCACGGTGGGGGCTAACTGGTTTGTGATCGACGCGAATGGGCAGGTGCTGGGGCGCCTGGCAACGCGCGTCGCGAGACTCTTGATTGGCAAGGATAAGCCGAGCTACACGCCGTTTCTTAACTCCGGCGATCATGTGGTTGTCATCAACGCGGAGCGGATCAAGTTGACGGGCAACAAGATTGATCAGAAGATTTATCGGCATCATAGTGGTTACCCGGGTGGGCTGAAGGAAATTCCGATTCGGTTGATGTTGCAGCGCCGCCCGGAAGAGGTCGTCCGCGAAGCGGTGCTTGGGATGCTGCCGAAAAACAAGCTTCGCGCGCGCCGTGCCAAGAAGTTGCGTGTTTACGCCGGGAATGAAGCGCTTGCCCGCCACGCCGGACAAAAGCCTCAGCTGCTCGCGCAGTAACCTCGCGATCTGAGTTTCGAAATTTCAAGCGCCCGATGCATCGGTTCGTCGCAGGGGTTGCGCCGGGCTGGCACGGCGAGGTGGCCAGCAGCAGGTGGCCACGAATAAATAGGAGGAAAGTTGAGTTCAACGCCTAATTCGGTCGCTGATGCGGCCGGGAAACAATTCTACGGCACGGGACGCCGCCGCGAAGCAGTGGCGCGGGTCTACATCAAAGTCGGCCCTGCGCGATTCACGGTGAATGGCCGGCCAGTGGACGAATATTTTCGCAATATCGCGTGGAACACCTCCGCGGTTGAGCCGCTGAAATTCACGCAGATGCACGACCAAGTTGAGGTGAAAGCGCAGGTGAAGGGCGGCGGAGTGGGCGGACAGGCCGGTGCGGTGCGCATGGGCATAGCCCGGGCGCTCTCGAAGCTGAATCCGGAGCTGCGTCCCGCGCTGCGAAAAAACGGTTTTCTCACACGCGATCCGCGCATGAAGGAACGCAAGAAGTATGGGCAGAAAGGCGCGCGGCGCCGCTTCCAGTTCAGCAAGCGGTAGTCGGTGCTTTTGATTAATCCACGGCCGGCAAGGAACCGGCGGAAAAGGATGCTGTCCCGGCACACGGGATCAAAAGCATCCCTTCACTAGAGGAGGTAATTTGGGAGTCGAAATTACGATGAAGGAGCTTCTGGAAGCCGGAGTTCACTTCGGCCACCAGACGCGCAGATGGAATCCGAAAATGAAGGAGTACATTTTCGGCGAACGCAATGGAATCCATATTATCGACCTGCAGAAGACCTTGAAAATGTTCCGCGACGCAGCGCGCTATGTTTCCGAGCACGCCGCGCAAGGCAAAAACGTTCTCTTTTTGGGGACGAAGCGCCAGGCGCAAGAAGCTATCGCCGAAGAAGCGCAGCGCTGCGGAATGTTCTATGTGAATCACCGCTGGCTTGGCGGCACGCTCACGAACTGGGCGACGCTTCAAAAATCCATCAAGCGATTCAAGCTGCTGAAAGCCATGTCCGAAGACGGCCGTATGGCCGAGTTTTCGAAAAAAGAGGGCGCGCGGCTGGACCGCGAGCTAAAACATCTGCGGCAGAATTTCTGCGGCGTCGAAAACATGACCACGCTTCCGGACACAATTTTTGTGATCGATCCCAACGCGGAAGTAATCGCGGTGCACGAAGCGCGGAGGATGGGCATTCCCGTGGTTGCGATCGTGGACACGAACTGCGATCCGAGCCTCGTGGATTGGGTGATTCCCGGCAACGACGATGCGCTGCGAGCAATTCGTTTGTTCACCTCGAAAATTTCGGACGCGGTTCTCGCCGGCAGACAGTCGTTCGAGCAGTCGCAAATCGCGGATGAAAAAGCGGCTGAGGGGGCGCCAGGCGAGGAAGCCCCGGAGTACGTGGACACCAGCGCCTACGAGCAGTACGAGAAACAGGAAGGCGACTTTGTGGAAGGTGAACCGTCTTCGACAGAAGAGGTCCCCGCTCCCGTAACGGGCGACGATGAACCTCCCACGACATAGCGTGGGAGAGGCTTAAGAAACCGTCGGCTTGCCGCATCCCGGCAGGCCAAATCCAGCTAAGGACCGAGCAGATCCATGGCGACAGCACCAGAACCCGGCAAGGGCAACCCGATACCCGCGCAACTCGTGAAGGAGTTGCGCGACAAGACCGGCGCGGGTTTCGCCGACTGCCGCGCGGCGTTGGTTGAAGCCAACGGGGACATCGAGCAGGCCGTCAGCATCCTGCGCAAGAAGGGCCAGGTGGCCGCGGCGAAGAAGGCGCAGCGCGCCACTTCCGAGGGATTAGTCTCGTCTTATATCCACGCGGGAGGGAAGATCGGGGTGCTCGTGGAGACCAATTGCGAGAGCGACTTTGTGGCGCGGACCGAGGATTTCCAGCGGCTCTGCCACGACGTGGCCATGCATGTTGCCGCGCTCGATCCGCAGTTCCTGCGGCGCGAGGAAGTAACGCAGGAAATACTTGACCAGAAACGGAAAGTCTATAGCGAGGAAGCGAAGGCCAGCGGCAAGCCCGAACCCGTGATCGAAAAGATCGTCAACGGCAAGATGGAAAAGTTCTACGAAGAGAATTGCCTTCTGGAACAGCACTTCATCAAGGACGAGGGTATCACCGTGAAAGAGTTGGTGGACCAGACCATCGCGAAGCTCGGTGAAAACATCTCGATTCGTCGCTTTTCGCGGTTCAAGGTAGGCGAAACGGATGGAGCCGCAGCCGGGAGTCCAGAGCCGGTGCCAGGACCGGCGGCGTAGCGTCTTTTGGTCAGCACGCCCGGATACATTCCTCTATTTCGGTAAAGATAAAATCTCCCGGGCCGCCAGATCCCTCCGTGGAACGACCCGTCATCGAACAGCCTATTCTCTGCTAGAATGCCGCGAGCCATGGCATCCAAGACAATCGTGAGGAAGGTGCCGAAAGCCGCGGATGGCGCCGCGCGCGCAGGAAAACCCATTTTCCAACGAATCGTGCTAAAGCTTTCCGGCGAATCGCTTTCGGGGCCGGATGCTTTCGGCATCCATGCAGAGACAATCCAGAATATCGCCAGGGAAGTAAAAGAAGTGCACGATCTGGGCATCGATGTGGCGCTCATCGTCGGCGGCGGAAATATCTTTCGCGGAGCCCGGCAGCACGGACTCACCATCGATCGCGCAACCGGGGACTATATGGGGATGCTGGCGACGGTTCTGAACGGACTGGCGTTGCAAGATGCGCTGGAAAAAGCAGGATGCCATACGCGCTTGATGAGCGCCATCGAAATGCATCAAGTGGCCGAGCCTTTCATCCGCCGGCGAGCCACGCGCCACCTGGAAAAGCACCGCGTGGTTATTTTCGCCGCAGGCACGGGGAATCCCTATTTTTCAACGGACACGGCGGCCGCGCTCCGCGCGATGGAGATTAAGGCGCAGGTGATCCTAAAGGCCACTCGGGTAGACGGCATCTATGACGCCGATCCGGAGAAAGTGGCGAATGCAATGATGTTCGAGCGAATCAGCTATCTAGATGTCTTGCAGAAGGGACTTGCGGTGATGGACTCGACAGCCATTTCACTGTGCATGGACAATAAGATGGACATCGTGGTTTTCAACATGAATATCCCCGGAAATTTGAGGCGAGTGGTGATGGGCGAGCGAGTTGGATCTACGGTGACGACGAGATAACGATGCGACGGCGAGGGGGAGTTCTTCGATGACGACGATTGCCACGAGCAAGGATGCTCTTGCGCAGGCAAAAACTCGAATGGAAAAGGCAGTCGAGGATTTCCGCAAAGAGCTTTCAGGGGTGCGGACGGGCCGGGCGAACGTATCTTTGCTCGACCACGTGCGGGTGGATTACCACGGCACGCCGATGCCGATCAATCAGCTTGCCACGCTCAACGTTCCCGATCCCGCAAGCATCGTGATCGCGCCGTGGGACGCCGGAGCGCTTCCCTTAATCGACAAGGCTATCCGCACTTCAGACCTGGGGCTAAATCCGGCGAATGACGGCAAAGTAGTGCGTGTCCCGATTCCGCCGCTCACGGAGGAGCGCCGCAAAGACTTGGTGAAGCACATTCACAAACTGCTCGAAAATCACCGAACGGCGGTGCGGAACATACGGCGCGACGTGAAAGAAGCCGTGGAAAAGCTCGAGAAAGATAAAAAGATCAGCGAAGACGAAAAGAAGCGATCGCTCGACGAGCTTGAGAAGCTCACCCACTCCGAAACCAAGAAGATCGAAGACCTTTCCGCATCCAAAGAAAAAGAAGTGATGGAAATCAAGTAGGGGTTTCTCTCCGGTAATGCCAAGAGAGATTCCTCGACTGCGCGTCCCGGCGCTTCGCGCAAAACCAAAAACGCGGGACGCACCGCTCCCTTCCTTCGTCAGGGCAGCCGGAATGACGATTTTGGCTGGTTGCCTATCGGCGATGGCTCTTTCGTGATTGAAGCGCGGCCTAGCAGGACGGCGATGCGGGTTGCCATGCGGCGCGCCGCGCATCAGATTCTCGATCGTCCGCGCGTATTGGAAGATCCCTTGGCGGTAGCGATCATCGGGCCCGAAGCAGCGGCCAAGCTCGCGAGTGAGGACCACCGATACGGGAAGCGTATCGGGCGAAGCATCCGAGCGTTCATGGCGGCTCGCAGCCGCTATGCTGAGGATCAACTGGCCCTGGCGATCGCGCGCGGAGCACGGCAATACGTGATTCTCGGCGCGGGGCTGGACACCTTCGCTTACCGCAATCCTTACCCTAAAGATGCGCTTCGCATTTTCGAAGTGGATTACCCTGCCACGCAAGAATGGAAGCGGCAACAGCTAGCGAAAGCCTTGATTCCAATTCCCTCGTCGGTCGTGCATGCGCCCGTGGATTTTGAGCGGCAGACGTTAGCCGATGGATTGGCGAAAGCGGGATTCGATATTGGGGCGGCGACATTTTTCTCGTGGCTCGGCGTGGTGATGTACCTTACCGAGGAAGCGACAATGTCCACTTTGTCCTTCATCGCTTCCACTCCGCCCGGAGGGGGAGTGGTCTTCGATTTTGCCGTTCCCCGCGAATCGCTGAACTGGATGGGACGGCTCGCTCTGGATGCGATTTCACGGCGCGTGGCCGCCGCAGGAGAGCCTTTCCGCACATTCTTTGACCCGCATATTCTGAGCGAAAAGCTCGCGAAGATTGGATTTCATTCCGTGGAAAGTCTAGGGGCGGAAGAGATCAACGCCCGTTACTTCACAGGGCGCGAAGATGAGTTACGAGTTTCGGGCAACGTCGGACGGTTGATGAAAGCTCAGGTGTAGCTAAGGCGCCGGGCGAACAAAGAGAGGGCCGACATCCGCGGCGCATTCCTCTCCGACCGCGCGTTCAACGAGTGCGCGCTATTTTACCGACTTGTAAGCGGCAGCGAGATCTTCCGGTCGAATCAGCGTCAAAGTGCAATCACCTGTTTTCGCAGCGCAGACCAGCGTGGCGCGGCGAACGAGTTTTACCGGCGTGCGATTCGGAAACATCACTCCGTAATCAAGCGAGCGCAGACGTTCCGAGAGCGGCTTGAGCCTGTCACTTCCCCCGATGAACCTTACATCTTCGGCTCGCGCGGATTTTTCGGCGGGCGATAGCAGAATCAGAAAATCAGCCCGAACGTCTTCGGCGTCGAGTTTTCCGGCGGGGATCCTGCGAAGCGCCGCGAGATCCGGCCTGGCTTGTTCGACAAGCGTATCGATTTCTGTGTTGCCCCCGAGCAGCAAGATCAACTTGGCGCGAGTCTCCGGAAGAGAACCGGGAGCGGCGAGGGCAAGCGCATACTCGTGAATGGCGCGAGCTTTCTGTCCGAGTTGTTCATCGATTTGCGCGAGATGGTCGCCGATTTCGCCCGATTGGTCGAGCATCCAGGCCGCACGAACGTATCGCTCGGCGGATGCGAGGTCGACCTTTCGAAAATAAACCCAGCCGAGCGTGTCCCAATAAGCGCCGAGATTAGCGACATCGCTAAGGTGTTCGGGCGTTAAGTGCGATAGGTCGATTTTTTGGAGGTCCGCTTCGGTCGCGGAGATCGCGGATTCGGCGTAGTGCTGCGCTTTGTCGAGATCTGCCGCCTGATCGGCGAGATTGTAGGCGATGTTGTTCCACACGGGGGGAGTGGGCGAAAGTTGCGCGGCGGCTTCGAAGGCAGCGAGCGCCTTGCGATCATCGCCTGAATTGAGAGAGGCGCGCCCTAAAGCCAGTCGAAGTCCGACGTTTTCCGGGGACAGAATGGTGGCTTTGTCGAGTTCAGGGACAGCGGCGGCGTATTCATGTTGTTCGAGGAGAATTTCGCCGAGGGCGGCGTGGGCCACGGAATCGAGCGGATTCGCTGCGACCTGCTTGTGGAAGACAGCAATTGCTTCCGGATAATTTCGCTGTTGTTGGTAGGCAAGGCCGAGGTAGTCATTCGCGTGCTGGTCCGAAGGATTGACTTCCAGTTGCTTTTGGAATGCGGCGATCGCCGTGTCGTAGTTTCCGGTGCGAAGGCGGGCAAGCCCTAGGTCGTTCCACGCACTTTTGTGGCGCGGATCTATTTGGACGAGACGTTCGAAGAGCGGGATCGCGGAGGCGGCGTTACCTGCATTAAAAGCGGCAAGGCCGGCTTCGAGGAGTTCGTCCGCTGTAGCGGAGGTGGGAACGACGGCGGCGCCCGCGGCCGAATTCTCAAGAGCCAGCGGCTGACTTTCGTCCTTGGTTACCGCCCGAGTGAAAGCATCGTAATCATCGGCGCGCGAGGCGGGCAATTCTCGCATTTTGAAGTCGAGCGAACGCTGTGCCGTAACGGTGTGTTCCGCATAGCGATAGCTCGATTTATATTCAGCGTAGTCGCGGCTGAGCGACGTTCCCGACAGGCGGCTGAGCCGCGAAAACCGCGGGGAGCGCAAGTTTCAGGCTGACGTTGACGTTGAGCGGGCTGCCCAGATGAATTGGTCGGGAGGACTCGGCGGGCCCACTCGGGAACGCCGATTGCGAGCAGCGGCAATTCGGCCTTCGCTCTTTTGGCCGACCAGTCAACGAAATTCGATTGAGTGAAGGCAATATCAAGCTCGAAAGGATCCTTGGTATCCAGTGGATCACTTGGTTTCACAGAGCTTACTTCGCCTTGGATGCCATCGAGAGAGAGAATCGTCTGGCCAAGTTGCTGTCCACTGCGCTTCGGCGTTTTGTGAAAGGCGAGCCGAAGCACGAACTCGGTGTCTCCTCGCAGAGTGTAGTGAGCGTGGGCTGTGAGCTTGCCCAGATCGCTTATCTCGCCGTCAATGTGAACGTCTTGCGGTAGAGACGAAGGGCGGATCGGCGGGAGTTTTGACGATCTGACCGGCGCCCTCCGATGACACGAGAAGCGCGGATTTGTCGCGCAACGGCGAAGCCAGAAGCCTGAATGGCGCTACGCCGGCGTTGAATCCATCCAAACAAGTTCGCCGCGAAGCGGAACGGCAGTGATCAGGTGATCGAACTGTGCCGGAGAAGGGAGCGAGGCGTCCAGCTTGCGACGGTAGCTGATGAATGCAGCCTCCGAGCGGATCCCCGCGGCATCGAGCATCGCGGCGAGAAGCGGTGCTTGTCATTCGAATCGGCGTAACCATTCGTAAGGATTTCGGCCGCTGGATGCGGCTGGTAAGGCCCGTGCCGAAAGGAATGTCCACATAGCGTATTTTTTTCGATACGAAATCGTAGATCGCTTGTATTTTTTCGATTTGGCTCGCGCTCGATCGGGTGAGTTCCTGGGTCTTCGCACGGATTTCCGGTGAGGATTCGGCGGGGCCGGAAGAGAGATTCGCATACCAGCGGGCTACGTCGTGCCAGGAGGCGAAAGTGGAGAGCTGGACATCAGGAGGATTTTCGACCTGTTGTTCCGGCGCCTTGCTCGAAGAATCAGAGGCCAAGTGGGCAGATTCGACCGTTTCCAGCGGTAAGTGACGGGGCCATTTGCAGTGTCAGTTTGGCGGTCGAAGCTCGGCGATGATTTCAGCACGATTTTTCTTGGAAGCTGGAACACTGATTTCAAGGCGTTCGTCGAGAACGATCGAATCCTTGAGGAAACCGGTGCTCGAACCAGAATTCACCGGGTGCTGCAGGGCGCGACGATTCGAGTGGAGATTTCGTATTCGAGCGTGTCTCCCGCGAGCTAGCGTCGGTACCGAGATGTGTTTTTCCTTGCAGTCGGAGTAAGCGGGGGCGTCGCGCGCGATAGGCGCAATCGTTCTTTAATGGCGTCCTGTCCGACGGTTGTAACTTGTGCCATCTGGCTTTCGGACGCGGACGTAGCGAACGTCAATTTGTTCGCTCGCGGAATTGTAAGGAAATACAATTTGGCTCAACTGCTGCGCCCCGGCGTCGGTTTGAACGCGCGCGCTTCACGGCGACAACGCGCTCGCCGGTGCCATCGTTTTCAAAACGGGCGGTCGTGAAATATTGCTCGATTACAAAGGGCTCGGCGAATAATCGGGCGGCTTCTCTGTAGAAATCGGCGGCCGTGGATTCCGAGCCGTGCACTGGCGCGGGACGGCCTTGAGCACGAGTAGGGACTGGCAAGTCGAGAGGCAACAGAGGGCGAGGCAGAAGACGATTCATCCGTGCTCCCTGTTGAAATCTTTCGCCATGAGTTTAGGTGCGTTTGCGGGCAGTCGGTAAAGCGGGTATCGAGGACCCGATGAGAAATTGGCAATGGGTGAAGGAAGGTGAGGGGCTCCAGCTAGCAGCTGCGTCAGCGTCCCAAACGACCTCTGTGCGCCGCATGGCCTTTCGTAAGCCATGTATCATCTGATAGATACGTGTCCTTACCGCCAGGGAGTCTGGTTCCGACAGCTACGGCGACCGAAGGCTCGTGATCACCATTGGCGCTGCAAACGGGGACCGGAAGTGGCTTTTGCTGCGAACGTGAGCTTGGACTTGTCCACGGGAGCGGGAGGGGAATAGAGGGCGGAAGTCTTTATCCTTGCATGATTTCCACGACAGTATCGTGTTGACACGATTTGTTGTTTTACCTATACTCATGCGGTTGTCTTAGGCCATTGTGGCCTGGTGGTGAAAGGGAAGTCTTCCCGCCCCGGAACACAGAACAAGGAACGGGGTGAGGAAGAGCGGCCGAAATGGGGCGCCAGCCCCGCAAAGCCGTGCGAGCCTCTCCGCAGTCGAAGATGCAGTTCACTCCTTGGGGTGAAGCGTAGCGTCGCGGAGTACCTGGTAGTTCCTTCAGGTTTGGCGACCTTTTCTGTTCATGCACCCGCAGAAGTTCTGCGCGGGCGGACTTGTGCTGCGCGAAATCGCAACAACAGAACGGCTTGAGAAGCGAGGGGGAAGAGTGCCGACGTTTTCACAATTGGTGCGCAGCGGCCGCGAGCAGATCCGGACGAAGACGAAATCGCCGGCTCTCGAAGGATGTCCGGAAAAGCGCGGCGTGTGCATTCGCGTTTATACGCAGACGCCGAAGAAACCGAACTCTGCGCTGCGGAAAGTGGCGCGCGCGCGGTTGACGAACACGCTGAAGTGACCACATACATTCCCGGGATCGGGCACAACTTGCAGGAACACTCGATCGTGCTGATTCGCGGCGGCCGCGTGAAGGATTTGCCGGGCGTGCGTTATCACGTGATTCGCGGAACGCTCGATGCGGCCGGCGTCGAAAATCGCAAGCAATCGCGCTCGAAATATGGCGCGAAGCGGCCTAAAGCCGCGCAGAAGTAGGAGAACGGAACGATGCCACGTAAAGGATGGGTTCTTCGCCGAAAGATTCCGGGCGATCCGGTGTATGGCAGCGATCTCGTGCAAAAGTTTATTTCGAGCATGATGTACGACGGCAAGCGCTCGACCGCGCAGACGATTTTCTACAGCGCGATGGACCAGGTGGCGAAGAAGACGAACGACGACGCGTTCAAGCTTTTCAAAAAGGCCATCGAAAATTGCAAGCCGATGCTGGAAGTGAAGTCGCGGCGCGTCGGCGGAGCGAACTACCAGGTGCCGGTGGAAGTGAATCCGTTCCGGAAGCAGTCGCTCGCGATTCACTGGCTGGTGCTGTATTCGCGCACCCGGTCGGGAAAGTCGATGACCGACAAGCTCGCTGAAGAAATCATGGACGCCGCGAACGGCCGCGGCGGGGCAGTAAAGAAGAAAGAGGACGTCCACCGTATGGCGGATGCGAACAAGGCCTTCGCCCATTATCGGTGGTAATCAATGCGGAACTTTAATCATGGCGCGACAAGTACAACTCGGGCAGATTCGCAACATCGGGATCATGGCGCACATCGATGCCGGAAAGACTACCTGCACCGAGCGCATCCTGTTCTATACGGGTGTGACTTACAAGATCGGGGAAGTGCACGAAGGCACCACGGTAATGGACTGGATGGATCAGGAGCGCGAGCGCGGGATTACCATCACGTCTGCGGCGACTACGGCTTCCTGGAAGCGGTTCGACAAGACCTATCGCATTAACATCATTGATACGCCGGGCCACGTAGATTTCACCGTGGAAGTGGAGCGTTCGCTACGCGTGTTGGATGGCGCGGTTGCGGTGTTTGACGCTGTTGCAGGCGTACAGCCACAATCGGAAACGGTGTGGCGACAGGCGGACAAGTATCGCGTTCCGCGCATCGCATTCATCAACAAGATGGACCGCGTCGGCGCCGACTTCGATCATTCCATCCGCTCGATGCGGCAAAGGCTCTCTGCGCATCCCGTTCCCGTCACGTATCCCATTGGCCGCGAAGACAATTTCGTCGGCATTATCGATTTCATCGAGGAGCGCGCCATCGTCTGGAAGGACGAAACACTCGGCGCGGAATACGAAGTTTTGCCGCTGGAAAAATTGTGGGATGCAGCCTATTCTGAAGACCCGTCCAGCGCTGGAAACCGCGGTAAAAGCGACGGCGCTAAGCCCCGAATTTTACAAAGAGCATCGCGAGAAGGTGGTGGAGTACATCGCCGAGCATGACGATGCGATCCTTACGAAATATCTCGAACAGCATAAGCTCGAGCCGGCCGAGTTGAGGGCTTCGCTGCGCCGTTCCACGATCGCGCTGAAGCTCGTGCCAGTAATCGCCGGGTCAGCGTTCAAGAACAAGGGCGTTCAGCCCCTTCTAGACGCGGTGGTGGATTATCTGCCGTCGCCGATGGATGTGCCGCCGGTGGAAGGCACTACAACTGATGGAACTGAGCCGGAGCTTCGCCGCGCCTCGGACGATCAGCCTTTTGCCGCACTGGCGTTCAAAATTATGACCGACCCGTTCGTCGGGCACCTCACTTACATCCGTGTTTACTCTGGTGTCCTGAAGACCGGGGCAATCGGTTTACAACTCGACGAGGAAAACTCGCGAGCGCATGGGGCGTTTGCTGCGGATGCACGCGAATAAGCGCGAGGAAATCGAATCGGTTGAAGCCGGCGACATCGCCGCTTGCGTAGGGCTGAAGAATGCGACGACCGGCGATACGCTCTGTGATGAAGAAAAACCGATCCTCCTCGAAAACATCGATTTTCCCACCCCCGTTATTTCCGTAGCAATCGAACCCAAGACCAAAGCCGACCAGGAGAAGATGGGCACCGCGTTGGGCAAGCTTGCTCAAGAGGATCCAACATTCCGAGTCCACACCGATCACGATACAGGTCAGACGCTGATTTCGGGCATGGGCGAACTGCATCTGGAAATTATCGTGGATCGCATGATGCGCGAATTCAATGTCCAGGCCAATGTCGGCCGGCCGCAGGTGGCGTACCGCGAAACGATTCTGAAGGTCGCCACAGGCGAAGGGAAATACATTCGCCAAACCGGCGGCCGCGGTCAATACGGCCACGCCAAACTTTCCGTGCATCCTTTGCCAAGCGCTAGCCACGAGGACATGCACGAAATGTCCGTGGATGAAATCGACGAGTTGGCAAAAAGCGTCGCGGGTAAGGGTGGCAAGTGGCACTTCGACAAGGAACATCGCCTGTTGTTCGTCGACAAGATTATCGGAGGAGCAATTCCGAGGGAGTTCATTGCGCCGATCGAAAACGGTGTGCGGGAAGCCATGGAAACTGGGGTTTTAGCGGGCTACGAAATGGTGGACGTGGCCGTGGTGCTCGAGGATGGCAGCTACCATGATGTGGATAGTTCGGAAATGGCGTTCAAGATTGCGGGATCGATGGCATTCAAGGACGCGTGCAAGAAAGCAAATCCCAAATTGCTTGAACCGATCATGCGGGTTGAGGTGGTCGTGCCCGAAGATTACATGGGGCCCGTAATCGCGGACTTGAATTCGCGGCGCGGGCAGTTGCAGGGCAGGGAATCAAGAGCGGCAAGCGAGATTATCAACGTGCAGGTTCCTCTCGCCGAGATGTTCGGCTATGCCACGGAGATTCGAAGCCGCACGCAGGGGCGCGGCAGCTTTACGATGCACTTTTCGCATTACGAGCAGGCGCCGGGCAATATCGCGGACGATATCATCGGTGGGTCAAACGGTAAGGGCCCAAAGACGTAGCAGGGACTCGCAATAGCAAGGATTAAAGGCAACTGAGCGACAGAGGAGCGATATGGCGAAGGAGAAATTCGAGAGGGTCAAGCCGCACGTGAACGTGGGGACGATCGGGCACATCGACCACGGCAAGACGACGTTGACGGCAGCAATCACCAAGGTGCTATCGAAGAACAACCCGAAGGTATCGTTTCGGGCGTTCGATTCGATTGACAACGCGCCTGAAGAGCGAGAGCGCGGAATCACGATTGCGGTGTCGCACGTGGAGTATGAGACGGCGAACCGGCATTACGCGCACATCGACTGCCCGGGTCACGCGGATTATGTGAAGAACATGATCACGGGCGCAGCGCAGATGGACGGAGCGATCCTGGTGGTGGCGGCGACGGATGGACCGATGCCGCAGACGCGGGAACACATTTTGCTGGCGCGGCAGGTAGGAGTGCCGGCGATTGTGGTGTTTCTGAACAAGTGCGACATGGTGGACGATCCGGAGTTGCTGGAACTGGTCGAACTCGAGGTGCGGGAGCTGTTGAAGTCGTATCAGTTTCCCGGGGACACGATTCCGGTGATCAAGGGATCGGCGCTGAAGGCCTTGGAAGGGGATGCGAAGTGGGAGAAGTCGATCTTGGAGTTGATGGAAGCGGTGGATAAGAGCATCCCATTGCCGCCGCGGGACGTGGACAAGCCGTTTGCGATGCCGATCGAGGATATTTTCTCGATTTCGGGGCGCGGGACGGTGGTGACGGGGCGAATCGAGCGAGGGAAGGTGAAGGTGGGAGAGGAAGTGGAGATTGTGGGCTTCCGACCGACGATGAAGAAGACGGTGACGGGCGTGGAAATGTTCCGGAAGCTGCTGGACGAAGGGATGGCGGGAGACAACGTGGGCTTGTTGCTGCGCGGGACGGAGAAGGACGAGGTGGAGCGGGGGCAAGTGTTGTCAAAGCCGGGATCGATCACGCCGCACACGAAGTTCAAGGCAGAGGCGTATGTGTTGACGAAGGAAGAGGGCGGGAGGCACACGCCGTTTTTCACGGGGTACCGGCCGCAGTTTTATTTTCGGACGACGGACGTGACGGGAGACGTGAAGCTGCCGACGGGAGTGGAGATGGTGATGCCGGGAGACAACGTGAGTGCGGAGATCACGCTGATCACGCCGGTGGCATTGGAGAAGGGACTGCGGTTCGCGATTCGCGAAGGCGGCCACACGGTGGGCGCCGGCGCCGTTGCCGAGATCGTCGAGTAAGTCATGCCTAACGGAGAAAAAATTCGAATTCGCCTGAAGGCCTACGATCACCGCATCCTCGATCAATCCACCAAGGAAATTGTGGACACCGCGAAGCGCACGGGCGCGGACGTTGCCGGCCCGATTCCGCTGCCCACGGTGATCAACCGCTGGACAGTGTTGCGATCACCGCACGTGGACAAGAAGTCACGCGAGCAGTTCGAAATGCGCACGCACAAGCGGCTGATTGACATTTTGGAGCCAACGCCGGACACAGTCGACGCCTTGATGAAGCTCGACTTGCCGCCGGGCGTGGACGTGGAGATCAAAGCCTTCGGGCGCGAGCACGCGTCGAAGTAGCAGCGCGACCGAGAGAATAGGAAACAGCGAGCGACATGGCGGTCAACGGCATACTCGGAATCAAACTCGGGATGACGCAAGTCTTCGCCGACGACGGAACGGCTGTGCCCTGCACTGTTTTGCAAGCGGGACCCTGCGTGGTTGTGCAGCGGCGGACGAAGGACAAGGACGGCTACGACGCCGTGCAGCTTGGTTTGGTCGAATTCATCAAGCCGCAGCGCGTGACGAAAGCTTTGACGGGCCATTTCAAGAAGGCTGGTGTCGCGCCCATGCGGTATCTCGGCGAAATGCAGATCGAGGATTCGAAAGACGAAACGAAGCCCGGCGACCGCGTCCTAGTCGACGGATTCAAGATCGGCGAGTACGTGGATGTGAGCGGCGTCAGCAAGGGCAAAGGCTTTCAGGGCGGCGTGAAGCGCTGGCATTATCGCGGCGGCGACGCATCGCACGGTTCCATGTTCCATCGCGCGCCCGGCGGCATCGGCGCCAGTTCGTTCCCGTCGCGCGTGTGGAAGGGCCAGCATTTTCCCGGGCACATGGGCAACGAACGCAAAACGTCCAAGAGCCTGCGCGTAGTAAAGATTGACGCTGACGAAAATTTACTGCTCGTGCGCGGCGCAGTGCCCGGCCCAGCCGGCAGCTATATTGAGATTCGCAAGGCCAAGACAGCCCGATAGAGATCAGGACAGAGAGACGACCATGCCCGTTGTGGATGTAAAGAATCTCGAAGGCAAGAAGGTTGGCACGATTGAGCTGGCCGACGATGTGTTCTCGGCCAAGGTCAACCAGAATTTGCTGCACGAGACGGTGAGGCATCATCTGGCCGGCCAGCGTGCTGGAACGCATAAGACCAAGGACAAGAGCGAAGTAAGCGGTGCGGGCCGGAAGCTCTGGAAACAGAAGGGGACAGGTCGGGCGCGAATCGGCTCTATTCGTTCGCCACTCTGGCGGCATGGAGGCACGGTTCATGGCCCGGTCCCGCGAAGCTACGAATATGCGCTGCCGAAAAAGATGATTGTGGGCGCGCTTCGGTCGGCACTGTCCGCGAAGCTGGCCCAGGAAAAATTGACGATTGTGGAAGGCTGGGAGCTCGAGTCGCATAAGACCAAAGCGTTTCGGCAAGCCCTATCGAAGCTGGATGGCGAAACGAAAACGATTTTGCTGGTGGAGGTAGGCGCGAATGTGAATCTCGAGCGTGCGAGCCGCAACCTCGAGGGTGTCACGCTCATCGCGCCGACGTCGCTGGGCGCGTACGACCTGATGCGGCATGACCATCTGATGCTTTCGAAAGAGGCCGCCGGACGATTGAGCCGTGCGCTTTCTGCCACGAAGATGGAAGAAGCACCTTCGGGCGAGCTAATCACGCAATCTCCCGCGCGGAAGGCCGCGAGTGAAAAAACGGAAAAGGCGACGCCGGTGAAGGCGGCTGCGAAGAAGAGTTCGACTTCCAAAGCTGCGAAAAAGCCCGCAGCGGGCGCAAAAGAAAAGCGGAAGTCCACGCCCAAAGCGAAAAAGGACTAGCCGATGGCGACTAATTTCTATCAAGTGATCCGGCGGCCGATCATCACCGAAAAGGGACTCGGCGTGAAGGAAACGCAGCACACGGTGGTGTTCGAAGTTGCCCACGGCGCCACGAAGACGGAAATCAAGGAAGCAGTGCAGCGGATTTTCAAGGTGAAGGTGGATCACGTTCGCACCGCGATCTATCACGGAAAGTTCCGCCGCAGAGGACGCGCCGAGGGGTTTCGGAGCGACTGGAAGAAAGCGTACGTAAGACTGGCTCCGGGCGAAAAGATGATCGAATATGCCGAGAATTTGTAGTTTTTCGGCAAGGACAGTGCGGAAACGTTCTATCCGCGGCATGAGGCGACGATGGCACTAAAAACTTTTAAACCGTACACACCGGCGCGGCGATTCCTGACGATGCTCGATAAGAGCGAGATCACCAAGGAAACGCCGGAAAAATCGCTGACTGAATCGAAGAAGCGCACGGGCGGGCGCAACGCCCACGGCGAAGTGACGTCCTGGCACCGTGGCGGGGGCCATGCTCGCAGATTTCGGTCAATCGATTTCCGCCGCGAAAAGATGGGAATCCCGGCCAAGGTGGCGGCCATCGAATACGATCCGAATCGCTCGGCGCGAATTGCGCTGCTGCATTATGCCGACGGCGAGAAGCGTTACATCCTGCAGCCCGTTGGGCTCGAAGTTGGGATGACGGTGCAGAACGGCGAGGGCGCGGACATTCTTCCCGGGAATGCACTGACGATCCGGCACATTCCGCCGGGCACGATGGTCCATAACCTTGAGCTTTTTCCGGGCAAAGGTGCGCAGGTAGTGCGCGCGGCTGGCGGAGCCGCGCAGCTTCTGAGCAAGGAAGGCGATTTCGCCCTGGTTAAGCTGCCTTCGGGAGAAGTAAGGAAATTCAGCGTGGATTGCATGGCCACGGTTGGCCAGCTGGGGAATCTGGATCACGAGAATGTAACGTATGGAAAAGCGGGCCGCACGCGGTGGCACGGCAAGCGTCCCACGGTTCGCGGAGTCGCGATGAATCCGGTGGATCATCCGCATGGCGGCGGTGAAGGTCGCGTGAAGGGCAATCACCCGCAAACCCCGTGGGGTTTTCCAACCCTGGGCGCGAAGACGCGAAAAAAGCGTAAGAGCGATCGAATGATTGTCGAGCGGCGCAAGCCGTAAGGAAGACAAAGACTTTTGGTGGAGCAGTAAAATGCATCCGGCGCGGCGGGGAATTGAGAGCACTATGACAGCCACACGAACGTCTCGGCGTGCACCACGGCGAGCGGCGCGAGCGCGAAAAGCAGTTTCGCGACGCGCTACGAAGCCCGTGGTGAAGCCCGTAGGAAAAGTATCGAAGCTCGGTCCCGCGCCGCAGGTTTTGTTCCGGCTCTGCCGCGCGGGATGGGCCGTGATCGTGGACAAGATACCCAACGCGCAAGGGACGCGGTTTGTGTGTCCCTTCTGCCCGCTTTCGCACCGCGTTTCCGGTCCCGTACGCGGATTTCGAAAGATGCGCCGCGCACAGTGGGTAAAGCTTCGCCGGGTGGAGGAGTAGAAGAGCTATGCCGCGTTCGCTAAAGAAGGGTCCGTTCATCGATAGCCACCTGCAGGAAAAGGTCGGGGCGCTGAACACCCGGAACGAAAAGAAAGTCGTGAAGACGTGGTCGCGCCGCTCAACGATCCTGCCGGAAATGGTGGGTCATACGATCGCGGTTCACAATGGGAAGAAGTTCATTCCGGTGTACATCACCGAGCAGATGGTGGGACACAAGCTGGGGGAATTTTCCCCTACGCGTACGTTCAAGGGTCACGGCGTAAAAGTTGCGCTTGAAAGGGCGGCCGCCGCAGCGGCAGGTCCCGGCGGGGCTGCGGCTCCCGCTGGCGGCGCGCCTCCGGCTGGCAGGTCATAGGCGAAGGGATAGACGATGGCAACACAAGCGCAAAGTCAGATTGAGGGCGTGGCAAATGCGCGGTTCATTCGCGTCTCGCCGCAGAAGGCCCGGTTGGTGATCGATTTGATCCGGGGACGGCGCGCGGAAGACGCCTTGCAGACGCTGCGCTTTACGAAGAAACGCGTGGCCAAGGAAATCGAGAAGACGTTGCGCAGCGCCATCGCCAACGCCGAGCGCAAAGCTGACGACGCTGGCGAGTCGCTCGACGTGGATGCGCTGTACGTCACCAGTTGCTGCGTCAATGAAGGTCCGCGTTGGAAGCGCATGCGTCCCGCGCCGATGGGGCGAGGTTTCCGTTACCAAAAGCGGACCAGCCATATTGTGGTCCAGGTAGCCGAACACCACCGCGCCGCAGCGGACCGCGCAGCAGCAGCGGTTGCCGAGGCCGAGGCGTCCAAGGGCGTGCGAGGGGCGGTTCGCAAGGCTCGGAAGGCCATCGAGAAACGCGCGAAGGAAGCGCAGAAGAGAAAGTAAGAGCGGAGGCAAGTTTGGGCCAGAAAACACATCCGTACGGATTTCGGCTGGGCTACAACAAGGGCTGGAGGTCTCGCTGGTTCGCAAAAAAGGACTACGCCGACCTGTTGCATGAGGACGTCAAATTGCGCACTCAGCTGAAGGACCGGCTACGTTCGGCAGGCATCAGTGGGATTGACATCGAGCGAGCGGCCAACAAGCTGGTGGTCCGCATTTACACGGCTCGCCCGGGAATCATCATCGGCCGAAAGGGTTCGGAAATCGACAAGCTGAAGGCCGAAGTGCAAAAGCGAACCAAGCGCGAGGTGCACATCGACATTCAGGAAGTGCACCGCCCAGAGCTCGATGCCACCCTGGTGGCGGAATCGATCGCGCTGCAACTCGAAAAGCGTGTCGCGTTTCGCCGCGCGATGCGTAAGGCGGTGGACTCGGCGCTGCGATTCGGCTGCAAGGGGATCAAAGTGCGCGTGGCCGGACGCCTGAACGGCGCGGAAATCGCCCGGAAAGAATGGTATCTGCAAGGGCGACTCCCTCTGCAGACTCTTCGAGCGGACATCGATTTCGGCACCGCCGAAGCGCACACCACATACGGTCTAATCGGCGTGAAGTGCTGGGTGTATCAGGGCGAAAAAGTGCCGCTACGCTCTAAACCAGCCGCCGCCGGAGCGCAAATCTAAGAGAACAGGCGAAAAATTATGTTGATGCCAAAAAAAGTCAAGTTCCGCAAGCAGCAACGCGGCCGGCGGACGGGGAAGGCGTGGCGCGGAGGATCGCTCGCTTTCGGCGAGTATGGATTGAAGGCGCTCGAGCCTGCCTGGATCACGGACAGACAAATTGAAGCGGCGCGCGTGGCCATTACCAGGTTCATCAAGCGCGGCGGGAAGTTGTGGATCCGCATCTTTCCGGACAAGCCTTTCACCAAAAAACCGGCCGAAACGCGCATGGGCAAAGGTAAAGGTCCACCGGAACATTGGGTAGCCGTAGTCAAGCCGGGGCGGATCATGTTTGAAATGGCGGGCGTCGATTTGGCGGCCGCCACGGAAGCCATGGAACTTGCCGCTCACAAACTGCCCATCGCGACGAAGTTCGTCACTCGGTTGGAGGAACTCTAGTGGCGCGCAGCGTCGAGAAATATCGCGAAATGAATTCCGATGAGCTCCTGCTTCAGGAGAGCGAACTGGCGGAGCAGATTTTCCGCCTGCGCTTTCAAATCGCGGCTGGCCAAGCGGAGGGTTTGAAGAAACTCCGGGAAGCGAAAAAAGATTTCGCGCGAGTGAAAACCTTGTTGCGCGAAGTCGAATTGAGGAAGGCGTAATGGCAAACGAAACAATGGCCCCCGACACACCGAAGTCTGGGCAGGGTGTCCGCGAGCGCGGAATTAGGCAGGAGCTGGTGGGCGTGGTAACTAGCGCAAAGATGCAGAAAACGATCGTCGTGAAGGTTACGCGCACAACCCAGCACCCGCTCTATCAACGCGTCGTGCGATCGGGGAAGAAATACTACGCCCATGACGAGACGGGTGAAGCCCGCGTCGGCGACATCGTTCGGATTGCCGCCACGCGTCCGCTTTCGAGATTGAAACGCTGGCGGCTGAAAGAAGTCATACAACGTTCAACTCGCGCCGCCTAGGCGCCTGCGAAGAATAAAGGCAAGGGAGCGCGACGATGGTTCAGATGCGGACATGGCTGACGGTGGCCGATAATTCCGGCGCCCGGCAGATAACCTGCATTCTCCCGATTGGCGGAGACGCGGGGCTGACGGCCGGCTTGGGCGATGTGATCACTGCCGCCGTCAAGGAAGCCACGCCGGATGGCCAGGTTAAGAAGGGCAAAGTAGTCCGAGCGGTGGTGGTGCGCACCAGAAAAGAGCAGCGCCGGAAGGATGGCACGTACATCCGGTTTGACGATAACGCAGCAGTCCTAATTAACGATGCGAACGAGCCGATTGGAACGCGCGTCTTTGGACCGGTCGCGCGAGAACTGCGTGACAAGAAGTTCACCAAAATCGTCTCGCTCGCTCCGGAAGTCTGGTAGGCCATGAGAAAAATAGACGAAAAGCCGGCTCCCTTGGGCATTCGCCACGGCGACACGGTGAAGGTGATGGCGGGCCGCTCAAAGGGTATGACCGGCAAGGTGCTCTCAGTGAACCTTGAAAAGCGCCGGGTCACCGTCGAGCACGCCAACATTATGAAGAAGCACACCCGCCCCAATCCGTCGAAGAATATTCGGGGCGGCATTCTCGATAAAGAGGGCCCGATCCACATTTCCAACGTGATGCTGGTTTGCCCAGGATGCGGCAAGCATACGCGCACGGGCCATACGGAGTTGCCCGACGGCACGAAAGTGCGGGTTTGCCGCCGGTGCAACACCACTTTTGAGAATTAATCGAGGCAGAGAAGAATGAGCAGCCGCTTACACGAAAAGTATCGCAAAGACGCTGTTCCAGCGCTCACCAAGCGGTTCGGCTATAAGAACACGATGGCCGTCCCGCGCGTCTCCAAGGTCACGCTCAACATCGGCTTGGGCGAGGCCAGCCAGAACGTGAAGCTGCTCGATACCGCTGCCGCCGAACTGGGCCAGATTGCCGGTCAAAAGCCGGTGATTACCCGCGCGAAGAAGTCCATCGCGAATTTCAAAATTCGCAAGGGCATGCCCATCGGATGCATGGTCACCTTGAGGGGAGAGCGCATGTACGAATTTCTCGACCGGCTCTCCGCGATCGTTTTTCCCCGCGTGCGCGATTTCAAGGGACTGGCGCCGAATTCGTTCGATGGTCGCGGAAATTACACCTTGGGTTTGAAAGACCAGCTGGTCTTTCCGGAAATCGATTACACACGCGTGGAAAAAATTAAAGGCATGAACATCACCATCACCACAACGGCCCGGAGCGATGAAGAAGGACGCGAGCTGCTCAAGCAGCTCGGTGTGCCATTCCGCGCTCAGGGACAGGCCTAACGAGTAAGGAGAGCGACCCAGAATGGCTCGAACCAGTCAAATCGCCAAGACCCAGCGGAAGCTGAAGTACAAAATTCGCCAGCGCAACCGCTGCCGGATCTGCGGCCGCGCGCGCGGCACGCTTCGGAAGTTCCAGATGTGCCGTATCTGTTTTCGCGGCCTCGCCCTCAAGGGAGAGATTCCCGGCGTTGTGAAAGCCAGCTGGTAAGGACTGAAGAATGACAACTGATCCCATTGCCGATTTTTTGACGCGGATTCGAAATGGAGCGCGGGCCAGGCACTCGCGCGTGGATATGCCCTCGTCGAAGCTGAAAATTGAAGTCGCCCGCATTCTCAAGGACGAAGGTTACGTCGTCAATTTCAAGGTTGTCGAGGAAAAGGGCAAGAAGACGCTGCGTGTTTTCTTGCGCTATACGCCGGAGCGCCAAAGCGTGATCACCGATCTGAAGCGCGTTTCCCGCCCTGGCTCCAGGCGTTATGTCGGAAAGTCTGAAATTCGCCAGGTAGTCGGCGGTATGGGTATCGCCATTGTCTCCACCCCGCGCGGGCTGATGACCGGGCAAGCCGCTCGCAAGGAAGGCGTTGGTGGCGAGTTGTTGTGCGAAGTTTGGTAACCGAGGTTCAAGAGCCATGTCGCGAATCGGAAATAAGCTGATTGCCGTTCCGTCCGGGGTCAAAATCCAGATCAAAGCCGGCGCGGTCGAAGTGCAGGGCCCCAAAGGCAAGATGACGGTTGGCGTGCCCCGTGGGATTCAGTTCGAGCAGAAGGATGGCACTCTTGTCGCCAAGCGCGAGGCGGAAGAATTCCGCGCCCTTCACGGTCTGGCGCGCGCTCTCGTCGCCAACGCGGTCACCGGCGTCACGCAAGGTTTCAAGAAGGATCTCGATATTGTCGGCGTTGGCTACCGCGCCGAAGTGAAGGGAAAGAACGTGGTCCTGGCGCTCGGCTACTCGCATCCCATCGAGTTTCCGATTCCGGAAGGGATTCAAATCGCGGTGGAAAAGCAAACGCACCTCACCGTAATAGGAGCCGACAAGAATCAAGTCGGCCAAGTCGCGGCAAATTTGCGTCGCCTGCGTCCGCCCGACCCGTACAAGCAGAAAGGCGTCCGCATCACCGGGGAGCGCCTCAAGAAGAAGGCCGGCAAGGCCGGAGCGAAGACTGCCGCCTAGAGCGGCTCTAGAAGGAGAGCGACATTGGCAGCACCTGTCCACAAATTATCACGCGAGGCGCATCGCCGGCGAATTCACGTGCGCACCCGCAAACGCCTCGAGGGCACCACGGAGCGGCCCCGCCTTTGCGTTCACCGTTCGAGCCGCCATATTCGCGCGCAGGTTGTCGACGATGGTGCCGGGCGCACCCTGGTCTCCGCCAGTTCGCTCGATAAGGAAGTGCGCGCCGCGATCAAGAGTGGCGGCAACATCGCAGCTTCCAAAGTCGTGGGAAAAATCGTCGCCGACCGTGCCCGCGCGAAGGGCATTGAGCAAGTGGTATTCGATCGCGGTGGTTATCAATATCACGGCCGCGTCCAAGCGCTAGCCGAAGCGGCCCGTGAGGCGGGCCTGAAGTTCTGAAAACTATGCCGAAACAAGAGCTCAAAGACACGCTTTCCATCCGCCGCACCGTTCAGACCAATCAGGCCAACCTGAAGGACCAGGTGGTTTCGATCAACCGAGTCACAAAAGTCGTGAAAGGTGGCAAGAACCTGAGCTTTTCTGCGCTCGTTGTAGTCGGCGATCAGGGCGGACACGCCGGCTTCGGCATGGGCAAGGCCCGCGAAGTCCCCATGGCTATTCGCAAGGCCATCGAACAAGCCAAGAAGAACATGGTGAAGCTGAACTTGAAGGGCTCCAGCATTCCGCATCAAGTGCTTGGCTCCTACGGTTCGGGCCAGGTTCTTTTGAAGCCCGCGCCGGAAGGAACCGGCGTGATTGCCGGCGGCCCCGTTCGAGCGGTGATGGAGGTTGCGGGAATTCAAAACGTGCTGACCAAGTCGCTCGGAACCTCGAATCCGCACAATGTGATCAAGGCTACTTTTGACGCCCTTCTCCATTTGAAAGACGCGGCCAGAGTTGCCGAATCTCGCGGCAAGAACGCCGAGGAAACGCCGGTCGCATCTTAACCGCCGGCCAGTAAAAGTAAAAAGGTCCAAGATCATGGCCACGAAGAAGAAAGAATCGGGAACGCTGAAAATCAAATGGGTGCGCAGCTTTATTGGCTGCCCGCGCGGCATGCGCCAGACGATTCGCGGGCTCGGATTCCGCCGCATGCAGCAGGTTGTGGTCCGCCAGGACACCCCCGAAACTCGCGGGATGATAGCGAAGGTTCATCATCTGGTTGAAATCGAGGACTAGCGAACATGGCTAACGTGCCGACACTCTCGAATTTGAAGCCGCCCCGCGGATCGCGCCATCGAAAGGTGCGCGTGGGGCGGGGAATGGGCTCGAAGCTCGGCAAGACGTCGGGTGCTGGCAATAAGGGACAGCAGTCCCGTCGCGGGTATTCCCGCCGTCCGGGTTTCGAAGGCGGCCAGATGCCCCTTCATCGCCGCTTGCCCAAGCGCGGTTTCTCGAGCCCCTTTCCGAAGACTTTCGCGGTGGTCAACGTCGAAAATCTCAATGCTTTTGCAGCCGGTGACACCGTCACGCCAGAGGCGCTCACCGAGCGCGGAATCGTGCGCGTCCGGCGCTCCGGCATCAAAGTGTTGGGCAACGGCGAATTGAAAGTTGCGCTAACGGTGCGGGCCCACGCGTTCAGCAAATCCGCGCAGGAAAAGATCGCGGGCGCCGGAGGGAAGACCGAAGTCTTGTCATGAGGAAGCTGGTCGAGGCTTTTCGCAATATCTTCAGCACGCCGGACCTCCGTAAACGTGTGTTGTTTACGCTGGGGGTGCTCGGGGTGTACCGCCTCGGCGCCTTCATTCCTACGCCGGGAATCAATACCGACCTCCTCCAGCAGCTTTTTGAGCAGAACAAAGGCTCGGTGCTGGGCATTATTGACCTGTTTAGCGGCGGCAACTTCCGCAGGCTCACGATCTTCGCGCTTGGCATCATGCCGTACATCACCGCCTCGATCATTTTGCAGTTGCTCGTCGTGGTGTGGCCTTATCTGGAGCGCCTGCAAAAGGAAGGTGAGCTCGGCCGCCGCAAGATCACGCAATACACGCGCTATCTCACCATCATTCTCAGCGCGTTTCAGTCTTTCGCGATCGCCCGCACCCTCACGGCCCAAGGCCTCGCTGGACAGTCGCTCGTCTATCATCCCGGGCCCAGGTTCATCCTGATGACCATGCTGACCCTTACCACGGGTTCGGCCTTCATCATGTGGCTTGGCGAGCAGATCAGCGATCGCGGAATCGGAAACGGCATGTCGCTCATCATATTTGCAGGCATCGTCGTCGGCCTGCCGCGCGCCGTCCAGGACTTGTGGCAAAAGGTTCAGACCGAGCAATGGGGCTCGTTTACGCCCATCACCATCATTGCCTTGCTTGTGTTCATGATTGCGGTCGTCGCTTTTATTGTCTTTGTCGAGGGCGGCCAGCGGCGCATTCCCGTGCAGTACGCCAAACGTGTGATGGGGCGGAAGGTCATGGGTGGCCAGATGACCTACCTGCCGCTGCGTGTGAATTCTGGCGGCGTGATTCCGCCAATTTTTGCGAGCTCTTTGCTCACTTTTCCGCAAACCTTGGCGCTGATCTTCCAGAGCCGGTCGCCGGCCATACAGGCGCTGGGCAAAATGATTGGCTGGGGTGAGCCGCTTTATACCCTTCTGTACGTGGTGCTGATCATCTTTTTCGCCTTCTTCTATGTGGGCATCATTTTCAATCCCACGGAACTGGCGGATAACATGCGAAAGTACGGCGGGTTCGTGCCGGGAATCCGTCCGGGACGAAACACGTCCGAATACATCAATCGAATTCTTTCGCGGCTCACGCTCGTGGGAGGCGTCTATCTCGCTGTCGTTTGCCTTCTGCCGGAATGGATGATTTCGGGCATCCACTTGCAGCACTTGCCCGGTTGGCTGGGAGGCAATTGGTTTGATACGCATATGTGGCGCTTCGTTCTCGATGGGCTGGGCGTGCAATTTTATTTCGGAGGCACGTCGCTCCTGATTGTTGTCGGCGTAGCGATGGATACGGTGCAGCAGTTGGAAGCGCAGCTCGTAATGCGCAATTACGAAGGGTTCGTGCGCAAGGGCCGGGTGCGGAGTAGGCGCGGCTAAATGGCTATGGTTTCGGCGGTGAGGATGCCTCTGAATCGGGCGTTGATTTTCTTGGGCCCACCCGGAGCGGGGAAGGGCACACAGTCGAAACGAATCGCGCAACGCTACGGCGTGCCGCATCTTTCTACCGGCGACATGCTTCGCGACGCCATTAGCCGCGGCACGCCGCTCGGCCAAATCGTCCGGCCGATCATGGAGCGCGGCGATCTCGTGCCGGACGATCTGGTGATGAAGATGGTCGAAGAGCGGTTGTCGCAGCCGGACTCCGCCAAAGGGTTTGTGTTCGATGGTTTTCCGCGGACGCTGCCGCAAGCCGAACAGCTCGACCGCATCCTTGAGCGCAAGGGGTTCGGCAAGCCCATCGTCGTTGATTTCAGGGTGGACGACGATGAGCTTCTTCGGCGTCTGTCCGGTCGTTGGACGTGCAGCATAGGCGGCGAGATTTACAATGTCTACCACGCGCCTCCTAAGGTGCAAGGCATTTGCGACGCGGATGGCGGAGTGTTGGTGCAACGGCCGGACGATCGCCCCGAAGTGGTGAAAGAACGGTTGGCCGCCTACGAGCGCCAGACCAAGCCTCTTGCGGATTATTACCGTCGCCAGGGCTTGCTCGATACCGTGAACGCCGCGGCAAACGTGGAAGATGTGGGCCGTGCGCTCGGTGAGATTTTCAGGCGCGCGGAAGGGCGTGATGGTCATCTGTAAATCGCCGGCTGAGCTCGAAAAGATGCACCAGGCAGGCCTGCTCGTGTGGGGCGCGCTCAAAAAAATGCGCGAGATGGTCCGGCCCGGCCTCTCCACCAAGGAATTGGACGAGTTTGCGGAGACCTACACAGCCGAACACCATGCGCGCCCGGCATTTAAAGGTTATCGTGGATATCCGGGCTCGGTTTGCACCTCCATCAATCAGGAGGTCGTCCACGGAATCCCGTCTTCCTCTCGCCGCGTGCGCGAGGGAGACATTCTTTCGATGGATTTCGGCGTCGAGCTCAGCGGCTATTTTGCAGACGCCGCGCTTACTGTGCCGGTGGGAAAGATTCCGCCGCAGCGGGAAAAGCTGATGCGAGTCACGCGAGAATCACTCGATCGCGCGATCAGCAAGGTTCGCCTCGGCAATCGCCTGGGTGACGTTTCGGCGGCAGTACAGGAATGGGTTGAGGAGAATGGCTTTTCGGTGGTCCGCGAGTTCGTGGGCCACGGTATAGGAACCCACATGCACGAGGAACCGCAGGTCCCGAATTACGGTGCAGCGGGTCACGGGCCGCGGCTTCAGGAAGGCATGGTCATCGCCATCGAGCCCATGGTGAATTCGGGCGCCCCCGGCGTCCGCGTCCTTGACGACGACTGGACCGCGGTCACCGCCGACGGCAGCGATTCCGCTCATTTCGAGCATACCGTCGCCGTAACCAATAACGGGCCGTGGATTTTGACCCGCCCGAAGGACGCAACTGGGCCTTGTTGGTAACGATCTAGGATTCAAAGGGAGCGCATGGCAAGAAAGCCGCTGCAGGAAAAGAAAAAGCCGGGCGAGGGAAGTGGCAAGGAAGACGCGATTGAGGTAATGGCGACGGTGATCGAGCCGCTCCCTAATGCCATGTTTCGGGTCGAGCTCGAGAACAAGCATCAGGTGCTCGCCCATATCTCCGGCAAGATGCGCAAGAATTTTATCCGCATTCTCGCCGGCGATCGCGTCGCAGTCGAGCTTTCGCCCTACGACTTGACGCGCGGCCGCATCGTCTACCGCTACAAGTAGCCAATGAAGCCGGCGGTCGTCGATAGGTGGAAGGGCGGGACTTAGTCCCGCCGAAAACGTCGCCTCTTAAGCGGGGCTTTAGCCCCGGAAGTAACTAGAAATCGGAGCCAGAGAAAATGAAAGTCCGTGCATCGGTAAAAAAAATTTGCATGAAGTGCAAGGTGGTTCATCGCCGCGGTGTGGTGCGCGTAATTTGCGTGAATCCCAAGCATCGCCAGCGCCAAGGTTAAAGGGAGGAAAGCCAAATGGCACGCATTGCAGGTGTTGATCTGCCGCCCAACAAGCGCCTGTGGGTCGGATTGACCGCAATTTACGGCATCGGGCAGCAGCGAGCGCGTTCGCTCGCGGAAAAAGCCAAAGTGGACGCCACCAAAAAAATAAAAGATCTCACCGAGGACGAAGTCAGCCAGATTCGCGCGGCCATTGAATCGGAAGGCCGGGTTGAGGGCGATCTCCGCAAGGAGACGCAAATGAACATCCGGCGGCTCATCGAAATTCAGTGCTATCGCGGACTTCGCCATCGTCGCAATCTTCCCGTGCGCGGCCAGCGGACGCACACCAACGCCCGCACCCGCAAGGGTCCGCGAAAGGGCGCCGTCGCCGCGAAGAAGAAAACCATGGCCCGCAAGTAAACGGCCATCGAGCTTTTTAGACGCAAACGAAAAGAGGAACTGGCGTGGCAAAAGAACCGAAGGATGCAGCGGGCGCTCCCGTAGCGGCCGCGAAGCCGACGAAACGTAAAAAGGAATTTCGCAAGAAGAAAGAAAAGCGTGTGGTTCCTCATGGCTTGGTGTGCATCCAGGCCACGTTCAACAACACCATTGTCACGCTCACCGATCCCGATGGGCGCGCCGTCAGCTGGGCCTCCGCCGGCTCGGTTGGGTTCAAGGGCTCGCGCAAGGGCACGCCCTACGCCGCGCAACAGGCGGCCGTCACTGCCGCGGGAGTGGCGCGCGATCAGTACGGCATGAAATCGGTCGAGGTGCGCGTGAAAGGCCCCGGAGCGGGGCGCGAATCCGCCGTTCGCGCGCTGGCTTCCTCCGGCTTGCACATCAACGCGATCAAGGACGTCACGCCGGTCCCGCACAACGGCTGCCGTCCGCCCAAGCGCCGTCGCGTCTAAGTTGGCAGTGGAATTTATGTAGCTCAGGTCCGTTTTGTGGACCTGAGGGTTGTAGGAGTGGAAGCAAAAGGAGAAAAGCACTTGGCAAGACATCGTGAAGCGGTTTGCCGGTTGTGCCGCCGGGAAGGGCAGAAGCTCTTCCTGAAAGGCCTCCGGTGTTTTACGGAAAAATGCGCCATCGAGAAGCGCAACTTCGTTCCCGGCCAGCATGGCCAAGCCCGGCGCCCCAAGATGGTCGGTTACGGCGTGCAGTTGCGTGAAAAACAAAAGGTGAAGCGCACCTACGGGCTTCTGGAGCGCCAGTTCCGCAGCTATTTCGAAAAGGCCGAGCGCACCAAGGGACCAACCGGCTCGAATCTGATGGTCATGCTCGAGCGGCGCCTCGACAACGTTGTCTATCGCGCTGGACTCGCCGGCTCCCGCGCCCAGGCCCGCCAGCTTGTGCTCCACGGCCACATTCGGGTCCAGGGACACAAAGTAAATATTCCTAGCTACCTCGTGAAGGTTGGCGACGATGTGGTCTTGAAGGAAAAGATGCACCAGAACGCCATGGTCCTTGAGGCGCGCAATCTCGCGCAAAGCCAAGGCGTCGCTCCCTGGCTCGATATTGACCGCGAAGGCTGCAAAGCGCGCGTGGTGGCCTTGCCACGCCGCGAAGACGTGCAAACGCCTCCGATGAACGAGCAGTTGATCGTCGAATTGTATTCGAAGTAGCGGACAAAAATTTCTCGGTTGGTTTGATTGGCCGGCATTTATGCCGTCCGAAAGGAAGGTCTAATATGTGGAAGGGTTTTCAGAAACCAAAGCGGTTGGCGGCCGAACCGGAGTCGCTCACTGACAAGTTCGGAAGATTTTCGGCGCAGCCATTTGAACGCGGATGGGGCACCACGGTCGGCAACGCCCTGCGGCGCGCTCTCTTGAGCTCGATCGAAGGCGCGGCCATTACGGCCGTACGCATTGAAGGCGTGCTGCACGAATTCTCGCCCATTCCGGGCGTAGTGGAAGACGCCACCGACATCATCCTCAATCTCAAGCAGATTCCTCTGAAGCTGAATACCGATCAGCCCAAGACGGTCACACTCAATGTCGATGTGCCCGGCCCGGTCACGTCCGCGAAAATTGAGGAAGATGCGGATATCGCCGTGCTCGATAAGAATGTTTACATCGCCACGGTCAGCGAAGGCGGCAAGCTCGAAATGGAATTGCGCGTCAAGAATGGACGGGGCTATGTGGCCGCCGACCGCAATTTCGATGAAGACCTGCCCATCGGCTACATCCCCATCGATTCGGTCCACTCGCCGGTTCGCAAGGTGAACTACGCCGTCGAAGCCGCTCGCTTGGGCCAGATGACCGACTACGAAAAACTCACTCTGGAAGTTTGGACCAACGCCGCCATCACTCCGCAGGATTCCATCGGCCTCGCGTCCAAGCTCATCAAGGACCACATGAGCATCTTCATCAATTTCGAGGAGCAGCCGGAGCTTCCCGAAGAGGCCGTCGAAAATTATGCCGATCCGCGGCTGGAATTTCTCGATCGCTCGGTCGAGGAACTCGAACTTTCTGTGCGTTCCTATAATTGCCTGAAGAATGCGAACATCCAGAACCTTCGCGAGCTCGTCCAGAAGACCGAGTCCGAAATGCTGAAAACCAAAAATTTCGGGCGCAAGTCTCTCAACGAGATCAAAGACATCCTGCACAAGATGGGCTTGAGCCTGGGCATGAAATTCGATGAGCACGGCCGCGTCATTTGGCCGCCGCTCCCCAGCCAGACGGCTCCTCCGCCCGCGGAGGAAACCACAGCCCTCTGAGTTGTTTCAGAAGCTGGAATGAAACATGAGACACCTTAGATCAGGATCGAAACTCGGGAAGCAGCCTGCGCATCGTCGTGCGGTGCTTCGTAATCTGGTCACCAATCTGATCGAGAAGGAGCGCATTCATACCACGCTTCTTCGCGCCAAAACCGCGCGTCCGCTTGCCGAACGGATGATCACGCTCGGCAAGCGCGATTCGCTTCACACCAGGCGCCAGGCGGCCGCTTTCTTGATGACTCCCGGTGCCACCAAGAAGCTCTTCGCGGATTTGGCGCCGCGCTTCGCCGATCGCCCGGGCGGTTACACCAGAATCGTCCGTACCGGATGGCGAATCGGAGACGGTGCCGAGCTGGCTATCCTCGAATTCATCGGCTCCGAGCTGAAGAAAAAAGAAAAGAAAGGCAAAAAACCGCCGCCAAAGAGGAGCCCGAAGAAAAAGAGGAAGCCGCCGCCGAAAAGTAAATTCCAAAAGTAAACGCGTCACGCATCAGCAAGTCCAAAAGGCCCGCGCTGCAACCACAGCGCGGGCCTTTTTCTTCGCCGCCGGTCTTCTCGCCGAGCGAAGGGCCGCTTTTTGCCCGGCTCGGTCATGTGGAGAGCGGAGCTCGTTCCGCTGTTTCGAAGAGGATCTCACTTTCCGCTTCTCTTACGAGAGGTGTGTTCACGCCCCTCATTGGCTGAAAACCACCACCTCGCTTGATAACCACCAATCAGGCAAAGCCCACCGAACCTGGCTTCCTCAATCCGTGCCTTAAGTTGCTGTATCCGCATAACTTACGATGTCACCCAAACACCCGGTTTGGAACGTGGCCTGCATGCTCACCACCGGAATCATACCTGTGAGTGCTGCAGGGAGAGGGGCCAATGAAAAAATATCTCGCAAGTCTGGCAGTGATCCTCATGCTGCTCGCGGTTGTGCCCGCGCTCGCGCAGGATCAAGCGCCGCCACCGCCGAACGACCAGCAGGGTCAGGCGCCGCCACCGCCTGACGATCAAGAATACGGGCCGTACTCAGCGCAGCCATCGCCGCAATCGCAACCCGGTCCAGGTCCAGCGCAACCTGACCAGTCGCAACCCGACCAAGCGCAGCCGGGAATGGCGCGCCTCAGCTATCTTCGCGGCGACGTCTCATCCCAGCGCGGCGACAATGGAGACTGGGTCGCGGCAACTGTGAACACTCCAATCGCTGTAAACGACCGCGTCTCCACTGGCAATAACGCTCGCGCCGAAATCCAGCTCGATTACGCCGACGTCCTGCGCATGTCCGGCAGCGCCACCGCGAAAATCGCGAATCTCACTCGCACCGGCATCACCGTTCAGATCGGACAGGGCCTGGTCACCTATTCCGTGCTGAAAGGCAGCGAAGCGAATTCGGAAATCGATACGCCAAACTCCGCGGTTCATCCAAGCGGTCCCGGCGAATATCGCATCCTGGTGAATTCCGATGCCGAGACGGAGGTGATCGTCCGCGGCGGCTCGGCGGACGTCTCTACCCCGCAGGGAAGCACGCATGTCGATGCAGGGCAGATGATCACGGTTGCGGGCACCGACAATCCTCAATACAAAACCGCGGCCGCGCCAGGGCGCGACGATTGGGATTCCTGGAACAACGATCGCGACCGCACCATCGAATCCGCCAAGAGCTGGAGCCACACGGATCGTTACTACACTGGTTCGGAAGATCTGGATCCCTACGGCGTCTGGTCCGAAGTTCCCGATTACGGCCCCGTGTGGATTCCTCAGCAGGGACCTGATTGGGCTCCCTATCGCGACGGACGCTGGGTTTACGAACCGTATTACGGCTGGACGTGGGTTTCGTATGAGCCTTGGGGTTGGGCGCCGTATCACTACGGCCGTTGGTTCGTCTACGGCGGCAGTTGGGCCTGGTGGCCCGGACCTGTCGTTGCTTACCCTGGGTATTACCCGATCTGGTCGCCAGCGTATGTCTCCTTCTTTGGGTTTGGCGGTGGCTGGGGAGTTGGCGTTGGATTCGGGTTTGGCGGATTCGGCAGCTGGGCTGGTTGCCCTGCGGCCCGGGCGATTGGTATCACCCGTGGTATGGACGATGGGGCGGCCGTTACAATGCCGTGGGTTTCTCCGGGTTCCGTGGCCGCGACGGTTTTCGTCCGCTGGTAGGCGAAGGATTCCGCGGACGCCAGTTCTCGAATGTGGATATGGCGCTGCGGAATGATCGCGTCCGCGGAGGCATCTCCTCGATGCAGGGCGATCGGTTCGGCCGCGGGGCCGTGTCTCCCCATCAGGATCGAATCAGTGCCGCATCGTTCCAGCGGGCCAGTTTGATGACCGGGAAAATGCCGGTTTCTCCGGCGCGCGATAGTTTTAGTCCATCGGGCCGCGCAGCAAATCCAGTCTCGTTCCGCAACGCTCCTTCCGCGTCTCAACATTTCTTCAACGGTGGCGCTCGGGCGAATGCCGGCATCAGCAGCAGGCAATCATCGTCATTTGCAAACAGCCGTGCAGGATCCTCCTTCGGGGGCGGACGGAATGCATCCGTTCAATCAAGCCGTCCGGGATGGCGGACATTTAGTCCACCGTCAGGCAGCTCGAACACCCGCTCCCCGGCGGTGAATTCGGCGCGCGGCAACTTCGGGCAGTCTGAGTCGCGTGGTTCTAATCAGAGCAGGCCTTCGCTGGGAGCGCAGACTCAGAATCGAGGTTCGTGGCAGCACTTCACTCCTCCCTCGCATCAGCCGCAGGCGCAAGGGCAGGCATATGGCCGAGGCTATGCGCAATCAAATGGCTCCGAGCGTGGGTATCGGCCCTCCGAGCAGACGTATCGAGGAGGCTATTCCAACTCCGATTCCCGCCCACCGCTTAACATGAGGCAGCCCATCGTGACGCCTCGAGCCTCCGAATCTCGCGGCGGATATTATGGCGGCCGCAACTACAGTGCTCCACGCGGTGGCTATTCCGGTGGAGGATACAGCGCGCCGCACCCTAGCTACAGCGCGCCCCGCGGTGGATCCTCCGGCGGTGGCTCTCGAGGGGGCGGGGGCGGCTATCATGGCGGCGGTGGTGGATCCCACGGCAGCGGCTCCCATGGTGGCGGCGGAGGTCACTCTGGCGGACACGGGCGATAACAGGGAGATTCATCCAGCGTGACGCTCTTGAGATTTTGGAGACGGCAATGGACTAAGAAAACGGCCCTGTGGAGACGCTCTTTGGCTATGATGTGGCACACTCGGACAAGAGGAGCACACCATGCGAAAGATAACACTGCTCACACTGACGCTCTTCGGCGCTTTAGCGTTTGCTGTTTTTCCCCGCCCCGCCTCCGCGCAAGATGATCCACCCGATCGGGTGGCGCGCCTGAATTTCATTCAGGGTTCCGTTTCGTACCAGGTTTCAGGCGATCAGGACTGGGTGCAAGCCGATCCCAACCGCCCGCTTACTACCGGCGACAATCTCTGGGCTGACAAGGATTCGCGCGGTGAAGTGCATATCGGCAGCACCGCGATTCGTCTTTCCAGCGAAACCGGCATCTCTTTTCTGACGCTGGATGACCGCACCGTGCAGCTCCAGCTCGCCCAAGGGACCATCGAAGTTCATCTTCGAAATCAGTCGCCCGATGATGCATTCGAAATCGACACTCCGAATCTTGCATTCACCCTCACGCAATCCGGCGAATATCGAATTCAGACCGACCCCAATGGAAGCTCCACAATCATCGTGGTGCGTGAAGGAATGGGTCAAGTAACCGGCGGCGGAGGGATTCGTGGGATCTACGGCCGGGGCAGCAATACATATTTAACGGAACCGATCAGATTTCTTACGATGCAGTCGCTGCCCCGCTCTTCGACGACTTCGAGGATTGGTGCCAATCCCGGGACCAGCGCGAAAATGCCGCGGTTTCGGCTCGCTACGTTTCGCGCGATGTTGATGGCTACTACGATCTCGATGAATACGGCAACTGGCATGCCGATCCCGATTACGGAGAAGTGTGGGTTCCCACGGGCGTGCCTGCAGGTTGGGCGCCCTACCAAGAGGGCCACTGGGTATACGTGGAACCGTGGGGATGGACGTGGGTTGACGACGAGCCTTGGGGTTTCGCGCCCTTTCATTACGGCCGCTGGGCGCTGGTAGGCGGCGGTTGGGCTTGGGTCCCGGGTCCAATTGTCGTGCGACCTGTGTACGCGCCTGCGCTCGTTGCTTTCGTGGGCGGGGGCGGCGCCAGTCTGAGCGTCTCATTCGGTGGCGGATTTTCAGGAGTGGCGTGGTTCCCGTTGGGGCCGCGTGACGTCTATGTTCCGGGCTATCGCGCCAGCCCGCGCTATGTGGAGAACATCAACGTAACGAACACGCGGGTGGTGAGTGTCACGCAGGTAACCAGAGTGTACAACACGGTTTACGTCCAGCACGACGCGCGCATCGTGAACAATTACACCTACGCGCACAACAATGTTGCGGTGACCGCCGTCTCGCGGGACACGTTCGTGAATGCGCGGCCCGTGGGTCGCGCGTCCGTTCGCGTCACCCAGGACCAAATTCAGCGAGCACGAGTCGTCGAATCCACTCCCGTGGCCCCTGTGCGAACGAGCTACATCTCCTCAACCGCCAAGATTTCGACTGCGCGTCCAGCCACAAGTTTTGCGCAGCGTCCGGTTGTTGCACGCATGACGCCCGCGGTTTCGCGTCCCGCTCCGGCCTATACGAATCAGGGCCATTTCAATGGCGCCCAGCTGGCCACGCGTCCAAATAATCCACCGCAACAATCGCGGGAGGGTTTCCGGCCATTTCAGCCGCCGGCAAACAACTCGCAGCAGCCCTCTAGGGGCACCAACGTTCAGCCTAACAACCAACAGCAGCGACAGCCACAATCGGAAGTACGGCCGCAGCAACAGCAGCTTCAGCAGCAGCAGCCGGAACAGCAGCGCCAGTACCGCTACACTTCACCGCAAAAGGCGCGCGACGGGATGTACGACGTGCATCCTCCTTTGAACCATGGGCAAGAACAAACCGCGCCTCCGCAGCCGAAACAACAGACACAAGCGCCGAAGCGGGAAGAGCGCCACGAGGACACGAAGAAGGACAAAAGAAAGAAAAGACAAATAGCACTAGAATTGCTTCTAGTTTGGCGCATCAAAAGCATCTAGTTTGAAGCACGGAAACCTCTAACTAGAAACATTAACGGGGCAGAAACGGTCGCTTTAGGCGACCTTCAGGGCGTTTCGCGGAGCAAGAAGGAACGCGGACTCCCGCAGCTCAGGACACGGCGGAAGCGGAGGCGGTCGGCTGGAAGCTGGACCACGGAGTGGCGGCTTTGAGCCGATGGTTCACGTTCTCGATGTTCTTTACGCCCTGGTCCGCCAGCCAATCCTCCAGCGCTTTCACTCCCTGTTTGGCGTAAATCGGAATCGCATCTTTCCAGGTAGCCCGGCCGCACAGAACCCCAGAGAATTTCACTCCTGACTCGGCAGCAAGCTCCAGCGTTTCCGTGAAGACGTCGTTGCTCACACCGGCTGAGAGATAGATGAAGGGTTTCTTGGCGGCGGCCGCGGCGCGAAGGAAGTGTTCCTTGGCTTGGTCACGGGTATAGGCTGCGTCCCCTTTGCAAGCCTTGGCGCCGGCGACGAAAGCCATATTCACGGGAACCTCGACTTTCAAAATGTCCACGCCATACTGAGGCTTTGAAAATTCCTGCATGCTGTGGGAAACGATTTCGGGTTTCTTTCGCGCGTAGCCGATGGCCTTTTCGTCGGCGCCTTCTTCGTAACCGACTAATTCCAAAAAGAATGGGACGTCCGACGCGGTGCATTCAGCACCGATGCGCTCCGTCCATGCGTGCTTAATCTCATTGATGTCGGGCGGATCGAAAGGTGTGTAGTAGAGAAGAATCTTGATGCAATCCGCGCCCGCGGCCACGAGACGCCGCACGGACCAAATGTCGAGAAGGTCGGGAAGGCGCCCGGGACGGGTATTGTCGTAGCCGCTATTTTCGTAGGCCAGCAGGAGTCCCGCGTTCTTCGAACGGGCCATGGCTGCGGGCAGGCCGTACTCAGGGTCGAGCAAGATTGCGCTGGCGTGCGGCGTAAGGACGCGCACCACAGCGGTCTTGAACTCTTCCAGCATGCGAGGAGGAACGGCGTTTTTGTCGACGCCTTTTTCTTTTGCGATGGCGCTTTTCAGCGAACCGCGCTGGTCCATGGCCGCGGCGGCGATCACCCCGCGCGAATCCGATACAGCCTCGAGGCCCTTTTGCTTGCCTGGCGTAATTTTCATGGCGATCCAATCTCCCGCGCAAAAGTCATAAATTCAAGGCATTCTAGCATAGGCTGCGGTTGAGAATTCGCGACGAGCGGCGTTGGGGATAACCTCCTGCCCGCGCTTCGGCCGCACTAAGAGAGAATCCTCGACTGCGCGTCCCGGCGCTTGGCGCAAAACCAAAAACGCGGGACGCTCCGCTCGGAATGACGGCGCTGGAGACGCGGAAACGGAAAGAACGCCGCCAGGATGCCGGCGCTACAAGAGCGGGCAAGCGGATCGCACGACAGAAAGAGATGAAATCGCGGCGGGATCGTGAATAGCTCAGCATTCATGTGGATTATTTTCGGCGTGACGGTGGTGGCCGCGTTGGCGGTGGATATCGGCATTTTCCATCGTAAGGCGAAGCCGATCACGCCGACGAGCGCGCTGATCGAGACCTTCGCATGGATCGGCCTCTCGCTTATTTTCGCTGCGTTTGTTTATTTTGTGCGCGGGCGGCAAGCGGGACTGGAATTTGTTACCGGCTATGTGCTCGAGAAGTCGTTGAGCATCGACAACATCCTCGTGTTCCTGCTGATATTTCAGGCCCTGCGTGTGCCGGGCGAACTGCAGCACCGCGTGCTTTACAGCGGCGTGATCGGCGCTTTGGTGATGCGCGCGCTATTCGTTTTTGGCGGAGTCGCCTTGCTGCGCCATTTTCGTCCCGTGGTGTTCTTATTTGGAGGCATTTTGCTGCTGGCGGGGGCGAGGATGCTGCTGGCCGGAGAGAAAGGAACGCAGGCGGAAGGGAACTGGATTGTGCGGTGGCTGGCGCGGGTGCTTCACGTGTCCGATGAATTTCACGGGAGGAAATTCTGGGTGAAGGAGCAGGCGAGATGGACGGCCACGCCGCTGCTTCTGGCATTAATTGCGGTGGAAGTGATGGATGTAATTTTCGCCGTCGACTCGGTGCCTGCCGTACTGGCGGTGACGCGCGACAGCTTCATCGCGTACTCATCGAATGCGTTTGCTATCCTGGGGCTGCGCGCCATGTATTTCGCGCTGGCCGGCCTGTTACCGAGACTCCGGTTTCTCGAAGCTGGGCTGGCCGCTCTGCTGATATTCGTGGGCGTAAAAATGGTTTTGCCGGAGCGGATGCAGATCCCCACCGGAGTCTCTCTGGCGATCATCGCGTTGATCATGTGCGTCGCGGTGGGAGCATCTCTGCTGCGGCCTAAGAAGAGCGCTTAAGCTAGAGCGCTAAAGCGCTATTTGGGTGACGCACGGGGGTTGCGCGGTTTGCGCGCATTGAGGCGCTGGCGTAAGATGCACAGCCTGTGCCAGATACCTTCTTCAACTTAAGCCGCACCGTCTCGCATTATAACGTCCTGGAAAAGCTGGGTGGCGGAGGCATGGGCGTGCTGTACAAGGCCACGGACACGCGCCTCGGCCGGAGCGTTGCGCTAAAATTCCTTCCCGACGATATTTCCGCAGATGCTCTGGCGATCGAGCGGTTTCGCCGCGAAGCGCGCGCCGCATCCTCGCTGAATCATCCGAACATCTGCACAATTCACGATATAGGAGAACTCGAGGGCCGGCCGTTCATCGCCATGGAGCTGCTCGAGGGTGAGACGCTCAAGCACCGTATTGCGGGGAAGCCCATCGAAATATCGGAGCTTCTAGAGATCGGCATTCAGGTTGCTAACGGGCTCGATGCGGCGCACGCGAAGGGAATCGTCCACCGCGATATCAAGCCCGCGAATATTTTTCTCGTGGAACGGGGGCAGGCGAAGATTCTGGATTTCGGTTTAGCGAAACTGACTCCCGTGGTCCGGCACGCCGCCGAATCCGTGGCCGCCACGTCCACCAGTGCGCAGACGCATGCCCTCGCGGATGAGCAACTGACGAGCCCGGGAAGCTCGATGGGAACGGTCGCGTACATGTCGCCGGAACAGGCGCGGGGCGAAGAACTGGATGCACGCTCGGATTTATTTTCGCTCGGTGTGGTGCTCTACGAGATGGCTACCGGGCAGGTTCCATTCTCAGGCGCAACCTCGGCAGTCATTTTCGATGGAATCCTGCGTTGCGCACCCAGGCCTGCGAGGGAGCTGAACTCGCGATTGCCCGTGGCGATGGAAAATGTCCTCGGCAAGGCGCTCGAGAAGGACCCCGACCT
This sequence comes from uncultured Acidobacteriota bacterium, assembly GCA_963754105.1. GTDB lineage: Bacteria > Acidobacteriota > Terriglobia > Acidiferrales > UBA7541 > Palsa-295. Next base: position 79,674 of record CAVWEZ010000007.1, read on the forward strand.
GCGTTACCAGACCCCCGCGGAACTTCGCGCCGACCTGAAGCGCATCAAGCGAGACCTGGATTCGAGCCGCCGCTCCGCGTCCGAGAAGGCCGAAGTGTCGAGCGCGCCTTTGGCCGACGCCCAGCCGGGGAAGCAATCGGTTGCGGTGCTCTACTTTGAGAACCTGAGCGGAGCGGAAGAAGATAAGTATTTCCGCGACGGAATGACCGAAGACATCACCACCGAGTTGCTCAAAATCAAAGGCCTGCGCGTCTTTCCTCGCGCAACCGTGCTGACCTTTCGCGATAAGCCGGTGACCGCGCCGGAGGTGGGCCGCCAATTGAACGCAGGCTTTGTGCTTAGCGGCAGCCTGCGCCGTGCTGGGAATCGTCTGCGGATCACCGCGCAACTCGTGGATGCCCGCACCGATTTCCCTGTGTGGGCGGAGCGCTACGACCGGGAGCTGAAAGACATCTTCGAAGTCCAGGACGAAATTGCGCAGAAGATCGCTCAGTCTCTGCGTATCACGCTCTCGCCGCAGGAACAGAAGGCGATCGCCCAGAAGCCGACGGAGAACGCCCAGGCTTACGATTGTTACCTCCGCGGACGCAGCTACATGAGGCGCGTCACGCGGACCGATCTGCAGTTCGCCCTGCAACTGTACGAGCAAGCTGTGGCCCTCGACCCTAGCTTCGCTCTGGCGCACGCGGGGCTCGCATATGTGAGCGGGATTTTCTATGAGTGGCACGACCGCGATGAGCGGTGGATTCAGAAGGGATTGGCGGCGTGCGAACGGGCCTTGGCCCTCGAGTCGAAGCTTCCCGACGCGCTGACGGCGCGTGCGCGAATCTGTTGGGCGCAGAAGAACTACGACGAGGCCATCCGCTATTCTCTCCAGGCAATCGAGTACAAGCCGGATTGCGATGGCGCTTACTGGATCTTGGGGCAAGCCTACTTCGCATCGGACCGCCTGCAGGAGGCGGCCGCGATTGCCGAGCGAGCTATCGAGGTGAGCGGCGATGATTACAATGTCTACATTCCCTTCGCCCTTGCTTTAGAGCGGTTGGGAAAGACGGAGGCCGCCGCAAGCCTGCAACAGCAACTTGTCCGTGCCTTGGAGCGGCAATTGGAGCTCGTACCCGAGGATGTTCGGGCGCGAATCTTGCTGGCTGTGCGGCATGCCGCTGCGGGAAAAGAGCCGGAGGCGATCCGCGAGCTCGAAATCGCCGTCACTCTGCGGCCGAAAGATACCAACATCCTCTACAATGCTTCTTGCGTTTACGGCGTACTTCGAAAAAAAGCCGAGGCTTTGGACCTACTGAAGAAGGCCAAGGATGTCGGCTTTCCAAGTTTTGACTGGGCGGCCCGCGATCCGGATCTCAGCTGCCTGCACGACGATCCCGAATTCCAGCGAATTCTCCAGGAAGTCAGACAGAAGGGCTAATTTTCCAGTTCTCTCGCGATGCGAATCGGCTCGCGGTGCGTGCAAGTGGCCCTGTCACTTGCGAGGCCGGGCCGAGGGAGGCAGCAGGCCGTTGAGCCGCAGGTAGCCGGCGAGCTGCGAGTAGTGATCTTCCAGGTCACCAGTCAATTCGAGGAGCGCACGTGCTCGCGGCGCTTCGCGGCCGCCGAAAAACTTCACGGTGTCGCCCAGTTGGGAATCCTGGAGATTTGTCAGCGCCTTCGAGCAAAAATCGAAGGACGCCTGTAGCGCCGAGGCCATCTTTTCCTTGGAATCGGTTTCCGTGACTTTCTCGTTCTGCGGCGCGGGCGTGCCGGAAATCATCGAGCACACGAGGAAATCGACCGTGGCCACATGCGAAACGATTTTTCCGAAGGACCATTGATCCGGCGTGGGATGGTAGCTGTATTTGTCGGAAGGCATCTCGTCGGCGGCTGCGGCGATGAACTTCGACTGGCGTTCGAAGATCTCGCGAGCGCTCGCCACGACCGGATTCGTTGTAGCGCTCTGTGCGCGGGCGACAATCGGCGCGGCCAGGCAAATCGCAACAACCAAGATCAGTTTCCTCGGGCTCATTTTCTCTTCTCTCCCACAGTGTTGGCTGGTTCTAGGCTCCATTCTTGCTCCGCGAATGATACAGCATGCGCGGCCTGGCTGCGGTGAATTTGCCGAGAGCGGCAGAGTGACAAGGAGAGGGGCAGCCGCGAAGGCCAAACGCTCACTCCCTGGGGATGTTGCCGCCCACTAGATCGAAGAGAGGTTCTTCGTCTGCGTGTCCCGGCGCTTCGCGCAAAAGCAAAAACGCGGGACACTTCGCTCAGAATGACGGCGGCGAGCAACGCGCGGAACGCCAGCGGAGCGTCAGGGGCTGACGACGTCGAGATCATGGGCGACGATGACGGTGCTACCGTAGCCCTTCTTCAGCATGGCGATCAGGTCCGCTTGTGTTGCGCCGCTCATGAAGGCGAGATGCGTGGTGACGAGTGTCTTCGCACGGGCGCGCGTGGCGATATCGGCCAGCTCAGTGGCCGATGTGTGGAATGTCTTCATGTACTGGACCCAATGCTCGGGCGTCTTCGAGCTGTCGGGGGCGCTCGGCAAGCCGGCATAGACTTCGTGGATCAGGAGGTCGCAGCCATTGCAGGCTTCGACGACACTTTCCGCCGGGGCCGTGTCGCCTGAAAAGACGATGCTCTTGCCGTCCGCGTCGAACCGGTAGCCGAGCGCAAGGGGCCAGCTTCCGTGGCGTACGGCGAATGCGGTTACCTTGACGTTTTTATCCTGGTAGACGACGCCCGGTTTTATCTCGTGCGCGTTGACCTTATATCCCGTCTCATTCGCTTGCTCCAGCCCGGTGATTCGGATGTGAATGTCTTCCGTGTAGGCCTTGAGAATGTTTTCCGCCATCGCCGAGATTCCCGGCGGGCCGTAGAGTTCCAGCGGGGCCGTGCGGCCCATCACCCAAGGAGTGAGAATCAGGTCGGGAAGACCGAGGGTGTGGTCGGAGTGGAGATGAGAAACGAAAGCGATGTCGAGGTTGCGCGGATCGAGGGCGCGGACTCCATTCGCGTAAGCGGCATCGGCCTGTCGCACGACGCCAACACCGACATCGGCGAGGTATGCCTTGCCTCCGGCGATTACCGCGAGGCTCGGTCCCTGACGGTTCGGCGTCGGCCCGGGAGTGCCGGTTCCGAGGAAGACGACGAAGGGGGCGGTCTGGAGATTCGGCGCTGGGTCCGCGGGTCTCTTGAGCGCGGGATTCGTGGACGAAAAACGCGGTTGCTATGGAGCTGAGTGCGAAGAGGACTATCCAAGATCGCGTGAACGGCCTTGCTGTTGCCACGGCTTTTGACCTCCGTAGTGCTTGTACGCTGCGGACGGTCAGTTCGCAAGGCGTAAGCGAATGCGGCCGACAACGAAGGCGAATACATGCTGCGAGAGAAACAGCGCACGCTTCACCAGCACTCAGGGCAAGGAGGTAGGCGCTTCGCGCCTTCGTTTGTGTCAGGGCTGAAGCCCTGACCTTCCACCGGTGGTTAGCTCTTCGAGAAATTGAGGGAGCGCTTGAAGCTGCCGCGTTCGGCGTCGATTTTCTTCTGAAGCTGGAAGACGGCGTAGAGGAGACGCTTCGGGGCGCGGCGGGCAGCCGGGAACGTAGACGTCAACGGGAATAACCTGGTTGACGCCCTGCACGATGGCGTAATTATTGAAGACGCCGCCGGAGGTGGCGCAGGCGCCCATCGAGATGACCCACTTCGGTTCGGGCATCTGCTCGTAGAGCTGCTTGATGACCGGCGCCATTTTCTGCGAGACGCGGCCGGCGATAATCATCAGATCGGATTGGCGCGGCGAGCCGCGGAAAACTTCGGCGCCAAAGCGGGCCACATCGAAGCGCGACGCGGCCATGGACATCATCTCGATGGCGCAGCAGGCCAGACCAAAAGACATCGGCCAGATGGAGCTGCGGCGCGCCCAGTTGACAACCTTGTCGAGCGAGGCGAAGAGAATGCCTTCGTCCTTGAGGAAATTTTCGTCCTCGCCGGGCTTTTCGAGAGTTACGCCTTTTGCAAGTTCGACGGCCATGTTCTTATTTTGCGCCTTCGGGCGATGATTTGCAAAGCCCGCCTGAAAGGCGAGGCGTCCTTCGTCAGGGCAGGGAGAATGACGGCACTGAGGCGTGGCGATATCAACGGACTTCGATGGTGGCTTGCGCGGACTTGGTGTGGGTGGCGGCGTCGGTGGCGGTGAGGGTGTAGGTGGTGGTTTTGGAGGGCGAGATGCTGACGCAGCGTTCGTAGGATGGCCATACACGCACGTTCGAGGGCGGCTCGAGCGTGACGCTTTTGGCGTTGGATACGCCGTAACAGAGCGAGGCTGAATCACCGCGGCTGATGGCCGGGGGATTAGCGTAGAAAGCTAGAATTTCGAAGCTGTTGCCGCCCATGGCTTGAAAAGTCTGCTGGTCCTGGGCGCGTTTTGCGGCGGCTGCTTTTTCAGCTTTTTCAGCGATGGAATGATTTAGTTGCCAGCGTGAAAAGAAAACCCATCCGACGTAGCAGATGGCCAGGAGCAGCACGATGGCCGATCCAACCTTGTAGTAACGCATTCCACGGCGCGGCGTCGCGTCGGATTCAGGCTTCGCGGTCGATAGCATGCCGAAAGCTCAGGGCCATTGGAGGCTCTAATCGGGATTGGGGCCCGAGGCCGGGGGCGGGGCTTGCGGCGACGTGATAGGTCCGCCGGTGGGCTGGCCGGGCGCAGCGCCGTTAACCGGGCCGATCGGAAGACCGAACTGGCCGGACTGTTGCGGCTGTGCTCCTTGGATTTGAGAAAGGCCGTTTTGCACCGCGCGGGCCTGGTCCTCAAGCGGGTTCCATATGAATTCCCAGTCGATATATTTCTTACCGCCGTTGTAAACCCTGATCGAGGGACGATCCACCTTGCTGGCGACGCCGGTTATAAATGCGCCGAGGACCGGGCCGTCGACCGGTCCGGTGGGCTTGAGCAGAAGGAGCGGATTAGTGGCCTGAGCGTCACCGGTCGCCCCATTCGGTCCAGTTCCAATCGAAGCAGCGCCCGCCGCGCCAGAAGGCGGTCCAGGAGCTGCCCCAGGAAGTGCGAAGGGGGAGCTAGAAGAAGGGGACTGAGAGGCGGCTGTGTTCCCTTGTTGCGTGGCCTGCGTGCTGGAATTGGCCGTGGAGTTCGCGTCGTCTGAGCCGGAGCTGGAAGCGAGATCGGCTGCGGGCGTGCCGGGTTGCGGGCCCGGTAGTTTACCGCCGTTCAAATCGATCAGAGCCATCTGCTGCAGGGTCGCGTAGCGCACGCTGCCGATGATCGCTCCGCTGCCATTCACGTAGATGAAACGCCACGAACCGTCGGTGGTGTTCATCGGGTCTTTGTAAGCGCAAAAGCGCAGGAAATGGAGTTCGGGCAATCCCGTTTGCAGGTCGTCGAGCGACTGCGGATACTTGCCGGTTTTGTGATAGTAGAGGCGGATGGCGCGTGCGAACTGCTGGCCGCGCCAAATGGTGTCCGACTCGCGCTCGCGGCGGCGGAGCGTAACCACATTTCGCAAGACGACTTGGGAGCTTACAATCATGGCCACGATCAAAAACAGGGCGAAGACGAGAGCATAGCCGGAGTCCGCGCAACGGCGTCGGGTTCGAGTCGCCAGCTTGAAGAAACAGAGCGAGCGGCGCGCGCGACATCGAGTTGAAGAGGGGGAAACCATCTACTGATTCGAGCCTTGGTCCGGGGGTTGAACGAGGGGAACATTGGCGTGTCTGCCGCTGGAAATCTCCTCGACATCGGCGGAATCATTGCCGATATGGTCCAGGCGGAACCGGCCGAGAAAGGTATCGCCTTCGTGAACGATCAGGACATCGTCTCCACTGGTGAAAAATGCGACGCGTTTATCGGAATGAGGCCGCCACGCATAGCCGAAGAATTCGGCCGGAATTTGCACCGGAGGGGGCGGGGGAGCGGGCCGCGGCCCCACGAAGGAAGAGGAAGCCTCTGTTGCCGGCTTCTCGACGGGAGGCGGAGTGGCGGAAAAAATATTGCGGTGCGAACCGGAATACTCCGTTTTACGGATCCTCTCCAAGAGGTCCACATGAAGGCGAGGTTCCTGGACGTCGAGAGGCTGGAATTTCATATCCGCGGCGAAGACGCCGGGAACTGTTGCGACTTGGGTGTGGCTGGAGAAATAGTAGTAACCGGAGTAGGCAACCAGGACCATCAGCCCCGCGAAAATGTAAAGTTCGGTGCGCCGTGACATATGAATCAGGTCCTAAAAAACGCGTGCAGCTCAAGATCCAACCGCAGGCTGTTTGTGGATACAGAATTGATCTTCATTTCATCCAGAAGATAAAAGTTCTTGGAGCGTTCAATCCCGTTGATGAACTTGACTACCGCGGGATAATCGGCGTCCAAGCTGGTGGTAATCGAAATTTGAGTAACGCCCGGTTCCTTGGTCTGTTTCTGTTTGAAGGCGAAACCGGAGGTACGGACCCCGGCCTGCGCGGCAATGGCTCCGAGATCGGACTCGATGCGGGAGTAGCCGGTGGAAACATCGAGAAAAGATTCTTGATAGAAGGACTCGGCATCTTTGCCGGCCTGCGGGAGCGAGGCCCGGATTCTTTCACCGCGATCGACGTCCGCCTGAAGCAGCTTCGCTTGGGTGGCCAGACGAGTGACCTCGGCGCGAATTTCCCGAGGATTGCCGCGGCCGCCTTGCCAGAGATACACCACCAAGCCGAGATCGAGGAGCAGGGGCACCGCCAGGGCGATCGTTACCAACCTTTTCCAGCTTTGCGAAGTGTGGCCGTTGGTCATGTGGTCGAGTACCAAACGGTAAGGTTGAGGACGATGGGGTCTTGGTTTTGCACAGCGGGCAGGATCGAACGCTGCTCGTCCTTCACCACCATCCCAGAAAATACCCTGGATTTCTCAATAGCCTGAAGAAACTGAATTTTGCTTTGGTCGGTGAGCGCGCCTATTTTGAGAGTGACCTCCGCACGCCCATTCATGAGGTGCGGTGAAATGCTTATTACACGAACCCCAGGAGGCAGGGTGTTTTCCAAATCGGTGAAAATTTTGGTCCATGGAAAACTGCGCTCGTCGATCAACGAATTCAGGAACGCGGCACGCGTGAGAATCTGCTGCGCGCCCGGGCTGCGAAAATAATTTTCCAAGGATTGTTGGCGCTGGCGGCCGGCCTGTATCGTGGCTCCCAAGCGGGCGACCTGCGTGCGAAGTTCCCGGGTGTTTCGCCAGGAGGCATAGGCGGCGTGAGAAAGCATCGCGAAGGCAATGAGGCCGATGGCGCCCGTGACTACGGCGCCGGCCATAAAAGGCCGGTTATTCGGCTGAGGGGCGGTTGCGAGATTTAGACGTAGTTTCATAGTTGCTACCGAAACAAGCCGAGCCTATCAGGCCGCTCCATTCATTGCCCAACCCGCCAGGGCGTCCAAGCCGTGGGGAAGAAGGTCCTTGGCCGCGCGGTCGAGCCTGGAAGCGCCTTGGGTAGCCGACATGGGACCAACGGCAACACCCACTTCCGCGGCCAGCGCCTGGCCAAAAAGCTCTTCTCTGCCGCCGAATCCCGCGAGCCGGGCACGATCGACCGTGGCGTCCCAAGAATCCTGATAATAAGCGACTGCAGGAAAGACCTCGTCGAGCACAGCCTGCGGCTCGAGCGAGGCAGCCTCAGCACGCATTTCGCTGGAGCGATAAACGCAAAGACCGCCGCCGCGGACGATGACGGTGGTGAGCATTTTGCCGCAAAGGCGGACGAGCAAGGTGGCGCCATCGTCCTCGAGAAGGGGCAAGGTGGCCAAAGTGGAACTGAGGACGACGCTGGGATGGGCTCCTAGCGACTCGACAAGTTCTTCGTACTCGCGGACGATGCTCTGGCGCGCGACGGAGGCGACGACTTCGAGACTGCCTTGCCGCCCTTCCTGGCGCATCCAAGAAACCACGGTTTCCTCGACGTCGAAGGGCACGCTTTTTTTGAGTCGCCAGCGCAGCAGGGGCAAGGCGTCGGCGGCGCTGCGCGGCAGATTGTCGAAGGGCAAAATGAAGACGCGCACGCAGGGATCAGGAACCAACAGGGCCACGTGCGCACCGGCAGCGGGAACGCTATTGAATACGCGGCGCAAAGCCGAGCGCACGGCATCGGGCTGCGTAATGTTGGTCTCCACGGGAGAAGGCATGATGGCTCCGGCGGGGAGCAGCTGAACGGCAACTTCGTCCAAGTGACCGCGAATTTTTCCCCATCGTGCCGCCGCCACATGCTGGCCAGCAATCTCCACGACGACTCCAGGGTGCGGCATTTTGTGCAGCCAGGCGTCAATGCGGCGCACCAAGCCTATCTGGTAGAACTGCGCCTGCAAGCCCTCCATGCCAGTGAGGTTAGTCAAGGAACGTCACCTTATTAATTTCGCGCAAGGTGGTCACGCCGGAGCGCACCTTGCGAAGACCCGACTCACGCAGGAACATCATGCCAGCCTCGCGAGCTGCGCGCTTGATTTCCGAAGTTGGGCGGCGGTCGATGATCATTTCGCGAATTCGATCGGAAAGATCGAGGAGCTCGGTGATTGCGGTGCGGCCGCGATAGCCGCTGCCCGAACATTCCAGGCAGCCAGCCCCTTCCGCAAATGCCGCTTCCCCCCACTCCGAGGGATCAAGGCCGGATTCCCGAAGGACGTCCGGCGAATACGTGACACGCCTCTTGCAATTTTCGCATACCAGGCGAACCAACCGCTGCGCCATGATGCAGTTGAGCGCGGAGACAAAATTATACGGCTCAACTCCCATGTTAATGAATCGTCCGATCACGTCTGTTACGTTATTGGCATGGACCGTGGTGAACACAAGGTGTCCAGTAAGCGCCGAATTGATGGCGATTTGGGCAGTTTCCTGGTCGCGAATTTCGCCGACCATGATCTTATCCGGATCGTGGCGAAGGATGGAACGAAGGCCGCGGGCAAATGTGAGGCCCTTTTTCTCGTTCACCGGAACTTGGGTGATGCCGCGCACCTGATATTCGACGGGATCCTCGATGGTGATGATTTTGTCCTCGTCGTTTTTGATCTCGTTGATCGCCGCATACAGCGTGGTGGTTTTGCCCGAACCGGTGGGGCCGGTGACGAGCACCATGCCGTACGGCTCATGAATGTAGCGGCGGAAGCGGGTGACTTCGTCATGATCGAAGCCGACTACATCAAGGGTGAGGTTGCGGAACTTCTCGCTGAGCGTCTCCTTGTCAAGGACGCGCAGGACCGCGTCTTCCCCATGGACGGAGGGCATGATGGAGACGCGGAAATCGACGAAGCGTCCTTTGTACCGGACGCGGAAGCGGCCGTCTTGAGGCGTCCGGCGCTCGGCAATGTCCAACTCGCTCATGACCTTGATGCGGGAGAGAATTGTCCCGTGCCAGTCCTTCGCAAGAGGTTGCATGGCGTATTGCAAAACGCCGTCGATGCGGTACTTCACGACCACCTCTGCGTTTCGCGTTTCAATGTGGATGTCGCTGGCCCTACGTTCAAGGGCTGTGAAAATCACGGTATCGACCAGGCGCACGACGGGGCTCACGCCGGTATCGCCGCGCGTGAGCTTCTCCATGGAGATATTTTCGTCGCTGTCCTCTTCTTCACCGACTACTTGGAGGGTAAAACCTTCGGTGGCTTGGTCGAGCACGCGCTGAGATTGTTCGGTTCGTTTCAAAAGGTCGCCGATTTGCGACGCGGTGGCGACCTTGAGGTGCAGGCGCTTCCCCAGGAGCAACGATAATTCGTCGGTGAGATGCAGCTGGCTGGGGTCCGCGATGGCAACAACCAGCGTAGAGTCATGGGATTCCAGCGGCACGAAGTTATAGCGAAACATCAACTCCGCCGGAATGCTGCGGAAAAGCTCGGGATCAATACGCTGCTCACGAAGGTCTACGAAGGAACAACGATATCGCTCGGCGAGACGCTTGGCCGCCTCGCGCTCAGCCCGGTCGTCCAGGACGCCGATGGGTGTCGGATTGTCGCCCGCCGTTGCCATAAATTACGATCCCCCTGCGGACCCAAGCTGGAGAGAAAACATTGGGAGGTAGAGAGCGACCAGAATGAAGCCTACCACAACCGCCATAACCAGCAGAATTACGATCGGAATCCAGGTTAGCGTACGTTGCAACCGGATGCCAACTTCTTCCTCGTAGAATTCCGCAACGCTTGTCAGCATGGCGGTAAGAGCACCGGATGCCTCCCCAACCTCAATCATCTCCAGAGCGAGAGGCGGAACCAGGCGGGTTTCAGCCAAGCTGACGTGCAGCGCCTTGCCCTCCTTCACTTGTCCGGCGGCCGCGTCCACAGATTTCGATATCAGGGTGCTGCCCATGGCCGAGGAGGATGTAAGCAGGGCCGGCACCAGTGGGGTTCCGCCACTGAGCAGCGTCGACAACGTCCGCACGAACTGGGCGACCTGAGTCTTGAGCCAGATGTCTCCGAGATAAGGTATCCGCGGCTTCATGCGGTCTATGGCGAGGGCCCCGGCTTTGGACCGGGTCCACAAGAAGACGGCGATGGCAACCACTGCGAGAATCGCGATCAGGATCAGAAAATAGGTTCGCAAAGGCAGTGCCACCGCAAGGAGAATACGCGTAGGAGTCGGAAGGGGCACGTCGAGTTCGTGGTACAGGTTGGCGAATTGCGGCATTGCGTAGGTAACCACGTAGGTTACTACCAGGAGCGCGACCGCCACGAGAACCGAGGGATAAATCATCGCACTGAGTAATCTGCTCCGAAATCCGGTGCTAACGCGCAAGTATGAGATGTACTGCTCGAGTACACCCGTGAGATTCCCGCTGCGTTCGCCAGCCGTTATCACTGTTACGTACACAGGCGGGAACGAGCCTTGCGCGGAGAGGGCCTCCGACAAGAGAGCGCCATCCCTTACTCGCTGGCGCACCTCAACCAGGATTGGGCGAATCTGAGGCGCCGCAGCACGCTCCGCCAGAAGGTCCAGGGCCCGCAAAATCGGCAAGCCTGCCTTTATCAGGGTGTGAAACTGCTGGTTGAAAATCAGAAAGTGGTCCGGGCGAATCCTACGCTCGGAGCGGCCGCTCCCCATCTGGGCCAGGAGGTCGAAATGACTGCGTACCGAGAAAACGTAAAAGCCGCGTTCGGCAAGCTTTTGCCTGGCTTCGCCTTCCGACTGGGCCGTCTCAACCTGTTGGAAGATCCGTCCGGACGTATCCCCGATTTTGCAAACAAATTCAGCCATTTTGGTCGGTCAGCACGCGGCCACAATCCACTGGCTTTGAGTTTAGCATACCCCTGCGATCCCCCATGGACGGCGCAAGAACGGTCCGTTATTAAGATGTGACATTTTACAAAAGGCTGTATGGGTCCTGGAAGAAGGGTGATTCAGAAATGTGCGAGAAGTGAGGTACCACTTGATTGTTGCGGGAAGCGCTCTTGAGCCGGGCCCCAAGGAGTATACTTGCGGTTAATTGGCTATCGAATGCGAGCCGGCACGATGCGGAAGGTCGGACTCCGACAGGCGCGCATCAGTGGGAGGAACGTAATGCGATTCAAGATGAGTCGCCATCTTAATTTTTGTGGCCAGCCTTTCGGCATTTGCAGTCGCCACTGCTGCTCAGGTCCCGGCGCCCGATCCGGCGGCGCAGGCTTCAACAGGCCAATCCGAGCAGGGCCGCCAAGAGTCGGGTAATCGGGCGCGTCCCGGCCCGCGACCCATGCGTAGAGACATGATGGGCGGAGGCATGATGATGCCGGGCATGATGTCAGAGCGCTCTGACCGTATGGAAAGACGCGGTCCTGGGTTTGGGGGAGCGCTTGAAAGGGTAAACAGGTTGCTGGCGGCGCTGGACGACCCGCGAGTGCGGACCATGCTTAGCCTCACAGACCAGCAGGCGGATAGCCTCCGAAAGATTGTCGTCGGTACGGAGACATTCACGATCAGGGTAGGAGCCGACATTGCCGTGGATTCGATCGATCTGCGTGAACTTCTTCGAGCTGACAAGCCGGACAGGGCCGCGGTGATGAGCAAAGGCGACGAAATTTCCAAATCCACGTCGCAGCTTATCAACCACTACCTGGACGCGATGCTGGCTGCGAAGGCGGTCCTGACGCCGGAGCAGCAAAAGATGATTCGGGCCTACATAGAGCGTGGTGCTCCTGCTCTCCCGGCTCCTGCCGCTCGCCCATAAGCAGGCGCGGTAAAGGTACGGCCCGCTTTCGATCCAAGTTCGACTACCGGCGTCCTCAGGCCGAGGCAGGGACCGGCTGTCTATTTCGTTGCGTCTTTGAGCGGGCGGAAGGTAGCGGAAGCTCCTTAATCGTCTTCCGTCGTTTCTCTTGTCGCTTCCCTCATTTGCTGGTCGGTGGCGTCGATCATGCGAGCGGCGGTCTGAGGAGAAATTAAACCATCGTGCACCGATTGCTCGATGGAGCTTCGTTCCGCGGCGATCAAGCGCATTCTGGCTGTCTGAGTCTCCTGACCGGCTCGGGTTGCATCTTGAGAATAAAGCTCCGCGACTTCGGACTGGGCCTGCTCGATCCGCGCTTCAAGGTCGCGGCGGAAATTGTCGTACACTGGGGGCGAGATCTGATGCGTTCGAACCAGAGTGTCGAGTTCGCTGCGGGCTGAGGAGAGAGCAATCTGGCGGACACGGACGCGGTCGTACTCATTCTCCTGCCCCCGCCCCATTCCGAGCAGCCGCAGCAAAGGCTTGATGGTCAGGCCCTGCGCAATGATCGAGAAGGCGACGACGCCGAACGTCAATTGAAGAATTTGATCGCGATAGGGAAAAGAAAGCGGAAGACTGAGGGCGAGAGCCAGGGATAAGGATCCGTGCAAACCGCCCCAAACGAGCACGTGCTGCCAGCGAAACGGAATTTTCTTGGTGATGAGATTGCTTATCGGCGTAAGACCGTAGATGGATAGAGTACGGCCAAGCAACACGCCAACAATTCCCAGGAGCGTCGGCTGCCACTGGCGGAGTAGATCGCTGAGGTGCACCTCCATTCCGATTAAAAGAAAAACCAGAGAGTTGATCAGGAAAGTCGCATATTCCCAGAACGACCATAGCGCGAGGCGCGTGCGGGCGCTCATTCCCACGGGCGCTCCGAAATTTCCGACCGTGAGACCGGCCAGGACCGTCGCGATCACGCCCGACAAATGCAGCGAATTGGCAAGCAAGTAAGAGCCGTAGGCCAGAATCGTGGTGAGAGTTATCTCAATCTGGGGATCGTCGATTCTTTCCGTGACCTTGCTCATCGCATAGCCGAGAATGAAGCCGATGGCTGCTCCGCCCAGCACTTCGACAAAAAAGTTTACGAACCCTTGCGCCAAACCTAGGGTGTGAGTCGCTATCGCCGCGAGGAGAATTTGAAAGAGAACCACGGCGGTGCCGTCGTTGAATAGGCTTTCGGCCTCGATGATGACGGCCAGGCGCCTGGCAACGGGCATTTCCTTGAAAATCGCCAAGACAGAAATCGGATCCGTTGCAGAAATCATCGAGCCAAACAGAAGGGCAACCAGCACCGGAAGCCCGACGATCCAATGGATCGCATAGCCGGTGATCATCGTCGCAACCAAGACTCCGATGTTTGCGAACAGAAGAATCGGGACGATGTTTTGGCGAAGGTGACGGACGTGAATCTTCAGGCTTCCTTCGAAAAGAAGGGGAGGGAGGAAGAATATGAGAATCACGTCTGGCGTGAGCCAGTTCGGCTGCTTGCCTTGGCTGAGGCTCTCCAAGAGAGGATGGTGTGTTATCCCGAGGAGCAGGCCGCCGATAACGAGCGCAACGGTGTAAGGAATTCGAAGGCGTGTGGCGAGCACCGCGATAATCGACGCCGCGATAAGGAGCCAGATTAGAAATTCAATTGTGGAGTTGGCTGTCATGGCTCGACTCGAGGACCAGCCGCAAGCTGCATCATCATACGGCATGGTTTGGGATCGTGGAACTAAAGTCGGACGCGGCTACTTGACTTGGAAGGGAGGCGGTGTTCGACCGCCGGTGCCAGCAAATGGTAAACTCAAAATGGGTTTGCGGACGATCGTGAATCAATTTGACATCCGGTGCATTCGGCGATATTAAGACCGTTTGCAGCGAGGCACGTTGGAGTGGGGAGGGTGGAATGGTAATCGACGTTCACGGGCACCTAACGGCGCCGGATGCGCTGTACGTGTACAAGGCGAACCTGGTTTCGCACCGCGGATCGCATGGGCGCGGCAAAGTGGAAATCAGCGACGACGAGATGATCGCGTTCCTCAACCAACCCACCTTTGGCACAGGTAAATCGCATCTCGGTTTGTTGAAGGAAGTCGGCACGGACATGCAGCTGATTTCTCCCCGCCCATTCCAGATGATGCAGGCCGAAAAGCCGCCGAGAGTTTCCCAGTGGTTCATCGAGGAATGCAACAATCTGGTCGCGCAGCAATGCCGCCTTTTCCCGGATGTGTTCAAGGGAGTTTGCGGGCTGCCGGAGACACCGGGCGTCAGTCCGACAAACTGCATTCCGGAGTTGGAGAGGTGCGTTAAGGGATTCGGATTTGTCGGATGTTTGATCAGTCCGGATCCGAGCGAGGCAACTGACTACGATACTCCGGGGCTGGGCGACGAATATTGGTATCCGCTCTACGAGAAGCTCGTGGAGCTGGACGTGCCAGGATATATCCATGGCGCGGGCTGCCGCTCGATCCGTCACAGCTATTCTGTGCACTTCATCAACGAAGAGACGATATCGGTAATTTCGCTGGTCGGTTCGCGCGTGTTTCAGGATTTCCCGAAGCTCAAACTTGTGTGCTCGCATGGCGGCGGCGCGGTTCCGTATCACGCGGGGCGTTTTTTGGCGCCGACTTTGAGGCGCGGGCAAAGCATGTTCATGGAAAACTTGCGGAAGCTATACTATGACACGGTGCTCTACACTCCACTGGCTTGCGAATTGCTGATCAAGACTGTCGGCGCGGATCGCTGCATTTTCGGAACCGAGCGTCCGGGTGTGGGTACGGCGAAAAACCCGCAGAGCGGAAAGTGGATGGACGACGTGAAGGTCTATATTGATGGATTCGATTGGCTCAGCGCGGCCGATAAGAAAACGATCTTCGAAGATAACGCCAGGAAACTCTTCCGTCTGAGTGCCGAAGCGAAAAGCGCCGCGTAGGATTCAGCCTGCAAGCGAAGGTGACGGAATACAAATAGAAAAGAGAAATTAAAGAATGTCAGCGTATAGGGCCGATCAAGTAGGGAGTTTTTTGCGACCGACGCAGCTTTTGGAGGCGCGCCGGGCTGATCCACCGAATCCGGAGCGGCTGCATACAATCGAGGACGCCGCGATTGAGCGTGTGCTCGCCAAGCAGAAAGAACTTGGGTTCGACGTCTTCACCGACGGTGAATTTCGCCGGAGCAATTTCATGGGCGATTTCACCGATGCGGTAAAGGGATTTGATTTCAGCGATGGCGTGGCACGCAGCTGGGATACGACGCAGCCGGGTGGATCGATGCTTGGCCGCGGCAGGGTAGCGGGGGTGGTCGTGGAAAAGCTACACGCCGTGCGGCCGCTGACAGGACACGAACTACCTTTTCTGAAGCAGCACAGCCCAGGCGCAATCAAGATGACGCTGCCGAGCGCCACACAGTTTCCCGCGATTTCGTACAAGCGCGGGCAGGTCCGACAAGGCTTATCCAAGCTATTCGGCGATGCTGTGGGATATTGTCGAAATTATGAAGAAGGAAATGGCTCGACTGGCGTCGGATGGCGTGAAATACATTCAAATCGACGCGCCGCGCTACAGCTATTTCGTGGATCCGAAATGGCGCGAGTGGATTCGCACCGAGATGCAGGTTGAACCAGATGCCTGGCTCGACGAGTCGATTCGAGCCGACAATGCTTGTTTCGAGGCGGCGCGGAAGCCGGGAGTGACGCTGGCGATTCACTTGTGCCGGGGAAATAGCCGCAGCCACTGGTATGCTGAAGGCGGCTACGACGCGATCGCGGAAAAACTGTTCGGGACACTGGCCGTGGACCGGTTCCTGCTGGAATATGATGACGCGCGTTCCGGCACCTTCGAGCCGTTGCGGTTCGTGCCGCGCACCAAGACGGCTGTGCTTGGACTGATCAGTTCAAAGCGGCCGGAACTCGAGACCGGCGATGAAATCATCGCGCGGATCAAAGAAGCTTCGCGGCACCTGCCGCTTGAAAACCTGGCACTCAGTCCGCAGTGCGGCTTCGCCTCGACGATGGAGGGAAATTTGGTCAGCGAAGACGACCAGTGGGCTAAACTGCGGTTGGTTGTGGAGACGGCGCGGAAAGTCTGGAGCTAAAGCTCCGCGGCGCTGAGGGGAAGTCGGAGGAAGATATGGCAAAAGTGGTGCTCGGCATGGGTTCATCGCACGGGCCGATGCTTTCAACGCCGCCCGACATGTGGCATTTGCGCGGGGATGCGGACCGGAAGAATCCAAAGCATTTTTATCGCGGCGAGGCCTACGACTTTGCAAAATTGCTCGCGGCGCGCCAGCCGGGATTCGCTGACAAGATCACTCCCGAGGAACGCAAGAAGCGCTACGACGCGTGCCAGCGCGCTCTCGATAAGATGGCGGCAAAATTTCGCGAGGTGAGCCCGGATGCAGTGGTGATCGTGGGTAATGATCAGCGGGAACTTTTTCGCGACGACAATACGCCGGCGTTTCTGGTTTTCACGGGAAGCAAAGTTCAGAATGTTCCGGAAACGGAAGAGGCCAAGGCGAAAATGCCCCCAGGGATCGCCATCGCGGAGGCGGGACATTGTCCGCCGGGAGGCGCGGAGTATGCCGGATCTCCCGATCTGGGCGTGCATTTGGTGAAATCGCTGATCGATCAGGAATTCGACGTGTCCGAATCCGCGCAACTGCCGAAAATGGACGGGCACGAACACGGCATCCCTCACGCGTTTGGATTTCTCTACCGGCGAATCATGGTGGATAATCCGCCGCCGAATGTGCCGGTATTTTTGAATGCCGGCATCCCGAATAACCGGCCGAAAGTTGGGCGCTGCCTGAAATTTGGCAAGGCGCTGATGAAAGCGATTGAAAGTTGGAAGGAAGACGCGAAAGTAGCCGTATTTTGCTCCGGCGGCCTGACGCACTTTGTGATCGACGAAGACCTTGACCAGCGCGTGTTGAAGGCGATGAAGGATGGCGACGAAAGCGCGCTGGCGGCGGTTTCGGAATCGTATCTGCTGGGGAATACGTGCGAGATTCGGAACTGGCTGCCTCTTTCCTCGGGCATGAACGCGCTGGGAAAGAAAATGACCATTGTGGATTACGTCCCATGCTACCGGACCGAGGCTGGCACCGGGAACGCGATGGGCTTCGTTTACTGGCAGTAGGCTTTTGAGAAAAAAATGAGAGCAGAAGCGGCGGCGGGCGATCTGGTCACGCGGTTGAAGCGGCTTGATACTTGCGCGGTTTCCGACGCACTCGACAAGCTGAAACTGACCGGGGTCGTGATTGGGCTGCCGCAACTGAGTTCGTCGCGGCGCATTGCGGGCCGCGTGCTGACGGTGAAACTGGGTGTGGGCACGTTGCCCTCCGGAGTTGTGCGGCACAACGGCACGACGGCGATTATGTCCGCGCAGCCTGGAGACATTATTGTGGTCGAGCAGAGAAGCGGAGTCCATGCGGCGGCTTGGGGCGGGATTCTGGCACTCGGCGCGAAGTTGCGGGGGCTTGGCGGCGTGATTGCGGAGGGTCCGGTACGCGATATCGACGAAGCGCGCCAGCATGATTTTCCGGTATTCGGGCGCAGCGTTACCACGGTGACGGCGCGGGGACGCATCGTGGAGTTGGCGAATAATGAGCCGGTGAAGGTGGGCGACGTGGAAGTGAAAGCTGGAGACTACGTGATCGCGGATGGCAGCGGCGTGGTTTTTATCTCCGCGGAAGATATCGAACGCGTCCTGCAAACGGCGGAAGAAATAGTCGCTCGCGAAGCGGCCATGGCCAAAGCGCTTTACGAGGGCAAGCCCATTACCGAAGTGATGGGCGCGAATTACGAGCACATGCTACGCAATTAGGAACTTCCTTGCCAAGCAATTCTTCTCCAAATCAAGATGGATCGGTTATCCGCGCGAGCAAGCTGGATACAGCAACGATCAGCGACGCGCTCGATCGACTAGGTATCGCCGGGCAGTGCCTGAACATCAAGCCGCGCGACTCGCGGTTTCGGCTGACTGGACGCGCATTCACGATGCTCTATGGTCCCGTTGGAAAACCTGCGGGAACTGTGGGCGAATTCATCGATGACGTGGCGCCGGGCTCTGTGGTGGTGATCGACAATGGCGGACGCGAGAACGCTACGGTGTGGGGAGACATCCTCACCGAAATTGCGCACAGGCGGGGGATCGCCGGAACCGTGATCGATGGCGCCTGCCGCGATACTGCGTTGTGCTTGGAACTTGGCTACCCGATCTACAGCCGCAGCTATTCGATGCGCACGGGGAAAGATCGCGTGCAACTGGATGCGACGGAAATTACGATCAACATCGGTGACGCGCGCGTGTCGCCGGGCGACATCATGCGGGGTGACGCGGACGGCGTGATCGTGATTCCGCGGCAACATGAAGAGGAAGTGCTGTCTGTCGCCGAAGGAATCGCAACGGCGGAGGATGCGATTCGGAATGCTGTGCGAGGTGGCAAGCGTCTCGATCAAGCCCGCAAGGAATTCGGCTACCACCAGTTGCAATCGAAACGCACGTAGTAGAATTCTTCCGTTCCCGGCCTCTTGAGTTCTCTTTTCAATTTGGGAGGCGGTGGGCCTGAGTGGCGAGGTCGTGCGGTTGCGGAGGAAGCCCGGCGCGGTGCAGAAATGCGTCGAAGCGCGGGTCTGAACGCAGCCGGTCAAAATCCGGGTCGAGGCCGACGTAAATCATCTGGTTACCGCCTGCGCGTTGCTCGTACGCTTTTTCGAGCCACGCAAAAGCCTGGTCTTTTCTGCCTAAGTTTGCATATGCGGTAGCAAGGAAGAAAGCATCCGGCTGCTCTTTTTGCGCCTTTAACCAACTGTCAAAAGCACCGGCTACGCCCGGCGCACCATGGATTTCGTCCTCCATAGCCATGCATGATCCATCGCAGCCCCCCTGTCTCGCGAAAATCTTATGCGCTTCAGAGTACTCTCCTTTTCGCTCCCACAAATTCACCGTAAGATTCAAAGCGTACGCGTAGTTGGGGTCTAATTCGAGTGTCGCATTACACTGCGCCAGGGAGTCATCATACCGCCGAGCGTACGTCAAAAGGCGACAGTAGTCCGTGTTGACAACCAAAGAAAGCGGGTCGAGTTCCCGGGCCCTTCTAATCTCCTGCAAGCCCTCATTGAATCGCCCCATCGCTATCAGGTAATCAGCAAAGCCGTTGTGGTCGTCGGATGATCCCGGGTCAAGTTCCAAAGCGTGGCGAAAATCCCGTTCCGTGCCGGGAAAATCCCAGTGAAAGAACATGAGAGTCCACGCCCGCTCTGCGTAGGCTTCGCCCAGTTGGGGATCGAGTTCGAGCGCCTTGGCATCCGCGACATCCGCGGCGGCGGTGGCTTCACCGACCGGAACGGCGGCCCAGCCGTTCAGATAATTGTAGCTGCGTGCGATGCCAACATACGCGCGGGCAAAGTTAGGATCCAGCTGTGTCGCTTCTTGAAAATACGAAAGGGCCTTTCGCCACGATTCCGGCGTGTTCTGGTCAAGGGAATTGCCTTTGAGAAACGTGTCGTAAGCGCGCGGATTCACTTGGCGGGCATCTGCGAGCTGCGTTCGCTCGTTCGGTGTAAGTTCAATGCGGATCTGCTCCGCAACGGCGCTGGCGACCTGATTCTGCAATCCCAAAACGTCTCCAAGATCGCCATCAAAGCTGCGCGCCCAGAGCTGCTTGTCAGCCGGCGCATCAAACAACTGGGCTGCAATTCGGACGCGGTCTCCGGAACGCACCACGGAGCCTTCGACCACAGCGTCAACGCTCAGCTCTCTAGCAATCTGCGGCAAGGACTTATGTGCGTTCTTGTACTGCATCGCCGTGGTGCGAGATACGACTCGCAGCGCGCTGATTTGGCCCAAGCCTGTGATCACCTCATCGGTCATTCCATCCGCCAAATACTCCTGTGAAGGATCGCCGGAGAGATTTTCTAGCGGCAATACCGCCAATGACCGGATTGGAGTGATGCCCGAAACACTACGTTCGCGGCTCTTGATCCAGAGAGCCCCTGCGCTCAAAGCCAACAGCAGAGCGAGCCCCGAAACTACCGCCGCTCGTTGCCACGACCGCCAGCGTTTGGCTGCGATTTCACCGGTGGCTTGCTGCTCGCTTGATTTTGAACTGACCGAAGGACCGGGGGCGCTTACCTCCCCCGCTATCTCTTCCACTTGCGATATGAACCGGTAACCCAGGGTGGGCACCGTCTCGATGTAGCGCGGGTCTTTGGCATCGTCCGCCAGTCCCTTTCGCAACTGACCGATGGCGCGGTTCAGGACATGATCGGTAACGAAAGCATCGCCCCAGACCGCGTCAATCAATTCCTGCCTTTCCACCAAACGGCCGCGGTTTCTCACAAGAAAGATCAGTAGATTCAGCGCCTTGGGCTCAACCGGGACCACCTTTTCGGCTTTGGACAAGCGGAAGCTCTGAAGGTCAATCTCGGCATCGTCGAAGCGGTAAAGGCGGGTCACGGTAGCGACCTCAGCGTTCCATTACGCAATCTGGCCGAAAACATCAGCGCGCCCTGAGTACTGTGGAAGCCGCCTCCGCATAAGGTCCTCCCCGAAACGGGGAGGACCCAATGAAAAGCACACGGTTTGCAGGGTTCGCGATCAGGGTCGCGCTATTCTATTGCATCGCTGCTGGCGTTTGCCACAGCATTCGGGCCCAATCAGAGATACACTTCCGGCAGGTTCATGACACGCTAGTTGTCGTTTCCATGATGGCGAACGGCGACGGCCCCTTCGATTTCGTCCTTGATACCGGAGCAGATACCACCGTCGTTGATCCGTCGCTGGCAAGCAAGCTGTCGCTCGTCCCGTTGAGCCATGCTCAGCGAACTTCGCTTGTCGGAGTTCAAGCCTTGACCGTGAGTTCGCTAACAACGCTGGCGACCGGCCCCGCTCATGTGGAAAGCCTCCCGGTGCTGGTCCAAGACCTCGCCGAGTTGCGCAAGATGGATGCTCACATTCAGGGCATCGCCGGCCAGGACTTTTTGTCGCATTTTAACTACCTGCTGGACTACCGGAAGCACGTCGTCCGAATCGAACTCGCAAGCGAGATCCGAGAGTCCGTTGAGGGAAGCCCGGTGCCAATGGAAGCAATCGAACACCGGATGATAGTTGTTTCCGATGCGCAATCGCGAGGGCGTGCGAAGCTGCGTTTGCTGCTCGACTCAGGGGCCAATTCCGTCGTGCTGTTGCGTGGAGCCTCCCAGGCGCTCAACATTCCGGTCCAAGAGAACGGAGTTGAACTAACCAGTAACGGACAGGTTGGATTGCAAGTCGGCCGGGTGCATATGCTGACGGTTGGCTCGCACCAGTTCCGCGACATCGCCGTCGCTCTTACCACAGTCCAGCCTCGGGAACGCATTGGTGATGGCTTGCTGCCGACTGCGCTGTTTCAGTCCCTATACGTTAACAATCGCGAAGGATTTGTCGTGTTCAATCCGCGCCTTAGAAAGAACTAGCTCGGCCGACTCGATAAGGCGCGGCTATTCCGGGCGGAGATGGGGTTGGTGCGCGGTGATGAGGATGCCGGCGGAAATGATGGATGTAGCGGCGCCAAATAGTAGCGCGATCCTGATGCTGTGCAGATTTACTCCGCCATGCGCGGCAAGATTGAAAATCACGGCGACGACGGATATGCCGATCGACTGACCGAGCAGCCGGGACATGGTGCTGATACCGCCCGCAGCGCCGCTGCGCTCCTTCGGAGCGGCTGCGACCATGGCGCGATTATTGGGCGCGCCAAAGAACCCGAAGCCGAAGCCGCCGAAAAAAGCACGCCACACAATTTGGAAAACCGTGGGATGCGGAGGAAGAGTGGCGAGCAACACCAATCCACTGCTCATCGCCGCGATGCCGATGGGACCTAGTATCCGCAGAGGATAGCGATCGGCCAAATACCCTGAGATGTGAGAGGCGATTCCGCCCGCGAGCGGCCAGGGCGTCAGCAGGATGCCGGCCCAGACCTGGGAGAATCCGAGGGCGTCAACGAAGTAAAAAGGTAGAACTACGAATGCGAGGCCCTGTCCCATGAAGGTGAACAGGGAGGCGGAGACCGAAAGCGCGAAAATGCGGCGCTTGAAAAGATCGATCGCCAGCATGGGAACCTGCAGCTGAAGCTGTCTCCGAATCACAAGAACCCAAAAAACGAGCGAGCCGAGCAGCTCGGCTGCCAGAATGGGAATGTGCTGGAGGTCGCCAATACCGTCGATTCCGAGCACCAGGAGCGTAACAGCTGCGGCGTTCAGGATGGCGCTCCAAACGTCAAAGCGGTGCCTGGTGCCTTCAGCCGGAGCGAGGAAACGTTCCGAGAGACTGAGCGACAAAAGTCCGAAGGGAATGTTGATCAAGAAGAGCCAATGCCAGGAAGCAATCGCCAAAATTCCCGAGGCGACGCTAGGGCCCGCGGCAGCGGACGTGAATACGACCATTCCGCCGAGTCCTATTCCGCGGCCGAGAAGATCGCGCGGGTAGGTGTATCGCATCGCAGCCGCGGACGTGCTCCAGATGCATGCCGCTCCGACGCCCTGAAAGGTGCGCGCGAGAATCAGTGTGCTCAGAGAATGCGGCAAGGAGCAACCGAAGGAAGCGAGTGTGAACAGCGCCAAGCCGATTTGGTAAACGCGCTTGTAGCCGATGATGTCCACAACCGAGGACAAAGGAACTACGAAAATCACCACGGCCAGAAGGAACGCGTTTACGACCCAGATGGAAACGGCCGGGCGGGCGTGGAGCTGCGTGGCAATATCCGGCAGCGCCGTGTTGGCGATGTTGCCATCGAGCACCGACATCGCCAAGCCAATGCAGTAGGTGAACATCGCCAAGCCACGGCGGCCTGGCGGCAGGCCGTCGGAGGCAGCGATTGCGCTCGGAAATTCGATGCTCAGTTCTGACACAGAGGAAGCCCTAGTTTAAGACGAGCGCACAACAAGCAGTTTCTCCATTTCAAAAGATCGGTGAAAGAAAGGACCGAAAAAACGCTCAAGTTCTTCGTTCGCGAATCATGCGGATCGCGTCCGGGAGCATCGAGTCCCTGGGACCATTAGAACCCTGCTGGGCGCCCGCTTGGGTCTCTTCCGGCTCGGCATCTCCCTCACCTGGTGCGAGAAAAAGGTTCGTTTCGATGCCGTGCTGCTTGGTATAGAGGTCGTAGTAGCGACCTCCGGCGGCGTAAAGCTCCGAATGGGTGCCGCGCTCGATGATACGCCCCGCTTCGACCACAAGAATCTGATCCGACCGGCGGATTGTGGAGAGACGGTGGGCGATGACGAACGTGGTTCGTCCATGCATCAGATAGCGCAGGCCTTCCTGAATCAAGGCTTCGGATTCGGAATCCAGGCTGGATGTGGCCTCGTCGAGAATCAGGATGCGCGGGTCAGCCAGAATTGCGCGGGCGATTGATACGCGCTGCTTTTGGCCTCCTGAAAGCTTGACGCCGCGTTCGCCCACCAGCGTGTCGTACTTGTCGTTGAAATGTTCGGCGAATTCGTCCACGCGTGCGATGCGGCAGGCGGCAAGAATTTGGTCGTCGGTGGCGTCCGGGCGGGCGAAGCCGACATTTTCGCGGATTGTGCCGTCGAAGAGAAACGTCTCCTGAAGAACTACTCCGAGTTGGGTGCGATAGGAATCGAGTCGCACCTGGGAGAGATCGACACCGTCGACGAGAACGCGGCCCGCCGTAGGCGCGTAAAAGGCGGCGATAAGCCCGATGATTGTGGACTTGCCGGCACCCGAGGGGCCGACAAAGGCGCTCATCGTGCCGGGCGCGGATTCAAAATTGATACTGTGGAGCACCTGCTTGCCGGTTTCATAAGCGAAATCCACATTTTCGAACACTACATGTCCATCGATTCGGTCCAGGCGAATGGTCCGTCGAGGATCTTGATGTTCGACTTGTTCGTTCAGAACTTCGCGAGTGCGCTCAAGGCCGGCCATAGCTTCGGACATCTGCGGGCCAATCGCCGCAATTTGAGCGACGGGCGCGATCATCATGGCCAGAAGAGCGATGTAGGAAACGAGATCGCCGGGCGTCATCGTGCCCGCGAGAATATTTCGAGCGCCGAGATACATCATGGACGCTGTGACAATTCCCATCAGTGCGGTAGCGGAAAAGCTCATGAGGGAAGTGGCGGTGAGGGTCTGAAGAATGTTATCGAGCAGTTTCTGGACACCGATGCCGAAGACTTTCTCTTCGCGTTCCTCCGCGTGGTAGCCCTTGACGACGCGCACGCCGCCGAGCGACTCGGTGAGCCTGCCGGTGACTTCGGCATTTAGTTTTGGACGGGCGCGATACATGGGCCGGATTTTTTTGAGCGCCTGACCCAGCCCGAGCCCGAAAATCAAGACAGCGACGAAGGCGGCCACCGTCATCGAGACGCTGACGCGAAGGAGGTAGGCGAGGGCGATTATTGCGGTCATGATGCCGCCGATAAAGTCCACTAAACCTGTGCCGACGAGATTCCTTATGCCTTCGACGTCACTCATGATTCGAGAGACGAGGACTCCGGTCTTGTTTGCGTCGTAGAACGCCACGGGCAGGCGTCCGATGTGCGCCTGCACCTTGACGCGCAATTCGGTAATCATTCGCTGCGAGGATTTCGAGAGCAGCTGCGTGAGCGAGTAGGAAGTTAATCCTTGCACAATGGTGGCGCCTAAAACGACGAGAACGATCAGCGGGAGGAGACGTCCCTGATGTCTAGCGATTACGTTATCGAACAAATATTTTGACGAAATCGGAGCGACCAGGCCTGAAACCCGGTTCACGGCCATCAGGGCGAGCCCTACGGCAAGGATGGCGCGGCGCGGTTTGATGAGCGTCCAAACGTCTGGAAGCATCGCCCAGACGGACTGCTTCTTGGCGGCACCGGCTGGGCCAGGGCCTGAGGATCGCGCGGATCGTTCGGCCATCCGCGCGTGGTTGCCCGATGGACTACCTGGGAATGGTGGCATGCTAGCTATTCAGGATCGGGGCAGAGCTGCATCGTGTCTTCGCGCGCCAAATCGTCCTAGTGAAATCGAATGAAGATGCGAATCGGCTGCCGAGCATATTCAATTATAGCGGAAGGACGTCGACAGCGCGATGGGGCTATTCTTCGGCATGCTCAGGGGAGCACGGGAAGTGGTGTTGGGGATGCGGCTTGTTGCGCGATTGGAGTTAAAGGCGAGCAGTTGCCGGGTCGTGCAGGCGAAAATGCGCTACGCGGATGCGCTTGAACTTGTCGTTTTCCAGAGTATAGATGCACCAATTGGTGGTGATGTAGACGTCGCCGGCTTTCATGGAGCGGCCGGAAAAATCGGGATGGTCCTTGAAAAAGTGAAACTCAGTGTACATCTCCGCAGCCATCAGGTTTCCGGCGATCAAAAAATCGCGGACTTCCAGAACCTCGCGGCAGTGTTGGTGGAGGACGACGTATTGCTGGAGAAAGCCGGCGCGTCCTTTGCGGGTGACGGGCGACGCCTTCGGGTTGGCGAGCATGGTGGGATATTCGATCACCACTTCGGGATCGTAGTACTCCATGACTTGCTCGTAGCGCTTGTGATTGAAGTGATCGATGTAATCGAGAAATTTTTGTTTATCCATTTACCGTTTCCTTCCGCCGCACCTAACTTTCCAATTCTCGTCCACAGCCCTGTGCGCCTGCCGCTCATGGCAGGTATATACAACGATGTGCCACTCTTTCAAAAGCAAACAATCGTTACGACCTGCGGCAGCTCACTTGACACTTCACCCTTCCGCCCGCTATAGAAGATACATGGCCGAATCCATTTTGACTTTTGACTTTGGAACAAACGAAGAAGGCGCTCAGCAAGCTCGCCATAAGGTCGAGGGATGGAAACAGGGCTTTCGGCTTGGCAGCAAAATGATATTGAAATTCGAGCGCGTCAACGGGACGGAACAGACCGCGCAGCCTGACGGCGCATCCGCCAAGGATGAGTCCTCAAAGAAAAAGCCAGCCGCAAAGAAACGAGCTGCAAAGGCGGACAGCCAAGATTTGGCGGAGCCCTCCGGACGCGTGCGTCTGCTGCTGCGGCTGAATTTCTCGGACCACGAAAAATTGTCGCACCAGCGCTGGCTCGATAGAATTCCCGCGGAAGAGCCGTTCAAATCGGTGAAAACGGAAACCGTCCGCACCGGCGATCCGGAATTTCCCGCCATTGCCGAGCTTTTCGATTCACTCGATTGAATTTGCAGAGTTGGATAGGCCGACCTTACTGCTTCCCTAAATAGTTTGCTGTATCGACGTTCGCCCTCGCTGCTGCTCGAATGGTTGGGGCGGCCAAGGTTGCGGCTCGCGGAGGAACCATGAGCAAATCCGTGGTTGGATTTTTTGATACGTACGGCGAAGCCGCGGACGTTGTCCGCGACCTCGAGGTGGCGGGGATTGTGGGCGAGCAAGTAGAACTGGTGAGCGCAGTGGATGAAGAAGTACCGTTTGCCGGCGAGGAGGAGAAAACAAGCTCGGGTAGACGAAAGGGAAAAGGAACGGCGCATGATTACTTTGTGGAGGACCCGGAATTCTTTGCCGGCAAGTCACGCGGAGGGCGCGCTGCGGTGATCGTCAGGCCGGTGAACTCCGAGGTGGCGGAGATGGCCGCTGCACTGTTCCGAAGCCACGGCGCCCAAAGCCTGAGAGGAGGTTCCGGCCCAGCCGTGGAAAGCGACGAAGCGTGTCCAGAAACTATCGGGTCGCGAAGTGTAGCGCAGAAAACGGCGGGAATCGGCGCGAATGCCGTCACAACAGGTGGTGCGCGCCACGATCTCGAAGCACGGGGCCAGCAGCCACATAAGAAAACGTAGCGCCTTGCGAGCTTGGTGGGGCATCAATGCTTGCTGACGGTTCGAGGCTTTGCGGCGCGGCTAATTTGGCTATAATGTCTCGAAGCTAGGAACCCGGCGAAACTCACCCGCGTCGGAGGCGTTAAGCATGCCCTCTGAGCTCAAGACAGTGCGGTTTGACGCGTCAAAATATGGCGGCCTCGACCGGGATACGCTCGTGCGAATGTATCGCACGATGTTTCTTTCGAGGCGCTTGGATGATCGCGAAATCCAATTAAAGCGGCAGAACAAGATTTTCTTCCAAATCAGCGGCGCGGGGCATGAAGCGGTGCTGGTTGCCGCGGGGCTGCTGCTAAAACCCAGTTATGATTGGTTTTTCCCCTATTACCGCGATCGAGCCCTCGCGTTGATGCTCGGTGTGACGCCCTACGAAATTTTGCTCCAAGCGGTGGGCGGGAAGGATGATCCGTCGTCCGGCGGGCGCCAGATGCCGTCCCATTGGGGCAGCCGGCGGCTCAATATCGTCCCCGGCGCCTCGGCGACGGGCATGCAATTTCTGCACGCTGTGGGCGCGGCGGAGGCCTCGCTTTACTACGACAGATTCCCGGGGGCGCTCGAACAGGCGCGACAGGCGTCTCACGGGAACGCGCTAACCCACGAACGCGACGAGATTGCATACGTTTCGGGTGGCGATGGCTCGACCAGCGAAGGGGAATTTTTCGAGGCGGTGAATGCGGCCTGCTTACGCCAGTCACCTGTCCTTTTCTTGATTGAGGACAATGGCTATGCCATCTCGGTGCCTGTGGAGGCGCAGACGGCGGGCGGGAGCATCTCGAAGCTGGTCGCGAATTTTCCGCATCTTGCCATCGAAGAGTGCGACGGAACCGATCCTCTCGCAAGCTATGCATCGCTTGGCCGAGCGGTAAGCCATTGCCGCGCGCGGCGTGGCCCAGCGCTGGTTCACGCGCATGTCACGCGTCCCTATTCGCACTCGCTTTCCGACGACGAAAAGCTCTACAAGACGCCGGACGAGCGAGAGGCGGAAGCTCATCGCGACCCGATACCGAAATTCGGACTTTTTCTGGTGCGCGAAGGTGTGCTTGATGAGCGCGAAATCGGCGCGATAGAAGCCGAAGTGGAGCGCGAAGTTCTGGATGCTACCGACCGCGCGCTTTCCGCCGAGCCCGCCCACGCGGATTCCATTTACGAGTGCGTGTATTCGGACGATCTGGATCCGACCGGGAAGGATTTCGAAGCCGTGCCGAATTTCGCAGAACACGCTGCTGCGAAAGCAGCGCCGAAAACCATGGTCGAAATCATTTCGCTGACGCTGGCGGATGAAATGGCGCGCGACGACCGGATTGTCCTCTTCGGTGAGGACGTGGCGGATTGCACCCGCGAGGACTACCTCAGCAGCGTCAAAGGAAAAGGTGGCGTCTTCAAGGCGACCATGGGATTGCAGCGTCGATTCGGTTCGGCGCGCGTTTTCAATACGCCGATCGCGGAAGCCGGCATCGTGGGGCGGGGCATTGGGATGGCCCTCCGCGGATTGAAGCCAGTGACCGAGATTCAATTCTTCGACTACGTTTGGCCCGCGATGATGCAGCTTCGAAACGAACTCTCGAATATACGCTGGCGGTCGGTGGGACACTTCAAAGCGCCGGTAGTGGTGCGAGTGGCGATCGGCGGGTATCTCACCGGCGGAGGGATTTATCACAGCCAGAGCGGCGAAGTGACATTCACTCACATTCCGGGTTTGCGCGTGGTGATGCCTTCGACGGCGCTGGATCTTTGCGGGCTGCTGCGTACCGCGTTGCGCGCCGACGATCCAGTCATGGTGCTGGAGCACAAGCATCTCTACCGGCAGCCGTACAACAGGTCGCCCTATCCAGGCGCCGATTTCACGATTCCGTTCGGGAAGGCCCGCGTGGCCCGTGAAGGAACGGACGTAAGCATCATCACCTACGGCGCCGTAGTTCATCGCTCCGAAGTGGCGGCAGCGGAGCTCGCGCGTGAAGGTATTTCCGTGGAAATTATCGATCTCCGGTCGCTGAGCCCTTATGACTGGGAAGCAATCGCGGCGAGTGTGTCGAAGACCAATCGGGTGATCGTCGCCTACGAGGATTCGCGCTCATGGGGCTATGGGGCGGAAATCGCAGCCCGCATCGCGGATGAGCTATTCGACGAACTGGACGCTCCGGTCCGCCGCATTGGCGCTACGGACACCTTCTGCGCGTACCATCCGAGGCTCGAGGACGCGATACTACCTCAAAGCGGCGACATTGCGCGGGCAGTGCGTGACCTTGCGGCATATTGAGAGGGCGGTGAAACTTTCAAGGGATGGAAGCCGTACTTGAGTATGTGCGGGCGAATCTCGCGAGCGAGGAGGTCTTATGCATTGCGGAAATTGCCAAAGAGACATCGCGGAATACTCAAATTTCTGTTACTTCTGCGGCGCGCGACAGCACACGCGATACGCCGAACCACCAGGAATGTCTAGACGGCTGATGCGGTCTTCTGTCGACCGCAAAATCGGCGGGGTTTGCGGCGGGCTCGCTGAATATTTTGAAATTGATTCGACGGTCGTGCGAATTATCTGGGTGCTGTTGGTATTGATGCCCGTGCCGATCGTCCCGGCATTTGTTGGATATTTCGTGGCCTGGATAGTGATGCCCCTGGCTCCGTGGCCCGTCTATCAGCCCGAGCCTCCCGCGGCGGCGCCGCACACGACGCAGCCTGCTTAGCGCAGGTCCAGCGCCCTTAGCCATTCTTCTTCGCTTTCCCCGAAGAAGAACGCCCCTCGCGGAATAGTGCGTGATCGAAGGCAATCAATCCCGCGCCCAGCGATGCGATTGCGAAGGAGCTGACAGCGAGCACCAGCGGAAATTCGTAGTGGCCGACCGCCCGAGGGTGCGAAAGAATGCCGTGGACTCTCCAAAGCGCGATCGCCATTTCTCCTGCCAATAACAAGCCTGCGATCCGCGCGAAAAGCCCCAAAACAAGCATGCATCCGCCGAAAAATTCAACAACACCAGCGATATAGGCAAAATATCGTGGAAACCCCATGTGAGCGAAAGCCTCCATGGTTTCATGAGTGTGTCCGAATAGTTTCGGATAGCCATGGTAGACAAAAATAATTCCAACGGCGACCCGCAGAAGCAACAGCGCGAGAGGCTTCAGCTTTTCGAGGCTCCGCATTGGCACTCCCTTCTAGATTGTTTGGGGAACGACAGCTACGACTCGGCCGGATTGTAGCAGACTCGCGCCAGCTCATTTTCGACACATCGGTTTTTTTTCCTGGAAGCAGTGGGAAGGTGCGCCCTTCCGCGGGTGTAGAATCGCTCGTTACCTTGAAAATTGCTATTGAGTGCGGCCCCTGATGCGAAAACTGCTGGTTGGGTTTGCGTTGGTGATTTTTATATCCGCCGCCGCGTATTTTCGTTTCCATCGCTCCGCGGGTCCGCGAGAAATGGCCTATGTTGGGAGCCGGCAAGTAATCCTGTGGAGCACAAGCGCCCAGGTACGCGAGCCGGTCGGGACCGTGAGCTACGGCGAACGCCTGGAGATTCTCGACCGATTTCAAGATCAGCTACACGTCCGCACGACAAACGGTTTGACCGGCTGGATCACCGAGAGCGACTTGCTAACTTCGGAAATGTGGCAAAAAGCCAAAGATCTGGAATCCGAAACCGGGACTCTTCCGATCGAGGCGCGGGGCCACACCAGGGCGCTCGCCAATCTGCATATCGCGGCGGGCCGGGAAAGTCCACGAATCCGCCAGCTGAATAAAATGGTTCCGGTGGATCTGTTCGAAAGGAAAGTTGCCGAAGTTCCGTTGGCGCCAACCGCCGTGAGCACGAACGCGGCGTCGACAGCGAAAAAGGAAGACTGGTGGCTGGTTCGCGCGCACTTGTCCGACCAGACGACGGCGTCTGGATGGTTGCTGGGAAGGTTCGTTGACTTGGATGTTCCTGCGCCACTGCCCGACTACGCGAACTCGGCGGGAATGCGCATCGTGGCATGGTTTGAATTGAACCGAACGACCGATACTTCTGGTGAGCTAAAGCCTCAATACCTTCTGGTGGGCAGCCGGGACGCGGAAGGTCAGCCTTGCGATTTCACTTTGATGCGCGTGTATACCTGGGGAAAGAAGAGACAGCGGTACGAAACCGCGTTCGTCGAAAGCGACGTCTGCGGAAAGCTGCCCGTGAAACTGACGGAACCAAAGGCGCCTGACGCCGATGCGACGTTTTCCTTTGAAGATTGGAGCGCCGGGGCGGCGGAGCAGCGAACTTACGCGATGCGCCAGACAATTGTGAAGCGACTTAGACAAGATGGCGCCGCCCCAAAGCGAAAACATGCCCGGAGATGAAATGAAGGTCGATGGCGGTAGGCTTTGTCCCGACGGTGAGTGTGGCTTTGGCCGGCGCGAGTTTTACGCGCGACGCCAAACAGGAATTTTCGTGGCGGTGGCGGTTCTATCGCTCTATGGAATTGTTGGATGTTCGCGAACCGCGACCCAGGCGGATTCGCAGAAACCCGTTACCCCGGCGATTTCCTACATCGGCAGCTGGGGCATGCGCGGCGACGGCCCGGGCCAACTCGATCAGCCGGTGTCCATTGCGACCGATCGGGTGGGTGACGTTTACATACCGGATGCGGGGAGCTATTTCGTTCAAAAGTTTGACTGGCGTGGTACTCCGCTGCTTTCGTTTCAAGATCCATCGCTCAAGAATCCACAGTCGATTGCCATCGATAGCGGCGGGGGAATTTACGTGACCGACTCGCAACGTGGCAGCACCTTTGTTTTTTTTCCTGGTGGCGACCGCTATCGCGAGCTGCGCCTGACTACGCGTCCCAAGCCCGATGACGAGCTGGGTGTCGCTGTCGCCGACGATGGAGTGGTTCAAGTCTTGGATCCGGATAAGGCTCGCGTCTTCACCTATAATTCGCACTTTAGGTTCGCGCGATCTTGGTCGCCGGTGGCAAGTTCCCCGAGTGAAAAGGTCGGAGCGGGTTCGATCGCGGTCGGTCCTGACGGCTACTTGTACATGGCTGATCCCGAGGAGAATCGCATCCTGCGCTTTACCGAAGACGGCCATTTCGCCGGCGAGTTCAACGGTGGCGTAAATCGCAGGCTCAGCGACCGAATCGCAGTGACGCGCGGATTCATCTTCGCGATGGATGCCGACGGACGCAAGCTGCACGTTTGGTCTACAGACGGGCAACCCAAGGTGGATGTGGATCTTGCCCCCGAGCTCGGCCAGGCAAATCGGCCCGCGCCTCCTATCGCCGTAAGCCCGCGCAAGGAGCTCTTGGTTCTGGATGCTCCGCAGGCGCGGGTCCTTCGCTATCAAATCAATTTCTGATATTTTCTTTCATCCACTTCGATTCGACAAAATTTGAGGGGGTCCCACGCAATGGCACTGCTTCTGACCGAAGGGGATGTGAAATCGATTCTGACGATGCCGTTGGCGCTCGAAGCTGTCGAAACTTCCTTCCGCCGGCTCGCTGATGGCAGAGCCATCTCGCATTCGCGGCAGAGACTGCGCATGGCGGGAAAAGGCTTTTTGCACTACATGGCGGCCGCCGATAGCGCAGGCGGCTATATGGGCCTGAAAATCTATTCGGTGTCGCCGAGCGGTGCGCGGTTCCTAGTGCCGCTCATGAACGCCCAATCCGGTGAAACGCTCGCCCTCATCGAGGCAAACTACCTGGGCCAGGTGCGCACGGGCGCGGCGAGCGGCTTAGCTACTCGATTGATGGCGCGAGAAGACGCCCGCAGGGCTGGAATCGTCGGGACCGGCTTGCAGGCGCGAACGCAGCTCGAAGCTATTGCGCTCACGCGGAAGCTAGAGCAGGTGCACGCGTTCAGCCGAGATGCCGCGCGGCGCGAGAAATTTGCGAGCGAAATGACGGCGCGATTAGGTTTGCCGGTGATCGCCGTCGCGACAGCGGAAGAAGCCGTGCGCGGCGCCGACATCCTGATTACGTCAACTACCTCCGCAAAGCCCGTGGTCGAAGGGCGGTGGCTGACACCGGGTGTCCACATCAATGCCATAGGCGTGAATTTCGCCGAGAAGCGGGAGCTAGATGCCGAGGTTGTTGCTCGATGTGATGTAATCGCGGCCGATTCGGTAGAACAGTCGAAGCTCGAAGCCGGCGATCTGATTCAAGCGTTTGGAAACGACGCGTCCCGGTGGGCCGCCGTTCGCGAGCTTTCGCAAATTGTTTCGGGCACTATTTTGGGCCGCACGAACAGCGCTCAAATCACACTCTTCAAATCGAATGGAATAGCTATTGAAGACATTGTGGTCGGGGGTCGAATCTACGAGCTGGCGCGCCAGCGAGGAATCGGACGCGAGATACCTCTACTCGAACAATAGTTGTAGCGGAACAGCCCAGAGCAATGGAGGTGAGAACGGCAGGCAGGCGGGGGAGAGGCGCTATACGAGAATCTTTCGCGGATCAGGCGCGAGTGTGACGAAGGTGCTTGGCGAGTGCTTCATGCAGTCGCTGGCGAGTGGTTAGCGGGAGCGGCGCGGGTTCGGAGTTGCAGAAAATCTCGATGGTCTGCTTCGTGGTGTCCACAACGACGCGGCAATCCTTGCAGTCTCCGAGGTGCTCTTCAATCGACGAGCGCAAGATTGGATCCAGCGATTCGTCGAGGTAATCCGCCAATTCGTTAATGATTTTTTTGCACTTCACGGCTTTCCCCCTGCTTAAAATATTGATTCAACTTCTGGCGCAATTTCAGCCGGGCTCGCAGAAGCCTTGACTTGACTGCTGGGACGGAAAGCCCCAAAGCCTCGGCCGTTTCCTCGGTGGACATTTCCTCGATATCGCGCAGCTGAAACACGATTCGGAAAGGCGAATCGAGTTCTCCGATCACCTTCCCGAGAATCTCCGAAAGTTCGGTCTGTTCGTAGCGCTGCTGCGGAGACGGACCCCAATCCTCGACCTCGCGCGGCATCATATCCTCGCCAGTATCTATTTCTTCGTCGAGCGACACCACGTTCGGCCGGCGCTTGCGCAGTTTCATCAGCGCCTGATTCACGGCAATTCGCACCAGCCAGGTATAGAATCGCGAATTGCCCTGAAATTCACCAAGGTGCTGGAACGCCTTCAGGAATGCTTCCTGCATGGCGTCCTCGGCATCCTCGCGATTTTGCGTGATGTTTTGGGTCAGCCGGAAAATCTTTCGCTCGTACCGGCCCACCAAGGTCTCAAAGGCGGAAATATCCCCATTTTTCGCGGCGGCGACTAATATCGGCTCGTCAGCCTTCACCACCTGCGACGGCAGCGCGTGAGATTCAACCGGATCCAACTTGGGCGAATTCATTAGGGTTTCTTCCATAGAAAAGGGTAGCACAGCTTTCGAACCCCTGCTGTTGGGAATGTATTATGATAACCGCCGGTCGCGGACTGGCAGCACGCGGCTTATTTTTAGGCTCGACGATAAGATCTGCTCCGAGTTCCGCCGATTGCACTCATTAGACGCAACCGGCGCGAA
Source organism: uncultured Acidobacteriota bacterium (assembly GCA_963754105.1). Classification (GTDB taxonomy): domain Bacteria; phylum Acidobacteriota; class Terriglobia; order Acidiferrales; family UBA7541; genus Palsa-295. Next base: position 114,144 of record CAVWEZ010000007.1, read on the forward strand.
ATCGATGGAAGGAATCTAGGCTTTCTATGAGGACGTTGCCCGATTACCTGCGCAAGGGAATGAAAATGATCCTGGTGGGCGCCAATCCAGGAGATCGTTCCGCTCGCGTCGGACACTACTACGCCGGCCGAAACAACCAGTTCTGGCCGATGATGTACGCGTCTGGCGTAATCCCCGAGCCCCTGGGGTACGAGGACGATCGGCGCATGCTCGAGTTCGGTATCGGTATGACGGATCTTGTAAAACGGCCCACCCGCGGCACCGATGAAATCGAGCGGCAGGAGTTCGCCGAGGGCAGGGTGCTGCTGGCGCAAAAATTGGAAGACATGCGCCCGCGAGTGGTCGCCTTCAATGGCAAGATGGTCTATGAAAAGTTCGCGGGCCGTCCGTGCAAGCTCGGCCTGCAAAAGGAATTTCTTTACGGTGCCCGCGTTTTTGTGCTGCCGTCAACAAGCGGACAGAATGGCGGTACCAGCGCCGGCGTCAAGAAGAGGTACTTCAAACAGTTGGCTGCCTTGTTGAAGGCGCTGAAAGATTAGAGCGTTCGATTTCGTCGAGATGGATGATTCATGGGTGCAACACAACAACTCGTGAGTTCGCTGGTGCTCGAAGAGCGGTCGGGCGCTGTCGTTACCCTTCGCCTGAATCGGCCGGAAAAGCTAAATGCCCTCAATCCCGAAATGTGCCGCGCGCTGGTGCATGCCCTTCTTCGCGCCGCAGATGATCGATCCGTTCGGGTTGTAGTGCTCACGGGAGCCGGGCGCGGCTTCTGTTCGGGCGGCGACATCAACTACATTTGCGATGCGCGGACCCGTCGCTCCGTGCGCGATTTTGAAGTCCTGCTAACTGCCGGAAAAGAGATATGCCTCGCGATTGCGTCCATGCCCAAACTCGTGATCGCAGCCGTCAACGGTCCGGCTGCCGGCGGCGGCATGAGTCTCGCGCTAGCCTGCGACCTGCGTATAGCCTCGGACCAAGGCATGTTCAAGCAGGCGTTCGCCCAACTCGGACTGTATCCAGACCTGGGCGCCACGTTTTTCCTGCCGCGCCTAGTAGGATTGGCCCGCGCGTCCGAACTTTTCTATACCTCCGAGCGCCTGTCAGCCGAGGAAGGCCGGCGCATTGGAATCGTGTATAGCGTCTATCCTCACGAACAATTTGATGAGGAAGCGCGGAAGTTCGCCCAACAGCTTGCCGAAGGCCCGCCTCTTGCCTACAGGGACGTAAAGCGCACCATGATCGGCGAAGCCCATCAAGCTCTTAGTCAGGCGATCGACGAAGAAAACCGCCTGCAACTTCACTGTTTCCTCTCCGAGGATTGCGGCGAGGGGCTTAACGCTTTCCTGGAAAAACGCGCGCCTCGTTTTAAGGGCTACTGATTACATATTTCGACACTTATCAACCTTATCGAACCTCTGCGCCTGACTTCGTTTCATGCCCAGAGCCATTTGATTCCCGCGTGTCCCGCGTGCTAAATTGCCGGGACAAATCAGGGCGCGGATATGGTGAACAAAACCTTAGCCACTTGTATGGAAGCAGTTGCAAGCGTGTTCGACGGCGCCACGATCTTATTGGGTGGCTTCGGTGATCCCGGCTTGCCCGGCCAGATGCTCGAAGCCCTTCGCGAACAGGGTGCCAAGGATCTCTGCATCGTCCACAACGGTTCTGGCGGAGGTACGCACGCTCTTGGCGGGTTGATTCACGATGGCCGCGTTCGCAAGCTGATTGCTTCGTTCCCCAACAATCCCGGCGGTAGCTCGTTCCAGGAGTTATACTTAAAAGGTCAGATCGAGCTCGAGTTGGTCCCGCAGGGGACTCTAGCGGAGCGAATTCGCGCCGCAGGGGCCGGTTTGGGCGGGTTCTTCACGCCCACTGCTGCCGGCACCGAGCTGGCCAAGGGCAAGGAAACGCGCGTGATCGACGGACGCGAATACGTGTTTGAAAAGCCTCTCCATGGCGATTTCGCTTTTGTCAGGGCCTACCGAGGCGATCGGCTGGGCAACTTGAATTACCGGATGGCCATGCGCAATTTCAACGTGCCCATGGCGACGGCTGCCAACTTTGTCGCGGCGGAAGTCGATGAACTAGTTCCCGTGGGAGATCTCGATCCGGAAGATATTCACACGCCGGGGATCTTTGTTGATCGCGTCGTTGAAGTCGTCCGCCATCCTAAATATCTCGAAATCACCACTGAGGGGAGATAGACAATGTCACTCACTCGCGAAGGCATCGCTTACCTCGTGGCCTGTGACCTTCCTGAAGGCAGCTACGTGAATCTCGGTATCGGGATTCCCACTCTTGTGTCCGGATTCGTACCGCGGGACCGCGAGGTGTTCTTCCATAGTGAAAATGGAATACTGGGCATGGGGCCTTTGGCTGAACCGGGACATGAAGACCCGGATATCATCAACGCGGGTAAACAATATGTGACGCTGCTTCCCGGCGCGAGCGTGTTCGATCATCCCACGTCGTTTTCCATGATTCGCGGCGGCCATATCAATTACGCCGTACTCGGCGCGCTGGAAGTTGCAGCGAATGGCGATATGGCCAACTGGCGCACTCCTGGCGAAAAAGTGCCTGGCGTGGGCGGCGCGATGGATCTCGCCTTCGGCGCGCAAAATGTGTTCGTCACCATGACCCATGTGACCAACAAGGGGAAACCGAAAATCGTGAATAAGTGTTCGCTGCCGTTGACTGCTCCGCGCTGCGTGAAGCGCATTTACACGGATATGGCTGTCGTCGACGTTACGCCCGAGGGTCTCGTGCTCCGCGAATTTGCGCCGGGACTCGATCCCGCGGCAGTGCAAAAACTCACGGAGCCGCCCCTGCGCATCGCGCCGGATTGCAAGGAAATGGATGTACCGGTGAAGTTCCATGCGGCCCAATTGACGCCGCGATAGCCACGACGAGAACTTTTCGTTGTTGTTTTTCCCCCAAATTGTTCGACGGAGACCATATTGCTCAAAGCCATCGACATGCACGCCCACATCCAGACGGGTGAACGCGCCAAGCAGGGTTGGGGACATATCGCCAAGGCGGGTCTGCCGATGAACACGGGAAAATGGCGATCCGATCCCGACGGCATGGCGGAGATGTATCAAAGCCAGGACATGATGGCCGTGATCTTCGACGTGGATGGCGAGACGCGCAGCGGCGTGAAAATGGACAATGGCGAAACTGCGGCGTGGATGAAAAAGTATCCGGAGACGTTTATCGGTTTCGGCAGCGTCGATCCCTGGAAGGGCAAGATTGCAGTCAACGAAGTGAAGCGTTGCGCGGATATGGGATTGCGTGGGATGAAATTTCAGCAGGCCGCCCAAGGGTTCAATCCCAACGATGAGCGCTTCTTTCCAATGTACGAAGAGATCGTCAAACTCAATTTGCCCGTGATTTTTCACACTGGCACCACGGCTGTCGCCGCCGGCTCGCCCGGCGGGAATGGCATCACCCTCGAATACTGCAAGCCGATTCCTTACATCGACAATCTGGCCGCCTGGTATCCCGAAATGCGCATCATCATGGCGCATCCGTCCTGGCCCTGGCATGACGATCAATTGGCGGTGTTGCGCCACAAGGGCAACACCTACATGGATCTCTCCGGTTGGGCGCCGAAATATTTCCCCGCGTCAACAGTGCACAACATAAATACTCTTGTGCAGGACAAGGCTTTCTTCGGCACCGATTTTCCGATGATGACTCCGGAACGCTGGCTGAGTGAGTTTGCCGAGCTTCCGCTAAAGGATTCGGTGCGGCCGAAAATTTTGCTACTCAACGCCGCGAAGTTTTTGGGGATACAAGTGCCCGCCGCGCAGCCGGCAAGCTAGCCGTCGCCCTAGGCTCGCTCCGCGGCAAGCACGCGAGGAATCCCCGCAAGATCTTTGGTCACGTTTACATTCACCCAGTGGCGTCGCGCCACCAGAACGGCGCGAACGGGTTGCGCCGAGTTATATCCCAGTTCGAGCACCAGCACGCCGCCCGATCGAAGCAATTCGCCCGCCTCTTGGACCAGGCGCTCGTACATTTCGATGCCCGACGGGCCGCCGAAAAGGGCCGTGTGAGGTTCGTACTCGCGAACCTCGCGCGCCAGCGTCGCCGCGTGATCTTGCGCCACATAAGGAGGATTGCTGACGATCAAATCAAATGATCCGAGTGAAGCGGACATCGGCTTAAGTAGGTCGCCCTCGAAGAAATTTACCCGACTCGAGACACCGTGCCGAGCAGCGTTGCGCCGAGCCACGTTGAGGGCCGCGGCGGAAATATCCGTCGCGAAGATCTCGGCGTGCGGCAGTTCATGTGCCAAGGCCACAGCCAAGCAGCCCGAGCCGGTGCCCACGTCGGCGATGCGCAGCGGCGGACTTGGTTCGCCGGTACGCATGTTGATTTTGATTCCGCGCGCGCCGAGCCGCTCAAGCGCCACTTCGATTACGTGTTCCGTCTCCGGCCGGGGGATCAGCACGTCCGGATTCACCTCAAACTCCAGTCCCCAAAATTCCTGCTTTCCCGTGAGGTATTGAGTAGGCTCGCCCGCCGCTCGTCTCGCAATCAACGCAAAGTATTCTCGCGCCAGCGACGCATCGAGTTCCTCTTCGGGATGCGTGTAGAGCCAAGTTCGGTCGCGACCTAGCGCGTGCATCAGCAGCAACTCAGCGGCGAGAGTGCATGACGTAACGTTAGCCGCACGCAACTGCGCCATCCCCTCTTTCAGCGCCGCACGCACATCTGTCGCGACCGATTGCGGCCTAGTGCGTGAGTCAATTGGCATTATTTAGCCGCACCGTGACGTCCTATTACGCTGCGTCTGCATCCGCGTCGAGCTCTTGTTTCAGACGCTCGGATTCGAAATGAGTAACCAGCGCATCGACCAGCGGCCCGAGCTTGCCGTCCATCGCTTCGGTTAGCTGATGAACGGTGAAATTGATCCGGTGATCGGTGATCCTATTCTGAGGAAAATTGTAGGTGCGGATTTTTTCGGAACGGTCGCCCGTCTTGATCTGCCCGCGACGCTCCGCCGCCAGCGCCTGATGCTGCTTCTCCTGCTCCATTTCGTACAATCGGGTGCGCAACACGCGCATCGCTTTGGCGCGATTCTTGATCTGCGATTTTTCGTCTTGCTGCGAAACCACCAGCCCGCTGGGAATGTGCGTGATGCGCACCGCCGAATACGTGGTGTTCACCGATTGCCCGCCGGGACCGGACGAACAAAACGTGTCGATGCGCAGATCTTTCGGTTCGATCTTGATATCGATGTCATCCGCTTCGGGAAGCACTGCGACAGTTGCGGCCGAGGTGTGAATGCGGCCTTGTTGCTCGGTTGCGGGCACGCGCTGAACGCGATGGACGCCGCTCTCGTACTTCAGGCGCGAGTACACTTTGTTTCCCTGAATGGCGGCCACTACTTCTTTCATGCCACCGACCGGCGAAGTGGAGCTTTCGAGGATCTCCACACGCCAGCGCTGCGATTCCGCGTAGCGCGAATACATGCGAAAAAGCTCGGCGGCAAAAAGCGAGGCTTCGTCTCCGCCCGTGCCGGCGCGAATTTCGAGAATCACGTTTTTTTCGTCGTTCGGATCCTTGGGCACGAGCAGCAGTTTTACTTCGCGCTCCACGGTTTCGCGGCGGGATTCAAGCTCGCGCTGCTCGTCGTGCGCCATCTGTTTCATCTCGGCGTCGTCCGATTCGGCGAATAACTGCTTGGCGCCTTCCATCCCCTTTTCGATTTCCTTCCATTCGCGATATTTGGCGACGATTTCGCCCAGTTCCGAATGAGTCTTGGCGAGCTTCTGGTAGCGCGCCGAATCGCCATGTACTTCCGGCGAGGAAAGTTCGCGCGTCATCTCGTTGTAGCGCGCTTCAATTCGCTCAAGTTTCTCGAAAAGCGTCAATTTCGCCATGAAATAGCTCGATTCGGGCCTGCGACTGCCAGTTATAGATGCAAAAATCGCGAAAGGGATGCGCGGGCCGCTGAACCTTGGCCCGGGAGGGAAACAGCTAATGGAATAGAGAGTTCATGCCAACAATACCTGATTCAAGGATAGACGGAACGAACCTTCGAGTCAAACTTCAACCCTGGAATTGCTCCAATAAGTCAGGGCGGTTGCGCAGCGTCTTTTCTAGCGCCTTTTCGGCCCGCCAGCGCCGAATTTCCTCATGGTTCCCGCTGATCAACACGTCGGGAACTTCCCAACCGCGAAACGATTGAGGCCGTGTGTAGTGGGGAAAATCCAGAATGCCGCGCTCCGCAATTCGCAGTTCGCTGCCGATCGCTGCGTTTCCCGCGTTCCATCCTCGAGCATTACGAGGCCGATCCTCCACCAAATTAATTCCGCGGGTGGACCCGCTGAATGATTCGTTCACGCTGGAATCCTCGTTTCCAAGAGCCCCGGGAATAAGGCGCGTCACGGCGTCCAGAATCATCGCCGCGGGCAGTTCGCCTCCCGACAGGACAAAATCGCCAATCGAGATTTCGTCGGTGGCAAGATGCTCGGCGACGCGCTCGTCGACGCCCTCGTAGCGCCCAGAGACCAAAACGATGCGATGGAGCTTCGCCAGTCCGCGGGCCGCTTCCTGCCGGAAACATTTGCCCGCTGCCGAAAGCAACACAATTGCTGTCGCGGGAGACGCCGGGCCGGCCCCAACCAACGACTCAACAGCCTCGAATATCGGTTCGGGTTTCATCACCATTCCCTCGCCGCCGCCAAAGGGCCTGTCGTCTACGGTGCGATGGCGGTCGTGCGTGAAATCGCGCAAATCATGCACATGCATTTCGATCAAGCCGGCATCGCGCGCCCGCCGCACGATTCCGTAATCGAGCGGCCCCCGAAAGAAATCGGGAAAAATCGTGACGATGTCAAATCGCATGGCTGCCTATCCTACCGCAGGAACAGGTGCGTTGCTTCACACGGGACCTTGGCGACTCCCTTACTTTATCAGGTGAGCAGAATGACGGCTCGGCATCGCGTACGCGGCATTCCGGGCGGTATGGCGGCTTGGCGGGGATTCGACCAATAGGGCGTAGTTCGAGGATACAAACAGAATCTTTACACCGGGGCCTGAATCCGCACAAGTGGTTGTTGGTGTAAAGAAAAATCGTCCACGGTGACCAGGCCGGAACGGCCCAAACGACCATTTTCCGATGGATCGCGCCGCGGGCGTTGCCGCCCGCCCGCGAGCAGTCTATGATGGCTATTCCGCCGGTGCGGAGCGCGATGAATCGGAACAAGAACTCCCGAGTTTGACCGCGGCTACAGCGGATAGAAGCAACCACAGGGGGAACCGGAAACTAGGATGGCCAATCAACCCAGCGAACCAGCGCGTTCCGCGGCGACCCCGCCACGCCCACCCGAGAGACCGCCTATCCCTGGCGTTAAGCAGCTGATCGCAGTAGCCAGCGGCAAGGGTGGCGTGGGCAAGACCACTGTCGCGGTGAACCTCGCCGTCGCGCTCAAAACCCTCGGCGCCGCGGTCGGGTTGCTTGATGCCGACGTTTACGGCCCCAACGTCCCCATCATGCTCGGCTCCAGCGAGCAGCCCAAGATGCTGGACGAGAAGACGATCATTCCCGTGCAGGCTTACGGCGTGAAGATGATCTCCATGGGCCTGCTCAATCCTGGGGACAAGCCGCTCATTTGGCGCGGCCCGATGCTCCACAGCGTGATGCAACAATTCCTTCGCAGCGTGCGCTGGGGTCAGCTCGATTACCTAATCGCGGATTTGCCGCCCGGCACCGGCGACGTGCAATTGAGCCTAATCCAAAGCGTGGCCGTGAGCGGAGCCGTTATCGTCACCACGCCCTCGCTGGTCGCTCTCGCGGACGTGCGCAAGGCCGTCGAGATGTTCCGCCAGGTCAACGTCGAAATTCTCGGCGTGGTTGAAAACATGAGCTACTTCTCCTGCCCGCACTGCCAGGGCAAAATTGACGTGTTCGGCCACGGCGAAGGCGCGCATATGGCCAAGGTATTCGATGTCCCGTTTCTCGGTGAAATTGAAATCGATCCTCAAATTCGCGTCGGCGGCGACACTGGAAAACCGGCCGCCTCTCTCGGCGAAGATGCGCCCGGGGCAAAGAGCATTTACGCCATGGCCCGCAACGTAGCCGCCCGTGCCGCCGCAGCCGCGGATGCCGCATCAGCCCCCACCGTGCAAATCCTCTAGCCGTTTGCGGGAGAGCAAGTTGCCCCCGCATAAGGACAAAATCCAAGCGGCACACGTAACTTCGATGTACACTCCCCGTCAGCCTTGATTGGCACCTCCGACTTCCTTGGGGTGGGAGTCCTACATGAGCTTTCCGACGTGCAGCAGACGCCTTCGAATCTGTCTCGTGCTCCTGTGCGGCGCTGGGTTGGCTGGAATCGCCTTCCCGCCTGCCAATCGAGTTCTGGCGCAATCCTCGCAAAATTCCGGAACCGCCGGCTCGCCGGCTGCTACGCCAGCACCCGCGCGAACACTCCAGACCCAATCACCCGCCGGCGATGCGCCCGAAATGAGCGCGCAGGATGTCCCTGTACCCTTGCGCGTGCGAGTCAACCTCGTTCCCGTCCGAGTAGTCGTGCGGGATCCGCAAGGCCACGCGGTCGCCAGCCTGCACAAAGAGGACTTCCAGGTTTTCCAAGACGGCAAGCCTCAGGAGATTTCGAATTTCGCGGTTCAGACGCTAGACTCTCTCTCCCGGCACGTTGTCCAGCCGCAGGCGGTATCCACCGGAGGTTCCAGCGAGCCAAAACCCGCAGCTTTCTTGCCACCCTCCCGCTTCGTGGCATTCTTATTCGACGATCCGCACCTCAATATGGAAGACGTGATGCAAGCGCGCAACGCCGCCGGCCGCTATCTAGATGCTTCACTCACTCCCACGGATCGCGTCGCAATATTCACCGTTTCCGGCCAGAATCAGATGGATTTCACGGACGACCGCGCGAAGCTTCACAAAGCTCTTATGCAACTGCTGCCCCGCGACATTACCGGCACGGCCCACTCCGATCCACTCGACTGTACGCCGATGGACTTCTATGAAGCCGACCTGATTCAAAACCAAAATGACGCGCAGGCTCTCGCTGTGGCCACAACAGATACTCTGGCATGCGATGCGCAAAACGATCCGGGTTTGGCTTCGGAACTTGCCAATGGCCAAGTGCCCCCGAGCGCAGTATCCCGCGCGCAAGGTCAGGTGGCGGGGCAGGCACTTCGCATTGAGCAGCAAGGCACGCAGCAATCGCTCTCCGTCTTTCGCCGCATCGAGGAAATCATCGCCCGAATGGCTGCGCTCCCGGGACAGCGCAGCATCGTGCTGATTTCTCCCGGATTCATCTATCCCACTCTACAAATCGATTTTTCGCACGTCGTGGACAATGCAATCCGCAGCAGCGTCTTTATCAACGCCCTGGACGCGCGCGGCCTGTATACGCCCCAACTCGGCGGCGATATCAGCGAGCACACGAACGATCCGAATCCCGTCGCTTCAAGCGTTCGCACCGGCTGGAGCCTTGCCGGACAGTCCCGCCAAGTGGACACACTCATATATCTCGCCTCGGATACCGGCGGATACTCATTCCAAAATAGCAACGACCTGGGCGAAGGTCTGCGCCAAGTCGCTTCGGCGCCCGAGGCTTACTACTATCTCGCGTTCGTCCCGCAAAATTTCAAGTTCGACGGCCATTACCACTCGCTGAAAGTGGTCCTCCACACCAAAGATAAATTCACGATCCAGACCCGCCGCGGGTATTACGCGCCCCTTCACGGCGAGACCCCCGTGGATGTCGCCAAGCGCGATATCGAAGACGCCGTTTTTTCCCAGGAAGAGCAACACGGCTTGCCCGTCGCGCTGCAAACGCAGTTCTTCAAGACCGATGCCACGGATGCCAAACTCGCGGTGCTCGCCCACGTGGATTTGGCGCACATGCAATTCGAGAAAACCGGCGGGCGCAACCAGAATAGCCTCACTGTGGTCGCCGCGCTTTTCGACCGCAACGGCAACTTCATCACCGGCACTGAGAGAACTGTCGAGATGAAGCTGCGCGATGAAACTCTGGAAAGGTTGAGCCGCACAGGCGTGACTGTGCGCACCAACTTCGACGTGAAGCCTGGCGATTACGTGGTTCGCCTGGTAGTGCGCGATTCCCAGGCCGCTCTGCTTTCCGCCGAAAACGGCGTGGTTGAAATTCCTTACTAGGAGACCGCATGAGCCTGAGCCGCGGACGAAAATTACGAATCCTCGCAGCTGCGCCGTTGCTGCTGGCCCTTATGTGGGTTGCTTCCCCCGCAATCGTTCGCGCCCAACAATCCACGCCGCCTTCTCCCGCCGCGCAGGCCGCCACCGCGCCGGAAAATGTTTTGCGCGCGCAGTCGCGCGTGGTGCGCGTGGATGTGATCGTTACCGACAAAAAAGGCAAGTACGTCCACGACCTCACCGCCAAGGATTTCCACGTTTTCGACAACGACAAGGAACAAACCATCGTCAATTTCTCCTTCGGCTCGGAAAATTCTTCCGCGCCGTCGGACCGCCACTACATGATTCTTTTTTTCGACGATGCCACTATGGGTATCTCGGACCAGCCGCGCGCCCGCCAGGCCGCTTTGAAATTTATCGACGCCAATGTCGGCCCGGACCGTGTGATGGCCGTTGTTGATTTCACCGGCGCGCTGCGCATCGTTCAGAACTTCACTGCCGACGCTGATCGTCTGAAGAAAGCCGCCGCGACTTTTAAATCTTCGGCTCTCGCGTCGGATGATTCGATCAGCGGGAGCGGAGGGGATGCGGGCCCAGCTTCTCCGGCCCTTTTTCAAACGGAAGACGACTTCGGCGTGCATACCTTCCTGCTGGCTATTCGCAGCCTGGCCCGAAATCTCGCCGCCGTTCCGGGACGCAAAAGTCTGGTGCTCTTCACCGAGGGTTTTCCGCTCACCCCGGAAGCAGAAGCCGAAATGACCGCCGCCATATCCGCCTGCAATCAGGCCAACGTGGCCATTTATCCCCTGGACGTTCGCGGCTTGATTGCGCCCTATAGCCAAAATCTCTCTCCCTGGAATCCGGCCGGCAGCCGAAATCCGTTTGCCGCGGAGCCGAGCGCACAGCCTCGCCTCGTTCTCGCTTCTTACCCCGCGCCATCGCCATCTGCTGCTCCCGCGCCCGCGCAGCGTAGTGGTGGAGGCGGCGGGGGGCGCGGAGTCGCCGCTCCAGTCGCCGGCGCTCCCGGCAGTGGCGGCACTCGAGGCGCTCCCCCAGCCGCTCCACCTGGCGGAGCTCCTCGCGGCACGCCCGGCGGCTATCCCGGCATCTACGGCCCGCAGCCCTACGGTGGCGTCACTACGCCTCAAATGATTGTTCCCACGCTGCCCGAAACGGGCTCAGCAAACCAAGGCGTCCTCTACGCTCTCGCAGCCGGAACAGGGGGCTTCCCGATCTACAACACCAACGACCTGCTAGGCGGTCTCGCCAAGATTGCGGACGAACAAAACGAATATTACTTGCTTGGCTATTCTCCGTCGGATGATCTCGATGGCTCGTGCCACACCCTGCGCGTCAAGCTTGATCGCCATGGGATGAGCGTCCGCTCCCGCACCGGATACTGCAACGCAAAAGCGAAGGATTTCCTCAAAGGAACACCAATCGCCAAGACACTCGAAGCCGATGCCACGAGCACAGCGGCCGGCCCAGCCGGAGGCTCTCTCGAAGCGCCATTCATTTACACATCGCCCAACCAGGCCCGTGTGGACGTCGCCATGGAAATCCCCGCCTCCTCTGTCGCCTTCTCTAAGGAGAAGGGCAAACATCACGCTGTAATCGACGTTTTGGGCATCGCTTCGCGCCCCGATGGCTCCGTGGGCGCCCGCTTCAGCGACGAAGTCGTCCTGGATCTGGAAAAAGATGAATGGAAGCGCTTCACCGAAAACCCCATGCGTTACGACAATCAATTCGAGATTGCCTCGGGAAAATACCGCCTCACCGTGGTTCTTTCCGCCGGAGGCCAGAGCTTCGGAAAGTACGAAGCTCCGCTTGCTATCGATCCGTACGACGGCAAAACTTTTACCCTCAGCGCCATCGCCCTCAGCGATCAGGTTCAGCCCGCCGCCGGCCTGGGTGGCGCGCTTGAAGCCGACCTGCTTTCCGATCGCATGCCGCTGCTCCTGAAAAATATGGAAGTAGTCCCGTCCGCCAGCAACCATTTCAAGCGCACCGATTCTGTCGCCCTCTACGCCCAGCTCTATGATCCCGGCCTCGCCACCGCCACTCCGCCGGCGCTTCGCGTCTCATATGTCATCGTCGATATGAAAACCGGAAAGCCCGTCGTGAGCGGCAAGGATATCGACCCTTCCGTCTTCATGGAAAAAGGGAGCACGGTCCTTCCAGTCGGACTCAAAGTCCCCGTCGATCAACTCCCGGCCGGCTCCTACCGGATTGAGATACAGGCATATGACGGGTCCGTCCGCACAGCCGTCCGGCAAGTGGATTTCGACGCGGAATAGAAGCCTCGCCGTTCATTGTTTGATACCATGTGTCGCCGGAATATTTCCGTCTCCGGCCGATTCGCGCAGCATCGGGCAGGCAAATTTCTTGATGCGAGGTTCTCCATCGGTGGCCAAATCGCGTTCGTCCAGCGCCCGCCGCGCAAAGTCCGTCTCCCCGAAGATCGCCCGGCAAGCCGGCAAGAAACTGAAAATCGCCCTCATCGGCTTTGGCACTGTGGGCCGTTCGGTCGCGAAAATTCTGTGCAAGGACAAAAGTAGCCCGCTCCTCCTCACCCACATTTTCAATCGCAATATCGAACGGAAAAAAATTGTGGGGCTTCCTGCTCACGTTCGCTGGACTGCAAACGTCGAAGACATTCTATCTTCCGACGCCGATGTCGTCGTCGAACTCATCGGCGGTCTCGAACCGGCCGGGGACTGGGTCCGCCGCGCGCTGCGTGCCGGAAAGTCCGTCGTCACCGCGAACAAGCTGCTCATCTCTGAGTCTGGTCCGGAACTGCTCGACCTTGCCCGAAAAATGGGCCGCCGCCTCGAGTTCGGCGCCTCCGTTGCCGGAGGCATTCCCGCCATAATCGGTATCCAGGAAGGCCTTGCGGGCGATCGTCTCCACAAAATAGCCGGAATCCTTAACGGCACGTGCAATTTCATCCTGACGAAAATGGAGTCCACCGGCGCCACTTTTGTCGCCGCGCTCAAGGAAGCGCAATCGCTCGGCTATGCCGAGGCCGATTCCAGCGCCGATGTGGATGGAAGCGACGCGCGCGCCAAGCTCATGATTCTGATCCAGGCTGGCTGGCGCCTGCGTGTTCGCAGCGAACAGATCCCTTGCCGCTCGATCGCCTCCATCGAGGCCGCCGACTTCATGTATGCCGCCGAACTCAAGAGCGCAATCCGCCAAATTTCGATCGCGCAAAAAGATACTTCGAAAGGCGTGCGCTTGGCCGCGGCCGTTCAGCCCGCGCTCGTTCCTGCTGCATCGTTGATCGCTCATGCGCAGGGCAGCCAGAATTTAGTCGCCGTCACCGGAGAATTCGGCGGCCGCACCATCTTTTCGGGAAATGGAGCGGGCGGAGATCCCACAGCCGTCGCGGTAATTTCGGATCTGTACTCAATCGCACGCAGCGCGAGCGCAACTCCGGAATCTTTGCCGGCCTCTTCCGAAGTGCCAGACTCAGTTTCCGGCGATTTCACCGTCCCTCACTATCTGCGCTTTGTCGTGCGGGATAATCCTGGCATCGTGGCCGCCCTCGCCACCATCCTCGCAAAATATCAGATCAGCATAGACGCGCTTCTACAAAAACCTGGTTTCCCGCACTCCGCTCTGCCCTTCGTGATGACCCTCGAAGCCTGCGACAGCGCCGTCCTGAATCGCGCCCTTGAGGAAATCGCTCGCCTCGATTTCCACGTCGAGCCGCCTCTCTGCCTCCCGATATTCTTGGACTAACGCCGCCCTCATCGACGCTCTCAGTCGATTTTCGATTCGTCGCGATACATCACTTTGTGGCGCATGCTCTTCACCCACGCGTCGATCTGCTCGATTGTCATGTAGTTTTCGGGATTGAAGCGTTCCCAATTCATGATCTGACTCAGAGTCTTCTTCCAGCGCTTGTACGACGGCTTTAGCGGTGGCCCGAAACACATCACGTCAATGATCGAAAGGTCCTTCGGAACGCCGAGAAGCGGTCCTATTTTTTCTTGAATGGCTTCTTGGCCAATGGCGGTGATCCACCAAACCGCGTAGCCCAGCGCCGCCGCCGCAAGGTGTGCGGACATCGTCGATGCCGCCACGGATTGCAGCAAAATGCGCTCGGCATTTTGTCGGTACAGCTTATCTTCGGCCGATCCATCCATCAGAACCGGGAACGCACGGAGAAATCGGTAATCGCAGCACACCACGATGAGGCCCGGCGCGTTCTTCACGCCTCTGTAATTTGGCGTCGGGAAGCCCATTTTCAACTGCGCGCGGTGCTGCTGCTCGTCGAGGAAACACTTCGTCAGCGCCTCCCGGACCGCGGGATCGTTCACCACGATGTAATGCCATGGCTGCGCGTTCGCGCCCGACGGACCGTGGCGCGCCGCTTCCAGAATCATTTCGAAGTGCTGTTTGGGAACTTTGTAATCCGCCACAAACTCGCGATTCGTCATCCGGTTCCGGATGACGTCCATCAAAGCGTCATAGCGAGCCACATTGTTGAACTTTTCAATATCAAGCGGCGTCGAAGTCATTTCTCACCTTTTCTTCCCGCAGTCCGGTCAAACGATTTCCTCGCCATTGCCGGGCCGCTCCCCGAAGCTTGCAGAGCGGACGTTACAATCCATTCACTTCAGGCCTGAAACTCCGACATAATAGCGCGAAGCCCGAAGAGAGCCCAAAAATATGCCGCCAACGATGGACGCCAACGCCTTCCATCAATTCGAGCATGATGGCTGGGAGCAGGCATCGGACGATTACCATCGTTACTTCGGCAGCCTCACCTCGCAGACCATCGGCCCTCTGCTTGACACAGTCTCAGCCGAACCCAAAACCAATCTCCTCGATATCGCCAGCGGCCCGGGATACGTTTCCGCCGAGGCTCAGCGCCGCGGATGGACGCCGCTCGGCATTGATTTCTCCGAAGCCATGGTCGCGATGGCGCGGAAACTTCATCCCGCGATCGATTTTCAAGTTGGCGATGCCGAGGCTCTTGCGTTCGGCGATGCGCAGTTTGCGACCGCCGTTATGAATTTCGGCATCCTGCATCTCGCCCAACCGGAATCCGCCATTCGCGAGGCTTATCGCGTGCTACGCCCCGGCGGTTTTTTCGCCTTCACGGTGTGGGCGAAGCCGGAAGAGGCTGTCGGATTTGTCCTCGTGCTGGACGCCATTCGCGAATTTGGCGATCCGAACATCCAGCTTCCCGCCGGCCCGCCGTTTTTCCGTTTCAGCGAACCCGCGGAATCCACGCGAGCCCTCGAAAGCGCCGGGTTCGACCAGGTCGCCATCGCGCGGCTCCCGCTAGTATGGAAATTAGATTCCCAGGCGGACGTATTCGAGGCCTTTTACGGAGGCTCAGCGCGGACAGGCGGCCTGCTCCGCGCGCAACCTGCATCAGCCCTTGCGAAAGTGCGCGAGGCTATCGAAAAGCGCGCAGCTGGCTACGCCCGTACCGGTGGCCGCCTCGAAATCCCGATGCCAGCGCTCGTAGTCTCCGGCCGTAAGGTCCGCTAGCCACCACGCGCTCGAGCGACCGCTATTGTGGGTCGGCGGCCGGTTCAGTGGGCTGCACATTTTCTGTGGAGAAGCGAGAATGCTGGAGGCGATACCCATCCCGCGTTCGAATGTGGTATTTCGTATGCCCGTTTCTGAGTTTTACCGTGATGGTGCGCCAGCCGCGGTTGGGATTCGGCTCGGGGTAGTAGCTCAAAGAATACAGATGAGCCAAGTCGTCCCGGATCGAGGCAAACGCGTCTTGCTCATCCTTCCAGTTATTAGCAAAATAAACTTTTCCGCCGGTGGCAGCGGTCATGCGCTGAAATACCGCATTGGAGATCGGTTCCAGGTGTGCCTGTTCGGTGCTTACCATGTAGATCGTCGTTCCAGTGGATTGCGCCAACTCGGCAACTTCTTCTGGTGGCACCATGCTGGCGTTGTCGGGGCCGTTTGAGAAAACGACGATCACCTTTCTTCCTGTGAGGTGGGCCGCGTCCTTCACGGTCAACAACAGGCAATTGTAAAGCGCTGCATCGTCTCCCGCCACGGTCGTACGCACGCCACGCAAAACCTCCGCGCGGTCCGAGGTAAGCAGCGCGGCTCTGGAGAGGTCTCGGCTGTAAGAATAGAGGGCAATTCGGTCCGCCTTTTCCAGGGAGCGAACGAAATCGGCTATGGCGTCCTGCGCGAACACAAAACCGCGATACATGTAGTTGCTCGTGTCGAAAAGAACGAAAACGTTTGCGCCTCCCACCAGAGAAGTCAGCTCACTCCCGGACACGCGTGCGCTGGATTCCTTTGATTGCCCTGGCGAATCTGACGGCTTCGCGCTTGCCAGCCCGGCGCCCAGTAGCACGCGGACCGATTCGTCTCCTTCTCCAAAAGTGGCGATCTTCTCTGGAATCTTGTCTTCGGTAATGACGAAGTCTTCCGGACGCAGGCCGGTTATGTAGTTCCCTTTGTGGTCGGTCACCGCTACATTCAATTGCACCAGATCGACGGTGACGTTGATGGGCGGCGGGGCGCTCTCCTGACCTAGCGCCGAGGCTGCGGAGAATAGCGGGAGTGCCACGAAGCCGAGAAACACAAAAAGTCTTTTGAGCATGTAGTCCTCAATGTCGAAAGCTGTAGCGCTTTCGTCCAGCCGGATAGGTCAGTATCGAGCTTTCGCGTGCCCCAGCACACAGACTGCCTAAGGCTCGGGCGGCCCGCTATTCAACCGGAGCGAGGCAAACTTGCCCTGCCGAAACTCTTCTCCCGTCTCTCGCATCGCGCGGAGGATCGCCGGCCAGTCATTCAGGTCCGTGGCAAAGATCTTCGCGACCATGTGCACGGTAAGCTCAGGGACCAGCCGGTTTAGCGTCTCGGGCTGATAGCCCATTTCGTCGGCCAAGCGCGCCCAATACAGATTCGTGGAATCCCACGTTTCGGCAAACAGCCGGCTCGAATAGCCTGCAAACATCGGAAACAGCCTCAGGTTCAGTAATTCGCGAGAATACGTCCGCGCCAGCGTGGGGTGCGCCACGCCGAAATCCTGCGACAGCCGGTTCCAGTTGACTTCCGCCGGATCCTCGCGAGCTAAATTTTCCAATTCTCGCCCCGCCGGCCCCCAGGAGATGGTTTCCCCGGGGGATTCTTTCCGAAGCTCGGCAGTCAAATAGAATGTGTCAGCCGGAGTGATCTCAAGAGACGCCTTGGACAGCTGCCCTTCTCGCAGCGTATCTTCCAGTTGCGCCAATGTCTCAGGAGACATTCTCTTGGAAAGGAGGCTCGTCACTCTGCTGCGCAACTCCTCGTTTTTCTCTGAGGCTGCCAAGAGTTCTTCTCCGGCGCGCTGATAGAGTGCAATGGCGTGAAGTTCATTCCGGCTCACGCCCCACCAACGTGGCAAAACGGCGCCCGTTAAAACGGACGGCACTAAATCTGACCAGATCAGTGCCTGCACGTTTTCAGGCGAAATGAAATCTTCCTCCATTTTCGCCAGGACGTAGGGCAGGTTCGCGAGCGATCCGACTAGATGAGCGCCACCCCCTGCCGGAGATCCTGCCCCGAACAACCGCGCACTCTGCCAAAGGGATCCTTCCATTCCCATGATCGTCTCTCCCGAGAAATCGTGGGATCGGATTACGAGAGAGTTGTTATGAAGAGCCTGAGCCTCGGGGGGCTGGTAATAGGCATAGCTGAAACCCACCAGGGTGTCCCGAAGGAAGGGAGCGAGTTCCCCCCGCGCTGCTTCCAACTGTGCTTTGGAAGCAGGTGCCTTCAAAATCCTTGCAACATCGGTCCGCATTTCCAATTCGGTATGCCGGTCGTTGTAAGTTCCCGCTGTAAACTCCGTTCTCTCGCCGCGAGTGAAGATCGGCTGCGGCATTTGGAATTCTGTGAGTTGCTCGGCGAGCGGAGCTAGTTTATCGCCCGCGGCACTTCCTCCGGCTGCTTGCGCCATCGTACTCAGCCCGTCGCCAAGTGCCAGTAGCGTATCGAGCGATACCAGGCGCTGATCGTCCAGTACCGAGCGAATCCTATCAGCCAATTCTCTGTGGATTCGCTGACCCTCGGGGCTGGTCTGACGAGGACCCGCCAGCAAATCAACGATTTCGTCCTGGGAGCCGTCCGCTTTGCCGGTAGCAGCGCGCAGTACTTCTCCCAGCGATACGTGTCCCGCTTCGAAAAGCTGCGTAGCCGAGGAAACATGGGTGAAAGGTCTGATCATTCCCTGCCACGACTCGTCTTGCTTGTTTTCCGCAATCTCGCCCTGGCGCGACAGGATTTGCCAGAGGCTAACATTCGCCTCGAAGATTCCCATCGCGTTCCCCCGCAGCGTGTGGTCGGGAATCTTCCCAACCGCTGAGGCTGTCCTTAAGAACAGTTCGATCGACGCATCGCTCAGCTCAGGAAATTCGGAAAAGATCAAATACTGATCCTTGAATTCTGAGAACTTGCTGGCCATCAGCTCAACTGTTTGGGGGCTCAAGCGTTGCCCCGCCGATCGCCTGCCATCCAGCTCGCTCAGCGCCAGAAAAATCTCGGTTGGCCCTCCTTCTCCGCGCACCCGAGAAAAGGCAAACAAGGCTTCCAGGAGCCCCTCAGGATCGCTCCAGCCTTTGGCTCGCAGGCCCCACTCACGAGAAATTTCGGAAGCGGCCTTTTGACCAAGGACGTCTTTCCACGCCTGGAGACCTCCAGGCACGTGCGGATCGCCATTGGGTTCCCACTGAAGGCGAGTCATCAAAACCAAGAGGTCCGGGTCCGGGCGAAAGACCGACTCCATAGCGCTGGGCAAAGCCTTTTTTCCCCGAAGGGCTTCGTAGCAACGTCGCAGCCGCGGACGTTCAACAAAGTGCGATTGCTCTTCCTGAGGAATGCGCGAGAGTGAGTCGAAGTAAGCTGCTAACCAGCCGTTGTCCTTCGCAAGTAGTTGCGGGACGAATTCCCCCGGCGATTCCGGGCTTGCCCCGACCAATTCTTTCCATGCCGGTTCGGCATCCGAACCTCCGGGAACCACCACGCGTCCCTCTCGAATGAGAAGGTAGCTTCCATAAAAGTCCAGAGAGCCAGCCAGAGGCTCCAGTCTTTTCAAACCTGGCGATCGCTGCAGGACGGCTCGAGTTTCCGGGTCCACATGGGCCCAGGCGTAGTAAAGATGAGCCAGCACCGGATCGTGCAAAAGCGCATCAAGCAAGTCCCGGCTGCCTGTGCCATTGCCGGGCTTGTCGCTTACGGCGGTCCAATCCTGCTCCGTCAACAATATAGGAACCTGGGAGCTGGGGAACGCGTAGGCGAAGGCCGTTCCCCCCGATAGTGTTCTCTCGAGCTCAGACAAAGGGAACCCGGAGTCTGTCGTGAGAAAAGCCCTCTGCGCATCGGCCGTCTCGAGAAAAGTGCTGCTTTGTCCGCAGTCCGACCGTGTCTTGTAGCCGAGAACTTGCAGTAGCGGCTTCGCCTCGTCGCAACTGGAAACACGAATTACGCCGTCGGGCTTGGCCAAATCCGCCAGCTCTCTCGCCTGCTGGACATACCGTCTTAGCAGCAACAGGAATTCGGTCGGCTGCCCCTTTCGACCCGCACCCGTGTATCCAGTCAAAAAGACGTTGCGGGAAAGCAGCGGCATCACTTCGTCGGGCGAGACTTTCTGGCTGATCGCCGCCATCCGCAAAAACGAACGCAGGGGTCCTGGGATGGTAGTTGTCGATTCGTGGGGTTCGACGCCGCTTTCTTTCAACGCCGAGGAGCGAGGGGAAGTCGCGCCCCAACTATCGGGGACCACGCTGACACAAATGCACACCAAAACCGAAGAAGGGGCTAAAAGGTAGAGGGGCCGTTTCATCGGTGTCGCTCGCCCCGAAACTTCGCGATGTCCCGGAGCTGGGTCGACCGGAGTCGCGAAACTCGTCTTCTCTTCGCGCCGAAAGCCTAGCCCTCCTCCCGCATTGTGTCAACCGCAAGTTGTACTCGCCGACGTCCCCGTCCCGGATCGCCTCACGCTGCGGTTGACTTGCCCTTGAATTGCGGCGCGAAAACCTCCTTCACGAATGTCTCGAAGGAAGTTGCCGTTGTATTTTCCCGCGAGCGCTTCTCGAGTGCAGCCATGTGCCCGGAATTGAGCGCCTCGTACATTTCCAGGATCAGGTTCGCCACATTTTGAGACATTCCCGTGTCCGTCAACGCCTTCCGCACTAGATCATCTGGCAGTTGCTTGTAAGCAAGGCCCGGCTTGCCAATCTCCGTGCCGATAACGGACGCAACCTCGGTCATGCTCATATCCCGCTGTCCGAGAAGTTCATGTGTCTGCTGTCCGCTGAACCTTAATCCAATCAGCGCCTGCGCGGCATATTCGCCGATGTCGCGCGCAGCGATCATGGGAAGCTTCAGGTCTGCGCGCACGGGACCCGCCGCTATCCCCATGGCCTTGATGATTCCGATTTGGGCCAGCGTATTCTCCATAAAAGATCCGGCCCGCAGGTGCAGCACATTCAACCCGGATATTGCGTTCAGCTTCCGCTCTAGATCGTGCAGCCCCACCACGGGACCCGTGCCCTGTGGCTTGTCCGCGCCGATACTGCTCAACGAAATCGCATGCTTCACTTTCGCTTCCTTGATCGCCGCCGTCACGGAATCCGTAATGCCGTCTTGCTCTTTGCGATAATCCGAGCTCGCCGTGCTCGGGGGCATCATCACGAAGACGCCTTCCGCGCCTTCGAAACCTTTTGCCAGCGCCGTTTGCTCGGTCAGATCGCATACGAAAAGCTCCGCTCCGCGCTCCTTCACCTGCTGCAACCGCTCTGCGCTCCTCCCAATCGCCCGGACTTTCTTTCCCGCGCCGAGTAGCTGCTCCGCAACCACATGCCCGCAGTGTCCGCTCGCTCCTGTGACCACGTACATAGCAATTCCTCCTTTTGTTTCAATCGGTCTGTTTGGATTTTGGCGAAAGTCAATCCGCCGCTCGCGGCTATTGCGTCGAAGCCGCATTTCGTAAATCTGTGATCGCTTGCGATCAGGTACGTTGTAGGCAGCGCGCTGGGTACGTCGCGGTGGATGTTTTGGTCAGCGGCCTTCCCAACGGCCGCAGTTGCCTCGCTGTGCGTCTCGCCGAGCAGGGTCGGACACGAGACGTGCCCATTCTCCACCCGTTGCACGGTCGAAATCAAGTTAACAGGAGGTTAACGTCGATGCTGATCGTCCGCAAATCCGCTAGCTGGATGTTGATCGTGACGAAGTGGCACTTTCTGTCGCAGTCCCGCCTGCCCACGCTATCGCTTTGTCGAGCTCATCATAGCGGACGCTCTTCACCTCCGCCTGAATGAAGTGTTCGGCGATCTTGGGCGCCACGCTGGCCACTTTCGCGTCGGCGGCCAGCGCGATTCTCCTTACCTTCCGATGATGGTCGCGCACAAATCGGAGGTGGCGAATCAAGCTTCCGAGGTTCTCCCAGCCTGGAAATTCGCGCGTGTGGATCACCAAACCTTGCAACTCGCCATGCGCTTCGATCCACGAATCCGCGGTGAATGCCAGCGCGTCGAAGTCCTGCGCTCGCAGAGCCTGTTTGACCTCCACCACGATCACTCCGGAATCGCGAAGAAGACGGTGAGAAATGGCGGCGCCTTCGGGAAGGGAGACCAGCCACTCGGCGGCATTGTTTCGTTCTTGATTGCTGAATACGCGTACGGGGCAGGGCATTAGGAAACCGCAGACCCGCGTCAACTCCCGGATCCAGCTCAGATCGGTCACCACCGCGCAGCCATCGAAGAGCCGCATCGATTGCAGCCCAATTCTGGCGTCCTCCCACGCTGCGCCGGGAGTAAAGTCCGCGAACTCCGGCCCCAACTGGTACAGAAATCGAAGGCGACGCCCCTCTCGTCGCGCCTCTTCAACAAGCGGTACGAGAACTTTGTCGTAATCGTCCTTCGATACCGTTCCGATGGCCCGCACGCCGTCAATTCCAGGGGGAAGGTCCTTCAGCACCTCGATCATCGGTCCTCCTTTCCATTGTGCGGACCTGAAATGCCTGCGCGCGGGTGATCGGCCGGCACGCTGTGTGAACCCGAGAAAATCACTCCATCAAAGGATTTTGCTCACAAACGCACCGGCGATGGTGGCGTATCCGGCGGCGTTCGGATGGATGTCTGGCCCAAGCGGCGGGGGCGCGGCCATCCACGTCCAAGTCAGGGTCAGAAACACGTTAATGGGAAGGTTTATAACGGGAACGGGTGTGAAATCGTTGATGTAAAACGCTTTCGCGACGTCCGCCACGGGAACTCCGAATGCTTGATAGATACCCTCGAGCACGCTGTTGAACCCCGTCGTTGCTTGCCAGGATTGATAGGCTATCGTCTGTCCGGCTGCTCCGAGTACATAAGCCGCCAAGAACGGATCGTAATAGTTCATCGCAATGATGGGCGTGTGTGGGCCCGCCGCTGCGCGCAGTTGCCCGAGGATCCACGGCAGGTTGGAGCTGACGCAGCCGACACCTCGTTGGATGCAAGCCTGATCGATGTTGAGCGGGCTCACAGTGACACAGCCATCCACGTCGTTCGCTCCTATATCAAGCGTGACGAGGGCCACTTGACCGGCGTGCGCCTGAAGGAAGCTCACGGCTGCCGTCAACTGGTTGCCGTCCCCTCCATAGTCACAGAGGCCGCCTTTTATCATCGTTGTCGTAGTCTCGCCGGAGCATCCGAGCTTGACGAGGTTGAGTCCCGGCTTGACCAGCCGGAACGCCGCGTAGATGTCATCTGCGTAGCCATGGTTCGTCGGGGCGTCACCGCTTGCGGACGGCTGGAGACCAATTGCGAGAGAGTCGCCGAGAGCTAGATAATACGTTGTGCGGCCGGCCGCGTGCGTAACGGTTGCGCTGCACAGCATCACCAGGGCAATCGCGCTGAGAAATCGAATCCGCATGGCACCCTCCTTGGGGCGGTAGTATGTGCGAAATTGCCCGGGGGGACCCCAGGCGCGGGCATCATACGCTTCCCCTTTTCTGGGCACAATGCGGCATTCCTGTGCCCGGCCGTCGGGGCATTCCGATCGCCCGGTTGAGCGAGGGCCCAACGCGCTAGCGAAAATTGGCAAATTACCAGGGCTTTGAATTATTTTGCCGGCAGTTTATGCGAGGGATTCTTTAGCGGATTCCGAGGAACATCATCAGCAAGTCCAGCGTGCGCTCGTCGGCCTCGCGTATCGCGCCGTACGCCGAGACAATCGCGCGCTTCGCCTTCAGCAATTCTTCGCTGCAAACCCGGATAATTTTTTTGAAGAGCATTCGCGCATAATACGGACGCTGTGTGTTCGGCGCAATAGCCAATTGCGAAAACGTCGCGCCCTAATAACTGCCCATCCTCCAATCGTTTTGCTCTCTGTGAAAATAAAGTCCACAGGCGCGCTTGACAAAATCGAGCCCTCCGCGTGGTAGCGTGAATCAGGGCCACGCACGGCCCGGCCCGGAAAGGACACCGCATGAGAAGCCGACACGCTAGCCGCGATGCAATCCGACGTGCCTTCCACGGACGCACCCGCAGGATCTCTCTTCGGCTTTCTAATCGACACTCGAGCCGAGTAGAACACGTCCCAACCCATAGAAAACAAAAGACCGCGACCATGTCTACTCGACACGGGCGCGGAACCTCCATCAGCGACCATTTGCTCAGACCCTCGCATTTGACCGCCCTCCGCGCGTCCCATAGAATCGGAAGTTGCGGCGTCGCACCCGCCACTCTCGGGTGCAGCAGGAGCTACTGCATGAGCGTTAGCCAAACTGACAAAGCAAAAACATTCCGGGCGCTGCACAAGCTCCCCGCCACTTCGGGAGCGCCGGTTGAAGCGTCCGGCCCGGGTATTTTCATGATCCCGAATCCATGGGACGCTGGCAGCGCGCGCATTCTTGCCGGACTCGGCTTCCAAGCGCTCGCCACCACCAGTTCCGGTTTTGCCTTCTCGCTCGGCCGTAGGGACGGAGCGGTCACTCGCGAAGAGGTGCTCGCGCACTGCCATTCGATTGTGGACGCAGTCAATGTGCCGGTTGCCGCGGATCTCGAAAATTGTTTTGGCGACAATCCGAAGACTGTCGCTGAAACGATTCGCCTTGCGGGCGCCACGGGAATTGTCGGTGGCTCAGTGGAAGATTTCAGCGGCGATGATAGCACCCCGATCTACGATCAGAACCTCGCCGTGGAGCGCGTTGCGGCAGCGGTCGAAGCCGCTCGCGCGCTGCCTTTTCCATTCATGCTTACCGCGCGCGCCGAAAATTTCCTTCACGGGCGCCCCGACCTCAACGACACCATTGCGCGCCTTCAGGCATTTGCCGAGGCTGGCGCCGATGTGCTCTTCGCGCCGGGCCTGCCGAATCTCGGAGCCATCAAGGCCGTCTGCGCCGCCGTCGCCCCGCATCCGGTGAACGTGCTTACAGGAATCAAGGGTCTCTCCTTTTCCGTCGCGGACCTGGGCGCCGCAGGCGTGCGGCGCATCAGCCTCGGCGGGGTATTGTCGCGGGTGGCCTTCGGCGCCCTCATAGGCGCCGCCGAAGAAATGAAAGAGAAGGGAACGTTCACCTTCGTGGATCAAGCGGCGCCCAGCGCCGAAATTGCCGGCTACATGCTGTCGAAGAAAACTCAGGCCGGGACGGCATAAGAAAAATGTTCGAAACACTCACCGAAAAACTTCAGCGCGCCTTCAAAAATTTGCGCGGCCAGGGCAAGTTGACCGAAGAGCATCTCGACGCCGCCCTCGCCGAAATTCGCGAAGCGCTGCTCGAAGGCGACGTCAATCTCGGAGTCGCCGACGATTTCATCGCCCAGGTTCGCCAAAAGGCTCTCGGTTCCGAAGTTCTCCTCCAACTTTCGCCCGGATCAGCAAGTCGTCAAAATCGTGCGCGACGAGCTTGCCGAACTTCTCGGCCGCGAAGCGCGCCCGCAATTTTCTTCGCGCCCGCCGTCGGTGTGGCTGATCTGTGGCCTGCAAGGGTCGGGTAAAACCACCTCGACCGGTAAGCTGGGAAAATGGCTCGCTGAGCACGGCCACCGCCCCATCGTCGTCTCCACCGACGTGTATCGCCCGGCGGCCCGCGAACAGCTTGCGCAAGTCGCCAAAGCCACCGGCACTCCGATTTGGCCCGGTACCGGCACCGATAAGCCGCTCGAAATCGTGCGCGGCGCCACCCGCGAAGCAAAGCTTTCCGCGTGCGACGTGATTCTGGTCGATACGGCCGGGCGTCTCCATATTGACGATGAGTTGATGAACGAGCTCTCCATGCTGAAAAAGGAGCTCGAATCCCGCTGAGATTCTGTTCGTCGCGGACGCCATGATCGGACAAGATGCTGTGCGCTCGGCGGGCGAATTTCACAAGCGGCTCGGCGTTACCGGCGTGATCCTCACTAAAATGGATGGCGATGCGCGCGGCGGCGCCGCGCTTTCCATCCGCAAAGTCACGGGTGCGGCGGTGAAATTCGTCGGCGTCGGCGAAAAATACGATGCGCTCGAACCGTTCATTCCGGACCGCGTCGTCTCGCGCATCCTGGGCATGGGCGACGTTCTCGGACTGATCGAAAAGGCCCAGAAAAACGTCGACGAGAAAAAAGCGCGCGAGATGGAGCGCAAGCTTCGCGAAAACGATTTCACTCTCGCAGATTTTCGCGATCAGCTTCAGCAAATTCGCAAAATGGGCTCGATGGAACAGTTGATCGGCATGCTCCCGAAGGTTGGGCCCTTCGCAAAAATTCCGAAAGACGCTTCCATCGACGAAAAGCAGCTCAAATCCACCGAAGCCATCATCAATTCGATGACCGCCGCCGAGCGCGCTGATGACGACATCATTAACGGCAAGCGCCGCAAGCGCATCGCCCGCGGCAGCGGTACCACCGTCCAGGAAGTGAATCAGGTCCTCAAGCAATATTCCGACATGCGCCGCATGATGAAAATGTACGGGAACACCATGCGTGGCAAAATGCGCGGCCTGAATAAGCTTCGCGGAATGGGCGGCCTAGGCGGAGTCGGCGGAGCCGGCGCAGCGGAATGACGAGCCAAGGATAAAAGCCACTATGCCGATTGTGATGGATAACACGCTGAACCAGATCCGCTCGACGGCGGCAAGCGGCGGCGATCGCGTGGCACGAGCGAAACGCCTCGCCGAACTGATTCGCAAACTCGGCGAATATCGCTGGGTCGGCGTCTACGACGTGGGCGCGGAAAATGTCTCAATCGTCGCGTGGAGCGGCCCGAGCGCGCCAGAGCATCCGACGTTCCCAGTGAGGAAAGGGCTCACAGGCGCGGCGATCGAGCAGAAGAAAACCGTAATCTCGGGCGATGTGCGAACCGACCCGCGATACCTCAAAGCCTTTGGCAGCACGCTTTCCGAAATCATCGTTCCCATTATTTCGCCGGCTGACGGTTCCGTGATTGGAACTGTGGATGTGGAAAGCGAGCACGTCAACGCATTTTCCGCGCGCGACCAGCAAATGATCGAGCAATGCGCGCAAGCATCTCTGCCGCTTTGGCTTCTGCGATAGCAGTGCGGCTCACCCGATTGTCGCGGGCCGCTCCATCCAAGCCACATCCCAGTAGCGTCCGAATTTTCGCCCGACTTCGGTGTAAATTCCCACGGCCTGGAATCCAAAGCGCTCGTGCAAAGCCGCGCTCGCGGGATTGGGAAGTGTATATCCGCCGACGAACCGGTTAATGTCCTCGTCCTTCAGCGTTTCAAACAGCGCGCGATACAAAAGCGAACCAACTCCCCTGCCGGTCGCTTCCTGAGCGCAATAAATCGTCGTTTCCACCGTGGTTTCGTACGCCGCCTTGGGACGAAAGCGCATGGTGCCCGCGTAGCCAAGGACCAGGCCGTTTTCCTCCGCCACCATCAGCCGGTGGCGTCCCCGCTCGGAAAACTGGCTAAACCAGCTCTCCCGCCGCTCCACGGTATAAGTCTCGATATCAAACGTAATCGGCGTGTTTGCGACGTAGTGGTTGTAAATCTCCGTCAGACGAGCCAGATCGCTGCGAACCGCGGGACGCACGGAAACGCCCTCCATGTTTAGCCTCCATCCGTATGATACTGAACACACGCCTCCGCTCAAGAGTTCATCTTCGCCGCGGGAAGGGAATCAAAGAGCTAAAATGGCCTGGTGCAAAAAAGGGTCTTCTGGGCCACATTAACCGTCTTGGGTTTGGCGGCCGACCTGTTTTTGCCCTTCCGATGGGCGTTGGGAGCAACGATTCCAATTCTGGTCGTCAGTTGGTGGGTAGCCTTCCGCAGCAATTGGTTCTACTAAGAGTTACTTTGGCGCGGGGATGTAGCTTGGGGCATCGGGCGCGCGGCTGCCGCTATCGAGCGAGCGGCCATCGGGGAATGTGACCCGCCGCGCGTTGACGAAATGCGAGCCATCTTTGGCACGATAGCCATCGACAACAATTGTGTCGCCTAATTTCAGGTCGCCTTTTTTCCAGCCGCGGCGTGTGAGCGCCAAAGGGCTCGCTCCCTCGCACGCCCAGTTCGTCATATTGCCTTTGTCATCGGCTACATCGAGATAAAAGTAGGAATGCGGATTGGTCCATTCTACTCGCGTGATCTTTCCCACCAGCCGTACTGGTTTGGCCCCGTCAAATTCAGCCGCAAACGAGTGGTGAGCGACAACCGGCTTAACTAAGGCGAGGAGCATCGTGACCGCCAGCACTGGAGCTTTGATTTTCATGCAAATCTCCGGGGAACGTAGATGATCTCATAAATGGATAAATTCATGAGGTACATTCGCCGAAATGCGCATCACTCCGAAAGTGGCTATTAGCTTATACTCTGCTCTAAGTACGACCGCACAGAAGGGGTCGCCAATGAATTGGAATTCTGCGCCGCGACTTCGATTTTCCTGGCAGCTGATCGGTCTGGCCGTCCTGTCTAGTATCGCCTACCTCATGATTCCTTCCGGGGCCGTTGCACAAAACGAATCGCCCAAGCGGGCTAGTCCTGCTGCCGCCGGAGCAAACCCAACGAATTCCGAATCGGAGTCCGAGGGCTTGCCGTTTTCGCGGCGGGAAGAAGATTTGCCCAAAGGCCTCACGCCGCGTACTGGACAAGGCCGACCCGACCTCTCAGGCTATTGGGTCCCGTCAGGCAAGGACAAGCCGGTTGGAAACATTGGCAAGGACTTGCCTGCTTACAAGCTGCCATTTACGGAGGCGGGTCGGGCAGCGCTGAAGTACAACGTCGAACATACGATTGACCCCGAGAGCCTTTGCATCGTGGGCGGGATTCCTCGTCACGATGCCAGCGCTTTGCCATTCCAACTGCTCGAAGGCACCGATCATGTTGCGTTTCTCTACTGGTACACAACGTATCGGCTGATCCCGACCGATGGACGAAAACACAGTCAGGATCCGGACCCGTCGTTCTTTGGCGAAGAAGTTGGCAGCTGGGATGGCGACACGTTGGTCATTGATTCCATCGCATTCAAGGACGCGCGCACCTGGGCAGATGAGAATGCGAATCCTCACAGCGACCAACTCCACACGATCGAGCGGTGGACGCGCCCCGATCTCGGCCATTTGCACCTCGAACTGACGGTGATCGATCCGAAGTTCTACACCGAACCGATTCACTACCAGCGTACCTGGCTACTCGGCGAACCCGGCAAGCAGGTGCAGGAGTATTCGTGCGCCGAAGAAAATGTTGATGCGCCCCACCTGCAACCGGGGCCTGGCCCGATCGGTCCCGACGGCCAGCGCGGGTATGAGAAGCTCGCCCCATTGCCGCCTCCGCCGGACAAAGATCACCCGGCCAAGACGTCGATTCCGGAGTGATAGCCTGCCGGTAAGCTAATGGCGCCAAATACGTCTGGCGCACTTCCGC
The DNA here is from genome assembly GCA_963754105.1 of uncultured Acidobacteriota bacterium. Lineage (GTDB taxonomy): Bacteria > Acidobacteriota > Terriglobia > Acidiferrales > UBA7541 > Palsa-295. The sequence continues at coordinate 143,120 of CAVWEZ010000007.1, forward strand.
GTGGGTGCAGACCGCGATTGGGTTTTCAGGCTGATCGGGCTGATAGTTTGCGATTGGTGAAATCTGCAGGGTCCGCTATACTGTTTTTGGTTGAAAATCAGGAGGAATTGCTAGTGCTAACCATACGCCTTGCCAGGTTTGGCAAGAAGAAGCATCCGTTTTATCGCGTGATCGTAACCGAGAAGACGCGCCCTCGAAACGGCCGTTTTGTCGAGATTGTCGGCACATACGACCCGCTGAAAAAGCCCGCCGCTGTTCAACTCGATAGCGAACGCGTGCAGTACTGGCTTGGTAAAGGCGCGCAGCCGAGCGATACTGTCCGCAGCTTGATACGCAACCCAAAGCCCGCCTGAAGCGTCCAATCTTACAGATGCCATGTTCGTAGCTCTTGTACACGCTCGAGCGAGTTTCTCCGCTGGGCCGGGCAAGCTGTGGAGGAAACGCGATGAGGGATCTAGTGGAATCAATTGCGAAAGCACTTGTAGATCGCCCAGAAGATGTGCAGGTGAAGGCAGTGGAAGGTGAACAAGTTACCGTGCTCGAACTTAGAGTTCATCCCGAGGATTTGGGCAAGGTGATTGGAAGGCAAGGGCGCACCGCAAAGTCGATTCGCACGTTGTTGGGCGCCGCCGGGATGAAACTGAAGAAGCGCTTCACTCTGGAAATTCTCGAATAGTGAGCGCCGGCGAATTGCCGCAGACCAATGTGACGGTAGCGCGCGTCCTGCGCCCGCATGGACGCCGCGGCGAAGTAGCGGCCGAAATACTCACCGATTTTCCCCAGCGTTTGAAAACTCTCACTTCCGCGTGGTTGTGCGGCGGAAGCTCACCCGACTCTCAAGCCGCGATTCGTTCCTGCTGGCTGAGCCAGAGCCGTGGCGGCCAGGCCATCTTCCATTTTGAAGGTTCGGATTCCATTTCCGACGCGGAAAAACTTGTCGGCCTCGAAGTCCGCGTTCCGCTCGCAGAGCGCATCGAGCTCCCCGAAAGCAGCTACTACATCACGGACTTGATAGGATGCGAAGTTCGCGAAAAAAATGGCGCCACGATCGGTACCGTGCGCGACGTGCAATCCACCGGCAATAACATTCCGGGGACGCCTCTCCTAATTGTCGATTCACCCGCCGGAGAATTGCTGATTCCTCTAGCGCAGGAAATTTGCGTGCGCGTGGACACCTCAGCCCGCCTCATCGAAGTCGTCCTCCCCGAAGGTCTCCGCGAATTAAACCCCCAGCCTCGCTCCGGCTGAAAGCGTTTTTTTACTTTTTCGGCGTAACCCGTAGCAAACTCCCCGCATCGGTAAGCACGTAAACCGCGCCATCGGGTCCTTGGCGGACATCGCGGATGCGCTGCCCGAGATCCGTGAGCAAATGTTCCTCTGAAGCCACGCGATCTCCATTTAGCACCAGACGAATCAAGCATTTCCCCACCAGCGAGCCCACCAATAAATTTCCTTTCCATTCAGGAAACATGTCGCCGGTATAAAACATGGCGCTCGAAGGCGCGATATCCGGATACCAAAAATAAATCGGCTGATCGACGCCTTCTTCCGCGGTCAATCCTTTTCCGACCGGCACGCCGGAATACTGCCGTCCGTAGCTCACGTTGGGCCAGCCATAGAAATGGCCCGAGCGCACGATCAAAATTCTGTCGCCGCCGAGCGGCCCATGCTCGACGATCCAAAGTTCTTTCGTCGACGGATTGATTGCAGCGCCGTCGGGATCGCGGAATCCGTAAGCGAAAGTTTCAGGCAGCACGGTGGCCTCGCTCATGAACGGATTGTCCTTGGGAATCGTGCCGTCCGGATTGATGCGCGCCACGCGTCCCGTAAAGTTGCGAAGAATATCCGGGTCGGTAAATTCGTGTTCGACACCATCCATATCCGAAGCGTAAAACCGAAAACGATCGGCGCCGCTGATGTAGAGGGTGCCGTCCGGCGCGAATACGATGCGGCGATCGACGCCATCAACCAGCACCTGCACGTGCTCGAGCCGCTTATCGTCTTCGCTCAGGCGCGCGCGGGCCACGCGCTCCGTGCCGACGGATTTCATTCTGCGTTCGGCGAGCGGCAAGTTCGTTACGCGGGCATAAAAATAATCATTCGGCCAGACGGCGGGATCTTCTCCGGGCGGCGGCGCGAAATAGCTGAAATAGATCAGGCGATTCTGCGCGAAATTCGGATCGAGCTCCACGTCATGCAAGCTTTGCGCCGCAACTACTTTTACATCGGGTACGCCCGCGATGGGCATCGAAAACACGCCGTCCTTCTCGGCCGTTCGCATCGTCCCATAGCGCTCGGTGACTAGAAATTTGCCATCAGGAAGGAACACGAACGTCCACGGCCGGGTGAGCGCCTGCACCACGGTTTCAACTTTCAGAGCCGGAGATTTTTGCTCCGGGGGCGGGGCGTTCGTTTGTCCGGGGAACGCCGGCTTCGGCGGAGGAAAATCCGTGGCTTTCACCTGCTGCGCGTTCGCTGGCAAGCATGGAAGCATCGCCAGTCCCAATGTCACGATAAACCCCGCCAGCACAAACGCAGCCCGCTTCATGGTTGTCTCCTTGAAATAAGCCGCGCGCATAGTACCTAGGAAAGTGAGCCTTGCGCAAATGACATCTCTATCGTGGGTCGCCCAATAATCCGCTTTCATCATTCACCGGAAGTGCGATATAAGGCGGGCAGCCAGTCCTGAAGGAGCCCGACGAAATGAAGCAAAGTTCGAATCGCATATTGACCACCCATGTAGGCAGCCTGCCACGGCCCGCGAATCTCATTGAGTCGTACCGCGACCAAGCGCCGCCCGAAAAGCTCGAATCGAATCTGGCGAGTGCCGTTGCAGATGTCGTCGCGAAGCAGATCGAAGCCGGCATCGATGTGGTCAACGACGGCGAGTTTGGCAAGCCGGTGTCGGATGAAATCGACTACGGCGCATGGGCGACCTACGTTTACCACCGCGTCACCGGCTTCGAAATGCGCGATCTGCCCAAGGACTTCAGCCTTTTGAATTCGTTCATGGGTGGCAGCAAGGACCGCAGAGATTTCGCGGACTATTACAGTACGCCGGAAGCCTACGCCGGACCCTCGTCGCGGCCACTTCGTTTCCCGATCAATGTTGGACCGATCCGATACATCGGTCAGGAGGCCATCCAGCGGGACATCAGGAATTTGAAAGCCGCTCTCGTCGGCAAAAATCCCGAAGACGTATTCATGACGGCGGTCGTCACCGGCGTGAACATTCTGCCTGGCGAATACTACAAGACTGCGGACGAACAGGCGACGGCCGTGGTCGAAGCCATGCGCAACGAATACAAAGCGATCACCGACGCCGGGATCAACCTGCAGTTGGACGATCCCATCATCGTCAACGTCTACGAATGGCAGTATTCGATGAATGGAGATATGGCCGCTTTCCGAAAGTGGGCCGAGGCGCACGTGGAATTAGTCAATCACGCGATCGCAGGCATACCGGAAGAGAAAATCCGCTACCACATTTGCTGGGGTAGTTGGAAAGGCCCACATAGCACGGACCTTCCGCTGCGGAATGTGCTCGATCTGATTCTGAAGGTAAAAGCCAGCCAGTATTCCGTGGAGGCCGCCAACCCGCAGCACGAGCACGAATGGAAGGATTGGAGAAACGTCAAACTCCCCGCAGGCAAGGCGGTTATCCCAGGAGTCGTGAGTCACAAGACGAATGTGCTGGAGCACCCCGAGGTGGTGGCCGATCGGATTATCCGCTACGCCGAGGCCGTCGGGCGGGAGAGCGTGATCGCTGGCACGGACTGCGGCATGGGCGGCCGCATCCACCCGCAGGTTGCCTGGGCCAAGCTACGCTCGTTGTCGGCTGGCGCCGCGCTGGCGAGCAAGCGGCTCTGGGCGCAAAAGAATCACGGAAGGGCCATCGGGTACTAGAACTTTCGAAAAAAAATATCCGGGCGGTTGGAACAAATACGCACTAGTTTTCCCCTCCGTCGCTGCCCTCCAGCGCAAACCGCCTGTCATCTACCAGTTATATTCAGCGAATTGTGGCCGCGGGACTGCTCGGATTTCTGGGGAGGCGGGGGTGTCCAGGTGTGCCCCTGGTGCATCACAGTATCAAGGGGAGGGCCAGATGGAGAGCACGGGTGGGACCAAGCGGAGCCAGGATCAGGCGGCTTATCAGACGTTTTTCAGCTTTTTCGGTTTGCGGGAAAATCCTTTCAGGGCCAACCCGGATCCCCGCTATCTATTTTTCAGCTCCGGCATTCGTCGCGCGCTGAACGAGCTTACGCTCGGGTCGCAGAGCGGCAAGAGCCTGATCGTATTAACCGGTGAAGCCGGGACTGGTAAGACCAGCCTTATCAATCATTTACTGGCTTCCCTGCGGAAGCAAGAAATACCCGTCTCATTCGTTTTCAACTCCCATCTGGATATCAACAATGTCTTCGAGTTTATCCTGTCCGATTTTGGCGTGAAGTTCGATCCCGGACACAATCCCAATTTGCGCATCCTGCTGAACCAGTGGTTGACCCGGCATTTTCAGTTGGGTAGGGCTCCCGTAATCATCCTGGACGAGGCTCAGGGCTTATCCACCGCTGTACTGGAAGAAGTCCGGATGCTCTTGAATCAGGAAATAGGGGGCGAGAGTCTGGTGCGGATTGTGCTTGCGGGGCAGCCGGAGCTGGACCTGAAGCTCCATCGTCCCGAGCTTCGTCAATTGCGGCAACGAATTATGGTCCGCTGCAGGACAGCGCCGCTGTCGCTGGAAGATACTTACGGATATATCCAACATCGGCTTCGAGTTGCGGGAAGTCCGGATGGCGCAGCCTTTAGCCGGGAAGCCATGGATGCGATTTATTTCTATTCAGGCGGAATTCCGCGGGTGATGAATCTCATCTGCGAGCACTCCCTGATTAACGCCTACTCGGACGGCGTCCGTCCTGTGCCGCCGCAGGTTGTGGAGAGCGTCGCCTGGGAATTTCGGTTTGACGAGGTCAGACCGCTTCCCGCGCGCTCGAGCGACCGGCCCGTGGCCGAAGTAATCCCTATGGACTCGGGCGCGTCCCGGATGCGCATGTCCGCGCTGCAGATGCGCGAATCGGCTCCGATGGAGGGACCTGCGGCTGACTCTGGGCTTCTCGCCGAATTGATGAAGCCGAGCGCGTTTCCGGATGCACCGATCCCGCCAGTCTCGGCCGAGCCTGTCGCGCATCGGATGGCGGTGATGCCAGAGGTTTCGCTGCCAAAAGCTACGGTCGAGTCAAGCCCGTCCGCGCCGCCGCTACGAGTCGCCTGCTATCGCTAACCCAGCACCTTCACCGGAGCCGGTTGTACGATCGCAGGCCATCGCGAGCGTCGCACCTTCACCAGCGCCGCCAGTACGAGCGCATACCGTCGCCACTCCCCCGCCTTCACAGACGTGGGACAGGCCTAGGCCGGTCGCCAATATGTCCTGGAGCAGAAGCGCGTCCGCGAGACCGATTAAGCTGCGACTCCTGGCAACGAGCGCGCGGCTGGAAGCGTCCGTCGCGCGAATGGTGCATAAGCTCGACGAACTAAAGGCGGTTGAGAGGTTGCAGCGTCTCGCGGAGACTTCAATTCAGTGGTTGCGGCAGCCGATGCGACCGGCGGCGCAGTCCAATCGAACGCCGGTTGCGCCGAGGCAGAAGCGCTGAGGTTTCCGGGCGCTGAAAATTCTCAGCCGCGGCTTACTGCTTGCTGCCGTACGCGCGCTTGTACCACTCCCAGGTGCGCTGCAATCCCTCTTCAAAGAGCACTCCAGGCTCGTAGCCGAGCATTTTCCTCGCCAGTGAAATATCGGCTTGTGAATCGCGAATATCGCCCACGCGCGGCGGCTCATAGGCTGCGTGAATCTCCCTGTCGGTGATTTTGGCCAGAAGACTTATCACTTGGTTCAAGGTGATGCGGGCGCCGGTGCCGCCATTAAAAACCCTTCCGGAAGCGCCCACTGCCTCGCAAGCCCGCAACGTTTCATCCACCACGTTTGCGACGTATGTAAAATCGCGCGATTGCTCGCCATCTCCGTAAATCACTGGTGGTTCATCCCGCAGAATGGCGAGCATGAAGCGCGAGAGCACTCCGGAATACTGTGAGGTCGGGTCCTGGCGCGGCCCAAAAACATTGAAATAGCGTATCGACGCGTTTTCGAGCCCGTACACCCTGCCAAAAACTTGCGCGTAGAGTTCGCCGACGTATTTCGTGACGCCGTAGGGAGAAATGGGCAGGGGAGCCATGGTCTCGATTTTCGGTTGCGTCGGAGTTTCGCCGTAAGCGGACGAAGAAGCTGCGAACACGAAGCGGCGCGCTCCCGCATCGCGCGCGGCTACCAGCACATTCAGGGTGCCATCGATATTCGTGCGGTTCGTCTCGATGGGATCTTTCACGGATTTGGGAACGGAAGCCCGCGCGGCCAGGTGGATCACGTAATCGGCTCCGCGGCATGCAGATTGAACGTCTTTCAGGTCCGTGATCGTACCCACGCGAAAATCGATTTTCCGGCGGACGCCCTCGATGTTCGCCTCCTGGCCGGTGGAGAGATCGTCCAGAACAACCACGTCGTGACCGCGGCGGACCAGTTCATCGACCACATGGGAACCGATGAACCCCGCGCCGCCTGTTACCAGATAGCGCATCGGGCGCACTCCAGGTTGGCGATCTCAGTCATGGGAATCCACGATCAGCGAGTGACGGATGCGTCATAGTATAACCGACGTGTTATGGTGAGCAAGAATTGAAGATCGTGCGCGAAATAAAAATGCATGTGGAGCAGAACTTTTCGGATTTCAAGCTATGAGATCATTCCGAGCGCCACTAAAAACCGAATTCGGAATCATTGCCATCGCGGTCATCGCCGCTGGTCTTTGGTTTTGTCCCGGGCTTTTGCGGCCAAGCGGTCCAGCACTCGCAGCGGCCGGTATCCCGCAATCCGGCCGGCACCGCGCCGCCCAGCCAAAGCACTCTCCAGAAAAAACGAAAGAGCAGCCTATGCCTTTTCGCGCCAGCGAGACTCTGAATTACCGTGTGGCATGGGCCGCGTTCTCAAACGCCGCTTCCCTGGAACTCAGCGTTCCGGAGCATCGCGATCTCTATGGTTTCAAGACGTGGCACCTCCGCGCGGTCACGCACACTCTGAACCCTGTCCGGAGGCTCTTTGAGTTGGACGACCAGTTCGACTCTTATACGGACGCGGCCACGCTCGAAAGCCGCCAATTTGAGATGCACTTGAATGAGATGGGGAAAATAAGCGACCAGGTACTGCATTTGTCGCCGAGCGGGCAGCCCGTCCATTCGCCCGGCCCGGTGGTGATCGTTTCCACGGGAACCCGCGATCCGCTGGGAACACTCTACGCACTGCGCGCGCAGGACTGGCGCCACGCGCCGGATTTCGCCGCGCCGGTTTACGATGGGCGCGACCTCTTTGACATGCGCGCCCACTGCGAGGCGCTCAGCGAATACGTGAAAGTAGCGGCCGGTAATTTTTCGGCCGCGCGCATCGCCGTTCATGTCTTTCAATACGAGAAGGAAGTCTTGTCGATTCGCTTTGAAATTTGGATTGCCAACGATCCGGCTCGCACGCCCGTCGTAATCGAGGCCACTTTGCCTTTTGGGAATATTCGCGCGGAGCTGCTATCAGAGCCAAACTAGATTCGGAGTTTTTCAGGGGCGGGACTAGCTAGTTTTCTGGAACGACCCAGTCATCCGGCGGAAAGTCGATTTGCCAGAATGAGGGACACGGTTTTAGGAATTCGATCCCCATCTGCACCTTCCCGGATGTGGGGTTTCCAAGGTAGACGATGCGGCACCCAATCGAGCTCTGCGTCGAGCTGTTCGAAAGAGTCACCTCTTGGCCGGCGCGAACCTTTGCGGCCAGCGAAATCAACGCTCCATGGGCGTTCACCACCAGGGTGCGAGTCTCTTCGTCAAAATCCTGATTGGCCGTCGTCTTGCCGCTCACGTTGATAGGCACGCTAAGCAGAACCCGCATGCTTCGACGCCGGCCCGTGTCGAGCACCAACTGCTGCTTGTCTGCCGTGGCTGATGTATGACCGCCCATAACGTTCCTAGCCTAGAACCGGCGTACGCCCATCGCAATAGAACTAAGGTCCTACAAGTAAACAGCCTGCTTTCAGGCGCCTATGTAGCGCCGGCGGCTTGAGCCCGGCGTCTTCTCGCTATTCCTCCCGCCCACACCGCCCGGCGCGTGTATAATTCGCGGCGGCTTTGTCGGCCAACTACCGCCAGTGTGATCGCAGGGAACGCAGAGGCGAGGGTAAGAATGATCAAGCTGGAAGCCGTGATCCAAACATCCAAGCTGGATGCCGTAAAGGACGCCCTTCACGAGATCGGCATCGAAGGCATGACCGTCCTCGAAGCCCGCGGACATGGCCGGCAGAAGGGACACACCGAGGTTTACCGCGGCAGGGAATATACGGTCGACTTGATTCCCAAAATCAAGCTGGAACTGGTTCTGGCGGATGATCTCGTGGAAAAAGCTGTGCAGACAATCGTCGCGGCCGCGCGCACCGGGAAAATCGGCGATGGCAAAATCTTCCTTACCAAGGTGGACGATGCCATCCGCATTCGCAATGAGGAACGCGGCGACAGCGCGCTCTAGGAATCAAGATCCGCCGGCCTCCACCTCGAGCGAACGACTGTACGGCGTCACGTGCTCGCGCACTGTATTGCTCAGCACGATCGCGAGCCACGCCGACGCTGCAAAACCTGCTGCAAAGAGCAGCAGTCCTCGCGAACTCCACCCAATCCCCAGCAGCATACCGCCCGCCAGCGGTCCCGCGATCGACCCCAACCGCCCCACTCCCAGCGCCCAGCCCACGCCCGTGGACCGTACCGACGTCGGATAGAATCGCGCCGCAAGTGCATTCAACCCTCCCTGAGCCCCGATCACCACGAGCCCCGAAGCGAATGCAAGGAACGCCACGAGCATTACGTGCCTGGGAAGCACACCCAGCGCTCCCACGAACACCGCTGCCAGCGCGTACTCGACGATTAACATTCGGGCGGCGCCGAATCGGTTCATAAGGAACCCCTGTCCCAAACACGCGAGCACCCCTCCCAAATCGAAGAACGCGGTGGCGATCACCGCGGCGGACGCCGTCATCCCCGCCTCGTTCAGAAGCGCCGGCAGCCAAGCGCTGATGAAATAAATCAGCAGCAAGTTCACAAAGTAGGGAAACCACAGCAGAATCGTTCCAAGCGCGCGCCCTTCCGTGAAAAGATATTTCACTGGCACGCCCTTGCGGCCCTGCTCGTCTGGGGAAACGTGAATCTCACCGCCAGAGGCTGCAAATTCGGGCGCCACTTTCGCCAAAATCTCCCGTATTTTCGCCGGGTCCTTGCCGCGCACCGCCAAAAATTGCACCGATTCCGGCAGCATCGCAACCAGCAGAATCGCGATCCCCAACGGAACGATTCCGCCAATATAAAAAACCCACTGCCAGCCCCACGTGCGAATCATCTCCGCGCTCAGCAATCCGCAAATCGCTCCCCCCAGCGGCATTCCGCAGAACAATATCGTCACCACCACGGAGATCAGCCGCTTCGGCGAATACTCCGAGGCCAGCGCGACCACGTTGGGCATCGCGCCGCCCAGCCCTAGCCCTGTGAGGAACCTCAAAATTAGGAACTCGCGATAGGTAGTCGCCCGCGGCGTCAGCAGGGAAAACGCTGCGAAGCTCAGCGTCGCGAAGATTATCGGCCACTTGCGCCCCACTCGGTCCGCGATAGGTCCGGTGGTCAGCGCTGCGATCATCAGGCCGAAAAGGCTGGCCGAGAAAATCGGTCCAAAGCTATGAACCGGAATCCGTGTGCTGCGGGAAATCGACGTTGCCAGAAAGTTGACAGTAAGCGAGTCGAATCCGTCCAATGCCAGGACGACCCCGCAGAGAGCGATGGTCCAGACTTGAAACGGGCCCAGCGGACGCTGGTCGATCAGATCCCCAATTGTCACCGCCCGCGTTTCGGTTGCCACACCAGCCTCCCCGACTTCCTCGGAACCACGGCTTCAAAATATCGCGCCGGTTCGGCCCTGAGTGTACACCCCGTGAATTTCCGCCGCATTCGGAAACCGGCCGCGGGCCTGCATAGCAAACCCTCCTAACACCGTTACCCCCGATCCGCATTACCCGTAAGCGCGTGATCGGCGCCTGGGAGGGCCCGCTGGCAGTCGCTTTTCGACCGTTTTGGCCTGCGAAATGTTTCTAGTTAGAAGGAACAGATGCGGCAATCTCGAAGAAAAAAGTGTCAACTTTGTCGAGGATTTCGGCGGCTGTTTGCGAGTGATGGACCTGCTGACGAAGCTCGCCGCCATTGCGCACGCCGTGGGTGAACAGCGTGGCGAACTGCTTCATCTTGCCGATGGCGTCCGGCATTTCCGCGGCGATCAGGCTGCGAAAATAATCGGACAAGAGATGGTAGCGATCGAGCTCGGTCGGTTCGACGTACCGCCCCGTGGAAATGTAATCGGCGATCTGGCTGAAAATCCACGGGTTCGAAGATGCGGTACGGCCGATCATGATTGCGTCGCAGCCGGTTTCTTCGATCATCCGCACGGCGTCCTCCGGCTTGCGGATATCGCCATTGCCAATCACCGGAATGCGCACACATTCCTTCACCACGCGAATAATTTTCCAGTCCGCAAACCCGGCGTAGCCCTGCATGCGCGTGCGCGGGTGAACGGCGATTGCTTCGACGCCAATCTGTTCCGCCATTCGCGCCACGTCCGTCGCGACGATGTTGTTTTCATCCCATCCGGAGCGAATTTTGATGGTTAGCGGAATTTTCACCGCGGCGCGAACGGCGCGCAAAAGTTTTTCGAGGTGAACCAGATCGCGCAGCAGTCCGGATCCGCCGCATTTCACTACTTTTTTTACCGGGCAGCCGAGATTGATATCCGCGTGATCGAAACCGAGGTCTTCGATCAGCGCTGCGGCGGAAGCCATCACATTCGGATCGGAGCCAAAAATCTGGCCGGCGATGGGATGCTCGTCCTCATCAAAATAAAGATACCGAAGAGTGCGCGCGGCCTGGCGCGTGAGCCCTTCAGCGCTGGTGAATTCGGTCATGATCAGGCCGCAAGCGCCGAGCGAGCGAATCACGCGACGAAACACGGTATCCGTGACGCCAGCCATGGGCGCGAGAATGGTCGCCGGGCGAATCAGCGAGTTTCGAATTTTGAGTTCCGAAGGGAACATTCAGTCAAACCTTGCTGGCGGAAGAGGCGCGGTATCCGCGCGCACTTCGATCTCACTCGCGAACGGGGGCAGGTGCGGCGGCAACAACCGAAGGGCGGTTATCCGGTGGATTGCCAAGCTGCGCGAGCAACGCTTCCTTCGAGCCCTCGAAAAAATTCTCAATTACCTGGCGCAATGCCTGTGCCCGTGCGTCTTCGGCGCCCAGCACGGGACGATATACGTAAGCGCGGCCGGTTTTGCGGCGCTCGACAACGCCCTTGCGCGCAAGACGGTCCATGATGGTCATGATGGTGGTGTAGGCGCGCGGCAGGCGTGGAGCGAGGCGCTCGCGAATCTCGCGAACCGTGGCTTCGCCGACGGGCCAGAGTGTCTTCATGCAATCGAGCTCGAGCGGCGCGAGATCGAGCAACGAGTGCTTGGGCGAGCGCGTCTTTGCGACAGTAACGGGATCAGTCATGGAATTGCAGCTCTGGATTCATGCAGTGCGTCACTTTGGCGGCTCGCCATCCGCCAAAAACTGTTTCACGCGAAGCAAAGCTCTGCGAAGGGAGGGATTGCGATCGGTCCAGAGCGAAGGCTGCTCCGCATCCGGCGGGCAATCAAGGCTCACGCGCATCCCGGCCATTTTAGAATCGATATCGTCGATAAAGTTGAGGGCCACGGCCTCCGGAATCTGCGGAAGGGAAGGTGAGCCAAACTCATGCGTGCCGTGATGGCTCAAAATAAGATGCTCTACCAAAGTGGCGAGGGGCGCGGGAAATCCCTGGATGGCATTGATTTTTTCGCGCACAATCGCCGTGCCGATCATGATGTGGCCGAGCAGTCGTCCCTTCTCTGAATACTCGATGCCGCGCGCGTAGCGAAATTCCTCGATCTTGCCGATATCGTGCAACACCACGCCGGTGAGCAGCAGGTCCGCATCGAGATCGGGATAGTGGGACGACACGGCAGCCGCTAAACCGATCAAGCTCACGACGTGTTCGAGCAAGCCGCCGATATAGGCATGGTGCATCACCATCGCCGCAGGGGCGCGCTTGAACTGCAAGGCGATGGCCGGATCACCGACGACACTGGAAAGCAATTGCTTGAGCCAGGGATTTTTCATTCCCGCGATGGCGCCTTCGACGCAGGCGTAGAGTTTTTCCACGTCGTATTTCGTTTGCGGCAGAAAATCGCCGAGGTCGTAATCGCGCTCGGTGGCGGGAATGATCTGCTCGATGGTGAGTTCTTTCTGGCCGTTATAAAGTTTTACGCGGCCGCGGATCTGAATCACATCGTGACATTCGAAGGTGGGCGCGAGGAGCGTGAAGTTGTCCCACATCTTCGCGGGAATGGTGCCGGTGCGGTCGGCTAGCCTCAGCTCGAGCCAGGACTTTCCGCTGCGGACGGAGGTGCGTATCTCTTTCTCGCGAACGAGAAAGAGTGACGCGACCATTTGTCCATCGGCGAGATCAACGATGAAGTTGGACTTCATCAACCGTTGACTTTCGGCAAAGCAACCTTCTTTTTTTCTTTTTTCTTGGATGTCGCGTCGGGCGTCGGCGCGACTTCTTGAATCACGGTTGCGCCAGGCACGGCGGCTGTGTCCGTGTAACCGGGCTTCACCTGCACGTAACTTTCCTCGCGCAACTGCGCCAGATAGGTGCGCAGGGCGGGATCCATTTTTTGCCGGTAGAGGATGTTGGTGACTTCGTTTTCCACCTTGCTGAGCGGCTGCAAGCCCGCCTGATAGTGGTCGAGCACTTTCAGGATTTCAAAGCCGGTTTTGGTTTGAATCACGTCGGTGAACTGGCCCTTATCCAACTTGAAAACTTCATCCTCGAACTGCTTGGCGAGCTGGCCGCGCTGGAATTCGCCGAGGGCCCCACTGTCCTGGGCCGTGGAACCTTCCGAATAGCGTTTCGCGAGCACGTTGAAGTCTTCCCCCTTCACCAGGCGGTTGTGGAGGTCCTCGGCGCGGGTGCGAACGGCGGAGATTTCCTCCGGGCTTTTGCCTTGCGTGCTCAGCATGATTTCGGCAAGGGACACCTCTTCGGGCCGGACGAAATCCTGCTTGTGCGCATCGTAGTATTTCTTCACTTCGTCCGAGCCGATATCCATGCGGCCGCCCACTTCGCGCTGGATCACTTGCTGGGTCGAGATGCTGTTGCGCAACTGGTTCTTGTAGTCTTCCCAGACAATGCCTTGAGATTCGACGGCCTTCTCGAGATCGTCGAGGGTGGCGAGGTTGTTCTGCTTGCGAACTTCGTCGAGGCGCTTGATCAGGTCCGTCTCGACGTTGATGTCCATGTCCTTGGCGCGCGCGATCAAGAGCTGCTGGTCGATCATGTCCCGGAGCAAATTCTTCTGGCGATCCTTCAGTTCGGATTGAATCTGCTCCGGCGTGCAATTCTGGCAATCCTGGCGGACTTCCTGAGCGAGTCCGGTGGAGGCCTTTTCGTAATCGGACATGGTGATGATTTGATTGTTAACTCGGGCAACGATCTGTTCGACGATAGTGCCCTTGGCCTGAGCGAGGCAGATGGACGGAGCCAAGATCAAAGCCGCGAAAATAGCGATGCGTGGAAGCCAGCCGATATTTTTGATTTTCATAGTTATCACTTTGGCGATTTTATCGCTACGATTGTAGTTGCAGCAACACTTTCTTCGCAGCTTCCATCGCAGTTGTTTCCTTGGTCCTCTTCCAGTCTAGCCAGAGCGTGCCGGCGGGATCGAGACGCATGTCCCGGCGCTTGCCGATGAGTTTCACGAGGCGCTCCGGGCCGAGCGGCGTATCTTCATAGAATTTGATGGCCAACTGATCGCCACGGCGGTCGATATTGGCCACCAGCAGCTTTTCCGCCACTGCTTTCAGCACGGCATAGTCGAGCAGGTTCATCACGGCAGGGGGCGGGGGACCAAAGCGGTCGTCGAGTTCCTTGCGAACTTCATCGCGCATGGCCTCCGATGTGACGCCGGCGATGCGCTTGTAAATGCGCAAGCGGAGGTTTTCGTCCTCAATGTATTCCGCGGGGATGCGAATGTCTTGCCCGAGATTTAAAGTGGCGCGGCGCTCCGGGGCGACCGGCTCGCCCTTTCTTTCCGAGACGGCGCGCTCCATCATCTGGCAATACATATCGAAACCCACGGCTTCGATGTGGCCGTGCTGTTCACCACCGAGAAGGTTGCCGGCGCCGCGCAATTCGAGATCGAGCGCGGCGATGCGAAAGCCGGCGCCGAGATCGCTGAATTCCTGCAGAGCGGCTAGGCGCTGGCGCGCAATCGGCGTGAGCGAACCTTCGGGCGGAATCAAAAGGTAGGCGTAGGCGCGCTGGTTGGAGCGGCCGACGCGTCCGCGAAGCTGGTACAACTCGGAGAGACCCATGCGGTCGGCGCGGTTGATGAGAATGGTATTCGCGCGCGGAATATCGAGGCCGTTTTCGACGATGGTGGTGGAGACGAGGACGTCCGCTTCGTTGCGGATGAACTTCAGCATCACTTTTTCGAGCGCCGATTCATGCATCTGGCCGTGGCCGACGACGACGCGGGCGCGAGGGACGAGACGCTGGACCATGGAGGCAAGGGAAGCGATGGATTCGACGCGATTGTGAACGAAGAAAACCTGACCGCCGCGCGAGAGCTCTTCCTCGATTACGCGTTGAACCAGAGTTTCGCTGAAAGGCGAGACGGTGGTTTGAATCGCAAGTCGATCGCGTGGCGGCGTTTCGATCACGCTCATATCGCGCAGGCCGACGAGCGACATGTGCAGCGTGCGAGGTATGGGAGTAGCGGACATGGTGAGCACGTCCACATTCTTGCGAATCTCCTTGAGGCGTTCTTTATGCGCGACGCCGAAGCGCTGTTCCTCATCCACGACCAGCAAACCCAAGTCGTGAAACTTCACGTCCTTGGAAAGCAGGCGGTGCGTTCCGATGACCACGTCCACTTTGCCGGCTTCCAATTCCTCGAGAGCTTTCTGCTGTTCCTTGGCAGTGCGAAACCGGCTGAGCATTTCGATGCGTACGGGAAAGGCCGCGAAGCGCCGGCGAAACGTTTCCAGATGCTGAAAGGCCAAGACGGTGGTGGGCGCGAGGACGGCAACCTGCTTTGAGTCCGCGAGAGCTTTGAAAGCGGAGCGCATAGCGACTTCGGTTTTACCGTATCCGACGTCGCCACAAAGCAAGCGGTCCATGGGCAGAGGAGATTCCATGTCGCGCTTCACGTCGTCGATGGCGCGTGCTTGGTCGGCGGTTTCCTCGAATTCGAAAGCGTCCTCGAATTCGTGCTGCCAGTTGGAATCCTTCGGGAATGCGTGGCCCGGAGCGGTTTTGCGTTCGGCGTAGAGAGCGAGGAGTTGCTCCGCCATGTCGTTTACGGATTTGCGGACGCGGGTCTTGCGAGCTTCCCAGAGCGTGGCGCCGAGGCGATCGAGCGCCGGTTCCACACCGCCGAGCGACTGATATTTCTGAATCAGGTCGAGGCGCGCGAGGGGGACATATAGCCTTGCGTCGCCCGCGTATTTCAGCAGCATGAACTCGCCGGTTGCGCCCTCGACAACCACTTGACGCAAGCCTTCGAATTGGCCGATGCCGTGATCCACGTGCACGACAAAATCGCCGGGCTTGAGGTCGGAAAAGTCGCTGAAAAAGCTGGCGGTCTTGGGCCGCGAGCGCTGCAACTGCGGCGGCGTTTCAAACAAATCGGCGTTGCCGTAGAAGGCGATGCGGGCTTCCGGGAAAACTACTCCTTCGGCGAGCGGCGCCTTCACGAGAACCATGGCCGGAGCGTTGCTGCTGCTGGATTCCTGCGCGAGACGCGTGACGGTGACATTTTCCTCAAGCTCGCCGACGCTGTAGGGAAGATCGTATTCGTGGCAGATGTCGGCAAAACGTTCGAGTTCGCCGGTGCTGGCTGCGGAGACGACCACGTGTTCGCCGGCTTGCAAACGAGAGCGAACCTCGTCCATGAAGGCGGGGACGTTGCCGTGATGCCGCGTGGTGGGCTGGGTTTGCAGCGCAAATGTCTCGCGGCCCTCGCCGGCGAGCGCCAAATGTTCGATGGAGAGTTGCGAGAAAAGCTGAAGCGCAAGGGACCATTCGTCTTCGTTGAAGATATAGCGGTCGGGCGGCTCGGCGAGAGGGCTTTCGGCTTTTTCGAAGGCTGCTTGCATGCGGGCGCGATATTTTTCGATCGCGGATTTAAGGAGAGACGGCTCGTCCATGACTACAAGCGGCTCGGGAGCGAGATCGAAGAGAACTCCGGGACGAGGCTCGAGCGGAATTTCACGGAATTCCCAGCCGGGATAAAAACCCGGAGGAGCGGTTTCGTCCGCGCGTCCCGATTCAGAGGCGACAGCCTGGTGAGCGAGGACTTCCGAGCCGCGAAGAAGCTCGGTGAGCGGCAAGAGCACGGCGCGTTCGACCGGATTGGTGGAACGCTGCGTATTGGGATCGAATGCGCGAATGGATTCGATGGTGTCTCCCAGAAGCTCGACGCGAACGGGCTGCGGCGCTTCGGGCGAGAAAATGTCGATGATGCCGCCGCGAACGGAGTATTGTCCCGGCATCTCGCAGGTGACTTGTTTTTCATAGCCGGCGCGATTGAGGAAGCCGATCAGGTCCTCGTGGGGGATGGAATCGTCACGAGCAATTACGCGAGCCAAATCGCGATAGAAGTCGCGGTCGCGCATGCGCCACAAAGCGGCCTGGACGGGAGCGACCACCAGATCGGCCTCGCCCGAGGCCATGCGCCAGAGAGCCACGGCGCGCGCTTCGGAAATTTCGGCGTGCGGCGAGCGATTTTCGTAGGGCAAAACGTCGTAGGCCGGAAAACGTACGACACGAGCGCCGGGTTTCGCGGTGGCGGCGCGATAGAACCAGCGCAGCGGCTCAAGGATTTCTTCCGCGCACTGATTGGACTTGACGAGCAGGACGATGGGGTGGCCCAGTGCGCGAAAGATCAACGGAAGAAGGATCGATTTTGCAGAATCCGTGAAACCGGCGAAGGCGACTTCGGCTTCCTTGCGGCGAAGTTTTTCGCAGCCTTGCTGGATGGCGTCGAGGCGCGCGATTCGCGCTACAAGTTCAGAAACGAGCGGGAGAATCATGGGCGGAGTCCGATAGCGGGGTGGAGTGCGGGGTGGGAGCGCGAATGCAGGCGGTCAAATGGGCCGCGCGGGCACACTACTCCCTTGCCGATGCGTTTCGAGGCGCCCCGGCGGAGAAGCAATTCACTTTGCGAAACTGCCTGTCCCAATCGCTTGCCTATCGGTCCGATCCCGAAGGAACGGCCGAAGAAATAATTCTACCACGCGCGGTTGAAGCGAATGAGGCCGTTCAGTCCGCAGATAGGTGGGTCATTCGGACTTTGGTCATTCGGATTTGGCCAAGGGCACTTGCGCGCTGACGACGGGAACCATCCATACGGCGTAGCCACATGGGTTGCGGACATTGGCGATCATCTGATCGAAGTAGGCGACGGCGGACTCCTGCGTAATCGGCGTCAACTGGCCGATGGACTCGGAGTAGCCGTCACGCCAGGCCTCTAGAATGGCCGCAAATGTTTCTCGCGGGACGCGGACGGTGTCGACGACAACGTAGTTCACCGAAATATTCTCTAACTTCATGGCGGCGAGGATTCCGAAGGTGTTGCGGCCAATGAATAGGTCCGTGCCGGTCGCTTCTCCGAAGCTCGGAGCAGCCTGATGCCAAAAATTCCGCGGGTCGAGCGTGGCTCGCTGGAAGTGAAGCATGCCGTAATCCTCCGGAATAAGGTGGAGATAGCCGCCGCGGCGCGTAACACGAACGAGCTCGGCGATCACGCGGTCGGGATGCGGAATCGAATGCAAAACATGGCGGCATACGGTGAGGTCGAAGGAGCGGTCAGGAAAAGAGAGTTCGAATACGCTCTGATGCTCGAACCTCAGGCGGGGAGCGAGGCTTGCATAGCGCGCTCGCGCGAGCGCCAGGTGATGATCGACGATGTCGATTCCCAATACATGAGACAGCGGAAGGAGTTCGGCAAGCCGCGAAGCGATTTCGCCAGTGCCGCATCCAGCATCGAGAATGCGAGCGTCCGATGGCAGAGCATAGCGTCGGATTAACGGGGCTTCCTGCGGCCAAATTGCACGCGCCTGGGCATCCAGATTTCGCACCATCGACTCGTCAGCCATCTGTTTGGCTTGGGGGTTGAGGTCGGTCAATGCGTGCTCCTGAGCTTTCATTTTTTCGAGAGAACATACTAGCAGATTGGTGAGAGGCGGCTGCCGAACTCGATGGACCTCGATGCCGGAAGGTCCAGCGTGACCTTGCTGGTTTTCTAGGTTGACGGCCGCATTTCTTGCGTCGATTAGGTGCTAAAATCACCGAGACCGCCCATAGGGAAGAAGGAGAAGGCATGGGCATTTCGCTAACTGTTTCCGCTACGGCCTTCGCGCGCGCGCCATTTCGCTTCGGCATTGCCCTCTTGGCGACGAGCCTCGCTCTGATCATCGCTCTGGCGCTGCATCCCTACGACAGTTCGGCGTCTTACGTCACTACGCTTGCCGCGGTAGCTTTTTCAACGTGGTATTGCGGCACCGCGCCCTCGATCGCGAGCATTGCGCTATCGCTCGTGGGCATCGATTATGGGTTCATCTCTCCGGCGCATTCGCTGCGAATTGAGCACCGAGCCGACTGGTCCAGCCTTCTCGTGTTCTTGCTCGCAGCGCTTTTGATCGTGCTGATCGGAGAAGCGAGCAGCCTCGAGAGGGAGCGATTGCGGGAAGCGTCAGGCGAGCTGGAAGAAAAAGTCCGGAACCGGACAGGCGAACTCGATCATGCCAATGAGAGTTTGCGACAGCTCACCGGGCGGTTACTGAATTTGCAGGATGAAGAAAGGCGGCGTATAGCGCGGGAACTGCATGACAACGCGGGACAAGCCCTGG
Source organism: uncultured Acidobacteriota bacterium (assembly GCA_963754105.1). Lineage (GTDB taxonomy): Bacteria > Acidobacteriota > Terriglobia > Acidiferrales > UBA7541 > Palsa-295. The sequence goes on from CAVWEZ010000007.1 coordinate 162,227, forward strand.
CGGCACTGGCGATGAATCTCGGCGCAGTGGCGAAGGACCTCGACCGGCTCGTGAAGACTGCGGGGACCGTGGCGGACAGCGCAGGCCTCGTCCAAGAGATGAGCAACGATATCCGCACAATGTCTTATTTGCTGCACCCTCCGATGTTGGACGAGATGGGACTCGCGGCCGCACTGCGATGGTACATTGACGGCTTTTCCGACCGCAGCAAGATTGCAGTGGAACTGGAGTGCAAGCAGGATTTGGGGCGGCTCTCGCGCGAGGTGGAAACAGCCGTTTTTCGAGTGGTGCAAGAATGCCTGACGAATATTCATCGCCACTCGGGTAGCCCGACGGCCGCAATTCGGATCTCGCGACCGGATAGCCATCTGCGGGTGGAAGTACGAGACGAAGGTAAAGGCATTTCGGCCAAGATGCGAGAACAGATGGAATCCGGCGGCACGGTCGGAGTGGGAATTCGAGGGATGCGTGAAAGGGTTGGACAGTTAGGCGGGAGTCTTGAGATCAGTTCCGAGGGAATTGGGACGGGCACGCGCATCGTCGTGCGGCTGCTTGCGGCCGAAGCCGCGCGGACGCAAGAGACCGGTGATGCAATCCTGGAAGCTCAAGGCTCCGGGGAAGGTCTCGCAACAGGCTCTCGCGAAATCGGTCGTGCGGCTGGGCGTTAGCTATGACGGTTCCGCTGGACCGCCGCTGGCGAGCCTGCATACAGTTTGAAAAGTGAACCGCTGCCTTCATGGATCACTGAGCCGACGTTGGCGCGAAAGAGCATCAAAGGCTGGCGATCTGCTCGCGGCACGATGAAAGTGATCCATCCTTCGAGTGAATCTCCTGGTTTCAGGGTTCCCTGCAGATCGGGCATTGGCTCCTCCGCGATAGTAGCAGCAGCGTAGGCTGCGCCATCGGCGCTCATCGCGGTGAATTGAGTTTCATCGATTGTGTAATTGTAGTGCGACGGGGAAGTACGAGCTGAAAACTCGAACCGGACGCGGGCGAGTAGGTATTCGAAGCCAGTCTTACGAGGAGGACTCGAGGTGCTGATGGGTCTTAGCATTCCCCAAGCCTTCTCGCCGCGCACAACTTGCACGACGGTGATTTTCGCGTCGTAGAGCTCGTCACCGCCGTCGTACTGGTCGCCGAATATGATGATCGTACTCAGCGTGCGGCCGATCGGCTGAGCCTGGTCGCCTAACGAAGTGGCAGCGATCACGTTCGCGACGGCCAAAGTTATCATCGCAGCAATTAAAATCGCCGCGAATTTCTGTGTGCGGCCGTCTCTTCTTACGCCCACTGATCGATAGGGACGCTCACGCGATAGCTCATGTTTGCGACCATGTGGTAGGGGTTCGTTTGCCCTCCCACTACCACAAAGTTGTAGGAGTCGGCCTTGGCGTAGTAGGGGATTCGCGCGTCGTCGGGCGTTTGCGGATTTGGAACCCAGCGGCCGGCAAAAAGCGTTGAACGCGCGTCTTTGGCGGAAATGGTCGAATTTTTCTGGAGCCAGTCCGCGAGCTGCTCTTTGGTTTTGAAGCCCAGCTCGGCCAGACCTTGAGCCACCAGAGGATCCAAAACACCGAGTGCACCGAAGAGCGGACCGAAGGGAATCATGTTGTAGCGGAGCGCCTCGTGAAATTGAGGAACCGGTTTCACTCCGAGTCCGACACCCGCTTGGCCTTGCGAAATGCTGAATCCGATGAACAGGCTGACGACATTTTGCTCAGGCTTAAAGCCTTTTTGCACGTGCAAGGGGGGCCAAGGGCTATCCTTCTCGTTCTCAGGAATCACCAGATTGTTGTAATTGACGCTGTTTCCGAAGGTGCCGAGATATGTCTGGCCGGGGATCCCGGAATCGCCCAGGTTGCGCGAGACCATGGTCCACGCACGGCCAATGGCGGCATTGGGCTGAGCGAAAGGACCCATGGCGCCGATGCCGTAGTTCATATTGAGCTTGTCACGAATGGGACCGTTGATCACCGCCGCCACGGCGAAGGAATTGGTGGAGCTGGAAAGAGCGGTAACGCCGCTTGATGCGATGGCAAGAATCGTCGGCAGATACTCGGGGAGGGCGCCCGCCATCACCGCGTTGATGGCCACCTGCCGCACCGTATACGACCACTCCGGATACGAACCGCGCGCCGGGCACATTTTCCCGACCACTTCATCGGGATGATGGCTGGTGCCTTTCAGCATTGCGTCCACTTTTTCCTGCGTAGGCAATTGGATGTACATGAAATCCGTGAGGCCGTTATCGAGGTAATACTGCTGCAAGTTGTCGGAGGTATCGATGAAACTAGCCGGTCCAACGTCAGGAGTAATGGTGCCGGTCTTTGATTCATCGGCAGTAAGAGGTTGCGTAAGCGCGTCGACGACTTCCTTCATGAGCGGCTTGCCACTCACCGGATCGTTGCCTTCGAGATAAGCGTACATTTCCGCGTCGGTCTTTCCCCACACAGGATGCGGAGTGAAGCAGATGCGTTCGTCGGGCATTCCTCGCTGGGCCGCATTGGACTTCGCCAGATTTTTGAAAGCGATGGTGACCATGGGAGCGGTCGGAAAGCCCATCTGTTCAAACTTTATGCAGTGACCAACGGTCGCTGGGGTGCACGTGCTTCAATGGCCAATCGCCATGATGACGGCGTTGCCGTTGGCCTTTATCTCCGCATTTAGTTTGGGATCGTCGTCCGCGAAGGCGCCAGCCTTCAGCCGGTACACGGTGGTGACGCTTGGCATGTTCTTCTTGAACCAGATGCCAACCTGAGCGAGAAAATGATCCGCGCCGGGGAATCCATCGGACACCAGGTAGATCGTCTTGCCGTCAAGGCTCTTCAGGCGTGGCGCCATGGGGACGAGTTGGATAGGAGGTGGAATGCCCTTCGGGTTTAGCGCCTCGATCTTGCCGGCGCCGGCCATGACCTTGCCGGTTTTCGTCTTGGTTTTTGCCGCTTCGGCTCGCGAGGCCGCCAAAAGCGCCGGAGACATTCCCAACAGGGACAGCATTTTTCGTCGATTCATGAATCACCTCACCGCGTCCCGACCCTGCGGCTATTAGGACGTACCTATAACGGACGCGGTTCCTTTATATTCCCGTAAAGGGTGAAATTGCAATGCGATCAATGGTTGCTAGTTCGTTAGCGTCCCCCCGTTCAGGGCGGCACTTGACAGTACCAGCCGCGCGGCGGAAGAATAGCTGCGGTAAACCACTGAGCGTCTGACCATAAAGGTCGCGAATCCCCGACGGAAAAGTTCAAGGAGAGGAATCACAATGCCAAAGAACGCCGCAGCTCCTGCAAAGGAACACCTAAACCCCGCCTTGGAAGTGCCTACCGATCTGAGCGAAGAGGGCGTCGCCGAGATCACGGCTGCCCTGCGTGAAACGCTTGCCGACGTGTTCGCGCTATATGTGAAGACCAAGAATTTCCACTGGCACATGACCGGGCGGCACTTTCGCGATTACCACCTGCTTCTGGACGAGCACTCCGACCAAATCTTCGCGATGACCGACGACATTGCCGAGCGTGCGCGCAAGATCGGCGGAGCGACGATTCGTTCCATCAGCGATATTACGCGGCATCAACGTCTGAAGGACAACAACGCGGAAGTTGTAAGCCCGAAAGATATGCTGGCCGAGCTTTCCGCCGACAACCAGCACCTCACGCGGTTTTTGCGCGCTACGCACGAGGTGTGCGAAAAGTACAGCGATGTTGCTACCGCTAGCTTGATTGAGGTTTGGATCGACCAGACGGAGCGGCGTACCTGGTTCTTGTCCGAGATCGTCCGCGACCTGTAATCCGCGGCCCTGAAGAATCTGTGCGGGAAACTCGCGCCATTTTGCATGGTTCGAGTCCCGTCATTCTGAGCGGGTGTCCCGCGCTTTTGGTTTTGCGCGAAGCGCCGGGACACGCGGTGGAAGAATCTCTCTTCGATGTAAGCGATACATCCAGGACGCATCCAGCTACGTCCGTTTATCGATTGAGGTGCGCGTGCAACCGGAACCGAACATGGATTTGGCGCATTTGGGCCATTTGGAACTGCTGACTCCGAAGCCGGAGGAGAGTCTGCGCTTCTTCGTCGATGTGCTGGGGATGACTGAAAGCGGCCGGGAAGGGAACTCGGTTTTCTTGCATGCGTATGACGACTACGAGCGCCATTCAATGAAACTTACGGCGTCGAAATTGCCGGGTCTGGGACACGTCGCGTATCGCACGCGCAGCCAGCAGGCGCTCGATCGCCGAGTAGCTGCGCTAAAGGGATCGGGATTTGACATAGGCTGGAACGACGGCGACCTCGCGCACGGTCCCGCGTTTGTCTGCCAGGATCCGGACGGCCACAAAATCGAGCTTTATTACGAAACGCAGTGGTATGAAGCGCCACCCGAGTTGCGTCCCGCGCTGAAGAATCAGGCGCAGCGGTTTCCGGCGCGCGGCGTCAACGTCCGTCGCCTCGATCACTGGAATGGCTTGGCCGTCGATATCAAAGCCAATCGAGAATTTTTCGAAAAATATCTGGGCTTCCGGCTTACCGAACAGATCGTGTTGGATAACGGCAGCGAGGCTGCCCTGTGGATGACCTGCACCAACAAAAGCTATGACTTTGCCTATTCGCGCGACGACACTGGAACCAAGGGTCGCTTTCACCACGTCACCTATGCCGTCAACAGCCGAGAAGAAGTGCTATTGGCGGCGGATATTTTCCTCGAGAACGGCGTCTACATCGAAACGGGGCCGCACAAGCACGCCATTCAGCAAACATTTTTCCTGTACGCGTACGAACCGGGCGGCAATCGCGTGGAAGTTGCCAATGCCGGAGCGCGCCTGATTCTCGCGCCGGACTGGAAGCCCATACGCTGGACCGAAGCCGAACGCAAAAAAGGCCAGGCGTGGGGTCTGAAAACGATCGAATCGTTCCACACCTACGGCACTCCGCCAGTCGAGGTGATCACAAAGAAGTGACGCCGCGTCCCCCGCACCTTTTGCTTCTTCCCGGCTTGGTTTGCGATGATGCGATATGGCAGCACCAGACGAGCCACTTTTCTAAAATCACCACTGTCAAAATTCCTGACTACGGTTTGAGCGACTCGCTGGAAAAAATGGCGCAAGTCGCTCTGCGTGATGCGCCTGAGCGTTTCGCTGTTGCGGGGCATTCCATGGGAGGCCGCGTCGCATTCGAAATTCTGCGCCGCGTGCCGGAGCGCGTTGCGGGCGTCGCGCTGCTCGATACCGCCCATCGGCCGCGCGCAACAGGGGAAGCGGGCGAACGCGAGCGCGCCGACCGATTCGCGCTGCTGGATGTCGCGCGATCCGAAGGCATGTGGGCCATGGCTCGGCAGTGGATTCCAAGAATTGTCCATCCCGCGCGCCTTTCGGACGAAGCCTTCATCAATTCCATAGTCGAGATGATTGCCCGCAAGACTGCCGATATTTTCGCCGCGCAAATCAACGCTCTGCTCAATCGGCCGGATGCGGCCCCAGTGCTCTCGGCCCTTCGCAGTCCGACAGTCATTTTGTGCGGGCGCGAAGATCTCTGGAGTCCTGTCGCGGGCCACCGCGAGATGGCCGCGCTCGTCCCGCAGAGCAGGTTGGTGGTCATCGAGAACTGCGCTCACATGGCGCCCATGGAACGCCCCGAGGCAGTTACGTCAGCGCTGAGCGAGTGGCTTCAAAGCCTCGCGGAGGGATGAAAGTACTCGGGCATAGCTCAGTAGGTGAAATGCGGCGACCTTGGGGGAATTCAGTTCTGCGTTCAAATTCTCAAGCGCGAAAACGGAGGAGATGACAAATGGAAACGACTGCTCAAACGGCTCCTGTTTCGAAAGGAATGCTTTGGACTGGATATATCATCAGCGGCCTGGTTGTATTGTTCATGATTTTTGACGGCGCCACGAAAGTGATGAAAGTGCCGCAGGTAATTCAGGCTTCAGCCAAGCTTGGGTACCACGACACCACAATTGTGGGAATCGGCGCTGCCCTGCTTGTTTGCACGGCTTTCTATGTGATTCCGCGCACCTCGATTTTCGGCGCGATTCTGCTGACGGGCTATCTTGGCGGCGCGGTTGACGCTAACGTGCACAGCGGCTCAGCGCTTTTTAATATTAGCTTTCCGATTGTTTTCGGGGTGCTGGCCTGGCTGGGAATTTACTTGCGAGATCAGCGGCTGCGTGCCTTGGTTCCGCTGCGAAGCTAGCGTGCTTGTGGCCGTTGCGCCCATGCTCTGCGGATTGACGCACGCTTTGTGCCCCACTAGAATCCCAAATCGGAGATACGAAAGGCGGAAGGGCACATATCTTTGGAGAAAGGTTTCAACCAGCCGCGAACATGATTATCGACTCTCACCAGCACTTCGTTCGTCTTGCGCGTCACCCGGAAGTGGAGGGCTTTCGCCAAGCGCAACTTTCCGGAAAGAATCCCGATGTGGTTCCCAACATTTCCGATGCGGACGTTAGAAAGAGTCTGGAGCAGGTCATCAGCCTGATGGACTCACGCGGCATCGATGTCGCATTCGCTTCTCCGCGTGCGAAGGCCATGGCGACACACGAAGGAACTACGGAAGAGAACGCCATATGGGCCGATCTCAATAATGGGCTTATCCTTCGCGCCTGCCAGTTGAATCCCGGCCGCTTTGCGCCGGTGGGCATGCTCGGACAACATCCTTCGTCTCCATCGGAGCAGGTGGCGAAACAGATCGAGCGTTGGACCAAGGAGGGTTTCATCGCGTTCAATTTCGATCCCGATGGCACCGGCGGCCGCTGGCAGAACCAGCCCTTTACGGGAAAGCACAATTACCCGGTTTTCGAAGCGGCGCAGGAGCTGGATGTGCCGCTCGTGCTGCACGGCAGCGAATCGATCAACAAGAACTTTCCGCATACGGCCGTCCAGTATCTGGTCGCCGATATTACGGGCTTCGTGCAACTCATGATGGCGAAAGATCTGTTCCGGGATTTCCCGCGTTTGCGCTTTCTGATCCCGCATGCGGGCGGCGCGTTGCCCTGCCAGATCGGGCGTTGGAGGGCGATCGCGAAGTACCAAAGTTGGGCCAGCCCGGACGAGCTCCTCGGCAACGGCAACGTTTTCGTCGATACCTGCGTGTACAATCGCCTCAACATGCAGATGCTGTTCGATGCGGTCCCGCTCGACAACATCCTGTTCGGCTCGGAATGCGACGGTGCGTTCCCCGGCGTGGTTAATGACGAGACGCACGATCATTACGACAACACGCGGCGCTATGTCGACGATTCGAAGCTCAACGCTGGGGACAAGGCCCGGGTCTATGTCATCAACGCGCGGCGCGTTTATCCGCATGCGAGCCGTTGGGTTCAAGCGGAGCGGAGCCAGGGTCTGGCGTAGAATCCAAGTTCCGGGGCCTGCCGAGCTGGTGCAGCGATTGACGCCGCGCTTTCGCACCGTCTAGAATCCCAACCCGAGTCTCTGAGAGGCTACTTTTGTGGCTAATAGAAAGAAAACGGCGATCGAGAGAGTCCAGTATGAAGAAGCGTATCAGCGCGTGTTCTCGCATGTGATCGAGGAGCTGTCATGAGCAAACCGGTTGTGGTGAGGCACGTCGAGCAGCCGGACCAGGCTGCGGTTGCTGCGCTCGAAAAATATGGCGTATCGACGGTCCACGAAGCGCAGGGGCGCAACGGCCTACTGGCGTCTTATATGCGGCCGATCTATGCCGGTGCGGCGATCGCCGGCAGCGCGGTGACGGTTTCATTGCCTCCAGGCGACAATTTGATGATCCATGTCGCCGTCGAAATGTGCACGCCGGGCAGCATTCTGGTAGTGGCTCCGACATCGCCCTGCATCGACGGTTATTTCGGCGAGCTGCTCGGTACTTCGCTTCGCGCTCACGGTGCAAAGGGCCTGGTGATCGAAGCCGGGGTGCGCGATGTTGGTCCGCTTACTCAGATGAAGTTTCCAGTTTGGAGCCGCGCGGTGCATTCGCAAGGCACGGTGAAAGCTACACTTGGCTCGGTGAATGTTCCAATTGTGTGCGCGGGAGCCGCGATCAATCCGGGCGACGTGATTGTGGCGGATGACGATGGCGTGGTAGTCGTCGAACGAGCGGACGCGGCTAAAGTGGCCGCGGCATCGAAACAGCGCGTGGATAAGGAAGATGTAGTTCGCGAACGGCTCGCGAAAGGCGAACTGGGCCTGGATATTTATGGCCTCCGCGCGAAGCTGAAAGAAATGGGGCTCGAATATCGTTAAGTATAAAGACGGCCGATTTTCGAGGCTAAGGGAATAATGATCGCCTACTGGGCCGCCAGCATCCCGGGAGGTTACTGTGACTAAGTCCGTTGTTGCGAAACTGTTTCTGTCGTCTCTGCTGTTTCTTGCCGTCACCTGCTTTTCCTTTGGGGATGCGAAAACCCCGCTGCTGCTCCAAACTCCCACTATCAGCAAGAACCAGATCGCATTTGTCTATGGCGGAGACATCTGGATCGTGGGCAGGGAGGGAGGCGAGGCCCAGCGCCTGGTTACTGGCCGGGATTTGGAAAGCGGCCCCATCTTTTCTCCCGATGGCTCGATGGTCGCGTTCAGCGGTAACTACGACAGCAACGTCGATGTGTACGTGGTGCCCTCGACAGGCGGCGAGCCGCGACGCCTCACCTATCATCCGGGCCCCGACGTTGCCGTTGGTTGGACGCCGGACGGCAAGAGCGTCCTCTTCCACTCCCATCGCAAGAGCACCAATGATCCGGATAAGCTTTTCACCGTTCCGGCAACGGGCGGGCTCCCTACGGAGCTCCCACTCGACATGGCTGAAGAAGGCTCGTACTCGCCTGATGGATCGCAGATCGCTTACGTTCCCGTCTTTCAGTGGGAGCCTGACTGGAAGGGATACCGCGGCGGGCAAACCACGCCCGTCTGGATCGCCAAGCTTGCCGATTCGAGCGTGGTGAAAGTGCCGCGCGAGGATTCGAACGATCGCAACCCGATGTGGGTCGGCAAGACCGTTTATTTTCTCTCCGACCGCAACGGCCCGACGGCTCTATTCGCCTACGACACGGAAACTCAAAAAGTCTCTCGCGTGATCGACAACAAAAACGGATTCGGCATCAGTTCGGCTTCTGCGGACGACCGGTCGATCGTGTATTCGCAATTCGGCGCGCTGCATGTGTACGATCTCGGAACACACCAGGACCACGCGATTCAAGTAACGGTTTCAGCCGACATGCCACAACTGCTGCCGCATTGGGAAAAAGTTGCGAAGCACATTCTGAATTCCGGGATCTCGCCCGCCGGCGCTCGCGCTGTTTTCGAGGCGCACGGCGAAATCCTGACAGTTCCCGGGGAGAAGGGAGACGTGCGCGACATTACCAATAGTCCGGGAGCGGCGGACCGCGATCCTGCGTGGTCGCCGGACGGAAAATCGATCGCGTACTTTTCGGACGGGTCGGGAGAATATGAACTCTATATACGAGATCAGAAGGGACTCGAGCCGGCTCGGAAGATTAGCCTCAGCAGTACGCCATCATTCTATTACTCGCCCACATGGTCGCCCGACAGCAAGATGATTGCCTACTCGGACAAGTTTCTGAATCTCTGGTATGTGGATGTGGACCATCCTACGCCGGTAAAAGTTGACCAAAATCTGATGGAGTTTAACGAAAACGATTTTGGTCAACAGTGGTCGCCCGACAGCCAGTGGATCGTCTACACCAAGGTCCTTCCCAATTATCTGCATGCGGTGTTCGTCTACTCGTTAGCTACCGGCAAGAGCACACAGGTGACGGACGGAATGAGCGATTGCCGTTACCCCGGTTTTGACAAGGATGGAAAGTACATCTATTTCGCGGCAAGCACCAACACGGGATTGACCGCTGCGGGACTCGACATGTCGAGCGACCAGCATCCGGTGACGCTGAGTGTGTACGTCGCCGTGCTGCGGAAAGAATTGCCTTCTCCGATTCCGCCCGAGAGCGACGAGGAAAAGGGACCGGAAAGTAAGCCTTCGGGGACCGAACCTGAAAAGGGAAAGACGGAACAAAAAGCCGACGAGAAAAAAACGGGGGATGAAACCGCAAAACCGGCCGAAAAACCGAAGGAACCGCCAAAGGTCAGCGTCGATTTCCCGGACATTCTGCAGCGGATTTTGTCTCTGCCAATCCCGGAGGGAAACTACGCGAGCATGTCGGTTGGCAAGGAAGGCGAGCTCTTCCTGGTGGAAGCGCCTATTGTTCCCACTGCGCAATTCCCGCCCCCCTTGACCGTTTCGAAGTTTGATATGAAGACCCGGAAGACCGATAAGCTCATAAGCGGTGTTACGGCCTTCTCGCTCTCAGATAACGGCGAAAAAATGCTCTACAAACAGGGCGACGATTGGTTCATCGCCGAAACGAGCAAACCGCCCGAAGCCGGAAAAGGGAAATTGAACACGGCAGATATGGAAGTGTCCGTCGAGCCGCGGGAGGAATGGAACCAGATGTATCACGAGGTGTGGCGGATCGAGCGCGACTTCTTTTACGATCCGCACTATCACGGGCTCAATTTGCCTGCGGCGGAAAAGGAGTTTGCCGTTTTTCTGCCGGGCATCGCGAGCCGCGGGGACCTCAGTTACCTGTTTCGCGAAATGCTCAGCTATATGTCAGTGGGTCACATGTTTGTGCGCGGCGGCACCGAACCGGACACTCCTCACGTGAGCGTTGGGCTGCTCGGCGCGGATTATTCTATCGAAAACGGACGCTACCGCTTCCAAAAAATCTACAGCGGAGAAAACTGGAATCCCAAACTCCAAGCGCCTCTCACGCAGCCGGGCGTAAATGTGAAGGCGGGCGAGTATCTGCTTGGAGTGAATGGACGGGACATCAAATCTTCGGATGAGCTCTACACTTTTTTCCAGGAAACCGCGGGCAAGCAAGTGACTCTGAAGGTCGGCCCGAATCCGGATGGAAGCGGATCCCGCGAAGTGGATGTAGTGCCACTGGCGGACGAGGACGACATTCGCAACCTCGATTGGATCGAGAGCAATCGGCGCAAAGTGGATGAACTTAGCGGCGGCAAGTTGGCTTACGTGTATTTGCCGGACACCGGCGCCGAAGGGTACGCGAATTTTAATCGCTACTTTTTCGCGCAGGTTGGGAAAGAGGGAGTGATTCTCGACGAGCGATTCAACCACGGCGGGCAGATTGCGGATTACATGGTGGATTACCTGCGCCGCGAGCCAATGGATATGGTGGTCACGCGAGAGGGCGTCACAACATACGATCCGGCACTGGCGATCTACGGTCCGAAGGTGATGATCATCAATCAGTTTGCGGGTTCCGGTGGCGATGCGCTGCCTTGGCTCTTCCACAGGCAGGGAATCGGCACGCTGGTGGGAGTTCGAACGTGGGGCGGCCTGGTTGGAATTGGAGGTTATCCGCAATTGATGGATGGCGGGCTGGTGACCGCACCGCGGCTCGCGGTTGCCGGACTGAAGGGTTCGTGGGAAGTGGAGAATCACGGGATCGCGCCTGATATCGAGGTTTGGCAGGATCCGAAACTCGTGCGCGAGGGCCACGACCCGCAATTGGAGCGGGCTGTCGCCGAAGCGATGCAACAGTTGAAGGAGCATCCGCTGCCGAAATACGAACGGCCGCCCTACACTTCGCATCATCCCGAGTTGCCGTCCGTGCCGTAGGCGGCTGACGAAAGGCAAGTCAAGGAGGACATCATGGCGAACGCCGGGCAGGCGCCCATTGCAAGCACGTTGAGCGAATCCGAAATTCGAAATGCACAGCAGGCGTGCGAAGCGCTCGCTATCGAATACGCCGAGATCGTGGACGCGCAGGACTATGAGCGCCTCAGTGAAATTTTTGCGCAAGACGCCACTTTCGGCCGGTCGGCAACCCCCGATGAAACGCTACATGGCCTGGAAAATATCATCGCATCTTTCACCTCGCGTCCGCGCAACCGGCTCACGCATCACGTGACGTCCAATATTCGCGTGCGCATGGAAACGCCGACGACCGCCAGCGGAACGTGCCGCGTGCTGCTTTTCACTTCCGATACTTCCGAACCACAAACTGCGGAAGGAAGAAAGGTTGCGCCCAAGCAGTTGATGGGAACGTATCACGACCGCTACATTCGCACGGACGACGGCTGGCGAATCGCAGAGCGCCGCGGCGGCATTTCATTTCACACGTAGGCCTATGGGTCCCGAAGCAATTCGGCGCGTGGCGATCGTCGGGTTCGGCGAAGCAGGCGGCATTCTTGGAAGGGATCTTGCGACGCAGGGCGTCGACGTATCGGTTTTCGATATTCTGCTGCAGGCGAAAGAAACGCGCGTCGCGATGCTGGCGAAGGCTCGCGAAAGCAAGGTGCAGGCGAAAGAAAGCCTCGCCGATTGTTTGCGCGACGCGGAATTGGTGATTTCCGCGGTCACGGCATCTTCTTCGCTCGACGTCGCGCGAGACGCCGCGAAGACCATGCGTCCCGGTCAAATCTTCATGGACATCAACTCCGTATCGCCCGGGGCGAAGCGCGCCGACGCCGCGCACATCGAACAAAGCGGCGCGCATTACGTCGAGTCCGCGGTGATGGCCGCAATCCCTCCGCAGCGGCTGAAAGTGCCGATGCTGCTCGGCGGAAGCGATGCCGCCAAACTCGCGCCGCGTCTGGCGCTGCTGGGGATGAACGCTACCGCCGTGAGCGACAAAATCGGCGTGGCGTCTGCGGTGAAGATGTGCCGCAGCGTGATGATCAAGGGAATGGAAGCGCTGGCCGTGGAGTGCCTTTTTGCGGCCCGCCGTTACGGTGCGGAAGAGGCCGTGCTGGCCTCGCTCGATGCCACCTATCCGAAAATGGGATGGCGAGACAAGCTGCCGGACTATCTTGTCAGCCGCGTGGCAGAGCACGGGAGGCGCCGAGCAGCTGAAATGCGCGAGGTGGCCGAATCTCTGCGCGATGTGGGAATCGACCCGCTGATGGCCGAAGCAACGGGCCAGCGGCAAGATCGACTGGTCGATGCAATGATGGAAGAGAATCTCAAGTACAAAAACATCACCCCGTTTTCCTGGATTGCTCTCGCGGAAATGCTGAGCACAGCCTCGGCCGCCAAGAAAAAATGAGCCGCGTTACCGTTTCCCTTGTCGCAACCGCTCGTTACGCGCGGATTTATCTTTCTGCGTTTTTTGCGGGCGCGAGACGAAGTCGAAGGATCCCTCTTCGATTGATCGCGTTGCCGCGGACTACATCGAAGAGAGATTCTTCGACTGCGTGTCCCGGCGCTTCGCGCAAAGCCAAAGACGGGACACTCCGCTCAGAATGACGGAGTAGAAGTTTGCGCTTAGAAAAACCAGAAGCGTTTGCGACGGCGCGGTCCTTGCGGCTCGGGATTGTTCGCTACCAGGTCCTCCGGCAGCTCGGGAACGTAGGGCAGCGGACGCCCTTCGAAAGCGGCCAGCGGGTTATCCACCAGCAAAGCGCGTGCAAGCTCTTCGCCGTGAGCCGAGGCGACCTGATCGAAGGTTTCCTTTAGGCTGCGGCGGCCGCGAAGTGACGTTGTGTGCGTCGCTGGCAATGAAGTGGACAGCTCCCGCACGTAGCCATTGTTCCGCCATCTCCTGCGCGGATTTTCCGAATTTTCCCCACAAAGATTGCGCGGTGATCTGCACGTAGCAGCCTTGGCCAGCCACTTGTACAGCCGTTCGGGCTGGGCGCGGATTAGAGGGTTGCGCTCGGGATGCGTAACGATCGGACGCAATCCGGCAAGCTGCAATTCGTGCAGGGACTGATCCAGCGACGGCGGAATCGAGTAATCGGCAAACTCGACCAGGAGATAGTTTTTCTGATTGAGCGCGTAGCGGGCGGAATCGTGCTTGATGTCCTGTAAATTTTCAAAGCTCAAATGGAAATCGCAGCCCGTGGCCAGGACCAGGCGTTCCGCGAAGATGGCCTGAAGTTCATCGCGGCGCTCCCGTACCAAGCGCGGACTGAACCGATAGTTTGGGCTGGCGTGCGGCGTCCCGATGACGTGCGTGATGCCGTCGGCGATGGCCATTTCACCCATCGCCTGCGCGATTTCGAGCGATTCGGCCCCGTCGTCGATGCCGGGAAGTATGTGGCAATGAATATCTACCATCGCCAGCCAGAATAACGCAGGGCAAAAGCGATCACAACGCGAGGAAGTCGAGCCGCGCCAAAGTGGCACCTACCCTCAACGTAGCCGAATTCGTCAAAGACTGAATGATGTTCCGTGGGACGCAGGAGGCACGCGTCTGCGATACTGAAAGAGAGGATGGAAGCTGAGAGAGGCGCACAAGCTGAGAGAGCACGGGCGAAAGGAGGACACAACGATGAAAGCAATTGCAATTATACCGGGCACGAAGGGATCACGGATTGTGGAGCGGCCGGAGCCGTCAATCGGCGCGCCCAACGACGTAAAGATGAAAATCATTCGCGTGGGTATCTGCGGCACGGATCGCACGGAAGTATCGGGAGGACGAGCGGACGCGCCCGAGGGCCAAAAAGAACTCGTGATCGGCCACGAGATGTTTGGGCAAGTAACCGAAATTGGCGCGACGGTGAAGCGCGTGAAGGTGGGAGACTTCGCGGTGTTCACGGTGAGGCGCGGATGCGGCGAGTGCGCGCCCTGTAATATGGGCCGAGCTGACATGTGCAAGACTGGAAAGTACAAAGAGCGGGGCATTCACGGGCTGGACGGTTACCAAACGGAATTCGTGGTGGATAAAGAAGAGTACGCGGTACGGGTGCCGGCCGAGTTGGCGACCGTGGGTGTGTTGATCGAGCCGCTGACGATCGTGGAAAAAGCGATTGACGAGTCAACCCGGTTGCAGATAGCGCGCTCTCCGGAAGCGGCGATTACGCCGGACTGGATCTTCGGGCGGCGTTGTTTGGTGGCCGGACTCGGGCCGGTGGGCCTGCTGGCGGCGATGGCGTTCCGTCTGCGGGGAGCCGAGGTTTACGGTTTGGATGTGGTAGACGCCGCAAGCCCGCGTCCGCAATGGCTCGCTAAAATCGGAGGGCAATACGTTGACGGGCGGCAAGTACCCGCGAACGAAGTGGCGAAAGAAGTAGGAGCGATGGATTTGGTCCTCGACGCCACGGGCATCGCCTCGCTGGAGTTCAACATTTTGGACGCGCTGGGACGGAACGGAATTTACGTCATCACCGGCATTCCGGATGGCGACAGGCCGCTGCAAATACCAGGCGGAGAATTGATCCGGCAGCTGGTGCTGGATAATCAGGTGATGCTTGGCAGCGTAAACGCCGCGCGGGGACATTTTCAAATGGCGGTGAACGATTTGTCTCGCGCGCAGCTGCGCTGGAAAGATCATGCCGCGGCACTGATCACCAATCATTACCCGTTCGCGCAGTTTGCCGAGTCGGTAAGCAAGCACTCGCCGGACGCCATTAAGGAAGTTGTCGAATGGGGACAAGCGGCCAGCGCGCGAGGCTGAGGGAACGGCGCGGGGTCCGCGGCTAGTCAGACTCGATTCGCGCCATGTCGACGGAAGAACCTAGCAGGATGCCGGGCGGGGTGCAGCGCGACGCAGGCCCGAATCGACGCATTACGAGGATACGAATAGAATCTTTACACCGGAGGTCAAAACGATGCAAGTGGTTGTTGGTGTAAAGAAAAATCGTCCACGGTAAGTACGATCCCGAAGGCTAAAGCTGGCCGCTTTCTATTGATTGCGGGATTCCCGCTGTGTGATTCGCTGAAACTCTGGCAAAATATCGGGCGATGACAGAGCACTCCTCAATCCCATCTTCAACGACAACAAACTGAAACTCGGCACTTTCTGCACCAACACAATCGCGAACATGACGTTCGTTCCAGAGGTGCTATATCCGACGTGGCAGAACACGCTCGCGGCGGCCCTCGTGGCGGACAAGGCCGGGCTCGAAGCGATCATCCCCATCGCGCGATGGAAGGGCTATCTGGACGGCAAGCCGAACCATCCCACGAACGACGTGCTGGACGTGTTCGCCTGGGCCGCGGCGATGGCACAGGCCACGCGACACACGTGCGTGTTCGCCACGTCGCATGCGCCCACGATGCATCCGTTGCTCGTTGCCCGGCAGTGCGCGACGATCGACGCGATCTCAGGCGGCCGCTTTGCGCTGAATGTGGTGGGCGGCTGGAATCGCCGGGAATTCGACATGTTCGGCATCGAGCTGGTGGAGCACGATCAGCGCTACGTGTATCTCGAAGAATGGCTTCGCGTGTTGAGAAGGCTGTGGACCGAGCCGGGTGAATTCGACGAGAACTCCAAATTCTTCCACATGAAAAAGGCGATCTCGCGGCCCCAGCCCTTGCAAAAGGGCGGCGTGCCGATCATGAATGCGGCGCTTTCGCCCGTCGGGATGCGCTTCTCAGCGAAAAATTCGCAAATCGGGCTAATCAGCCCGCGAGGGGATACTCCGGAAGAATGGCGGCCAGCGGTAGAAAATTACAAAAAGATGGCGCGTGAAGAATTCGGCCGAGAAATCCAGCTTTGGACGAACGTATCGGTGGTGCAGCGCGACACGAAAAAGGAAGCGGAAGAATACCTGCATCGCTATGCGGTGGAATACCTCGACAACGAGGTGATGGACAGCATCATGCGCACCATCAGCGCGGAGAACAATATCCCGGAAGGCTCCGAGCAACTGGCGGCTATGCGCAGGCGAATGGCTGTGGGCGCTGGGCATCCTCTAGTCGGGACGGCGCAGAGCATCGCCGAGGAATTGCAGCGCATGTCTGACGTGGGTCTCGATGGCATAATTATGACGTGGCCCGATTACATCGATGGCGTGAAACGTTTCACGAAGGATGTGTTGCCGCTGCTCGAGCAAGCGGGACTGCGCAAACCGTTTGCGAAGGGTAGCTGACGCGCGGTCAGCTTAGGCAAAAGGGCGGCGGGCCGGGGCCAGCCCCAATTTTGTGAAGCGTTTTTCCCCCGCATAAATGCGGGGCTTCCACCTAACTGCCCGGCATGCGGGTCTTCCACCAAACTGCGGACATGAACGCGAGGGCTTCCACCGCAACCGCTGGTGCAGGGGCGTAATCTCTTCCCGCTGGCGTGGACTCTAGGGCACATCGAAGAGATTCTTTCCCCGCACGCGAGGTCAGTGGCGCGGCGGAGCCAAGCATGGTTGCCGGGCACAGCATGCTGTGCCCCTACGAAGACGCGACGCTGAAGCGTTGCTCCGCCGCAGGAATGCGGCTGTTCGCACGCGACCGCTGCATGAACGCGGGGCCGGCACCGACTGCTACTGCTTTCGCATGAAGAGAGATGGGTTTTTCAGGAGTTCTTCGTAACGCTGCATATCCTGATTGTTTTCGACGCATTCGTATTCGCGGATGCGGGTCCCTGGTCGCAGCATTAACGTGCCGTGGCGCGTCCAAGGGCCTGTGAGGACGACGGGGTCCTCGACGGTGTCCTCATAGACGATTGTGTTTTCATCCACGCGGGTGAACTTCTCGACCACGTGCAGCTTTTCGCTGTGAATGGTTCCGGTGCCGGAGAGCCAAGTCTTGTCATTGAAGCCGGTGACATCCACTACCAGAGTGTCGCCTTCCCAGTGGCCTACTGAATCGCCCATGTAGCTTGGCTCGAGATCGTCGGGGTGCTTGGCGTCAATCGGGATAATGCGGAAAAGGTGAAAGACCTCGAACAGCATGACAACGGCCTTTGGAGTTTGCACGATCTGCATCGGGAATAAGCCCATCAGAGTGGTTCGAGGCACACCGGGGGGCAGGCAACGCACCATCGGCTCATCAATCCCGCGCCGGTTGTAAGCTTCCACCACCTTCGCCGCCGCCCAAGGCTGATACGGAGGCTTCGGCTGCGGACCTTTGATCGCGTAAGCGGTAATCGGGCCGCTCTGGCCCAGTGGCCCGTCACCGTTGTTGGTGTCTTCCCAGGTTCCGATGCGGTTGCTGCCACCTTGCCAAACCCCAGTCATGTCGGGGTGGCCATCCACTGCGCGGGGCACGTTTGGGCTGACGGGTGGCGGATAGACGTATGGTGCGGAGGTGTTCTGGTCTGAAGGCGTTTGCCCCGCTGGCTTTTGCGCCGAGGAACCCTGTTGAGCAGCCAAGCGCACCGGTAAGATCAGCAACGCGACAAAGGCTACAATTGCGCGATTATTCCTCATGCAGGTTTCCTCCGCTAGTTCGACGGGGGCACCGCGACTTGCGGCGCGGCTCCGCCGTCGCCTGTGCCGGGCGCGGGGCCGAAGTAGAGCTTCTTACCATCTTGAAGCGTGACGGACCGCGCGTGCCCCCACGAACCGCCATTGCGCGCCTGCCAGCCGAAAATGACGATCGTGTCGCCGGCTTTGATGGTCGAGTCGCGCTTCCATCCGGTTCTGTAAAGAACGCCGGGGGGATAGCCTTCGAATTTCCAGTTCGTGACTTTGCCGCTGGGGTCTCTTACATCGATGTAGATGAAGCTGTGAGGATTGGTCCACTCGATGCTGGTGATGACACCCGTCAACGTGACGGGCTTGTTGGCATCGTACTCAACGCCAAACGAGTGATGCGCCCATGCGGGCAAGGCCGCGGCTAGCAATAGACAAGGAATTGCAAAGCAGACGAAGAAGACCCCACGTTTCATCCCCCACCCCTCCGCTCAGCTCCGACTATATTCACGCGCAGAGCCGGAATCAAGCGAAAGGGTTGAGGATTCGATGGAGACGGTCATCCGACCTTGCCCTGAGATCTTGCGAGGTGGTCGAGGGACACGGAGGTGTGGAGCAAAGCCTAGAGCAGAGCACCGCCGGTAACGTCCAAGTATTGCCCCGTGACCCACCTGCCGTCATGCGATGCGAGAAAAGCTGCCGCATCGGCGATGTCGTCCGGTTGCCCGACTCGGCCCAACGCGGAGGCGGAGCTCGCAAACTGGCGGCCTTTTGGGTCACTGAGGATGTCCGCGGCCATGTCGGTCTCGGTAAAACCAGGCGCCAGCGAGTTGACGGTGATATTTCGCGCGCCAAGCTCTTTGGCGAGTTCGAGGGTAAGGATATTCAGGGCGCCCTTGGTCATCGCGTAAGCGGCCTTCTGGGGAAAGGCGATGCGCGTGACACCCGAGGAAATATTGATGATGCGGCCTCCGTCGCGGAGGCGCGGCAATGCCTTCTGACTGATAAAGAACGGGACTTTCGCATTCAAGGCAAAGACTTCGTCGTAGGTTTGTTCCGTTGCCGTCGCGACCGGCGAGTCGGGCGCAATGCCTGCGTTGTTGACCAGAATATCAAAGCGATTCGCTCCAGTTCGTTTGGTTAGCTCTGCATCAAGCGTTTTGAAAAGTTGCACGACACTCTCGACGGAACCCAACTCGACGCCGATCGCGAATGCGGCGCCTCCGGCAGCTTCGATTTCGCGCACCGTGCTTTCCGCGCTCTTTTGATTCCGCCCATAGTGCACGGCTATCAACGCGCCGTCCCGTCCAAGCCGAGTTGCAATTGCCCGGCCGATGCCTCGACTCGCGCCCGTTACCACCGCAATCTTTCCCTTCAATGATTCGCTCACGCTTTTGCCCCCTTTTCGTCGAAACCGTCAGTTTCCCGCAGTCCCGACGCCAAGCAATCGCGCCGTGGTGCGTAGCAGACTAGATGAGGCGATGGTCAGGTAGGATTCAGCCGAGGGACTCGGATCCGGCTCGCGGGGGGAAAGCAGATCCCTCTCTGCGTCCCGCGTCCGCAAAAGACGCGGGAAAGACAGGACGCGGGACTTCGCTCGGGATGACAGCAATACCGGAATAGGCCTAGGAGATGTGGCGCTCGAGGATCTTGACGATCTGTTCCTTGGGCACGGCGCCGACAAGCTGATCGGCGACCTGTCCGCCCTTGAAAACGAGCAGCGTGGGAATGCCGCGGATGCTGAACTTGGCGGGGACATTCATATTTTCATCGACGTTGAGCTTTACAACTTTGATTTTGCCGGCATGTTCGCGCGCGACCTCTTCGACGGTGGGCGTGAGCATGTGGCATGGGCGGCACCAATCCGCCCAGAAATCGACCATTACGGGTTGGGTCTTGCTGGCTTCAATGACGTCGGCCTGGAAGCTGGCATCACTGACTGATTGAATGTTATCTGACATTTTTTCCTCTTATGGCGGCGACCGGTTGAGGGCCGGGATAAACCGCATTATTTAGATGATGCTGCGCCTCTTGGGATTCGGGACCGCTTAGCCGCCTCATACAGCGTGACATAGGTAGCCGCCGAAACCCTCCAGGAGAAGTCCTTTTTCATACCATTTGCCTGAACAGCCTGCCACATCTTTGGATCACGGTGAAGCTTCAAGGCCGTCCGAATGCAGTCCAGCAAGGCCTTGGGTTCGTATGGCTCGAACTTGAAACCAGTCCCCTGCTGAGTCTTAGGGGAAAAGCTCTGAATGGTATCGTCCAGTCCCCCCGTTGCGCGTACAACCGGAACGGTACCATAGCGCAAACTGTATAACTGGTTTAATCCAGAAGGTTCGTACCGGGACGGCATGAGAAAAATATCCGAACCGGCTTCGACCTTGTGGGCCAGCGCGTTATCGTACCCGATTTTGACCGCGACGCGGGCTGAATATTTCTCGGCAAGGCCCCTGAAGAGCTTTTCGTATTCCGGCTCGCCGGTCCCTAGAGCCACGAGTGCGAGATCTTCTTTCATGAGAGCGGGAGCAATTTCTGCGATCAAGTCAAAGCCCTTTTGGTCCACGAAACGCGAGACGATTCCGGCGAGAGGACGGTCGATATTTTCTTCGGGTAACTTGAAAGCAGCGAGGAGATCTTTTTTGCAGGATTTCTTTCCGTCCAAGTTGTTGACTGAATACTTTTGCGCGATGAAGGTGTCGTTTTCGGGGCTCCACTGAGAGTAGTCCACGCCATTCAGGATTCCGACAAGGCGATCGGAACGCTTGCGGATCACGCCTTCGAGACCAACGCCGAATTCGGGAGTTTGAATCTCCTTCGCGTAGCGACGGCTCACGGTAGTCAGGTAGTCGGCGTAGATCAAGCCGCCCTTGAGGAAGTTGACCTTCCCGTAGAATTCAAGGGAATCCATAGTGAAGAGATTGTCGGGGAGGCCGATGGACCGCATCACGGACTGAGGAAAAATTCCCTGGTAGGCGAGATTGTGAATCGTCAATACGACCGGAAGCGAGCGAACGACCGGATCTTGAGCGTGCTGGGTGCGGAGTATCAGAGGCACAAGCGCCGATTGCCAATCATGGCAGTGAACCACGTCCGGGAGCCACACGCGTTTGATGCATTCGATGGCGGCGCGGGAAAATTCGGCGAAGCGCTCGGGGTTGTCCGGATAGTCGCCGGTCTTATCTCCGTAGAGTTGAGGACGGTCGAAGAACGGCGGGTCATCCACAAAAAGATAGCGAACCCCGCCGACCGGCTGGCCCTCTACGATCGCGGGAAAGCGCAGTCTATCGCCCAGTGCAACGGTGACACTGGAAATCAGAACTGACTTGGCCTTATTGCCGCGATAGCGCGGCAGCAGCACGACAACTTCGTGCCCTATCTCATGCAGCGCCCTGGGTAAACCATCGACGACGTCCGCGAGGCCACCGGTCTTTGAGTAGGGAAGTCCTTCGGAGGCTACAAAAAGGATTTTCATGGCGACGAACTACAATTAAAACGGTAACGGACGGCGGGTGACGCGTCAAGCACAACGCCGAAGATGCGTTCCGCGAAAACACAACTCGGCGGAGGATTCGCGAACCTTGCTAAACTGGCCCGCGATGACGCGACAGCGGATGGGACAACATTTTCTGACGGGCGAGAGTTGGCAACAGCGGATTCTAGCCGCCCTGCCGCGCGAGAAGGATGAGACCTGGATCGAAATCGGAGCGGGTCACGGCGAGATGGCTCGCCTGCTGGCGGCGCGTTCTCGGCGTTTGATTGCGATCGAGGCAGATTTGAAGTTAGCGCGGAGTTTGCAAGAAGCCCAGCAGCGTCGCCCTGATGACTGGCGCGGCCTGGAGGTCGTCACCGGAAACGTGTTGGAAATGGATTTGGCTGAATTGGCGGGCGGACATTTTCGCGTATACGGCAGCTTGCCGTATTACATCACGTCTCCGATTCTTCACCTGTTTTTCGGCTGCGCCGAGAGGCTGAAATCCGCGCACATCGTGATTCAACGCGAGGTGGCCGAGCGTGTGGTAGCGCGTCCGGGTAGCCGTGCATATGCTTATCTTTCCGCAGCCTGCCAATTTTATACGCGACCGGAGATTATCTTCCGGATTCCTCCCGGCGCATTTCGCCCTCCGCCGCGCGTAACGTCCGCGCTAGTGAGCATGACAGTGCCGGGGGAGCGGCCGTCGCTCGATATAGGCGACGAGGCTGAGTTTCTCAAATTCGTGCAGATATGCTTTTCTCACAAGCGAAAAACTCTGAGGAACAATTTGCAGGCAATCGCTTCAGCCCAGTCGATTCAAGGCGCGCTGGCGGCCTGCGGCCAGCGCCCGGATGCACGGGCCGAACAACTTTCACTCGCCGACTTTGCGTCACTCTTTTCGAGTTTGCGATGAGGCAGATGGGCGTCGATTTTCAGCCCGAAGACGCATTAGGGATAGAATCCTCAACAACTGCGCGCAAGCGATCAGGCCGGTCGGTCATAATCCCGTCGATGCCGGTTTGGATCAGCGAGCGCATTTGCTTCAGATCGTTGACGGTCCATGCGACCACCTGCAAGTCGGCAGCATGGGCTCTATCCACCAGTTCCGAAGTGACTAGATCGGCGCGAGGGCAGAGTTGCCGCGCGCCCAGTTCCGTTGCCGCCTTCACCGGGTCGGGCCGTGTGTGGTCGACGAGGAGGCCCATCATTATCCCTGGGTCCAGTTTCGGTAGAGGCGCCAGCGTGGATGCGTCGAAGGAGATCACCACAGTTCTCGCTGCATTTTCGGCGCTCTGCAGCGCCCCGACCAGTGAGTGATGTATGCCCCAGGCTGCTCCGTGCTTTATCTCAAGGTAGAAAACCACGTCATGCGTGCGGGCAAAAGCGAGGATTTCCTCCAGTGTAGGAATTCGCTGGCCCGCAAACTGGCGGTCGTACCACAAACCCACGTCGAGAGCACGGAGTTCCGCCAAGGTGTGGTCTCGCACCGCCCCGCGACCATTGGAGGTGCGTTCCAGGGTGTCGTCATGAATGGCGACGAACCGGGCGTCGCGGGTGACATGCAGGTCGGTCTCGATGAATCCGGCTCCTAATTGCACGGCGCGCTCAAATGCGGCCATTGTGTTTTCGGGCGTATAGCCCGAGGCTCCACGGTGAGCGATGATCCAAGGCGAGCGCATGAGCCGCACATGCTAGCAGATTTCATCGGGCATCTCGCTGCTGACACCGCACCGCTTCGCGAGGATTGCAATGCGACGACAGGGCAACAAGTTCGGTACTAGGACGTTTGAAGGTTCTAGAACCAGAAGTTCACAGTGTGCAAAATGGTTCCGTGATGAGCATACGCGTTGCCCCTTCGTTGCATCTCGCTTCGTGGAAATGCGGGTTGGTCGTCGCCCGAATGGTCCGATGGGCAGCAGGCCCTCTTGACACCTCAGCAAATGGCAGATTGTCGCGCCGGGCGCTGGGATCTACATAATCCCCTCTGTAAGAACTTTGGTAGGCGGATTGCGCTGAGTTTGCTATCGCCAGGCATTTTTGGCGTGTGCCTCAAGCGACTCCACAAGAAGTGGGTAGTCTGTCGGAGCAGCGAAATCGTCTCAGGGGATGGCGGATTTCGCGCTGAGGGGAGACAGCATCCGTTGTATTGTGTCGCCCCAGCGTGAGTTATTTCCACCCGGGCGAGATTGGGAGGAGGGGGCGTGGCGCTGTTCGTTTTGATATTGGTAGCCATTGTAGTCGCCCAAACTTGGTTTGACTGGGGCGATACGAAAAAAGGCTGGTCGGTACCCGACTGGGGCAAGGGGATTGCGCTTGGCGGATTGATCGCTGTTTCGCTGGCTGCTTCAAGCGCCTTTGCGTCTGTCTGGATGCGGGAGGAGGCCGGTGATTGGACCGGCGGCTTCGGCTCGCCACGTTTTTGGCTGGAGCTCGGTTGTTCTCTCGCGATGCTGGGGATCGTGGTCTATGGAATCCGCAAGAAACGAATGCGGCTGATGATAATGCTTGGGTGCGTGTTGATTACGGCCATGGTGCTGGGGATGGCTCTGTAAACGCACGGCAATCGAATCTTTCTTCCTTTTCGTCACATGATATTTCTCCCTTTCAGGTTCGCAAGAGGATCGGCGCTGTAGCTTCCGCCGTTCACCGGTAAATATCCGCCGCACGCCGAAAACTGCGAGACACCTCCAATCTTTGCCGTTAATCTCCGCGCATGCTCGCTGAATTAAGTAACGAGGAGATGGCAATGACAGACGCGACACCCCGGCTTCTTTCCCAGACCTCCATTTCCCGAGTCGCCGCCATAATGGCTGCCATCATGCTGATTTTCCTGGGAATCGTGTTTCAATGGGGCCAGCTTGGCGAGGGGCAATTCAACGTCGATGGCTTCTGGATCGTCCACGTGCTCGCGATGAACGCGTGGAATCTGGTGGCGATGCATCTGGGCACACCGGGCCTGACGGAGATTCTGAGGTTCTGGCCACTGCTGCTCGTCGCATTCGGCCTCGCCATTTTGCTAGCGCTCAAGCCGGGCGCGGACAAAGGGCGCGTGCTCCACAACGGAGGAAACCCTAGTGCTTGATACACGGCACCCAAGCAGGCACCTCATCATCGGCGTCGTGATTCTGATGCTCGGGGTTATTCTGTTGCTGGATCAGCTTGGATTTCTCGAAGCTGATAAGATATTTCTTTTCTGGCCCCTAATTCTGATTTATGTGGGCGTCAACAAATTGCAGACGCGCCGAAATTCGACGGGAACTTTCTGGGGAGCCTTTCTGGTTCTGCTGGGAATCTCATTCCAGCTTGAGGAACTCGGATTAAGCCACATCCGTTTCGGGACGATCTGGCCCGTTTTTCTGATTTGCGTAGGAATCTTACTGATACTCCAAAGGTACGAAAGGCACGGCCGGTGGTACCCTCCCACTCCTGGAGCTCCTCCAGGCGCTCCTGAACGGCCGGGCAGCATTCCCCCTCCCGGCAGCACCGGGCAAGTGGAATCGAATGTCACACCGGGAGCTGATGCAAGTCAGGGCCCGCACCCGGGCGGAGCCGAGGAGCGCTGGAAAGGCTACGATCCAACGCGCGCACAATGGGCCGGTAGCGGCGAGTGGTACGATTCGTCGGAGCCTCGACTAAACGTGGTGAATATTTTTTGGGGCGGCAAGCGGCGTCTCGTAACCAATAGATTCTCGGGCGGCGAAATCGTGACCATTTTCGGCGGATTCGATATCGACCTAACCCAATCCGACATTCAGGGCGCCCAGACGCAGATCGACGTGGTTACGATCTTTGGGGGTGGAGATATTCGGGTGCCTCCCAATTGGGAGGTGGTGCTCGAAACCGTGGGCATTTTCGGCGGCTGCGGTGACAGAACTTTGCACCCAGAGCAGCAGAAGCCCAGTACTGGTTCTGATCCGGCAGCGCCTGCTACCAAGAGGCTGATCGTCAAAGGCGTTGCCATCTTCGGCGGCCTCAACATCAAGAACTAACCGCGCTCATGCACCCGATTCTTGGCCAACTTCGGCGGCTTCTTCTCTATCTACTGGGCTGGATTCCACTCGCGGGAATGCTCACGTATCTGCTCGCTGTTCCGGGTGGATTGACATGGGTTGAGGCATCAACCGTCGCGTTCATTCTGTGCCTTCTGTACGCCTTCGTATGCCTGGCCGCGTGGTACCCATGCCTAGCGACTCCGCTCGATCGTTCGAGCTTGCCGCGTTTTTTGTTCACACACGTGGCCGGAGCGCTTGTAGCCAGCGCATTGTGGCTGCTGGCGGCGCGGGTCCTCGGCAGGATGCTGGCAGGACTCGACGACTTTCACGGGATTGATGCGCGACTATCCAAGGATTTCCCGCTCTTATTTGGAACAGGTGTTTTGCTATACCTGCTGGCGGTGGGATTTCACTACGTACTGCTCGCTGTGGAAGCCTCGCGCGAAGCCGAGGCTCGCGTAATGCAAGCGAGCGTGCTTGCACGCGATGCGGAACTGAGAGCCCTAAAAGCGCAAGTGAATCCCCACTTTCTCTTCAACAGCTTGAATTCGATTAGCGCCCTTACGGCTTCGGATGCCGCTAAGGCCCGCGAAATGTGCATTTTGCTCGGCGACTTCCTGAGGCGGACGCTGGGGCTTGGGGAAAAGCAGTCGATTCCTCTCGAGGAAGAAATGTCGCTGGTCCACGCCTTTCTAGCCGTCGAAAAAATACGGTATGGCGCGCGCCTGCAGATGGAAGAGTCGGTCGAAGAGGAAGCTCTCACCGCCCAAGTGCCGCCGCTTTTGCTCCAACCTCTGGTCGAAAATGCCGTCGCGCACGGGATCGCCAATCTGGTCGAAGGCGGCTGGATCAGGCTCGAAGCCAAGCAGCGCAACGGATATTTGTCGATCGTGATCGAGAACCCGTTTGATCCGCAGGCCCCGCAACGCCGCAGAAACGGAGTGGGTCTCGCCAACGTTCGACAGCGGCTGGAAGCGCGCTATGGAGGTAACGCGACATTCGGCGCCACGACGGAGGACGGCCGTTTTCGAGTGGCACTCAGTCTTCCCGCGGGAGGAAAGGAACGAACCCCTTGACCCACGAAGGGAGCAAGAAAATTCGCGCGATGATTGTGGACGACGAAGACCTCGCACGGCAGGTTCTTCGCGAGTACATTTCCGCCCATGCAGAGGTTGAAATCGTCGCCGAATGCGCGAACGGCTTCGAGGCAGTCAAATTTGCTACGGAGCTCGAACCCGATCTGTTGTTCCTCGATATCCAAATGCCGAAGCTCGACGGTTTTGAAGTGCTGGAGTTGATTGGTGCGAACCGGGCCGTGGTGTTCGTTACCGCGTACGATACTTTCGCGATCCGCGCGTTCGAAGTACACGCTGTAGACTACCTCTTGAAACCAATCAGCGCCGACCGTTTCGACGCCGCACTGGGGCGCGCAAAAGAGCGGCTTTCTGGAAAGTTGCCGCCCGTGCCAGTTCCGGCGAACGACCTTGCCGCAGCAGCCCGCCCGCCGTTGCAATATCTCGACCGAATTCCGGTTCGCAACGGGACCAGCGTCTTCATCATTCCGGTGGGAAAACTCGACTACGCGGAAGCCCAGGACGACTACGTGGCTCTGGTTTCGGAAGGTAGGAAACACCTGAAGCAGCAAACAATATCGAGTCTGGAGGGCGCGCTCGACCCATCACGGTTTCTGCGCATCCACCGGTCGTACATCGTGAACCTCGAGCGAGTGGTTAAAATCGAGCCTTACGGGAAAGATTCGCATATTGCCGTGCTCACCGCCGGAACGCGGCTTCCTGTCAGCCGCTCCGGCCACGCGAGGCTTCGCGCCTTTCTCGACCGCTAGTAGGCTGCCGACGGCACAGGTTGTTTGTTGCCTGCTTTGTTGCCTGCCCGTTTGAGAAAACGATAGAGGCTGGTGCGGCCGATGCCGAGCATACGCGCCGCACGCACGCGATTGCCATGGCACGTTTCAAGCACACGCTGAATATGTAGGCGGCGAACGTCGTCAAGAGGCAGCGGCTGCCAATCGCCGTCAGCTTTCGACCCGTTTCGCTGCGGCTTGCGCAGATGTTCGGGCAGATCTCCGACGTCAATAAAATCCGCGGTGGCTATGATCGCCGCGCTCGAAATTACATTCTCAAGCTCGCGCACGTTGCCGGGCCAGTTGTGGTCTCGTAAAACGAGCTGCGCGCGGCGCGAAAGTCCCTGTAGCTTCTTTCCATAAGCGTGCCCATATTTCTTCAGAAAATGTTGAACGAGAACGGGGATGTCTTCGGGGCGCTCGGTAAGCCCGGGAACCCTTATCTCGATGCTGCTGAGCCGGTAAAATAGATCTTCTCGGAACCGGCCGGCCAGGACTTCAGCGCGAAGGTCGCGATTGGTAGCCGCCACAATTCGTACGTCTACCTTTCTTAGTTCAGGAGATCCCACTCGTTGAATTTCGCGGTTTTGAATCACGCGAAGTAATTTCGCTTGGAGCGGCAACGATGTTTCACCGATCTCGTCCAGAAAGACAGTTCCGCCGTTGGCGTAATCCAAGAGGCCCGGCTGAGTGTCGGTTGCTCCAGTGAACGCTCCTCGAATATGTCCGAAGAGTTGGCTTTCGAGCAAGGTGTCGACCAGCGCCGAGCAATTGCAGATGGCAAACCGCTCCTGTGCTACCGGACTTAATTGGTGCAGCGCCCGGGCGACCGGTTCCTTTCCGGCACCAGTGGGCCCAGTGATCAGAACATTGGTGTAGTGCCGCGAGATTTTTTTCACCAGGTCGAATACGTTCATCATGGCCGGACTTTTGGCCACGATGCCTTGAAAGTGCAGATTTTGTAGAAGCTTGTCTTCCAGGTGGCGAATTTCGGAGCGCTGCCAGACTAAATCGGCGAGATCATCAAGCGTTTTAACAAGCCGCGGCAAATCAACCGGCTTACATAGATAATCGTAGGCTCCCCGCTTGATAGCCTCGATCGCCGAGTCGACCGAATAGGACCCGGTAACAAAGAGCACATGCATTCCGGGATCATGCTGCAAGGTTTTTTCGAGAAACGTGAATCCATCCATTGCCGACATGTTGCAGTCGATCAGGACGACGCGGCAAAGTCCCATTCTCACGGTTTGCAAGGCTTCTGCCGGGCTTGTTGTGCCTATGGCCGGGAAGCCGGCGCGTTGAAGTGTGTTCGTCGCCAGTTCCAATTGACCTGGATCGCTGTCCAGCACACAGACGGACAGATTTTTTCGCGTGGCGGCGATATCCGCGTGTACCGCAAGGGCTCCCATATGGCCGGCATAAGGCACGGCACATGCCACAACCGCTTCGCCCAAGAGCCCGATTCCGCTTGACGGTCCTCAAAACGCTATTCGGTCAGGCAGGCAGGTAAACCATTCGAATGCCGAGGATTACTCCGCGGATAGGCGGCGAATTGGAGGACACCGCAATCTGTTGACGATCTGTTGGCGCGTGTCGCCTCACCGGAAATCTCGAAACGGCGTTCCAAACTGGAACCGCAGTTTCAAAATAGGCACTGCATCCTGTTGCCCCGATCTTTCGGTCGACGCGGTACTTTTGGGTGTCCGACTGGTGCCAAGGTATTGACGGCCGAATGCACTTTTGAAGATCGACATGCGCTCCACGCCGATTAGAATTTGGACACTGAACTGTTTTCTTCGCAACATGCGCACGACTTTGAAGCGGCCGAGAGCCGGAGCGCAACCTTTCACGTGGCAAAACGCTGTGCTAGACTCCGCGGAGCGGTCGAAGCGCGAAAAAGTTTTAGCGTGGGCCGTCGGTCGGTGGAACTTCGGGCTCCGTGCAACGATTCCCCGCGAACCCCGCCAGGCCCGGAAGGGAGCAACGGTAGCGGGTCAGCTTCGTGTGCCGCGGAGTACCCGAAGTTCCTCTCATCGCAGCGACTGTCGAGCGAAGTCCAGAGATTAACTTCATGGCATATAAAGTTATCGCAAGAAAATATCGTCCTCAGTTGTTCAGTGAAATCGTGGGGCAGGAGCACGTCACCAGGACTCTTGCGAATGCGATCAAGTCAAACCGTGTGGCTCAGGCATATATTTTTTCGGGCGTGCGAGGCGTGGGCAAGACAACAGCGGCGCGCATCCTGGCAAAGGCTTTGAATTGCGCGAAAGGCATCACCGCAGAGCCGGACAATACCTGCGATTCATGCAAGGAGATTTCCGCGGGAACGTCGCTCGACGTTTTAGAGATTGACGCCGCTTCAAACCGCGGCATCGATCAGATCCGCGAGCTTCGAGAAATGGTGCGGTACGCTCCCGCCGCAAGCCGCTACAAAGTGGTGATTCTAGACGAGGCGCATCAACTCACCGACGAAGCTTCGAATGCGCTTTTAAAAACGCTGGAGGAGCCGCCCGACAGCGTCGTTTTTGTCCTAGCGACCACTCAGCCGGAGGCCTTGGCGGACACGATCAAGTCGCGCGCGCAACTTTTTCAATTTCGCTCGCTCACGTTCCAGGAGATCGCCAGCACAATCGAACGGATCGTGAAGGCCGAAAATCTAAGTATCGAGACGGGCGCCGTGGCGGTGATTGCGCGCGCGGCGGAAGGCAGCCTTCGCGACGGTCTTTCTTTGGTCGAGCAGGCGATCGCTTACTCGGGGGACACGATTACGGACGCTCAAGTGCGCGAGCTTCTGGGCGTAGTTGCCGAGAGCGTGCTGGACGAGTTGGTGGGCGCAATTGAGATGCAGTCCGCCGAACGCGCGCTGGGCTTGGTTCACCGGCTGATTGCCGAAGGACAAAACCTCCAGCACTTTTGCCGGGAGGCGATCCGTCATTTCCGTAATCTCCTCGTGGCGCGCGTTTGCGGAGCGGACTCCGAGCTAGTGGCTGCCCCTCCTGACGAGCGCCCGCGCCTGGGACAGCAGGCGGCAAAATTCAGCGAAGAAGACCTCACACGCTTTTTCAATATCTTGCTGGCCACCGACGACGACCTTCGACGGAAACCCGACACACGGTTACACCTTGAAATGGGTCTGCTCCGGCTCATCAACGCTCAAAAATTGGCTCCGCTCGAGGAAGTGCTGGCTGAAATGCGTGGCGAGGGGGTTGTTCGTCCTCGCGAGAAAGTTCGGGCACCCGAATATGCGCCACTGCCTTCCTCCATGGCTCCGCCGCTAAATTCATCCGCGAAATCCGCTGCGGCTTCTTCGACGGCAGCAGGTGTGCGCATGGCTCCGGTGAGTTCTTCTCCCTCATCAGGCAGTTTTGCGAGCGCTGGATCAGCGCGGCCTGCATCCGCCTCTCCGCTACCGCTTTCCCCACCTCGAATTACGGCGCGTGCCGCCGAAGAGGCTGATGGCCTTGCAGGCGCTCGCTTGGAGGCGATCAAGGCAGCCCTGCACGAATCGAAATTATTGTCGTCGTTTCTGGAGCAAGCGACGCGATGCGAGATTGAAGCGAGCGAGTTTCGGCTTTTTTTCACAAGTGAAAACAGCGCGCTCGCAGAAATGCTGCCGCGCGAGGCGATGGAACGTTTGCGCACAGCCGTGCAGCAAGTGGTAGGCCAGCCTCTGCGCGTCTGTGTTAAACTGGATTCCGCGCGGACGCTCACGGCTCGCGGTTCGGAGTTGAGGGCCCGTTTTGAAGAGGATCCGGTCGTTAGGGCGATGCTTGAAAAATTTGGCGGCCAAATTTCCAGAATCAAACGCCCGGGCGAGGAATAAAGCATGGAAGTGAAAGCGTTACAGCAAATGCTGGCGCAATTCCGGCAAGTGCAAGAAACGCTGGAAAAGCGCATCGGGGAAATTTCCGTCGAAGCCTCGGCCGGCGGCGGAATGGTGTACGTGAAGATGAACGGACAAAAGCAGCTCACCGAAGTGCGCATCGAGCCGGAGGTTTTCAAGTCCAAGGATCAGGAGATGCTGCAGGAGCTCATGCTGGCGGCGGTGAACGAAGCCACCCGGCACGTGGATGAAGAGCTATCGAAGCAGATGAAGGACCTGACCGGCGGCATGTCCGGAACGATGGGTCTGAAAATTCCCGGCCTCTTCTAGGATTGTCCTCTGTAGATTCCCGATTTTTTCCTGACGTCCTGTTCAATCGAAAAAATATTCCTGGCAAGAGCCAAAAAAAAGAGGCGAGAACGCGTTCACCCCTCGCGGTGAACGATCTCGCCTCTTTTCAGATCAGACGAATCCTTACCGCGGCGGTGGACCCATCTGGAAGCCGGGCTGGTGGTGGAACAATCCGATGAGCACCGTCCCAGTGAGAACGTGGCCGTCCATGGCTTTCTGCACGTCATCGCGGCTGGCACCCTTCTGCAGATCGAGTTTCGTATCCAGCGCGAAAAGCTCGAACGTGTAGTGGTGCGAAGGTCCTGCGGGTGCGCACGGACCGAAGAACATCGGTTGGCCGGTGACGTTGGCTGCTTGCACGCCTACGGTCGAATCCGCTTTAACGCCTTCTGGCAGCGACGTTGCGTCCCCTGGAATATTAAAAATCATCCAGTGTGTGATGTCGTCGAACGACTTGCGCGCATGCGCGTCCGGATCATGCAAAAGCAGCACGAAGCTTTGCGTGCCGGTTGGCGCGTTGACCCATGAAAGCGGCGGCGAAGTCATGTTGGCTGGCTGCGTCATGGATTTTCCATCCGGCGAGCAGGTGTACTCGTCGGGAATCATGGTTCCGTCAGTAAATGCGCTGCTCGTAAGTTGCAGAGGCGGCCCCATCATCGGGCGTCCCCCACCGCCTCCCGGACGTCCGCCGGCACCACCCGGCGGTGGTCCTTGTTGTGCAGTCGCAGGAGTGATGGCAAGTGGCACCAGGCATGCCAAAGCTAGAAGCGATAGCAAAATTCTCGTTCGCATTACGTCTTTCCTCCCTTTCCGCTGCTGGAAAGTTCCAGAGTCGGTTCCCCCACACCTTCGGTGAAGCGTCCGATTGTAACCTCAGGGGATTGGACGCGCAACGACGCGAGTGTGTTTCAAGAAGTGTTTACGCGCCGCTTATGGCGGTGTAACGCGGCGTGCGGAAAATCCGAGAAGACGGTTTCGGTATGACCTCAATTATGGCTTCGCTGACGACAACTACGTGCTGGAAGGTTGAGGTCTTCGATCGTCTACTTCGGAAGGCGGCCGCATCCTGCTGGCTGGAACGATTCAAAGAGGAAGCGGCCCAAGGAGCGCGTAACGTGAATCAGCATGGCATCGGAGAAATGGCAGGCACAATCTGGGAGACACTCTCGCGGGAGGGGCCGCTTAGCTTTGCAGCCTTGATGGAAGAAGTGAACGCGCCGCAAAGCGTCTTCTTTATGGCGATTGGATGGCTTTCGCGCGAGGAAAAGCTTCAGTTCGAGCAAACGAACGGCGACTATCTCATTCGTCTGTGCTGAGCTTGGTGGACACACCGCCTGGCATTTGATCAAGCCGGCGGATCGGGGCGGACCGCTTTGCGCGGCCCGCTCGCCGAGTCATTAAACCGCAAGACTTAATCCGACGAAGAGGCCGTTGCAGGAGTCCGAGACGCTTTCGTGTACGACGGCTTGTCGAGATCGCTGCTGTCGCTTGAATCGCCGGCCTTATCGATTTCAATCGAGCCTTTGAAGTAAGCGCCGTCCTCGATCATGATTCGTGCGGTGGTTAGGTCCCCAACCACCGAGCCGTCCTTCTTGATCTCGATGCGGTCGCGTGCTCTAAGATTGCCCTTCACGTTGCCGTACACCACTACTTCGCGGGCAATCACATCGGCCGTCACACGAGCGCTCGCGCCGATGGTCAGCTTTCGATCTTCGAGCTGAACCAGTCCCTCGACGCTGCCGTCGATGGCCAAGTCTTCATTACCTGTGATTTCGCCCTTTACGTGCAGACTTGCTCCGAGCCGGGCCGTGCCTCCGCTGCTGCGGTCGGACGTCGCCGGGTAACCCGAATCCAAAGGTGCCATAGTCTTAGCCTCCCCAGAAAAAGATGGTGCAGGTGGAACGTACGGCCTAGGCTGCTGCGGGAGCGGCGTCCTAGCGGGAGTTTCCTGCTTTTTCTCTCCCCACATTTACCCTCCTTGGGCCCGATTGCGCCGGACAACCTATTTAACACAGACCGGGCTATCAATCTATTCCTGTGATAAGACGACGCCAATCCCAAAATGAAACGTTGTGTCGGGGTCATTAACCGGTCGAACGGTCAGGCGAACGAAAAAACACGGACGCCGAAGTTACCCTCGATGATGGTTTTGCGCAAATTCGACCACTTGCCTGCCGACAGTATTGAGCTGATCCAAAACTTTCGCGTCAGTGCACATACCCGATGGATCGAAAATCGCGCCGGTGGTGTTCAGCGTTGCGCCGAGTGGTGTTGGCCAGCCGCGAAGTGCGTGCACAATCGATCGCAGAGCCATGAGTGTGCTTACACATGCCTGCCAGCCGGCCGCGGTGACGATGCATCCCACCGCGCGTCCGTCCAGATAGCACGGATCGCCTTCCCGTAAGTCCTCGAGCAGATCCAGAGCGTTTTTCACGAGGCCGGAAACGCCTCCGTGGTATCCGGGGCTGGCAACGATCACGCCATCTGATTTTCTAACCATTTCAACGAACTGGCGCTGCTGTTCATTTCGCTCCTGATTCTCCGGGGCAAAATGCGGAAGCTGCGACAAAAAGGCTCCGCCAAATAAAAAAGTGCGGGCGCCGGCTTCTTCCGCTGCTTGCAACGCCATACGCAGCGCGCGGTCCGTGGAGGAAGCGGTGCGGGTGGTGCCGCCAATGCCGACCACCAGCGGCTTAGCGGCCGGATGTGCTTCCGCTTTTTCGTGTGTCACCGTGTTTCCTCCGCACCCTCAGCGTCGATCGCGCCTGCAGGAAGATGATCGATAGTTTAAGACCAGCTCCTATCCAGCGATTCCGCGATTTTGTCGTGAACGTAGTGCAGTTCCTGCTGCGAAATCACATAGGGCGGCAGGACGTATACGATATTGCCCAAAGGCCGAAGTAGCAATCCGGCGTCTAGAAAAAATTGATACAGCTTTGTTCTGATCTTCGAAGTGTACCCTGCGTCGTCGGCTTTTAGTTCGATAGCCGCCATGGTGCCAATCGAGCGAACGTCTCCCACGGCGGGATGATTTTCTATGGCGGCCAGCCGCTCGCGGTGAATTGCGGCAATGCAATTGATGCGCTCGAAGACCGGCTCACGCTCAAAAATTCCCAGGCTCGCCACGCCCGCCGCTGCTGCGATTGGGTTTCCAGTGTAAGAGTGCCCGTGATAAAACGTGCGGCTTCTGTCCGGACTTACAAATGCATCGTGAACTCGAGCCGTGCAGACCGTCGCGCCCATCGGGAGAACACCGCCCGTCAGCCCTTTGGACAAGCACATCACGTCTGGGGTAACGCCTGCCAATTCGCACGCAAACATTTTTCCGCAGCGGCCAAAACCGGTGAGAACCTCGTCCGCAATTAGCAAGACATCGTGTTCACGGCATGATTCGCTTACACGCCGCAGGAAATCTACGGGATGAACGATCATGCCGCCCGCGCCTTGCAAAAGCGGCTCTACAATTACTGCGGCAATCTCGTCGTGCTTCTCTGCTAACAGCTTTTCTAACTGCTCCACGCAATCGATTTTGCAAGTGGCGCGCGTTTTGCCTACTGGGCAGCGGTAACAGTAAGCAGAGTGCACGCGGTGAACCGGAAAAAGCAGGCCGCGAAACGGCTCATTGAAACCCGAATCGGCGCCCACGGACATCGCTCCTACCGTGTCGCCGTGATACGCATGCTCGAGGGCGACAATTGAACGCTTCTCCGACCGGCCCGTGTTTTGCCAATACTGCACTGCCATCTTCAGGGCGACTTCGACGGCTGTGGAACCATCATCGGAAAAGAAAATGTATTCAAGCGAGGCCGGCAAGACTTTTCTCAGAGCGCAGCGCAGCTCCTCAACCGCGTCATGTGTAAAGCCCGCCAGCAGGACATGATCCACTTTCGCCGCTTGCTCCGCGATCGCGGAAACAATCGCGGGATGCGCGTGTCCGTGGATATTCACCCACCAGGACGAGATTCCATCGATGAAGCGCCGGCCATCTTCGGTGTACAAATAAACGCCCTCAGCCTTGACGATGCGAAGCGGCGGAGGATCGAGCGCTTCCTGTGTGAAGGGATGCCAAACTCGCAAATCGCCAGTCATGAGCGAAAAATCCTGCGGTCGAAAGTTCTGCGGAAAATCGCACTGAGCGCTGCGCGATTGATTTGTTTCAGTAAGGGAACCGTGCCGGCCACTGGAATTTGTCCGTAGCGTTCGATGGCTGATTCGTTGTCGCGATTTGGCTTTCCAACCATGACCACCGCACGAATATCGAGGCGTGCGGCTCGCAATGCGGCCAACGAAAG
Organism: uncultured Acidobacteriota bacterium; assembly: GCA_963754105.1. GTDB lineage: Bacteria > Acidobacteriota > Terriglobia > Acidiferrales > UBA7541 > Palsa-295. Next base: position 198,092 of record CAVWEZ010000007.1, read on the forward strand.
CAAAGTGTGATTGATTGTGCCGAGAGCGGTCCGCGCAACGAGCACCACAGGCAGGTTCAAATGCCGCATCAAGTCGGTCATCAGCTGCGTGCGATTCAGGGGAACGAGCACTCCCCCTGCGCCCTCGGCGATTAGGCTGCCTTGCACTGGAGCGGGTATTTTGATTTTGCGCAGCTCGATTCGCACGCCTGCCCATTTGGCGGCGAGGTGAGGCGAAACCGGAGGTTTGAAGCGATAACTTTCCGGTAGCGTCCTCTGGCGCGGCAGCTGTGCCAACTGCATCACGGTCTCCGTGTCCGTGCCCTCGCGCGTGCCCGTTTGAACTGGCTTCCAGTAAGTGGCGTCCAGGCCCACGCAGAGAAGCGCGGAGACGACCGTCTTGCCCACGCTCGTATCGGTGCCGGTGATGAAAAAACTTTCAGGCATGCACCGCATTGAGGGTCGAAGTTCGGTGCGCCGAATTTCGGGCTGCGTCCATCGCCTCAACCAAGCGATGAATTTCGTCGGCAGTGATCCGGCTGGTGAGCGAGAGGCGAATGCGCGCCGTGCCTTCGGGAACTGTGGGCGGACGGATGGCTTTCACGCCGAATCCGGCCCGCTGCAGTTCGCTCGCGACGTGCAAGGCCATCTCGTTTGCGCCGAGCATGACCGGAATAATGTGAGTGATGCTCGCGCCGCAATCGAAACCGCAGGCGGCAAGCTCTTCGCGCAGTTGCGAGGCGATTCGTGCGAGATGATGGCGCTCCGCGTCCGCTTTTCGGGCAATCGCGACGGCCGCGCGAATTTGCCCCGCGATATATGGGGGCATCGCGGTGCTGAAAATGAACGTCCTCGCTCGGTTGACGAGATAATCCTTCAGCGTTGCGCTGCCGCACACGAACGCGCCGCAACTCGCGAGAGCTTTTCCGCAGGTGTGAACGATGGCGAGAATGTCTCGTTCGTGTCCGCTTGCTGCTGCGATTCCGCGTCCCTGCGGCCCGCAGACTCCCGTGGCGTGCGCTTCATCCAGCATCACCTCGGCCTGATATTTTCCCGCCAGCGCCAGGAGTTCATCCAGGGGTGTGACGTCTCCTTCCATGCTGAATACGCTCTCGGTGACGATCAATCTCGATCCGGGCGCGTTGGCGTGCTCGCGCAGGGCGTTTTCGAGAAATTGCAAATCGCGGTGCGGATAAATTAGTTTCTGCGCGCCGGAGAGCCGGATGCCGTCGATCAGGCTTGCATGGTTCAGCGCGTCCGAAAAAACAATGTCCCTGGGCTTCAGCACGGATGTCAGCAGGCCGAGGTTCGCGGCGTAGCCCGATCCGAAGAACAGCGCGGCCTCCGTGCCTGCAAATTCCGCGAAGTCTCGTTCCAGGTTTTCCCATTCGCGGCAATTGCCGGAGAGCAGGCGCGAGCCCGCGGCGCCAACTTTCGTTGCGTGCGCCACGGCTTCCGCTACCGCACCTTTCAGACGCGGATCAGCTGCCAAGCCGAGATAATCATTCGAAGAGAGATCGATGCCGGCGGGAATCGCGAGGGTGCGGAATTGCGATCGCTCGCGGAGCGAATCCAGTTCTCGACGCATGCGCTGCTCAATCGCGTGTGGATCGCGATCACGCATTCTGCATGGCCCTCATGCCCAGGTTTTCGAGCAGCTTTTGATCGTCATCCGCCGCGGGATTTGGAGCGGTGAGCAATTTCTCTCCTGTGAAAATGGAATTCGCACCGGCAAGGAAACACAGCGCCACGCTTTCGGGCGACATTTGCCTGCGTCCCGCAGCAAGGCGCACCCTCGACGCGGGCATCAAAATTCGCGCCGTGGCAATCGTTCGCACCATAATCAAAGGATCGAGTTCCGGTGCATTTCCAAGCGGCGTTCCTTCGCTGGGCACGAGCACGTTGATCGGCACGCTTTCGGGATGCGGCTCAAGGCTTGCGAGCTGGTGCAGCAGACCGATGCGATCCTCGTAGGTTTCTCCCATGCCGAGGATTCCGCCGCAGCAAACAGTGATTCCGGCCTTGCGGACGTGGGCGATGGTTCGCAAGCGGTCGTCGTAAATTCGGGTGCTGATAATTTCGCCGTAGAATTCGGGCGATGTATCGAGATTGTGGTTGTAGGCGCTGAGCCCTGCTTCCTTCAGCCGCTGCGCTTGCGATTCGGTGAGCATGCCGAGCGTGCAACACACCTCCATGTTCAAAGCCGCGACGCCACGCACCATTTCCAGAACGCGCTCGAATTCTTTTCCCTCAGGGATTTGCCTCCACGCTGCGCCCATGCAGAAGCGCGTGGCTCCTTCAGTTTTTGCGCGTTTCGCCGCTGCGAATACTTCGCTGGGATTCATCAGTTCTTGCCGGGCCACGTCCGTTTTGTAGTGCGCGCTTTGCGAACAGTAGGCGCAATCTTCCGGGCATCCGCCTGTCTTGATCGAAAGTAAGCGGCAGAGTTGAACTTCCTCCGGACGATGAAACTCGCGGTGCGTTGCCTGTGCTTGAAACATCAGCTCCGGAAACGGAAGCTCGTAAATGCGCCGAATTTCTTCGCGGGTCCAGTCGTGGCGAATTGGCATCAATAAGAGTCCCTCGTGGGATTCCAAAGATATCAAAATCGCGGACGGTGAGGGGACAAAACTAGGTCCGTCCGCTGCAAAGTCTCTTTGCTATCATGCTGGGCCTTATGGACGAGCTGCTCCGCAAGCCTACAACCGACCCTACTGAGATTTTCCGTCACCGAGACGGCGCCTATGCTCCCGAGCTTTTCGCCGTGGCGCTCGTCGGCCTGGATTTCTTTTCCTGGCTGGCTAAATCTCCCGCCGATGCGCAGACAATCTGCGAGACGTTCGGCTTTGCTGAGCGCCCCGTGGACACGATGCTCACTCTCTTCTGCGCGATGGGCTATCTCGAAAAGCGAGGCGGTGCGTTTGAACTCACCGAAATCGCGCGTGAGTTTCTCGTGCGAAGCTCGCCGTGGTTCGTCGGTCCTTACTTCACCCATTTTGCCGACCGGCCGATTTATCAGGGGCTGCTCGAAACGCTTCGCACCGATAAGCCGGGCAGCTGGGCCGGGAGCAAAACGCGAAAGCCGTGGGCCGAAGCGATGGAGGACGACAAGTTTGCGCAGGAATTCACGGGCACGATGGATTCGCGTGGCATGTACGTCGGCCCTGCGCTCGCTGCGAGCCTGGACCCAAAAGGTCGCCGGCACCTGCTCGACATCGCGGGAGGATCGGGGATTTACGCGTGCTGCATCGCCGCAACGCATCGACACCTGAAAGCAACCGTGTTTGAGAGGCCGCCAGTCGATCGCGCCGCGAGAAAATGTATTGCCAAGCGGGGCTTTTCCGAACGCGTGAGCGTCGTTGCCGGCGACATGTTCCGCGACGCCCTCCCCGGAGACTGCGACGTGCATCTGTGGTCGAATGCTTTGCACGATTGGGATTTGGAGACTGTGAAGGCCCTGCTCGACAAATCGTTTGCCGCGCTTCCGGCTGGCGGGCTCGTGGCGGTCCACGACAAACATCTCAACCGCGAGAAAACGGGGCCGCTGCGTATTGCCGAGCACTCCGTTTTCCTGATGGCTGGGACGGAGGGACGATTCTATTCGATTGCGGAAATCGAGGAGGCACTGGTTGCGGCGGGCTTTGTCGATTTGGATTATCGCGAAGTGATTCTGGATTACAGCGTGATCACGGGACGCAAACCCGGCTAGGCGCAAACGCATTCCCGCGCTGAGATCGAAGAGAGATTTCTCTGATCTCCCGGGCTCGCCTAGCCGTCGACCCGGGAGCCCTTCTTTGCGTGTCCCGGCGCTTCGGGCAAATGCAAAAGGCGCGGGACACTCCGCTCGGAATGACGGCGACGGCGCGGAGGCTAGCGCGCTGACGCGGTGACTGGCTTGCGCGATTGGCGAGCGTCGCCGATCTTCGCGAGGCCTTCCAGCAGATCCTCGACCAAGTCTTCCGCGTTCTCGCAGCCCGGCGAAAGACGCAGCAGGCTGTCGGAGAGGCCCAGTTGCGCGCGCGCTTCCGGAGGAATGGATGCGTGCGTCATCGTGGCGGGATGGCAGATCAGCGCTTTTACGCCGCCCAGGCTTTCCGCGAGCGCGAAATAGCGCCGCGAGGACGAGAACGCGATCACCTCTTCCATCGTTCCATCCAGTTCGAACGAAACCATGCCGCCGAAACCCGTCATCTGCTTGCGGGCAATTTCATGACCGGGATGATTGGGCAGGCCGGGGAAATAAACTTGGCGGACCAGCGGATGTTTGCTGAGCGCTTTCGCAATAGCGGTGGCGTTTTCTTGGTGGCGCTGCATTCTCAGCTCGAGCGTTTTCAAACCGCGCATGGTGAGCCAACAATCGAACGGCGAAGGAACTGCGCCGGTGGCATTCTGCAGAAACTTGATCGGCTCGAACACCGCCGCGTCCTTGGCGAGCACCGCGCCCTGCACGGTGTCGGAGTGGCCGGCAAGATATTTCGTCACGCTGTGGACCACGATGTCCGCGCCCAGCTCGAATGGCTGCTGGAAACAGGGCGTGGCGAAAGTATTATCCACGACAACGAGCGGCCGATCTCCCAGGCTCGACTTGCCATCGACCGGAGAGGTCTTTGTGGCGTGAGCCAGCTTGCTGATGGCGGCAATGTCGCTGATCAGCAAGCGCGGATTCGTGGGCGTCTCGATCCAGACAAAGCGCGTGCGCGACGAAAGCGCCGCTTCGACAGCCTTCAGGCTGCTCGTATCGATTTGCTTGGTCACCACGCCGATCGGCTGAAAAACTTTATTGAGGATGCGGTATGTTCCGCCATAAACGTCCAGCGGGATGATGACCTCGTCTCCCGGGCGCAGATAGGCTTGCAGCACGGCATTTTCGGCAGCGAGTCCCGACGCGAACGCCGCGGCATGTTCGACGCCTTCGAGGGCAGCCAACACTCCTTCGAGGCGCTGGCGCGTGGGATTGTTGGTGCGCGAATAGGAGAACCCTTTGTCGTGGCCGGGCGATTCCTGCTCGTACGTGGAGGTCTGGAAAATCGGGGCGACTAACGCGCCCGTTTCGGGCTCTGACGGCTGGCCCGCGTGGATCGTCCTTGTGGCGAATTTCATGATGTAACTCCCTTGGCGCTTACGCCTATGGGAGACCCTGGAATCGAGCAGGGTCCTCGCCGGCGTTTGCGGCGCAAAATAAGCTCGCACGGCATCCGGGCAATGCGGATACACGCGCTGCTTTGAACTTCAGTTTGGGAGTTGAATCTTCAATGATCGGAGGGCCGATCAGTTGAGGATCTTATCTCTCCCCACTGGGCAGGAATTAGCACCTTGGCGATTGCACCAGGTTGCTGTGGCTTCCTAGGGCCTGTCCCCTCAGCCACTCTGGATAAGCGCTGCGGTAAAGCAGCAGCAAAATCGTAGCAAACGGTGCCTGCTGCGTCAATAGACGACGGGGTGGAGTCCGCGCAACAGGCTCGCGGGACGGAGAAATACAAGCAGTAATTTATGGGCGTTGAATCAGTTCCAGGCGGTTGCCGGCTGGATCGATCGCGATGCCTATCATGATGCCGGTGTTTCCGAATGCGCGAGGATCGCCGGCCATCGAGCCGCCAGCAGCCTTGACAGCGGCGACGGTCGTCTTCATGTCCTTCACGTCAAAGATCAGATGCGCAATCGGGTCCTTCAGGTCGTTTGAATCGCGACGCGTGATTACGACGGGCGTGCTTTTGTTGGCTTTTGCGGCGTCGGCCGTCGCACCGAAGTTCAGGAAGATCTCCGCTCCGCCGGGCACGTTGATGCGATTGACCTCAAACATGCCGAACGCGGACTCGTAGAACTTCGCCAATGCAGTAGTGTCTTGCGCGCCGACTCTCGCCGAGTTCAGCGTCACCTGCGCGTGTGCGGCGCTGGCGAGAAGCAGCGCGGCGGTTGCCATCATCACAGTTGCGTAAATTTTCTTCATCGAACCCTCCGGCGCGCCCAATCCGCGATGGACCCCGCGCCCGGCGTCGCCTTGAATGAATTTGAGGCCGACATGCTAACACGGTTCCGTTCGAATCGCCTCGCCCCTGCGAACTGCCACCCGGAAGCTAGCGAGGAGCGGGCGGAGCGTTCTTCGGCGCTGGCGACTGCGGCGGTGCCGGCGCTGGCTGCGGCGTCTCGGACGGTGGTGGTGCTAGGGTGAACTTGCCATTGACGATGGGATTGCGATCCTCGCCCTCGCAGTCTTCGTAGACCATGCGGTGAATGTGCGTCACTCGTTCGTACGTCCGCCTCATATGCCACGGCGCTGTGAGATTGGCCGGATCGACGATGGTCATCTGATCTTCCAGATGGCCTGGGTCGATCATCCCCATCCGCTCGATGAAATGCGCTTGCTGGGTCAGAATTCCGATGGTCAGGAATCCCTCCACGTCGCCAAACGCCGAAACGGAACTACCCGAATCGGGACCGCCGTACGCGCCTTTCACCGCGATTGTGTCCATTACGAGTGTCTGTCCCTCCCAATGACCGATCGAATCGCCCCAGGGCGTTGCCCACAAGTCATCCTTGCCGGGATGCTGCCGCCCGTCGGTGTAGATAGTGCGAATTTCGCGGCTGGAGAAGATCAGCGCCGTTTCTTTCGGCGTCACCAGCACCTCGAACATCAATGGTGTGTCAAGCATCAGGCCCGGATAGCCGAAGGTGCAAGCCGTGAAGGCGTCGGCGGGATTCTCTCCGCGTGCGACCGCCGCAAGTCTCGCGCGCTCCTTCGCCTGCATCGCATCAACTTTCGCTTTCGTGGCGGCATTAAGCGGCGGTGACCACTCCATCTGTTTGAGGACCTGATCGAGCGACTGGTTGAATCCTCCCGATGCGTCCGGCGTCGCACCGACGTTTTCCCACTGGCCGCTCCAGTCCGGAAACTTTCCCGACGCGCCCCTCGTGGCCACGCAAGCCCCCGCGCACATCACTAGGAGCGCCACGGCCAGGGCATGTCTTCGCAGAATCATTTTCCTTGGCCTTGCGACGGTGTTGGCGTGCCCGCCAGGGGTCCATCCGGTCCGGTTCCCGAGACATACTGCCCACCCTTGACGCCATCGTGCATGGGATGGATGTTCAATATCACCTTGTCGCCCGGCTTCAGAGTACCGGGCCGCCACCCGACCCTCGCCAAGTGTTCCGGGCTCGTCATCTCAATACTCCACTCTTGGTCGGTGCCGTCGTCAGCCTTCACCAGCAGCTGGATGAATACATGGGGGTTGGTCCAGCGGAAATCCTTGACGACGCCCTGCAGCGGGACCAACTTCGACTGGTCGAACATCGCAAACGAATGGTGCGCCAGCGCCGAACTTGCCGTCAGCATTGCCGCCATGGCGATGAGGATATAGCGCAGCACCCTACTCATTTGTTCCTCCGCAGGCCGGGGATTCCGTGTCTTCCTCTTCAGAAAGCGCAGCTTATACCTTGCCGGAAAAACGAAGCATGCGCGCCGCGATTATACATGGGAAGGCTCTTCGGTTCATGTAGCTCACCCCGCTCTTGGGCAGCTCGCCAAAACGCCAAACCGCCGCCCCCAAGGGTTGGCGGTTTGGCGCTCTGAGATCGTGGCCGGCTATGCCCGTGACTCTTTCCTTCCTTCAGGCTCGACCGGGAAATAGAGCATGGCCTTCCGAGGACCGCGCCGGGATTGCCAAAGCTTGCCATCGTACCGTTCCAGCAGCGCTCGCGCCCGACTTCGACGAAGGCCAGAACCTTCGATGACGTTTTCCGTCCATTGGCCGGGGTTCGAGCGGATGGCTTCGGCGAGCTTTTCGATGTCGGTCTGCTCGGATGAGGCTTCGGGCGAGCCGGTAACCACGAACTCTCCCACGCCCGTCAGCTCGGGGCGCAGTGTCAGCGAAAATTCCTCGGCGAAGCGGCTCTTGAAGCATTCCAGGCGCAGCAGCCCGGCGTCGCGATCTCGCGAAACGGCCCACGCCGTATCCACTCCTCCCGCAATGTCGCTCGACCCGCGATAGTGCGATCCCTCGCTCTTGGGCTTGTGATGCAGCGCGACGACGGTGGCTCCCGCGTTGGCCAGCGCGCGCAGATCGGCCATCACCATAGACATTTCGGTGGCAGAATTTTCGTCCGCCGCAGCATGGAAGTGAATCAGCGAATCGAAAACGATCAGCGGGCGCCGCTCGCGCGCAATTTCAAGGATGCGAATGTCGCCGATGCCCGGAGGCGCGTCGTCGAGCCAGCCGCCCCAGATGCGGCAGTCCGCGGCGGCGGATTGCTCGATGCTGAGCACCGCGAGTCGCTCGCGCATCACCGCCAGCGGATTTTCGCGGTCGAGGTAAAGGACGCTGGCTCGCGCGCACTTGCGTCCAAGAAAATTTCCGCCGGTGGCGACGCCGCGCAGCAGCGCCAGCGCCAGCCACGTTTTGTAGCTGCCTGGATCGCCCGCCAGCAGCGTCACCGAAGCGCGCGGCAAAATTTCTTCGACCATCCACTCGATGGCCGGCGCGTTTAGCGTGAAGACGTCGGGGATTTCCTCCCAGCAGCGGATGGTATGACCTCGACGCTTCCCGGCGCGCGCGCCACCGCGAGTGGGTATGCGTCTGCGACGTCTCGTTCGGTTCGTGTGCGGCGCCATTCTTTTTTCCTTTAATCTTCCAGGACAGCTCTGCGGTACGACCTTATGCAGCAACCTGATTCACGCTAGCTTATAAGACGGTGGGAATTGTCAAGCGGTGCCTGTGGACTTTGGCTGGAACGGCGGTGACTCGAAAGCAGCGGCGCCAGCCACGCCCTACGCCATTCGCCCCGGCGCCGTCATTCCGAGCGGAGCGTCCCGCGCCCTTGGTTTTGCGCGCAGCGCCGGGACACAGGATAGGGCTCCCAGGTCGACGGTTAGTCGAGCCTGGGAGATAGGTCGAGGAATCTCTCTTCAATCCCCGATCATCCGGGGATTGAATCGAGCAGAGAATTTTCCTTCGTTTTTTTCGGAGCTATTGGGCGGTGTTGGCGGCGGCCGGGGCGCAGAAGCGATCGAAGGCCTTTGTTAGGTCGCTGGCGATGGAGTAGGGATCGCGGCCCTCGATGTCGCGGCGTTCGAGCATGAAGATCACTTTTCCGTCGCGCATCAGCGCGATGGAAGGCGACGACGGCGCGTATTCGGGGAAGTAAGCGCGAGCGCGCTCGGTGGCTTCGCGGTCTTGTCCCGCGAAAACGGTCGCGAGAATTTCCGGCCGCATCTGGTGTGAGATGGCCTTGGCGACGGCGGGGCGTGCCTTCCCGGCGGCGCATCCGCAAACGGAGTTCACCACCAGCAGCACAGTTTTCTTTTCGTTCTTCAGGACCGCGTCCACTTCCTGCGGCGTCCGCATCTCGCGAAAGCCGACGCGCGTGAGTTCGTTGCGCATCTCCTGAACCATGATGTCCATGCCATATTGCATTTCGTGCCTCCGCTGATCACGACTCCAAACAAACATTCTACCACGCCGGCAGGGCCTCGGTCGGATTGAAGTAGCAACTCTTTGCAGGCTGTAGTCGTGGCTGCGCAAGTGGGAATAGGGATTTGTGTAATTCGGAAAAGGAGTGACTGCAGATATGGTTCCTGGCACATCGCGCGTTTCGCGTTAGAATCGAAATGTTGCCGGACGGCGAAGTCACGCCGAATTGAGGGAGACACGGATCATTATGGCAAAAAAGAAAATTGCAGCGAAGAAAAAGGCACACGGCAGCAACAAGGCTGCTGGAAAAAAGAAAGCCGCAAAGAAGCCCGCGACGAAGAAGGCTAAAGCGGCAAAGAAGCAGGTCGTTTTTACCAAAAAGACTGCGCGTGTAAAGCGCACTCCTCCGCGCGAGATTTCTTCGGGCAGCGAGCGCTCGTCCTTAGGGTCGAGCAGGCTGAGCAGAGTGCCCCGCCCGCCGGGGCGCGGGATGGGTGACGAAGCCGGCGGGCAGGCTGGCGATCTCCAGGGACTCTCCCGCGAGGAAGATGCGAGCAACGAGAGCGTGGAAGAGCTTGTCGAAGAAGGTCAAGCGTTCGAAGCGGACGTGATCGATGGCGTGGAGAATGCGCCGGATGCGGACGAGGGCCCCGTTCGCACGCACGAGCGTCCCGAAGACGATATTCCTCCGGAGGAACGAAGCGACGAAGTTTAGATCAGATGCCTGCCGCCGATTCCGTTTCTCAAGTCGGCCGCTGATATCTGCGAGAAAGGTGCCCGTGTGTTTGTCTTCGCGCCCTTGGGCCCCTTGAAATTCCCTAAGTGTTTTTCATCGCAACCATTTTTGCCGGCGAAGTTTTCGCTGCCTTGTTCGTTCAAGGCGGCTGTCAGCAACATTCTCTTGATCGTGATCTTGCCGTTGCATTCTATCAAGCCGAGCTTCCTGAACTTGCTCATGAAGAAGTTCACGCGGGAACGTGTCGTCCCGATCATCTGCGCCAGCGTTTTTTGAGTAAGTTTCGGCAGGATGGCGTCTGCCTGACCTTGTTTTCCATAACCCGCCAGCATCAGAAGCGCCCTTGCCAGGCGTTTCTCGCATGGATTGAAGAGTTGATCCGCCAGATCTGCTTCCATTCGGATGTTGCGTCCGAGCATGTATTCGATAAAGCAGTCGGATAGACGCTGTTCAGTGTGAAGCACGCGCAGCATCTCAGTTTTATCAATCGCAAGAAGTGTAGTCGGCGTCATCGTGGTTGCCGTGCCCATCCGCAAGGGCTGGCTTCTCATGCAACCTACCCCAATAAAATCGCCAGGACCATACATGGCGACCACAGCTTCCTTACGCGCGCCATTTTCGACGGAAAGCTTTACGCCGCCCTTTTGAATGTACAGCACACTTTCTGCAGCGTCGCCTTGCGAGAAGATCCGCTCGCCCCTCCGAAACTCACGCAGTTTCCTGGCCGCTCCCTCGGTAGCGAGAAACATCTGTGCGTCGAAAGCGTTTTTCTTTGGTCTCTTTGCGTTCATATACGGTCCAGCTTTTCGCCGCAAAAGAACTCGATGCTTACTCCCGACCTTCGATTCCAGCGGTGTTTCGGCGCGACGTGAGAAACGCGACCCGGCGTGCTATCGAACACGCACGATGATGACCACAAGCCCGACCTGCTAACTATTTCAGGGCGAGCGTCTTAGAGAGCTGTCGCACTGGCTTGGGTAGCCTTCTATTCCCACTCTGACACTGGTTCGTCCATGTGCGGGAAAGAACGGATCGGAGGAGGCCAGGAAAACTTGTCTAAAAGGGACGCTGCAAGAATCAGGTCGGGCGCGATTCTGTCCTCATGTTTTCCTTGAACGACTGAGCGTCAGCTTGGATCCACGTTGGAAATGAAGGCTTTCAAATGTTTTGACGGCTTTTGTGGCTCTTAGATTGCACAAACTGGCCTCGGGAGTGGCGCAATGAGAGTCCTCATAGGTGAGGATGATGCGAGTGTGCGTTATCTGCTGAAAAAGACCCTGCTTCGGGCCGGTTACGATGTTCTTGAAGCGACTGATGGGCGCGCCGCGCTGGAATGTCTCTTGAGTGTCGATGGCCCGCGGCTGGCGCTTCTAGATTGGCTCATGCCGGAGCTTGACGGGCTGAGCGTTTGCCGCGAGATCCGCAGTTGCACCGGACACCCATACGTCTACATAATTTTTCTTACTTCGAAAAGCTCCAAAGTGGACGTTGCCGCTGGCCTTGCGGCCGGGGCCGACGACTATCTGATCAAGCCCTGCAATCCGCAGGAACTGAAAGCACGGTTGCGCGCCGGAGAGCGGATTCTGAGGCTCGAAGATACATTAATTCATGACGCTCTTCACGACCCTCTCACGCATCTCCCCAACCGGCCATTCTTTCTGGACTGCTTGTCTCTCTGTGTCAGCCGTGGAAAGCGACACGCGGACTACAAATTTGCAGTGTTGTTCGTGGACATCGACCGCTTCAGAGTGGTGAATGACAGCCTGGGCAATGCCGCGGGCGACCGGCTGCTCACGCAAGTGGCCGAACGCTTAGGCGGATCGATTCGCCGGGAAAGCAGCACGTCGCGCTCGATTCCTGCCTGCACGATGCAAGGGCAGCAGCCCGGCGGCGGCATCCTGGCGAGATTCGGAGGCGACAGATTCACAGTCCTGCTGGAAAACATTCAGGATGCCGCCGACGGAATCCGCGTGGCCGAACGAATTCAACGGAACATCCAGTCTCCTTTTGTAATCGACGGGCAAGAGGTGTTTATCACCGCCAGTACCGGCATCGCGCTTAGTTCCACGGGATATAGCGCGGCCGAAAATATGTTAGGCGACGCCTTCACCGCTATGAATAGGGCAAAGGCCCTGGGCAAGGCGCGATACGAAATATGTGATCCTCTGATGCATGCCGCGGCGGTGGACCGCCTCAGGCTGGAAACCGATCTCCGGGGGGCTTTGGAACGCGACGAGTTCCGCGCCTATTACCAGCCTGTCGTTTCATTGGGCGATGGTCGTATCACGGGCTTTGAAGCCCTCATGCGTTGGCAGCGGCCGGAGTTCGGACTTGTGATGCCCAGCGGATTCATCTCCGTGACCGAAGATACCGGTTTGATTCTTGGGATGGGGAATTGGGTCTTGCGCGAGGCCTGCCGCCAGTTGTGCGTCTGGAACGGGCAGTTTCCATCCGATCGGCCGTTTACCGTGGCCGTAAACGTCTCCGCCAGGCAGTTCGTTCAGCCTGACCTGGTCCGCCGCATCGCGCAAATTCTGTATGAATCCGGTACGGCGCCCTTCAATCTGAGATTGGAAATCACCGAGAGTATGACCATCGGGGATGAGGAGCGCACCGCTCGAATTCTCGCCGAACTCAAAGCTTTGGGTGTGCGCTTGTGCATGGACGACTTCGGCACCGGATATTCGTCTTTGAGCTATTTGCGCCGCTTCTCCCTGGATGTTCTCAAAATCGATGGCTCTTTTGTTTCCGACATCGTGAGCAACACCGAAAGCCGTGAAATCGTGAAGACCATTCTGAGGCTCGCACGCAACTTGGGAATAGAAGTCGTTGCGGAAGGCGTGGAGACTGCCGAACAGGTGAGTTTGCTACAGTCGCTTGGATGTGAATACGCGCAAGGCTATTTCTTTTCCGAACCCCTCGATCAATCGGGTGTAGCGCAAACCCTGCTGCTATTGGGCGCAAGCAACTACACAATGCCGCAAGGCTTTCCAATCCAATTGGCTTCTCCTGCAAGTTGAGCGGAAGTTTCGCGCCACTGAGAAATAAAATCTGGCGGAGAGGGGGGGATTCGAACCCCCGACACCCTTTTGGGGTGTAACTGCTTAGCAGGCAGCCCTGTTCGGCCACTCCAGCACCTCTCCGCAGCGAAAAGCGAGAGCGGACAGCTTGCGCCGATTAGTATAGCACCAAGATTTTCGGATGCGGCGCGCGCTCTCCGCGGACTCTTCCGGCCCAACATTTCACAGAAGCTTGACGCCTCCCAATCCGCTGCGTAGGATTGCGCTCGCTTTTCAGATTGCTGTTATTCTGCTGGCTGAAAGCGAGATTTGCCCTATGCCTACCGCGCGATATCATGCTGAAAATATCGGCAGCTTTTTGCGTCCGCCGCGAGCTTTTGCAGGCGCGTGCAGATTATGCGGGCGGCAGAATCTCGCTGGAGGCGCTTCGCTCGACGGAAGATCGCGCGATTCTTGAAGCGCTGGAAGGGCAGCGGAAGGCCGGGATACCCATCTTCACGGACGGGGAATTGCGGCGCGGATCTTGGCTGACAGATATGGCCGATGCCGTTGACGGATTCGTTGCCGACAAAGTGATTCTTGATTGGAAGGGTCCGGGTGGCGGGCCGGAAGGAAGCACGGCGCAAGCCGTCGGCGCCAAGCTGCGAAAAATTCGCAAAATGACCGGCGCACGAAGTGCCATTCCTGAAAAAAGCCGCGCCCGGGCCCTTCAAGGTGACGCTGCCCTCGCCGGCAAACTTCATGGTGTCGAGTTATAAACGCGGCGTGAGCGACCGATTCTATCCGTCGCATGCTGAATTGCTGCGCGACTTGGTCGAAATCGTGCGCGATGAAATTCAGTGGCTCGTTGCCGAGGGAGTGAAGTACATCCAGCTCGACGCGCCATTTTATTCGCACTATCTTGACCCCAAGCAGCGCGCGCAAATGAAGGCCAGCGGCCACGACCCCGACGCTGAATTCGAGAAGTCCATCGCAGGTGACAACGCGGCGATCAAAGGTTTCAAACGCGATGGCATCACCTTCGGGATCCACGTTTGCCGCGGGAACAGCCGCAGCCGCTGGTTCACTGAGGGTGGTTACGACGCGATTGCCGAAAAACTTTTCGGAATGTTGGATGCGGATGCGTTCCTGCTGGAGTATGACACCGAGAGAGCCGGCGGATTCGAGCCTCTGCGCCTGGTGCCGCGTGGTAAGACTGTAGTGCTCGGCTTGATTACCACGAAGCAGCCGCAACTGGAGTCGCAGGATAATTTGCGGCGGCGAATCGACGAGGCTGCGCGATACGTGCCGCTAGAAAATCTTGCGCTCAGCACGCAATGCGGTTTCGCCTCGGTGGCGGCCGGCAATCTTCTATCGGTGGACGAGCAGTGGCGCAAGCTGGAGCTGGTGGTGGAGACGGCGCGAAAAGTCTGGGGCTGATTCACAACTGCACCACGTTTGCGGCTCCCGGTCGCTAGAAGAGTTTGTCCGAATCGAGAAGAATTGTGACGGGGCCATCGTTCACAAGCTCGACGGACATATGCGTTTGAAATACTCCCGTCTCGGTCGTGACGCCGAGCGCCCGAAGCGGCGCGAATAAATTCCTCGTAGAGTGTCTGCGCCTTTTCGGGCGGCGCAGCTTGCAGAAAACTTGGACGACGCTGTCCGCGCGCGTCGCCATACAAAGTGAACTGTGAAATTGCAAGAATGGAGCCTCCGGTATCGAGCAGCGAGAGATTCATTTTCCCTTGCTCGTCGTTGAAAATTCGAAGATTCACGATTTTTGCGGCGAGAGAGGCTGCCGTAGCTGCAACGTCTTCGCGGCCCACGGCGAGCAGCACTACAAGGCCGTTGTCGATTGTTCCGGTAACAGCGCCATCGACGCTTACGCTTGCGCGGCTCACGCGTTGAATCACGGCTCGCATGCGCGAGATTCTACATCGGCGCGCGAATGGTCGTGACCCAAATCGCCGCGTGCAGCCACACTGATCCGCCGCTATGAGTGAAACTGCAATCGCAACTCCCCCAAAGCGCTGGCTCACGCGCGGCGTACTCGGCATTGGACTGACCAGCCTTTTTTCCGATTGGTCGCATGAAGCGGCGACTGCGATTCTTCCCGCTTTTCTTGCGAGCCTTGGAGCGCCCGCTGCCGCGCTCGGAATTATCGAAGGCGTTTCTGACGGGCTTTCCAGTTTTGCGAAACTTGCCGGCGGATTTGTCGCGGACCATCCTGCCTGGCGAAAGCCGGCGGGAATCCTGGGCTATCTCACCACGGCGCTCACCACTTTTGGATACGCGTTCGCGCAAAGCTGGCCGGCGCTGCTGGTGCTACGCGCGGTCGGATGGATGGGGCGGGGAAGCAGAGGACCTGCGCGGGATACGCTGCTCGCTGCCGCGGTAGCGCCGGGGCAGGAAGGGCGCGCCTTCGGGTTCGAGCGCGCCATGGACACGCTCGGCGCTGTTTTGGGTCCGCTCTCGGCCACGTTGTTGCTGGGCACGCTCGGATTTCGCGGCCTTCTGCGCTGGACGCTGCTGCCCGGCGTGGTGGCCGCGCTCGCGTTTGTGTTCCTGGTCCCTACCGCAAAACATGAGGAAGGCCACGCCGCCCACTCCACTGGCGCGAGCTTTGCAGCGAGAGTCGCGCAGCTTCCAAAAGGATTTTGGCATTTCCTGGCGGGCGTTTTCGCGCACGGAATCGGCGATTTTGCGCCGACACTTTTGATTTTGCGCGCGAATCAAATTTTAGCGCCGCAGTTCGGCGCCGGCCGAGCTGCTGCGATTTCGGTTGCGCTGTACACGTTTCACAATTTGGTGGACGCGGCTGCGTCCTATCCGGTTGGAGCGATCGGCGATCGCATCGGCAAGCGGCAACTGCTGGCGCTCGGCTACGCGGTCGGCGTCATCAGCTATGTGGGTTTCATCGTCGAGCGGCCGACCATCGTGGTCCTCGTGATTCTTTTTGCGCTCGCAGGAATACACGACGCGTTCCAGCAATCCATCGAGAAATCCCTGGCCGCGGAGCTGCTGCCGAAATCGGTGCGCGGGTCTGGATTCGGAGTCCTCGCCGCGACGAACGGAGTGGGCGATCTGGTTTCGAGCGTGGCGGTGGGGACGTTGTGGTCGGCGGTAAGCCCGACAGCGGGATTCGCGTACGCGGCAGTTTTCGCGGCGATTGGCGCGGTGTTGATTTTCAGATGGCGTTAGCAGCGGGTTCAAGACCGGCGCTCACCCAAGCGTGCAACCAGCGCGAGCTAAACTACCAGTACTCCAATTTCCCTCCTGTATCCCATGCGACGCATTACGGAACGCGGTCGAAACGAGTAGTCTTTTTTCGTGCTCTTTATGCGGATTTTCCTTTGCGAGCAACGGGTTCACTCTTGGCTTTGATCGACTTCACGAGATCGGCCGACGATGCTCCTTCGAGCGACAATCCATAGCCGACTTCACGCACAATGCGCTCCTTCAACGGTTGAATAAAGTGGATGCGCGTGTTGCGGCGCGTCAACTTCCGGTGCTTTCAGGTACAACTCGGCGAGTTCGCGCGCCCGGCTGAGCGCCTTGCCGCTCGGCACAACTTCGGCAACCACTCCCCATTCGTAAGCGGTACGCGCCGGAAGCGGCTGTGGGTTCAGCAGGAACGCCTCCGCTCGTCCCGCTCCAGCGCGATAACTCCAGGTGGTAAAGATTCCGTCGCCGGGCGCAACGCCCGCGGAGAAATGGGCCACATCCTGGAAGGTCGCACCATCCGCCGCCACAATTACACTGGCAAGTAGCGCGTAGTCTGAATGCACATGGGCACGTCCCTCGATAGCCGCGATGACCGGCACTCGTATGTTGGCTATGTTTTCCAAAACCTGAACGCCTTCGTCGTGAACCTGACTCCAGACGCCGGGATCGGTGACATCGCCGAAAGAGGACCAATCGACATCAGTAATGAACTCCCCACCTGCGCCCGTCAGGATTACGATCTTGTTCGCCCTATCTTGCGCAATCCGGTAGAAGGCATCGACAAATTCCGTGTGAGCTGGCGCGGTCATGATGAACGGTCCGCCGTTGGTGTGGAATTCAGCAACCAGCACGCCTTTGTCATCGCGTGTCAGTTTTAGGTTGTGATAGTCTGCAAAGTAGTTATTTTGAAGCGGCATTGCGTTCTCCTCATCCCTGTGTTGCCCTGACTGCGTTCACCCGAATCTGTTATTGGAACAGTGTGTCCTGCAAATTCAAACCCGCCAAGCAGCGAACAACTACAAGGACAAATTAAGCGGCGTGCCGCGCTCCTGATTCACGCGCTGCGTGGCCGCCGAATCGAGATCGGCAACTGCCAGCGTTCGCCGGCTGCCATCGGTGGTGATGTAAACAATCAGATCGCTCTTGCGAGTGAATGCGACGGCTTGAATCTTGGTCCCATCGCGCAGCACCAACGTAAATTGCCCGACGTCCGGCAGCGGCGGCGCCTCCGATTCGGCGGACGGTGCGGTCGCGCCGCCCTGCTGATTGGTAGCGGCGGGTGCCTGAACCACAATAATCTGAGGCTGCGGCGCCGGAGCGGCGGCAGGTTCACTCGCAGGCTCCTCCGGCACGGTGTAAACACCACCGCCATCCAGAATGTAGCCGCCCGTTCCAACGAATCCTCCGAATCCGCGATTGTCTCGAAGCAACCGCTCTGCGATCGCCAGACGCCATTGCGTGGCCGGATCGATGGCGGCTTTTATGTCGAGATCCTGATCCATTGCGGCGAGATCGGCGTAGTCAAATCCCAAGCCGGGGACAGGGTCAAGCAGTTGCTGCACCGACAGAGGCGCGCCCCCAAAGCCAACGAAACCATTTCCGAGATCGTTAGAAGAGGGCAGCCCGGTCGTGATTGGGCCACGGCTTCGGGCGACAGTTATACGAGGCGCCTGGGCGGGTCGCGCGCGAACAGTATTCGCTCGGCGAGCAGATAGCGTGCGTCCCGACGTCTGCGCGGACATTGGCGCCGGCCGCTGTGCTTGGACAATCCCCGGTCCCAGAAAGAGCGCGGTGAAAATAACTGCGGCGAGCCTAAACCCCTTCAGTTTGTTCATGGCTGCCTCGTTTCTACAGTATGAGACGCTGCGCCACATGGCAAGGTTGCAAGAATCGCCTGCATTCGAAGCGCGGGTTTCGCGTCCCGAATGGACCTGCGGAGAATCTCTCTTCGTACAGCATCGCACCACGCGACGTTCAGGTTTCCTCGCGTAAATCCACCTTCACGAGCGCGCCGTTGCCTTTCCCGCGCTTGGTAAACCATTCGCTCATCGCCGTCGCCAGCCGCGTCGCATCCACGCGCAGTCCCGCCTCAAGGCGCCCGTCGCCGGTCGGCAGCGTGTCGTCGAATTCCGCCGAGCCGGTAAAATTCCTCATGCAGAAGCTGTCGAGCCAGTCGAGCGGCACCGGCTTGCGCTCCGCTCCAATCGTCATTTCCGCCGCAAATTTCCGCGCGTACATCTCGTGCGAAGTATAACCGAGGCCATCAGCGGGAAGAAATGTCCCGTCTTGGGCGGCTCGCGCCGCGCGATTCAAGATGCGGGGGTGTTCCGACAGAGATTTCTTCTCAACTTTTGTACGCCTGATGTAAAATCTCGCCGCTTTTGGCGCTCAAACCGGAAGTATGGGTTTCTTTGTGGCGCCATCCCCGCGAAGGAGACTCCCACATGCGCTCGAAAACCCGCCTCGGCGCAATCATTCTCGCCGTCCTCATCGTCGTTGCCGCTGCCGCGCCATCGGCCACCGCTGCGCCGCCCACCGATGCCTGCCCGCTTCTTACCCCGGCCGAAGTCAGCGCCGTCGTCGGCGTCACCGTGGGTGCCGGTTCGCACATCACTCCCACATATCTGAAATCGTGCACGTGGACTCCGCCCGGCGGTGCCACGAAGGACTTCGCGACCCTCATACTCGCCCTTGAGTCTGCAAGTTCGTTCCAGGCCGCGAAGGCCATGCTGCAAGCAGCCACGCAGTCGCCCGACAACTCCAGAAAAAATCCCCTCACGATGACGTCGGCCAGCGGCATCGGCGACGAAGCCTTTTACTCAAGCGTGGCCAGCTACACGAAGCTCATCGTAAAGAAGGGCGATGTCGTGTTCCAACTCGTCATATACGGCAACTCACCAATTGAAAAGAAGAGGGACATGGAGAAGGCCCTCGCCTCGAAAGTCCTCGCCAAGCTCTGACGCGCCACACGAAAAAATTCCGACGTTGTAAGATTGCCTGAATCTCCGCTCTCAATCGTGGCGAGCCCCCCAGTTGGTTGCCAGCTTAGGCGGCTGCATCAGCGTCTGCATTACCACGCAGTACTGTTCTGTTTTCTCACGCAGGGCCTGCAATTGCTCGGGCGTCGCTTTCGGCGCGGCGACATCAAAATTCACCTGGATGCTCTCGAAGCCGACACGCACGGCTTTCGATATTCCAAGTGTTCCTCGAAGATCCAGAACTCCATCCACGGTTACTTCGATCCGTTCGGTTGGAATCGCCATCGCTGCGGCCACCATCTGGCAGGTGATCTGTGCGCAAGCTGCGAGAGCGCCGAGCAAGAGATCGCCCGAACACGCGCCGGTACCGCCGCCTCCGACTCCCTTGTGGGCTTCGGCCTGGTAAATGGCGCGCCCGATATCAATCGAGCACGAAACCGGAACGTCCGTCTGCGCGCCTTTCGCTCGGATGGTGATCCGCGAAGCAGTCGGGTCACTTCGGTACTGTTCCTTCAGGGGTTTCTGAAGCGATCGAAGATCCATGTGCGCCTCACGCTTTCATCTCTTCTGAACTTAGCCGTTACGCCTTGTACGAAAGCATACTTGAAGCGGCCGGGGTGCCGTGCTACGATTCGCGCTCACCAGGCGGCGCACAGAAATCATGCCTAAATTCGTCATCGAGCGCGAAATCCCGGGGGCCGCAAGTCTAAGCGATGCCCAGTGGCGGGAAATCGCCCAGAAATCCGTCAGCGTGCTGAAAGAAATGGGACCGGGGATTCAGTGGCTGCATAGTTACGTCGCAGGCGACAAGGTGTATTGCGTATACCTCGCGCCAGATGAATCCACTATCAAGGAACACGCCAGCCGCGCTGGCTTTCCCGCCAACCGAATCACGGCCGTCCGCCGGCTGATCGATCCTGCAAGCGCGGAGTAACCCGCGCCCGAACTTCTCGGCGAAACCTGGGTCTATTCCGCGGCGAATACCCAACGTGCTCGGACAATCACTGCTAACTGCGGGTGACAACATCGGGTTTCAGAGCCTCTCCGATCGCTTCTTCCACCGGCAGCGCCCAACCTACCAACCATGCCGTTGTCCCCACAGTATTGCTTAGGTTTTGCCGCACCGAATCCAGGCTCGCTGTCAGCTTGGCCTGCTCGGCCGGCGTAAGAGGGACGCCGATATTCTGCCGAAGAGCGGCTGCGGCGCCCGCTAGGCGCAAGGAACGCTCGGCATTCTGCTGAGCGGCCGCCGAAAGCGCGAAGCTTTCCAACAGGCGCGCGATTCCCCTCTTGTGGTCCAACTCCTGAAAAATTTCCAGGCTCTCACGGTAGAGCGCGCGCATGGTGGGATAGTCGCGCTCCTCCATCGCCAAATTGCCTAGGTCAGCCAGCGCGCTCGCCGCGCCCCAGCGGTTATCAAGTTTCCTAAAGATGGCCAAGCTCTGCTCGTAGAGTGCCCGCGCGACATAAGGTTCACCCTGCGCGTGCGCAACGTCGCCCTGAGAATCCAGAGTCCACGCAAGCCCCGTTTCGTCCCCCAAATCGTGAAAGACTGCGACACATTCTGCGTACAAGTCGAGCGCTTGGTTACAATCGCCTTCCAACTTGGCGATATTCGCCAGATTGCTGAGAGCCCGGGCGACGGCTGTCCGGTCACCCAACTCCCGCCATTGCGCCAGGCTTTCCTCGGACAACGATCGAGCCGAGCGGAGATCGCCTCTTTCTTGCGCAAATACCGCCAGCGCATTGAGCGAAACGGCAACACCCTGCTTGTCCCCCAATATTCGCGCAATGTCTAAACTCTCGCGAAGCAGCAGGTTCGCCGCGGTATAGTCGCCCTGCCGGTCCGCCAGCACGCCGGCTGCAAAAAGCACTCGTTCGCGCGCCTTGTTTGGCGTTGCCGCTACCGGAAGCTTCAGCAGCTTGCCGAGCCACATCCTGCCTTCGGCGAGATATTCCCGAACTTCCCAGAAGCGAAACAGGGCCGCGCCGAGGCGCAACCCCCATTCGGCCTCTCCGCTTTCCAGCAACCAGTCGAGGCTCGCTCGAAAATTATCGTGTTCCAGGGTGAAGCGGGCCAACCACTCCGACTCCATCGCGGCGCCCTGCTCCGCAGCGCCTTCTTCCGCCAGCACCAGGCAGTATGCGGCTCGAGCGCGGTTGATCATGGTTCTCTCTCCGCTCTCCGCCAGCTTTTCCAGACCGTATTCGCGAATCGTTTCCAGCATCGCGAACCGCGATTCACCATTCGGCTGCTCGGCCTGTCGCATAAGGCTTTTATCGACGATGGACGACACGCCGTCGAGCACATTCACACCGAGGTCGGACTTGGCGTCGCACACAGCCTCCGCGTTCTCGAGCGTGCATCCCCCCGTGAACACCGACAATCTTCGGAACAGCTTCTGTTCGGTGGGACTCAAGAGCTCGTGGCTCCAATCCATCGCGGCCCGCAGTGTTCGCTGCCGCTGCGGCAAATCCTGCGCGCCGCCGGTGAGCATCTGCAGGCGGCTTGCCAGCCGGATCCTCATCGCCGAGGGAGAAAGAACCTTGACTCGCGCGGCCGCGAGTTCAATTGCAAGCGGCAGGCCGTCCACGCGGGAGCAAATTTCGATGACCGCAGTCGCATTTTCAGCGTTTAGTACAAAATCCGGCTTGGCAGCCACGGCGCGTTGCACGAAGAGTGCCACGGCAGGCGATTGCGATAAGGCTTCAACGCTGAGTTTGGAGTGTGAATCCGGCAGCGCGAGCGGAGGCACGGGAAACTCACGTTCTCCATACACGTGCAGCGCCGCGCGGCTGGTCACCAAGATTTTCAGATTGGGTCCCATGGCGAGAATCTCCGCCACGGTCGGTGCTGCCGCGGCCAGGTGTTCGAAATTGTCCAGTAGCAGGAGCATCGGAGCGCGCAGCAGATCCCGCAAACTCTTCTCGAGCATATCGAGCGGAGACCGGCCTCCAACCTCGCGGATTTTCAGCGCCCGCACGACCACCGATGCGATCTGCCCAGGATCGCTTAATCCGGAAAGCGCGACAAAATAGACCCCGCCTGGAAACGCGTCGGCCACGCCATTCGCGATTTCTACCGCGAGGCGCGTCTTACCGATTCCACCCGGGCCCGTTACGGTTACTAGCTGTACGTCCTCGCGCAGCAACAGATCCTTCAAAGCCGTGATTTCCCTCTCCCGCCCGACGAACGGAGTCCGCTGCACGGGTAGCGCGGTCATGCGGCGCGGTTCCGCCCGACGGGACGGCTTCTCCGCGAAATGCTCGCGTATCGCGGCAAGCTCCCGTGCGAGATCACGCGTCGAGACATAGCGCTTCGCAGGGTCCTTCTCCAGGCACCTCTCGATCGCCCAGCACAGCGGCGCAGGGGCATCCGGATTCTGCGCCGCGATCGGCTCAACCTGATCCCGCATAATGGCGACCATGGTCTCCGCGGCCGTGTTCCGCCGGAAGGCGCGCTTTCCAGCCAGGATTTCGTACAACACGAGACCGAGCGAGAACTGGTCTGCCCGAAAATCCGCGGGCTGACCGTTGGCTTGCTCCGGCGACATATATCCCGGGGTTCCGAGGATCGAGCCCGTACGAGTCTCCGAGGTCGACAGAGTGCTCAAGTCCGACGGCGATTCGCCCGGCGAGACTTGCTTTACCAGGCCGAAGTCCAGGATTTTCACGAACCCGTCACGAGTGACCATCAGGTTCTCGGGCTTAAGATCCCGGTGCGCAATACCCGCGTCGTGCGCCTTGGCCAGCCCTTCAGCAGCTTGCGCCGCGATCTCAATCGCCTTTCGTATGGGCAACACGCCGGCGCTAAGCAACTGGCGAAGCGTCTCTCCCTCTACCAATTCCATCGCGATGTAGTGGGTGGAACCTTCTTGCCCGAGTTCGTAGACGGTGATGATATTGGGGTGATTGAGCGCAGATGCCGAACGCGCTTCCCGCTCGAAGCGTCGCAATTGACCGGTGTCCGCCGCGAAGCGAGCGGGTAGAATCTTGATCGCAGCAGGGCGGTCAAGCCGGGTGTCGCGCGCGCGGTAGACTTCACCCATCCCGCCAGCGCTGAGGGGTGAAATGATTTCGTACGCGCCGAAACGTGTACCCGGAGCTAAAGGCATGTTGGTCCAGATTATAAGTCTGGAAAGGCCTCGCAAAGCATTTTCCCCGTTGGTGCCCGATTAACGGGGCGTAATCAGAAACTGACACACCATCGGCACTGTGCCTTGCATTTCCCATTCGGCCTACCCTAAAATTTTTAATTGTGATTAAGCTGGCAGCGTACTCTACATCCTGACGCTCCAAGCCTTTATCGCGACTTTCGGCGTCCCCGTAGGCAGTTCCGGAGACAGGGTGTCCACACCACTAGAGAGTTGGGTAGAAGAATCGGCTCGTCTCACCAAGCCGTCAAAAATTGTATGGTGCGACGGATCGCAGTCGGAAAATGACCGCCTCACCGCGGACATGCTCGCTGATGGCACCTTCGTCGAGCTGAATCAGCAAACCTACCCGCATTGCCACCTTCATCGCAGTAATCCAAATGACGTCGCCCGTACCGAGAACCTCACCTTCATTTGCACGCGGCAAAAATCCGACGCCGGCCCCACCAACAATTGGATGGCTCCGGCCGAAGCCAAGGAAAAAGTGCGCCCGCTCTTTGAAGGCGCCATGAAAGGCCGCACGATGTATGTGGTCCCGTACATTCTGGGCCCCGTGAGTTCTCCCTACAGCAAAGTAGGAGTCGAAATTACAGACAGCGCCTATGTCGCCTCCAGCATGCGCATCATGTCCCGCATGGGCAAGCCCGCGCTCGAGCGGCTCGGCAACTCCGATGATTTCGTTCCCGGACTTCATTCCCTCGCCGACTTGGACCCCAAGCGCCGCTTCATCCTTCACTTTCCTGAGGAAAAATTGATCTGGAGCGTCGGCTCCGGCTACGGCGGCAACGCGCTGCTGGGAAAAAAATGTTTCGCGCTTCGCATCGCCAGCTGGATGGCCCACGAACAGGGTTGGATGGCAGAACACATGCTCATCCTCGGCTTGGAAGATCCCGTCCGGCAAAGTCACTTACATGGCCGCGGCTTTTCCCAGCGCCTGCGGCAAAACCAATTTAGCCATGATGGTTTCCGCGCTCGAAACCCAGGGCTATCGCGTTTGGACGGTCGGCGACGATATCGCCTGGATGCACATTGCGTCCGACGGCACGCTGCGCGCCATCAATCCCGAAGCTGGATTTTTCGGCGTCGCTCCCGGCACCAACATAAAAACCAATCCCAACGTGATCTCAGCCGCGCATCACAATACTATTTACACCAACGTCGCCATGACGGCCAAATCCCACGAGCCTTGGTGGGAAGGCATCGACGGCGCTCCGCCCGAGGGACTAATCAACTGGAAAGGCGTTCCGTGGAAGCCGGGCGCCGAACCTGCCGCGCATCCGAACGCCCGTTACACCGTTCCCGCTTCGCAATCCTCGTCCATTTCCGATCATTGGGAAGATCCAGCAGGCGTTCCGATTTCCGCGCTCATCTTCGGAGGCCGCCGCGCGCATCTCGCTCCTCTGGTCTACGAATCGCATAACTGGCAGCACGGCGTTTTCATCGGCGCGACCATGGCTTCGGAAACCACGGCTGCCGCGACCGGTGCGGTGGGCGTTACGCGCCGCGATCCCATGGCTATGCTTCCGTTCTGCGGCTACAACATGGCCGATTATTTCGGCCATTGGCTTGATATGGGTACAAAGCTCAAAAATCCTCCGAAGATTTTTCACGTGAATTGGTTCCGGCGTGACGCGAAAGGGAAATTTCTCTGGCCGGGCTATGGCGAAAACGTTCGCGTGCTGAAATGGATGCTCGATCGTATCGAAGGCCGCGCGCGCGCCACCGAAACGCCGATAGGCTATGTGCCCGCGCCGTCTTCGCTCACGCTCGACGGGCTTTCCATCTCGCGCGAAACGCTCGACGAACTCTTGCGAGTCGATCCCGGCAATTGGATGGAGGAAGATCAAGCCATCGCCAAATTCTTTGAAAAGTTTGGCGACCGCCTCCCGCCGGCTCTTTGCCAGGAACAGAAATCTCTCACCGCGCGGCTTTCCGGCTCGTCCGTCGCCACCAAATAGCGAACAATCACATGACCCCTAACGCCACTGCCAACCCACGCGGACTCGAAGGCGTTGTCGCCGCCCAGACGCGGCTGAGCCACGTGGACGGCCAGAATGGCGTGCTCATCGTCGGCGGCTACTCCGTCGAAGATCTCGCCGCTCATGTCACATTTGAAGAAGGCGCGCATCTTCTGTGGCGGGGCCGTCTGCCGGATCGTGAAGAACTCGCGAAACTTTCATCCGAGATGGCCGAATTGCGCGAGTTGCCCCCGCTCGCACTCGAAGTAATTCGGGCGGCCGCAAAAGCTCCTCCGATTGACGCGCTGCGCATGGCTTGCGCCACGCTTTCACTCGGTCTCAAAGATCCGAATGCCATCACACCCGAAGCCGATTTCGCCGCAGCCATGCGGCTCACCGCGTGCTTTCCGACTATCGTTGCCGCACACGCGCGCCTCGCAAAAGGCAAAGAGCCGATTGCTCCGCGAAAAGATCTCTCGCTGGCCGCAAACTTTTTGTACATGGTGCACGGCCGCGAACTCGATCCGATGGCCGCGCACGCGCTGGACGCATATTGGGTTACGGTGATGGATCACGGCATGAACGCTTCCACTTTCACGGCGCGCGTAATCGCCAGCACGCGCTCGGATCTGGTGAGCAGCGTCACCGGCGCTTTGGGCGCGCTGAAAGGACCGTTGCATGGCGGCGCACCCGGGCCGGTGCTCGATATGCTGCTCGACATTAAGACCGCCGATCGCGCCGAACCATGGATTCGTAACGAACTTGCGCAAGGTCGCCGCATCATGGGATTCGGCCATCGTGTCTACAAAGTTCGCGATCCGCGCGCTGAAGTTTTAAGTCGCGTCGCCGAGCGCCTGCAAGGAGCGCAGATCGAAAATCGCCAGCTCTACGAACTTGCGCGCCACGTGGAACAAACCGCGCTGCGCGTGCTGGCCGAGGTGAAGCCGGGGCGCAACCTCCGCACCAACGTCGAGTTCTACACCGCGCTGGTGCTTCAGGCCATTGGTCTCGAACCGGCTCAGTTCGTGGCCATGTTCGCGTGCGGCCGCACTGCCGGATGGTGCGCTCACGTGATCGAGCAGCACAAAGAAGATCACCTGATACGTCCGCAGTCCGAGTATATCGGCCCCGTCGGCCTGAAGATGGATCGCTAGCGGCCGGAATTTTCCCCGCCTCGCCGCAATTCTTGCGATGGTTTCGCGGCGAATGCCAGGCGAATGCAAAACGCACAAAATTCATTCGAGTTTGTCGCATGGATTCCTTCTAACTCGATGCAACTAAGCGGCTCATTTCGTCATTTTTTGCACCCCAGGAACGCCTTGCCGGTCGCAGCGCTCGCACTTCTGTTTTTGGTTCCTCCCTCCGGCGCTCAGCAGCCCGCAAGCGACCAGAAAAAGACCCAAAACAGCAGCTCGGAGACGGCCAGCGCGGACATGAGCCAGATGCCCGGCATGCAAATGGGCGCGAGTGGGCAAATGAGCATGGAGCCCCAAAATTTCATTCAGGAAATTATAGCTCACAGCACATCAGGCACCAGCGCCGAGCCGGATTCCACTCCCGTGCCGATGCTCATGACCGTGAAAGATTCGTGGAGTTGATGTTTCACGCCAACGTGTTCATCCTCGACGAGCAGCAATCCAGCGCGCGCGGCGGCGACAAATTTTTCTCGACAAATTGGTTCATGGGAATGGCCAAGCACAAGGCCGGCCCCGGCGTGCTCACGATTCGCTCGATGCTCACGCTCGAGCCGGCAACGATCACGGAGCGGCGTTACCCGCTGCTCTTCCAGCAAGGCGAGACCGCGTTCGGCGTGCCGATCGCCGATGGGCAGCATCCTCACGATTTCGTCATGGAGCTGGGGGCGCTTTACGATCTCAAACTGGGCGACAGGGGATTGCTCACGCTTTACTTCGCGCCAGTGGGCGACCCGGCGATTGGTCCCACGGCGTACCCGCACCGCGAATCGGCGTCGGAAGATCCCGTGGGCGCGCTCGGCCACCATCAGGAGGATTCAACTCACATTGCCGCGGACGTCGCCACCGTGGGATTTACTTACGGCGTCGCGCGCATCGAAGCCTCGGGATTTCACGGACGCGAGCCGGACGAATTTCGCTGGGATATCGATCAGGGGAAAATCGATTCGTGGGCCATGCGCCTCACCATTCAGCCGGGGAAAAACTGGAGCGGCCAATATTCCTATGCGCGCATCATCAGTCCCGAAGCGCTTTTCCCAGACGAAAATCAGGAGCGCATGACCGCGTCGATCATGTACAACCGGCCGTTCAATAATGGCAACTGGTCCAACACCGCGGTTTGGGGACGCACGCGATCGCTTGCAGACAACGCGATTCTCAACAGCTATCTCTTCGAATCTCTCGTGCAATTCCGCAAGCGCAACCGTGCGTGGACGCGCATCGAAAATGCAGACCGCACCAATGAATTGCTGGTGGGAGAAAATCCTTTGCCGCCGGGCTTCATGGAACTTCCCATCGGACACGTGCAGGCTTACACCTTCGGATACGACCGCGATTTCGATTTAATTCCCGATCTCGAATCCGCGCTGGGAGCGCAAATCACGACTTACGGAGTGCCAGACATCCTCACTCCGATTTACGGATCGCACCCAGTCGGCGCCGCGATCTTCGTCCGGCTGCGTCCCTTCTCCGCAAAGCACCACTAGCGCGAATCACTCGACCTGCGCTCGCATCACATGCTCTCCGCTGAGGATGCGAAGCCCATCGGTGCGACCGGAGAAATAAAGATCGTTCGCATCATCGGGGCTGAAGTGCGCGACTCGATTGAAGCCCAATTTCTTCAGCTGGGAGGCGAGTTCAGCCGGTTCAAAGAAGCTGATCCACGGCTCACCGCTGGCCGCCGTGGAGGCACGGCAACTGGAAACATCCGCTGGCCATCGCCGACCCACAGCGCCTGTGGAACTATAAACGTGAACGAGATCTCTGTTCCGCGGGCCAGCGCGGCCACCTCTTTCAAGGTGCCGAGAACGGCCTCTCTCGTGAGGTATTGGGTGACGCCAAGCCACGAAATAAACGCAGGTTCATCCAGCGGATATCCTCCCTCGCGGAGCCCGTTTACGAGCGTTTGCCTTTCAAAATCGATCGGCAGGAAGGTCAGGTTGGGGGGATGGCCGATGCCCAATTCTCGCAGCCGTTGCTGCTTCCACTGCTGGCTGGCCGGATGGTCGATCTCAAAAACTTGTATGGCGGCGGCTAAGTCAGTGCGGCGCCAGGCGAACGAGTCGAGACCCGCTCCCAAAATTACGTAACGCGTTATGCCGCGCGCGATCGCCAAGCTCAATGCATCCTCCGTGTGCCGGCTTCGCATGAGCATGGAGGCCCGCGCTACGCGGAAAGATTGTTGGGCGGCATCGGGTCCAGCTTTGACGGCAACCTCCGCGAGCATGGCGTTGATAGTCTCGCGGAAGGATGCTTCGCTATCGGCGCCACTGAACCGCAGGGCAAGATCGTCGCGAAAAATCTTCGGCTCTCCATCGAGTATAAGGTGTGCGGCCCGCGCTCTGGCTGCTGTTACGGCGGTCAAACTCGCATGCTCCTTCATGATTGGCTCCCGTGATACCCGATGAAACGTCCGGACTCCGATGAGCTTATCCCAATCGGTACTGAGAGCTATCCGCCACGCCTCAGCGACAGCTTGTGAGGCAGCAGGTAGGTGAATCCAAAAAACACTTCCCAGCGCGTCGATGTACCGGTGAGGCCACGATCAAAGCCGCCATCGAGCACGAGATTTCTCCGCGCGTTGTAATTCAGCGCCCACAAGTTGCCGACGGCATTGCTTCGAAGAAAAGGTTGGGTAAAGTGCCAGATTTCTCCGGAGATTCCGAATTGTTTCGGGAGTGCGTGCGAAACTGAGAGTGTCTGCCCGAATTGGGCGCGGTGAATCTCGCTGTCGATCACTTCGTTGAAAATAAAGTTCGTGTCGTAGTGAAAGCCTTTTACATCCGCGCTGGCAAGAATCAGCACGGAGTTTCTGTTGCTGCCAATATCGATGTCGGGTGCATCACCTGCGTACACGCGGTGAAAATAACTCACCGCAATTGTCGGCCGCGCTGCTTCTCCCTGATAGACAACTCCTTGCACTCCCAGCGCCACGTCTCCCGTAGCCCATGCCGTTCGGTTTCCCGGGCGAGAATAGGCAAACGGTTGATCCGCTGCCAAGAATTGGATTCGGGGCGTTACAGAAAACTTCACCACTTCATTGACACTTGACTGTGAAGAGAATTCGGGCGAGTGCCACGCGCCCAAGTACCCGGTTTCAAACTGAAAATAGCCAACCGGAGTGAGAGTGGCAGGCGTGGAGACAGTAGGCCTGCCGGGGTTGGCTTCGGGTGCATCTTGCTGGTTCGTCGGCACAGGTGCGTCTGCCGTCGCGGGCGCGTCCTGCGCTGCAGCCGGGATCGCGACGGCCATCAACAAAAACAGCAGCAGTGCGGGCGAGGGCCGAATCAGCATATTTTCGCGTCGCGCCTCATTTCGCCTTGAGAAGAAGAACGGGGACTCTGATGCCGTGCTGGACCCGGCTGGCTGTGGTGCCCAGAAAAATATCGGCGAGCAAACGGTGTCCATGCGTGCTCATGGCCACCAGATCACAGCCCTTTTTCTGAACCCATTTGATGATTTCCTTCGAGGGCGAGCCGTAGGCAAGTTCGGCCTCCGTTGGAATGCCCGTGGCTTGAAATTCCGCCTGGACTTTCTCCAAGTATTCAGTGTCTTCCGCAATCTCGGGACTGACCGCGTCTGAGCCATAGGTTCTTGCCGCCCATCCATCGGCCACATGGAGCAACACGAGGCGGCTGTGGGCGAGCTTGGCGAGTTTCTTGACGTGTTCGATAATCGCCCGATCGCTCGGCGTGCCGTCCAAGGTCACCAGAATCTTTTCGTACATGGCTCTTCCTTTTCCCCGGTGCGGGAATTACCCGCCCGTGATGACCTGCCACGCAGCTCTGAGCGAGTCCGGCAGGCCATAGATGGCCATCGCGGTGATCAGAATCGCGCTGATCCAACCGGCTGCCAGCAGGAACCAACCGTTCTTCCAAACGCCCATTCGCTTGCGGGAACTTGTGAATTGCAACAGCGGGAACATAGCGAAAGGAAGCTGCAGCGCCAGGACCACCTGACTGAGGGTCAGCAGATCTGTGACGCTGCTATCGCCTCGGAGTCCGATGATGAACACCGCCGGTAGGATAGCCAGCGTGCGAGTAATGAGACGCCGCACCCACGGCTGGATGCGCCAATGCATGAAGCCTTCCATCACCACTTGTCCGGCGAGCGTGCCGGTGATGGTGCTGCTCTGGCCGCTAGCGAGGAGCGCCAACGCAAAGAGCGTGCCGGCAAACGCGGTTCCCAGCAACGGAGCCAGCGTGAGATAGGCGACGCGAATCCAATCGCTATCCGCGCTGAACATGACCACGTGCCCGCCGGCTACGGTCACGCTGTCCTTGCCGAAAAAGACCATCGCCGCCAGCACTAGAATCGCTGCGTTGACGAAGAAGGCGACGGCCAGGGCAACGACTGAGTCAAGGGTGTTGAACTGGATCGCGCGCCGAACGGACAAGTCGTCTTTCTGCAATTGGCGGCTCTGTACGAGGGCCGAGTGCAGGTACAGGTTGTGTGGCATCACGGTGGCGCCGATAATGCCGATGGCGACGTAGAGCATCCCCGATTGGCGAAGGCGGGGAGATACCAGCGCGCGTCCCATCTCCAGAAAGCTGGGATGGGTCTGCGGAAGCACGAAAATCTCGATGAAGTAGCAGACGCCGATCGTAGCAATCAACACGAGGACGACGGCCTCGATGGTACGTATTCCAAATCGCTGCAAGGCCAACAGCAGCAGCACGTCTAAACCAGTGATGATGACGGCCCAAAGCAGCGGGATATGGAATAGCAAGTTGAGGGCTACGGCGCTGCCGAGCACTTCCGCCAAGTCGCAGGCGCCAATAGCCACTTCGCTCATCAGCCAATTGGGCCAGCGGGTCCAGCGGGGATACCAATCGCGGCAGCACTGCGCAAGATCCTTGCCGGTGGCCACGCCCAATCGGGCTGAGATGACTTGCATGAAAATAGCCATCAGGCTGGCCAGCGCGACCACCCACAAAAGTCCGTACTTGAACTGGGCGCCGCCTTGCAGGTCTGTGCCCCAGTTGCCGGGGTCCATGTAGCCGACGCTGACGAGAATCGCCGGCCCGACAAAAGCGCGCCACTGCTCCCAAAAGCCAGCCCGATGATGCGGCACCCGAACGGTGCCGTGGATGCCCTCCAAGGATACGTGGCCAGCCTGTGGAACTTTCGTTCCCATCTCTCCCTCTTATGTTAGCGCGGGTATAGTAACACAGGTTAACTGCGGCTAACTATGCTTCGGTGGTCGAACGGTGCGGGAAGAAGCCACCCAGATTTTCTCCGCGGCGGGACCGCCGAGGACAATGCGACCGGCAGAGGTTTGGATCGAGAGAGTCTGGTCGTAGTGGCGGGCGCGGAGGTAGATATCGCTTCCGGGCCGGACGCCGCGCCGGTCAAGCAGCTCGCCCAGCTTGGAATCCCTCTCATACACGCTGGCCACGGTGTATCTCTGGCCTGGCTCGGCTTCCGAGAGCAGCTTGTGCCCGCGCCGGCGCTTCCGCGCGGGGCCGTCAACCATCGCGAAATTGCCGTGAGGGCAGGCTTCGCCTCGACCCAGTTTTCTTACCAGCAGCGACTCGAAATCGGCGGAGACGCCGTGCTCCAGTCTTTCGGCTTCGTCATGCGTGCGGTACCACGGCATGCCAAAAATCTCGGTGAGCATCCGCTCGATGAGGTGGTGTCGAAGCGCGACGCGCTTTGCGATCCGGCGTCCTTGACGGGTCAGCCGCACGCGGCCGTCTCTGCGGACAACTACCAGGGAGTCGCGCTTTAGCCGGCGAAGAGCCATGGTGACCGCAGGCGGAGAAACCTTGAGCCAATTCGCCAGCGTTGCTGAGATGACAGCTTCGCCTTCACTTTCAGCTTCAAAAATCGCTTTCAGGTAGTCTTCTTTGGAGACGGTGATCATCGAGAGGTGCGATTATAGCTGGCCGGAGCCAGCCCTTCCTAGGGCCGCTACTCCGGCGCGTGTTTTGCGCGGGCGCGCCGGATTACTTGGGGCGCGGGCGCGATTCCGGAGGAACCAGGCCATTCACGCGGTAATAGACAACGAGCTGGCCATAGTGTTCGCCCGAGTGCTCGCAGTCGTTCAGCCACGAAAGCAATTCGCTGGAAGGCCGCCCCGAGTCGGGGTCGGTAATGATGCGGTTCAACTGATTCGCGTGTTCTTTTATCAATGCGGCGCCGTCGGCGAAGGATTTCTTCAGCACAGCCACAACGTCCGCTTTGGTTTTGTAGACGCTGCGCGACGGATCATTATCGTCCGGGCCCATTTTCTTTCCGGAGAGAGCGTTGACGTACGCGTAATTTGTGCCGGCAACATGGAGCAACTGCGCCGCAAACGTGCGCGATTGCGGCGCGGGCTTGAACTCGTACTTACTTTCGGGAAAGTCTTCGGCCATGGTAATTAACTTGCGGCCGATATAATTCCACGAAGCGAGCACTTCATCGCCGGGTTTTGGCACCGTGGTCTGGCCGCGAAGCGGCGGCGCCGCAGCTGTGAGAATCAGCAGAATGGCAATTCCGGCCGTGATCATGCATCGCAGCTTCATCGCTTTTTCCTCCCCACCGGCTACAGGCCTACAGGCGCCGCGCACTCTTTTTTCGTGATCCCTCTAAGCGGGCACGGGTTCACGGGACCGGAGAGATGTTCATCCATCCTTCAGAAGCGGTCAACCCTGATGGTCCGGGTATTGTCGAGCAAAGCGAAAGCGAAGGCTCGGGGAAAGTCCCTTAGTCCTTCGGTACCATTGGATAGCTTCGATTTTTCGTCCATCCTAGGGCCCCACCTTGCCATCTATAGGCGTCCACGGAGGAAGGCATGCCCAGCGGGAACGGTAGAAGAAGTCGGCGCAGCGGCCGTGTGACCTTGCGCGTAGCGATGCGAGTCTACGAGCATGGCACTAACAAGCGATTCGCTCTCGAAGAGACGCATTCCGTGAAAGTGAGCCTGTGGGGCGGGCTCGTGGCACTAAAATGTGCCGTCAGCACAGGCCAGAAGCTGGTGGTGGTTAATCGAGCGACCAGTGAAAGCAGGGAAGCTCGCGTGGTTTCCGTGGGGCCCTTGCAGCTGAACAAAAGGCTGGTTGGCTTCGAGTTCCTGGAACCTTCGCCCAAGTTCTGGGGCGTGGTGTTTCCGCCCGTCGGCGTGCAGCCAATGCCGGCCAGATCGGTTTACCGCTCGCGAGTAAGCTGAACGCCTTGCGGCTTTTCTTCCGTTATTCAGACTCTACGTGAGAAACCGATACTTTATCTGTGTCGGAGCAAAAGGCCCCACCCTCGCAAAGGTCGCGAGGATGGGCCACTCTAAAATTCAAGAGGCCTGCTACCCGAAAGCTTGAGCCGCCGTCCAACTCCGTGAAAGAAAAAGGCCAGCGGGACGCTGGCGGTACAAATTTCCGCGCCCGCTGCAAGGGTGAGTGAGCCGCAGGAAGCTCGCCGATTTTGGTAGGCGCTGCGCGGGCGCCAAGGTCGTTGTGTCGAGGGCGGGGGAGGGGTTACGATGCGCGAGGCAGGTGCTTTGGGTCGAAACTTTTGGCAGGCAGTTTGATTCGTAAAGTTAATTTTCGAGGAGAGAAAACATGAAGCGATTGGTTTGGTTGGCGGTGATCGGATTGGCCTTGCCGCTGACCGCGCGGGCGCAGAGTTCGACGAGCGATCCCATATCCACGCAGTTGCGGCAGGTTCTCGACAGGTACGCGACAAACTTGGTGGCCGCTGCCGAGGAATTTCCCGT
Source organism: uncultured Acidobacteriota bacterium (assembly GCA_963754105.1). Taxonomy (GTDB): domain Bacteria; phylum Acidobacteriota; class Terriglobia; order Acidiferrales; family UBA7541; genus Palsa-295. The sequence goes on from CAVWEZ010000007.1 coordinate 232,414, forward strand.
GGATAAGTACACCTACCATCCGACTCCGGAAGGAATGACGGTAGGACACACGATGGAGCACATCGCGCAGGTGAATAACTACGTGTGCTCGACCGTCGGCGGAGCTGCCCCACCGCAAGCGGAGAAGGTTGCGGAGACGGACAAGGACAAGCTGGTGGAAGGGCTCAAGGCTTCGATGGATTTTTGCAAACAGCAGTTTTCGGGGCTGACGGACGCGAAGCTGGACGAATCCGTTCCAGGGTTCGGCGGGCGCTCGACGACACGATTCGGCGCGGCCATGGAAGTCAACAACGACTTGATTGATCACTACGCGACGCTTTCCGTCTACCTGCGGATCAACGGCTTGCTCCCGCCTAGCGCGCAGAAGAAACGGCAACCGTAGCCAGAAGACCTACAGGTAAAACCGAGGCGTGAGGCACGCGCGCTGGCGAATCTAGAAACGCCCCACGTGTGGAATCGAGGCACGAGGCATATGGCACCCGTCCCAACATTCGCACCGACAAGTGGGGCGCTTCAAACCGAGCCTATTTTTGGATCCAGCCTCCCGGATCGAGCACCGCGCCGCCCGCTCTGACGGTGTACTTGTATCTTTTCTGCGGATCAGCGAGAACGCTGCGTCGCACGAGGCCCGATGCGGGAAAATCGTTGTTGAACTGCGACTCGTAAAACGGTGATTCCTCCTCGAATTCGACCGTAAAATACACTTTCGGATCGCTGATCTGCCAGATCACCTCTTCCTGATTACTTTTGGAAATCTCAAAATACTCGGGTTCGGCCTCTTGAACTTCTCCCTTGTTATTGACGCGAATCGTTACCGTTTTTCGTTGCGCCCGACCTGTTGCCGTGTGATTCATCGCTTCTCCTTTTCTAGAGAACATCAAGTTTTGAACAACGCTTCGAACCGGGGGTTGGACCGAAGGAGATCGAAGTTCGGCGTATCGCGCACGATGGTGGCGGAAAAGCCGCCGGCGAGAGCGTTGCTCAGCCAGGCAAGGGTTTCCGCGGTGTCGCCGAACTGGTTGTAAATCAGAGCGGCCTTGAAACGCATTTCGGAATCTTGAGGAGCCAGCTTAAGGCCTCGTTGCAGGTAGTCGAGCGCAGGTTTTCGCTCGCCCAGCATGGCGTAACAGTAAGCCACGACACCGAGCGCGTAGGCGTCGCGCGGATTCACGCGCAGGGCTTCGCGTGCGAGCGAAATCGTTTTTCTATAAGCTTGGTCGGCTTGAGCGCGCTTACCCGGATCCCAATAGTAACCGTCCGCTAGGTTCCACCACGGGATGTAATTGTTCTGACTGAGCTGTACGGCTTTTTCGTACGCGGTGACAGCGGCGTCGTACTGGCGAAGATAGAAGTGGGCGCTCGCGAGGTTGCTGAAGGCCTCAGCCGAGGGCCGGATGGCGATGGAATGCTGCAACATTGCGATCGCGTCCGTGTAGCGGCCCTGGTAGTAGTAAACGACGCCCAAGTTGGAATATCCGCGGAAGCTGTCGGGGGCCAGCGCCACGACTCGCGAGAACATGGAAGCAGCGTCGGCGTAGCGGGCGTCGCGATAGTAAAACGTCCCGAGCCAGTTGTAGCCCGCCCAATATTGAGGGCGCAAATCAATCGCGCGTTGGCACGTTTCTTCCGCCTCGGCGGGCTGGCCGAGGCTTTCGTACGCGTCGGCCAGGCTGCGGTAGGCGTCGTCATTGGTAGGCTCGATGGCGAGCGCGCGGTCGAACTCCTGTACTGCTTTCTCGTACTCTCCGGTACCGCTTTCGAGCCGGCCCATGCAGACGTGCGCGGCTGCGAGTTGCTCGTCGAGGGTTAATGCGCGCTGGCAGGCCTGGCGTGCCGCGTCGACCGATTTTGCGTCGTGAGCGGCCTGATATTTTTCCCAGTGTGCCTGGCCGAGCCCGGCGAAGGCGAGGGCGTAGTTGGGATCGAGCGCAAGAGCGCGCTCGAAAGCGGCGATGGCGCTATCGAGATTTTCAGTCTTGTCATAATTCTGCAGATAGCCGCGGCCTTGCAGATATGAATTGTAGGCGGCGGGTATCTGAGTGCCGTGCGCATCGAGCGACTGCAGCTCGGGCGGGCGCGCGACGACGTCCAACATTCGGAGCGCTCCATTCACCACTTGATCCTGAACCGCAAACGGATCGGCCACCGCTGCGGTAATGCTATCGGCAGCGAGCTGGCGGTGACTACGCGTATCGACGAGACTGTAATTAACGCGCACTCGGTCTCCCGATTGGCTCAGGCTTCCTTCGAGAATGAGATTCACGCCGAATTCCTGGCGCGCCTGGCCCGCTGTAGTAACCCGGTTCGAACGCACTTCCGACGCGGAAATCACTTGCAGCGCATGGCTGGCGGTGAGCTGCGTGAGTTTCGCGGTCAGAGTTTCAGTGAGCCCGTCACCGAAGGCGCGGACGCCCGGGTCTCCGCCTACTACCTCGAAGGGAAGCACAGCGAGCTGGCGTTCCTGTGGGATCACACTGATGCCGAGCCATCCGCTGATGCGTTGGCGCACTGAAGGGATTGCTGCCGCGCCAGCTCCGAGAAGAACCACGGCAAGCAGAGCGACGGCGGCGCTCTTCATCCAGCGATGGCTCGCAGGGCGAGGCGAGAGCGCCGTGATGGCCGCTACAGAGCTGCCGCGCTCGACCGCCCGCAAGTCCGCCAACACCTCGGCTGCCCAGCGGTAGCGCTTCGCCGGATCCTTGGCCAACATTTTCGCGATATTGTTTTCGAGCTCTTGCGGAACTGCTGAGTTGACGGAGCGAAGCGGCGGCGGTGTCTCTTCAAGAATGCGCCGTGAAGTTTGGAAAACACTTTCGGCATGGAATGGGTTTTTCCCCGCGAGCATTTCGTAGAAAACGACGCCGAGGGAGAAAATATCGCTGCGAGGATCAGGCTCCTTTTCGAGCAACACTTCCGGCGACGCGTAAGCGGGCGTGCGGCCGACGTTTGCGGTGAGGTGGTCGGTGGTGGCGGAGTCCGCTCGGGGTACGTGCCGTGCGAGACCGAAATCCAGAATTTTCGCATCGCCCGTCCGCGTGAGCATGATGTTTTCGGGCTTGAGGTCGAGGTGAAGAATGCCGAGTTCATGGGCCGCGGCGAGTGCTTCGGTGCATTGGAGCGCGAGCGGAAAAAATTCGTCCACGGTCACCCGCCTGCGGAGACGCTGGCGCAGCGTTTCTCCGTCGACGTACTCCATCACCAGGAATGTTTCAGTGGCTTCTTCGATTACGTCGTAGATACCGGCGATGTGCGGGTTGCTGAGTCTGGAGGCAAACCGCGCTTCGTGCAGGAATCGCCGCCGATTTTCTTCATCGGCTTGCAAGCGCGGCGCCATACGTTTCAGAGCCACGGGCCGGCGCAGCTTGGTATCCTGAGCCAGATAAACCTCGCCCATTCCACCCTTGCCCAGGGCCGACTGGATGGCAAATCGGCCGACAATGGTGCCCGTCAGGCGCTCCGACGGCTCAAAAGATACGCCGCGTTGAATTTGAGGCTCCGCCATAGGGTCCGTAGCCAGTCAATCAGGATAGTGGGTCCAGCTTGGGGAGCAGAGCGACAGATTCAGATTGCCGCCCTCGGCAAGGAGGATGTCGCCCGACTCGTGACGTGTATCTTACGCTCAATCCTTCCGCGAAACTACCATTTCCCAGGCGCCCATGAACACGATGCCTGAAAACGGCGGGAGATTGACCGCTGACGGCGGCGGCGCTGGCTTTGTGATACACTCCGGCCAAATTGGGGAAAGGGGACACGCCTTGCGATACAAAACCTCCGGTGCATTGGTGGTGCTGGCGATGCTGTTTGCGGCTGGAGCCGCGTGGGCGCATCATTCGCCTTCTTCCATATTTGACATGAGCCAGAAGTTCGTTTTGACGGGGACGCTCACACAGGTGGAGTGGGTGAATCCTCACATCGCTGTGTATATCAATGCGAAGAAGGGCGACGGAACAGTGGAGAACTGGAAGTTTGAAAGCGCGCCGCCTTCGTGGCTCCGGCGCGTGGGCGTGAATCGCAGCGACTTCTTGAAAGCCGTAGGCCAAACAGTGACGGTGGAAGGGAATCGCGCTCGAGATGGTTCCCTGTACGGTTTCCTTTTGAAGATCACGTTCGCGGATGGAAGCTCGTTGGCGATGGTGTCGGGGCGTCCGCCGCAACCGGGCGCCGCGGGCGCTCCAGCCCCTCACTGATCGTTTTTCGTAGGGCGAGCCGTTGATCGTTGGGCAAAAGGAGGCGCATGCAAATGAAACACTCGTTGATTGCGATATTCGCCGCGGCGATTCTGCTCGCGACTTCGGCGGCCGCGCAGCAAAGCGCGGACACCAGCCAACAAGCCGCGGGCGCAACGTCCGTGCAAACGAAGCGCATGGCGGATGGGCATCCCGATCTCAGCGGGATCTGGGCTTACTCAATCGACCTGCCCGGCGGGGCGCTGCAAAAAGAAAGCGCCAACGGTTCGGTTGAAGTCGAGAGGGTAGATTTAAGCGGACGGCATGCCGCGAAAATGGCGGTGCCGGGAGCGCTAGCGTCCACTCCCACGCCGTCTTACAAACCCGAATATCAGGCCAAGGTGAAAAATCTGTTTGACAATGAAGCCAAGGTAGACGGAGTTTTCTTTTGCGGCAAGCCCGGAGTTCCGCGCATCAGCTCGCCGCGAAAGATCGTCCAACTTCCGAACGAAGTGATTTTCTTCTACGAGGATATTTCCGGCGATCCCTACCGCATTATTCCCACCGACGGCCGGCCGCACAACGCTGATGCCGATCCCTCGTATTATGGCGATTCAATAGGCCACTGGGATGGCGATACGTTGGTGGTGGACGCGACGAATTTCGTCGACGACACGTGGTTCGGCGAAGGCGGATATTTCCATACGACTGCGATGCACGTGACCGAACGTTTCTGGAAAGTGGGCGACAATCTCGCCTACCAAGTCACGGTGGATGATCCGAACGTTCTCACCGAGCCTTGGACCGAGCCGGCGCGGATCATCAAGCCGTCAAACGAGCCGTTGGAGGAATCGCCGGTCTGCGTGGAAGACGACGCCAAGCGGATGCACAATTTGGACCATCACGGGCAGCGGTAGCCCACGGAGCGCGAAGGCCCGCGGCGAGGAAGGTTTTCGTTGTGGCTGCTGTGAGAATTACTTACGAATAATAGTTGAGACCTCGCCGTTCTTGATTGGGTTGCGGTTATTTTCCTCGCAGATAAACTCCATCTGATCCCAGTCGCGGTGCCGCGTGAAGGTGTGGACCGTGTGCCAGGGTTTCGCGAGCACTTCCGGATCGATTAAGGTCATTTCATCCACCATTGTATCGGGCGCGAGCAGATGAATGCGCTCGATCGTGTGCAGGTTTGGGCCGTGATCGAGGCGGTTGTATCCCAAGGGCGTTTTGTGTCCGAGACCGATGGTATCGATCACAAGAGTATCGCCCTCCCAATGGCCGATGGAGTGTCCATTGAAGGTGGGATCCAAATTCGCCGGGTGCGCACGACCGTCGGTGAACACGCGGCGCACCTGCATGTACGCTTCTTGAATGATGGTTACCCGGCCTGGCGTGAAAAGAAATTCAACGTCGTAGGGCTGAAACATGATCGTAGGCATGCCCGGCGGCAAGCAATTCGCGCTCTCAGTGGGAGGCTCTTCATTTTTCGCTTCTTCGGCCTGCAGAACTTTTAGCTCGGCGGCAGCCGGCGGCGTCAAGGACGGCTCCTCGGGCGGCGGCGAACCACGCTTGGGGAAATCGAGGGTCCAGATGCCGGCCCAGTCCGGCAAGGAAGATAGGGGCCTTGCATTTGCAGAGGTGCGGCTCGATTGCGCGGCTGCTGTGTTTGAAGAAGATTGCGCCGTCTGGGCCCGGGATATTGCGGCGAACACCACACAAGCGATGAGCGCCAAAAAAATCGCCAGCGAAAATTTCATATTGTCTCCATCCCGACGATGCTCCATCGCGTTTTGTTTTAGCTGCGCGCGGAGATAATGCGATACATCGCGCAAGAAACAAAGCTACAAATTCCGGGGCGTATTATAGTACTTTATGCGGGCGGGGGAAGCGGTTCGCATAAGAACTGGATTAAGGCCGCCGCTTATTTTTCGGAGGGGAATCATGAAGAAGGGATTGATCGCGTTCTTGGGTGCGCTTTTCGTTCTGAGCGCCGGCACGGCGTTTGCGCACCACTCTTTCGCGATGTTCGATCGGGACAAGGAGATGACTCTGGTGGGGGTGGTTGAAGACTTCCAGTGGACGAATCCGCATAGCTGGATTGAGGTCAACGTCCCGAAGGAAAATGGCGGCATCGACAAATGGAGCATCGAGTGCAATAGCCCGAACAATCTCTCGCGGCAGGGTTGGCATTCGAGCAGCCTCAAGCCCGGCGACAAAATCTCGATTGTGATCTGGCCCCTGCGAAGCGGCGAGAAGGGCGGCCTTTTCATCACGCTGACGCTTGCCAATGGGCAGGTGCTCGACGAAGCGGCGTTTCGTAACCTTCGCAAGCATCCCGGGGTCGCCGCGCCCGCACCCCCGCAGTGATGGCCTCTCGTTTTGCGACGCAGCATTCCGAGGGGCCTGCAATTACCAGCCGGCTTTCATGCCGTAGATGCCGGTGTTCACCAGCGCTTCGACGCGCATGATTTTCCCGTCCTGAATCTTGAACATTTCAGCGATTTCCCAGGTCCAGGGAGCGGTGCGCGTCTGCTTCACCGTGCGGCCGTCGGCGAGGTTGTAACTACGCAGCGTCGCGTCGTGATCGAAGAAGCCTAGGACGAAAACGAGACCGCGCTCTTCGTCGATCACCGCGAACCGGCGATCGCGGATCAATGTGTCGGGCTGAAAATTGCGCGTCTTGATCTGGTCGGCGCAGCCGAGGCCGAGAACGGAGCCCGGCTGCGTGGCGAGCGCCGTGTTGTTCGTGGTTTGAACGCCGGATTCGATGCGGTTGCAGTTCTCATCGAAAGGAACGTAGGAGGCATGGCCTTTTTCGATCGCGCTGAAGTAGCTATTGGCGATGGCGATCATGGTCTGCCGCGAACGCCGCTGCGCGGGCGGGACGGTTTCGGAAAAAATCGGATTCGGTGTGACCAGATTTTCCGGACGCGCGATGCTGCCCGCCTCTTTGCGCGCGACGATGGCCTCGATTTCCGTGATGCGGTGCAGCTCGACCTTTAGCCGCACGCAGAAAATCACCGGCGCGCCGTTTTCTTTCAGCACGCCCATGAACATAGCCTGCCCGGCCTGCGGATCATCGGCATAGATTTTGTAAGTGGGCAGGGAACCGGCCGTGCCCCAGAAGCCGTCGCCGATTTTGAGGAGTTGGCCGTTTTCGGTGTACTTCACATCGCGCGCGAGCGGCAAACCGGAAGCATCGTGTGCGACCATCGCAGCGATGAGCTGATCGAGAAAGCCATTGAGGCAGGCGCGATCGCAATCGTAGTTGAAATTGGGATCGTAATCCGCGGGCGGCGCGGTTGTTTGCGCGCGCGCGATGCCGCTCGTAAACCCGGCTAGGATCAAGGCGAGTGCGGCGCTGACCACCTCTCGGTTGATTCGCATGGCGGCTCGCGACTTACTTCGCATACTTCGGCCACGGGCTGGGCATGTGATACGGAACCGTCACAATCACGGCCTCGATCTGCCTAAGTTTGGCTTGTTTGATCTTGAAGAGCTCGAGTATCACGAAAGAAAACGGCCGGTCGAACGGAGGGCGGACATGAAAGTCCGTGCCATCCACCAGCTTGAAGGTGGTGAGTGAGCCCGTATGGTCGAAGAACGTGGAAACCAGCACGAGGCCTTTCTGCTGGTCCACCACAACGAAGCGGCGGTCGCGGCAGCGGGTGACGAATCGGAGCAGGCCGGTTTTCAGTTGGGCTTCGCATCCCATCTTGGCGACACCGGTGCCGTTCGGATTGTTGGCGGTAATTCCTCCGTTTTCGACGCGCTGGCAATCGGGATCGAACGAAGTCTTGATCTCGCCCGTGTTCTGCTGAATGGTCGAGAAGTAGCCGTCGGCGAGTGCAATCATTTTGTCGCGAGATAGGCGCTCGCTCTCCGGCACGTCCTCGGAAAAGATCGGCTTGTCTTTCAGGTTGGCGGCGCCTCCCATCGGCCCGCCGCCGGCGCCTTCCGGGCGAGCGACCAGCACTTCGATCTCGGTGGCCTCGTGGTCCACTACCTTCATCCGCATCCCGAGAATTCCGGGATGGCCGTCTTCGTCCACGACACCGAAGTAGCCGACCGATCCCTGCTCCGGATCGTCCATGTATATCTTGTAAGTTCCGATTCCGGTGGCGGTAGCCCACAGACCGTCGCCGAGCTGCAATTGGACATTGTTCTCGGTGTATTTGACGTTCGCGGAATGCGGGAGCTTGGAGGGGTCGTGCGCGACGACAGCGGCAAGAAACTTATCGGCCATATCGTTCAGGCAGGCGCGGTCGCAATCGCCGGCCTTCGCAGGTGCGGCATTCGCTCGATTGAGCGAGCCAGAAACAAATGCAAACAGCAGAACGGCCAGTGCAAAAAACACAATTACACTCTTGCGCATCATTCCCCCTGCGTTATTGCGAGCACGTATGTTCGCGCCGCATCTATATCAGAAGGAGCGCAGAGCCGCAACGGCTAGTTCGGACACAAATACCGTGAGATCGGGCGCGCGGGACTTAGCGCCATTTCTTAAGCTGCGGCCAGACTTGCGCAAGCGTGCCGAATTTCGCTCCTCGGCAGATGAAAACGTCAATCCGCTTTTCCAGCGCATAAGGATTGTCTGCCGAGGTGCCCACGTATTGGACGTGCTCAAAAAGTTGCGCGAGACGGTCCGGGCGATCATCAAGAACGATCATGCAATTTCCCGAATATCCGCGCGGACCCCATAAAAAGTAGGTCTGATGGCCGCTTAGTGCGGGAGGCAAACCGTAGCGGCGCCCGAGAAAATCAATCGCGCCGGCCTGGCCGTAGTCTTGGGCGAAGATGGCGCAATCGGAGCGCTCCTCCGGCGCGAGCTGGTTCCACGCTTGCGCGGTTTCGGCGACAATCTCGTTCCAGCCGAATTGGTCCGCGTACCATTGCGGCAGCACGGCGCGCCGATGCTGATATTCCATGACCGGAAGTTTGAAAGGCAGGCGCCTTCACGTAGGCGATGAAGTGATCCGGCGAGAAAATAGGAACTGTGATTGGCGCGAGGTGCGCGCCGCTTGCGAGCAGGATGATGACTATCGCCGGTTTGAGCCACGCACCGATGGGGCGGTCGAGTGCCGATTCGATGATGACCGCGCCCGCCGCGACGAGCATCGGATAGACCGGCGCCAGATAATAATTCTTGCCGTGCAAGGCGAACAGGACCGCATAGCAGACGACATACGTCCAGCCGAGGAAGCGATATGGCTTCAGCCGCGCCGAGAAGAAAAGTGCGGCGAGGCCTGCAATCCATATAGGCGCGGCGAGCGGATGCATCAGAATCGTCTGCTGAAGGAAGTATTCGCCGGGACCGAGGACTACGTCTCGGTTTTCGGCGCGGATATTGTGCATGAGCTGAAGAAATGGCCACTGGTAATGCATGTTCCAAAGGAGATTGGGCAGAAAGACGAGGAAAGCTGCGACGCCGCCGAGCCAGATCCACTTATTGAGGAAAACGCGGCGATGTTCCGTGAGTAGTAGTCCGGTGACAATCCCGAACCCGAAAAGTGCAATGGTGTATTTCTCTTCGAGACCTAGGCCCGCGACGAGGCCGAACCACAGCCAGTAACGCGGGTCGCTGCGTTTGACGGCGAGAATTGCGAAGTAGGCGCAGCCCATCCACAGATTTGGTTCAAGGCAATTCGTTGTGAGCAGGCTGCCATTCGAGAGGTACTGCGGCGCGATCAGTATCGCGACCGCACTCAGCAGCAGCGCGAAACGCTTGCCGCCAAGTTCCCGGGCGAGCACTGCGGTCTGCACAATCAGCAGCGCAGAAGCCAGCGCTGGAATGAATCGAATGCTGCGGAGCGAGTCGCCGAGCACCGCCCGACAGATACGCACCGAGAAACGGTATGAGCGGCGGCTGGTCGACATAGCCCCAGGCAAGGTGATTGCCGCAGGCGATGTAGTCGAACTCGTCGCGGAAATATCCGTAGCGATTATTGAAATAAATGTGGAAGAGCAGATCGGCCAGGGCGATGGCCCAGATCACGGCCATGCCGGTGGAAAAGAAAGATTGCTGGTCGCTGGTCGGCGCAGGAGAAGGAGCGGTTGTTGTCAATGTTCGATGCGCGCGTCAGGTTTTCGGCAGATCGTCGCCGGGAACCCACCAGCCGTGCACCTGGCTGTAGGTGCGGAACGGCAGCCTCACCATGGCGATCGGCTTGTCGTCCATGTGCTGCGTATCGACGATGATGAGATCTGATCGGCCCCCTTCCAACATGCGATTCGCAACTCCGATCAGATAGCCATCGCCCTCAGCCGCGTCTTTGTGGCGCGGCACAAAGCAGCATTCCTGCAAGCTCGAATCGTCGCCAATCCAGAATTCGGAAGTTTTTCGCGTGGCGTGGTCGAACATCGTGTAGGAATTTGTGGGGCGGAACGCCATGTGGCCCAGCTTGGGATTGAGCGGCTTCGTGGGATCGCTGGTCGGCATAAACCCGTAGCGATAGGGAATCGTCTGGTAGCGATCATCTTGGCGCGGCAGAGCGCCGGTCTGGGGATAGAGTTCCTCCATGTTGTAATCGCGCGGAGTTTTATCCGACAGATCGACGGAGAGGCGATGCATCGTCCCGGCGGCCGACTTCGGATCGAACGGCTCGCCGTGGAGGTTGGGGAAGAAAGGGAATTGATTTTTGAGCGCCATGTCCATATCAACGTAAATTTTGTTGCCGTCGGAGAATGCGCCCATCACGTGTGTGGCGCAGCGTTCGGGACCCTTGAACCAGCGAACGTCTTTTCCATCGCCGCCGCGTTCGAGGACGCCGAACCACGTCGGCAGAGTGGAATCCCAGGCAAAGTGAACCTGGCCCTCCTTCATCCGCGCGACGTTCGTGGCCATAGGGATCACCAGGAACGCAATGTATTTCTGTGAAACCGCGAAATCGTGGATCATCCCGACGTAGGGAACTTTGAGCCACGTTTCCCAGGTGATGTGACCCTTGGCATTCGCCGCGAAGACGTAAACGTCATTGCTATCGAGTCCCTTGGCTTCGTAACCGTACGAAATCATCTCGCCCGTGGCTTTATCGAACTTGGGGTGAGCGGTGTGCGTGAGGCTGTGAAGGCCTCCTCCGAAAGTGTAGTAGTCATCCGCCGTTTCGAGGGTGATCGGATTCATCGCCACTGGAGGGCTGTCTTCCTTCAGCGCGAAGAGCAAGCCGTGGTGATAAACGACGTGAGTATTCGCGGTGCCGCGGCTCACCTTCGCGACGCTCGGATCGTCGGTGAAGGGATTCCGATACATCCCGAAAAGGCGCTTGCGCGCGGCTGCCTGCGCCTTGTATCGCTGGGTGCGCGGATAGCGGCTCTTGAAATCCACGTGCCCGTTGGCGATGCGAAACATGCTGACGTGTCCTTCGCCGTCAAACGGGATGTTGCCTTTCATCGGCGGATACTGCCAATCTGGACCCACGCGATAAAAAGCGCCATTGATGTTCGACGGGATCTCTCCATCGATGTCGCAATCTCGGATGTCGCACTCGGTGCGGAATGGACCACCGCCGCCGAGTCCCGGGGGATTCGAGAAATGGACGGCTTCGGCGCTCGCCGAAGGAGCGAACGGAGACAGAGTTCCAGCAACCGCGCCCGTACCCGCGGCCGCAGCCAGCGTTCCCATGAACCGCCGGCGGTTCATCGAAGATTCGCGGCTCGTTTTTTTGGATTCCTTAGACTTTCCCTTCATGATGGCCTCCCCCAACCTTGGTTGCGGGACGGATCCCGCAATCTGCGCCCGGCGTGAACTAACGCAGGCGTTTCCGCTGGTAGTCTCCAACAGAACTGCACGGCTTTGCAAGCATTTACCTAGTAAATCAGGCGGCTTCGTCCGCTTTAAGCCGGTGGGGCTCTCGCGCGAGCCCGGCGGCAGACTTCGCAGTACACCCCCGCGCTCGCACAATGTAGCTGCAATTGACAGGTGCGCATCCGGCGTGTTACTTGTGCGTTCGTATCCACGGCAAGGAGAACGAAAATGGAAATGAATCGCAGGGAATTTCTGGGGGCTTCTTCGGCGTTTCTATCGGCAAGCGCGATTGGCGCAGCAGCCGCGAGCGGTTCAGAACCTGCGGCGCGTCCGGCTAAGAAATACAAACTCATCGCAACCGAGGAAGCGTTTTCGATTCCGGAACAAAGGGACGAGTTCCGGCGGATTGCTGGTATCGCGTACTCGAATCCGGACCTCGATATGTGGCGGGGATTCTTGACTCCAGGACCCAACGCCCCACCGCTGTTGCGGCGCCTGCTCGATTTCGAGGGCGAGCGGATTCAAATTATGAACGAGGCTGGCGTGGACATGCACTTGCTCTCGCTCACATCGCCCGGCGTCCAAATGTTCGACGCCGATACGGCGACCAATCTCGCGACGCTCGCTAACGATCGTCTCGCCGAGGTAGTCAAGAAGAATCCGACTCGCTTCACCGGATTGGCCAGTTTTGCGCCACAAGACCCCAAGCGCGCCGCAAAGGAAATTGACCGGGTGATGAATCAGCTCAAGCTAAATGGCCTGATCGTAAATTCGCACACCAACGGCGAGTATCTGGACGACAAGAAGTTCTGGCCGATTTTCGAGGCGGCCACGGCTTCGAAAGCCGCGATTTATATCCACCCGCGAAACATGCCGGACCCGTGCTCGTTCATGACCCGCCCCAGCGCGGGAGTGACCCTCTCCGGCGCCCTGTGGGGCTTCCAGATGGAAACCGGAGTTCACGCGATGCGGTTGATTGTCGCCGGCGTGTTCGATCAATTTCCGGATTTGAAGATTGTTCTCGGGCACATGGGCGAGGGCCTGCCCTACTGGCTGTATCGAATCGACTATATGTATAAGGCCTTTTCGCACGGGCATCCCAACTTGAAAAAACTCCCCAGCGAATACGTGAAAGATAATTTCCTGATTACCACGAGCGGAATGAACGATCACAAAGTGCTGAAATACTGCAATGACGCGCTTGGACCGGACAACATCCTGTATGCCATCGATTATCCCTATCAGGAGATGGTGGAGTCCGCGAATTTCATGAATTCGTCGCCGCTTTCCGATGAGGACAATGAGAAGATTGCGCACGGGAACGCGGAGAAACTCTTCCACATTCCCGCAACCGGCCGCGCGGGTATGTGAGCTGCGGCCCGCGGATCATCAACTCTTGCGAGGTGATACGACGAGAGCGGGCTGATGAAAGAGCGTGGAGAGTTGCGTTCGTCATGCCCGGCGAACGCATTTGCCACTACATGGCCCGAATTCTCATGTAGCGCCTGAAGTCCGGGAGCATCTTGACAAGCGCAATCGCTGCGAGGACGCCCAAGCCAACGACAAGTATCTTCACGTTGTTCACCGATTACCTTTCCTAAGTTCTAATCAGACCACCTGTTGCGGAGCAAACGTATACACACAAACACGCATTTTCCCGCCGGTGATACAGGTAGAAATCAGGGAGGCGAGGGTGGGCCCGGCGCGGAGAAGAAAGAAAACCCGACACCGCTCGCTCATTTCGGTACAATCTCGCCGGAACGTTTCCTTCGGGGATCCTCCCGGAGGCGCGAATTACAGCGGCGCAGGTGCGCGTTCCCGGGAGGAAATGAATGCCGACTTCGCCCGAACCGCGGCAAGGTTCCGGTTCAAGTCCGGATCCCATAAAAGAGATCCACGTGCTGTGGATCACCGCCGGTCTCGGCTGCGACGGAGACACGATCGCGATGACCGGCGCGACGCAGCCGAGCATCGAAGACATTCTCAGCGGCGCGATTCCCTGGACTCCCAAAGTTCACCTGCACAATCCGTTTCTCAGCTACGACAACGGCGAAGAATTCATGCGGCATTTCCATCGAGCCGCCGAGGGCAAACTATCGCCGTTCATTCTGGTAATGGAAGGATCGATCCCAGACGAAAAGAACAAAAGCGAAGGGTATTGGGCAACATTTGGAACCAACCAGGCCTCGGGGCAGCCCATCCTGACGTGCGATTGGATCGATCGCTTGGCGCCAAAAGCGTGGGCGGTGGTTGCCGCCGGCACATGCGCCACTTACGGCGGAATCCATGCCATGGAAGGTAACCCCACCGGCTGCATGGGGCTAGCGGATTACTTGGGCTGGGAATGGAAGTCATATTCAGGGATTCCGATTGTGTGCGTACCTGGATGTCCTGTACAACCGGACAACTTCATGGAGACGCTTCTGTATCTACTTTATATGGCCGCTGGGCGAGCCCCTATGATTCCGCTCGATGACGCCCTCCGGCCAACCTGGCTTTTCGGGCAAACCGTTCACGAGGGATGTGACCGCGGGGGTTACTACGAACAGGCAGAGTTCGCCGAAGAATACGGAGCGATCCAGTGCATCGTGAAACTGGGTTGCTGGGGTCCAGTTGTTCAGTGCAACGTTGGAAAGCGGGGCTGGATGGGTGGCATCGGAGGCTGCCCCAACATTGGCGGCATTTGCATCGGCTGCACGATGCCAGGCTTCCCCGATAAATTCATGCCCTTCATGAACCAGCCGCCCGGGTCGCTCCTTTCATCAAGCGCTGTTTCAACCTATGGGCGAGCAATTCACGCCTTGCGGAGGTTTACGCAGGCGTCCCTGAACAAGGAGCCCAGGTGGAGGGGCCGACCGAAGGAATAGGATGTAAGGCTTTTCACCAATGGCGGTGATCACGCCGGAAGGCTATTCTTGATGGGTATGGCGTGCGGCGAGGCAATGGATGGCTCCGAGCTCTGAACAAATTGCACGTTTGATGGTCGACCTACAACATCCGATGGCCGCGACATCGAGTCCGTCAAATCTCACGGATGCAGAAGCCACTCTGCAGCAACTGGCAAGCGTATTTTTGCGAAATCGGCCTCCGAGCAGACGATCAGGCAGTTCGTTCTCATCGGATCTCCGTTCGGACGAATCGACCTCAGACAACGACCCCGCGCAAATAGAAGCCAGGTACCGCGCGCTGGTTGAACAAGTCCCTGCAGTTGTCTTCATGGCGGAACTCGATCGAGGCATCGGCGAAGCATATGTTAGTCCGCAGATTGAAGAGGCCCTCGGCTATTCGCAGCAGGAGTGGCTCGAAGACCCGGTTCGTTGGTACAGCCGGATTCACCCCGATGACAAGCAGCGATGGAGCACAGAAGCCGCGGAGATGTTCCTTTCGGGAACACCGTTGCGTTCGGCGTATCGGGTGATCGCGCGCGATGGCCGGACCCTGTGGTTTCACTGCGAAGCCAAGATGATGCGTCACGCCGATGGCTCGCCCTCCTTCATTCACGGAGTTGGATTCGACATCACCGAACTCAAGCGCGCGCAAGAGGCATTGCGGGAAGAGCGCAACGTTCTATCTACAATCCTGGACACTGTCGGGGCCCTGGTGGTCGTTCTGGATCCGAACGGGCGCATCGTCCGATTCAATCGTGCGTGCGAACAAACCACTGGCTATTCCTTCGTTGAGATCAAAGGGAAGTATATCTGGGATCTGTTTGTGACCTCGGAGGAGATCGACAATTTTAGGGCAATGCTTCGCGAGTCGTGTTTGGGGAACAAGCCACGAGACTATGAGGGCCGCTGGGGCACGCGCGACGGGTTGTCGCGATTGATCGCCTGGTCTTGCACCGTTCTCGCGGGGGAAGAAGGGACTCCCAAGGAAGTTATTATAACCGGCATCGATGTAACCGAGCGGAAACGATTGGAACAGGCGATCCTGGAGATCAGCGCGCGCGAGCAGCGGCGAATCGGTCAGGACCTGCATGACGGCCTCGGCCAGCACCTTACCGGAGTTGCTTTTATGAGCAAGGTGCTGGAGCAAGGGCTATCCGAGAAAAAGCTGCCCGAGGCCGATGAGGCGGAGAAAATCGTGAGGCTGGTGAACGAAGCAATCGATAAGACCAGGGAATTATCCCGAGGGCTTCTCCCCGTCGTATCGGAAAGTTACGGTTTGATGACCGCGCTGAAACAGATGGCTGCAGAGATCGAGGATCTGTTTCGCATCTCGTGCGCTTGGCGATGTGAAGAACCGGTGCTGATTCCCGACGTGAGCAAGGCAACGCACCTATATCACATTGCCCAGGAGGCTGCGAACAACGCCATCAAGCACGGCAAGGCGGAACACATTGTAATTTCGCTATTCGCAAAAAACGGCGAAGGTACTTTGCTTATACAAGATAATGGAGCTGGGATCGGAGTCGTCTCCTCCAATCATCCAGGCATGGGCTTAAGCATTATGGGTTATCGCGCGAGGATGATTGGGGGTTCGCTGGATGTACGGCGAAACCTCAGCGGTGGAACGATCGTCACGTGCGACTTTCCAATCCGCAGCCCAGCCTAAACAGGAAGGCCAATGTCCACCAAAACCCAACTCAGACCTCAGACGGGTGAAGCAAAGGTATTTCTTGTCGACGATCATCCCATCGTCCGGCAAGGCTTGGCCCTCCTAATCGATCGTGAAGGCGACTTGACGGTTTGTGGGGAGGCTGATGGAGGTTTTCCCGCGCTCCAGACGATTTCTGACTTGCGGCCTGACATCGTGGTGCTAGATATCGCTCTACATGGGCCTGACGGCTTGGAGCTTCTGAAGACAATCCGTACGCGTGATCTCGGCCTGCCGGTGCTCGTTCTTTCCATGCATGACGAATTGACGTACGCGGAGCGCGCGCTGCGTGCCGGCGCCAACGGCTACATCATGAAACAAGAAGCAACCGAAAAGGTATTGATCGCCATTCGCCGGATTTTGCGCGGCGAGGTGTATCTGAGCGACCGGCTCACCAACAGGATGTTGCATCGTTTTGTCCGAGGTTCTGCTCCTTCGCTAGATTCTCCGCTGTCAAATCTGAGCGACCGCGAACTCGAAGTCTTCCGCTTGATAGGGGAAGGGCATGCGACTCGGCAGATCGCGGATGAGCTCCACATCAGCATTAAGACAGTTGAATCCTACCAGGCTCACATAAAGGAGAAGCTCTCACTGCGCAGCGCTCGAGAACTCCTGCAGCACGCGATCAAATGGTCCTTGAGCGAAAAGGGAGCGTGACCATCGTTCGGATTTGGTTACTCGTGGTCTCCACCACTTCTTCTGTATAAGGGTTTCCCCGATAGGCCTCATGGAATTCCTGATAGCGAAAACGGCAAGCCCCCGCTTGAGATGCCACTTTGCTCCGTTGTATTGGTAACGGACGGTTTGGGTTCAGGAATTTGTCTCGGCCCAAGTCGTTGTGTGCGGTAAGACGTGCGCATGGACATGAGCCATTTCCAGCGCGGCGTGACGGCTTCCATGCGATGGTGGAAAGGAGATCTATCTAATGGCAGGAGAAGCAGTTCCCTACGGTCGATCCACCCAGAAGCCTTCCCCGGTGTCCGATATTCACATCGTTTGGATGACATCCGGTCTCGGGTGTGACGGGGATTCCGTCTCTATAACCGCTGCAACACAGCCAAGCATCGAAGATGTTCTGCTCGGCGCGATACCCGGACTCCCCAAGGTTCATCTGCACAATCCCGTCCTCGCTTATGAAGTAGGCGACGACTTCATGAAATTCTGGTATCAAGCCGCCGAGGGCAAACTGAACCCCTTCGTGCTGGTGGTGGAAGGGTCGATTCCCAACGAAAAGATCAAGAAGGAAGGCTATTGGGCCGCGCTGGGCACAGATACGAAAACCGGCCAGCCCATTACGACAAACGAGTGGATTGATCGTCTGGCACCTAAGGCGCTGGCCGTGGTCGGCTGCGGAACCTGCGCGACGTACGGCGGTATCCATGCCATGGCCGGCAACCCGACGGGGGCCATGGGCTTGGCAGATTATCTCGGCTGGGACTGGCGCTCGGTAGCGGGCTTGCCTATCGTCAATGTGCCGGGGTGCCCGGTACAGCCCGACAACTTCATGGAGACCTTGCTCTACCTGCTGTACCAGGTGGCCGGGCTTGGCTCCAATGATTCCTCTCGATGACCAACTACGCCCCACCTGGCTCTTCGGCAACACTGTCCACGAAGGTTGCGATCGCGCCGGCTACTACGAACAGGGCGACTTCGCCGAGGTGTATGGATCGCCGAAATGCATCGTGAAACTGGGATGCTGGGGGCCGGTGGTGAACTGCAACGTCCCCAAGCGGGGATGGATGGCGGGATTGGGTGGCTGCCCGAACGTGGGAGGAATCTGCATCGGCTGCACCATGCCGGGCTTTCCGGACAAGTTCATGCCCTTCATGGACGCGCCGCCGGGATCGCACGTCTCGGCCGGGACCATCGGCGTCTACGGACGCACGATTCGCGCGCTGCGGTCCATCACGAATTCAACGGTTAACAAGGAACCGAAGTGGCGTCACACGGGCGCCGAACTTACGACGGGCTATCACCCGCGGGGTTACTAAAGGAGAGGCGAGAAACCATGAGTACAATCGCAGGAACGATGAAGGATTCTCCTACGAAGTCGAAGAACCTCGTGGAGATGAATTGGGATCCGATCACACGGATCGTGGGCAGCCTGGGAATTTTTACGAAGATCGACTTTGAGAACAGGCGGGTGGCCGAGTGTCACAGCACCTCGTCGATCTTCCGAGGCTACAGCATCTTCATGAAAGGGAAAGATCCGCGGGATGCGCACTTCATCACCAGCCGGATTTGCGGGATTTGCGGCGACAACCACGCCACCTGTGCAACCTACGCACAGAACATGGCGTTCGGAATCCGCCCGCCCGCGATGGCCGAATGGATCGTAAACCTCGGCGAAGCCGCAGAGTACATGTTCGACCACAATATTTTTCAGGACAACCTGGTCGGCGTGGACTTTTGCGAGCAAATGGTGAAGGAAACGAATCCCAGCGTGCTGGCCAAAGCGGAAAAGACTGCTTCGCCGCACGCAAATCTTCACGGCTATCGCACGATCGCGGACATCATGCGGGCGCTCAATCCGTTCACGGGCGCGTTCTATCGCGAAGCCCTGCAGGTAAGTCGCATGACGCGCGAGATGTTCTGCCTGATGGAAGGGCGGCACGTACATCCGTCGACGCTGTATCCCGGCGGTGTCGGAACCGTTCCCACGATTCAGCTCTTCACCGACTATCTCGTCCGCCTGATGAAGTACGTGGAGTTCATGAAGAAGGTTGTTCCGCTCCACGACGACTTGTTCGATTTCTTCTACGAAGCGCTACCCGGCTACGAGCAGGTAGGCCAACGGCGCATCCTGCTTGGGTGCTGGGGCTCGTTCAATAACCCGGCGGTGTGCGACTACACCTACCAGAACATGTCGAAATGGGGCAAAGCGATGTACGTCACGCCGGGCGTGGTCGTAGACGGGAAGCTGGTCACCAACGATCTGGTGGACATCAACCTGAATATTCGCATCCTCCTGGGAAGTTCTTACTACGACGATTGGAAGAGTGCGGAGACGTTCGTCAAGACCGATCCGCTGGGGAATCCTGTGGATCAGCGCCATCCGTGGAACCAGAGCACATTCCCCAAGCCGCAAAAGCGCGACTTCGGCGGCAAATACACATGGGTGATGTCGCCGCGCTGGTTCGACAAGCGGACCGGCGACCATCTCGCCCTGGATACGGGAGGCGGTCCGATCGCCCGGTTCTGGGCCACCGCATTGGCGGGCATCGTGGACATCGGCTACATCAAGGCGACTGGCCACAGCGTAAAGATTTATCTGCCGAAGACCACTTCCCTGCCCGAAGTCGAATTCGAGTGGAAGATCCCGAAGTGGAGCAATGCAATCGAACGGGATCGCGCTCGAACGTACTTCCAGGCTTACGCGGCTGCCGCAGCCTTGTATTTCGTGGAACAGGCGCTGGCCGAGCTTCACGCGGGCCGGACAAAAACCTGGACCGACTTCAAGGTCCCGGAAAACGCCATCGGATGTGGCTTCCACGAAGCGGTACGCGGCGTTCTCTCGCATCACGTGGTGATTCGCGACCACAAGATCGCCAATTATCACCCGTATCCGCCGACGCCATGGAATGCGAATCCGCGCGATGTTTACGGAACACCGGGCCCATACGAGGATGCGGTGCAGAACACTCCGATCTTCGAGGAAAACGGCCCCGACAAGTTCAAGGGAATTGACATCATGCGTGCGGTACGCAGCTTCGATCCTTGCCTGCCGTGTGGCGTACACATGTACCTAGGGAATGGGAAGGTATTGGAAACTCATCACTCGCCGATGTTTGGTCTTCAGCCCTAAAGGCGTGAGGAGCGAAGAAGCGCTAAGGGCAGAGCGGGCTTCTACTTGCCGCGGACCCTTCGCACTAGGGAAAACCCAGGAATGGCCGAGCAAAAAGACGTTCAGCGACGGCTCGAGTCGATCGAAGGCTTGGTCCGTGAAGTCGAGAAGGTGTCGGATCCCGCGGCCCGCAGCCTGTCGCAGCAGCTCGTCCAGTCGCTGATGGATCTCCACGGCTTGGGTTTCGAGCGGATGCTAGAGATTGTCCACAGCAAAGGCGAAGCGGGGCAGGAGATCATTGACGAGTTAGGCCGCGATGACGTCGTCAGGAGCTTGCTGCTTTTGTATGGACTGCATCCACTGGATATTCGAACCCGCGTGGTTGAGGCGCTCGAGAAGACGCGACCCTACCTGCGATCGCACGGAGGGAACGTTCAACTGGTGAGTGTGAGCGACTTGGGCGCCGTAACACTGCGGCTGGAGGGGAGCTGTAACAGCTGTCCCTCTTCCGCAGTCACGCTGCAGTCGACTGTGGAGCAAGCGATCTATGACGATGCGCCGGACGTGACTGCGATCATCGTGGAGGGTGCGGTTCAAAAAGCCGAGCCATCGGCAAATTTCGTGCCGCTGGAAAAATTGCAAGGAAACGGGGGTGGCAACGGTTCCCACTCGAGTTCCGCCGCCCTCGATAGGACTGAGTGGGAAGACGTGTTCGGATTGGACACCATTCCGCCGGGAACACTCCGACAGCAGGAAGTTGGTGGTCAGCCCGTTCTTTTTTGCAAGCTGAACGACGATTTTTACGCGTACGGCGTTACATGCCCTGGGTGCGATCAGCCGCTCGAAATGGGCCGCCTGGAAAATGCGATCCTCGTTTGCCCAACCTGCCGGCAGCGCTACGACTTGGTGCACGCAGGCCGGGGAGTGGACGTATCAACGCTTCACCTCGAGCCCATTCCGCTGCTGAAAGAAAACGGGCGGGCCAAGGTTGCCATGATTTCCAGAGTTCAAGGGAGCGCGAGATAATTGTGTCCTCCTCCGATGCTCTTCAAAAGTCGAGTTCGCTGGCCAGCTTGCGGCAGTTCGCGCGAAAACGGACACCCATCGAGCGATGCGAAATGTGCGGCCGCGAGCTGGCCATCGATCACCAGCATTTGATCGAGCCCGAAAAGCGGAAGCTGATCTGTGCTTGTGATGCGTGCGCCCTGCTCTTCACGACTCAGGCGGGTACAAAGCTGCGCAGGGTTCCAAGGCGTATACGCTTTCTGCCCAATTTCCGAATGTCGGACGACCAATGGAACAGCTTGATGATCCCCATCGAAATGGCTTTCTTCTTTCATAGCTCGGTGCTGGGCCGAGTAGCTGCGCATTACCCGAGTCCGGCAGGGGCTACGGAATCGCTCTTGGAACTGGAGACGTGGAACGAGGTCATGCGCGACAATCCGATATTGGCAGAATTGACGCCCGATGTAGAAGCTTTGCTCGTAAACCGCGTGGGCGCCGCTCGCGGCGTGCCCGCGCAGTATTACATCGTCCCGATTGATGAGTGCTACAAGCTGGTCGGTCTTATTCGGCTCCACTGGCATGGACTTTCGGGAGGCACCGAGATGTGGCGCGAAATTTCCAGTTTTTTCGCGACGCTGCAGGAGAGGGCCGACATTCCAAGGGAGACCGCGAATGCCTGACCTGAATTTCAAGATCGAAGGCGCCGACGCAGTTACCTATGCAGCCGCGCCGCTGCTGGCATTTAAGCTGCGCCTAACAAATACACCGGCCGACCAAACAATCCACACGGTGGTACTCCGCGCGCAAATTCAAATAGACGTGACGCGCCGCCGTTACACCCCGCAGGAACAGGAACAACTCGCGGATCTCTTCGGCGATGCCGGCCGCTGGAGCCAGACGCTGCGAAGCATGCTCTGGACCCATGCCAGTGTGGTGGTTCCCGAATTCCAGAAGGAGACGGTGGTCGATCTTCCGGTGCCGTGCACTTTCGACTTCAATGTGGCGGCGACAAAATATTTTCACGGCCTGAAAGACGGCGACTTGCCGCTGATTTTTCTGTTCAGCGGGACTGTATTCTACCAGGATCAAGGCGAGTCGCTGCAGGTCGCTCCGATTTCGTGGGACAAGGAAGACAAATTCAAGCTGCCTGTAAAGGCCTGGCGCGATCTAATCGAAAGTTACTATCCCAATAGCGCGTGGCTAAGCCTTCGCAAAGATGTCTTCGAGCGGCTCTATGAGTACAAGGTACGTCACGGCATTCCCACTTGGGAGCAGACCCTGGAACGGGTGCTGGCGGGCGTCGAGGAAACCGCGCAATCATGAATTCGAAGCTCATTGAAAGCATCGCGAAAGCCGTCCTCTATGAAGGGTACATGCTTTACCCCTATCGGCCGTCCGCGGTGAAAAATCAGCAGCGATGGAATTTCGGCGTCGTTTATCCCAGGCCGTACAGCGAAGTCCAGACAGGAACCGACGCTTGGTTCATGCAGACGCAATGCCTGATTCAAGGGAATGGTTCTTCGACTATTGATGTCAAAGTGCGCTGCTTGCAGGCCGTTTCGCGCCAGATGGGCAAGCTCGCGGCGCCGATGACGGCAGACAATTCCGAGCCGAACCTTGAACTCGCTGAATTACCGGAGATCGGGAGCAAGGCTCTGCAATCCTGGCAGGAGGCAATCGAACGAGACGTTGCTCTTCCTTCCACGCGCTTGGCCGACTTGCTCGTTTCTCCCGTAAGGCGGCTCTTTGCGTTCCCTGGCGGCCGCGACTTAGAGCCCGTTAAAGATGATTCCGGTCCGACCGCGAAGCGCATTGTTCGCGCGCGAGAGAAGATCAACGGCAGCATCGAATTGAGCGTTGAGGAATGCGGCGCCGAGTTGTTTCGAATCACGGTGCTGATTTCGAATCTCACCTCACTCGAAAATCCCGCGTGCCTGCGTCGCGAGGAAGTGCTCTTGAAATCGCTGCTTTCCGCGCACACCGTTCTTGGCGTGAGGGGCGGTGAGTTCCTTTCGCTTATAGATCCACCACCCGGCCTTCAGGAAGCCGCTTCAAGATGCAAAAATGTGGGGACTTGGCCCGTGCTTGCCGGTGAGGACGGCTGCAAAGACGCAATGCTCTCCTCGCCCATAATTCTCTACGACTACCCACAGATCGCTCCCGAAAGCGCCGGCGACCTTTTCGACGGAACGGAAATCGACGAGATCCTCGCCCTCCGGATACTGACCTTAAGCGACGATGAAAAGCGCGAGATACGCGAGACCGATGAACGCGCGAGAGAGATCCTGGAGCGCACGGAGACGATGCCGACGGAACACTTCCTCAAGCTGCACGGTGTGCTGCGAGGAATGAAGGCCGCTGGAAACTCGGACGATGAACCTGCACCCGGGGGCCAACGATGAACCAATGGGAATGGCATCTCCTCGAAGACAAACCGTTGCTCGAGAGCGTCACGATCGCCGGCGTTCAAGTGAAATTGGGTGACCGAGTTCGCCTGCGCCCCAAAAAGGGTGGCGATGTTTTCGATATAGCGCTTGCCGGCAAGATTGCAGCTGTCGAATCCATCGAACAAGATTATGAAGGGCAGCTTCATCTCGCGGTTGTTGTTGACGACGATCCCGGCCGCGACATTGGAATGATGCGCCAGCCCGGCCACCGCTTCTTCTTTGGCGCCGCGGAAGTCGAGCCGATCGAGCAAGGCCCCTGTCCTCCAGAAACGGTTATCACGACGCCCACGATACTCATCGCCGGAATCGGCAACATTTTTCTCGGAGACGACGCCTTCGGCGTTGAAGTCGCCAAGCGTTTCGCCGGTCGCGAGCTTCCGGAAGGCATCTGCGTCATCGACTTTGGAATTCGCGGCTTCGACCTCACATACGCGCTAATCGACGGCGCGGACGTTACCATCCTCGTGGACGCCTGCCCTCGTGGCGGTGCGCCCGGCGACCTCTACGTCGTCGAGCCGGATGTGGCCTCTCTCGATGGCACAGAAGGTTCGCAGGCCGCTGTTGACGCGCACGGCATGAACCCGATGAATGTGATTCGCGCCGCGAAGGCGATGGGCGGATCGCTAAAAAAAATACTCTTGCTTGGCTGCGAGCCGCAGACCTTCGGTCCGGATGAGGGCCAGATGGGACTCAGCGGGCCAGTAGCGTTAGCGGTCGAACGCGCGATTCCACTACTTGAGTCCATTGTCAAACGAATTTCGGAGGGTGAATGGCCGCTGCAAAATGAATCGTAATCCAGCAAAGGAGATTCCATGGAAACTCGTCTGGCAGAGCAGGATTTGAACGTTTCGACCGACAAGGACACGCTGTATTTGCTTGGCGGGGCAGCTCTGATTGTTTTTGGAGCCGGGCTTATTCTGTCCAATCCGGTCGTTCGAAAATACATGGGACAGATGGGCGTGGGCAACCTTGCAAAGGACTTGATGCCGGATATCGACCGCTATCTGAAGCTTCGCTCGATGTAGGCGCGAGGTTCGGGTGACTCACATGTCAGGGGCAGCGGGAGCCAAGATGTCTACACCGCAAGCGACAGTGGTTTACCGGCTGGATCCAGCGGCCAGCCGGTTTACGGCAAAAGTCTCCGCTTCAGGACTTCTTTCCGCGATGGGCCATAATCCCACGATAGCCATTCGCGATTTTTCCGGCGAAGCGGATTTTGTTCCCGGCATGCTCAATCAGGCGTCTATTCGTGTGACGGTGCGACCGGATTCCCTTGAGGTCACTGACGATATCAGCCAGAAGGACAAGATTGAGATCGAGACCAAGGCCAAGCGGGAAGTTCTCGAGACGGACCGCTACCCGGAGATCACCTTTGAAAGTTCGGCCGTCTCACCCACTCAGATGGGAGATACCCGATACGCCGTCAACATCGCCGGGCAGCTAACGCTTCGCGGAATTACTCGAAGCCAGACCGTCATTGCCCAAGTCGCACTGAATGGCGAGACGTTTCGCGCGTCTGGGGAATTCTCGCTGCGGCAAACCGACTACGGAATCAAGTTGGTCTCTGTTGCCGGCGGTGCGCTGAAAGTGAAGGATGAGGTCAAATGTTCATTCGATTTCGTGGCTCGAAAGGGAGCGTGACGCCATGAGTTCAGATGAGCAGAGCCCGGAGAATGTGAGCGGAGGATGTCACATGTGTTTAGCGATACCCGGTAAAATCATCGAAATCTCTTCCGAGAATGCCAACTCCGCTCTGGTGGACGTCGTGGGAGTCCGCCGCCATGTCGATCTGGGCCTGCTCGAAGACGACAAACCCCAGCCCGGCGACTGGGTTCTGATCCACGTAGGCTACGCCATGAGCAAGATCAGCGAACAGGATGCTGCGGAACAGATGCGCACCCTCGAAATGCTCGGCGAAAGCGATGCCGCTCTTCAGGAGGTTCGAGGCTACGGATTAGAAGAGAATGAGAGCAAACCGGTAACGTGACGAGCGTTAAGTTCAGAGTCGGAGCCGCGCGCATCGCGACCCGGTAGCCCGTAAAGGCCACAAAATGAAATACGTCGACGAATTTCGAAGACCCGAACTAATCAAGAAGACTGCCGAGGAGATTCGCCGCCTCGCTGACCCAAATCGCCACTACCGGTTAATGGAAGTGTGCGGCGGTCACACGCATGCGATCTACCGTTTCGGCCTGAAAGACGTTATTCCGTCAAATATCGAATTGATTCACGGACCAGGCTGCCCCGTTTGTGTGCTCCCGATGGGCCGCATCGATGACGGTTTATCAATCGCAGCCAAACCCGACACGATCTTTGCCGCCTTCGGCGATATGATGCGCGTGCCGGGAACTCAGGGCAGCCCCCTCGAACATAAGGCGCGCGGCATGGATGTCCGGATCGTCTATTCGCCCTCCGACGCGATCAAGCTCGCCAAGATGAACCCGGGAAAACACGTGATGTTTTTTGCGATCGGCTTCGAAACCACGGCCCCATCCACCGCGCTTACGCTCCAGCGCGCCAGGAAGGAGAATCTCCGCAACTTTTCGGTTTTTTGCAATCACGTCACTATCATTCCGGCCATCCGCGCGATCCTCGATTCCCCGGACATGCGTCTCGACGGCTTCATCGGCCCCGGGCACGTCTCGACGGTGATCGGATGCCGCCCCTACGAGTGGATCGCCAAAAACGAAAACAAGCCAATCGTTGTGGCCGGCTTCGAGCCTCTTGATCTCCTGCAATCGATTGTGATGCTTCTGCGCCAGCTTCGCGCGGGCGAAGCAAAAGTTGAAAACCAGTACAAGCGCGTGGTGCCTTGGGAAGGCAATACTGCCGCGCTCCGTGCCATGGCGGACGTCTTCCAGCTTCGCCCGTACTTTGAATGGCGCGGCCTCGGATTTATTTCTCAATCCGCTCTCAAGGTTCGGGAAGAGTACGCCGAATGGGACGCGGAGCGCCGATTCGACGTTCCCGGCATTCGAGTGACGGATCCCAAAGCCGCGCAATGCGGAGAAGTACTGAAAGGTGTTCTCAAACCCGCCCAGTGCAAATTGTTTGGCAATGAGTGCACACCGGAACGCCCGGTGGGCGCCTTGATGGTTTCTTCGGAAGGATCATGCGCCGCATACTACAACTACGAACACCGGAAAACGGCTCTGGTAACGGCGATCAGCGCGTCGGTTTGAGCGATGCGCCTCGCCGGACCGGCGCAGAGCCCAAAATCCGCTTTCGCGAGCCTCAGATCGAGATGGCTCACGGCGCCGGTGGAAAAGCCAGCCGCCGTCTGATCGAAGGCCTTTTCGCTCCCTTGCTCTATGGTTCGTGTAGCGAGCCGCTGGGCGACGCAGCCCACGTGAACCTGAATGGCGCTCGCGTGGCGATCACCACCGATAGCTTCGTCGTCAAGCCGCTCAGCTTTCCTGGAGGGTCCATCGGCGAACTCGCCGTGAATGGAACCGTCAACGACCTGGCTGTTTCCGGAGCGAAAGCTGAAGTTCTCGCGGTGACATTCGTTTTGGAGGCCGGCCTCCCGACGGAAATTCTGCGCGCCGAAATTCAAGCCATGGCCGATGCCGCTAAGGAGGCCGGCGTGCGAATCGCTTCCGGAGACACGAAAGTCGTCGAGCATGGCAAAGCGGATTCTATGTACATCTCGACCACAGGTCTCGGCGTGCCGATTTCCGGGATCGCAATCGATCCAGCATCGGTTCGGCCCGGCGACAAAGTCCTCATTTCCGGACCTATCGGCGACCATGGCATCACGATTTTGCTCGCGCGCGGCGAACTCGACTTGGAGGCCGATCTGTGGTCGGACACGCGCTCCGTCTTGCCGCTCGTTGAAGCCATCGGCCGCGTGGCGGGCCCAGCCATTCGCTGGATGCGCGATCCTACGCGGGGCGGTGTGGCCACGTCATTGAACGAACTGGCGCGAGACTGCGGCCTCGGCGTCGTCATTCACGAAGATACGATTCCCGTGCGCGACGCGGTTCGGGGCGCGTGTGAGCTGCTGGGCCTCGACCCGCTGCACATCGCAAACGAAGGACAATTCCTCGCAATCGTGGCGGCTGAAGCCGCGGACGGAGCCTTGCGAGCGCTCCACGAAACCCCCGGCGGGGAGGAATCGCGCATTATCGGCGAAATTCAAGAACAGCCTGCCGGTGCCGTCCTGGTCGCGACCCAGTATGGGGGCACTCGAATTGTTGACATGCTTGTGGGCGACCCGCTGCCGCGGATTTGCTGAGACCTGGTAATGCACACTCAATCCGCACTCGCGACGCAAGTTGAACAGCGCCTGCTGGCGCGCAACCTGATCTATCGAGTCCTTCTTCGCCCGCGAGGCCAACCGATTGGCCCAAGCCTGCCGCGAAATGTCGGATCGCTTTCTGCGCGGAGGCCGCCTGCTTGCCTTCGGTCGCGGCCCCTACGCCACCGATGCTCAGCACGTCTCGGTTGAGTTCGTTCATCCCGTGATTGTCGGCAAGCGCGCGCTTCCCGCGCTTGACCTCTCCATTCTTTTCGGTCCGTGGCTCGAAACGATCGTCACTTCGGACGACATCGTCATGGGATTCGGCCCGCCCGAAGGTGACCCCGAAGTATGGGCGGCTCTCGAAGCCGCCAGATCGCGCAACGCGATGACCTTCGCGCTTCCCGGCCTTGAAGGTTCGTACGCCATTGGCCCTCACACATCCGATCCATTCGTGCACCAGGAGCTGATCGAGATTCTCTATCACACTCTCTGGGAAACGGTGCACGTCTTCTTCGAACATCGGGAACTGGGCCACGATGTCGGCCAAGCGGGCTTTCTCTATCCTTTTCTCGGCCAGGAAAAGCAGGGCGCGGAAGAGGCAATGGATGAAGTGGCGAACTCCATCTGCATGAAAGTTGCGGACGACGCGAAGCTGCGCGAGCAGGTAGCAGGCGAGCAATCCGAACAAATCGGCAATGCCGCGTCGGCTATCTCCGATTGCATTCGCCGCGGGGGCAAGCTGATCATCTTCGGCAATGGTGGGTCCGCCACAGACGCGAACGATTGGGCGATCGACTGCATTGCTCCGCCCGCTGGGTATCACCCGGTGCCCGCGGTTTCACTTTCGCTTGAGCCGGCAAACATCAGCGCTATCTCCAACGATGTTGGCACGGACGTCATCTTCCTTCGGCAACTGATCGCCCAAGCGCGTCCTGCGGATATCGCCATAGGAATCTCCACCAGTGGCGGCTCGCGCAACATCATCATGGCTCTTGAGGAAGCACGCAAACGCAAGATGCTCACCGTCGCTCTGCTCGGCTATGATGGCGGCGAAATTCTTCGTCGCGGCCTTGCCGATTTCCCGATCGTCATTCATTCCGACTACATCCCGCGAATTCAGGAAGTGCAGGCCTCGGTTTATCACGTGATTCGGGAAACTCTGGAGGTCTTGGCCCGTGCCTAAACTCGAACTCTTCGGCTCAACAGGATGCCCTCACACCCAAGAAATGCGCGAGTGGCTTGAGTGGCGCGGCGCCGAATTTGTGGAATACGACGTCGAAGCCGACGCCGCGGCGCGTGCACGCATGCGCGCTCTTTCCGGTGGGCAGCGCACCGTGCCCATGCTGGTTGACGGCGGAAAAGTCGTTCAAATCGGGTGGCAGGGCCGGGGTTGCGTGGTGAGCGGAGAGTAGCGAGAGAATGAGCGCTTGCTCCATTAAAGTACGAGGCGTCGTGCAGGGAGTCGGATTTCGCCCATTCGTTTTCCGTTTGGCCTGCGCCAATACCCTCGCCGGGTGGGTTTTCAACGGCACCGAAGGTGTTGAAATCTTCCTTGAAGGCCCCGACGACAGCCTGGAGGCCTTCGTCAAGGAATTGAAGGCTGCACCGCCGCCGGCCGCGCAGATCGCAGCGATCGAAATTCAAACGACTGCGCCTATCGGTCTCCACGATTTCACGATTCGCGCCAGCCGGCGAGGTGACCACTCGACCACACGCATTTCGCCGGACCTGCCCATCTGCGACGATTGCCTCCGGGAGACTCTTCGACGGAGCCGACAGGCGCTATCGCTATCCCTATATCAACTGCACGAATTGCGGCCCGCGTTACACCGTCACTCTCCGTCTTCCCTACGACCGCGAGAACACAACGATGCACCCGTGGCCGCTCGACGAATTCTGTGCCCGCCAATACGACGACCCATGGAATCGCCGCTTCCATGCGCAACCCGTGGCCTGCGGCGCCTGCGGTCCCAGCTACTATCTTCAAGCTGGTGACCAGATCACGCGCGGAAACGATTTAAGCATCCGTAGAGCCGCCGGACTTCTCGCTGACGGGCAGATCATCGCCGTGAAGGGCCTCGGAGGCTACCATCTTGCGTGCGACGCAGGGAACGCCGCCGCCGTCGAGGTCTTGCGAGAACGCAAGTACCGCAAGGAAAAACCCTTCGCGCTCATGACTCGCGATCTCGCTGCGGCTCGTCGAATCGTCGAACTTTCTCGCGACTCTGAGTTGCTCCTCACTTCCGTCGCCCGCCCAATCGTAATCGCGCCGCAGAAAATGGATTTCCCCGGTGTTGCGCCGGGCAGCAATGAACTCGGAGTGATGCTGCCGTACACTCCGCTCCATCACCTCTTGTTCGAAGCCGGCGCCCCCGAAATATTGGTGATGACCAGCGCGAACCGCTCAAGTGAGCCGATCGCCTACGAGGACTCCGACGCGATCGAGAGGCTCAGTGGGCTTGCTGATGCGATTCTAATCGGCGAACGCCCGATTGCCCGCCGAGTGGACGACTCTGTAGCGCGGGTCGGAGCATTCGGCCCGACAATTCTGCGGCGTTCGCGCGGCTACGCCCCTGGCGCGGTAACGACGATCCCGACAAGTCGCCCCATTCTTGCCCTGGGTGCAGACCTGAAAAACAGCATCACGCTTGTTGTCGATGGGCAAGCGTTCGTGAGTCAGCACATCGGTGACCTCAGCGAATATCAGTCTCTTCGCGCCTTCCAGGAGACGATTGAGGACCTCGTCTCGATGTACGACGTCGACTGGAACGAACTCATCGTCGTGCATGATTCCCATCCGCAGTATGCCTCGACCAACCGAACACAGAACCTCCAAGCGTCCGAGCGAGGAAGCGTCCAGCATCACCGCGCCCATATCGCCTCCGTCCTCGCCGAGCGCCGCGAATGGAAAAGGCGCGTCATCGGCGTCAGTTTCGACGGCACCGGCTACGGCGACGACGGTACGATTTGGGGCGGCGAGATCTTTATCGGCAGCATCGAAGAGGGCTTCGAACGCGTCGCTCATCTTCGCCCCGCCGCGCTACCGGGCGGCGACGCCGCCGCGGAATACCCGGTGCAGGCGGCTGCCGGTTTCCTGGCTCAGATAGACGACCTCCCGAGCCTTGGCTCCGCGCCGTTCAATTTTCCCAGTCGCTATCAAGACGCGCAGGCACTCATGCACAAGGGAGTCCGCACCTTCACCACCACTTCCGTGGGCAGGCTCTTCGATGCAGCAGCCGCCCTTCTCGGCTTCACGCGCGGACTGAGCTTCGAGGGCCAGGCCGCTTGTTGGCTGGAGCAGCTCGCGCGCACTGCGGATAATGCCGATGCTTACTCCTTCCCGTTCGGTGGTAGCGAACTTGATTTTCGCCCGCTGCTGCAGGGCGCGATATACGATCGCCTACGCGGGCGTCAGCCTTCGCAGATAGCTCGAGCGCTCCAGCGCGGCATCGCTCGCGGCCTCGCTGACGCGCTCGCTTTGCTCTCCAGGGCGAACGCGATCGACACCGCCGTCCTCTCGGGTGGTGTTTTTCAAAACGAGCTTCTCCTCGAGGATCTCCGCTCCATCTTGGAGCCCACGCCTCTCGCCGTGTGGACAAATCACCAAGTCCCGCCCAATGACGGGGGCATCAGCCTGGGCCAAGCCGCGCTCGCGGCATTCGGTGGCTTCAAACGCGAGGCTGCTCATGCATGAACTTTCCATCGCCATGAGCATCGTGGAAATTGCCGAGGAAGAGTCCCAGCGCCGCGGAGGCCTGCGCATCACGGCCGTGCACCTGCGTCTCGGCGCTCTTGCTGGCGTTGTGAAGGACGCCCTGCTGTCGTCCTACGAAATGGCCTGCGAAGATTCGTCCTTGAAGGGTTCGCACCTGGTTGTCGAGGAAGTCCCCGGCGTGGTCTACTGCCCCGCTTGCGATGCGCCTCGTCCCATTCGCTCCGCCGAGTGGTTCTGCTGCTCCGAATGCGGTTCGATCGCCTCGGAAATCGTCCGCGGCAAAGAACTCGAAGTGATTTCATTGGAGGTCGAGCAATGAGCTCCGGAACGCGCATCATCCAGGTCCGCCAAAACGTCTTGAAGCAGAATGATGTCGTTGCCCATGCTCTGCGCCAACGCTTTCAGGAGGCCGGCGTATTCGTGGTCAGCATGGTCTCGAGCCCCGGCTCCGGCAAGACCACGCTGCTCGAGAAGACACTCACTCTTCTCCAGCCGCAATTTCGAGTAGCCGCGTTGGTCGGCGATCTCGCCACCGATAATGACGCTTTGCGCCTCGCGCGCAGCCACGCGCCCGTAAAGCAAATCACCACCGGCACTCTTTGCCATCTCGAAGCCGCCATGGTCCAGACGGCCCTCGAAGGATGGAATCTCGCTGACCTAGATTTTCTGTTCATCGAAAACGTCGGCAACCTCGTCTGCCCTTCTTCCTACGATCTGGGCGAAGACACTCGCCTCGTCCTCATGTCCGTCACCGAAGGAGAAGACAAGCCGCTGAAGTATCCGACCATATTCAACAGCGCCGACGTCGCTGTTCTCACCAAGATGGATCTTGCCGCAGCCGTCGAGTTTGACCGCGAAGCTGCAACCCGCAGTATCGAATCAGTGCGGCCCGGCATGGCAATTTTGGAAGTCTCGGCCAAATGCGGCCATGGGATAGATGAATATCTGGAATTCTTCCGTACGCGGCGCGCCGCCTCTCGTTCTGCGGCCGCTCGTGCGACCGCGATATCCTCTTAAGGGAATGGATCGAATGATCGGCCTTCTATCTGTCATCGCGCTCGGATTTTTCCTGGGAATGCGCCATGCCACCGATCCGGACCATGTCATCGCCGTTTCCACCATCGTCTCTCGCTATCGTTCGATTAAACACGCTGCCGTCATCGGGGCGCTCTGGGGGGTCGGCCACACTGTGACGATCCTGATCGTTGGCGGTGGCATTATTTTGTTCGGCTGGGTGATACCTGCGCGTATCGGCCTCTCGATGGAATTTTCCGTCGGACTCATGTTGATTCTCCTCGGGGTGCTAAACCTCACCGGCATTCTGCAGTGGATTACGAACACATTCTCAGGAATGAACGAAAGCGGCCAAAGCGGCGCGCTGCATTCGCACGCGCACAGCCACGGAGACTACGTCCACACCCACCCGCACGTTCACAGTCCCGAAGTTCATCCCCATGATCCGACTCGGACTCCTCTCAGCTGGTTTGACCGCCACTTCGGTCGGCTCGGCCTCTATAATGCGGTCCGCCCGCTCGTCGTCGGCCTGGTTCACGGACTGGCGGGTTCTGCCGCCGTCGCTCTTCTAGTCCTAACCACCATCCGCAATCCAAGGTGGGCCGTCGCCTATCTCTTTCTGTTTGGCGTCGGCACGATCGCTGGGATGATGCTCATTACGGGCGCTATGGGCGCACCATTCGCTTACGGTCAGACTCGCTACTCTCGCTTGAATAGCGGCATGCGCCTGGCCTCTGGCCTGATCAGCCTCGGCTTTGGCCTTTTGATCGTCTACCAGATCGGCTTCGTCAGCGGCCTCTTCACGAACCACGCGCGATGGACTCCGCGTTGAACACTTGAAGGTAGGGCTTCGCGCATCGGCGAGCGCAACGCGATAGTTGGGTTGCCGATAATTGCCAGACGATTATCGTTGAACAATCCTGTTGGCAAAGTGCCACTCAAACTCCCAAAACCAAGAACGCAGGCATCGCCTGGCCTCGAGTCATTTTTACCCCCGAGGGAGGAAGTCGCGGGAGTTCATTCAGGAGCAGCAGCGCGTGATGAGAGTTCGGTCGCCGCGCGCTGCGTCAAGTAATCGAGCAGGCCGTATTGGTGCGTGTTCGCTTGAAGCCAGATCGCGGTCTGTATGATGGCATCGGTGATGTCGTCGTGACGGGCATTGGGGAAAACGGTTAATTGCTCGATCACTTTGTGCGTCCATGGACCGTTCCGCTCGATAATCCAGTTTCGGGCCTGGAACTCTGGAGCCGCGGCAACAACGCGAGCCATCTTTCCGCCTTGCGGATCAATTGCAATCAGGCGAGCGATCTCTTCCTTCAGGTGAGCGATGACGCTTGAGCCGTTTGCCTTATCCTCGACGAGCACGGCGGAGATAGGCCCGAAGGCCGCGTGCGCATTGCGAATTTCGTTTTCCGTTCCCGTCAAATCCAAATGCGCGTTGGTCACGTGCAACAAATACCGCCGGCTGCCCGCCACGCTCACCACGATCACAGCCACATAGTCAGACGTCCGCAGATCCTTGAAAGCGCAATCGACGCTGATGATCTTGCGGTCGAAACTTTCCGGTAGGCCCGGGTCTGCCAATCCCGTCTGCGGATCCCGGCCTCCGAAAAACAGAATGTCGTCGGTGCGGATCAGGTTTCCTTCGACACTCATGGGCTCTTCCTGGAATTGGCCTGCAAAAACGAGACGATTCTGCTGACGTTGCTTCACTACCTTCGCAGACCATCCCTTGGGATCGAGGCATTCGCCCTTCTTGCGCTTCCACACCGGCCAGGCCAAATTGGCATCATGCAAAGAATATGCAAAAACGAGAATGCCGAAACGAAGGTGACTATTGTAGTCTCTACGCAGTGCGCCCGTAGCTCAGCTGGATAGAGCATCTGGCTTCGAACCAGAGGGTCGGGAGTTCGAATCTCTCCGGGCGCGCCATTCTTCGCCCTTGCGTGCCCAAAAGTCTTCGCTAATCTTTCCGTCCAATTTATCGATGTACGATTGGTCCAGGCGGCTGTGCGGGGCTTTTAGGCGGTCTCGAAGACGACTACGCTGCTCACTAAGGAGCCATCGTAGAGGAGGCGATGCAGAAAGAATCGGCTAGCTCGCAGGGCTTTGAGTGTATAAGTGTACCTGTCTGAAGGCCAACCGAAGATCCCAGTTCAGAAAACCTCTGGAGGAAAAATGAGAATGTTGAAGTACGCATCGCTGTCTCTAGCCATGGTGTTCCTGGCAGCATTTTGTGCCGCCGCACAAGGTACCCCGGGCAACATCCTGACAGCGGAAGTTCAAACGCCGAAATCCGGAATGACTCAACAATACGAACAAGGCCGAAAGCAGAAGGCGGATTGGCACAAACAACAAAGGGATCCTGGCGCGCTGATGATCTTCGAAGTCATTAGCGGAGAAAGAACGGGAACGTACGTCGTCGTACGGGCAGGCTTGCATTGGGCAGATCTCGATCACCCGCCCGTACCCGACGCTGCCGATGACGAGGAATACAACAAGGCCGTTGGTCCCTACGTCGCGTCCATTCAGGATAGCTTCTACGAGCTTCTGCCGAAGCTTGGCAATCCTGACAACTCTCCTTTGCCGCCCCAATTCCAGGAACTCCTCACCATCCACGTGAAGCCTGGCCGAACGGCGGATTTCACGAGCGCCATTGCCAGAATCTCCGCCGCGGAGCGGAAGGCAAATTCACCAACCCACGTTGAGATTTACGAACTGACGAACGGCGGCTTCTCCGGAACGTTCGTCGTCAGCCTGGCGCGTCCTCACTGGGCGGACTTCGAGGCGAACCCGAACGAGAAGCCAATGGAGCAAGTACTCACGGAAGCGTACGGTCCGGACGGGATGACCTCTACAATGGCAGCCCTGAACGACTCGATTGAGAGCGAATACAGCGAGATCCTCAAATTCAGGCAGGATTTGAGCTACATCCCCGCCCAGTAAGTACGCAACGCGTTCCGAGCCGAGTCGTAGGAACGGATGCCGCACTCTTTCGGCTTTTTTGGAAGGGTGCGGCTTTTGCTTTCAGCGCGGCGTGCCGGGCTGAAGAAGTCGGGCGCTACATTTGAACCAGGGTCTCAGGCGGGTGGTGCCCTCTTGAGCACCCAGCGCTAATTCGTTCTAGCATGGTCCGAGCTCACCAGAATTCCCTCAAGGCACTCACTACACAAGGAGGATGCCGCGTCCTTCGTTTCTCAGAAGGGTGCGTCTTTTCTTTTTCTTACTTGCAGTATAGAAGTTCAATCTCACCCGCGGACTCGATTTGTGTCAGGCTCGCCATAAAGTCGCCGAGGAAAGTTCTAAAATCGTCCCCTTGGCCGCGCCATCTATCCTTTCCTCTTCTCAGGGTTTATGATGCGCGCGAGCGAAAGCTCGACATCGGAATTTTCGGGGAGACCAAATGTCGTTCTCATTCAAATTATCCAAGAACTCCGCGCTCGGAATAATCGTGCTCAGTCTGATGCCGCTGATGTTTACACCAATTGCTTTGGCGCAAACGTCGTGGGCGACGCTGGACGCGCCCCCTACAGGAATTGCGCCTTCTGGAGACGTTCTTCGTCCTGGGCATCTGGGCCGCCAAATCTCCAACGTCGAGGAATACATCCATTTCTATCACGATCTGATCGGACTGGAACTTCGCGGGCCCCGCGAACAACCCCGCCGATTTGGCCAGAATCGCGGGTTGCAGGAAGTCGCTTCACTGGTCCAAGGCGTGCCGGACCCCTACCAACAGGCTAGCCGCGTGGTGCTTCTTCCGATTCCGGGAACGGCCGCTGCGACCGGCGGACCTGAAATGACCATCGAGGCCATTGAAATCAAAGGAATCAAGTCCAGTCCGTTCACCCCGGCTTTGACCGATCCCGGCGCTTCCTATCTGAAGCTCGTCGTTACCGACCTTGATAAAACTCTCGACGTTCTAAAGGGAGAGCGCGTTCCTGTGATCACTGTCGGCGGAAATCCCGTCGAGCTTTCTGGCTGGCCCGGCATCACCGGAAAAATTCGCGCGGTGTTCGTGCGCGATCCTGACGGCTACCCGGTCGAATTGATGGAAGTGACGCCGGCTCCAACAACAACCGCCGCGCCCGGCAGCAAGGTTCTCGGCGCCCGAGTCACAGTGGTCGTCGACAATCTCGAAAAAACCGCCCGCCTGTACGAGAGTTTAGTTGGACCAGGCTTGAAGTTTTGGCTGAGTTCGACGTTAATGGGCGACGCCACCTATGAAGAATTGACCGGCACGCACAGCCAGTTCCGGCTGGCGGAGGCGATGGTTCCCGGTTCGCCGGTAGTGATGGAACTCATCGAATTCAAAAATCATAGCAAGCACTTTCACCGACCACACTTTCAGGATCCCGGCGCCGCGCATTTCTTGTTCATGTCGAAAGACGACGATGTGATGATCGACCGAGTGAAGGCAGCCAATTTGCACACCACAAGCCCTTCGAACGCGCCGGTTTTCATTGCTCCGACCACACGCATGTTCTTCGTTACCGATCCCCAGGGATTCTGGTTAGAGTTCATGGACAACGGAGTAAAGAAAGATCCCACGGCGAAATAGGCTGGGTTTTAGCTCTGCGTGGATTTTGTCAAGCCTAGGCGGGATTGCAGTTGCCGACGATAGCGCCGACTCAGTCGCAGCGTATTCCCGTTGTCGAGCTGTACGCCGTACTCGCCGTCTTCACACAGCTTGAGGCTTTTAATCCGATCGAGATTCACAATAGTCGAACGGTGAATCCGGCAAAAGGCCGTCTGATCAAGATCCCGATCCAGATCGGACATGCTGCGGCGGATAAGGTGCGTTCTTGGCCCAACGTGGAGGCAGGCGTAGTAGTCCGCAGCCTCAATCCAATCGACTTCGGAGATCTTCAGGAATAAGACCTCTCCGGCGTTCTTGATAACGAAGCGGTCCACTTTTCGCGAGCGGTCTTTGCCAAGGCGGACGCGCTCCTTGGCGCGGTCCAGAGCTTTGCCAAATCGCGCGTTGCTGAAGGGCTTCAACAAATAATCAAGCGCGCCGGCCTCGAAAGCGCGCAACGCGTATTGGTCGTAAGCCGTCACGAAGACAAGAGCGGGCGGTTGTTCTCCGCCAAGCAGTTCGAGGACGTCAAACCCATCGCATTCCGGCATCTGGACATCCAGAAAGACGAGATCGGGCCTCTTGCTGCGGATCTGTGAGAGTGCCTCCGCGCCCGACCCACATTCGCTGACAATTTCGATATCGGAATCCCGACGCAGTAGGATGGTCAGGTTACTTCGAGCCAACTTTTCATCATCTGCAATGAGTGTGCTTATCTTCGCGGGCTTTTGTTCCGGAGGCACAAATCACTCCTGGCGGAAAGGCACCGAAACCGATACTTCCACGCCACCGGGGGCCTGATTCCGTATCGTCAAATCGTAGGCATTTCCGTAGAGGCTCTGCAGCCGGGTACGCACATTAGAGATTCCCACTCCGGATCGATTATTCTCCCATCCGGCGGGCAGACTGGGACCGTCGTTGTAAACTCGAAACGTGAGCAAGCCGTTGGATCGAATCGCGGTAATCCGGATGACACCTCCGTTTGCGCGCGCCGCGATCCCATGTTTAAGTGCGTTTTCGACGATGGGCTGCAGGATAAGAGGTGGGGACCCGAGCCGAGAAGAATTCTGTGTCGATGTTCACGCTCAACTGAAGGCGGTCCGCAAAGCGGATCTTCTGAATATCCAAGTACTTTTGTAGAAATAGCAATTCCTCTTCCAACGGCACTTCTTGTGCATTGGAATCCTTGAGAGTGTGGCGCAGAAGATCGCTCAATCCCGCGATCATTCCGACTGCGGCCTCATTTCTTTCCTCGCGTACTAGCCCGGAAATTGCATTCAGCGTGTTAAACAAAAAGTGCGGCTCGATTTGCTGGCGTAGAGCGTTCAGTTGCGCCTTGGAGAGTTGCTCGTTCAGTCGCGCCGCCTCGGTTCGTTGCAGCGCGAGCCGTTCTCTGGAATCAAGCATATGCCCGACTAAAAGGACGACATGTAAAGGACTACACACGACAGCAGCTCTCCATAAAATTTCATCAACGAAAGAGTTATGAACGGTAGGCCGACCGACGGGGATGACCACGGGTGCAAGAACTTCTGTAGAACGGCGTCCCAGATTCCCGAAACGACTGCAATGGTTACGACCGCGGCGCCATGAATGAGCCACGGAACCGGCGTCATTCGCTGGAGTGGATACCTAGCGCTGCAGACGCAGCACAACCGGCGTCGCCAAACCCAGGGCAACCAGGAAAGCAGCATCGATCGCGAACAAACGTACCAGCGGATGATGCAGGCCTTCGGTGCGCATCACAGCAACATCCTGAAGCGCGTCGAACAGCCCTAAGTCCGAAACAAATCGACACAATCCAGAACCATCGAGGCGATTGAGGTGTATGCGCCTGCCTGCATGTGGAGAATCCTACACCGGGTAGTCTAGGGGCGCCCCGAAAATGCAGTGAATTCACGTCCTGCTGCAGTAACCGGTCTGGCCTTCCAATCGAATTTCGCTCGATACTGCTGCGCGATTACAAGAGATGGCGGTCGCACTGCTCGCGGCTCCGGTCTTATTTCTTCATGGGTGGGGGGCCGCGAGAGTGCGACGCCGAGTTCCGTGCCGGAACACGCTAGTGATGGTAGTTGCTCGACAACCTGCCCAATAGAGCATTTTGGAAGAACCACAAACAAGGAGGAAAACGATGTCGCGTCGAAACGTGTTCGCGATTGCGGTGGTTGCATGCATTCTGGTGTTGGTTCCGACGATTAGTTGTGCTTCCAGTTCTGCACCGACATTCACCCTGTCAGTGCGAAATCTAACCACAAAGTCACCATCAACGTCGGCGAGGATCACACTCTTGCGGGCAAAATGGTGAAAGAGGGCACCTATCAATTGAAGATGGATGATTCCGACGGTTGCCTTTATGGCGGCAGGCAAAGTCGTTGCCGAAGCACCAGGGGAATGGAAGGACGGCTCGGAAAAAGCCGCGTACGATTACCTCAGAGTCGAAGGCAACGCGATTAAGGAGATTCACATTGCGGGTCAGACGCGCTATTTCAGCGTTCAGGGCTGACGATTCGGTTCGCTTAACGCGTGGCGCCGGGCGCGGTGACTTTCACTTGCTCCGCCCCGGCGCCCCGCAAGCGATCACCCAAGGCGGCCTTCGCATCTTGGGACGGGTCAAGGACTCCGACGAGAATCTTACCGTTGGAAATTTCGGGATCGTAGAGCTTCGCGCCCCAATTCGGCAGCCTCGGTGGTAATCAGAAGCGTAATCACCGTGGCAATCACGGCGCCGAGCATCGTCAGTTCGTATGTAATGATCCCTGTCGGCCAGGGCGCGATGAATCGGCATCCCTCCGGTGATGAGCGGATACGCTTTCTGCGTATAGGCCGCCAGCACG
The DNA here is from genome assembly GCA_963754105.1 of uncultured Acidobacteriota bacterium. Taxonomy (GTDB): domain Bacteria; phylum Acidobacteriota; class Terriglobia; order Acidiferrales; family UBA7541; genus Palsa-295. Next base: position 272,535 of record CAVWEZ010000007.1, read on the forward strand.
AAACCGGACGCGCCGCCGACCACGCCTCCCAGCACGGCCAACCACGGCATCACAGTGGCATGTTCCGCGCGGCTGAATGAATATTCGTCAAACGGCTCGGATGACATCACCACGATCTTGTCGCGGCTGACTCCCGCTGCCTGCAAAGCATTGAGCGCGCGATCGGCGGAAGTCGGATCGGGAAATAGCCCGTAAATTGCGGCGGCGCTCGGCCATGTCAGTCGGCCCCCGCTTCGTTTGTCTGCGCCAAAACAGCTGCCGGATGAGTTTGCTTCGCGCGGGTCCGCCTTGAGCTCCCAAACCGAAATGATAGGAACCAATTTCGAAAAAAGCATATAGAGCAGCGCCATCGCCGGCGAAGGTTCCAGCAGTTATCGTGATTTCAACCCAAGTCGGCCGGTAGGGTGACGGCTCGCCCAGCGTATAGGCAAGATATTTGCGCGAAAGCGACGGCACGATAATCAGAAAGCGCTCGAGCCACATGCCCACCACCACCGTCGCCGAAGCAATGGCCGTGCCGGTAATCGTCCTGAATTTCTTGATTGCCAGCAGAGGAAAGGGAATCAGAAAGTTGCAGAAGACCATCGTCCAGAATAGCGGAGAAAACGATCCGCGCTGTGTGAGCCAAAACACCGCCATTTCCGAAGATTCATTGCCATACCAGCCCGTGAGCCGCTCCGAGAATACGAAATAAAACCACAGCAGGCTCATCACCAGCAAAAGCTTGCCCAGGTTTTCAAAGTGAATCGGAAGCAGATACTCCTCGAGATGGAGAAATTTTCGCAGCAGCGCCATCGCTAGAATCAGTGCGGCAATGCCGCTGAAAATCGCGCCGGTGACGAAGTACGGCGCGAAAATGGTCGAGTGCCACATGGGAACCGGCGCCATCGCGAAATCCCACGAAACGATGCTGTGCACCGAGACGGCCACGGGAATCACGGCGATTGCCATGATGTGCATCGCTGTCTCCAGCCGGTACCACTGCCTGGGAGTGCCGCTCCATCCCAGCGCCAGCGCGCCGTAGATTTTCTTTTTCCATCCCAACGCGCGATCGCGCATCAGCGCCAGATCGGGAATCATCGGCAGCAACAAGAACGTGACGCTGCTGATCAAGTACGTCGTAATCGCGAAAAAATCCCAAAGGAGCGGCGACCTGATATTCGGCCAGATGCCGCGCTCGCTCGGATACGGAATCAGCCAGAAAGCCAGCCATGGGCGGCCCAGGTGAATGATCGGAAAGGCTGCGCCGATGGACAGCGCGAAAACCGTGATCACCTCCGCGCATCGCGTCACCGGACGTCGCCACGTTGCATTCGCCAGACGCAGGATCGCGGAGATCAGCGTGCCTGCATGGCTCAATCCGATCCAGAAAACGAAATTCGTTATGTAGAAATCCCCAAAAAACAGGCCGCTCAAGCCCGGAGACTCCAATGCCGCCATAAACCTGCAAGCCGAAACGCCGCTAGCGCCGCAACTACGATTCCGGCGAGGAACGCAAGGCCAAGCAGATACCGTCCGGACGCTCCCCGATAGAGGGCGCAGCAGGTCGTCGTTAATTTGCTCAGGTGTTTTCCGCGCCATGCCAGGAATCCCGTTGTAGGTAAGTTACCTTCGGCAGCGTGCCGAGTTCCGCGAGCAGCTTCGTGCCGCGGTTGGAATGCGCCAGCCGCGAAACCTCGCTATTCGGATCGCTGAGATCTCCAAAGACCATGGCCGTGGGAGGGCACGACTGCACGCAGGCCGGCTTCACCTCTCCGTCCTTCAATTCGCGCTTTTCCGCCTCCGCCTGAATTTCCGCGGCTTTGATTCGCTGCAGGCAAAACGTGCACTTTTCCATCACGCCCACTTCGCGCACGGAAACATCGGGATTGAGCTGCAAGTTCAGCGGCTTGTCCCATTCCGGATTGTAAAAATTAAAATAGCGGACAGTATAGGGACACGCATTCGCGCAATACCGCGTGCCGATACAGCGGTTGTAGATCTGGCCGTTCAGACCCTCCGACGTGTGATAGCTCGCAAACGTCGGGCAGACCGGCTCGCAAGGCGCCGCATCGCACTGCTGGCAGAGCACGGGCATGAATTTCATCTTCACGTCCGGAAATTCGCCTTCGTAATATCGCTCGACGCGAATCCAATGCTTGGCTCGTCCGCGCGCCGCCTGGTCCTCGCCTACGGTGGAAATATTGTTTTCGGCATGGCACGCCACCACGCAGGCTTCACAGCCCGTGCAGCGGTCGAGATCGATTACCATGCCCCATTGATGCGACATTGGATTTTCAGCCTTCCTTACTCATCGAGGTTCCGTCGGAGCTTCGGTCAGACTGCCGCCAAAGAGAACTAGCTTCCCGTGTCCCACAGCCGAAACTTTTACCCGCGTGGCGGCCCAGGCAAGTGAGTTCGTCTCGGCTACTTGCATCGGCGCTAGAATCGAAATGGGATTTGCGCCTCGTCCCGTCGCGTAGCGCGTGAAATTTTCGTGACCCTGCCCGACTCGGCATGGCGACGACATCCGGCGCGATGCCCGGCGTAACCAGCGCGGGCGCGCGCAGCTTGCCGTGCTGCGACGCAACTTCCAGCAAATCGCCCTGCCGGATCGCTAGTTTCTCCGCTGTCTTGGGATTGATTTCCACCCAAGTGCCCCACATCACGGTCGAGAGCGGATCGGGAGCTTCCTGCATCCACGGCAAATGCGCGAGCGAGCCGTCATAAAAAAGTTGCGAAGCGAACGGCAAAAAATAAAATGGAAACGCATTTGCGTCGCCATCGAATGCCGGCGCGCTGATTTTCACGGGTGCGGCCGCCGGCTTTGGCCTGCGCTTACCGGACTCGCAGTTTCTTCCTCGCTCCACCATCCGCCCTGCTCGCGAGCCTTTTTCCAAAATTCGTCCGCGTCCTTCGCGGTTTTCGCGCCCTTCTCTTTGTAGAGTGCCGCGAACTCCGCCTCGATGGCCTCGTCGTATGTTTTCCAGGGCAGCGCTTTGCCCAGATCGCCGCCGAGCTGGTGCGCAACGTCCAAAAGTACGTCCGGCATCGCGCGAGTGTCGTGAATCGGATGCATGGCCGGTTCGGCGACGCTTACAACCGTGCGCGTGCTGCCCGATGGCGGCGTGTCGTCCAGCCACGATTCGAGCGGCGAATGATCTGGCAGAATCAAATCCGCCATAGCGCTAGTTTCGTCGATAAAACTCCCAAAGCTGGCGATGAATGGAATTTTCTCGAAAGCGTCGCGCACGCCCCAGGCTTGCGGCGTTGCAAACACCGGGTTGGCGTCGTACAGCATCAGTACTTTCACTCCATCGGACGCGGAATGAATGCGATTCACTAGCGAAAGCAGGGAATCGTTTGCGGCGTTTCCTTTGGCAGGCGGTGCCGTCTTGCCCGTCTGCACGATTTCCGCTGACCTGAAAAGAATCCCGCCAGGCTTTCCCCACGCTGCCAAGCAGCGCATTCAGCGCATTCACTGCCATCGCGTTGAATAGGCCATTTGACTGCGCCGCAGCCGCATCGCCGATCAACGCCACCGCGGGTACATTCGCCGCAGCCTCGCGGGCAATTCTGCCGATTTTCGCCGCAGGCACGCCGAGCTGCTTCTCCACTTTCGCGGGCGCATAGTCGGCCAATCCCTGCGACCAGCCTGGAATCGCGTCGCCCGCGCGCCCAGCCGCCGCGGAGGGCCGCAGTTTTTCCTGAAGGATCACGTTCGCAAGACTCAACGCGAAAATTCCTTCCGTGCCGATAGGACTCGGAACCCACTCATCCGCGCTCGCGCCGGTCTGCGAGATGCGCGGTTCCACCTGCACCAGCTTGCCGCGCTGTCCCTGGCGTCCATTTCGCATGCGGCCATAGCCAATCGCCTGTGCGACCGGTGAGTTCCACGTTCCCAGGAAGTCCGCGCCGAAAGAAATCACATAGTTGGATTGCCCTAAATCAACAGTGGGCAGCGACGCCACACCGAAACTTCGCAAATTTGCTTCGCGAACAACTCCGTCGCCGAAAAAGCCAAATTCCACGGGCGGCAAACTCTTGAAACTTGCGGCAAAGCCATCGACGATTTGTTTTCGCTGTCCGCGCAACGGCGAAGTAAGCAATGCAAGCGTGCTTTCTTGCTTGCCGCTTTGCAGCGCGGAAAGCTGGCCGACGAGCTGCTTCATCGCATCGTCCCAGCTAATCTGCTTGAATTGTCCCGATCCTCGCGCGCCTGAACGCGTCATCGGGCCCTTAATCCGGTCCGGATGATAAGTCACCTGCAAACCGGCCTGTCCGCGCGGGCAAAGTTTGCCCTGATTGATCGGGTGCGCCGGATTTCCTTCCAGCTTCTTGGCCAACCCCATTTTCAGGATGCCGAGCTGTCCCTTGCGCACCACCTCCGCCTCACCTTGCATCACGCGGACCAGCAAACCGCATCCCGCGGGACACTGCGTGCAAATACTCGGCTTCCATGTAGCGATTCCCGGGAACCAAGTCCTCTTCCGGAATAAACCGGATGAGATGATGATCCGGATTGCCGCAGCCCTCCAGAGCCGCTGCCGCTCCGCCCGCAGCCGAAATTTTTAGGAAATCGCGCCGTTCCATGATTCCCTTTTCAGCGACCTCGAAAAACTTCTAATTTCTAGCTTCTAACCTCTAGCTTCTAGCCTCTAGAAATGGCACGTCACACAATCCACCGACACCTTCTTTTGCTGATGGCACTCAATGCAATATCCCATCGTCAGATTCACTTTTCGCTCGGCGACCGTCTGCGTGGTCATATCACCGTGGCACGCCGCGCACTGAACGCCCGCGCGAATATGCGGCGCGTGATTGAACTTCACGTGCGCCGACGGCTCAAAGCCATAGACGCGCTGCCAGGGAATGTCCTCGCCTCGCGCCCTGTACGCCGCCACTTTCTTGATCTCCGGCTTATCTTTGGCAATCACCTGGTGGCAAGTCATGCAGAAATTGACGCTCGGAATCCGCGCGTCCGGTCCCTCGTCGACCCCCACATGGCAATTCACGCATTGCAGGCCATTGGCCAGGTGAACTTTATGCGTAAAGGCGATTGGTTGGACGGGCGTGGGCCGTGAATTGAAGAATTCCTTCACCGCATCGAAAACCGTCGGATGCGCGGGAGTGTACACTCCCGTGTCCTGCGCCGGAGGTTTCGATGCGTCATCGGGGCCGTCAGCAGGCAGCGCTCGCTCCAAAAAGGCCCCTGCGACGATCAATATCCCCACTATGAGTGCAATACGAATCCAGGAATTCACGCCGTGCCTAAACCGAGACAAATCACCCTCTTATGACAGTCATAATTGCGACTCGCCATACTACATTCCCACCTATCGCCTGTAAACCCAGATTTGCCCGGATGCTTTATTGCCACCATCCTCTCGCTCCCAATCCGTTCCCACTCGGTTCTTGGGGAACCGAACGGACAGCTGTACTGCTATTGCACTGTTGGACAGCAGCCTCCTGAAGGGTCCGCACGATATCCTAGCTCTGAGTAAACATGGTTTCCGGATCGGGGAATCCGGCCAGTTCTACTCTGCCCAAAATTCACTCGCGAAACGGAAATCGGGGGTCGCGTGGACTTCGTCAAAGAGGCGGCAGCGCCAGACAAAGCTGAAACGGTACAGGGACTAATCCCGGCCGAAGAATTGCCGTCCGCAGCGAGTGCGTTTGCGGAGCTGTTTCCCGAGGATACTGCGCCGCAAACGGAGGAGCCGGAGTCTGTTCTGCCAGCGATTAGCGCCCCGCCCGATACGGCGCCTCGTCCGAAGACGCCGAAATATATTCTTGCGCCTCTTTTTCCCCAAGGGATCCTCGGCCGTTCGAGGCAAAACGGAGCGTGGTGCTCCGCCATAATGGCAACGGGCAGTCCGAAGAAGGTGCCACGCAGTCGCTCACGCCGGAGGCGAGCACGGTCAGAGGCTCCTCCTGAACCTCACGGCATCGATCTCTCGAACATGGCAGAACCGGCGGCTGCGCCAATACCAGCTAGCGACTTGCCTTCGGCAGCCAAGGCATTGGCGGAGTTATTCCCTCCCGAAGCGGCGCAAGCGGAAGCATCGGAATCCGCCAGCGATGATTCCGAGGGGCTACTCGATGCCGCTGACATCGAAGCAGCAGTGGAATCTCTCTCTCCGGACGAACCCGTGGCCATCGAAGCAAGCCCGATGCGGTGATTCGGCCCACGGCGGAGCTTGCCAACGCTTCCGTTTCCGTCGCACCAGACTTGGAAATAACCGCGCCAGAGCCGCCCGTCGAGAACTTGCGCGATGAGGCGCCGGAAGAAAAATCAATTGCGTCGGACGAAGATCGTCCGGACGAGCCCCTGACTTCAACTGAAGATTTGAATGCCCAGGTTGTTAGCGACTCCGCACAACACGATCTCGCCGAAAATCTTGATGAAGAGAAGCGCCCCGCAGCCTGAGGAAACTGCCGCGGAATCCTCGAGCACGCAGACCCTATAAGAATTGGGCCTTCGACGACAAGCTCGCGAACCACAAGGAATGGATCGATTCACACGGGCTGAGCGGCAGGAGAGCCGATCTGGCGGGCGCGGACCTCGAAGCGGCGGACTTGATCAGCGTGAACTTGCGTCTCGCCGATCTGCACGATGCTAATTTAAGGGCCGCTGATTTATTGCTGGCGGATCTGCGCGACGCATGCCTGGTGCGCGCCGATCTCGAAGATGCGTGTCTCGTGGGTGCGAATTTGGAAGCGGCGAATCTCGAGGGTGCCTGCCTCGAAACGGCCATGGGCCTCGTGCCCCGGCAGATCGCCGGTGCAAATTTGCGCGACGCACTGCTGCCGCCACAACTAATGGAATTCGAGGCGGTGACCGCTTTCAACCAGTCCGCGCGGCGCGCGCGCACGTACTTCAATGTCGTGACCGGCGCCAGCATCCTCTCCTGGCTGATGATCTGGAGAACAAAGGATATTCAGCTTGTCACGGACTCCTCAATATTTTCCTTTTTGCATTCCCACGCGGCGGCTGCGCTGCCGACGGCCGAATTGTATTTGATTTTCCCTGTGACGCTGCTCACTCTCTACGTCCTGCTGCATTTTCAGTTGCTGCGCATGTGGGATTCCGTGCAGGAGCTCCCCGCAGTTTTCCCGGATGGACGGACCCTGGGAGACGATCAACCGGGAGTCATCACCGGCCTTCTGCGGGCGCACTTCCGCTGGATGAACCCCGAGCCTTCCGCGTCGAACGTGACGGAGCGGACCCTCTGGCAACTGGCCGCCTACTGGGTCGCTCCCCTGACGCTGTTGCTATTTTGGGGCCGGTATCTTACGCGCCAGGAAATACACGGGACGCTTTTGCAAGCGCTCCTAACGGCAATCGCGACGGGGATTGCGTTTTATGCGACGACGAGAGTTGGGCGGCCACAAGAAAAATGGGCGGTAGAGTGGCGTCAAGCGCAGCGCCTCGTCGAAAAGGTCAAAGCGATCAATCCGATGAAGCTGGCCGGGGTTCTCGGATTCATTTTGATTCTCCTATCCGCGGGTATCATCGAGGGTGTGCCGCACGAACGCAGCCGTGCGCCTCAATATAGCGCGGCGAGTATTCGCCGCTGGGCGCCGACCGTTTTCTGGTCGCTGGGTTTCGATCCCTACGCCGATCTTACAGAGGCGGCGATTTCCAGGTGGCCATCCGGCTCGAATATTGCGGATGATCAGATTGGCTCGCTCGACGGAGCGCGATTGAACAATTTCAAGATGCGCTACGCGCAGGCTTACGCGGCGTTTTTGGCCGGCGCCCACCTGTGGCACGCAGACCTTCAAGGTGCGTTTTTGTCCCAAGCTGATTTGCGCGGCGCCGATCTGGGTGAGAGCAACCTGCGCTACGCGCTGATGGATCAGGCGCGCTTGTATCACGCGAATCTGGATCGTTCCCATCTCGATGGCGCCGACTTGCGCCGCGCCGATCTGCATGAGGCGAATTTATCTTACTGCTCTTTGACAAATGCAGTCCTGGCGGATGCCCGCTTGGACGGGGCAAATCTCTATACATCGAATCTCACTTTCGCAACGCTCACGCGCGCAAATATCCAGCGGGCGGACCTGCGCAATTCCTATCTCGCCAACGCGCACATGGACCACGCCGACCTGCGTGGCGCATACCTCTGGTCCTCCAAACTGGAGGGCGCGGATTTGGGTGGCGCGCAGCTCGAGAACGCGATTTTTATCGACGCGGACCTCCAAGGCGCCAATCTCGGCGGAGCGAACTTCTCCGGCACGGTGCTGAATGGCGCGAATCTGCGCGGCACAAGTTTGGAAGGTGCCGATCTTCGCGGTGCTTCGGGATTGACCGCCAACCAAGTCTGCTCGGCAAAGTCTCGGCGTGGCGCCCTGCTCAGCGACGACCTGGAAATGCAGGTTGAGGCTCAATGCGGGCGGGCTCAGTAGTCGAACCCGCACATCGCTGTCGTTTTCCGCCCTCGAAAGCTCACTCAAAAAATATTGCCATGTAGCGTCACTCCCGCGCTGAATTTTCATCTCACTCTTACAGGAGGATCGTTCATGGCCAGATACGGCAAGAGCTGCGCAAAAAACAGTCAAGAGCGCCATGCACCGGCGAAAGAAGGGAACGTTGCGCTCGGGCAAAGGCGGAAAAGGTGGCAGGGTGAAAAGCCGCAAACAGGCCATCGCCATAGGCCTTTCAGAGGCTCGGAAGAAAGGCGCGAAGGTCCCAAGAAAAAAATCGAGCTGACCGCTCTCGCTCGACGGCTCGCGTCGCGCATCCGACTCTATTCGGCGCTATGGTGTTGCAGTAGTTCCTCGCGTTTGACTACGTCAGCGGCCAAACGCGAGCAACACGTTGCCAGGCATCGCGCCAAAGCCAGGATAGCCGGACACCACGAACATCATTCCGCCCGCGATCACCGGCCCGCCGACGTCCAGCGAACCGCCTTTCGCGGCCACCCCATTGACAGTGTCAAAAGAGCGCGCTGTATCGAAATCCCAAATAATCTTGCCGTCCGCCGCTGAATATGCGCGCAAATGTCCGTCGATTGAGCCCGAGAAGACTGCTCCCTTGATCGCCGTCACTGCCTGGGATTGCGCGGGGCTGCACGGGCGTCTTTCGTCGCAACCCGGTGGCGGCGTTTTCCAAAGAAGTTTCCCGTTGCTCACCTGGTAAGCCGATATTCCGCCGCCTTTTGACGGGTCGGGCCCGCGGCCCTGAAAAGCCAGGTCCGATACCGCCACATACACCTTTGTGCCGTCCGTGGCTGGACCCCACTGGACTCCGCCCAGCAGCCCGCCGGTCCCTGCGCGCTGATGCCAGAGCAGTTTCCCCTGCGCGTCGGGATTGACGCCGTAAACCATTCCGGTCTTCTGCCCCAATATCAGAACGCGCTTCCGGCGCGGCAGCATTACCAGAATCGGCGACGCGCCAAGATCAAATTCCGGAACGCCCGGCTGCGCGCAATTCGCTGCCGGAGGATTGCCGCATTCGATTTTGTAAACGTCTTCCTTGTCGAATTGCGTCGACCACAGAATCTTGCCGGTTTCGAGATCGAGCGCGACCACGGCGTCGCTCGTTTTCGTGTCCGGCTCGGAGTAATTATCGCCCGTCCCTACATAGATTCTCTTCTCGGCTGCATCAATCGTGGGCGCGGACCAAATCGCCATCCCCGAAGGCCCAATGATCGTGCGCCCATCCGCTGTTTTGCCGTGCGGCGCTGGAGTCTCCGCCGCCATATACGTCTGCCAGATCATCTTTCCCGTCGCTGCGTCGAGCGCGACCACGCTGCCGCGAAACGTGCAGCACTCGTAGCCGGGACGCCTCCGCGCCTGTTCCTCTCCCGACGACACCGGCACGTACAGCCTCCCTTCGAAGTAGCTCGGCGTTCCGGTAATCGTCGCGGCTGGATGGCTATCCGCTTGCGTGCGCCACAAAAATTTTCCGGAAGCGGCGTCGAGTGCAACCACAGCCCCACCCGCGTCGCCGAAGAAAACCGCATCCGCCGAACCGGCTTTTCCGATCAGTAAGCCGGAGCGAACTGCCTTCGGCTCAGCCGTCGCCCAGTATGTGCAACCTGTCGCGGCATCGAGCGAGTAAACAGTGCCGTCGTTTCCGCCCACGTATACTCTGCCGCCGAAAATTGCCGGCTGCGAGCGCACGATCTTCACGTTAGGAATTCCAAACGCCCACTTCAGTTTCAGCTGCGGCACGCTCAACTCGGAAAAGCCCGCCTGCATCGCGTCTTGGTATCGCCAATTTGCTGCATTCGCGCCCCAACCCGCCCACGCCGGAGTTTTAGAGGACAGTTTGCGGACCGCGCTACATCGATTCGCAAGCTGCTCGACAGGCATCGGCGCGGCAACTATTGCTTCCGAATTTTGCGTCGCTCCATGCTGCGCAGTTGTCGCTGACGCGTCATTCGATTGGGCATTGGCCTGAATAGTGAGAACCGCGATTACGAAGCCTAAAGCGGCAATAAAAAGAAGGAGCTTGCAAAGACTGCGTCTCATTATCTCTCCCTAAAAAGCGGCCACCGGTGACTTGCCAGCCGCGCTCTAAATTGCAGAGCCGTCAAGAATTGTACTGAACTTTCTCGCGCCGCCCCCCGATTTCGGGGCACTCCATATCCGATGGATTACGCAGCGGCCATGTCGCCAAACTTTGTCGTTTCACTACTGCTGATTCACCCTCTTTCGCTAAGATGCGGGCGCGTTGTTTGATGCCCAGACTTCGGTGTAAACTGACGCCCCGGAAAGACGTTAAGGCGAAATTCGAGGAGGACGATATGGAACGTCGGCGTTTCTTGCAAGCTATGGGTATCTTATCGACCAGCCTAGCGCTCCCAGGTGGGGAGCCACTGCTTGCTGACGATGCAACAACGGGCGGATGGCGCACTTTCGAAGTGACCACCCGCATCGAGGTTCTGAAGCCTTCGGGGGCCACACGCGTCTGGGCGCCAGGAGCGCTCACTGTCAAGGCGCCCTTTCAAAGAACGCTCTCAAACAAGTTTCAGGCCGAAGGCGGAACCGTCCATACACAACAGCGCAAGGAAGATGGCCTCGAGATCATCTCCGCAGAATTTCCGGACGGAATCAGGCCGGTCCTGACCGTCACCAGCCACGTCGAAACAAAAGACTACGCTGTCGATCTATCCGGCCTCAGAAAGAGCCCGAAGGCCAGCCGCGCCGAATTGGAATATTTCACGCGCTCCACGAATCTCCTGCCGACCGATGGCATCGTGAAGGAGACGTCGACCGAAATCACAAAGGGCGCGACAACCGACGTCGATAAGGCGCGGGCGATATACGAGTGGATTGTTGAAAACACGGTTCGGAACCCGAAAACACGTGGCTGTGGTAACGGCGACATCCGGTTCATGCTGGAGACCAAGGATTTGAGCGGCAAGTGTGCCGATCTGAATTCTCTCTATGTGGGACTGGCGCGCGCGGCGGGCCTGCCGGCGCGCGATGTGTTTGGCATCCGCACCGTAAAATCGGAACTCGGATACAAGAGCCTCGGCGCATCGTCGGAAAACGTGACGAAAGCACAGCACTGTCGCGCTGAAGTCTACCTCAGCCAGCATGGATGGGTTCCCGTCGATCCCGCCGATGTGCGGAAAGTTATTCTCGAGGAGCCGCCAGGAAATCGCCCACTGGACGATGACATGGTGAAGAGGGCACGTGCGCGCCTATTCGGATCGTGGGAGATGAACTGGATGGCATTCAATTTCGCGCATGATGTGGCTCTGCCCGGGTCAGACGGAAAGCCAGTGCCCTTCCTGATGTATCCCCAGGCGGAAACGGCCAACGGGCGGGTCGATAGCCTCGATGCCAGTAGCTTTAGCTACGAGATCACATCTCGCGAGGTCACGCAGGCCAACGGCTGAAGTCTGCCGTTAGGTTGACATGCCCCCAGGGATTGGGCTAATAGAACCCAGCGGCTTCCCGCAGGCTGTAACTTCGGAACTAGGAAGGGATTTGCCATCGTCACGAATCTGGTAGTGCCAAAAACGGGCGGCATGAACACGACCAAGGTAACCGTGGTCAAGTGGCTCAAAAATGAAGGCGACGCTCTCAAACAGGGCGAGCCAGTCGTTGAACTGGAAACCGAAAAGGTGAGTTACGAGTTGGACGCCCCGATTGCGGGCACCCTGCTGAAAATCATCACTCGCGAGCCTGCCGAAATCGACGTGGGTGGGCTGCTGGGTTACATCGGCCAGCCGGGAGACAAAGTCCCCGCAAAGTAATCGCTGGAAGTCCGGAGGAATTCACTATGGCCGCACAGAATGGACTCGGCAAAGATCGGCTGATCTGGATGTACACGCAAATGTGCCGCATCCGCGAATTCGAGGAGCGCGTGAAGCGCACCTTCGTGGAGCATCCCGGCACGATCCGAGGCCACGCCCATCTGGGCGACGGCGCCGAAGCCAGCATTGTCGGCGCGCTGGCCACACGCCATGAAAACGATCTGGTGATGCCCAGCTATCGCTGTCACGGTTACCCGCTGGTGCTCGGCACGCCGGCTCGCTCGCTGATGGCTGAAATTTATCAGCGGAAAGACGGCGTCTGCAAAGGCTTTGGCGGCTCGATGCACCTCGCCGATCCAGCGCATCACTTTCCCACCGCTTCCGGCATCATCGGGCAGGGAATCGCCCACGCCGCCGGGGCTGCCTACGCCGCGCAAGTGAAAAAGACTGGCCAAGTTGTGTATTCTTTCTTCGGCGATGGCTCATCGAAGCAGGGCGCGTTCCACGAAACGCTGAATCTCGCTGCTGTGTGGAAGCTTCCCGTTGTTTTCGTCCTCGAGAACAACGAATACCAGGCCTACACGCACGTCGCGCTGGAAGACGCGAACGCCATGGCCGGCGATCCGCTCTCGCAAAAAGCGAAAGCCTTCAGCATTCCCGGCGAGACGGTCGATGGCACCGACGTCCTCAAAGTTTACGAAGTAGTTGGCAGGGCCGCTGAACGCGCGCGCGCGGGGCAGGGCCCCAGTCTCGTCGAATCGAAGTTTTACCGGTTCAGCCCGCACGGCAACGCCATCACCGTTCCGCCGGTGCCCACGCAATTTCAGGAGCACGAATCCATTGAAGTGTATGGCAATAAGACCGAGTTCCAGGCCGCTCAGAAAAATGATCCAATCGCCAAGTTCCGCGCCGTCCTAATCGGCAACGGTACTTTCACGGAGGCCGAAGCAAAACGAATCGAAGATGGCGTCCGCGCGGAAATGGAAGAAGTGGTGAAATTCGCTCTCGCCAGCCCCTTACCGGCGCCCGAAGATGCCCTCAATTACGTCTGGGCGTAAAGCTACATAGAGAGAAGGAGACCTCATGCCCCGCGAAATGATGTTTGCCGAAGCGATTGCCGTGGCCATCACCGAAGAGATGCAGCGCGATCCGAACGTCGTCTTCTACGGCCAGAACATGGCCATGACCGATCGCGATCCCTTCGTCAAAAAATTCGGCAAGGATCGCGTGCGAATCACTCCGATCTCGGAGACGGCGGAACTCGGCATCGCCATCGGCGCGGCCATGTCCGGCCTGCGCCCTGTGGTCGAACTGTACATGAGCGAATTCATGCTCGTTGCATTCGACGAAGTAGTCAACGAAGCTCCGCGGCTGCGCTATATGTCCGGCGGTCAAGTACAAGTTCCCGTGGTTTTCAAGGCGGGATTCGGATTCGCCGCGGGCTGGGCCGGCCAGCACTCCAATTGCATTTACGGCATGATGATGGGCATTCCCGGCCTGAAGGTCGCGCTTCCCTCGAATGCCGCCGACGCGCTCGGCCTGATGAAATCCGCTATCCGCGACAATAATCCCGTGATTTATCTGCACCACTACATGCTGATGCTCGACAAAAGTCCCGTGCCCGATGGCGATTATCTCGTTCCATTCGGCGTGGCGGACGTAAAGCGCGCTGGCAAGGACGTCACCATCGTAGCGACGGCCTGGATGGTAAAAAAATCCCTGCTGGCCGCCGAAATACTTGCGCGCGAAGGCATCAGCGCCGAAGTAATCGATCCCCGCACCGTCGCGCCACTTGACGTGAAAACCATCGTCGAATCCGTGAAAAAAACTGGCCGCCTTGTGTTGGTCGATCAGGCCCCGCGCCAGTCTTCCGCGGCCGTCGTCATTGCTGGGGAAATTGCCGATCAGGGCTTCAAATATCTCAAGGCGCCGGTAAAGATGGTCACGGCTCTTGACACTTCGGTTCCTTACAGCGAGCCGATGGAAAGTTTCGTTCTGCCAAGTGAACAGAAAATCGTGGATGCGGTAAAATCAGTATTGGCGGTCCACGCCGCCGCCGTTTGATCGAATTTCTAGTAACCGTAGGGGCGTTGTTGCCGTCCGAATCAGGGTGTAGCAATCGTAGAGGCCGCGGAAGTTATCATAGCCGTAGGGCGCTGCTTGATGCGCCCGGCCCTCGGGGGGACTTAAGTTGCGCAATCATCGTCTCAGAATCGTTCTCGTCTGCGTGGGCTTCGCCGTTGTGTCCATCCCAGCGTTTGTCTCCGTTGCCGGAGCTCAGACGTTCAAGAAAGCGACTCCCACCCCCGCGGATTGGGCTGCCGTCGCCAAACTCCCGGACTTCACCGGCGTTTGGGAAGTTTCCTTGGGCGGACCCGCTTCTCGTGTCACAAATCCCGCCGTCGGCGTACCGCCCCGCCGCGTCGCGCCCCTCTCCCTCACGCCTGAATACGAGGCCAAAAGAAAAGATTTGATGGCGCACGCGGAGCAAGACAACCAATCCGCCAACTGCCTGCCTCCCGGCATGCCTGGAATCATGGCGCAGCCCTATCCGATGGAATTTCTGCTCACGCCCGGCCAGGTAACCATCATCATCGAAGCATATTCCGAGACGCGCCACATCTACACCGACGGGCGCCCCTTGCCCGATGATCCCGACCCGACTTTTTTCGGCACCTCCATCGGCCACTGGGAAGGCGACACGCTCGTCGTGAAGACGGTCGGTTTCTCGACGCAAACCGAAATCGAGCCGCACGTCCCTCACAGCGACAAGATGCAAATTCTCGAGAAATTCCGCCTCCTCGATCCCAATACTATGAGCATCGAAACCACGGTCACCGACCCGGAGGCTCTCGCGGCTCCGTACGTGACAAATCGCATCCTGAAGCGGCATCGCAATTGGACCATTGCGGAATACATCTGCGAGCAGAACAATCGAAATTACGTGGATCGAAACGGCAAGGCGGGAATCAATCTGACGGTCCTCCAACGGACGCGTCGCCCGCGCCAAAATAAAATTGCCGGACTCGAATTGCGGAGGCTGTAAGAGCATGAAACCAATAACCAAATACGCAGTGCTGGCGGCAATTCTGTTTTCCGGCTTGGTAGCAAGCGCGGGCGCTGCCACGCCGCATCACGGCTTCGCCGTCTTCGATACCTCCACCCAGAAAACCATCACCGGTACCATACGCGAATTCCAGTGGACGAATCCCCACTCCTGGGTTTGGCTGGATGTGCCCAATGGCAAGGGCGGCGTTGATACGTACGGCTTCGAAGGAATGAGCCCGAATTATTTGGAGCGCCGCGGCTGGACCAGAAAAACCCTGAAGCCCGGCGACACAATCACCGTCACCTATTTTCCCGCTCAAGAGTGGCGCCCAAGGTGGCAGCTTCCTGATCGGCAAGCGCCCCAACGGTGAAGAGCTGCGCATGTTCCTCGACTCGCCCACCGAAGATCACTAGCCCGGTCGGGAATTCATACGGGTTAGTGACTCAGTTTGGCTATCAGCGTCAGTAACCATACGGGCAAGAGCTATGCGTCTCCCAGTTCCGTATGGTATCCTCTACCCGTTTTCATACTCACGTACGCAGGAACGAGGCACACCACACGCAGGCCACTTTTCGAGTTTTTCTGGCGGGCCGCGCCAATGTGTGTCCAGCGTCCGCGTGTGATGAGCACTGAGGGTGGCCACCAAAATGTCGAGCCCAGCCGCGATACCGAAGACAACCGAGTTGCGCCTCGCGCACTCGCCCGATAGCGACGACGCGTTCATGTTTTACGCGCTCGCCACGGGAAAAGTTCGCCTTCCCGGAGTGAAATTCACGCACATTCTCTCCGACATCGAATCCCTCAATCAGGCTGCGCACGAGGAAAAGTACGACGTCACCGCGCTCAGCTTTTACGGCTACGCATTCGTTGCCGACAAATATGTGCTGCTCGATTGCGGCGCAAGTTTCGGCGAAGGCTATGGGCCGATCGTGGTCGCCTCGCACTCCATCAAGAAAACCGATCTCGCCGGACGCAAAATCGCGGTTCCCGGCACTCTCACCACCTCCTATCTCGCGCTGAAGCTCTTTGAGCCGAATGTGGAAACCGTCACCATGCCCTTCGATAAAATTCTGGACGCCGTTCAGGCCAAGGAAGTCGAAGCCGGCCTGTTGATCCACGAAGGACAGTTGCTTTTTTCGCAAATCGGGCTGCACCGCGTTGTGGACCTCGGGCAGTGGTGGCAGGAAACCACCGGCTTGCCGCTTCCGTTGGGCGCGAATGCGATTCGCCGCCAGCTTGGACCTGAGATGGGCCTCCAGGTTGCTCGCGTGATTCGCGAGAGCGTCAGCTACGCGCTCGAACATCGCGAACCCGCCGTCGAGTACGCCTTGCAATTTGCGCGCGACATGGATCCCGTTCTCGCCGACAAATTTATCGGCATGTACGTGAACAGCCGCACGCTCGATTACGGCGAAGAAGGACGCCGCGCAGTCCGCGAGCTCCTCGCCCGCGGCGCCTCCGTCGGCCTCGTCCCCTCATCCTTCAAAGTAGAATTCCTCTCCGCAGCCGCCTAACGCCCGCGTTGTTGCCGGCCGTCACGGCCTCAGCCTTGTGGAGTGCGGGAGCTTGCTCCCGCTGTTCGCCGGCCGGGCTTGCCCGGGCGTGCTCCTCACATTCCGCACGCGGCACCCACTCCGAACTATTGACGCCGAGCCAATTTCCACGGACCATGGTTGGTCGTCAAATGGGGGGCGGATGGACCGCATTCTTTCCACTTACATGTACGCGCACCAGCCGCTCGCGCCCGCGCTGCTGGCATCGATCGCTCACGCCGGGATTCAAAACCTCGAAATTTTCTGCGCCGCCTCGCACTTCAACTACGGCGATCCCCAATCGTCGCGCGAGCTCGAAAATTCGCTGGAGGAATACCGCATAACCCTGCATTCATTGCACGCCCCCACGGATCGCGATGCCGCGGGAGGAAGGGCCGGCGGCGTCACCATTTCCATCGCCGATCCGGAGCGCATCCGGCGCATCGAAGCTGTCGACGAAATGAAGCGCGCGCTCGACGTCGCCGAGAAAATTCCGTTCCGCTATTTCGCGCTGGATCTTGCCACCGGCCGCCAGCCGGCCGACCCGCGCAAATTTGACGCGGCATTCAATTCGCTCGAACACTTGGCGATCTTCGCGAAGGAGCGAGGTGTCACCATCGCTCTGCAGAATACTCCCAACGAACTTGGTTCTCCATCTTCCTTGGCGCAGTTCATCAAGGAAACGCATCTCCACAATGTCGCATTCTGTTTCGATATCGGTCACGCTCACATCGAAGGCGGCGCCACCGAAGGCTATCACCTGATGCGCGACCGCATCGCGTACGCCCATATCCACGATAATCACGGTGAAAAAGACGAGCACCTGCTGCCCTATGAAGGCACTATCGATTGGGACGCGGCGCTGGCCGCATTGTCCGCCGCTCCCGAACCGCTGCCTCTTGTGCTTGAGCTGAAAGAAACCGCTCCCGGCGCGCCGACACTGGACCAAATTCGCGCGGTCTTCGATAAACTGGAACAACATCTCGACGAAAAAGGCGTCGGCGTAGCCCGCGATTGACCTCCTCCAACTAAACATGAGCCAGGAAGCTAAAGCAGCCGTTCCCGCAATTTCCATCGAGCGCGCGCAGGAACACGTTGGGCGTGCCGTAAAAATTCGCGGCTGGCTCTACAATTTGCGCGAATCGGGCAAACTCCTCTTCCCGATTTTTCGCGACGGCACCGGAGTGATCCAAGGAGTCGTTTCGCAAAAGGAAAATCCCGAAGCCTTCAGCGCGCTCAAGGGACTGACCGCAGGAATCGAGCGTGATCGCAAGCGGCACGATTCAAGCCGAGCCTCGCGCGCCGGGCGGCTGCGAAATGCACATCACGGAAATCGAAGTGGTGCAGCGCGTGGCCGACTCTGAGCCCTATCCCATTCAGCTCAAAGAGCACGGCGTCGATTTTCTTCTCGATCGCCGGCATCTCTGGATTCGCACGCCGCGCCAGGCCTCCATTTTGCGGATTCGTGCGGAAGCCATTCGCGCCGCGCGCAATTTCATGGATGACCAGGGCTATACGCTAACGGACGCCCCGATTTTCACGCCCGCTGCGTGCGAAGGCACCACCACTCTTTTCGAAGTGAATTACATCGACGATCAGAAAGCCTATCTCACGCAATCCGGCCAACTCTACGTGGAGGCAACAGCCGCCGCTCTCGGAAAAGTCTATACATTCGGTCCCACGTTCCGCGCGGAAAAATCGAAAACGCGCCGCCACCTCACCGAATTCTGGATGCTCGAGCCCGAAGCATCCTACTCGCATCTCGAAGACATGATGAATCTCGGCGAAGGGCTGGTCAGCGCCATGGTTCAATCGGTGTTGTGCAGAATCGCGAACGCGAACTCGCCACGCTGGGCCGCGATGTTGCGAAACTCGCGAAAATCGCGCCGCCGTTTCCCGCGCATCACCTACGACGAAGCCGTCGAAGTTTTGCAGAAGGCCGGAAACCCAGCGAAGTGGGGCGACGATTTCGGCGGCGACGAAGAAACGCTGATCTCCAAGCAATTTGAAAAGCCGGTGATCATCCATCGTTATCCCGCCGCGATGAAGGCTTTTTACATGGCCACCGATCCTGCGCGCCCCGATCTCGCGCTCAGCTTTGACATGATCGCGCCCGAAGGCGGCGGCGAAATCATCGGCGGCGGCGAACGCCAGTCAAATTATGAAACGCTCCTGCGCCGCATTCGCGAAAGCAATTTGCCCGAGGACGCCTTTCAGTGGTACCTCGACCTGCGCCGCTACGGCAGCGTCCCGCACGCCGGCTTCGGATTGGGATTGGAGCGCACCGTCGCGTGGATTTGCGGTACAGAGCACATCCGCGAAGTCATCCCCTTCCCACGCATGCTTTATCGCGTCTATCCTTAGTTGGCTATAGTTGACTGTCCTTACGGTTTTGGGGAACCGCTAATAGCGTCGTCATTCTGAGCGAAGTCCCGCCCTTTTTCTTCGCGCGGTGTTGGCGCGGGGCGGGACGCAGTCGAAGAATCTCTCTTGGATGCAAGCAGAGAAGGGAACGCTAACGCCCTTGGGCACGTTCAGTAAGCGGCTTCGCAATTTCGAGTCTCGAATGCGCAAATCACATGCCCGATAAAATCCGCATCATCGGCGTACCAATGGACCTCGGCGCAAGCCGCCGCGGCGTCGACATGGGTCCGTCCGCGCTGCGCGTCGCCGGCTTGCAGACGCGTCTGAAACAGTTAGGCCGTCAGGTAGAAGACATCGGCAACGTCCCCGTGCCACAAGCCGAAGAGCAGCACTACGGCGACAAAAGCGCGAAGTATCTCGCGGAAATTTCCGAAACCTGCAAGGGCCTCGCGGAAACCGTTCGCAAGACGCTCGACGAAAGCTTGATTCCTCTAGTTCTCGGCGGTGATCATTCCATCGCGGTGGGAACCACGGCGGGAGTCGCCGATCATTTCAACGCGCAGTCCAAACGCATCGGCATGATTTGGCTGGATGCGCACGGCGATATGAACACGCCGGAATCGTCGCCGTCCGGCAATGTCCACGGAATGCCACTCGCATCGATCATGGGTTTTGGGCCGCCGCAGCTCATTGGTCTGGCAAGCATCAAGCCAATGGTCGAGTCGCGCAACGTCGTGTTAGTTGGAATTCGCGAATTGGATTCCAAGGAACGCCGCTTCGCCAAGGAATCGGGCGTGCACGTTTTCACCATGCGCGATCTCGACGAGCGCGGCATGCGCGAAGTGATGGCCGAGGCGCTGCGTTTTGCAGGGGACGATACGGCCGGCATCGCCGTCAGTCTCGATATGGATTTCGTCGATCCATCGGACGCGCCCGGCGTCGGCACGCCGGTGCGCGGAGGCGCCACCTATCGCGAGGCGCATCTCGCGATGGAAATGATTGCCGATAGCCATTCGATGGTTTCCTTCGAGCTAGTCGAAATCAATCCCGTCATCGACTTGCACAACGCCACTGCACTTCTAGGAGTGGAATTGGTCCTCTCCGGTTTAGGTAAAAAAATCCTCTGACGTTCTGCTCCTGCCCTTTTCCGTGTAGGGGCACGATATATCGTGCCCGGCAAACATACTTGGCTCGATGTGCGCCATCCGCCCCGCGCAAACGGTCGTCTCATGTGGAGTGCGGCGGCTTGCCACGGCTGTTTGCCGTCCGGGCTTGCCCGGGCGTGCTCCTCGTCTGAACCTGGGAACACCAATCCCCGAATTGGCGCGTTTGGTTTTATGTAGCTCACCCCTTCAGGGGTGAGGCCTTTCGGCCCCCTCGCCGCGTCTCGCTAAAAAAACCCAAGGCCTAAGGCCCGGGCTACAGATCCGCCCGCGCTCTCCGGTTCATGTAGCTCACGCCTTCACGGGTGAGGTTTTTCTCCCCGCGTTTGCGCCGTCATTCCGAGCGGAGTGTCCCGCGTCTTTGCCTTTGCGCGAAGCGCCGGGACACCGGAAAGGGCTCCCAGGTCGACGGTTAGTCGAGCCTGGGAGATTTGTCGAGGAATCTCTTTTGGATGTAAGCCAACTTGAATGTAAGCCCACGAATGTGCCGCCCGCCGCCTGGAGTATCATTCCGAATGCGCGCCATCGACATCCGGCGCGCTCACAAACATGCGTGCATTCGTGGCATCCGCAATTTTGCTTCTTGGCTCCGCGGCCTTCCTCACCGGCTCAGCACGCAGTCCGCGTCAGGCCACCGGCCCTCCTGACACAGCCGCCCGCCAAACCCGAGAGCGAGCTCCTCGTCGCCAGCCGCAACTTGCCCGATCCCTTTTTTCAAAAATCTGTCGTCTTGATGTTGCCCTTTAAAGAGGGACCGCTACTTGTCGGCCTGATCATCAACAAGCCTTCGAAGATCAAGGTGCGCGATCTTTTCCCCGATTCCCCTGAGTTGCAGAAACTTGACACGATGGCCTATTTTGGCGGCCCTGTTGATGCGGACGTGGGCATGCGCACCGCCATCTTCCGGTCGAAGACGCCTCCGACCAAGGCGACCCACGTTTTCAGTGATGTTTATGTCTCGTTTGATCCCGACGCCATCGTTGCGCTCGCAAAAAATTCTCAGCAGGCAGCCACTCTCCGCATCTTCATCGGACGCGCTCAGTGGGCCCCGAGCAGTTCGAAGCTGAGGCTGCCGCAGGCGCCTGGCACAGTGTGCGCGGCGGCGCCGATTCCATCTTCACCACGCTTCCTGAGATGCTGTGGCAGAGGCTGATCGAGCAGGTTGAGCCTAGGCCGTTGGTGCGAACGTCTCCGGGGTTGCAGGGCTTGCTGTGCCCCTCGCCGTTAGCAGTTCATCTAAAAAAGGGCGGGCTGACCGGAACCAAGAGAAAAATTAGCAGCCAATCTAGAAAAATAATGGGAGGCGACCAATGTCGGATGAACTGCGTTTCTGTTTTAAAGAGTGCTGCCATTTCGTGAACGGCCGTTCCGTTTCTGAAAGCGAATACGAGTCGGCTGTCCGGAAGAATCAACCAAATCTCACCGTGCCAGGACCAGCCGAGATACTAATTTCCTGCCGCAAAGACACGGGCGACGCAAAAGCCGCCGAGCGTTCAGTTGGGTTTTATCTCGGTTCCGGCACGCGGCGCGCCTATGGCACGTTGATTCCCGAGGGCGAGCGCCCATATGTTTTCGACAACGGAACGGGAAAGTTTCTCAGACACGCAACCGACGCCGATCTTCACAAGTGGCGCGAAGCATGGAATGAATCCGTGAAGCACGCCGCATGATGATTCCGAATTGAGCTTAACTTCATCTCGACCACATCGCCTGATATGCTGTGGCCCACGCTGCTCGTGTCGAGCCCGGCCTTATTGTTTGGTCTGCGCGGCCCGCAGAACCTAAGGGGAAAGCCAAGTGAGCACCGCGATAGACAATCTTCAAGCGGCCCAGAAGAAGGCCATGGCCGGGCGCCCGAAAGTCGGAGGCTTCCCTTATCTGGCCGAAACGCTGCGTCGCGCCGGCGTGACGCGCAACATCTGGTTCCTGCCCGCCTGTCAGAGCCTATATTTAACCAATGATGGCCCGGTGGTGACGCTGGCCTCACCGCTGGTTTCTGATATCGCCGATGTTCCACGATTCAACCCGGACGCGCTGATCGCGGCGCTCCGAACCGACCAAGCCGGAAAGAGCACCTTCCCTGAGTTCCTCGCCGCCACGTGGCGCGCGGGAGTGGTGCGATACGATGTCGATTTTGCGGCGCGCACCTGCGCGTATTACGGCTGCAATGGCGAGGAGTATCTTGAGAATTACCCAGCAGTCGAGGTGGAATCCTAATCGCCCTAGTTTGCAGCCCTTTCCAGCCGTTGACATTACGCCGCCACGAACCGAGCAACGGACAGGACTTTACACACTCTCCTGATCGTCACCTCGCTGCGTTGTTTGAATGGGCATCGAGGCTGTGACCTTGGCTCGCAATTCGGCGTCGGCTGGCATACAAATAAAGTTCGCATCCCAAGGCATTTCCACGATGACTTCAAACAAGCGGCTACGAGTGGGCGTGATTTTCGGCGGGCGGTCGGGCGAGCACGAAGTTTCGCTCGCCTCGGCCGCGTCGGTGATTCGCGCGCTCGATCCGGTAAAATATGAGGCGGTGCCGATCGGTATCACCAAAGAGGGCCGCTGGCTGGCGGGCGCGCCCGCACAAAAAATGCTCGGCGAAGTGCTGAAGTGCGGCGAGCCGGTTTGGCTTCCGCCCGATCCAACCGGAGCGGCGCTGGTGCCGGTCGCACCGACTGCGGAGCATCCGAGCATTGCAGTGGACGTGATGTTCCCCGTGCTGCACGGCACTTTCGGAGAAGACGGCACAGTGCAAGGTCTGCTCGAGCTGGCTGGCCTGCCGTACGTAGGCGCGGGCGTACTCGCTTCGTCAGTCGGGATGGATAAGGATGTTCAGAAGCGCCTGTTCGAATACGAGGGAATACCGATCGTTCCATTCGTTGCGGTGCACCGCTCGGAGTGGGAACGGGAGCGCGCGAAAGTGCTGCGCACCATCAAAAAGAAATTCAAATTTCCGGTGTTCGTGAAGCCCGCGACGCTCGGCTCGTCCGTGGGAATGTCGCGAGTGAAAAGCATGAAGGAGTTGCCCGCGGCGATTGATCTGGCGGCCGAATTCGCGTTGAAAATTATGGTCGAACGCGCGGTGACCGCGCGCGAAATTGAAGTTTCCGTTCTCGGCAATGACGATGTGCGTGCCTCGGTGCCGGGAGAAATTTTGCCGCACCGCGAGTTTTACGATTACACCGCGAAATACCTGGAAGAGGGAACTCGTCTGCTGATTCCCGCGCCGCTGACGAAGAAGCAGGTGCGAATTTTGCAGGATTTCGCCGTGCGGGCGTTTCGGGCCATCGAAGGAACAGGTTTGGCGCGTTGCGACTTCTTCCTGGAGCGGCGCACAGGCAAGATTTTCATCAACGAACTGAATACCATCCCCGGCTTCACCTCCATCAGCATGTACCCGAAAATGTGGGAGGCTTCGGGGCTGCCGTATTCAAAATTGATTGACCGGCTTATCGAATTGGCGTTTGAACTACACCGCGAGAAAGCCCGCACCAAATACTCGATCGAACTCCCCGAAGGAGCGGCTGGCGCTCTGGACGCGTAGAGGAGCGGGAGACCTGGCCACCCCGAAAATCTGCCGATATTGGTGCACTGGATCCGTTCAATTAGATCTTTCTACTAGGTGCAATTTCAGGCTCAAAACTGCCCACCAACCGTCGCAATGCTGCCTCTATGGAGGCAAAACTGACAGGGGAGGAGGTCTTTCCAACGGCTTGGCCCAGAAGCCGCCAGCGGCTCACTTTTCGAGGCGTCCCGGAGCTTTCCGGCGGCCCTGCACTTGACACGTGAGCACCACATCATTAAACTAACTGGTTAGTTGAATAATACTCTGCCATTTTAAGGAGGGGGGTCCGATGGAATATCGCCGGCTGGGGAAAAGTTCGCTCGTTGTTTCCGCGATGGGCCTGGGATGCATGGGAATGTCGCAGTCCTATGGCACGCCCGATGACGCGGAATCCGTCGCCACGATTCATCACGCGATCGATCGTGGGATCACCATGCTGGATACGGCCGACATGTACGGCGGGGGGAAAAACGAGGAGCTGGTGGAGCGGCGATTGCGAAACGACGCAACGAAATAATTCTGGCGACGAAATTCGGAAACATGCGCATGCCCGACGGGCGTTTTCTGGGAGTGAACGGAAAGCCCGAGTACGTGCAGAGCGCGTGCGAGGCGTGCCTGAAGCGCCTGAATATTTCCACCATCGATCTTTTTTATCTGCACCGCGTGGATACGAACGTCCCGATCGAGGAAACCATTGGCGCGATGGCGCGGCTGATCGAACAGGGAAAAGTCCGCTACATCGGTCTTTCGGAAGCAGGCGCGAAAACAATTCGGCGCGCGCATGCGACGTATCCCATCACCGCGCTGCAGAGCGAATACTCGCTTTGGACGCGCGACATTGAAGCCGAAATTCTAGGCGTGTGCCGGGAACTGGGAATCGGCATCGTCCCATACAGCCCGCTGGGACGCGGATTTTTGACGGGCAAGGTGAAGAAGAACGATTTCGGAGACCGCGATTTCCGGCGAATGTCTCCGCGTTTTCAGGGCGAAAACTTTCAGAAGAACCTGGAAATTGTGCAGCGCGTGGAGGAGATGGCGGAAGAGAAGCATTGCACGCCGGCGCAACTGGCGCTGGCCTGGGTGCTGGCGAAAGGAAAAGATGTGGTGCCGATACCGGGAACCAAGCGGCGAAAGTACCTCGACGAAAATTTGGCGGCCTTGGAAATTTCGCTGACCGCGGCGGATTTCGGGCGGCTTGACGGGATTGCGCCTCCGGGAGTTGCGGCGGGTGCGCGTTATCCGGACGAATACATGAACCGGCTGGGACTGTGAAATCAATCATGCGACGCGGACGTAGAAAAGTACAGGACCCGGCGATGGCTCGGCGCATTCTGGCCGCGGCCGAGCGCCAGTTTGCAGCGCAGGGACTGGCGGGCGCGCGGACGGAGGAGATCGCCGCGGCGGCGCATGCGAACAAGGCGATGCTGTACTACTACTTCGGAAACAAGCGGCGCCTGCATCGCGCCGTGCTGGAAAATCTGTTGCGGCAACTGCGGGCGGGGGTGCTGGCGCCTCACGCCAAGGAGCTATCCGCCGCGCGATGAATTTTTCGGCTGCGTGAACGGGTATTTCGATTTTCTGGCGACGCATCCGAACTATCCGCGGCTGGTCCAGCGGGAAGCGATGGAATCGCGCAACAACTTTCAGTGGATGGCGCGGCGAATATTTCCGGCCGCTGCACGCAGCGGCTGGCAAGCACGATTGAAAAAGGCAATCGACGCGGGTGAATTTCGCGAGATGGATGCCGATCAGACGGCCATGCATCACTCTGGGAATCACGACTTCCTATTTCGCCGCGGCCAGCATCATGAGCGACGTAGTGCAGGCGCGATTTGCTGGCGCCGGAAGCCGTGGAGGCGCGCAAGCGCGCGGTGCTGGATTTTCTCCGGCACGCGGTGGCTCGCGAAGGAGCGCAGGCGCAATGAAGGACCGGAAAACGCTGCGGGATTATCGGCGTGGTATTTCTTATCTCGCTGGCGTTCTACATTTTCAGCACGCCGCACGGCTCGGAGATTCCACTGACGGGGACAGTGGACGGCAACGAAGTGATCGTAAGCCCGCAAATCACGGGACGGATCGTGAATTTGACGGTGGACGAAGGATCGGCGGTGAAAAAGGGCGATCTGATCGCGGAGACTGGATCCTAAGGAGCTTGAGGCGAGCCTCGCAGCCGCCAAGGCCAACGTGGCGAGCCTGCAGGCGCAGGTGAGCGAGGCGAACCACAACTATTCCATGACGGACGACCAGACGGGCGCTTCGCTGAAGCAGGCCGAGGCCATGCTGACATCAACGCACGCGCAGCTCGATCAGGCGCGCGCCAATCTGTGGCGCGACCAGACGGACCACGACCGCATGCAGAAGCTCTTCGAGAGCGGCGTGGAATCGGCGCAGGACCGCGACCACGCGGACGCCACGCTTCGAGCTTCGCAGGCGAACGTGAAGTCGCTCGAAGATTCCGTGAATGCGCAGGAAGCGGCGCTTCGGCGTGGCGCAGGCGAACCGCAAGCAAGTGGACGTGCGCGGCAGTGAAATCGCCACGACGATTGCGCAACTGGAGCAGGCGCGAGCCGCAGCGCCGAAACGGCGACGCAGCTGGGATACACGAAAATCTACGCGCCGATTGACGGCATCGTCTCAGTGCGCGTGGCAAAGCAAGGCGAAGTGGTGGCGCAGGGCTCGCCGATCGTGGTGATTGTGGACGTGGATCACCTGTGGGTGCGCGCGGACGTGGAGGAAAGCTACATCGATTCGGTGCGATTCGGGCAAAAGATGCGCGTGAGGCTTCCTTCGGGCGACGTTATCCAAGGGCAGGTGTTTTTCAAGGGCGTGGAGAGCGATTTCGCGACGCAGCGGGACGTGAGCCGCACCAAGCGCGATATCAAGACGTTTGCGATCAAGGTGTCGCTGCCGAAGGACGACGGACGATTGTTTACGGGCATGACGGCGACGGTGCTGCTGCCTCCTCGAGACGAAGAAGAGCTGGTTTGCACGGCTGTAGCGCCGTGCGAGCAGCGAAGCGGGGCATGGCCGAGTCGGCTCGGCGTAGCGACTGGTTGCAGCACACCCGGGCAAGCCCGGGCGGCAGACAGCGGGAGCAAGCTCCCGCACTCCACATGGCGATGAGACTACTGTCTTCGGAGTGAAAAAGAAAGCTGGATTGCAAGGCGATGACCTCAAACGTGCCATGGACGCGCCGTGAACGCGATTGAAGTGGACCATATGGTGAAGAAGTTTGGGGAGTTCACGGCAGTGAACGACATGAGCTTTACCGTGGCGCACCGGGAAATTTTCGGCTTGCTGGGGCCGAACGGGGCGGGGAAGACCACGCTGATCCGCATGATGACGACGCTGACGCCGCCGACTTCCGGGACGGCGCGGATCGCCGGCCACGATATTCGCACGGACGCCGAACGGCGTGCGCAATGTGCTCGGCGTGATTCCGCAGGCGTTTACGTCCGATCCGGAACTGACCGCGAAGGAAAACATGATGATTCACGCCAAGCTTTACGGCGTGCCAGCGGAAAAGCGCGATGCGCTGATCGATAGCTGCTGGAATCAGGTGGAGCTGCTGAAATTTCGCGACAGCGCTGGTGCGGCACGTTTTCCGGCGGCATGCGGCGGCGGCTGGAAATCGCGCGCGGGCTGGTGCATTCGCCGAAAATCATGTTTCTGGACGAGCCGACGACGGGGCTCGATCCGGTGTCGCGCACGAACGTGTGGGAGATGATTCGCAAGCTGCGCGACAAGGTCGGAGCTGACGATTCTGCTGACGACGCATTACATGGACGAGGCGGACAAGCTGTGCGACCGCATCGCGATCGTGGATCACGGCAAGCTGGCGGCGCTGGACACGCCGACGCGGCTGAAGGACAACGTGCCGGGGACGGAAATGGTGGAGGCGGAATTCGAGAGCGCGCCGGCGGATTGGATCGAGCAACTGACGGGCTTGTCCGCACGCGACCGGCGTAGCGGAGCATGATGGCGTCGTGCACATCACGTCGAACGACGGTCCGGCGACGGTGGCGGCGCTGATGGATCTTGGCGCGCGCAAGCAACGTAACGGTGAAGAGAGTACGTGCAGAGCACGACGCTGGACGATGTGTTTTTGCATTACACGGGGACGGCGCTGCGGGATGCGCCGCAGAAGGCGGTTTCAGCACCGAGTCCGTTTTCGAGGCCGCAGAAGTGAAAGGCGGGGCCTGCAGTTGACGCCGAAGGGGATAGCCCTCATTCGCGGCAAGCAGGTTTGCGGGGCATAGCAACAGCGCTTACGAAGTGCAAAAGCGATCCCTTACCGCAATCCGCGAAAAACGCGGCTTGGCGGGATGACAACGCGATTCGTGAAATTCGAGAGATGAAAGGCATGATACTGGAGCGATTTCGGCGCTGATCGAGCGGGACATGCGAAAATTTTTTCGCAGTCCGGCGCTGATGATGAGCTCGCTGATTTTTCCGCTAGTGCAGCTGGTGGTGCTGGGCTACGCGTTCGGCGGCAAGATCAAGGGCGCCACATCTGGCGTTTGTGGACGAGGATCACTCCGTGCAATCGCGGCAGGTGGAGGAAATGTTCGACGGAATCGAAGCCGGGCCCGGAAACGTTTCGCGTGGTGCGACTACGATTCGTTGCCGCGCGCGATGGATGATCTGCGGGCCGGTTTCGTCGCGGCGGTCGATCGAAGTCCCGCACGATTTTTCGCGGCGGTATTACCAGCACGACCGGCCGCGGCTCGTTTTTACCGAGGACAACACCGACCAGTTCATTTCGAGTTCGCTGCTGCGAGCGCATGCAGCAGATGGTCGACAGCTCTAACGCACCGGCTGTGAGCCGCGCGGCTGGACGATCAGGTGGAGCTCAACGTGGTCGAGATGTATCCCTACATCGAGTACATCAAGTATTTGCTGGCCGGGTCGACGGCGATGGGAATTTTCATCACGGCCATGATCGGCGGCGGCATCACGTACATCGACGACAAAATGCGCGGGCTGCACGAGGGATATTTGCTGACGCCGATTCACGAAGACGGAACTGGTCGGCGGGGTTGATCGGAGCGGGGACGCTGAAGGCGTTCATGGCGGGAATGTGCTGGCGATCATCGGCGGGATTGATCGCGGGAATTCCGCGGATCTGGGATCCGGTGCGGCTGCTTTACCTGGCGCTGGTGGTTTTAGTGGCGTCGGTGGCGATGATCAGCTTGATGTTTTTGGTGATGGTGCGCGTGGACGATCCGCTGGTGCCGCGCGCGATTTTCGGCGTGCTGAACATGCTGCTGTTTTTTCCGTCGGGCGCGGTGTATCCGACCGAGGCGTTTCCCTCCTGGCTGCGCTGGATTTCGGTGATCGATCCGTTCACTTACACGGTGCACGCGCTGCGCAATCTGACGCTGAAAAATACCGGCATTCGAAGGAATTTATATGGACGTGCTAATTTTGGTGCGGCTTCTCGGCTATTATGATTTCGGGTTGCGTGTTGCTGTTCAGGCGCAAGTGTAAGAGCGGCGAGCGGCTGATTGGTGTCTAAATCGAAGAGAGGTCCTTCGACTTCGTCCCGCGCCGCGCAAACATCGCGCGAGGAAAAAAGCGCGGGATTTCGCTCAGGATGACGACCTAAGGAGAAGGTGTGGGACTTCTGGACGCGACCAGGAACATCCGCCATCAAAAGCGCTGCCTATGTGATCACCGCGCTGGTATTTTTGGGCTGATTGGCGGGACCGTCTGGTGGATGCTGCGGTTTCACACCGAAAAGGTGACCATCCATCATTTTATGGAAGCGGTGGTGAGCGGAAAGATGCAGCGGGCTTATCAAATCTGGCAGCCGGTGGCGTCCTATACATTCAACGATTTCGTGAGGGAGGATTGGGGGCCGGACGGCTACTACGGGCCGGTGAAAAGTTATCACATCAAGAAGGCGGAGATGCCGCGAGGAGGCTCGTCGTCCGCGGAGATTACGCTGGAAATTAGTCCTTACTCAGCCTTTTCCCGAGAGCGACCCGATCAAGGCCAGCAAAACGAAGGAAATTGTGCTGTGGGTCAATCTGAAGAATCAGTCGATCAGTTTTCCGCCGGATTAGCGGGAACTATTCGGCGTCCACGTCGGGCTTCATCCACCAACATCACGGGAATATCATCGCGCACGGGGTAGACGCGACGGCAAGTGGCGCACTTCAAGCCTTGCTGATCCGGCGTGGGCGTCACGGCGTTTTGCAGAGCGGGCAAACCAGAATATCGAGAAGTTCCTTGGCGACGGCCATGCTACCTTTTCCTCCGTTTTCTGTAGCTCCGTTTTCCCTCAATCGATGTGGTATCAGTGTAGGCCTTGCAGGGCGCGATAGAAAGTTTTTCAGGTGAATTTCAGGTTAATGCGGCGCCCTTGAAAACAATTGGCCTCTGCCACTCCGCGCTTGACTGCAATTCCACCGGCCAGACGGCGACGATCTGCGATCCCTGATAAATGCGCTCGAAGCCGTCTTCCGATTCGGAGACGGTTTCGATTGGCGCGATCCAGAAAGTGCGCGCGGAGGGGGCTTCGAGAGCGACGGCAACATGTTGCCATTCGTCGACCACGCGCAAAGGTTCGGCGCCCGGCACAGCGGCGGCCCAGCGCAGGGGATAGCGGCGTCCATTGGATTCGAAGTAGCGATCGGGCTTGGATGGAGCAAGGAAATTCAGGATGATTTCGAGGCCGATGTTGATAGTGGCGGCGCCGGGAGCGTGGCGGCGGACTACCAAGTCGCAAACAATGTCGAAGCCATTGGGCGCGGAGCTGAAGGACAGCGTTTTTTCCGAGGGCCAATCGGCGCTTTCTTCCGAAGCGAAAGAGACGCGCTCCGAGGAGAGCTCAACGACGCGATAGATTCCTGCCGCGAGCGCGGCGTCTTCTTCGAGTTGCACCGAGGCGCAATCCTGAAAGGTTTTGTCCTGGCCAAAGAGGAGGAGGCGGAAGGAATTTCTGGGCCAGCGGTCGTAATGCAGGAAACGCTCGAGGCCCTCTTCTTTGGTGCGCGATTGTTCGTGGATGGAGAGCGAATCTCCGACGCGCTTCGTCGTGAGGCTGCGAAGGCGGGCGTGATAGGTTTCCGGGCGGCGCGCGAGCGAGTTGATCAGGGCAACGTTGGGCGCGCGGAAATCGATCGCGCTGACGGTGGCCGCCGTCAGCACGGGTGGACGAGGATGGCATAGCGTTCGGAGGTGAAATAAAGCTCCTCGCGGCCGTCGGCATCGAAATCCAGGCGCGCGACTTCGGAGTAATGCTTTCTGCGATGCACGAGGCGATCGGCGATGGCCTCGGCGCGTATTAGCGAGCCCCAGACGGCGGTGCGAAGATGCGGCGAATAAAGGCCGCCGAAAATGCCGTGCCAGTAGGGATCGTTGCATTGGCCCTGGTGGAGATTCGTGGCGGCTTCTTCGCGCGCGCGCTTGGAACTTCTTATCGCGACGGCTGCCGGCGAGCGCGCGGACCTTTGTTCGAAACGTGGAGCATTTTCTTGTGCAGCAGATTCGACTCCGCGTATTTGGAGAAAAAGCCGCGCCAGATTCCGCCGCGGAGAAAGGGAAGCATGTCCGGGCGCGAAGAAAATTCCTCGATGAGGGCGTGATAACGATCGCGAGCGGGCGTGGGGAGCGACCATTCCATCATTTCCGTGTAGGAAGCGGTGGGAAGATCGGCGCGGCCGAGCGGGGCAGCGGGAGGCAACGGCGTCGCCGGGCGTGGAGGTCGCGAGCCAATCGGAATTCTGCTCGATGCGCGGAGAAAAAGCGATCGAGCCAGCCGTCCTTGTAGCAGAGGTCGTACGTGCCGGGCCAAACGCCGAATTTCTCGAGGTCGTCGCCCATGGCCGCAAAGCCGCCCGGATGCGCGGCGGCAGCGGTGCGCAAGAAATCGGTGGTTTCTTTCACGTCGCTGGAAGGGAATCAGATAGCGGAGGATCTTCAGGCCGGGAAGCAACTTTTACGGTGTGGCCCAAATCCTCGCAGAGGTAGTAGCCGTAGAGCTGATCGATCTGGAAGCCGGCGCCGAGGAAATGATTGTCGTCGACGAGCGTGTATTCGACGCCCGCGGGCGCAAGTGACGAAGGTAACTGCGGCTCCCAGACGCGTTCGGCGAGCCAGGCGCCTCGAGGGCGCGCGCCGAAATGTTTTTCGACGTAGTCCGCGAGGCGCAGGATCTGATCGTGGCGGTCCTGGGGCGGGATGGTAGCGAGAATCGGTTCGTAGAATCCGCCGCCGATGATTTCCACCTGGCGGCTGGCGACGAGTGCGCGGAGGCGCTGAAGATATTCGGGGTGGGCACGCTCGATCCATTCGAGCAGCGGCCCGGTATAGTGCAGACCGAGGCGGATCGAGGGATGCTGCGAGAGAAGCTCGACAAAAGGAAGGTAGGAACTCTGGTAGGCGCGTTCGATTACGTCTTCAAAATTTCCAACGGGCTGATGGGCATGAATCAGAAAAACAAGCTCGAATTTCCGCACCGGCGGACCACCTCATGCAGCAAATAAAGAATAACCTGTTTCGAGAAAAATGTCGGTTGTAATCTGGGCTTTTCGCGGCGGCGCAGTTGCGGGTTCGAAGGCTGGTATGATTGCCGCGCGGCGGGTCGGCAGGCGGCGCACGGCGGCCGCGGAGCACATTTGCGGGGATATGGAGACGAAAGACGAAAGCCGATTTGCGCGCGGCATCGCGCATTTTAACGCGCAGGAATATTTCGAGGCGCACGAAGTTTGGGAGGAACTGTGGTTGGTCGCGCGGGAGCCGGAGA
Source organism: uncultured Acidobacteriota bacterium (assembly GCA_963754105.1). Taxonomy (GTDB): domain Bacteria; phylum Acidobacteriota; class Terriglobia; order Acidiferrales; family UBA7541; genus Palsa-295. The sequence continues at coordinate 305,157 of CAVWEZ010000007.1, forward strand.
AGACCTTTCTGCAGGGCCTGATACAGGTGGCCGCGGCGTTTCATCATCACACGCGCGAAAACACGAGAGGCGCGAGGTCTTTACTGGCCGCTGGCGTTGCCAAGTTGCAAGGATTTCCGGACGGTCACCGAGGAATTGCCGTGAGCGATTTTCGAGCGGAGGCGAAGAGCTGGCTAGAGGAAATTGAGGCGGGCAGTGGTGTGGAGTCGCGGGCGCTGCCGCGCATACGCGTGCTGGATGCGCCGCAAGGAAGCGAAAAGGTGGGCGAGTGAAGCGTCGCGCCACGCTTGCGAGAAAATTTAGGATCGTGTGGTCGAGAGCGGCGCCGATTACACTTTCTTGAAGTAGTCGGCGTTTATCTTCGTGTACTCGGTCCACTTCTCGGGAAGGTCCTCGAGAGCGAAGATCGCCGTCACGGGGCAAACGGGCACGCAGGCGCCGCAGTCGATGCACTCATCGGGATTGATGTAAAGCTGCTTTGCGCCCTCGAACTCACCCTCGTCTTTTCGCGGGTGAATGCAATCCACGGGGCAAACATCCACGCATGCGCTGTCTTTTGTTCCGATGCAAGGCTCAGCAATTACGTAAGCCATTCCAGATTTTCTCCAATGCACGCTCTATGAAGTCGTTGCAGCTATCAGCGAAAGCCTAAATTTTTTATACCACCAAAGAGCGGGTGGCACAAGCAAGGATGTCTGCGAACGCGTTCGCGTATTATTGGAGGGATTTGTCTTTTTCGCGAAAGCGGGAGGGATGCTGGATCGATGCGACCTTCGCGCCGCCGGACGTTCCTAAGCGTTACTGACTCGTAGGATGCGGGGGTTGGTGGCGTCTCTGGCGGGCCGCTAAAATCGAGCCAGGGGGAAAAGTATATGCGAATTCCTTGGGCTCGATTGGTCGCTTGCGCGGCGTTTGCCGTGGTGTTGGCCGCAACATTCTTCCTGGGCCGCCCGCGCGCCGCCGAGGCAAAGGCGGAGCCCGCTGCGGTTCCCGAGGCTGGCGATCCGGCTTTGATTGATCTTGACGGCTACAAGAATGTGGTTGGGAAATACCGCGGCAAGGGGGTTATGGTCACCTTTTGGGCCACGTGGTGCGTGCCATGCCGGAATGAATATCCGATGATCGTTTCGCTGGCTAAGGAATACGAGCATCAGGGCCTGGCGGTAGTGGGCGTCAGCTTGGATGAAGATGCGGACTTGGAACCTGTGCGACGCTTCCTCAGCGACAATCGTCCGGTCTTTCCAAACTACCGCGTGAAGTCCGGGATCGACGCGGACGCTTTCTACCAGGGCGTGAATCCGGAGTGGCGGGGCGCGATGCCGCAAACGGATTTCTACGGGCGCGATGGCCATTTGGCGCGTTATTTCGTCGGTGAGAAAGGCCGCGATGCGTACGTGCAGGCGATTCGATTGATTCTTCTGACTTCGCACAATTGAAGAATGGTCTGAAGCCCCTCGCAGGGTGCGGCGCTTATGGCGGGGTTGAAACCCCGCCCTTCCACCTACTGCTGAGAAATTTGGAGAGAGCGGCGTCAAATGTCGTGTTGCAGAACTTAGTTGATGGTAACTAATGAGTGCTGATAATGTCATGATAGCAAACGATGAAGCGCTTGCCGATAGCAATTCTTGTGGGAGCTTTTCTGGTGCACGCCCCGACAGGAGTGGCCCGACAAGGATTTACGGGACGTTACTATCCTGAAAAACATGTCTACCTCGTTGGAGAGCCAATCATTATCGATTTCGAAGTAACCAATCACACCCAGAGGGTTGGGCAAATTGCCGAGTCAGATTGTGAAGACGTCGGTCCAGGTCCATTTGAGGTGGGTGGCGCGGTTCGCAAGAAGAAACCTGAGCCATTCGGTTGTGGCCCTCATCCTATCCTCGTGGACTGCCTGATAGGCGCCATGGAAATTCCGCCCGGGAGGAAATACGTCAAGCGATTATTTTTGAATGGACCTTTTGTGCTGGATTCTCCCGGAACTTACCATGTCCATGCCAAGAGCGAGGAGAACATTACGCGCTCTGGCTCGGAGGAGGTGCTTGCAGCCCTACGCGTTGAATCGGAGTTTGAGGTGGCGCTGCGAGTGCCGAAAGAGGGCGAGCTGGAGGCTGCTTACAAGCCCTTCTTTGATGACCTAAGGAGCAGGGATACTTCGATTCGGTATTTCGCGGCCTCGGCGATATCGCAGAACCCGCCTCTTTTTGCGGAAGCGGCGATTTCCGCGGATGGTATTGATCCGATAACAGGGACTGTAAGAGCGGAAGGCCTAGGACGATTGGGAACACGCACGGCCCGTGCAAAACTGATCGTGATGGCGTCAACCGGTCCTGACGAATTTCGGCAACCGGCGATTCAGGCGCTTGGCGAACTCGGAAACCCTAACGACTGCCAGGCTCTGCTGGACATCGGAAGCCAGAACAACGATTACACCCAGGGACAAGCGTACATGTATGCCGGTCGGATCTGCAAAGAGCGGGCCATTCCCGCTTTCTTGCGGTTGCTTCCCAATGCGGATGCTGCGCTGTCCGGATATCTTGCGGTCGCGTTCGAAAATACAATGTCCCGTAGGGCAGTTGTGCCGCTCATCGGCTTATTGGGCAACCCCGGCGAGAGCGTGCGAAGCGAAGCAGAAAGATCCCTGGAAACACTGACCCACCGGAAATCGCATTATGGAATCGCAAGCGTTGAATTTTCCAACAAATCTCGTATCGAGTGGAAAAACTGGTGGTTGGCCAACGCTAGCACCGCGCCGATATACGGTTCCTATCAATGCGCCGACCCTCAACCTCTGCCCTGATAGAGAATCGCGCGGTGAGCGGGCGATTAGTCGCGTTGTCGGAAACTACGCCACCGAGTCAGCCTGAGTCACTGCCGGGAATTTGGTAGTGACTTAGTTGCCGGTAGACTGAGACTCTTTGCTGTGGCTTACCGATTGGCTCGACTTACGTGCGCAGGCAGGAGTGCCTGCGCCACGCCTCGACTTAGGCGCGCAGGTAAGAGTGCCTGCGTCACGTTAGCCGGAGCATTCGGCGAGAAAGCGTTCCGCTTCGATGGCGGCCATGCAGCCCGAGCCTGCCGCGGTAACGGCTTGGCGATAGTGGCGGTCTTGGACGTCACCGGCGGCGAAGACTCCAGTGACGCTGGTTTTGGGGCCGTGGTTGGTGATGATGTAGCCGTCGGCGTCCATATCGATCTTGCCTTTGAAAACCTTAGTATTTGGATCGTGGCCGATGGCGACGAAGACGCCCTCGGCGGGGATTTTTTCGAGTTTATTGGTTTTCATGTGGCGGACGGTGACGCTATCCACCGAATTTTTGGCGACGTTCTCTACTTCGTCAATCACGTAGGGCGTTTTGAAGACGATTTTGTCGTTCGCGCGGGCGCGCTCGAGCATAATTTTCGAGGCGCGAAATTCGTCGCGGCGGTGCAAGAGAGTGACGCGGCTGGCGAAACGGGTAAGGAATGTGGCTTCCTCCATCGCGGTGTCGCCGCCGCCCACTACGACGATTTCGCGATTGCGGAAAAATGCGCCGTCGCAGGTGGCGCAGGTGGAGACGCCGTGGCCCAGGAGCAGCTTTTCGGATTCAATTCCGAGCATGCGCGCGGAGGCTCCCGAGGCGATGATGAGCGTCTCGGTGACATACTTCTCTTTGCCGGCGGTGATGCGAAAGGGGCGCTCGCTCAAATCGACATCGGAGACCGCGCCGGAAGCAAATTCGGCGCCGAAGCGCTGGGCCTGCTTTCGGGTGCGTTCGATCAGGTCCGGACCCAGGATGCCTTCCGTGAAGCCGGGAAAATTCTCGACTTCGGTGGTCAGGGCAAGCTGGCCGCCCGGCTCGTAGCCATCGAGGACCAGAGGCCGCAAATCCGCGCGGGCGGCATAGACTGCAGCGGTTAACCCTGCACACCCACTACCGATGATGATGACCTTATGCACTGATTGCTCCTGTGCGATTGGATACCCGCATGCAGCGTGGCGATGCAGCCGAATGGCACTATCAGTATAGCAATCCCGCAGGCGCCTTGAAAACCTTGGAAGCTGCGGTCTACCGGATTATCACCTGCTTGCTTACCCGCGGCGCAAGCGGGATAATCGCGCGACTCGAGCGCCGCGATGCCGAATGCAGCGAATCTGTTTCGTTTGTTGAGCGAATTCATCGTTTTGCTCCTGGGAGGGCTGCTGATCGTGGTGGCGATTTCCCGCCCCGTAGGAGTGCCGGAGTCGCCGCTGGCGCTGGTGATCCTGGGAATTGCTCTGATCTACTGGGGCGCGCGGGTATGGATTCACCCGGGAGCAGAAACGAGCCGCTTGCAGGCCGGGATTCGGGGCGGATCGCTTTTGCTCGTCGGCATCTGCGTGGCGGCAATTCGGTGGCTGCCCTTGGGCGATGAGAGCCTGTTGCTGGGGTTTGCCGGAGCCGCGCTGGTGGTGAGAGGGCTTGCGGGCGGAATCCTTTTCGCGTGGCAGAAGTGACCGACCATTGTGCTTGCCACTCCGTCCGGTTCTAGCTAACCTCATTCGCCACCGAAGTTTGCCGGCGCGAGAAAATGCGCTGAACTGCTCTGCGAGGAGGCAACCATGCTGAAAGAATTCAAGGAATTTGCCATGCGCGGGAATGTGGTGGACATGGCCGTGGGAATTATTATTGGCGCGGCGTTCGGCCGGATCATCAGCTCGCTGGTCAGCGACGTAATCATGCCTCCGATTGGGCTGCTGCTGGGAAAAGTGGATTTCTCAAGCTTGTTTGTGAACATCTCGGGGAAATCGTATCCGACTCTAGCGGCGGCCAAAGCGGCGGGAGCAGCGACGATCAACTACGGCGTTTTCCTGAATACGATACTCGATTTTATTATCGTCGCGTTTGTGATCTTTCTTTTTATTCGGCAGATCAACCGTTGGAGCAAGCCCGCGCCGGCCAGCAGCGCCGACTACGAAGGAATGTCCGTATTGCTATTCGGCGATTCCGATCAAGGCCACGCGGTGCCCGAATTGCACGTCAGAGGTGAGAGCGGCGTAGGATGCAAGAAGCGGGATCGAGAGAACTGCGTTTCCCCGCAAAGAGGAAGAGCCCTTATTCTACATCCGCGGGACGGACGGGGTGTGCCTTGGCGAGGAGTCGCTTCAAGAGTTCGCGAAAGCGCGCGGCGTCTTCTGCGCCCATCGCAGTGATCTGGATGCCCATCCCCTCCCGCGGAACTGTATTTCGAACGGTTCCATGGCCCCGGATTTCTCCTTCGAGAGCGACTAGCAGAATTGCTATGACGGTACCTACGGGCTCTGGATTGGGCGTCGAAACAAACATTCCGCCTTCGTTTAGATCGCGAACACGCGAGACCACTTGGGCGGTGCGAACTCCCCAGCTCACCCAAATCCCTTGAGGTGTCGGAATACGCTGGAATCGGCGATCCGCGCGCGATCCGGACTCAAGATATCCTCGCAGAAACTGGCGCGGCTTCGGGGAAATCGCCGCGAGCACTTGTGCAAATCCACAGGCGGGTTAGGGACGGCCGCCGGCAAAGAGGCGGGCGACCGCAACGAGCAGGACCGCGCCCACGGTGGCCGCCGCAAGACTGCCCCAGAAACCCCAAGCGGGGATTTGGAGCCTGGTGAAGAGCCAGCCGCCGATGACCGCGCCAATCAGGCCTAAAATGATATCGACGATGCAGCCGAAACCTTGTCCGCGAGTGATTTGACCAGCGATCCAGCCGGCGAGTAGGCCGATGATAATCCAGCCGATCAAACCGCGAGAAGATACGCCGAAATAGTAGGCTCGTTCTTGCAGGAGCGCCATCAACGCGAGGGAAGTCATAGTCACCGCCTCCTAGCTTAACCCTGGCAGAAAATGTACCCGAGGCATTTGTAAATCAGCTTCGCAGCGAGAACGTCGGAGGCATGGTGGCCAGGCAGCGGCAGCAGCTCGACCACATCCAACCCCACGATCTTCTTATGACTGGCAACGGCGCGCAAGAGGGAGGTCGCCTGAAACCAGTTAAGGCCGCCGGGTTCCGGCGATGCCGTGGCCGGAACGACGGAGGGGTCGAAGCCATCCATGTTGATCGTGACGTACACGTTGGCGGACAAGTCGGCAAGCACCTTGGCGATCCAACTTTTGAGCGGGGCGGCGGACGATATCCTTGGCCCAGTAAATCTTGGTGCGCAGACGCGGGATTGCCTGGGCGCCGTCGGCCGAAATGGAGCGAATCCCGGTTTGCACCGCCGGGCAAATCTCAACGACGCGCCGCATCGCACAGGCGCCGCTATTGGGATTGCCCTGGTATTCGTCACGCAGGCTGGCATGCGCGCCGATCTGCAGCACGCTGAGATTGGTGTACTTCTTGGCCATGGCGGAAACCAGCGGAGGAGTGAGCGCGCGCTCGCCGCCAAGAGTTATGGGGAATTTTGCGTCGTCGAGGAGCGCGCATGCCGCGGTGAAAATTTCGGTGATCACTTCGTCGAGCGTGCCGTCCATGGTGTCGATGGGAGGCAAGGTGTGGATGCCAATTTCCTTGTAGGGTTCGACCTCGAGTTCTTCATCGTACAGGCTGATATTGCGGCTGGCCGCGAGAATTGCGGAGGGGCCGCTGGCTGTGCCATGTTGCGCGCGCGCGGTGCGATCGAGCGGCACGGGGAAAATGGCGGTGCGCGACGTTTCGTAGCGGGACTGCTCTTCCTGGATTCCACCGAAATTATCCGGCGGCATCGGAGTGTATCGGCTCATTTCAGCTCCTCGACAGATTTTCCAGCAACTTCATTGCGTCGATTTCCTGGAACGAGGGAGGGCTGGGGAATCAGTCATCGTCGCCGAGGAGAATAGCGGCGGCGAGCACGGTGGTCCAAAGGCCGCGCTTGTCGCCGACCGCCGACTGCGTGATGTTCATGGTGCGGACGATCTTATTGGAGATGCGATAGACTTCCTTTTTTTCATCCCAGGATAAATCCGGGTCGAACTCAACATTGAGCGTGGTGGCGAGCATCTCGGCAGCGAGTTCTTCAGTGTATTCGCCGGCAACTTCTTCGGTTTCGCCGAAGGAGTGATGTTCGGAAAGATAACCGAACATGGATTTATCGCCCGGAAGCGCGAGGCCGACGCCGGCGGCAATCAGGCGGTGGGCTTCACGCGTCTGATTTTCGCTGATTACCGTGAAGGCCACCTGGCCGGGCTTCAGGTGTTTGAGTCCTTCGCTGCGAGAGATCAATTTGCAATGAGGCGGAAAAATCGATGAGACGCGAACGATGTTGCACGCTGCGATTCCCGCGTTGCGCAGGGCGAGCTCGAAGCTCGACAGGCGTTCGCGATGCTTTCCGACTCCCTTGGTGAGGAAAATTTTCTTCGCGACGAACGCCATGAGCTGAGCGAGTGTGCCTTCCTCCGTGAACCGATCCTGAAAAAATTCGCGTTCGAAAATTATCAAGCACGCGCAGTGATGTCAACTCATTTCACGGCAACTGATTACGCTTGTGTGAACAGCGCGAGCGCCGGGCGGCGTTGCAGAGCGGGAAAAGTGCAGAAAGCGCAAAGGAGTCAATCCTTAGTTGCACAGGAGAATGCACGGGGCGAGCGCGTCCGAAACGATTTTGAGTTCGCGAAGTTGCGACTGGGTGAAATCCGCTCCGGCATCCGCGAGCGTGTTGGCCTTCCGCGATACCTGGATGACACCAATGGCGCGAGGACCCAGCATGATGGGCGAGCTCATGATTTTTTGGATGGGAGGAGTGCGCTGCTCTTCGTTAACCGGTACGCCCTCAAAGACGGATGCGTGGGGAACGACGGTGAAATGGTTGATGAGTTCGGCGCGCTTTTCGCGAAAGGTTCTTGCGGCGAGGGAGTTGCCGCTGGAGAGGGGGACTTGCCCGATGGTTCGCAGGTTGTCGGGGGCGAGAAAGCGAAGGGAGCGCTCGTCCGAAGTAAGTCCCAGGATAGCCACTTCATGGGTTTGCACACCGAAATTCTTGCCGATCAATTCGACGGCGCGGTCCAGGCGGACGGTGTCGCCCTCATTGCGTTGACGCGCGAGTTCGGCCACCCATTTTTTTAAGATCGCCAATGTGTTCGCCGGTCATGGTGTCGGTGTCGACCGCGAGTGTAGCACGGGACTTTTGTCCTGCAGCCTAACATCGGTAGCGGATTGCCGATTTATTAAATACCTCTACCGCGCGAGTTTGCCTCCACGGCTCGGGAGTGAAAAGTCTAGCGAATAAGCTCCGGGAATCGGATAGAATCGTGCGCGGAGTCGGGCGGGTGCGGGTGAATTCGCAACGCCTGCCGCAGACGGGCGGTGAAGTAGCCGCATTTTAGGGGCAGGTCCCGGGAAACAGCCCGGGCGCGATGCCCAGGGGAGCGCAGTGAGAACGATAAGCCGCATGAAGTGGATGGCTGTCTTATTTTCCGTCGCGACTGTTGTTGTAATCGCGCCGGGGATTTTTGTTGGACAAGCGCAGAACGCCGCACCAACTCCGAAGCACTCAAGGACAACTCATATGACTGATCCCGCTTTGATGCATCCGGCGACACTGAATGCAAAAGCACCCGCTACGTTCGATGCGAAATTTACCACGACAAAAGGCGATTTCGTCGTTCACGTGACGCGCGCGTGGGCTCCGCTGGGAGCGGACCGATTCTACAATCTGGTGAAACACGGATTTTTCAGCGATGCCGCGTTCTTTCGCGTGGTTCCCGGTTTCATGATTCAATTCGGATTGAGCGCCGATCCGGCTGTGAGCAAGGAGTGGCAATCGGCGAGAATCAAGGACGATCCGGTGACGCAGAGCAACAAGCCGGGCTACGTGACGTTTGCCACCGCTGGGCCAAATACCCGCACGACGCAATTGTTCATCAATTATGGGAACAATGCATTTCTCGATTCGCAGGGCTTCGCTCCGTTTGGGGAAGTGACTTCCGGGATGGACGTGGTGAAGAATTTGTACAGCGGATACGGAGAGAAACCCGATCAGGGATCAATTACCGCACTTGGAAAGCCGTACCTCGATAAGAATTTTCCCAACATCGACAGCATCAAGAGCGCAACCATTGTTTCGCCCTGATTTGCGAGCGCGGCGGGCTGCGCGATCCGCAGCCTGAAAATCGGGGCGCCGCCGGATGCGGGCCGTCCTCGCGACGGGCCACGCGTCTCGAATCCTGATGAGCGACACTTCAGCGATCGAATTCGTCGCGAGGGATGCGAAGTCCGGCAGCGCTTGGCGCGCGGCCAGCTCCGGGGCAAGCGCTACGGGACTTCTGCTTGGACTCGCCGCCGCGAAAATCATCCTGCAATTTGCCGGCATCCGCTCGTATGGCTTCTTCCGCGACGAACTCTACTACATGGCCTGCGGCGAGCATCTCGCCTGGGGTTATGTGGATCAGCCTCCCCTAATCGCGCTGATTGCGTGGCTCGCGCGGCATTTGTTTGGGCACTCGATTGTTGGCTTGCGGATTTTTCCCGTGCTCGCCGGCGCGGCGGTGGTATTTCTTACCGGTATTTTTGCGCGCGAGCTTGGTGGCGGCCGCCTCGCGCAATCGGTGGCAGCGGTTTCCGTCCTGTTCGCGCCCGCATTCCTGGCCTTCGACAGCTTTTTCTCGATGAATGCCTTCGAGCCGCTTTTTTGGCTGCTTTGCGCGTGGCTGGTAGTCCGCATCGTCAAGGGAGCAACGCCGAAGCTATGGTTGGTCTTTGGAATTGTTGCGGGTCTTGGGCTTGAGAACAAGCACACCATGCTGGTTTTCGGATTTGCGCTCGCGGTCGGGCTGCTGCTCGGTGGCGAGTGGAGGCTCTTTCGATCGAAGTGGATTTGGATGGGAGCGTGCGTTGCGATATTGCTTTTTTTCCCCAACCTTATTTGGGAGGCGCAGCACGGCTGGCCGCAAATTGAGGTGGTCCGCAATGCTCAGCTCTATAAAAATATTCCGATTTCACCTTTGGACTTCCTGGGTGAGCAAGTTGCGTTTCTAAATCCGATTGCGTTTCCACTTTGGTTGGGCGGGCTGCTTTGGTACTTCACTGCTTCGGAGGCCAAGCGGCTCCGCTTTCTGGCCTGCACTTATCTGATCGTACTGGCAATTTTCATGTTTCTGGGCGGAAAGTCATATTACGTTCTGCCGATTTATCCGATTTTGCTTGCGGCGGGCGGAGTGATGCTCGAACGCTTCGCCGGGTCGCGAAAACGCCGGAGGATGGTGCTCGCGTATGCCGGCGTCATCGTGGTTGCGGGATTGATCGCGCTTCCATTCGGTGTTCCGGTGCTGCCGGTGAATACTTTTTTGCGCTATTCGCGTCTGCTGCCGTATTCGAGCCTGGCGAAAACGGAACGCGATGCGGTGCGCGTCCCGCTGCCGCAGCTTTATGCGGATATGTTCGGGTGGAAAAACATGGCGGACACCGTGGCTCAGGTGTACGACAGCCTACCGGCGTCAGATCGCGCGAACTGCGCAATTTTGGGCGGCAATTATGGCGAGACGGGCGCGATCGATTATTACGGGCCGGCGCTTGGTCTGCCGAAGGCGATCGGCGGACACAATAGTTACTTTTACTGGGGGCCTCGCGGTTACTCGGGTGCGTGCGTGATCATTTTTGGCGAACAGTCAGGCGAGTTTATTAAATTGTTCGGTGAGGTTCGGCAGGCGGCGACGATCGTGAGTCCGCACGCGATGCCGAATGAGCAATCGGTGCCGGTGTACGTGTGCCGGAAGCCGCGCGCGCCGCTGGGGGTTCTGTGGCCGCGGTTCAAGATGATCATCTGAGGAGTACGCTCCCGGGGGAATGGTTGCAGCACGCCCGGGCAAGCCCGGGCGGCAAACAGCGGGAGCAAGCTCCCGCACTCCACAAGATGCGAGGCGGATGGGTTCCGTGGGCGCAGTACGAGGATACAGAGAGAATCTTTACACAAGGGGCCGAAATCGCGCAAGTAGTTGTTGGTGTAAAGAAAAATCGTCCACGGTGAATCGTGGAGAAGCGCCAAATTTGGGTTAAAAGCGGGTGGCTGGCACGCGGGACGGAGAACCTCTCCTGGAGTGAACTTTTCCTCGGCGGTCGCATCGAAGAGAGTCCTTCGACTGCGTTTCGCGCCCGCAAAAACCGCGGGAAAAGAAGAACCGCGCGAAACTTCGCTCAGGATGACGGCGCACGCTGGCGGGTGAGATTGGTCAGGTGAGGGGGGCGCGGCGGGGAAGGAGGACGTCTCGCTCGAGCTTCGGCTCGTCAATTCCGGTGGCGGACAGCCTGCGACTGATTTCGGAGCCGGCGTTTCGCAGGATGCAAAGAAGAACGCATTCCGTGGTCAGGATGGGGGTCGAAGTAGCGCCGGATCCTTCGTGGAACGGGCGTGATCCGTTCCGCCTGTTTCAGGACGGACAGCATATCCGCGGAAGGCCACGGAGAATTGTCGCCAGCCTTGCCATTTTTCGATCTTCGCAGCTTTTGCCAAACCCGTTTGGCGCTATCGTCGCGACTGGTTTGATACGACTCGATCCAGGAGTGCCACCTCTGAGGGCTGATGCGGCAGATTCTTTGAGAAGCGTCTCAACTTCCTCCTGCTTGCTGTTGGCCCAATAGCGGGAGAGGCGGTCCCAATTGGAAATGTACATTCCGGCCAGCAGATCGGTGGTTTCAATGGAGTCCGAGGAGCGGCTTTTGGCCATCATCGCGGCGAGAACCTCGGCGCGATAGAGATCGAGCGTCACCCGATGCGATGAGGAGAGTTGGCCCTCTTTTTGCCTGGCAGCGCGTGCGCGGCCAGCGTCCGCAGCGGCTTTGCGGCCGAAGATTTTCACGATGAAAGAAGCCCTCAAAGGCAGTCTATCAGCGCAGGCGAGGCTATCGGGGCTTCTCTCCTATCGGGTTGGCGATTCGATTAATCGTGCTCGATGACGCTCGGGGCGCGAGGGAGGAGGAGCGCAGCATGGGCCGCCACCCCACCTACCGTGGCGGCCCACTGCGTACTCATCCAAGTTGATGTCCGCGAACTCCGCGCGGGCTGATGCGGGCGGATCCTAGATGTCGTAATACAAGTGGAACTCATACGGGTGCGGACGCATCCGCATGGGATTCACTTCCTTCGACATCTTGTAATCAATCCAAAGATCGATGAAGTCCTTGGTGAACACGCCGCCCTTAGTCAGGAAAGCATGATCTTTCTCGAGGGACTTGAGCGATTCCTCGAGCGATCCAGGGACAGAGGGGACGTGCGAGAGTTCTTCCTTGGAAAGATCGAAGATGTCTTTGTCGAGCGGGCCTCCCGGATCGATTTTGTTCTCGATGCCGTCGAGTCCGGCCATGAGCATTGCGGAATAGGCGAGATAGGGATTGCATGACGGATCCGGCGGGCGGAACTCAAGCCGCTTGGCCTTCGGATTCGTTGAGTACATCGGTATGCGGACGGCGGCGGAGCGATTGCGTCGCGAGTAGGCGAGGTTCACAGGCGCCTCAAAACCGGGGACCAGCCGCTTGTAAGAATTGGTAGAGGGCGCGGCAAACGCCACGATTGCGGGAGCGTGCTTGAGCAGACCGCCGATGTAAAACATGGCGAGTTGGCTCAATCCCGCGTAACCGTCTCCGGCGAAGAGCGGTTTGCCCTTGTTCCATAGCGATTGGTGGGTGTGCATGCCCGAGCCGTTATCGGAAAAGACTGGCTTGGGCATGAAGGTGACGGTTTTGCCGTGCTTGTAGCCGGTGTTGCGGAGGACATATTTGTACTTGCACATGTTGTCCGCGGCGCGAATCAGCGTGTCGAATTTAAAGTCAATTTCACATTGGCCGGCGGTGGCCACTTCGTGGTGGTGACACTCAACCTCGATGCCAACATCCTGCAGCTTCAAAACCATCTCGCTGCGCATATCCTGAAAGCGATCGGTGGGAGGGACGGGGAAATAGCCTTCCTTGTAGCGCGGGCGAAAGCCCAGGTTTGGCTGATCGGGATTCGCGGCCGGAATTCCAGCGGCCTTCATCCGAGTCCACGTAGTAGTAGGCTTGGTTCTCGCGGGAGTCGAAGCGAACGTTATCGAAAATAAAGAACTCGGCCTCGGCGCCGAAGAAGGCCTGGTCGGCAATTCCCGTCTTCTGAAGATATTCCTCGGCGCGATGAGCGAGGTTTCGCACGTCGCGATCGTAAGGCTTGCGCGAGAGAGGATCTTGCGCGTCGCAGATCATCACCAGCGTGGGCGTTTCGAGGAATGGATCCATGAAGGCGGTGTTGGGGTCGGGAATCAGCAGCATGTCCGATTCGTGAATCTGCGCCCATCCGCGGATCGAGCTGGCGTCCATCCCGAATCCTTCGTGGAAGGAATCCGCGGTCAATTCCTTGATGGGGTAGCTGACGTGTTGCCATACGCCGGGCACATCGATAAAACGAAGGTCGAGAATCTTAGCCCCGTTTTTCGACGCGAATTCAAGAACGCCTTTCGGGTCCATCCGTCCTCCAGTCAGTAGATTGCAGGGAATAGAATTTAAGTGGCAGACGTTACCGCAGCCGTTCGTTCGGCGTCAAGCGGAGCCTTGGACGCCCCTGAGTTGTTTTTTTCATCGGATGGATAAGTTTTCTTTATGGGCTGCAATTGAGCTTCCTGACGATTTATTTACGTTTTCTTTATAACTCTCCTGCATTTCCGGCGGTTTGACGGGGGGGCTCAAATCCACGCGATCAGTTCTTTCGATTGGACGTCGTGCCGATCCGCGATATCGTATTGTTGCAATCCGGACCTCCGTCCTAGTTGCGCCAGCTTTATAAATTAATTTACTTCAAGGATGAAGGAGATTCATGTCTAACGAACTTCGCGACTTTCTGGAAATTCCATATAGCGAACTGGAAGAACTGAATTTGAAGGCCAAGGAGCAGCGGCAAGGCCGCGTTCCAATGGAGGAACTGCAGGAGGAAAGAGTCAAGTATCTGACGGACGAGAAGCGAATCAAGGCTGTGACGGTGCTCTTCAGCGATCTGGAAGGCCGCCTCCACATGCTGGATTACGACAAGAAATTTCTGGTGAAGAGCTGGGACAACCTCACGTTCGACGGCTCGTCGATTCGAGGCTTCACGGCGCAGCGCGAGAGCGATTTGCGGCTGGGAATCGATTGGAGCGCTTTCTATTGGGCTCCGGCGGATTTTTTCGGCTCCGGCAAGGTGATGGTGTTCGGCGAGGTGATCGACAAGCAGGGCGGCCCTTACGCAGCCGACATGCGCGCCATGCTGAAAAGCTTTTCGGACGGCATGTACAAGAAAGATGGATACACGCTGAATGCCGCCAACGAAATCGAGGGATTTCTTTTTGCGGGCACGGACGCGGAGAAGCGCTATTACGAAACCGGCAAATTCGAATACGTGAACACCGGAGGTTACTACCATTCGCTTCCCGGCGATCCACTCCGAACGTTCATCGACACAGTCGCGGAAGTGCAGCGCGCCATGGGTTTCCAAAACGAGAAGGATCACCCGGAGGTGGCGCCGTCGCAATTCGAAATCAATTACGGCTACGGGGAAGTGGTGGCCGCAGCGGACCAAATCCAACTTTACAAACTGATCTGCCGCCAGGTAGCGACCAAATCCGGCATGACGGCGTCGTTTTTGCCGAAGCCGGTAGTGGGAGTTAACGGCAGCGGAATGCACACGAACGTTTCCATCAGCAAGAACGGGACGAATCTTTTCTGGGATCCGAAAGGGCAGGAAAAGCTTTCGAGCTGCGGATGGGAGTTCATCGACCGCATCCTGACACACGGGAACGACATCTGCCTGGCGCTGAATCCCAGCGTGAATGCGTACCGCCGCCTCGACCCGCATTTCGAAGCGCCGAATCAGATCAAAGCGTCGGCCGTGGACCGCGGCTCGATGATTCGCGTGCCGATCGGCAACTCGAAGAGCATGCGGGTGGAGGTTCGCTCAGTCGCTCCGGATGCGAACCCGTACCTGGTGATGCTCAGCGTATTCAAGACCGGGATTGAAGGCGATACCGCTGACTTGGAAAATCTGCGGCAGGCCGAGCGCTATCTGCCGGACAACATCTACACGGCGATCGATGATTTCCGGGCAGCCGAGTGGACGACAAAGCTGCTTGGGGAGGATGTGAAGGGCCGTTATGCCGACCTGAAGCAGGCCTCCGCGGACCGTTGCGCTCGCTTGCTGGGCACGGTGGTGAAAGGACCGGAGGTGCAGTTCCACCACGAGGTCTACAACCAATATTTGTGGAACCAATTTTAGTCTGGCGCTGAAACGGCGAGATGGGGAACGTCCCCGGGCAGAACGACGCGCCGGGGCGTTTCGGTTTTCGTGCCGAGGGGCGCAACCCCGTTCGTTTACATGGACCGGACCGGCAACTTCACTACATCGTCGGCGCGCATTACTTCCTTCACCACGAATCCCTCCGCATACTTCACGCCGATCATTCGGCCGTAGTGCCGGGCGGCGTCACTCATCCACGCCTCGAGCTCGTCCAATGGGAGTGAAACTTTAGAACGGCCTTCGCGCTTTGGCGGACGAAACTGCGATGCATAGGCGAGAATCGCTTGGCGGCGGCGATCGTATTGCGCGGTGATATCGACGGCGAAAGTCGGACGGACGTCCGCATACGCGGCTGCGTAAATGATCTTGAACGGGCGGAACGCTTCGCCGGCGAGCACATAATTCTTCAGGCCGGCGACGAAGCAAGCCTCCCATCCCAGAGTCGCCGCTGTGTAGTGATCAGGGTGGCGTCCTTGCCAGTAGGGAAGTATCACCGTGTGAGGTTCGAGTTCGCGAATCACGGCGGCGATGGCTTCCTTTTGCTCGTCACACACTTGCAGATGAGCGTCCGGCAATCCTAGATTCCGGCGCACGCCGGGCGCCCAGGATTTTTCCCGCGCGCTCCGCTTCCTTGAGCCTCGTTTCCGGAGTCCCGCGCGTGCCCGTCTCCCCACGCGTAAGATCGAGGATCCCCGTGCGGTAGCCCGCCTGGGCCATCTTGAGCATGGTGCCGCCGCAGGTGAGTTCCACATCGTCCGGATGCGGCGCAATTGCCAGCAAATCGAGTTTCATTATCCTCTCCTACGCGCCGCACGATTTTACATGAAACCGACGCGAGAAAAGTTGGCGGGAGACTCCTTCGGAAGCTTGATAGTGTTAATGTGTCCGTTGAATTCAGGAGCTAAGCAATGGCGGGGAAACCCCTGGAGGGTCAGGTTGCGCTGGTTACCGGGGCGGCGAAGCGCATCGGACGGAGCATTGCGCTGCGTCTGGCCGCAGACGGCGCCGCGATCGTGGTGAATTACAAAACGTCGCGCGGCGAGGCCGAATCGCTGGTTCGCGAAATTCATGATGCTGGAGCGAAGGCCGCGGCGATTCAGGCGGATGTTGCCAAGCGCCCGGAAGTGGAGAAAATGTTTGCCGCGGTAGAGCGCGAATTCGGACGGCTCGATATTCTTGTCAACAATGCCGGCATGTTTTTCCCTGCGAAATTCGAAAGCCTCACGGACGAGCAGTGGGATCGCATCATGGATACGAACCTGAAGTCGCAGTTCCTCTGCGCGCAGTCGGCCGCGCCGATGATGAAGCGCCTGGGCCGCGGGAGGATTATCAATCTTTCGTCGCTCGGCGGTTTGCTCGCGTGGCCGGCGTACACGCACTACTGCGTGTCGAAAGCGGGATCGATCATGCTGACGCGGTGCCTGGCGCGGGCGCTCGCGCCGGAAATTCTGGTGAACAGCGTGGCGCCAGGGACCATCCAGTTTCCTGGCGAGCCGCCGGACGAAGAATATATTCATCGCGTTCCGTTGCATCGCACTGGCACGGGAGGTGATATTGCCGGCGCCGTCGCGTATCTTGCGACCGCCGACTTCGTTACCGGACAAGTAATCGTCGTCGACGGTGGCAGAGCGCTAGTGTAAGAGCGTCAAGCCACAAGGGAATTATGCCAACTCTGATCGAGAAACCAACTGAGGTCGTAGCGGCGGGGACGAAGCCGAAGCTCATCGAAGAATTTGTGGGGCGGGTCAACTCGAAGACTGCGGGCGTGAGCGTCGCGCGCATGCGAAGTCCCGCAGGATGGTCGGAGCCGGGGCAAACGCCAGAATTCGACGAATATAGCGTCGTGCTGAGCGGAACGCTTCACGTCGCCCACGCGGCGGGTGACCTAGACGTTCGCGCTGGTCAAGCTGTGATCGCGCACGGCGGAGAGTGGGTGCAGTACTCGACGCCCGAGGGTGCGGAATATATCTCGGTATGTCTGCCGGCGTTTTCTCCGGCTACTGTGCATCGCGACTGAACGCACTTTTTCATCGAGTGTGCCTCGCAGCCGCGCAGAATCCTGTTTCCAAAAGCAACGTTCTCGAATATTCTAGTTTGTTAGGGGGTGCGCAAATAGGGTGGCGGAATCTTCAACCGTAGAGGGTTTGACTCGTTTCGGGAACACGCAGCGGCGCGACGCATGGTGGATTGAGAACCTGCCGTTCATCATCGTCCTCGGCGCTTTCACCATTTACACCACTTGGCGGGCCGTCTTTGAGGGTAACTTTTATTGGACCGACCCGTATCTTTCGCCTTTTTTTTCACCGCTGATTGACGCGCAACACCGCTGGTGGCCCTTTTCGCCCGCGATTTTAGTTCTCTGGGGGCCCCTCGGCTTCCGCACGACCTGCTACTACTACCGGAAAGCATACTATCGCGGTTTTTTCCTCGATCCTCCGGCATGCGCAGTAGCAGAGGGTAGCCATCGCAAATACCGCGGCGAGGCGGCTTTTCCGTTCGTCCTCCAGAACGTGCATCGCTATTTTTTCTACGTCGCCGTGATCTTTGTCGGCTTTCTTTGGTATGACGCGATTCGCGCCTTCTTCTTCCCCAGCGGTTTCGGCATCGGGGTCGGCACCTTAGTCATGCTTGTCAATATCATCCTGCTGACGATTTACACTTTCTCGTGCCATTCGCTGCGCCATCTGGTCGGTGGCAAGCTCGATTGCTTCTCCTGCGCGACGCTTGGGACGCCGCGCGAATCGGTTTGGCGCGGCGTCACGAAACTGAACGAGCACCACATGTTCTGGGCCTGGGTGAGCATGATTTCCGTTGGCCTCACCGACCTCTATATCCGCTTGGTGGCCTCCGGCGCGTTGAAGGACATTCGAATCCTGTGACCTCCAAGTACGAAACCCACGAACACGACGTCCTCATCATTGGGGCGGGCGGAGCGGGACTCAGAGCTGCAATCGAGGCTCTCGCGCAGGGCTCGCGAGTGGCGGTGGTCTGCAAATCACTGCTTGGCAAGGCGCACACCGTAATGGCTGAAGGCGGCCTCGCCGCAGCAATGGCCAACGTCGATAAAGCCGACGATTGGCGCATGCATTTCCGCGACACGATGCGCGGCGGAAAATTGCTCAACAATTGGCGCATGGCTCAGCTCCACGCTCAGGAAGCTCCCGACCGTGTTCGCGAACTCGAGCAGTGGGGCGCACTTTTCGACCGCACCGAAAAAGGCGAAATTTTGCAGCGCGCCTTTGGCGGGCACACTTTCAAGCGCCTTTGCCACGTCGGCGACCGCACCGGCCTCGAAATGATTCGCACCTTGCAGGACCGCGGCGTGGAGATGGGCTTCGATGTTTTCATGGAATGCACGATCACGCGGCTGCTCAAGGATGGCGACCGCGTCGCCGGCGCTTTCGGATACTGGCGCGATAGCGGCAGCTTCGTCACGTTCAAGGCCAAGTCCGTGGTGATCGCCACTGGCGGCATCGGAAAATCCTGGAAAATTACTTCGAATTCTTGGGAGTGCACCGGCGATGGCATGGCCCTCGCCTACGAAGCGGGCGCCGAATTGCTCGACATGGAATTCGTGCAATTTCATCCCACCGGAATGGTCTGGCCGCCGGGAGTGCAAGGACTTCTGGTTACCGAAGCCGTCCGCGGCGAGGGCGGCATCCTGCGCAACAAGAATGGCGAGCGTTTCATGGAGAAGTACGATCCCAAGCGCATGGAGCTCTCCACGCGCGACGTCGTGTCGCGCTCGATTTACACGGAAGTCAAAGAAGGACGCGGCACTCCGCACGGCGGCGCGTTCCTCGATATTTCGCACAAGCCCGC
Organism: uncultured Acidobacteriota bacterium; assembly: GCA_963754105.1. GTDB lineage: Bacteria > Acidobacteriota > Terriglobia > Acidiferrales > UBA7541 > Palsa-295. The sequence goes on from CAVWEZ010000007.1 coordinate 324,178, forward strand.
CGAATATGTGAAGCGCAAGCTGCCCAGCATGTATCACCAGTTCAAGGAACTTGCGGATGTGGACATCACCAAGGGGCCCATGGAAGTCGGCCCCACCTGCCACTACGTGATGGGCGGCATTCGCGTCGAGGCGGAAACTGGCCAATCGTCCGTGCCCGGACTCTTTGCCGCTGGCGAAGCGGCCGGCGGCCTTCACGGCGCGAATCGCCTGGGAGGGAATTCTCTCTCGGACCTGCTGGTATTCGGGCGCCGCGCGGGCTTGGCCGCCGCTGAACAGGCGAAGAAAACCGCCGCCCCAGCTCTCGATGACGCTCAAATCCGGGAAGCCGAGCGCCAGGCACTGGCTCCCTTTGAGCGCGCCGGCGGGGAAAATCCGTATACCATTCACCATGACCTGCAAGAAATCATGCAGAATCTAGTCGGAATTTTCCGCGCAGACGAAGATCTGCGGAAGGCGCTCGTCGAAATCGAAAAGCTAAAAGAGCGGGCCAAGAGGACGCACGTCGAGGGAACGCGCCTGTTCAATCCCGGCTGGCATCTTTCCATCGACTTGCAATGCATGCTCACCGTTTCCGAGGCTTGCACGCACGCGGCGCTCGCACGCAAGGAAAGCCGTGGCGCGCATAGCCGCCTCGACTTCCCGAAAACCGAGGACGAATGGGGCAAGAAGAATCATGTAATCGTGAAGAAAGGCGATGCGATGTCGCTCTTCGAAGTGCCCAAGCCGGATCTGCCCGCTGACTTGCAGCAAATTTTGGCGGAAGATAAGTAGTCGGGCGGTAGCGCGGAGGCTTTTTAATGGCGGATGCAACCCTACGAATTTTTCGCGGCGACAAAGAGGGCGGCCAAGCGGTCGATTACAAGGTGCCGCTCACGCCGGGCATGGTCGTGCTTGACGCCGTTCATTCCATTCAGGCGCACCAGGCTCCCGATCTTGCGGTGCGTTGGAATTGCAAGGCTGCCAAGTGCGGTTCTTGTTCGGCGGAAGTGAACGGAAAGCCGCGTCTGATGTGCAAGACGCGCATGGATTCTCTGCCGCTAGACCAGCCCATAATTGTGTATCCGATGAAAGCCTTTCCGATCATTAAAGACCTGGTTACCGACGTTTCCTGGAACTACAAGGTCAACAAAAAGATTCCGGCATTCAAGCCGAGGGCTGGCGCAACGTGGAAGTTCTATCAGAGCGACGTAGACCGCGTGCAGGAATTCCGCAAGTGCATCGAGTGCTTCCTTTGCCAGAACGTTTGCCATGTCTTGCGCGACCACGATAAGAAGGATGTGTTCGGCGGCCCGCGCTTTTTCGTCCGCACCGCGGGCCTCGAAATGCATCCGATGGACGGCGTGAATCGCATCCCGCTGTTAAAGGAACAGCTCGGCATCGGCTATTGCAATATCACCAAGTGCTGCACGGAAGTCTGCCCCGAGGAAATCCACATTACTGATAACGCTATCATTCCCCTCAAGGAGCGCGTCGTGGACCAATTCTACGATCCGCTAACCATGATTGTCCGCAAAATCTCCGGCGCCAAGTAATCGTTTCCTTCATCATCACGCCGCACCCGCGTTATGATGAGATTGAAGGAGCATCGATGCGTACCGTCGTGGCTGCCGTCATCGAACATCAAGGCAAGCTGCTGGCCTGCCAGCGGCCGCGTGGCTCCCGCTACGAGCTGATGTGGGAATTTCCCGGCGGAAAAGTCGAGCCGTGGGAAACTTTGTCCGAAGCTCTCTCGCGGGAACTGCGGGAGGAACTCGGCGTGACTGTCCAGATAGGCCCGGAAGTTTTTCACACGCGCCACACCTATGCCGATACCGACGAGCCGCTCGACCTATTCTTCTTCGCGGCGCACGCTTCGCCCGCCGAAATCCAGAATCTGGAGTTCGAGAGGATCGAATGGCGCACCCCGGAATCGCTGCGCCAACTGTCTTTTTTGGCTGCGGACCGTCCTCTGATCGACGGCCTGGCAACGGGCTCGATCCAAGTACCCTCATCGCCCTAACCAACGCTAAACATCGGCCGCGGTTGCGGACGGCTAGTCGCTGTGCTACTTTCGCTCGCGGGTGTCCTTGAACTCATCTCCGTGAAAAAGTTCGAATCTTTCAAAGCTGCGAATCCTGAAGAAGCCGCGCTTCTCGAAAAGCTGGACCCGCACCGGCTTCCCAAGCACGTCGCCGCCATCATGGATGGGAACGGCCGCTGGGCGCAGCGCCGCCATTTGCCGCGGATCGCCGGCCATCGCGCCGGCGTAAAAGCCTCCCGCGTGGTGATTGAAACCTGCGCGCAATTGCACATTTCGTGCCTCACTCTGTACGCTTTTTCGCTCGAAAACTGGCGGCGGCCGCAGCCCGAAGTGGATTTTCTGATGCGCTTGTTGCGCGAATATCTGAAACGCGAGCTGCCGCTGATCCAGCAGAACAACATCCAATTGTTGGCCATCGGTCGCTCCAATCAGCTTCCGGAAACGGTGCGGAAGGATCTTGCCGACGCCATGCGCCAAACGGCGCGCAACACGGGAATGAAGCTCGTTCTCGCGCTCAATTACGGCGGCCGCGCGGAGCTCGCCGATGCTTTCAACGCCATGCTCGACCAGGTCCGCGCCGACGGCCTTTCTGCCTTCCATGCGGACGAGCAGACGATTTCCGATCATCTCTATACCGCCGGATTGCCCGACCCCGATCTTTTGATTCGCACTAGCGGCGAAATGCGCGTGAGCAACTTCCTGCTTTGGCAGATCGCGTACGCGGAAATGTACGTAACGGAGACGCTCTGGCCCGATTTTTCACGGGCGCGCCTGCTCGAGGCGCTCCTGGATTTTCAGGATCGCGAGCGCCGCTACGGAGGGTTGGAATCCGCGCGGGGCGCCGCGCCGGTGCATAAGAAGGAGGCTCCCGTCATCGGGCGCCTCGCACGCACGGGTCGGGGCTGACGCCGGATGCTTCTTCGCATTCTGACCGCTGCGGTGCTGATACCTGCCGTTGTCGCGCTGGTATGGTGGGGACCTGCCCCGCTATTGGCTGCTGCGGCAGCGCTGGTTGCGATCCTTGCTTTGCGCGAGTTTTTTAATTTGGGCGAACTCGTCGGCCTGCGCGCGTATCGCTATTGGGCATTCGCGTGTGCCGCCGGAATATTCTACGCGCAGTACGTGGCCGGTTCCGCGGACACTTTGACGCTCGGCTCCGGCGTCACGATCGTTCGACCGTCATCGAGCCCCTTTGCCATTTCCCTCGATGAAGTGCTCCTCATTTTCGTTTTCGGTTTGGTGATCGCGGGGCTCGCCACGCGCCGGCCGTTGCATGATGTGCTCTCCGCGGTATCGATCAGCTCGGCGGGACTTCTATTGATCGCGTTGCCATTCAGCTATTTGGTGCGCGTCAACGAAATCGTTCCCGGCGGCCGTGATCTCGTTCTATTTACTCTTGTTCTGATCTGGGCAGGCGACATGCTGGCCTATTTCACTGGGCGGACTTTCGGACGCATACCGTTCGCACCAATACTAAGCCCCAAAAAAACGTGGGAGGGGGCGATAGCAAATTTTGTGGCTTCGCTGCTGGTTGCGGTGGCTTTCGCGCGGTGGACGCAAGTGAGCGTCGTCACCCTTACAGTTGTCGCGGGGCTCGCGAACATCGCCGGTCAAATGGGAGATTTGATCAAGTCGGCTTATAAGCGCGCCGCTTCCGTGAAGGATTCGGGCACGCTTCTGCCAGGGCACGGCGGAATGCTGGATCGCATCGATAGCCTAATCCTTGCCAGCCCGGTCGTCTGGCTAGCCTGGCACTGGCTCGCCCCAAAGTAGCATCGCGAACTACCCTCATGGCCTGTCATCCCGAACGAAATCCCGCGCTTTTCCCTCCGCCAGCGTCGTGTGCGGGCGCGGGACGTAGAGAGGGATCTGCTGTTTCCTTTTTTGGCCTCTAGGTGTCTCGGTGGCGAGTGTTTTTGGCTTGCTCTTCACGGCCTCGGAAGGGGAAGTCCTCGTGCTACGAAGCAACCCCCTTCGCAGCGGATCGAAACTCTCTCGCGCATTCATCGCAAGGACAAAGCTCCCGCAGGCAAGCGAAGCTGTAGATTCCCGTGGTGTGTGCGTCGGAGAACTCTATCTGAATGGCGTAATTGCCCACCGCCTTGGCTGCTTTAGCCGTCACGCGCGGCTTGTACATCGGCAGCACCGCCGCAGCGGCCGCCGCTTTCGGATCGGCTTCCTTCTTCGCGCGTTCGTCGTTGCATGTCGCGCAGGGGCAGTTCTCGCGCAAGTAGGGAAAATCGTAGCGGCTCGTGTGCCCGTCGGACCAGGTAATCGCCACGCCCTCGCCCGTGGACACGAAGACCTTCACGTCCTCCGGTTTCTTCCGCGCATCAATCGGTATCGGCATTTTAGTTATTCTAGCAAACGGCGTGGTTCTTTGCGGGCCTGGCGCGGATGCGGCTGCGCATTTTCGATCAAACGTGAAAGTCTATCCCGTCATTCTGAGCGGAGTGTCCCGCGCTTTTTGTTTTGCGCGAAGCGCCGGGACGCCAAACAGGGCTCCCAGGTCGACGGTTAGTCGAGCCTGGGATAGGTCGCAGAATCTCTCTTGGATTGCCCAGCGGCTTCTCTTTTGGCTCGTCGCCGTCGGATGAAGCAGAGCCCCTGTTCTATTCAAACCGGAACGGTGGGTTCTCGGGTGCGCGGTCCGCGCAGGAACGGACGTGTTCGATGCCGCCCCAATCGTGGAATAGCGTTTCCGTCCGCTCGTTGATCTCTTCAAGTGACATCGGTCGATGCTCGCCTGAGCCTGGAAATACCAGGTACAGAATGCCGCCCCATCTACCGCCGCGGCGCGCATCCGACCAAATTCCCAGATTATCCGCAAGCGCGATCGAACCCTCGCCGAGCCTCCCGATGTCCGCGAAAATCGCGTATGCGGACCTGCCGTCTCGCATGTTCACCACAACCGCCAAATCTCCCAACCGCGCGCCCGACTCGTGGGCCAACTCTCCGGGCAGCGCAATGTACGGGATCTTCGAAGCGTCCACATATCGCCTCGGATCGACGCGTTCTTTCGTCCAATCCGAAAGCGCCGTGCAGGAAATGTAATATCCAGGGAACGGGTCACCAGGCCCTTGAACCACGGGATTTCCTTCGTCGTCCGCAATAATGCCGTCCCAGTGCTCCGGTTGCCCTGCGTTGGAAAGGTCGTCCAATCCGGTGTCTTCCGGATTGTAGGCGTTCGGCGCTCCATCAGCGTCAATCATCAGGCCGGACGTGAAGAAAAAAGCTGCGTCGTCCTGCAATCGCCAGATCGGCACTTGCCGCACAGCCTGCCCACCCCGATAAACATCGAAATTCAGCAGCAGCGACCTCGTCGGGCAGCTATTCAATGAGTCCACAGCGCCATTCAGCGCAGCCGTCTGAATATTCCGCGCGAGGCCCGACGCAGGAAGCGCCAGCGCGACCATCAATGGGAAAATTCTTCCGATCCGTTGCATGGGGAACACAATTATACACCGCTGCCTCTTATCCGCGGTCGTTGGCTGCACGCCGGTGCGGCTCTCTTGATGGGTCCGAAACGTGCGACAAAGAATACGGGACCCCAGTCGGAACCGCACTGGGTGTATAAGTGTACCCCGCAAGTCGAAATCGGTCAGCGAGTGGCGTAGCTGGCCCGATCAAGAAAAAGTTCCAGCGGAGAACGCATGCATCGCGATTCGTATCGGCGCGCACTACTGGCCATGGTGGCAGTCTCGGTACTGACCATCACTGGTTGCGCTCGACACGTCCAAGTGGACGACGCTGCGCTTCGAGCCGCGGATTCCGATTCCGCGAACTGGATCACCTATGGTCGTACATACTCCGAGCAGCGTTTCAGTCCTCTCAAGCAAATTGATGAGCAGAGCGTCGAGCCGGTTGGGGCTCGCCTGGTCCATGGATTTTCCAACCCTGCGCGCATACGAAGCCACTCCGCTGGTGAAAGATGGCGTGATGTATACCACGGGCGCTTGGAGCGTCGTCTATGCCGTGAACGCGCGAACCGGTGCCCTGCTGTGGACCTACGATCCACACGTCCCCAAGGACTACTCGAAATTCGCGTGCTGCGATGTCGTGAATCGCGGAGTCGCGCTCTATAAAGGACGTGTCTACGTGGCCGCGCTGGACGGGCGACTGATCGCGCTCGACGCCAAAACGGGCGCAGTCGCGTGGCAAGTGCAAACCACGCCCAAGGGCCAACCGTATTCCATCACCGCCGCGCCGCGCATTGCCAAGGGCCGGGTTCTGATCGGCAACGGAGGATCGGAATATGCGGTGCGCGGCTACGTTTCCGCCTACGATGCCGAAACCGGAAAACTGGCGTGGAGAACCTACACCGTCCCGGGTGATCCCTCGCAGCCAGGTGAGTCCGACGCGTTGCGCCAGGCCGCCAACACTTGGCAGGGCCAATGGTGGAAACTCGGCGGCGGAGGAAGCCCGTGGGATAGCCTCGTCTACGACCCCGATCTCGGCCTGGTTTACGTCGGAACGGGAAACGGATCTCCCTGGTACGACCAGGTTCGCGGCAAGGGAGATGATCTTTACATCGCCTCCATCCTCGCGCTCCGCGCCGACACTGGCGAACAGGTCTGGCACTATCAAACTACGCCGGGTGACAACTGGGATTTCGATGCCACTCAGCCCCTCTTGCTCGCCACTCTCACCATAGACGGACAGCAGCGCCGCGTTTTGATGCAGGCCAATAAGAACGGCTTCTTTTACGTCTTAGATCGCGAGAAGGGCTCGCTTATCTCCGCCACTCCATTCACCGAAATCAATTGGGCAACCGGTATTGATTCGAGCGGGCGTCCCGTGGAAAACCCTGAAATCCGCGCGATGAAAGACGCCACGATCGTGAAACCTTCCACTGAGGGCGGGCACAATTGGAACCCGATCTCATTCAATCCAATGACCGGGCTTGTGTATCTCAGCGTGCTCGATAGCGCCTCGATCCACGCGACGCCGCGCGACTGGAAAATCGATCTTCACGATCAGACCACTGCCTCAGACAGAGGCTATCGCGGACCTGTGCGAGACCAATGGCTCAGGCTTCAGTCGAAGGGACGTCTGGTCGCATGGGATCCAGTTGCACGTCGCGAAGTGTGGCACGCGGACCAGCCTTTTCCCAGGAGTGGCGGAACGCTGACCACGGCCGGGAATCTTGTCTTTCAGGGCAGAGCCGACGGAAAATTCATCGCCTATCGTGCCGCCGACGGCAACCCGCTGTGGGAATTCGACACCGGCGTCGGGATTTCAGCCGGACCAATGACCTACTCCGTGGACGGAACCCAATACGTCGCAGTGATGGCCGGATGGGGCGGACCCACGACGCTTGGCAATCGATCCATCGGCAAGGGAAAGATCGGGAATGGAAGACTCGCCGTCTTTTCAATCGGAGGAACCGCGACGCTCAAACAACGCGCTCAGCCAGCCGTTCCGCCGGTCCCTATGCCAACCTTCAAGCTCACTGTATCTTCGCGTGAGATCGATCAGGGATCGAATCTGTTCGCGGCGTTCTGCGCGCGCTGCCATGGCGGCGACGCAGTAAGCAGCGGGCTCGTGCCAGACCTGCGCTACACCAACGAGTCCAAGCACGAAATCTTTCAACCAATTGTTCGAGGCGGCGCTTTGCGGGAGCTAGGTATGCCGTCATTCTCCGAGGACCTTACCGCTGCACAGGTCCGCTCCATCGAAGGCTACATCCTAAAACGTGCCCGCGAATCCGCTCAGGCAGACGCCGCCGCAAAGCATTGAGTGCCGAGGTCAGCGTCGCCCGTTCGCGTTTCGTCATTCTGCCTGCACTTAGCAAGGAAGGGAGCATAGCCCGCGCCGGCTGTGCATTTCGCAGTTCCGTCTCGCGCCGTCATTCCGAGCGGAGTGTCCCGCGCCTTTGTTTTTGCGCGAAACGCCGGGACCAGGAAGGGCTCCCGGGTCGACGGCTAGTCGAGCCCGGGAGATAAGTCGAGGAATCTCTCTTCGATTTCGGTAAAACCGCAATCTACTGCGAATCGCCCTCCGCCGTGTAGAATGGTCTTTCCTCCTACGGAGGTATCGCCATGGCCAACAGCTATCTGCTAAAAACCGAAGCTTCCGCATATTCCTTCGAGGACCTTCAGCGCGACGGCACCACAGTCTGGGACGGTGTCTCGAATCCGGTTGCCCTACGGAATCTGCGCGAAATGCAGCCAGGCGCGAAACTCGTGATTTACGAAACGGGCGACCGCAAAAGCGCAGTAGGCACTGCGACAGCCGTCTCGGTCGATGCTTCAAACCCGAAAAACCCCGAAGTGAAAATCAAAGGAGGAAAGCCGCTGCCAAAGCCCGTCACCCTCGCGGAAATCAAAGCCAACAAGCTATTCTCCGACTCGCCTCTAGTCCGCCAAGGACGCCTCTCCGTCGTCCCTCTCACCGCCGACCAATACAAATTCCTCGCCGGTTCGTAATCGACTCGAACTGCCCCGCGCAAGAGTCCACAGGTTTTTCTTCCTTGCATTTGTCATCTGCTTGCTAGTCTGAGCCCGTGACGATGAGAACCATGGATTTTGGCGGCGAAGAGAAGTGGCTCTGGGCCTGGAGGAGTCGCAGTGCGCCCTCTTCTAGCGGGCGCCGAGCTTCGCGAAAACCGCTCGAGCTCCTCCACGGCTTATTCGACACAGGAGCCGAGTAGAATACGATGCAAGTTATTCAAAACAAAGGATCGGCGCACACTCTCACTCGACACTCTTCGAAGGGGTCGAATGGACTCCTCAAACGCGGATTACAACCTGCGCCAGTCGGCCATGAGCCAGATCGATCCGCCGGTCAGCCAGCGCCCAATCGACGGCGCGTGCGTCACCATCAGAATCGTGTGGCCCTCGGAGTGCAGTTCGCGCAGCAGCCGCAGAACGATCTCCTCGTTGGCTTCATCAAGATTTCCCGTCGGCTCATCGGCGAGAATCAGTTTCGGATGGTTGATCAGCGCCCGCGCCACGGCCACGCGCTGCTGTTCGCCGCCGGAAAGCTGGGCCGGCAAATGTTCCATGCGATCCCCCAGGCCCACCCGCTCGAGCGCCTGCCGCGCCTCGTTCTCATCCGTGGTGCTGTGAAAATACTGCGCCAGCATCACGTTTTCAAGCGCAGTCAGATAAGGAACCAGGTGAAACTGCTGAAAGATAAACCCGATTTTCTCCGCGCGAAAGCGCGTCGAGCCCGCTTTCATCCAGCCGCGCCACATCGGTGCCGTCCACCAGCGCCCGTCCGGAGGTCGGCGTGTCCAGGCCGCCCAGAATATTGATCAGCGTCGTCTTGCCCGAGCCCGAAGGCCCCATGATGGCGATCCATTCCCCGGCGTCCACGTCGAACGACACGCCATCGAGCGCGCGCACGCTCCCGAACTCCTTTCGCAGATCCTCGATTTGGACCAGCGCCTGCGTCATCCGATTGTAGATCTCCGTTGTCATCCCGAACCCGGTCGCGCCGTATGCGAACCGGGGTGAGGGATCTGCTTTTAGCTTTGCGCTTGAGGAACATCCTACTCTCCGCGCAAAATTACCGCGGGCTTCACCTTTCCCAGCGCGCGCAGCGGCAGCGCTCCGGCCATCCACGCGATCGCCATCATCACAATCGTCAGCGGGAAAATTTCCCAGCGCGCTGCAATGGACGCGCCGAACACGCGCTCGCCCATCCAACGCGCCAGCGCGAAACCCGCCATGCAGCCGACCAGCTCCGCCTGCCGCGCCGAGCACTCCCACTTCCGCCAGAAACAGCCCCACGATCCGCGCAATCGATCCGCCCAGCGCCTTCATCAAGCCCACATCTTCGCGCCGCTCCATCGCCAGCGCCGCCATCGTCGCCAGCACGCACAGCGCCGTCAGCGCCAGAATCAGCACGACGATGGACGCGATCAGCAACCGCGTGCGTTGCAGCAGATTGCCTTCGGCTTCCGTCACCTGCCGGATGGGACGCACATCATAGCCGGGAAGGGAACTCGCCAGTTGCGCCGCGTAGGCGCCGATACTCGCCGCCGTGCCGCTCACGCTCATCTGCACCAATTCGATTTGCCCGCGCGTCGCGGCAGTTGTTGCGCCGCGGAAAGGTCACGAAAACTTGATTGTCCTTCAGCGGCGCCGGCATCAACTGCGCCCGCGATTCCAAAGCTGGCGCTGCGGCCAAGATAGTTCAACGTGATCTTGTCGCCCGGAGCGAAATTAAACTGCCGGGCGGCGTTGCGGCCGACGATGCATGCGCGTCATCCTCGCGCGACGCGACCTTGCCCTTAATCTTCCAGGTAGGCTCGAGTTCGCAAGCTGGTTGAGCCAGGTGCCGGCCACCACCACAGGAGTATCTTGATTACGGGCCACGATATACAGAAACGGCGCGGCGCCCACCACTTCGGCGCGTGTGCAGTCGCTGGAGTTGATTCAGCACGGCGCTTTGATCCATCAAATCTGGCGAGCCCGGCGTGCCCACGGCGCCACGCCCGCTCCCGACGTCCTGCCGCGGGAAATAACCAGATTCGCGCCCAACAGCGCGAAACTCGTGCGCCAGCTTTTCCCGCATGTCGAACTGAAGATTCAGCAGCCCGAGATCACCGTCGCGCCACTGATCACTGCCACAAGTGCCACGGCAAGGCGGCCGCGATTGCCGCGGAGCAATTTCCAGAGCATGCGGCCGAACATCATTCGCCCCGCAGAATCGGCGCGGGATCGAAATGCGCCGCCCGCCGCAAGGGAATCAGACCGCCAGCCAGCGCCACGAGCGCCGCAAGCCCCAGAACAATCGGCAGAAGGACAATTCGTGGCGATGCCGGCGCACCGAAGACACTTTCTCCGAGAAAACGCGCAAGACCGTGCCAAAGACAAACCCGATCGCTCCGCCGATGAGCGCCAGCATCAAGTGCTCCGCCAGAAATAGCGCCGAGATGGACGTGTTCGTCGCGCCGATCGCTTTCATAATCCCGATCTCCGCGCGCCGCTCGAGCACGGCGGCGGCAGACGTGGCTGCCACGGCAAGCCCGCCGCCATCAGCGCGGCCAGCGTCACGATCCACAGCAGCGTGCTCACATGAGAAAGAATCTTGCCCTCGGTATCCGCCACCCGCCGGATCGCATGCACATCCGTTCCGGGCAGCACTGCTTCAATCTGGTAGCTGATCGACGAGATGTAGGGCGAGCAGAACCAGCGGTCGTATTCGGTTGGCGTCAGCGAATGCGGATCGCGGCCGCCAGCGCGTCGGCCGGCTTGGTCAGTGCGCTCACAAAAAGCTGCCGGAATTGCCCGGGATGACCAGAAAGATTTTGCGCGACCGAAAGCGGAACCAGCAGGGCATTGTCCTCGCGTCGCCCGTCGAAACGATGCCCGTCACGACCAGCGGGCGCGTAGAGCCCGAATTCTCCGTTCTCCGCCACATATATCGTTTTGCCGATCGTGAAAGTATCGAGGCTGCTTCGCAGCCAGCGCCTCGCCCACCACGGCTTCCTTGCGCCATCCTGAAACCAGCGGCCTTCGAATTTTCCACCAGGGATGCGTCGACGCTCAGCGCCCGTTTTGAACGCCGTTCCGTCCGGCACCGGAACATCGTGTTCGTACCATGTGCCGATCAAGTGCGTCAGTTTCGCCTGTGCGCCGCCGGGACCGACATACGCCGGCACGTCGAGGAATGGCGTGAAACCCAGAATATTGTGGCGCCAGAAAATCGTTTTAAGCTTGCCCAGATCCGCTTCTCGCAGGTAGGCGCCTTCGTCCACCGGACGATAATCCACGCCGCCGATTTCGACGGGCAGCGTATCCGACTGCGGCGTCACCATCAGGTTCGCGCCCAGGCTGCGAAATTCGCGCGCCATGCGGTCGCCCACTTCGAGCGCGATCGTCAGCGTGGCGGTCGCTACGGCCATGCCCACCACCAGCGCCGCCGCGGTCAAAATTTTGCGGCGCGGATTGCGAACGAACGATTCGCCCACGAGGCGTGCGAACATTTTTAAGAGTGAATCATCGCGTTAGCGTTGGCCAGCGCCGAAAGATCGACGATCACTTCTCCTCCCGCCACTCGTCGATTTCACCGGAATCGGATTGCATCCGCCGCGATCGCCGATCGACGGAATGTAAATCGAGGCGCCGCAATTCCGGCAGATGACGTTTTGGCCCTCCTGCCGGTAGCCGCGCGGCCGCAAATCTCGCAGGCGTCGAGCGCGGTGGCGTAGTCGCCGTTGGTCTGGTGAATCACCATGAAGCGAATCACGGTGCCGTTCACGTCGGCGGTATAAAAGTGCAGGCTGAATCGGTCAGTTCGGAGAGCGGAATGCGGACTTCGTCGTTTTGCGCGCGTCGAGCGATCTGCGCGGGCTGCCGGAGCGTTCATCGCGTGCGTGTACGCAAATTCCGCCGCCAGCGACACGACCACCAGCACGCACAGGATTGCCGCGGCAAAGCTCCATCGCCGCTGCCGGCGAAATTCCCATTCGCGCAAGCGGCGTTCGGCGGGATTGGCGGTAGCGTTCTCGGCCGGCTGGCGCGCGCCGAACCATTCGCGCAGCACCACCAGCGCGGCCACTCCCAGAATCACCACAAAAAAGAAAACCTCGTTGCGCACGATCGGCCCGACAGTGGCCATCTCGGTTTTGCTGGACCATATCCACATGCGCCTCGCTCAACTCGTGCACGCCTGTGAGCGCCAGTTGGAACGCGACCACCATAAGGATGATGCTTGTCGCACGAAAGAAGCGATGCAGCGGAATCCGCAGTGTTCCCTGGAAGAAGAAAACGCCCACGCCGACCGCAATCGCGATGCCCAGCAGCGTCCCAATCCACACTTGCACGCCTGCGGTGGAAAGCTCCACTGCCCGCAGGATCAGCACGAGCTCCGCACCCTCGCGCACCACCATGAAGAAAACAAATGCGCCGATAGCCCATCCCGCCGCGCTCGTGGACCGCTGCGCGTAAGCCTCCACGCGCGCTTCGATGTTTTTTCGCAAGCTCCGCGCCACCCGGTTCATCCATATAATCATGGTGACCACCAGCGCGGAGGCCAGCAGCATCAGCAGGCCTTCGAAACCGTCTTCGCTAATTGCCCAGCGCTGCAGGAGCACGGCGGCGGCGACGCTGGCCGCGCACGCCAGGATAACTCCTCCCCATGCATAGCTTTTCAACGCGCGGCGGCCGCTGCGGTCCAAATATACGAGTACAATACCGACGATGAGCGCGGCCTCGACGCCTTCCCGAAGGGCTACAAGGAGAGCTGGAATCATAGAATTTCCAGTTGTAAACGAGTTGCAACTGGCATTTCCAGTCTAGCGAGGTACTGGCCCAAATTCAAGCTCTTTGAACAACATCGTTCTGCTTTACAGCCGCACGGTTTACGTTCCTTTGTACAATGGCATCACACATTAGCCATGGCCGATCAGAATTATCCGGACAAGGTCCGAGGGCCCCGTCGCGTTGCAATCTCGAGCGGCTTCTGCCTGCTGCTTTTTGCCGGCACTTTGGCGATCTGCGCGACCGCAGCTCAGGCACCCTCGCAATCGCCAGGGTGTTAAGCCCACCGTCTCGCCGGTAGTATCCAAGGCCGATGCGAAAAAAGCGAAAGCGGCCTATGAAGACGGCGTGAGGGCGGAGCAGCGGCTGGATTGGGACGCCGCTTTTGCCGCCTACTCCGACGCGGCGCACTGGGATCCAAGCGACCGGGAATATCTGCTGCGTCTCGCAATTGCGAAGAGCCGAATCGTTCAAAAAAAGGTCGACGCCGCCGAGCGCGATGCTGTCTCAGGGCAGCTGGACGCAGCCCGCAGGGAACTGCTCGACGCCAGTTCCATCGATCCCTCGAATAAGACAGTGCAGGAACGGATCGTGGAACTGACGGCCGCGGAGCCGGAGCGAGTTCGACAAATCGATGAGCCGGAAATTACGGGCGAGCCGGATCTCGAATACCGGCCTGGCAAACAGAGCTTCGACTATCGCGGCGATACGCAGGGAGCGTACCAACAGTTGGCCTCGCAATTTGGTGTGGAAGCGGCATTCGACGTCGATCTCCATGCTCGAACGGTCCACTTCCAGGTAACAGACATGGATTTTCCGACCGCCGCGCGCGTGCTGGGCGACTTGACCGCAACATTTTGGCGGCCGCTCACGTCGCGTCTCTTTTTCGTCACTGACAATACGCCGCAAAAACGAAAAGACTACGACGCCTCGGTGGTCCGCACCGTTTTGCTTCCGTCTTCGGAAACGCCCGAGCAGATGACGGAAATGCTGCGAATGGTTCGCGATATCACCGGCATCACCCGCTCTGACCTCGATACGAACAGCCGCACTATCACTTTGCGCGCGTCTCCGCAAGCGATTGCGGTGGCCTCGGATTTGATTGGCAATCTCGAGCAGCCCACGGGAGAAGTGGTTTTAGAAATTGAAGTTCTCGAGGTGGACCGCAACCGCGCGCGGCAGCTCGGAATTACTCCGCCTCAAACCGCAACGGTTTATTCGCTCAGCTCGCAGCAAATCCAGGAGGCGGAACAATCCGCCCAAGGTCTCATTGACGTGATCAACCAAATCTTCGGGACCTCATCGGTTCCGCCGGTCATTGCTTTCGGCGGAGGCAAGACGACGTTTCTCGCCACCCTTCCCGGTGCGGCGGCCAATTTTGCCGAGATGCTCTCGCTCGTCCGGCAGGGCCGGCGCATTTTGCTCCGTGCGCAGGACGGCCAGCCCGCGACGTTTTTTGTGGGCGACCGCGTTCCGGTGTCCCTTACGACTTTTGCTCCGAGTATCACATCGGCGGGAATCAGCAGCGTCAGCGCTGCCGCGGCAACGGTGGCTCCGCTGACCAACTATGCGGCGGGGAATTCACCTGCTTTCGTGGCCACAGCCGACCTGCGCGGCACTAGTATCAACGACCTGATCGTCGCGAATTCGGCCGACAATACCATGTCGGTGTTGCTTGGAAATGGCGACGGGACATTCGGCGCACAGACGACGTTCCCGACGGGGACGACTCCGGTTTGGATTGCGAGCGGGCAATTCAATAACGGCGCGGCTGCTGCAAATAGCGATAACATTCTGGATTTGGCGGTCGCCAACAAGGCCGCAAATACGGTTTCGATTCTTGCTCGGGAAAGGCGACGGCACGTTCCAGCCCAAAGTGGACATACCCACGGGCAGAGGGCCTGTTTCAGTGATCGCCACGGATTTTCACGATCTCAGCGGGACGGGATTTCTCGATCTTGCGGTCGCCAACCAGGACGACAACTCGATCTCTATCTTTCAGGGGAATGGCGACGGTACTTTCCAGGCGCCGGCGTTGATCCAGCTTCCCGCCGGTTTTTCACCCGCCGCTCTTGCGGCTGCGGATCTGAACGGCGACGGCCACGCGGACCTGGTCGTCGCGGACCAAGGCCACAACACCATCTCCGTCTTCCTAGGTAACGGGGACGGAACTTTTCAGAATCGCACCGACTATCCACCGGAGACGCGTCCCGTATCAGTGGCGTTTGGAGACTTTAACGCCGATGGCGCCGAGGACATCGCCGTAGCGAACCTCGGCGGAAACTCCGTGACGGTCTACTACAATCAAATCAGCACCACCAACTCGGCGCCCCTTGGCAAATTCGTAGCGGGTGCCACCCGGGATTTCGCCGCGGGCAACGGTCCAACCGCGATCGCCGTGGCGGATTACAATGCGGACGGTGCTCCCGATATCACGGTTTCCGACACAACGGACAATGCTATAACGGTCCTTCTAAACGCCGGCAGTGAGCTTTTCACGGCGCTTCCGGAGATTCCGGTGGGCACTGCTCCCGCTTCCATCGCCACGGCTGATTTCAATGGCGACGGCCTACCAGATGCGGCCACGGCAGACAACGGGTCCGCCCAGGCCACCGTAATCATCAATTCCGCCAGCCTTTTTGGCAGCGGTGTAGGGCTCAATTCTTTCGGCACGCCGTATCCGGGAGTGCAGTACCTCGACATCGGTCTGAAGGTGAAGGCCACGCCGCGAATCCATCCCAACGACGACGTTACTCTTGATCTGAACTTCAATATCAGCAGCCTGAGCGGCCAGAGCATCAATGCAATCCCCGTCATCAGCAATGACGAAGTGGATCAGACAGTTCGGGTGAAGCCCAACGAAACGGCGGCGCTGGCAGGGTTCCTCGAAACGCAGCTCAGCAACGCGATCACCGGCAACCCAGGAATCGCCGACATTCCGGGAATCGGCCTTCTCGATCAGAACCAAAACGCGCAGCAGGAGGAGACCGAGTTGCTCATCCTGGTCACGCCGCGGATGGTGCGGCTCGCCCGACGCAAGGACCATACGATTTACGCGGGGCAGGGGTCGGCGGAGAGTGAAGGCGCTGGAGCGGTGGGAAACACGTTGCCGCCACTGCCACCACAGCAAGTTCCGGAGCCGGGGCGAGAGCCGCCGCAAAGCCTGCCGACGCAGCGGGGCATACGGTCTATGCCGGACCAATAGAGATTCGGCGCGGCGCCTGGAACGGCGGAAATAGCTATTGTGTTGCGTCGAGCACGACCACCGGCTGATACGTCCGCGGCACCACAGGCTCGGCAATGGCGATCAATTGTCCTTGCTGACTGAAGACCCGCAGCCGCGCGGGCTTCCATTCCCCGGAATCAAGCTCGGCCGGCGCGCCTTGCGCCGCTGTCGCATGGCCGGGCTGAATTTGCGCGAGCGGCAAATTGAACTTCGCTCCGTGCCGCACGCGCTTCTCGATGATCGGGCAGCACGGTGGCACGCGGCAATTCGGGCAGCAGATCTTCGAGCCGGATCACGCGCGCGGCGATCTTCCCCGATTTTGCGTCTTCGGCAAGTTCGGCCAGCGGCACGGCGTGGTCGAGCGTGAATTCTCCCACCGCGGTGCGGATTATTTCCGCCAGGTGCGCGCCCGAGCCGTGCAGCTTCCCCAGATCGTGCGCCAGCGAACGAATGTACGTGCCCGCGCCGCACTCCACCGAGAAGCGCGCCAGCGCGCCTTCGATGCCGGTTAGCCTGAATTCGTACACTTCCACGTCCATCGGTTCGAGCTTCACGGGCTTGTTTTTGCGCGCGAGTTCGTGCGCCGGCCGCCCGTGAATTTTCTTTGCCGAAAAGGACGGCGGCGTCTGCTGGATTTTCCCTATGAATTGCGCGGCCAGCCCCTGAATTTGCGCCGCATCGAGCGTCGGTGCCGCATCCGGCCCTGCGCTTCGCCATCAGCGTCATAGGTGTCCGTGGCGAAGCCGAAGCGCACGGCGCAGGTGTAGCGTTTACGGCGTCCGGTATAGAAGCGCGCGAGCCGCGTGGCTCTGCCGAGCGCGAGCACCAGCACGCCCGTGGCCAGCGGGTCGAGCGTGCCAAGATGTCCGATTTGGCGGAAGCCGACGAGGCGGCGCACGGTTTCGACCACGTCGTGCGACGTCTTTCCCCGCGGCTTATCGACTACGAGGATTCCGTCGAGTGGAGGCGGTTGCGGGATTCGGGGCATTTTGGCTTTGTTCGCAGCGCCGGATTCGAGCCGGCAAAACTGCGGGTCGACTTCCGCCCGCTACGATTTCTCCGGCTGATGCACTTTTCGCAGCAGCTCGTCGATATGCTGCGCCGTACTCCTCGGATTCATCGACGAGGAAAATGATCTCGGGAGCCCTCCGCAGCCGGAGCCGCTCGACCAATTCGTGGCGGACAAAACCCGCGGCGGCTTTCAAGCCCGCGAGCGCTCTTCGCGTTCTCTCCGCATCGTCTCCGGGACTGCACGAAAACGCGCACGGCGCGCATGCCGGGCGCCGACGCGAACCTCCGTGACGCTGAGCGGCACCGCCAAGCGCGGATCTTTCAACTCACCGGCCAGCATCAGGCCAACTTCATTGCGGATTTCTTCCGCAATTCGTTCCGCGCGAAATCCGCCGACGGTCATTCCCCATCCTCGAAATATTCGATTTGGCTTGAAACCAGATCGCGCCCCAGGATGCGCTCCGATTCGGCGGCGATCGCTTGAACGCGATTCCTCGAGATGTTTGCCGTCGCCCGAAATGGTGACCACGCCCACGCGCGACCGCTGCCAAACTTCTTGATGATCCAGCTCGGAGACGGCCACGTTGAAGTGGGCGCGCAATCGGTCTTTCAGGCTGCGAAGCACCTGCCGCTTGTCTTTGAGCGACTGCGCGTCAGAAATGTGAATTTCCAGTGTGAGGAGGCCGACCGGCATTTCCGTTCATCCCGAGGCAGTAAAGCCGCCCCTTTTCGGAGCCAAAACCGGAGCGAGCCGAGGTACAGGCTCCGGTCCGCACCGAAATTCGCGCGTTGCGCCGGCGCGCGCGCTGCTAGCCGCGCCTGGCTTCTGCCACCGCTTGCGGCCGTGCCGCTCGATCGGGCGGAGCTTCGACCGGCGCGACCTTCTCGATCTTGAAGCATTCCAGGGAGTCGCCAACTTTGACGTCGTTGAAATTGGAGATGCCTGCGCCGCACTCGAAGCCGGCGCGTACTTCGCTCGCGTCTTCCTTGAATCGCCGCAGGGAACTGATTTTGCCCGTGTAGATCACCACGTTGTCGCGAAGCACGCGCACGTCCGCATCGCGCTTCAAGATTCCCTCCTGGACGGAGCATCCCGCGATCATGCCCACGCCCTTCACGCGGAAGGTGTCGCGAACTTCGGCGCGGCCCAGGTAGGTTTCCTTGATGAGCGGCGCCAGCAGTCCGGAGACGGCCTTCTTCAGCTCATCAATCAGCTCATAGATAATCGTGTGGAGGCGGATGTCCACACCCTCGCGCTGCGCCAGATCGGATGCCTTGCGTTCGGGCCTTACGTTGAACGCCACTATAATCGCATTGGAAGCCGAGGCGAGCAGCACGTCGCGTTCGGTCACTGCGCCCACGCTCGCCTGAATCACTTTCAGCCGCACCTGATCGTTCGAAAGTCCCGGCAACAGTTCGTTGAGGACTTCCACCGAACCTTGGACGTCTGCTTTCACGACTACGGGCAATTCTTTCATTTCGCCGGCTCGAAGTTGTTCGTGCAGTTGATCGAGTGTGAGGCGGCCGGAGGGACCGGTCTTCGCCAGAGCCGCCTCGCGCTGCTTTCCTTGACGGTACTCGACGATGTGGCGGGCCTTGGCTTCGTCCGCCACCTGGAATTGGTCCCCCGCTTCGGGCACGCCTTGCAATCCGAGAACTTCCACGGGAGTGGACGGCTCGGCCTTCTGAATGGCCTGGCCGCGATCGTCAAACATGGCGCGAACTTTGCCGTACACCGCGCCGACGATGAAAACATCGCCGACGCGCAGGGTTCCGTTCTGTACCAGCACGGTAGCCACAGGTCCGCGGCCCTTATCCATGCGGGATTCGAGAACGGTGCCGCTGCCAGGAGCGTCGGGATCGGCCTTGAGTTCGCGCAAATCGCTGACGAGCAGAATCATCTCGAGCAAGCGCGGCAGATTTTTCTTGGCTTTAGCGGAGACTTCCACCATCACCGTGTCGCCGCCCCATTCCTCGGGCATCAAGCCGCGGTCGGCAAGCTGGCGCTTCACGCGCTCGGGCAGCGCTTCGGGCTTGTCGATTTTATTTATGGCGACAACGATGGGTACGTTGGCGGCTTTGGCGTGCGCAATAGCTTCTTCCGTCTGCGGCATCACGCCATCGTCCGCGGCTACGACCAGCACGACGATGTCTGTAACCTTTGCGCCGCGCGCGCGCATTCGCGTGAACGCTTCGTGGCCCGGCGTGTCGATAAAAACAATCCGCCGCTGGTCCACGTGCGCTTCATATGCACCTATATGCTGGGTGATTCCGCCTGCTTCG
Source organism: uncultured Acidobacteriota bacterium (assembly GCA_963754105.1). GTDB lineage: Bacteria > Acidobacteriota > Terriglobia > Acidiferrales > UBA7541 > Palsa-295. Next base: position 343,932 of record CAVWEZ010000007.1, read on the forward strand.
CCCGCCGCTACTTCGGTTTCGCGGATGGCATCAAGCAAGCTGGTCTTGCCGTGGTCCACGTGGCCCATCACGGTGACTACCGGAGCGCGCGGTAGTTGGTTTCCACTGCGCTCTTCTTTGATTTTTTCTTCCTGGACCACCTGCTCTTCAAAGGTCACAACTTGGACGATTCCATTGAACGCTTCCGCCAAGCTGGTCGCGGTAGGAACGTCGAGCGCCTGGTTGATGCTGGCGAAAACTCCGCGGTCGAGCAAGGTTTTCAGCAAGTCCTTGGCGCGAATATCCATCTTCTCGGCAAGCTCGCGTACGGTGATGCCTTCCGTAACCGTGACGTTCCGCGGCTCGCGTTGCACCGGGGCCACAGGTTCAGCGTGAGCCGCGCGTCCTGCTCCCACACCAGCGCGCGTCCGAACCGGGTGCAGCCTGCGCTCACCTTCGGCATAGCGTTTTTCGATCGTCGGACGTCCGCGTGAAGCGGGCGGTTTTCGCTGCGTATAGGGGCTTTCCTGGCTCTGCCTTGGGCAGGCCTGAAACGCCCGTGGCGCCGGGACGCTGACTTCCAAGAGGCCCCTGACCGGGTCGTCCTGTCCCAGGGCGCTGCGGAAATCTTGATGGCGGTGCTCCGCCAGGTCTCGGTGGGCCGCTCGGTCTGGACTGACCTGGTGCGGCCGCAGGACGCATTCCTTGAGGAGCGCCCGGCCGACTTTGGCCGAAACCTTGACCAGGACGCGCCGGGAATCGACCAGGCTGTCCTGCTTGCGGCGGGCCTGCGGGCCTCGGCGCACCCGAGGCGCCTGTGGCCGGAGCTGAAGAAGCCGCTGCCGGGCGCATCGCCCCGGGGGCAGACGGTTGTCCCGTGGCCGTTCTTGGAGGGGACGGGCGGCTTGGTGGCACAGTCCGTGGCGCAGTTGGCGAAGCCGAAGGTGCGGCGGGTCGAGTCGCAGCCGCAGTTGCCGTGGCGGCCGGCGAAACAGTCGGACGCACGGGCGCAGCAGCGGAGCCGCTGCAGGCGGCGCGGTGCTAGCCGCAGGCGATGTTTTTGCCGGAGCCGCTGGCGAACCTGGAGCCGCGGATGCGCCGGTTGGTGCCAGGGCAGGTCCAGCGGGCTTCGCGGGTGCCGCGGCAGGCCGGGCGACCTTTGACTTTGCGGCTGTCTTGGCCGCCTCCGCCGCCGCTTCCGCGTCCGCTAGCTCACGAAAATGCTTTCGCGCCAGCTCGGCATGCTCAATGTCAAGTGAGCTCGAATGGGTCTTTTTCTCCGCGACGCCGATCTCGGGGAGAAAGTCGATCAGCACCTTGGCTTTGATCTCAAGCTCTCGCGCCAGTTCGTTGATGCGGATTTGGTTGGAATCTGACATCAGCCTCTATTCTTTGAACATGTCGTCCAAAACTCTTTTTGCCCGGCGCCGATTCCGCCGGGAGCCGGTGCTATTCCTCGGGAGTTTCTCGCTTCTCGGCGCTTTCGTCTACCGTGGAGGCTGCTTCCTTATCCGCCGGAGTGGTTTCTTCAGCCTCTTCAGACGGTTCCTCCGTGCTCGGCGCCGGATCGGCTTGCGCTTCTTCGGTCAAGTCGGCCGTTCCCGCCTCGTCCAGCGCCTCCGTTGCCTCCGGCGTTTCAACACTTGCTTCTGGCATTGCTTCTGCCGCCGCTTCGTCTTCGGTGGAGGGTTCAATCGGAGCGATCGGCTGCGCTTCAAGGGCCTCGAAGTACGCCGCGACCGATTGGTGAATCTTTTCCACCATTTTCTCGCCGATGCCAGGAATTTCTACTAGTTGCTCCGGGGTCATATCGGCGAGTTTCTCGATCGAAGTGATTCCCGCGGCTTCGAGCTTCTCAATTGTTTTCGGGCCGACGCCCTGAGTTCGGCAAGCGCGGTGCCAGGAGCGGTGAGCGCGGCCATCTGCGCTTCGATTTCGCGCCGCTTTTCTTCCTCGCTCTTGATATCCACATTCCAGCCGATCAGCTTGCTGGCGAGGCGGACGTTCTGCCCTTTCTTGCCGATGGCCAGCGACAATTGTGTATCCTCGACGATCACTTCGAGGCGCTTTTCCTCCGGGTCCACGATCTGCACGCGAGTAACTTTCGCGGGGCTGAGGGCCTTTTGGGCGAAGGCGACTGTTTCTTCGCTGTACGGAATGATGTCAATCTTTTCGCCGCGAAGCTCGCGGATGATCGATTGGACGCGCATGCCCTTCATTCCAACGCACGCGCCCACGGGGTCCACATCTTTGTCCCGGCTTTCGACTGCGATTTTTGTGCGCTCGCCCGCTTCGCGCGCCACCGCGCGAATTTGTACGGTGCCGTCATAAATTTCCGGCACTTCCATTTCGAAGAGCCGCTGCACCAGGGCGGGATCGGCGCGGGAAACGATCACCTGCGGTCCTTTTGCAGCGCGCTCGACCGCTCGAATCGTCACGCGCAGCCGGTCGCCGACATTGTAGGCCTCAAGGCGCGATTGTTCGCGCTTCGGCAGTCGCGCTTCGGTGCGGCCGAGGTCCACGATCATGTCCGGGCCTTCCATGCGCTTCACCACGCTATTGATCAGCTCGCCCACGCGCGTGTGAAATTCGTTGTAGATCGTATCACGCTCGGCTTCGCGCACTTTTTGCAGGATCACCTGCTTGGCGGTCTGCGCGGCGATTCTTCCCGAGCACGTCGGTCGGCTTTGGTTGCGTGATTTCTCCGCCGACTTCGATTTCTGGATTTCGCTTGCGCGCGTCCGTCAGGGAAATTTCGCGCACAGGATCTGCTACTTCGTCCACGACCATGTGAACGGAAAATACGTCTATCTGGCCGCTTTCGGGGTTGAATTTCGAGCGCAGCTCTTCCTCAGTGCGGTAGTACTTGCGCGCCGCCACGACCATCGCGTCCTCGATGGCCGCAACGATGATCTCCGGTTCAATATGCTTCTCCCGGCTGATCTGCTCGATTGTCTGGTATAGCAGACTCGCCATCTGTCTTATTTCTCCCCCCGATGCCCTATGTCCCGATCACAATCTCCACGACCAAATTCGCCTTCCGAATCTGGCTATACGGCACGGCAACCTCGCGATCGCGAACCGCCAGCTTCACAACGCCATTGGCGTAGCCAGCCAGCCGACCTTCCAGATATTTCTGGTTCTCGACCGGCTCATTCAGCCAGATTTTCGCCAGCCGTCCGGCAAACCGCTCATAATCCGCGGGCTTGATCAGCTTCCGATCCAGCCCCGGTGAACTCATCTCCAGTACATAACTGCCGGTCCCGGAATCAGATCTTCCACATCCAAAATAACGCTCAACTGCTCGCTCACACGCTGGCAGTCGTTGTGTGCTCCACGGCCCCGTCGGGTTGCTCCGGATCGGGCAGGCGGTCGATATAGACCCGCAGAAACCGCTGCTTGCCGACCTTCCACTCGAGGTCGAAGATTTCAAGACCCTCGGAATGGGCCACCCGCTCCGCCGCCTCTCGAATCCTTTCTAGGTCCATTCTCTTCTAATCGCGGCAGTTACCCCTGACCGGAGGCACCGCGTCCCGTTTCATGCGGCCAACAAAAAAGTGGGCTCGCGCCCACTGGTTTGTGCGACCTATCTGGAAGCAAATTTAGTATAAGCTTCGTTACCCCTGAAACGCAAGCCACCGCCCCCAGACTTGATTTCGATACGTTTTTGCACGTGTTTTACCCGAGGGATAATCGCGCTGTATTCTGCTACCATGCGCCGTCTGGAAGTGCAGACACTTTTGAACGGAGCCGATGGCGATGCAAACGCCGGATCCAGACGCCAAAATCGAGTTAAACCAGGTTGTCCAGAAGTATTTGGGAGCGGCAGGCAGCTACGGGCGGACGGTGCCGCTGGATTCCCTGGGGCTTTCGGCCAAGGAAGTCGAGGATGTGTTCGGCACATTCGATGGAGGACTACCACATCAGCCGCTACTTCCACTTTGAGTGCGCTTCCGGCGCGAATTTCCAGATCAACGGCTTTCCGCAGACACACGTTTCGATTGACGCGGAAATCCAAAGCATCCTGTAGTCATTTTTTCTGCGACGGTTGGTGGCGGATTCCGGCGAGAGCCCTCGGATCAGAAACTCGAGCGATCCTTAAGCCCTCGCCGAATCTTCGCATGGCTAGCCGGCTGTCTGTGCGCGCTGTTGCGTCTTCATTGCTTCCTGCATCCGCTTGCTCATCTCTTCCGGTGAAACATCCTCTTTGTGAGTGGCCAGCGACCAGGAATGGCCGAACGGATCGGTGAGCCTGCCGTAACGATCGCCCCAAAGTTGGTCAGCGAGCGGTTGCGCTTCCTTGGCGCCCGCAGACAATGCTTTCTTGAAGGTCGAGTCAACGTCCTCTAGATACAAAAAGATACTGACCGTGGAGCTGCCAAGGGATTGGGGAGAGCGGACCCCACTGTTCGCCTGCGAAGGGCCCAGCATAATGATCGAGTCGCCTATCTTGATTTCGGCATGAGAAATCTTACCGTCGGGCCCGGGCATGCGCATGATTTCCTTGGCTCCAAATGCCTGCTGATAGAACTCAATTGCGCGCGCTCCGTCGTCAACAGCAAGATATGGTGTGACGGTGTGAAAGCCTTCTGGAACTGCGTTTACTCTTGACATGGTTTCTCCTTTTCGGGTCGTCCCGGTCCTAAGCGTGGGACGTGAATGGGTGGTGACAGGCTGGGGCGAATCGGCTGGATAAGAAACTACTTACCGCAACGGCGGATGAAAATCAAATTGAGGGATCGACGTCCACGGGAATGTCGGAGCCTTTGGCCAGGGCGGCGGAGAGTTCCGGGGGCATAACTGCGTACTTTGTGAACCACTTCTCGGTGCGCGCGCGGTCTCCTGTGGCTTCTTGCTCGAGTAATTCCTTAGCGAGCGATGCGATTGCTGCGGGCATTTTCTTGAAGTCGATTTCGTAGAGGCCGGTGGAAGGGTTTCGGCGGATCGCGCCCTGTTCCGTGAGGTAGCTCAGCTCCATCATGGCGCCTGCGCCGTGCGCCTCGGCGATTCCGAAGCGGATGGTGCGAAAAGTTTCGCCGAGAAAGGAAGCGTAAATTTCATTTAGCTTGTCCTTGGAATCACGCCGTGGTCCACCAGCCACTTCACGCAGAGCAGGCCGGTGATGTCCGCTTTGGATTCTTCGAGTGCGGAATATTGCGGGCCGATTGCTTCGCGAATGTCGAGTTTGCCATTCGAGCCGTGCACGTATGCGGGCCGAGGCCGTGGGAGATTTCGTGGAGGATGACGAAGTCGAGCGTGCCTTCGCCGGTGACCATCGTGGCCTGATCGGCGCGCATGAGGCGCTCGGCGAGCGGCAGAATGATGTAGTTCACGCGCGCATCCAGGAAATTCTTCCAGAAGATTTTCTTCGAGCCTTTTTCCTCGTGGATGCGCGGATCGTTCGGCAGATTATCGGCCACGGCCTGGTAGCCGTGCAGCAGGTCGCCCGCGCGATAAATGGCGTCCACCACTTCCATGGGCGATTGCTTGCCGCGCTTCGGAAGGCAAATCCTCGGCGCGAGCGGCAGCGATTCCTGAAGATCGGGAACGTATTTCTGGAAGAGCGGCGAGCTTTTTGCTTTCTGCGTCGTTGCGGATCATGATCCGACGCGCCGTAGGAGGTTTTCACGCCGAGCAGACCGTCGAGATAGGTTTCATACGGCGCGAAGATGACGTCGAATTTCGGATTTTCGAGATCGAGCCAGGCGATGTCGCTCGCGAAGTAATCGTCGGTGAGCAGAGCGTCGGCGCGCAGGCGCAGGAAATTCGCGAACGCCGGATCGTCGCTCAGCTCGCGCGGCTTCGCGGAGATCCTTGGCCATGGGAACGAGGAACTCGCGGAAGGCGACGTGGTAGGGAACGGCTTCGAGAGCGTCGCCGTTGCGGCCTGACTATCGTTTGACCATTGTAAAGAGCCGGCTTTTTGGTCGGGATGCGCGGCGACGTAGGCGTCGAATTTCGCGCTGCGTAAAATCCTTCGGGATAAAAATCCGCGGCCGGGCGGCATCGGCTGCGTGCCGACGAAGGGCTTGTTGTCGTCGATCAGATCGTAGCGGCTGCCGTTGATTTTGAGATATCGGCGCAGCATCTGGTCCTGCGGATTCTTGCTATTTGCGAGCGAGAGATAGAGTTTCAGTCCTTCGGGATCGCTCTGGCGCCAGTAGATGCAATCGAGCAGGCCGGCGGCGTCGACGAGCTTATCGACCATTTTCTTTTCGCGCGGGGTGAGATCCTTGGAGTTGAAATGGTATATTGATGGGCTTGAATTTTGCAAACTGCTGGGCAAGATCCGGCGCGATAACCAGTTTGGATGAGGCGGACTGGGAAGCAGATGATCCTGGAGCTGATATCGTCCACGCCGCTCCGATGACGATCAAGCCCGAAAGTATCAGGGAGAAAATTGCGGGATCGGAGAACGCCCCCTCGCAAAAAGTTCAGAGTAGAATCTACCTCGACCCTTTGTTTTCTGTAAGTTGCGTCACGTTTTATTCGTCTCTCAGTTGCGAGTAGAGATGAGCGATGCGCGGCAGCCGGCGGCTCGGCCAGGGTTCGTTCGCCCGCCGTCGGTCCATGTCTTGGTCGACTTCCTTAGTATTTCGCACGCGCCTATATTAGAGCAGGGGGCGGCTAGCGCAAGCACAAACTCCTGTGGACTTATTTCTCTGATTGACGATGGCCAAGAAAAGCGCGGGACTCTGATGTATCGAGTGCGGGATGGAAAGTTAGAGGTTCTGCTGGTGCATCTGGGCGGGCCGTTTTCGGGCGAAAAAGGATGCCGGGGCCTGGTTTGTGCCCAAGGGAGAAGTGGAGCCTGGCGAAGACGAACTTGGCGCCGCCAAGCGCGAATTTAGAGAAGAAACCGGTTTCGATCCGGGCGATGAAGTGCAACCTCTCGGAAGCGTAAAGCACAAGAGCGGGAAAACAGTTACCGCAGTGGGCGTTCGAGGGCGATTGCAATCCTGCCGCTTTGAAAAGCAATACCTTCACAATCGAGTGGCCGCCGCGCTCAGGGAAGCAGCGGGAATTTCCCGAGATTGATCGAGCCGCGTTCTTCACCGTCGAAACGGCTCGCGCCAAAATTCACCCTGCCGAACTTGATCTTGTTGAACGACTGCATTCGCTTTGGGAGGGGCTCCAACATCTGGACCTTAGAAACAGGGATGCATGAGGAATCTGAAGAAGCAGGAGCGAACCGCCATCGAAGCCGTCGCCAGACGGTTCTCGGCAACGTGGGAAAAGGGCGGTGATCCCTCCGACGCCTGTATCATGGTCGCCGGGAAACGGGTTGCTCTTGCATCGCAACCCTCAAACCGCGCGGCGCCAGTCACGGTAAGGACGCCAAGCCTCGTTTGAGGTTCGATAAGGTTGCCACCAGGCTCATCGAACATCTGCAAACCACCCTTGACGAAACCGTTCCGGAAGGCATGACAGTCTTGCTGACCATCACCGCTCCCATCCGCTTGCCATCGAAAACCGCTGCCTCGCTGGAAGGGAAAACACGAACTTTTCTCGGGCAGGGTTCGCCGGGTCGAGATGAGAAAGCCACGATTCACGGGAATCGCATTCGGATTCGACTTTTGAAAGGCAAATCCGAGCGAGCGCCAAAAATGATCGGGTTCGTGCACAATTCCGACTCAGACCCACTTCTACTTTTGAACATGACACGTGAATTGCTTGAGCTGATCAGCGCCGAGGCTGGCGGGCGGACTCTGAGGCGGGCGGGTGATCGGTGGCTGGTTGTAGTAAGCGCTGGAGGGATTTCATGCCTAGAGGCATATCGCTACATCTATTCGCAGCTGCGCATAGCGACCGGCTTTAAGAAAACTCTCATGGTGTTTGACGATGGACGCCTCGGCATGTTGAAGGAATGAAACGACCGTAAGGAAAAGGGTTCAAGTAACATATCAGGCTGGCTGTGAGGAGTTGCTGAAATGGAAAATCGCGGTTTCCTCCCTTGCATCACTCTGATAGGAATTTGCTTACTCCTACCTCAACTTTCGGGTGCACGCCAGAGCGCGATCGTTTGGAACGATCAGGAAAAACCTATTGCACAGCAGATTGGCACGCTGCGTTCGCTGCCCGATGATGTTCGCGCGCGGACGACAAAGCAGCTTGCGCTTCAGATTCGTCAACTGCCTGCCGGCGCCAACAAACTGACGCTAGCGAACTCTCTCGCCAATCTCTCGACGGAAGGTGATTTCGGCCGCGACACGCTGCAGGAAGTGACGACCACTCTGGCCGAAGCGCTTCGCGAACACCCCGTGCCTGAGGAAGAAGGGCCAACCTGCCGCGCCGTACGTCGAACTTGCACAACTTGTCCGTTACGAGCACATGCAAGCGTCGTCCGATTCGCCGGAGTTTTCCGCGGCAATGGCGAAACTTGAAAGCGATGACAAAGGGCGCCAGCATGCGGACTTCACGCTCACGGACCTGGAGGGCAAGAGTTGGACGCTCAGCAAACTCCGAGGCAAAGTTGTGGTTGTGAATTTCTGGGCTACCTGGTGTCCACCGTGCCGCAAGGAAATGCCCGATCTCGAGGCTCTCTACAATCATTTCAAGGGCCAGGGGCTCGTAGTGCTGGCCATATCGGACGAAGATGCCGCCAAGGTGCGGCCGTTCATCGCCGAGCGCCAGGTGACGTACCCCGTCCTGCTCGATCCTGGTCGCGAGGTGAACGATCTATTTCAGGTGGAAGGAATTCCTAAGACCTTCGTCTATGACCGCAACGGCAAGCTGGTCGCACAATCCATCGATATGCGGACCCAGAAGCAGTTCCTTGGGATGCTCGCGGAAGCAGGACTCAAATAGCCATCGCAGGGAGAACTGGGTGGGGACGGCGGGCCAACGTCCCGCCGAACCCTGACTCCGGTCTTCGAGTCCGACTGTATCTCTCTTTTGATGGGTTTGTGCGGACTCCTCGCTGCTTTGAACCGTCACGCAGCTTCGACGATACGAAAATCCCGTTGCGCGGCGTTGTCGAAGGCTTTGAGCGCCGCCCGATACAGGTCGCTTTCATACGCGGCGATCGCCTTTTCCAGGTTTTCAAACTCAACGACGACAACCGACTGATCTACTCCCGCCTCGCGGGTTTCCGCAGGCTTGCCTCCGATGATAACGCGACCTCCCAAAGCATCCAGCGCAGCGCGCGCAAGCCTCGCATATTCTGACATCGCGGCGGGATTCGAGACCGATTCGTAGCACACTACCCAATATCCCTTCTTAACCATTGTGAGTCCTCCAGGAAAGAATGAATGCGACGATCGTAATCCGTGCCTTAAATCGTTGGGATTGTGCCGCCATCAATTACATACTCAGCACCAGCAATGGCGGCAGCTTTCTCCGAAGGCAATGGATCGTACGGGCTGTTACCAATAACTGGGTGCGAGCGGCAGAAAGCAGAAAAGCCGCCAGACAGGGCCGCTCCCCGACGGCACCTGCGGCTTCATTCACTAATGACGTGGTCGGCCCATTCCACCAGGGAAACGTAGATCGGAACCGTGCCCCATTGCGCGTTCCAACTGCTCAAGTCCGCCTCCGTGACCCCACGGGCCCGGGAGCAGGCTCCTCAAGAAAATACCGGGATGCGTTTGGCTACAACCTTCGCCATGGTCTCGCTCAGGGGAGGCCATCCGATGGGTTTGACCACATCAACCGTCGCTTTGCGCATGAGGTACGTAGCGTCGTGAGTGAGAAATATCTGCACATCATGCCCGGCGTCGGCCAGTGCGAGCCCGTGGGAAAAGACGAAGGATGCGCGGGTCGGCTCATCGGTTCCCCAAGAACTCCTCATCAAAATGTGCAGTTTCTTCTTGGGTGCCTGAGGTTGCTGAGTCTGCGCATCGCTGGTGGAAGCCGTAATGGCCCCGGCGGCGAGTACGCCAGCAGCCAATTGCGTCGATTTTTCAAGAAAGCTTCGGCGGGTTGCCACACCTCACCTCCGGCAATTCGCAGGACTCTACACGAGCCGTGGGCTGATTACAAATTATTATTGAGGTTCGCATAAACACACTTATAAGGGCAACAGTTCCGCTATCGCAGCAGAACTAGTTTGCGACGACGGCGGTAGGGGCGGGGCGGCCGGAGACAATTTCGTGGACGATTTTGGCGGCCAGGGCTTTGCTTGTGGCGCAGGATGAGTCGTTGATGCGGCATTGCGCGATCGTGAACTTGCAGCCGCAAGTACAAAGGTCCGTGTTCATGCGCTTGAGCGCCTCGCGCTTTTGCGCCGCAGTCAGCCCCTTAAAATCCACGCCGGGGAGTTCCGTGGCGTTCGCTGCATTCTTCATGAAAATCTCGCCGACATCCTGGAACGTTTCAACTTTAGCTTTCACGGGCATGCCGAGCAGCGACCGGATTTCGGTGTCATAAACTCCGATGGGGTAGAGGCCAGCGTGCTTTTGGACGACGCGTCCTTCGGGCGAGATAATAAATGAGGTAGGAAGGGCCGGCACGCCTCCATATTCGGCCTCAATGGCGCCGCTGCCCATCACGACCGGATAGGTGATGCCAATCTGTTTGGCGAATTCCAGAACCTCGCTGGCGGGTGCGTCGTCCATCGAGACGCCGATGATCTGGAGCTTGTCCTTGTAGCGGCTGGAGAGTTCGATCAGCTCTGGAATCTCTTCGCGGCAAGGTGGGCACCAAGTGGCCCAAAAATTTACTAGCACGACTTTGCCGTGGAAGCCGGCTGTGGAGATGATGCCGCCGTCCAAATCGTTTACTAGAAACGGAGGCATGCGCTCGGGATTGCGCGCGAAGTGGATTACCGACGGCACGCCTGAATCATCGGCATCATCTCCGCTCTCCTGCGCGCTTTTGGCATGAGCAGCTAATGAGTGGGAAGAAGCGGCGTGATTCGCGGCTAAGATGCGGCGCCCGCGGACCAGGGTCACAAGGCCGATCAGCAGGAGAATAGCGGCGCCCAGCGCCAATAAGATTGTGGAAGTCCGTTTCATACGATTCCTCTGGCTATTATGAGCCAGAGCCTGGATTCGCACAATCATTTGGAGTTAGCGATGCTGGCTCCGGTCCGCTACGGGATGGATATTCCCGAATCGAAACGCTAGATTAGAAACCGCAGTAGTGCTGGAGCGTTAAGTGCTGGGTATTGAACAATCGAAGCTAGGAATTATAAGTTTCTTTGAGGCATGCCGTTTGCAATGAGCAGGGGCGTGGTCGCGTTCCTACGCGGTCCGCGCTATTGGGGGATGGGGAGGAAGGGGCCCATTTACCGGTGGAACGGATCGTTCCCACCTGCCTCTGAGAGGGAAGCTAGGATGGATGACCCCATGGTCCGGTCTCGCCTAGGCCGGGCCAATGGAACGCGACTTTGGGGGTTCCCGATCCCAAGCGGGGCCCCCTCTTTTTTTCCATCCGACGTCCGCGCAATTCAACTACTCGAAGATCTGTCTGGGCTTGTGGCTGGGTTGCATCCGACGGCGCGTGCGATAATCCCCCTGCGCATGCGCAACATCAAACTTACAATCTCATACGACGGCACGAATTTTCACGGATGGCAGATTCAGCCAGGCCTTCCTACAATTCAAGGGCTGTTGAACGATGCCGCATGCACCATCACGCAGGAAAAAATTGTGGTTCACGGCGCCAGCCGGACTGACAGCGGAGTGCACGCGCTGAGACAAGTGGCGCACTTCAAGACGCTTTCCGGCCTGCCGGCGTCGGAATTTCAGCGCGCGCTGAACGCGTTGCTGCCGCCGGCGATTCGTATAGTGGACGCGGAGGAAGTTGGCCCCGAGTTCCATGCGCGCTGGCTGGCGCAGGCCAAGACGTATCGCTATCGAATTTATCGCGGACACGTGCTGCCGCCGTTCGATTACGGCCGCGCGCTGCACTATCCGTGGCCGCTCGACGAGGATGCCATGGCCATGGCCGCGCGGCAGTTCGCAGGCGAGCACGACTTTACTTCATTTGCAGCGTCGTCCGGCTCCGATGAAGACGACGGCGGGCGGAATATGGTTCGTGTGATCCATTCCTCGGAGTTGATTGGTCGGGCGGCGAATGAGGAAATCGAGTACACGGTGCGCGGGCGATCGTTTTTGAGATACATGGTGCGGAAGATCGTGGGGACGCTCATTGAAGTGGGGAAGGGAAGGCTCGCCGCTTCCGATGTTCCCAGAATTCTGGAAATGCGCGACCGATCGTCCTCGGGAGCAACTGCCCCGCCGGAGGGCTTGTACCTCGTTTCGCTGGAATATCCCGATCCTACGGACTCGCTGGGGTCGCGCCGCCCATAAAGGCGGTCGCAGGACTTGATGTTTTGCTGTGATGACTTTTGCTGAGTGTAAAGCGGATGTTCAAGCACGGGTTGCTTGCTACTTTCCGGCGCGCTATTGTGGGAACGCCTCGATGGTAGCCTCAGGGAGTCAGTTTTTCGGGCAGGAGATGGCCTCATGAATGTCGCTTACAGCCAAATCGACATCGAATTTCGCGAAGCGGTCGAAAAAGAATGCGCGCGCCATGTCGAAAAGTTGAACAGGATTCTGAAGCGGTACACGCCCGACGCAATACAGCTGCATGTGTCGTTAGAAAAAAGTCCGCGGCGAATCGAGTACAACTCCTCACTTAACTTGACGCTGCCGACTGGGGTGCTTCATGCCACGGGTTCCGGCGGGAGCGTGCGCTCCAGCGCAAAGGTGGCCTTCGCCGAAATCGAGAGCCAGCTGAAAAAACATCAGCAAAAGCTGCGCAAAGACTACGTTTGGAAACGAAAGCGGGGGCGCGGCGCAGTAAAGCTCGCGGAGCTACCGCAGGCGGACTGAAAAGCCAACGCGCTTTCGCGGAAAAGTAAACCGTACCGCGCGGAACCTGCTTGTAGGCGCGTCCCTCTTGTGATTGAATAATTACGGCAAAGGAGTTTGCCTCCCCTCGCTCGTGGGGATAAAACGCCGTTTCTTCAACGGCTGATAACTCCTCCTAATTACTGCGCACCAGCTTGGTGCATGAGGACGGTATGGGAGGAGCCAGAACAAATCGGACAATCGAAACATACATCTTGAAGTTTGCGCGGCAGTTTTGTCTGGGTTATCTGGTTATCGGTGTGTCGCAATGTAGCGTGGGATAGATCGAGGGCGCCTGGCGGCGTCGAAAGGAGAAGGAGCAGAGTCGTTACCATGACCAAATATCTTATTGTTGGTATCGGAGGAGCCGTAGGGTCAATATTGCGCTTCTGGGCCGGAGGCTACGTGAGCGGCCGGTTGGGCGCTCGCTTTCCGTACGGCACCTTCGTCATCAATATCACGGCGTCGTTTCTAATTGGTTTTGTCATGACTCTTCTGGCCGAAAAAGCGCACTGGAGCCCGAATTGGAGATACTTGATTCCGATCGGATTCCTCGGAGGATACAGCACGTTTTCCGCTTTTGAGTATGAGACGTTTCGTGTCTTCCAGGATGGCGAGCTTCTCATTGCGGCGATGAATATCGTGCTGAGCGTGGCCGTTGGTTTTGTCTCGGTCTGGCTGGGGGTCATCACCGGAAAGGCAGTCTCGTAACTGGATAGCGGCGAGAGCCGCTGAGTTCTCGATCGCACACTGCGGAATCGGAAGCTTGGGGGGGCGACATGCTCAAGGCAGGACCTGCCAAAAAGGTCAGCATCTCTGTAGGGGAAGATCACCAGTACCACGGGCAATCCTTGTATGTCGCGATTCTGGACTTTCTTTTCTACCGCGGAATCTCCGGCGCCAGCGTAACGCGAGGGATCGCGGGATTTGGAGCTGACCATCACCTACATACAACTCGGATTGAGGCCCTCACACAGAACCTTCCAATGAAGATTGAATTTATCGAGTCTGCGGAGAAGGTCGAAGAAGTTTTGCCAAAACTCTACGAGTTGGCAGGTACGGGACTGATCGAAATTCAAGACACCACGGTGCTCAAACCGGCGGAAGTATCGAAAAAAAAGGTCACGCAAGAATCGTCGCCATCCCTCAAGCGCGAGGGCAAGGCCAAGCTGATGAGGATTTATGTCGGCGAGAACGATAAGTGGAGCGATAAGCCGCTGTACAGGGCTTTGATCGAGAGCATGCGGGCAAATGACATCGCCGGAGTCACGGTGTATCAGGGAATTCTGGGCTATGGTGCGAACCGGCGAATCCACAAGGATTCAGCGCTGCACCTCTCCCACGACCGCCCCATGATGTTGTCGGTCGTCGAAACCGAGGAAAAGCTGCAGGCTTATTTCCCCGTTCTCGATCAGATGGTCCAGCAAGGGCTCGTTGTCTTGTCCGATGTGGACATCATCAAGTACACCCACGACATTGCGACAACGGAGCGGCGAAAGGAGGCCCGGTCATGAAGCTTTCAGGGAAGGCGAAAATGCTGCGAATCCACTTCGGTGAGGACGATAAGTGGAAGGGCAAACCGCTTTACCGCGCGATTGTTGAGAAATGCCGCGAATTGGACATTGCGGGCGCTACCGTACTGCGAGGCATCGAAGGATACGGGGCGAGCACACTCATCCGAAGGCCTCACCTTCTTTCATTTTCCCACGACGCTCCCGTGATGGTGAGCGTCATCGATTCAGAGGACAAAATTCAAAAACTGTTGCCATTCCTCGATGAAGTAGTCGCTGAGGGCCTGATCGCCACATCCGAAGTCGAGGTGATCAAGTACTCCCATCAGGACGGCGCCCGTTCTTAGCAGAAAACAACGAGGTACAAAGAATCTACCTTGGCCGATGCGATTCGCGAAGTGCAGGCCCCAATGCCACGACGAACAACGCTGTATATTTATTCTGACCATCGATGCCAGCTAAATCATTTCCATGTAAGATGTTAAAACACACAGGGGCGTAGCTCAGTGGTAGAGCAGCGGCCTTTTAAGCCGAAGGTCGTGGGTTCGATCCCCACCGCCCCTACCAATCCAATTTGTTTTCAGCGACTTGCAACCATGTTTTTTAACAAAACGCGGTTTTTTAGCAGTTGGCCTCAGTTTACCAGTTTTGTCGATTCTGAACCGCGTTGCGCTGTGCCTCTCCGACAACATGACCGTAAATTCCGAGCGTGATTCGTGCTTCGGAATGGCGGAGTTGTGCTTGCACAACGGCTGGAGTTGCGCCGTCCGCCAAAGGGAACTTGCAGCGCCGTGTCTCATCGAATGAAATCCACCACTGCTGCCCGTGCTACTTCTGCGATCCACAGAGTCCCTGGCAACGCGGCACCAACGAAAACACCAATCTGCTGTTACGGCAATACTTCCCGCACCGACCTGTCTGGCTATTCGCACGCGCAACTGGACGAGGTCTCGCTGCGCTTGAATCAACGACCGAGAAAGACCTTAGGATTCCAAACCCCCTGCGAGTAAACTTGACGCAAGTGCGTCGACCGTCTGAGCCGGCACGGCTAATCGGGCACTACGCCGAGATCGTGATAAATTCGTGGCTGAGCACAATCCCGACGCACATGACATTGCCCGCCAACTTTCCCGCAAGTATTACTGTCCATGTCTTGCCCAATCCCGCCAGTGGCCTATCTTCGTTGGCGAAGACGGCATGTGCTTTCGAAGAGTTGCATGTCTGATTCGTTGGTAAAAGCGGACACTACCAAAAAGGGGCCGCGGCCCAGCGGCGGGGCCGTGAGTGTTCTGCAGCGTCTTGGGCCTGGCGTGATTACTGGTGCTGCGGATGACGATCCGAGCGGCATTGCAACCTACTCACAGGTCGGGGCGCAATTCGGTTTGGGCATGCTCTGGACGATGCTGTTTTCCTTTCCCCTCATGGCGGCGATACAGGAAATCTGCGCCCGGCTCGGCCGAGTGACGGGCCTCGGGATTGCTGGCAGCATGCGTCGGCATTATCCAAAGCCACTGCTCTATGGCCTCGTGTCTCTACTCTGCCTCGCCAATATTTTTAATCTTGGTGCTGACGTCACGGCCATGGGCGCCGCGGCGCAGCTCGTATTCCATGGACGCGTCGACGCTTACGTGGTTGTTTTTGGAGCGATTTCTCTGGTTCTCCAGATCTACGTGCCCTACAGAAAATATGTTCATTACCTGAAATGGCTGACGCTTGTATTGTTGGCCTACGTCGCAACTGCGTTCGTCGTTCACGTTCCGTGGCTGAAAGCTATTCGCTCGACGCTCGTACCGTCGGTTACTTGGTCCACGGGCTATTGGATGGCGCTCGTTGGTGTGCTCGGAACCACGATCAGTCCCTATCTATTTTTCTGGCAGACATCGGAAGAAGCCGAAGATGTACGCCTTAACAAGGGAGAGAAGCCCCTTAAGAAAAAGCCTTCTCAAGCTTACGAGCAATTCCGCCGCATAGCCATCGATACAAGAGTTGGGATGGGTTTCTCAAATCTGGTGGCCTTCTTCATCATCCTGACCACGGCGGTGACCTTACATGTGGCCGGCGCCGGCAAACCAATCAAGACCGCTGCCGATGCCGCCAAGGCCCTTCAACCGCTCGCCGGGAACCTCGCCTTCCTGCTTTTCGCCCTGGGAATCATCGGCACGGGCTTATTGGCGATCCCCGTCCTGGCGGGTTCGGCTGCTTACGCCGTCGCGGAAACATTCCAATGGCGGGCGAGCCTTGAAAGCAAGCCGCGCCGCGCGCCGCAATTTTATCTTGTTCTCGCGGTGGCCACGATTCTTGGAATTTTGCTGAATTTCGTCGGACTAGACCCTATCCGCGCCCTTTTCTGGTCTGCCATAATCAATGGCACAGTGGCTGTGCCCCTCATGGTAATGCTAATGGTGATTTCGGCGAACAAGGCCATCGTCGGCAACTTTTCGCTCCCGGCGCATCTCCGTGTAACAGGGTGGAGTGCGACGATTGCCATGTTCCTGGCATCACTTGCCTTCATCGTGAGCGGAATCAGCGGACTATTTTGACTTCCGGAAAACAATCCCGAAGACACAGTCCGAGCAACGCCTGTCGTTGCAATCTGAAAAGTGTCACAATCATTCGGACGAGTACATGCGCTTGACCGGGATTGATGGGCGCGATAGGCTAGCTAAACAACCGCGAAACTTGATGAAGCAAACCGTCCGAATTGCCGGAGGGATCAACGAGCTCTTCGGCACCCTCGATGAAAACCTGAAGTTCTTGGAATCCTCGCTGCACGTCAGCACGCACCTGAAGGATCACGACCTCGAGATCGAAGGCGAAGCCAGCCAGGTGGAGCGGGCCGGCGCACATTCTGGATGCCTACAACGAGCGCATCCGCGCACGGGCAGATTCCTACGCAGCCAGGAAGTGAAATCGCTGCTGCGCGTCGCCGCGGACGAAGCCCGCGTCGACATTGCGACGGCGCTTTCTCGCCCACGCGCACGCGGGCGCTTGGGCAAGAAAGAGCGTCGCACCGAAAAGCCCGAACCAGCGGCGCTACATCGAGGCCCTCGAAACCTACGACATGGTTTTCGCGATCGGTCCCGGCGGCACGGGGAAAACCTATCTTGCCGTGGCGATGGCGGTTTCGGCGCTGCTTTCGAAGCAAGTGAACCGAATCATTCTGGCGCGGCCGGCGGTGGAAGCGGGCGAGCGGCTGGGATTTCTTGCCCGGAACGCTGCAGGAAAAAGTCGATCCGTACATGCGGCCGCTTTACGACGCGCTGCACGATCTGCTGGAAGCCGACAAGCTCGAGCGGTTTCTCGAAAAGGACATCATCGAAGTCGCGCCGCTGGCTTTCATGCGCGGGCGCACGCTGAACGATTCGTTCGTGATTCTGGACGAAGCGCAGAACACCACCAGCGAGCAGATGAAAATGTTCCTCACGCGCCTGGGCTTCAATTCCAAGGCGGTGATCACCGGCGACGTGACGCAAATCGATTTGCCGGACGCGCGGCGCTCAGGGCTGGTCGAGGCCATCGAAGTCGTCGGCAAGATCGAAGGCATCGCGCTGGTCTATTTCGACGAGCGCGACGTGGTGCGGCACAACCTGGTGCAGCGCATCATCAAGGCCTACGACGAATATTCCGGGGGACAAACTGGCGGAAACTCCGGCCGCAGGCGCGTCAGGCTCTGGCCGCCCCAATTCCAACCGGGAAAATGGCCCTCACAATTAAGGCGAGAGCGGTTTCAAGTCCAACGCCCCAATCTCCATGACGGCGATTGAAAACTGGGTTGCGCAAATTCGCGCGGGCGACGTGCGCGCCATGTCGCGCGCCGTGTCCGCGATCGAGAATCGGACGACCGAAGCCGAAGCCCTGCTGCGAGCCCTCTTTCCTTTTTACCGGAAAAGCCTTTCGAGTGGGGATCACCGGCGCTCCTGGAACGGGCAAGAGTACCCTCGCGGACCGGCTCGCCTCCCACTACCGCGCGCACGCAAAGGGGGTCGGCATCATCGCCGTCGATCCCTCCAGCCCGTTTACCGGAGGTGCGATTCTGGGTGATCGCATCCGCATGCAAGGCCACTCATCCGACGAAGGCGTCTTCATACGTTCGATGGCCACGCGCGGTCAACTGGGAGGGCTTGCGCAATCCACGGGCGACGTGATGTTGCTTTTGGACGCCGCAGGAAAAGACATGATCCTCGTCGAGACCGTTGGCGTGGGGCAGGGCGAAATTGAAATTGTGCGGCTCGCGGATTGCACGGTGGTGGTGCTCGTGCCCGGCATGGGAGACGACGTGCAAAGCCTCAAGGCCGGCCTGATGGAAATCGGAGATATTTTTGTTCTCAATAAGAGCGATCGCGAAGGCGCAGGGCAATTCCAAGAGCGGCTTCGCGCTATTTTGCAACTGATGCCGGATCGAGAGGGCTGGAGGCCGCCGGTCGTCCGCACAGTTGCAACTGAAAATACGGGTGTGGACGAATTGGCGCGGCAAATCGCGCTTTTTCGGGAGCATTTTTCGAGCGCGCCGAGCCGCGGCAGTCGCGAAGTCGCTTACTGGAAGGAATGGTTGATGCGGCTGGTCCGAGCGCGATTGCTTGAGCAAGTGGCGGCTAGCGGGATGACGGACGCGAAGTTCGAGGCGTTGGCGTCACAAGTGGCAGCGCGGAAGAAAGACCCATACGCCGCCGCGAGCGAGATTCTGTCCCGCGCCGGATCGACCAGCTAATCCCAGAAGTCGTCGCGATCAACGAGCTCGACGCCGATCTGGCGCTGGCCTTCGGAGTCAATACGAGAATGACCACGCGGGCCGACGCGCGGCCACCCTTGTCCTTGCGCGTCACTATCACCATCCCGCCCTTTTCAACCGGATGGCGGCATACGAAACCAGCGCCGTGGCGACTCAGCGTCGAAGTCCAAGTATCTTCTTCCCACGTTCGGCGCGGATCCTCGCGGCGCAGCCACACGGGCACTGCCGTGGCCGTGCGGGGGCTTCGCCTGAGAGATTTGCCCGTTGAAGATATCCACGCGAGAACATCTTGAAGACGCGTTTTCATCTGCTGATCCGCGAGGCGTCCATCGTCGGCAAGGTCCTCGGCTTGGCGCGCCCATTGCGCCAAGAATTCCTTGAAAGCGCCGGCGGCCGTGGCGTCCGGCTTCTGCAGCAAGCGTTTGTGGCGCGCTTGCAGTTCCTGGAACGAGTCCGAAAGGAAATGATTGAGGCAAAAGAGGCGCGAATCGACTTCCGCGGAGACAACGTCCTCGCAGGATTCAACGCTGCATGAAATATTGCCGGCTGCCAGTAGTAGGAGGCCCACCGATTCGATTTGACCTTCCATCGCTCCGCCTGGAAACGGCCCTGATGGGGGCCCGCCTAGTCCTTGGACAGTTTCCCGAGTCCCTGAGCCAGCTGAGAAATCGCGCCGCTGACAAATTCGAGATGGCTGCGGCTGTGACGCGACATTTCCGCCGCGAATTGGCGCGATATCTCCGCGGCCTTTTCTTTCAAGCCGGCAAGAGCGCCTTCGGCGACAGGCTCCAACGCGCCCTTTAGGCGGGCTTGAGTTTCTGCCTCCTCCTGCTGGGCCGAAGCGCGAACAGTCTGGAGAGCCGAGTCCGCAGCGGCGGTGGCGGCGCGCTCCATTTCCTGGCGAGCGCCATCGAGGCCCTTCTGAACAATCGTTTCCAGCCGCTTGTCTAGCCGCGCGCAAGTCTCTTCGAGCCGGGCCGCGGAGTGGTCCACAGACTGCCGGCAAAGCGTTTCGAAGTCCTCTTGGCGTTTGGTCAGATCCGCTACCACCTGGCGCGCATGATCGATCACCGGTCCCGACTCTTGCTTCAGGCGGGCGATGATGCGATCCACTGCGTCCTTTCGGGAACTATCGAGAAATCCCTGAAGCCGGCTTTGGGCCATGGCCGTCAGCGTCGTGGAAACCTCCTCCAGCTCGCGATTGCGAGTTTCCAGCGAAGTGAGAGCCCCCTGAAGTTCCGCTTCGATTTTCTTGGTCCATTCGGCGTGGCGCGCTTGCACGGTTCGTTCGCCGGCCTGGCTCAAGTGCTTGAGAGAGCGATCGATCCACGGGCCGGTCTGCGCTGAAATAACTTCGCCGACGATTCGCTCCGCTTCTTCCCGGAGGGCGGCGCGCATCCCACTGAGCAGATCGTCTGCTTTATCCCGAACAACAGCTTCCGCCGCGTCGGAGAGCATCGCTTCCATCTGTTGCTGAAAACCGCCGATTAACTGGCCCAGGGGCCGCCCGCCGGAAGATTGCGGCGAGACGGATGCTCCTTTGCCGCGCTCCTCCTTCGCGACGGAAGTCGCCTCGGGCCGGAGAACCGCTACCGCCTTCGGTTTGGGCTCGGGTTCGGGATTCGAGAGGCCCGCAAAAAGGCAGCCAATCGCCGGGCGGCGAATCGATGCCCCAGATGTTGCCGGGCGCGTCGAGTTCGATCGCGGTCAGGTGGAGGCCGCCGGTTTGGACGGGGCGCTGGGTCCATTTCACGTGGCCGCGCGCGGAAACCGGCTTCGCATCCTTGCCGTTCAATTGCAGCACGACGAACGCGTTGTTCAACACCTCGTGGTTCGACTCGTACATGCAGCCGTGGGCATTGACGGTTATGGTGGATACTTCCTCGTGGTAAGGGCCGCGGAACGAGTCCACGCCCTCCACAGCGAGTTGAACGGCGCGGTTGACGCGAGTGCTGCGCCGCATTTTCGATCCTGAATGAACTGCAAGTGAGCTGTTTGACACGTTTTCCCTCTGTGTGCTGTTTGAGACACAATATAAGACGCGCCACGCCGGGGAGTACCCGGCAAATCAACAACCCTGCGTCAATCAGTTACTACCCATTTGGCGCCCTGTGTGGAGTGCGGGAGCTTGCTCCCGCTCAGGAAGGGCTCCCAGGTCGACGGCTAGTCGAGCCTGGGAGATCAGAGCCCGGGCTTGCCCGGGCGTGCTCCTCGAATGCGGACGCGGCGTCCAGTGCCGTTGCCGTCGTTGGGCCACGATATCGTGCCTGGCACACATGCTCGGCTACTTGCTCGCTATCTGCCGAGCAGCTCTTGTAGCGCCGGCATCTTGCCGGCGTCTTTGCCTTTTCCCCTTAGCTTTCGTCAAGGTCCGTCATTCCGAGCGGAGTGTCCCGCGTTTTCGGTTTTGCGCGAAGCGCCGGGACACAATCAAGGGCTCCCAGGTCGACGGCCAGTCGAACCTGGGAGATCGTCGAGGAATCTCTCTCGGATGTAATCAGGAGGCGTCCGCCAACGTCTCAGTTTGAACTTTCCATCCTCGCCTGTTAATTTTGTTTACCTGTTTTGAAGATCGCGACACACACTCCGTGGCCGGGGGCCAGATGAAGCTGGGCGACATCGAATTCCACATCATTTGCGCCGGACACGTGATGCTCGATGGCGGGGCAATGTTCGGCGTGATTCCGCGTACTTTGTGGGAGAAAAAGATCGCGCCCGACGCGCGCAACCGCATCACCCTGGCCATGAACTGCCTCCTGATTCACGCTGGAGGTAAGCGCATCCTCGTAGAAACCGGCGCGGGCGACAAATGGAGCCCCAAACTGCGGGATATTTACGGTATTGAGCAGTCCCGCCTGGCGGATGGCCTGCGCGAATACGGTCTGCATCCACAAGATATCGACGTCGTTGTGAACACGCATTTGCACTTCGATCACTGCGGTGGCAACACCTCAACTGAAAAAGATAAAGTCGTGCCTGTGTTTCCCAACGCCCGCTACGTCGTGCAGCGCGGAGAATTCGACCACGGGAAAAATCCCAACGAGCGCGACCGCGCCAGCTATTTTGAAGAAAACTATGTTCCCCTGGAATCCGGCGGGATGCTGTCGCCGGTCGAAGGCGACCATGCCATCATGCCAGGTGTCGAGCTGATCGTAGTCCCTGGTCATACCGCGCACATGCAGTGCCTGAAACTCACTGGTGGCGGCAAGACCGCCTTCTTTTTCGCGGACTTGATTCCCACCACCGCGCACCTGCCTCTTCCGTGGATTATGGGTTACGATCTTTACCCCATGACGACGCTTGAGAATAAGAAGCGCTGGGTTCCGCAGGTGATTCGCGAAGGCTGGCTCGCGCTTTTTGGACACGATGCGCGCGTGCCGGCAGCACATCTTCGCGAGAGGGATGGAACTTGGGAAGCCGAGCCTGCGCAAATCGACTGAAATTCAGGAGCGTGGATGCCGAAAACGAAGAAAGGGAAGAGAAGTGCCAAGAGGGAGCCGGTCAGCATAGGTATCATTGGCGGCAGCGGGCTCTATCACATGGCAGGGCTGACGGAAACGCGCGAAATGCGCGTAAAGACGCCCTTCGGCGAGCCATCGGATGCAGTGGTGATCGGGAAACTCGAGGGGCGCCGGGTGGCATTCCTTTCGCGCCACGGGCGCGGGCATCGCCTATCTCCCAGCGAAATCAATTATCGCGCGAACATTTGCGCTCTGAAAATACTTGGCGTAGAGCGCATCATTTCCGTGAGCGCCGTTGGTTCTCTCCGCGAGGATGTCCCACCGCTCGATTTTGTGATCCCCAACCAGTTTTTCGACCGCACGCGCGGACGAACGGCGACCTTTTTTGGTGGCGGCGTTGTGGCGCATGTGGGATTCGCCCAGCCCACCTGCCCACAGCTTTCCGCCCAACTAGCCGACGCCTGCGATCGCGCCAGAGTGAAAGTCCATCGCGGCGGGACCTACGTCTGCATGGAAGGGCCGCAGTTTTCAACCTTGGCCGAGTCGCATACCTACCGGCAGCTGCGTTTTGACGTGATCGGAATGACTGGAGTCACCGAGGCCAAGCTCGCCCGAGAGGCCGAACTTTGTTACGCTACCTTCGCGTTGGTCACCGATTACGATTGTTGGCACCCAGAACACGGCTCGGTCACCCTCGAAGAAATTATTTCGAATATGGCGAAAAATTCGGACAACGTGCAGCGCACCATCCGAGAGGCCGTCAGTGCTCTGGGAAACGACCGCGATTGCAAGTGCGGGTCCGCGCTCGCGCACGCAATCCTTACCGATCGGAAGGCAATTCCGGCCGCGGCAAAAAAGCGCCTCGCGCCGATTGCCGGCAAATACATTTCATAGGGAAATCTACTCGCAGTTGCTTTTGGGGCGCGTGCCTGTCCTTTGTCAAAACGCGGAACCGCTCGGCGGTCCGCTAAAAACCTGGAGACCTCATGTCACTGCTGGTTGTCGGATCGGTTGCATTTGATGGAATCGAAACACCGTTTGGCAAAGTCGATCGAACGCTCGGAGGCACCGGGACCTATTTCGCGCTTGCCGCGAGCCATTTTGCGCCAGTGCGCCTCGTCGCGGTAGTGGGTGAGGATTTTACGGCTAAGGAGGAGGCGATTTTCCGGGGCCGAAGGATCGATCTCTCGGGCCTCGAGCATGCTAAGGGCAAATCTTTTTTTTGGGCCGGCAAATATAGCCAGAACATGAACGAGCGCACGACGCTGGTGACCGACCTCAACGTGTTCGCAACGTTCCGCCCCACGCTGCCGAAGTCTTTTACCGATTCACCCTACGTATTTCTTGGCAACATTGACCCGACGTTGCAGCGCTCCGTCCTCCAGCAGGTGCGGCCCAAGCCGAAAATCGTAGGCCTCGATACCATGAACTATTGGATTTCCGGAACTCCCGAAGAACTGCGCAAAACGCTCAAGCACGTGGGCATTCTCATGATCAACGAAGATGAGACGCGACAGCTCGCCGCGGAACACAATCTATTCCGAGCCGCTAAGCTGGTTTTCAAGATGGGTCCGAAGACGATGATTATCAAACGCGGCGAGAATGGCGCCATCATGGTGCACAAAGACTTCGTATTTTCCGTTCCCGCATATCCTCTTGAGGAAGTATTTGATCCAACCGGCGCCGGCGACACCTTCGCCGGAGGATTCATGGGCTATCTCGCGGGCAAAGGCCGGATCAACGAGCAGACGCTCCGTTCTGCCATGGTGTACGGTTCGGTGCTGGCCAGCTTCACGGTGGAACGTTTCGGTGTCGAGCGTCTCGCCAAGGTCAAGCGCGCGGAGATCATCGCGCGTGCACGCCTATTTTCGAAGCTTACGTCGTTCAAACTGTAGTTGTCGCTGTTCCTGATTTTGCCTTCGTAGCGGCCGCCTCCAGGCGGGCGATTTCGCTTTTTTAGTTGCAGGGGTTTCAACGTCGCGGCGAGGCCTTCAGCGCGGCACTTCGCTTCATCGCTCATTTCATGTGGAGTGCGGCGGCAAGCCGCCGCCCGGGCTCGCCCGGGCGTGCTCCTCGCATCCGATTGCAAGGCTGCTTAGTGCCCGGAAACTCCAGCTTTCAGTTCGCGGATTAATTCAAAAATGCGATCTGGCGGGACAGGTGAGGCATTTGCAGCGAAGAATCGGTCCCAGTGGATATCAGGAAATCCCATCCGAGTGACTGCAGCGGCAAGCTCCCGCCGCAGTGTTTCGGTATCCGCAGTATTGGTTTTGATCAGAGCCTCGTAGATCACTCGATGGTCAGTATGTTTCCAGTGATATTCTTTAAGTTCATCGATTAGTTTTGCGTACGCAGGATCGCTTGCCGGCCTCGTGCAAAGCGCCCGCAATACATCAAGCTCCAGCTCAGTTGTAGTCACGGACTCGGCGGAAACGCGAAGTGGTTTTTCCGAAGGCAGACGCATTTTGGTGCCGTGTCGAATCTTAAATCAAGATTCCTCGCCACCATTCCGTATTTTAGAACAGAACTTCGGCAGGCCTACACTCGTTCGCCGCAAGGGGACCACTACGCTGCCGCGTGGGAAGCGACAGGCCGGACAAAATCGATTCGGTCGATCGTAACAGCCACTCCGTAGATCGGCGCGACTTCCCCGGGAAGCTGCGATACACGCAGAGCTTTGGCGCTGGCTCGAACCAGAACCGATGCGCCTCGGTCCTTGTCCGCGGGCAGGGCGAACGTGAGTTCAACGGGTGCGCCTGGATCGATTGCCTGTTCTGAGTGGAAATACAAACCGGACCGCGAAATGTCTCGAAGATGAGCCGTATAGAATTCTGCCGGACGGCGGCGCGATCGGCAAACCTGCAATGGCAAGTATACTTCGTACCTCCGGGCCTTCCTGCGTTCACCCATGAGTACCCCCTTGATGAGCGTCTTAGGTTGCACGGGGAATGCCAGCCCTATCGAGCGACTGCGCCGCTGATATTAAAAGGGTTAAACCAGAGGTAGTACCCCGAAATGACACGGAGCAAGGAATTTTTTCCGGGACCGGGAAACACCTTCATTCTGAACCTCAAGGGCTCTACGGCCCCAAAGGAAGCTGAATCCCCCTCGTTTGGCGTCTTGTCTTTGGAAGTCTAGAGTACAGGGTCAAACAGAATGGAGGATCCCTCTGCCTCGGTAAGGATCCCTTTCCCGATCATCAGCCGAACCAGCCGGACCAGAGCAGCCGAATTGCCGGCCATCGGGGTGGCCCCTTCGCGGGCGATCTGCACGACTTCTCGAGAGGCTACTTTCCGCGCGCCTGTCAATTCCATGAGCCAGTTATCGAGCGCCGCACGCTGGGTTGTGTCCAATGCATCGAACGCGATGCCCATTCCCAGCCCGTGCTGGGAATAAACTACCGTTCCGCGCGTATCGAATTGGGTTTCGTCCTTGCGGACGGCAACCTTGACCTGAGCACCTACCGGAAAGGGAACCATGGTGTCAACGAAGCATCCCCCGGGTCCGAGGTCGGTTGTGCGGGTTGAAAAACGAGCGCCGGAGCCGAGTTCGATTACTTCGGCGGACGCAGTGAAGGAATGACGGTCCGCGTTCCTCCGTTCTGCCTCGCCAGTCGCCGCTTTAGCGCCTGTGGTGTCGCGTGGATGCTTTTTGTTGCCGTGATCGTACATAGAATTGCCAACCGCCTTCCGTTCGGCTACGCCGATTGTCCTAAGTATTCTGAATGTCGTGCGCCATCGATGACAAGTGCAATCCCCGGTGTCTTGCCCAAAAGCCAATCAGCGCGACAGGCCGGTCCAAGCGGGCCGCTGCGTGATGCGGCGTGCTACAACAAGAATCTGACAGCGAGGCCAACATGGTTGGCCCCTCGGTCTTCGAGGCGCACAATCGAGCCAAGGAATTTCCGATGAGCCGAGACTTTGTCGCCGAAAGGAAATGTAATCATCAGACGCATCCCGACGGAATAATGGGGCATCGAGGTCGTGAAATAGAGGCCATCACGCGTAAAATCAATCACTTGGCCGACGTCTTCGATCTCCGCAAACCGGGCGTCAAACGGCCGAATGTGTAGCGGCAGAGAGACTTTCAGCCTCTTTCGCCGGCGGGCATCTCGGGCTGCCTTTTCGGAAGCTCGGGTTGAGGATCGCATGTTGGGCCAGGGCGCTGCACTCATTTGTCGCCTCCACTGATAGAGCGGCTCTGCATGTCTATTTTACGTGCCGGGGAGCGCTCTCCTATAGGACGGGGGTACCATGGGCCACCTACCAAAGTTCGGCTTTACCGC
This sequence comes from uncultured Acidobacteriota bacterium, assembly GCA_963754105.1. Lineage (GTDB taxonomy): Bacteria > Acidobacteriota > Terriglobia > Acidiferrales > UBA7541 > Palsa-295. The sequence goes on from CAVWEZ010000007.1 coordinate 370,694, forward strand.
ACGTAAAGCTTCGAGTTTGAAGCATCGGAAAGTTCGAGTTTGCCTCACGAGAATGGCTAACTCGAAACATTAAGGGTGCCTTAGCGGGCCGATTCTGACGCGAAACGCCGCCGATCTGACCCTTTGGCGAGCAGACAGTAGAATCTCCACAGCAAGAGCTTCTTGACAGGCGGGGGCGCGGAGGTTAACGTAGCGGTTGGTAAATCTCCAGACGCGGACGCTATGGGAATCTACGCAAACTTGGTAAGACTCGTAATTGTAGGACTCGTACGCGCGCTCCGGGCTGGAGGGCATCACTGAGCTGAGCGGTAAGAATCCAAAAGGCTCATGAGACCCACCTGCCAGAGACGCTGGCAAGGTGGGTTTTTATTTTTGTACCCATGGAAGAATTGAAGAGGGGACTGCGATGGAAAGCAAAAAGGAAACGATGACCGGCGCGAGAATTCTGTGGGAATGTCTGGAACGCGAAGGCGTGAAAACGGTATTCGGCTATCCGGGCGGAGCGATTCTGCCCGCCTACGACGCGCTGCGGCACAGCTCCATTCACCACATTCTGGTGCGCCACGAGCAGGGCGCGACGCACATGGCCGATGGCTATGCGCGCGCGACCGGCGAGGTTGGCGTGGCCGTGGCGACCTCCGGCCCGGCGCGACCAACATGGTCACCGGAATCGCCACGGCGATGATGGATTCCTCGCCGATCGTTTGCATCACCGGCCAGGTCGGCAGCAAGCTGCTCGGCTCCGATGCGTTTCAGGAGACCGACATCACCGGCGTCACGCTGCCGATCACGAAGCACAACTATCTGGTGACGCGCGCGGACGAGATGCGCCCGCCGATTCGCGAGGCCATGTATGTCGCAAAATCCGGACGCCCCGGGCCCGGTGCTGATCGACATCACCAAGGACGCGCAGCAGAGCTCGTGCGAATTCGATTGGGAAGCGGCGGCGCCGAAGATGCGCGGTTACCGGCCGGATCACTCGCCTGCGAAGGAAGCATACGATAAGGCGCTGGAGCTGATTCGCGCGGCCAAGCGGCCGGTGATTCTGGCAGGGCACGGCATTTCGATTTCCGGCGCCGAGCAGGAAGTTCAGGCGTTTGCGGAGCGGACTTGCATCCCCGTGGCGATGACGCTGCTCGGCTGGGCCGCTTGCCCGCGTCTCACGTGCTGAACCTGGGAATGATGGGCATGCACGGCGAAGCCTGGGTGAACAAGACGATTCAGGAAGCCGATCTGCTGATCGCGTTCGGCATGCGCTTCGACGATCGCGTGACCGGCAACTTGAAGACCTATGCGCCGAACGCCAAGAAAATCCACGTCGAAATCGATCCCGCGGAGATCAACAAGAATGTGAAGGTGGACGTCGCGCTGGTCGGCGACCTGCGCAAAATCCTGCACGAAATGCTGCCGCGGCTCGAATCCGCGAATCACAGCGAGTGGCTCGAGCAGATTCGCGGCCTCAAGGGAGATTCCGCCGTGCGCGACATTCAGAATCTGCCGGACAACGGCCATCTCTACGCCGCGCACGTGATCAACGATATGTGGCACGAAACGCGCGACAGCGACGCGATCGTGGTCACCGACGTGGGCCAGCACCAGATGTGGGAGGCGCAGTATTACAAGCACGAGAAGCCGCGCTCGCTGATCACTTCCGGCGGCCTGGGCACGATGGGGTTCGCGCTTCCCGCGGCCATTGGCGCGAAAGTGGCGCGGCCCGATGCCGACGTTTGGGTCGGTGGTCGGCGACGGCGGCTTCCAGATGACCATGGCCGAGCTGGCCACGATCGTGCAGGAAAATCTGAAGGTGAATATCGCCATCATCAACAACGGCTATCTGGGAATGGTCCGGCAGTGGCAGGAATTTTTCTACGACCGCAACTACGAAGCCACGCCGCTGCTGAGTCCCAATTTCGCGAAGCTTGGCGCAGGCCTACGGCATCCGCAGCATCGCGGTGAAGAAGCGGGCCGACGTGGTTCCGGCGGTGCGGGCGGCGCACGCGCACGAAGGGCCCGGTGCTGATCGATTTCCAGGTCGAGCAGGAAGACACCGTGTATCCGATGGTGGCGGCCGGCGCGGCGCTGCACGAAATGATCCGCCGGCCGAATCCGCTTGGTGGAAACGGCGGAGGACGAATAGGAGAAACCATGCTGCATACATTCGTGGTCTACGTTGAAAATAAGCCGGGCGTGCTGTCGCGCGTGGTGTCGCTGTTCCGGCGCCGCGCATTCAACATCGACTCGCTGACCGTGGGCCGCACGGAAAAGCCGGACGTCTCGCGCATGACGATCGTCGTCGATGCGGATCGAGGATCAGGCGCGGCGCATCGTCGCGAACATCTACAAGCTGGTGAACGTGCTGCTGGTCGACGACGTGACCGGACAGGGCGCGCTGCTGCGCGATCTTCGCTCATCAAGGTGGGCGCGACCCAGGAGAATCGCGCGCAAGTGTTGCAGCTCGCCGAGGTGTTCCGCGCGCGCGTGCTGGATATTGCCGCTGAGTCGATCACGCTGGAGATGACCGGCGGCGAGGAAAAAGTAGACCGCTTCCTCGAACTTCTCGCGCCGTTCGGGTTGCTGGAAATGGTGCGCACCGGAATCGTAGCCATGCGGCGCGGCGCGAAATCGCCGAACGTGACATCGAAAGCGGCTCGCGTAGGAGCCACAGACGACGACACCGTTTCCTATTCGGTGTAAGCGCTCGCGGCAACGCAGCTCTTAAGGAAACGGCGGTTAGGGTACTGGGTCAGTTTGGAGCGTGTCGCGAGGGAATGATTGACAGCGGGCGTGGGTGAGTGTATGTCATACACACCCGATCCTTAGGCGGGAAACAGGGCGAAACATTAGGGGTCAGGCATGAGCGCACCAATGCAGTCCTTGAGCAAGAAGCACGATACGACAGCAACGCGATCCGGCTAGAAAACATAAAGATGCTCGGCGGGCGTTGCTCGAATCCCAAGTGCGGATGGCACAATGAAGACGATACGATCGGGTGCACAAACGCCAAGGCGTTGCAGTTCGATCACAAAGACGGCGGAGGCACTGAGGCGCGACGTGGCGGGCGCGATGGCCTTGCGGGTCTGTACTACATAAAGAATCATCCTGAGCTTTTCCAACTTCTTTGCGCGAATTGCAACTGGATCAAGCGGGACAAGAACGAGGAGGCGCGCGGGACGTATCAGTTTAAGCAGCCCCCATTGGTGAGGCGCTCACTGCACCAGCCCGGGCGAAGAGTCAATGAAACGCACGCACTGAAAGATGCTCGGCAACGGCAAGAGTTCCTTAAAGCAGAACGGTCCTTTCTCGCTGCTAAAATCCCAGAGACGACGAAATGACAGCCTTTTTCAAACCGATGCGCGCGCGCAAGGAGCATGAACGTCTGGTTTTGTTCAACAAGCGGCCAAACCCCGTATGCAACCTCGTAGCCGAATTGACTGACCGGCCAATTGGAATAAGGTTGGAATTGTTTCCGAACGAGCGTGCATCTTCCCCAACTTCCTACCTCACCGCTGACCGGGGCAGAACGTTCCATCACGTTTTGAGCGTGATGTCTGCGAGCGGGACCAAAGTGCAAGTTGGGGAGGAAGAAACAAATCCAGAAACCTTGGCCTCGTTGCGGGCATTGCTTGCAGCGTGGGGCGAGGGGCTTGCGCCGGTTTAGAAAGCACGTCGCCAGAGCAAATTGACCCAGCACGTTGATTAGGGGTGGGTTATAACGACAATGATTTGCTGATATTCTCTACTTCCAATGGCGAAAAAGAAATCAAAACTCGATAGGGCGACCGACATGGTTGCCCAAATAATCGCAGAGCAGTTCGCCACCTTGCCCCCAAGCGTTGCAGTGGCAAAAGGTAAAAGGCTGCACGATCTGGCGGTAAAAGTTTCCTGCGCTTCAACACCCGGTAACCCCGGCGACAGCCTATCAGAAAACCTGCCAGGGTAACGGCTCGCTCAGGCGGATTTGCGCTTGGCTGCTTTTGGCTTTGCTGCTTCGGGCTTGGGCCTGAGCGCGGCGAGAAACTGCTCCAGCGGCAGGGTGTTGATCACGTCTTTCTTTTCGATCCAGCCGCGCCGCGCTGTGATTACTCCGTATTTCATCATTTGCCAGGTGCAGCGTCGAGTGCGCGTCGGTGGAGATGACGATCTTCACGCCGCGTTGCTTCGCCATGCGCAGATGAACGTCGCGCAGATCGAGCCGGTCGGGATAGGCATTGCATTCCATCGCCATGCCGCGCGCGGCGGCCGTATCGAGGATCTTTTCCATGTCGTAGTCGAAAGGCTCGCGGCGCAGCACAAGCCGGCCCGTCGGATGCGCGATGATCTGCGTGTACGGATTCTCGATGGCCGCCAGGATCCGCTCGGTCATTTCCGCGCGTTCCATATTCATGTAGGAGTGAACGGACGCGACCACCACGTCGAGCTGCGCCAGCACTTCGTCGTCGAGATCGAGCGAGCCGTTCTTCTTGATGTCCACCTCGATGCCCGCAAGCAGGCGAATGCCGGGAACGCGCTCTTGCGCGGCGCGGATTTTCTTGATCTGCTCGAGCGTCCGCTCTTCATCCATGCCATTGGCGACGGTGACCGCCTGCGAATGATCGGTCAGCGCGATGTATTCGTAGCCGAGCTCGCGCGCCGCCTCGCCCATTTCCTCGATCGAGTTGCGGCCGTCCGACGCGGTGGTGTGCATCTGCAAATCGCCGCGAATGTCCTCGAGCTCGACGAGGTGCGGCAGCGTGCCCTGTTCCGCCGCTTCGATTTCGCCGGTCATCTCGCGTAATTCCGGCTCGATGTAGGCAAGTTTGAGCTTCGCGTAGATTTCTTCTTCGGTTTTGCCCGCCACCGCTCTGCCGCCTTTCAGAGTGGTGAGCGCGTATTCGTTGAGCGTCCAGCCCATATCGAGCGCGCGTCCGCGCAGCGCCACGTTGTGCGCCTTCGAGCCCGTGAAATACAGCAGCGCCGCGCCGAAGGACTTCTTTTCGAGCAGCCGCACATCCACTTGCAGGCCGCTGCCCAGCAGAAAGCTGACTTTGTTTTCGCCGTGCGCGAGCGTTCTGATCGATGCCCGGATATTTCAAAATATGCTCGGCCACGGCGTCGACGTCTTTCTGCTTGTCTGGCCCGGGACGCATGGTGACGAGAAGATCGAGATCGCCGATGGTTTCGCGGCCGCGGCGCAGCGAGCCTGCCGGCGTGACAGACTCGACGGCGTCGCCCGCTTTCGCGATGTATGCGACTCAGCTTCTGCGCCTCGTCGTCGGCAACGTTCATGCGAACGCGGCCCGAGCCCGAAAGGTTCTTGAATTGCTCGGCGGCCTTCAGAATATTCTGTTCGCTCTTTTCGCCGAAGCCCGGAAGGTCGCGCAGTTTGCCTTCGCGCGCGAGCTTCGCGACGCCATCGACGGTGCCGACTTTGAAATTGCTCCAGAGAAACGCGACCTTTTTTGGGCCGAGCGATTGCAAATGGAGCAAGTCGAGCAGCGTGGGCGGATATTTCTTCAGCAGCTTCTGGCGCAGGCGTAATCGCCGGTCTGCGAGGATCTCGCGGATGTGCTCGGCCATGCTGTCGCCGACGCCGGGCAGCTCTTTCAGCTTTTTGGGGTCTTTGGCGAGGTCCTCGATGCGCTCGTGAATGCTGTAGAGCAGTTCGGCGACTTTTTCGTAGCTGCGATAGCGGCCGATGATCGCGCCGTCGATTTCGAGCAGTTGCGCGGTCTCGCGCAGGATTTTCGCGACTTCTTTGTTTTCCACTGCCGCTTCTCCGATTTGCGCAGCTAACTATTTTCCGCGCGCAAGAAATCTAGCGTAGTACAGAATGCCCGCCACGGTTTTCGAGTCTCGAATCTTGCCGCTGCGAATCCATCTCCGGGCTTCGGTCAGCGTCAAAATGCGCTGCGTGATTTTTTCATCGTCTTCCGGACTGCGCCTTGCCCTTCGTCAGACCCTCGGCCAGAAATATCACCATTCTCTCGCCAAGCAAACCCGGGGAAGGGAACACTTCGAGCAGCTTTTGCGGATTCTGCGCGCCGTGTAGCCTGTTTCTTCCTGCAATTCGCGGTGCGCGCCGTGGAAGAAAGTCCTCGTGCGGCTCCTTGTGGCCGGCGACCAGCTCCCACAAGATATTGTCCGGCGGCATGCCGATACTGGCGGATCAGCACGATGCGCCCGTCTGGCAGCACCGGCAATACCACGACCGATCCGGGATGCTGTACAAATTCCCGAATTGCAGTCACGCCGCTGGGCTCGAGCACACGGTCGCGCTTCAGCGAGAAAACGCGGCCTCGAAAAAGAGTTTTGCTGCTCAGAATTTTTGCCTTCCGCGCCTGTTTACTCTCTTCTCGATTTCACCCTGGCTCCTCAACCGCTTTGCGTTGCAATTCTACCCCAGCCTCGGTCCCTGCCCCGCGATTTCCTATATACTTCTGGTGGGTGCCTGCATGCAGATCAACACCGTCATTGTGGACGACGAACGCCCCGCGCGCGACGAACTGATCTACCTTCTGAAGGGTTTTTCCGAGGTCAATGTCGTCGCCCAAGGCAAAAATGGCCTCGAAGCCGTCGCGCTGATCAAGGAGCACGAGCCTGATTTGGTGTTCCTCGATGTACAGATGCCGGGCCTGGATGGCTTCGCGGTGATCAAAAAATTGATGGAACGCAAGCTGCCGATGCCTCAAATTGTCTTCGCCACGGCCTACGATCATTACGCCGTTCAAGCTTTCGAAGTAAACGCCGTGGACTACGTCCTGAAGCCGTTCGACAAGGCGCGCATCGCGCGGGCGCTACAGCGTGCCAAGAAAATGGTGGATACGCACGCGTCGCACGTCGATCGGCTCGAGGCGCTCGTCGGACAGTTAGGCAAGGGCATGCCCAAGCTGCAGCCCCTGGCGCCCGTGAAGCTCTTGGTAAAGTCGCAGTCGCGCATGATTCTGATTGATGCGGACGAAATGATTTACGCCTCGATTCAGGATGGCGAGATCACCATATTTTCGCGCGATGCGGAGGGCGTCTCGAACTACCGCACGGTGGAGGAGCTGATGGAGTCGCTCGATCCCGGCGTGTTCTGGCGGCCGCACCGCTCGTATCTCGTGAATATCAACCACATCAAGGAAGTGATGCCGTGGTTCAAATCGAGTTTCATGTTAAAGATGAACGACAAGCGTGCCAGCGAAATTCCCGTCTCGCGCAACCAGACCAAGCGCCTGCGCGAGCTGCTGAAGCTGTAGCGCTTCGCCTTTACCCTCAACTCTCAACTGTGAACTGTGGCCTTCTGTGCTAGCATCGCGTGGAGCATTTCCTTTTCACATTTCAATCTCCTAGCTGAGGTTTTCCCACAGAGTGGCGAAGCGCAAACGAGTTCTAAGCGGCATGAGGCCCACCGGCCGTCTGCATCTCGGCCATTATTTCGGCGCCCTCCAGAATTGGCTCAAGCTCCAGGAAGAATATGAGTGCTTCTTTTTCGTCGCCGATTGGCACGCGCTGACCACGCATTACGAGGACACTTCTTCCATCTCCGAAAACACGCTGCAAGTGGCGATGGATTGGCTCTCGGTCGGGCTCGATCCCGCCAAATCAACGTTGTTTGTCCAGTCGAGCATATTGGAACATGCCGAGCTGTATGTGCTGCTTTCGATGATCACGCCGCTCTCGTGGCTCGAACGCGTCCCAACCTACAAAGAGCAGATCGAGAATCTGAAGGACCGCGACCTCGGCACCTACGGCTTCCTCGGCTATCCGCTGCTGCAAGCGGCGGACATCGTCATCTACGACGCCGATTTCGTCCCGGTGGGCGAAGATCAGGTTCCGCACGTGGAGCTGACGCGGGAAATCGTCCGCCGCTTCAACACCACCTTCGGCATGCAAATCTCGAAAGAGTTTTTCGATGATAAAGAAGCTCTTCGGCGAGTTTTGGATCTCGGACCGCATCATCTGAAAAGGGAATCATATGAGCCGTATGACAGCGTTTACGTCCAGTCTGCGCACGCAGCCGCACACGAGTCGGGGAATTTCTAACTTCCTTGAAGCTTTGGGAAAATACCGCCGATACTTCAAGTGCAAAGAGGTTCTTCACGAGCCGGGGCATTTGCTCACGCAGACGCCTCGCTTGCCCGGAACCGACGGCCGGCGCATGGCAAAAAGCTACGGCAATGCGATTTGGCTTAGCGATCCGCCCGACGAAATTCGCGCCAAAGTCCGCAACATGATCACGGATCCGCAGCGCCAGCGCCGCACCGATCCGGGGCGGCCGGAAGTTTGCCCCGTTTTCGCGTGGCACAAATTGTTTTCGCCGCCCGAGACGATCGCCTGGTCCGACCACGGCTGCCGCACCGCCGGCATCGGCTGCATCGAATGCAAAGCGGCCATGGCGGATAATCTGGTCAAATGGATTGAGCCCGTTCAAGCACGCCGCAAGGAATTCGAGGCCAATCCGCAGCAAGTTTGGGATATTCTCGATGCGGGCGACAAAAAGGCGCACGCTGCTGCGCGACGCACCATGAAGCGCGTCCGCACGGCAATATTCAAGTAGCATGAGGCGCGACAAAGAGAAATGACAGCCATCACTTGGGACGCGAAGCTTTATGACGATAAGCACGCCTTCGTGTGGGAAAAAGCAAAGGGCGTCGTCGAGCTTCTATCGCCGAAAGCTGGTGAGCGCATTCTGGATCTCGGGTGCGGCACGGGACGCCTGACCGCTGAAATCGCAGCAACGGGCGCAGACGTGATCGGCATCGACCTGTCACCTGAGATGATTTCCGAAGCGCGCGCACTGTTCCGCGATCTGCACTTCGAAGTCGCCGACGCGCGCCACATGCATTTCGAGCGGCAATTCGACGCCGTATTTTCGAACGCAGTGCTGCATTGGATTGTTGAGCCGGAATTGGTAGTTCGTGCTGTAGCCAGGGCGCTAGTGCCTGGAGGGCGCTTCATCGCGGAATTTGGCGGCAAAGGAAATGTCAGCCGGCTGCTCGACTCGATCAATAGGGCATACGTCAAGTTCGGGATTCAAGGCGGACTCGCGGACAACATTTGGTATTACCCAAGCGTGGCGGAGTACGCATCGCTCTTGGAAAAGGAAGGCCTGGAAGTTCGAGATGCAAAACTCTTCGATCGGCCCACGCGATTGGAAGATGGCGAGAAAGGCCTGGAGGCCTGGATACGCATGTTCTTGAAATTTGCTTTGGATCGCTTTCCGGCCGAGCGCCAGCAGGATTTCCTGCGCGAAATCGAAAGACAGGCTCGCCCGGAACTGTTTAGGAATGGAAATTGGGAACTGGATTACCGGCGGCTGCGAATTGCCGCGTGGAAGCAAGCATAGGCCGAAAATGGCGACACCCTATCGCATCAATCTGCCGAGCTACGAAGGCCCGCTCGATCTTCTGCTCGATCTAATCCGCAAGCAGGAGATGGACATCCACGATATTCCCATCGCTAAAGTCACCGAACAGTATTTGGATTACCTCCATCAGCTCGAAAAGCTCGATATCGACGTATCCGCCGATTTTATTTACATGGCCGCCACGCTGATTCACATCAAATCGAAAATGCTGCTGCCGGCCGATCCGCTCGCCGACCCCAACGCGCCGGAGGATCCGCGCGACGAACTGGTTCATCGCTTACTGGAGCACGAAAAGTTCAAGAACGCGGCGCAGCTTCTCTATCAAAAGCAGCAAATCGAGGCACACGTGTGGTCGCGTCCGGATCGCGCGCTCTATACAGGCGACGCGGTCGAAGGCGAACTAGTTGTCTCGCTCGTCGATCTGATCAAGACTTTTCAGCAGGTCCTCGAACGCCGCAAGGAAGTCACCAAGTTCGAGCTTCGCCACGAATCCGTAACTGTCGCGCAGATGATGGACCGTCTCCGCCAGCGTCTGATGGTCACGGACGAATCCGTTTCCCTCATCGGCTTTTTCGAAAACTGCGAATCGCGCAATGCCATGATCGTCGCCCTGCTGGCGGTGCTCGAAATGGTGCGGATGCAGGCCGTAATCTTGGTTCAATCGGAGCTGTTTGCGGACATCGCCTTGCGAAAACACAAAATGTTTGACGCCGTCTTCGCCGGCCCCGACGCTATGTCGAAAATCGAGGAGCAGTACTTGTGACCACAACGCCAGAAGAAATTCAAGCCGCGCTCGAAGCGATCGTCTACGCAGCGGACGAGCCCGCTACGCTTGACCAGATCGCCAGCGCTCTCGGCATCGAGAAAACCATCGCGCGCGCGGGGCTCGATCTTCTTGTCGCGTCCTATCAAATCGACCAGCGCGGCATCGAAGTTCGCAAAGTTGCGGGCGGCTGGAAGTTTTACACCAAGCCGCAGCATCACGATGTGGTTCGCAAATTCATCAAGAGCCTCCAGCCGCCGTTGCGCTTGACGATGCCTGCCCTCGAAACGCTCGCCGTGATCGCCTACAAGCAGCCGGTCACCGTGCCCGAAATCAACGAAATTCGCGGTGTCAACGTCGGCGGAGTAATCAAAACGCTCCTCGAAAAGCGCCTCATCACTACGGCGGGCCGCAAGGAAGTGATTGGCCGACCGATCCTCTATCGCACATCGAAGCAGTTCATGATGCGCTTCGGCCTTTCCGATCTTGACGAGCTGCCGAGTCTGAAAGAATTCGAGCAGCTAGCGCAGGCTGCGCTCGGCTCCGACACCGGCATAGCGCCCACCGAGCCCGGCGATTTGGCGGATCCATCTGGCCAAGAATCCGCAGCTGCCCCGTACGCCGGGCAACTGGCGGAGCCCGGAGGCATGTTGCCCTCCGATTCAGCCGAGGCGGCTAAAATTCGCGAATCCGGCGAACACCGACGACCTCGCCGAACTCGCGGATGATGAAGCGGACGATTCCGCAGGTCAAAGTCGCGCCGCTTCCGCCAGTAACTCCGAAACGTCGTAGCGGCGTCCTGCGATCGAGTCACCCAACCATGGAAGAGCGTCTTCAAAAAATTATCGCGCGCGCCGGAATCGCCTCGCGGCGCCGCGCTGAAGAAATGATGGCCTCGGGCCTGGTCACCGTGAACGGACGGATCGTCACCGAGCTTGGGAGCAAAGCGGACGAATCTCGAGACCACATCAAAGTTGCTGGCAAACTTTTGCGCGCCGACTCCGAACGCGTGTATCTGCTGCTTCACAAGCCGCCCGAAGTCGTATCCACCCTGAGCGATCCCGAAGGCCGCCGCTCCCTGCGCGATCTCTTGCACGGAATTTCCGAACGAGTTTTCCCCGTGGGACGCCTCGAATATCATTCGTCCGGCCTGGTTTTTCTCACAAATGACGGCGACCTTGCCAACCGCATCCTGAAGGCGCGCAACTTGCCGCAGGTATATCAACTCAAGCTAAAAACGCTGCTAACGTTTGAGGAAATTGAAACGCTTTCGCGCACCACGGGCGCCCGCATCTCGCGCGTGCGCGGCAAAGACGCCCCGTGGTACATCGTCACACTCTCCGACGCTCGGCGAGATGCCTTGCGCAACAGGCTCTTTCAGACCGGTCACCCCGTAGAAAAGCTGAAGCGAGTCAGCCTCGCGAATCTCGACCTCGGTTCGCTGCCGCCCGGCGGCCATCGGGCGCTCTCACCCGGCGAAGTTGCCGCTCTCAGGCGTGCGCTCGACAGCGATCGCGTTCCTCGAGAAACTCCTGCCATCAAGCCGCGCCGCCACAAGCGGCAGCGCTCGCGGTAATGGATCGCTTGGCGCGCGGAGGCCGCAAGAAGGCGAGCCCGGCGCGGTTCAGCTTCTCTTGCTGAGCAAATGTGCGAGCCACGCGGCGGGTTTCTGGCTTTTTTTCGCGGGCTCGAGCGTTGCTAGTCGCTGGCAAGCCTTCGCGTGTTCGGGGCAGACATCGAGAAGCTTGGAATAGACGCCGCGCGCGCGCGATCCAAGCCCCATCTTCTCCAAGAGTTCGGCGAACTGCAGGTACACAGGTTCTTTCCACGGATCGAGCTCGATCGCTTTCTGGAAATGTTCGATTGCCTGATTGTGGTATTGCGGCAGGGCCGCAAGGCTGCGCGCCAGCATTGCTTGATACAAAGCATGTTCCGGTGCTGCTTCAACGCATTTTCGCAGCCACACAATCGAGCCGGCGAAGTTCTTCACGCGCAAGCACTGGTTCGCTCGCATGAGCCATCCTTCGACGGATACCTCAGTCCCGCGCTTTCCTCGATGAATGCTAAGGCCGCCCATCTTGGCCAGCGCCTTGTCGTAGGCGGACCGCGTCCCTTCGTTCGCAAGCGTCTTGTAAGCTTCCGTAATCACGGTCATCAGGTCTTTCAGCCGCGCAACTAACTCATCGCTACGGGCATGGTTGTCCGGATGGAATTTGCGGGCCAAAGAATAAAAGCTCTTCTTGATCTCGCTGGCGGTGAATTCGGATGTAACGCCCCAAAAGCTGATAGTAGCTGCCTCTCCCGGTCACTTCGAAAAGATGCCTCATCTCCCGCTCGAATCGAAGCCGGGCCTGCTCCTCCCTTTGAGGCGAAATCATCAGCTTGAGAATTTGCGAATAATAACATTCGGCAGGCCGTGACCTTCAGCCGCCAGAGCTGCGGCGGGAGCTTTTGCGGAAACCTCCGGCGCGGCGAGGTACCGATGCAGCTTCGCCCGGTCCTCCGGCATCATCTGGACAAACTGTAGGCCCATGCCTTTCGCCGGCGTTGAGCGGCGCACTTTCGCGCGCGCGTACACCTGACCCGTCGGCAGGTCAAGAACCACATCAATCATGGTGTCTTCGTGCGCCGGGTTCGCGGCATGCAAATAGAGACCTCCGAGTCCCACATTCTCCAAGCGCGAAACCATGGTTTTACCATCGGATTTCCAGCGGACGCGCATTCCTTTCGCGTGGATGCGATGGTACTTTCGACGGTTTGAAGGTTCCGGTCGCATGCTCAGTGTTACCCCCGCTGCATCGTCTTCTTACCTCCTACTCTGGATGACATACGGTCCTAATCGGCCAACTTCGCCCGCCCATTACTCGCAAAAATCCGGTATGATCCAATCAACAGTTTTGGGGGAATTCTAGAAAGCCATCTGAGGGCGAGCTGCCATCGCAGGCCGGAAATTTCTTGCGCAGGCGGTCTCCGGAAACCTATCGGAGGATCCTGCGATTGACAGGTTTGCGCGGTCATAATTTGAGAAATTAATTGTCTAAAGGAGTGGTATGGCTAAAAGCTTCGAAGGCTCGAATTCAGCTGGTCCGAATCGATTGACGGCCACGGGGGATTCGGCCAGCGACCTTCTCAAAAACAGCCGCGTGATCGCAGTCGTTGGACTCTCAAGCCGCAGCCATCGCCCCAGCTACGGCGTCGCCGAATATTTGCAGTCAGTAGGCTACCGCGTCATTCCAGTAAACCCGGGCGAAACGGAAGTTCTCGGCGAGAAGTGCTACGCGCGCCTCGAAGATGTTCCTGATCATGTCGACATCGTCGATATTTTCCGGCGCTCGGAATTTGTCCCGGAAATCGTCGAATCGGCGATTCGCATCGGAGCCTCTGGCGTTTGGATGCAGGAAGGTGTAATCCACGCGGAGGCAGCCGAGCGAGCGCGCCGTGCCGGTCTCTTGGTCGTGATGAACGCGTGCATCTTGAAAGAGCACATCAGGCGCTTCCGGTTACAGTAAGCAGTGTCGTGCGGTCCTCATTCCAGCGGGTAAACTTTCAATATCCGCCTTCCCGGGTCGGTGACCGCGAGTGTTTCTCCGTCGGGCGCAATTTCGAAGTCGTGAAACACCAGACCGTGCAGAACAGATTTGAACGTCCCGTCGTGCAGTCCAATCCAAAGTAAAATATTCGACCGCTCCTCGGGACCTCGTTTGAGGAGAATGTGTTGCTCTTCGCGGCCCCATCCGAATCGCCCGTAACCCACCCGCATCCGCAGAGGTTGATCCGGGTGCAAAACGTTGATCACCTCCACAGTGTCACCATCTTCGAAGAATCCCACCCGATCTCCCGAGGGTGATACCGTCAGCGATCCCTGATAATTCTTCACGTTCGCGATCTCGGTCACGAATTCGTGCAGCAGGTCCAGTTTTACTAGTGTCTGCTGCCCTCGAAGGCTCAGATCGCCGATCGCAAATGCCTGGTTTCGCTTCGCGTCCCAAACCACGGCGTCGAACTTGTGGCCCTCGAATAGAACGCTGGTCTTGCCGTCTTCAGGTTGCACGCGGGAAATCGCCCACGGCGGACCCCCCGTCAGATAAACCGCGGTCTTGCCGTCGGCCAGCCACGCGGCGTCCACGCCGCCCTCAATGAATTGCGTCTTCGAGTTGGCAACCTTGATTTCGCGGCCATCATCCTCGAGCAGAGCGATGGCCCTCCCGCCGCCCTTCGGCAAAATCGGCGTGTTCTCATCGTTATCGTCCATATTGCCGCGTTTCTTGGCTTCCTTCTTGTCCATCGTGAATCCCGCGGGCGCTTGCTGCAGCGTCATGCTTACTGCGATTCGCCGCCCGTCGGGTGACCACGATAAGGAGTTCACCACGAAGCCGGAGGGCGGCGTTGGCGGCAAAAACTTGTCCGCGTCCACGATGTGCCTGGTTCTTCCGGGCGGGAGTGGCGACGGATATATCGTCGCGTTCGAGAACCAATCTGCGGATTCGCTTCAGATGCGGCACCGCGTACACAATGGAATTGTTCGACGCGATATCGAATACCTGGCAGTCTTCGTTGATTACGAACTTGGGACTATCTTGCGCGGACGATATCGCCGAATAGAAAAGCAGCACTCCGAGAATCACCGGCAGGCCGAGCAGGGAAGTGAGCCACCGCCTTTGCGCGCCGCGAAAGATTCGCGTCACTCTCCGGACCTCGGGCCTTGTGTTTTCTTTTGAATGCGTCTGATTTCTTCGAGTCTCTGTCGGATTCGCGCCTCGAATCCCTGATCGGTGGGCTGGTAATACGTACGGCCCGCCAGGCTTTCGGGCAGGCACGTCATGTCCGTCACTTTCTCCTCCACATTGTGCGCGTATTGATAACCCTTGCCGTATCCGATGTGTTTCATCAATCCGGTGACGGCGTTTCTTAGATGCAGGGGAACGGGCTCTGCGATGGTTTGCCGCAAATCTTCTTGGACAGCGCCATATCCTGTGTATAAGGCATTCGATTTGGGAGCAAGCGACAGATAGACCGCCGCCTGTGCGAGCGCCAGATTTCCCTCGGGTGGTCCGATGAATTCAAACGCTTCTTTCGCCGCGATCGCTATCGCCAGCGCGCCGGGCTCGGCGAGGCCAATGTCCTCGCTCGCCATCCGCACCATCCGTCGCGCCAGGTAGAGCGGGTCTTCGCCCGATTCGAGCATTCGCGCCAGCCAATAGAGAGCCGCGTCCGGATCGGAATTTCGGACGGATTTGTGCAGCGCCGAAATGAGGTTGTAGTGTTCTTCGCCGGATTTGTCGTATGGCAGGAGCTTCTTTTGCAGCACATCTTCAAGCCTGCTCTCGGAGAGGACGTGCCGCCCGTCCGCGCCCGCCTCGGTCCCAGCCACCAGCGCTTCGAGCGTGTTGTACGCGGCGCGCGCGTCGCCATTCGCAAGCACCGCAATGCGCTCGATGATTCTTTCGCTCGCCTCAATCCGATCTTTTCCCATTCCGCGCAAGGGATCGACGATTGCCCGCCGTAGCAACTCCGCAATTTGTTCTTCCGCCAGCGCGCGCAGCACGTACACTTTCATCCGCGAAAGCAGTGGCGCAATCACTTCAAACGACGGATTCTCCGTGGTGGCCCCGATCAGCAAAATGTTTCCCGCCTCCACGTGCGGCAAAAACGCATCCTGCTGCGCGCGGTTGAAGCGATGCATCTCGTCCACGAAAACAATCGTCCGCTGCCCGTAGTGGCGCGCGCGCTCCGCCTTCGCCATCACCTCCTTGATTTCCTTGATGCCGGAGAGCACCGCGCTGAATGGTATGAATTCGCTCCGGGTGCGCTTGGCGATAATTCGCGCCAGCGTCGTTTTCCCGCACCCCGGAGGACCCCACAGCAGCATCGACCCCAAGTCGTCGCGCTCGATCTGCGTGCGCAGCGGTTTGCCCGGACCGAGCAGCTCCTCCTGGCCGATGAATTCGTCCAGCGTTTGCGGACGCATTCTGTCCGCAAGCGGACGCCCAGCCTGCGGCTCCTGCTCCGGCTCAATCGCCCGAAATAGTCCCACGTTTTCTCCCGCAGCCGTCAAAGCTCAGATGCCGTCCGTGCCGCTTCCGTTCGCTGCCTTGCCGCCTCGTACAACACAATCGACGCCGCCACTCCCGCGTTCAACGACTCCACGGCCGCGCTTGTCGGAACGGAAATAATCGCATCAGCAGCGTGCAAAATCTGTTCGGGCACGCCGCTACCCTCGCTGCCAACAAAAATCGCCGCCGACTCGCGCAAATCCGCCTGCAAGGAAATCTCGGCCGCTGCGCCGCCAGGACCAGCCGCGCCGGGCGCGGATTTCGCTGCATAAATTTTCACCCCGGCTATCCGCAACTGCGCCAGCAAAATCGGTATCGCCATCCCGCGAATCACTGGCAACCGCAGTATCGACCCCGCCGACGCGCGCAGCGCCTTAGGCGACCACGGGTCCGCCGTCCCTCGCGTAGTAATTGCCCCAGTCGCCCCGAACGCCTCGGCCGACCTCAGCGCCGTTCCCACATTTCCTGGGTCCTGCACCTCCGCCAGCACAATCACCAGCGCCGCACTCTCGCGCATCATCCCGGCACCGCGCAGAACGTCTTCCAGCGACCACTCTGGCTGGCGAAAAAGCGCCGCCATCCCTTGCGGCGCGTCGGTTCCCGCCACGCTTTCAAAAAGTTTGTCGCTAGTTCGCAGCACGCGGCTTCGCGCGATCCCCGCCTCGCTTTCGCTAGCCGCTCGCAGCACAGCCGCTGCATGCCGTTCGCCCGACTCGCTCACCAGCAGCGCGTCCGCCTCCAGCCCCGATCGCAACGCATCTTGGATGAACTTCGGTCCCTCGACGCCAATTGCCTCGCCCGCCCGCGGTCCCGTTCCGCGCAGCGCAGCCCGAAATAATTTCAGCCACTTGTTGTCGCGGCTGGTGATCGTATCGCCGCGTTCGGTGCCAACTCCGCGCAGCCTGCTATCCGCCCGCTGCGCAAAAGTCGCTGAATCGCGCTTCATTCCGCAAGCCTAGCAAATGGTCCTTCGCAGGTAAACCTGCGCAACCGCCGCCACGTCGCTCCATTGCGTGGTGGCCTCGGCGCCCGCGGCACCGGGTAACGCATTGCAGCGGTGTACCTTGCATCTCGGCGGCTGGCTGTTATAATTTGCATCCGAAATTGATCAGGCGCAGCCCGCGCGAGTGAACATTGGCCCTGGAAATTCTGAAAGTTTCACGCGAAGCACCGGAGCGGCATGTCATCGACTACGCCGCCAGCTTCATCAAGCGCAGCCGCGTAATCTCCATTCCCACGGACACTTTCTACGGCCTTTCCGCCGATCCCTTTAATCTCTATGCCATCGAGCGCGTTTTTCAACTCAAGTCGCGCCCGGAAACGCGCGCCCTCCCGATCCTCGTCAATTCCATCGAGCAGGCTGTTACGCTCGCGCGCGATGTCTCCGATACTTTTCTCACACTCGCAAATAAATTTTGGCCCGGCGCTCTCACCCTCGTCGTCGAAGCCACTCACCGCCTTCCGCTAAAGGTTACCGGCAATACAGGATGGGTCGCGCTCCGCTGGCCGGATTCCCACATCGCCTCGGAACTCATCGAAGCCGTTGGCGGGCCCATCACCGGCACCAGCGCGAATCTTTCGGGCTATCCGTCGTGCACCAACGCCGCGCAGATCGTTCAGCAGCTTGGCGAACGCCTTCCGCTGATTCTCGATGCGGGCGATACCGGCGGCACGCTTGCTTCCACTATCGTTCGCATCGATGGCGACGATTGGACCATCGCGCGCGAAGGTGCCCTACCCGACGCCGAAATCCACAAAGCCCTCAGCGCCTAGCAGAAGCCTTCCCATCTCCCGCCTTCGCGACCTTCCCCAGAATTGCCGAATGCCGCGCCCCCGTAGCCGACGGCACGTTGCTCGGCCGCCCGTGATACGTCTCATAGGCCATCAA
This sequence comes from uncultured Acidobacteriota bacterium, assembly GCA_963754105.1. Classification (GTDB taxonomy): domain Bacteria; phylum Acidobacteriota; class Terriglobia; order Acidiferrales; family UBA7541; genus Palsa-295. Next base: position 388,726 of record CAVWEZ010000007.1, read on the forward strand.
CGCAAATCCGAAAGCCTCCTTCGCCTCCACGGGCACGCCAAAGAGGCTAGCGGGCACCACCTCGATTCCCGGCAGCGACGCCGCCAGTTGCGCCATCATCAGCGGATTCCTCGCTCCGCCCCCGGCTACAATCAACTCATGCACTTTCGCGCGCGGCAAAATAAACCGGCGAAACGCGTCGGCAATTGAAAGCGCGGTAAAAACCGTTGCCGTGCGAATCAGGTCCGCTGCGCCCGCATGGTGCCGTTTTCCCCACTCCATCAAAAAGTCCGCGTAGGCGCTTCCGAATTGCTCGCGCCCCGTCGATTTGGGAGGCTTCTTCAGCAGGTACGGTTCGCGCATCAGCCTTGAGAGCAATTCCTGAATCGTCCGCCCGCCAAGCGCGATCCTTGCATCGCGGTCGTACGACGCGCGCCCTCGAGTGGTCCGTTCGGTCAGCGCGTCCACGATCATGTTTCCCGGCCCCGTATCGAACGCAAACACGTCCTTAGGACGTGCCTTCGCGGGAATCACCGTCACATTGGCAATGCCCCCGATGTTCAGCGCCACGCGCCCGCGCAGCGCATCGTGGTAAAGCAAATAATCGGCAAACGGCATCAGCGGCGCTCCCTGTCCGCCCGCAGCCATGTCCGCGGGACGGAAATCTCCCACCGTCATGATTCCCGTGCGCTCGGCGATGATGCTCGTCTCCCCAATTTGCAGGGTGGACGCGGCCCGCACCGTACCTTGAAACCGTGCCTTCGAGCCTAGGTGAAATATCGTCTGCCCATGCGAACCGATCAAAGAAATTTTCCCCAGCGCCACGCGCCAGCTCCGAGCCGCCCGAATCGCCGCTTTGGCCAGTTGCTCGCCGAGCAGAAAATTCAGCTCGCTGATCTCCGCCGTCGTCGTTGCCTTTCCATTTGCCAGGCGAAGGATCGTTTCGCGTAAGTAAGGCGGGAACGAAGCATGAAAATGTCCTTCGAACCGTGCCTTCAGCTCCGGCGGCGCGCCCGAAATTCGCGCCAGCGCCACATCAATCCCGTCTGCCGACGTCCCCGACATCATTCCCATCACCAGCATCGTTTACTCACCACTTGTTCTGTCCGCGAAGCGCCAGGACACCTGACAGGGCTCCCGGGTCGACGGTTAGTCGAGCCCGGGAGATCCGTCGAAAAATCCCTCTTCGATCTTGCCGATAGCAATCCCGTCCCAGAGTCGGATTCGCGCTCACTCCAATTGTTTCTGCATTGCCGCCAACAAATTCAACGCCTCCAGCGGCGTCAGCTTATCCAAATCCGCGCCCCGCAAGGCGTCGAGAACCGATTGATCGAGCGCTGCAAAACTCGTCTGTTGCGGCTCCGGCGGCACAGCCCCCGGCGACAGCTCCCTCGTAAGCCTCTCCTCGCTGCGTTCGTGCCGCCGCAGAATTTCGCGCGCCCGCGAAATCACGTTGTTCGGCAACCCCGCCAGGCGCGCCACTTCGATGCCGTAACTCTTATCCGCGCTCCCCGGCTCCACGCGCCGGAGAAAAATAATGTCGTTCCCCGCTTCTTCCACCGACACATGCACGTTTTTCACGCCCGGTAGCAGTTGCTCGAGCTCCGTCAGCTCGTGATAATGCGTGGCAAACAAAGTTCGCGGTTGCGCGCCACCGTGCAAAGCCTCCACTACCGCCCATGCGATCGAGAGCCCGTCAAAGGTCGCTGTCCCGCGCCCCACTTCATCCAGCAGCACCAAGCTCGACGAAGTTGCAGTGTTCAAAATAGCGGCCACCTCGCTCATTTCCACTAAAAATGTTGACCGCCCCCGCGCCAAATTATCCGACGCGCCTATCCGCGTGAATATCCTGTCCAGCAACGGCAGTTTCGCCTGCGCCGCGGGAACGAAAGACCCCATCTGCGCCAAAATCGAAATCAGCGCCGCCTGCCGCAAATAAGTGGACTTACCGCCCATATTCGGTCCGGTGATGAGCAGCAGAAATGGCGACTCCTGGCCAAAATACAAATCATTGGGAACGAACCGCTCGCCCCGCTGTTCGAGCAGCTTTTCAATCACCGGATGTCGCCCGCCTGCGATCATCAACTCCCCGCGCGTCTCACGTGGCAGCGTCTTTCCCGGAGCCACCGTTTCCGTGAATTCAGGCCGCGCATAATTCCGCGCCGTCGCGATATGCGCGAAATTCCCCAGCACATCCAACTGAGCGACGGCTGTCGCTGTCCGCCGCAGCCGCCCTGCCTCGCGTGCAATCGATTCCCGGATTTCGCCATACAGCCGTCGCTCGATTTCAAGCGAGCGCTCTTCCGCGGTCACCACTTTCCGTTCGTACTCACTCAATTCGTCGGATGTGAATCGCTCCGCATTCACCAGTGTCTGCTTGCGCTGGTAGTCGCCAGGCACCAGCGCCAGGTTTGGCTTCGAAACCTCAATGGAGTAGCCGAAAACCTGGTTGTAGCGAATTTTCAGTGAACCGATGCCAGTCCGTTTTCGTTCCCGCGCCTCCATCGCCGCGATCATTTGCCGCCCATGCGTCAAAATCTGGCGAAGTTCGTCGAGTTCGCCGTTGAATCCGCGCCGGATAACGCCTGGCTCGCTGGCCACAGCTGGCGGATCGTCCGCAATCCCTCGCGTGATAATTTCCCGAACATCCGTCATCTCATCGAGTTCATTGCGCAGCGTTTTCAGCCGACTCGTAATTTCCGCCTCGGATGACCCGTCCGAAGAAAGTAACTGGCGCAACCGCGGAATCCGTTCAAGTGAGCCTTTCAACGCGGTCAAATCCCTCGGCGTCGCAATCCCCATCGTAATGCGGCTTGTCAGCCGCTCGATATCGAGGATGTTCGCCAGTTCTCTCCGAATTTCTTCGCGCGCGATGATGCGCGACTTCATTTCCGCAACCGCGTCCAGCCGCGCCTCAATTTCCTCGCGGTCGATTTGCGGCCGAAGAATCCAGGAACGAAGCAGCCGCGCGCCCATTCCGGTGGCCGTCTCGTCGATCGATTTCACCAGCGTCGCTGCCGCATCTTCGCCCGATCCGGCCGCCTCCACGAGTTCCAGGTTTCGCACCGTCACTTGGTCGAGGACCATAGCGTCTTGCTGCTCGTAATACCCGATGCTATCCAGGTGCTCGAGCCCACTCGGAGTGCGCCGGTCGGTTACAGCCGATTCGCTCCCTCGCCGCGCTCCAATAGCCGAAGTCTCGCGCAAGTAATATACGATCGCTCCAGCCGCCGCCGTCGCCTGAGGATGTTCGCTCAGACCAAGTCCTTCCAGAGCCACGATGCGAAAATGCTCTTCGAGTTGCCGCACGGCATAGCTCCGCTCGAAAACCCAATCATCCAGTCGCGTTTCCACAGGCCCCGAACCATTCGCCGCCGTTGAATGGGCTTCAGGAAAAAGCGTCGCCGGCTTTGGCAGCAGAATTTCTCGCGGCCGCAAAATATCGAGTTCATCGCGCAGCCGCGCCTCCGCATTCGCGCCGGCAAATTCCGTGGCGCGAAATTCTCCAGTGGATAAATCCGCGTACGCCAGCCCGATCCTCGTTTCCGCATGCCGGTTTGCGGTGCGCCCGCTCGGCGCGGTGGCGGCTGTGGCCGCCGCGCTGCGCGCGACCGCCGCCAGAAAATTATTTTCTTTGGTGTCCACAAGCGATGCGTTCGTCGCCGTTCCCGGCGTCACCACGCGCACCACTTGCCGCCGCACCAGCTTCTTTCCCGGCCCCGGTTCTTCCATCTGCTCGCAGATGGCCACTTTGTGCCCGGCGCGAATCAGCCGCGCGATATAACTTTCGGCTGCATGGTAGGGAACGCCGCACATCGGAACTGGATCGCCTTTCTCTTTGTTTCGCGAAGTCAGCGTGATTTGCAAAACGCGCGCGGCCAGCACCGCGTCTTCGAAAAACAATTCGTAGAAATCACCGAGGCGAAATAACAGCAACGCCGCCGGATGTTCTTTTTTCGCGGCGTGATACTGCTGCATCAGTGGTGTGGTGGGTTCCGTCATCGGCGCACACAACCCCGGGGCGGGGAAGCGGGCCAGAGGAGCGATTATGCTGACTCGCTCGCCCATTCGCAACATCTTAGGCGATGCGCATCGCTGAATTGGATCTTTGTCCGTTTTGCAATCCGCTCCTTGCCCTTGCTATTCTGTTCTGGTCATGGAACTGACGCCTCAACAGCTTGGATTTCTCGCTCAATTGCGGTCGCGCGGCTTCGACATCGTCGGCTTTCCGATGTATGAGCAATACATCGGCGTGCGCAAAGGAAATTGTGGAGCGCTCATCGCTCCCGTGAATGGCAGCGGCTTCACACTTTATGGTGAACCCTCCTATCTGGTTGCCGGAAGCCTCAGCGCCCGCACCATCCAATCCGATGGCCACTGGTTCGTCCGCAAAAAAGACAAGATCGCCGCCACTCCCGAACGCACCGCCGAACTCGAATCCTTCGCGGCGGAGTTGGCCGATGCGCTGCTTCCGGTGGTGTAGGCGAACCTTCGATATTGAAGCCCGAGAACGCACCTAGCCCGCACAAAACAAAGAGTAGCGCGCTGCCCGTCTCCCCTTGAATTGCTTTCAGTTAGACGGATTTTCGTGGAAGCTTCAATATTGAAGTTTTGAAGCGCACCTAACTCGGAGAAAACAAAGGACGGCCCCCCGAATCTTGCCGCAAGAATTGCTTCTAACTAGGTACATTTTTTGCACCGCTCGAGCCCTGAAACCAGCCCCGAGCCGTCAAAATTGGGCACCGCAATAACACGGATTGACTTTTTCGGCCGGTAGCAGGATAGTCGCGGCGTCTGTCCGTCCCGTCGCGATCCGGGACGAAAAATACTAATAGCAATCGGCTCGATTTTTTGAGCCGCCCAACCTGGTGACGAGAAACCGATCTCGTCCTGGAGGAGGGCCTAATGGGTGGGAAGAAATTCGCAGTGTGTCTCCTCGCGCTGGCGGGCAGCGCCGGCATTTTCCTCCGGGCGCACAGCCAACTCCGCAACAGCAAACGAAGCGCCGCCGCAAAAATGTCGGCGAGTCGAAACTTCGGCGTCGAACACAAATTCGCCGGAAGCATTCAAAAAACAGATCGGCAAGAATCCAATCGCATAAAAATTAAATATCGAGACCGTGTTGAAAATCGAGATCGCGCGATCGGGCGATCGCGACCGGGCGCGGGCCCCATTTCGCTTCCGATGACGTTCGAGCCGAATGTGGGACAGGCCGATCCGCGCGCGGCGTTCGTCGGGCGCGGAAAGGGAATGACCGTGCTACTGATGCGCGACCGAATTTCAGTGCGCGCGGGGAATGGAGGCGCGTTAGGCATACGTTTTCAAACTCGCGAGGAGCGAACCGAAACATCCGCCGCGCGCGTCGAGAATTCGCGCGGCGCGGCTTGGCGGGGCGAGGAAAAGTTGACGAGTGAAAGCAATTATTTCATCGGCAACAATCGAGACAAGTGGCGGGCGCACGTGCCGCACTTTGCGCGAGTGGAATCGTTGAACGCGGCGCATGGAATCGGAGTAGCGGTTTATGGCAACGATGAAGGCGTGGAATACGACCTGCGTCTCGCGCCGGGAGCGGATGTTTCGAAGCTGCGGCTGGCGTTAACGGGCACCCAGAGTGTGCAGTTGGATTCGTCAGGCAATCTGTTGCTGACGGTTGGCGGAAAAGAAATGCGAATGAAGAGGCCAGCCGTCTACGAGTACGAGGACGTAGCGACGCGGTGGCATTCGAAGCAGAGACAGCGGCATCGCGCGCTCGGATCGGGTGGGCCGCGCACGCATTCCACGTACAAACCGCGAAAGCTGCGCGATGCTCACAGGAAAGGAAAACGCCGGAAGGTGCGACCTCTCTCGATACGCTGCAGCCCTTCTCCTTCGCAGAGTGAGTCAGGCGCCGACGGCGCCGCTCCGTGCTTCGACTCTCCGATGCAACATGCCAGCGATCGCTCAGACGGCCACAGCGGACGACGCGTGAACGCGGACTACGTAATCGAGGCCGACGGTACGGTGGGCTTTCGCTTGGGCCCGCATGATCCTGAGGCGGGGCTCGTGATTGATCCGTCGCTTTCCGTTTCCTATGCGACGTTTCTTGGAGGTGCCGGAACCGATGCAGCGGCGAGTATCGCGGTGGATTCGAGCGGGAAGATTTATGTGGGCGGCACCACTACTTCCGAATCGACCTTTTCGGAAACTGCCGCCGGGATCGGGCCTGCCGACGGCCCTGCGGAATTTTTCATCGCGAAGATAAACCCCAGTGTCACAGGGCCGAGTTCACTGGTTTACCTAACATTCCTCGGTGGAAGCGGAACTCAGAACGGCGGGTTGATTGCGGTGGATGGCTCCGGAGATGTAGCCGTGATGGGAACAACTACTTCCACGGATTTTCCGGTGACCGACTTGAGCGGGCCGACGAACGGGCTCATCAGCGGGTCTGGAAATGATGTAACGGTAAGCGAGATCGATCCTACCGGGGCTCATTTATTTTTCTCGACGATTTTTGGCGGGAGCGGCGTGGAATCGCTGAATGGGACGGGAGGAATCGCGTTCGATTCCTCGGGTGACGTTTACATCGCCTCGGACACCACGACGACGCCGGTGGATGGCGCGTCCACGGATCTGCCGGTGACAGCCGGAGCGTATCAGAGCACCTGGGACGGACAGCCAAGCGATGGTTTCTTAGCCATCTTCCAGCCACCATCAACGAGTGGCGGAGCGGCTATGCTGAAATATTGCTCCTATCTGGGAACGGGCTCGGCCGGCGCTCCGGGCGTCGGCGGAATCGCCGTGGATGGATCGGGGAACGCATACATCGCGGGGTGGGCGTCGAGTTCGGCAGGAAGCTTTCCAAGCTCGAATGCATTTCAGGCGTCGTACGGCGGCGGGACGTCGGATGCATTTTTGATGAAGATATCGCCGCAGGGCAAAGGCTCACAGGATTTGGTTTACGCGACGCTGATCGGCGGCTCGGGAAGCGATCAGGCTTTAGCGGTGGCGCTCGATTCTTTGACCACTCCGAATGCCTATGTGACGGGGACCACGCAGTCGTCCGATTTTCCGACTCACGGCGCGACCGGCGCGTATCAAGGGACGCTGCACGTCTCGGCAACGGCCAACGCTTTTCTGGTGGTGGTCGGGCAAGACGCATTGAGCGGACAAACCTCTCTTAAATACTCGACATATCTGGGAGGTTCAGAGACGGACGCAGGGCAGGGAATCGCCGTGGCGAGTGAAAATGCGGTGTACGTGACGGGAAAAACTACGTCGTGGGATTTTCCCTGGCACGATAATTTGCAGCCGTTTAACGGCGCCGGCGATGCATTCATCGCGAAACTCGATCCGACGACAGCGGGAAGCGCGTCACTGATTTATGCGACGCCGCTCGGCGGCACGTCGCCGGCAGGCGGAAGCGCGAGCGCCACGGGAAACGGAGTTGCCGCGGACGGTTCCGGACACGTTTACATCGCGGGAGCAACCACAGCGGCGAATTTCCCAACTGCCGTGACGACTGAAAATCCAGTGAACGGTTTCCAAACGAGCTGTGCGAGCTGCGGGCAGACGCCTCCGGCGAGCGATGCTTTCGTTGCCGAAGTCACGGAGAGCGTAGCGCCCGCGCCGAGCGTGTACTTCTCCGTTGCGAGCGTGCCGTTTACCGGGGCCGGAGTGGGTCTTCAGTTTGCGGGGGTGCTCAACGGCGGAGAAGCTCCGCTGATGATCTCAGCAATAAATGTGACGGGACCAAATTCGGGGGATTTCGCGTTGAGCGGCCAAACGGCCTGCTTAGAGAAGAGCATCACTCCGGGGCCGACGGCGCAATGTTCGTTCGAAGTGGGTTTTACGCCGTCAACCGACGCTTTCGAATCGGCATTTGTGTCCGTGACGGATAATGCGCCGGGCAGCCCGCAAGTTCTCGAACTGCGCGGGTTGCCGAGCGGACCGCCTTCGGCATCGATTTCACCAGCTTCTTACGATTTTGGCAGCCAGCCCGAGAACACTAGCAGTGACGGGCAAACAATCGCGTTTTCCAATATGGGCGGCCAGCCTTTGACCCTTTCGGCCTTTAGCATCGGAGGCTCGGATGCAGCGCAATTTTCAGAGCCGACAAGCACGTGCTTCAGCGGAGTAATGCTGGCATCGGGAGCGAGCTGCACGGTGCAGGTGCTTTCCGGGCCAAAAGCTACCGGATGCATTTCATGCCGAACTGGATTTCACGGACAACTCAGGGAACGTAGCTAACTCAGAGCAAGTAGTTCCGCTGACGGGCATGGGAATCGCCAGCGCTCCAGTGGCAAAGGTTGCGCCAACGTCGCTGGGATTTGGCAGCCAGATAATCGCCACCTCGAGCGCGCCCGAGAGCGTAACGCTCACAAACAAGGGCAGCGCGGCGCTGAGCGTTACCGGAATCGCCGTGACGGGTACGAATGCGGCGGATTTTGCAATCGCATCGGGCGGGACATGCCCCGCCGGGGGCGGAACCGTGGCGATTGGCGCAAGCTGCACCGTGGCGGTTCGGTTTGCTCCGCACTCGGTGGGAACGAGCAGCGCAAGCCTGAGCTTCAGCGACAATGCCACAGGCAGCCCGCAGCAAGTTTCGTTGAGCGGCACCGGCGCGCCCACACCGGACCTGGTGGCCTCGCCCGCGAGCCTCAGCTTGGGATCCCAGAGCGTGAACAGCGGCACGCAAGATACTCAGAGCGTGACCATATCGAACCAAGGTGGCACGTCGGCCGGTATCGGAGCGTTATCCTTTTCGCCAGCAGCGCAAACGGATTTCGCGGTGGCGGGAAATACCTGCACGAGCCTAGGACCGGGCGCGAAATGCCAGATCACGATTGCATTCCAGCCGGTAACGCTTGGCCCGCGATCAGCGACGTTGAATATTCCGGGAGCCCAGCCGTCAACCGTCGCCCTTTCTGGAACCGGGACGCAAGCGGCAATTTCCTTCCCGACGAGCTTTGCGTTTCCACCGCAACTGGCCGGCTCCGCAAGCAGCGCGCAGCCGATCACGGTGACGAACAGCAGCAGCGGGGCGTATGCGGGCGCACTGACGGTCACGTCAGTGAGTAAAAGCGGCGCGAACGCCGGTGATTTCGCGTTGAAGGGAGACACGTGTACGGGAGTGAGCGTCCCGTCGCAAGGGACGTGCGCTTTCCAGCTGGTGTTCCAGCCCGCGCCGGGTGCGACCTGCGGCGCGGGAGGCGGCGCGAGGAGCGCGACGCTCCGGCTGACCGACAATGCGCCCGGCAGCCCGCACAGTATTCCCTTGAGCGGCACGGCTATGGAATTTTGTCTCAACGCAGCGCCGGGGCAGGGTATCAGCGAGCCGATTACCGCCGGACAGTCCGCTACGTTCAATTTGGAAATCGATTCGTCCGCTGGATTCACGGGCACAGTGCTGCTTGGGTGCACGAATCCTCCTCCGGCGGGCACTTGTACGGCGACGCCAACGAGCGTGCAGGTAAGTCCGGGCACGGCGGGGCCATTTCAAGTGGTGGTAACGACGACGGCACGGAGTACGGTGGTGCTGCCCGGCGCGGTGCGCGATAGAGAACTGCCGGGATTTGACGAGCTCGGCGCGGGCGGATCCGGCGCGGCTTTAGTGCTGTTGTTTTGCCTAGTGGGAATTGCTGTGGCGGGAATCGATTCGAAGAGAAGAAGACAGCCAATTCGCGTGGTGGCGGCGGAATTGGCGGGACTGCTTTTGGCGCTGGCGATGATGGCTTGTAGTGGCGGATCAGGCGCGGGCGCTGCGGATCCCGCGGGCACGCCGACTGGTACCTACACAGTGATGGTGACGGCGTCGGTGGCTGTGGCCGGGCAGGCGAACGTCGAAAGGACGTTGCCGATCACGATTACGGTGCAGTAGCAAGGCGCGATGCGAGAAACCGCCGGGGCTAAAGCCCGATTGAGTTGAGGCACGATTTTTCGCAACGCTGAAGCGTCGCTCCCCCCGGATGAATGCGGGGGCTTCCGCCGAAAAGCAAAAGTCGAAACGCAAACGCCGAAGAGCAGAGTCGAAAAGCGAAGATGGAAAGAGAAGAGAAAGAGCCGGCGAGACGCCGGCGCTACAAGAGAACGACGCCAGTAGCTGAGGACGCAAGCTCCCGCACTCCACAGGATGCGCCCGCTCGCGCGAGGTGAGTGGCGGGCAATTAGCCAAGCATGTTTGCCGGGCACAGCATGCTGTGCCCCTACCGAAGCGGACTCGATTGAGATGAATCAGAAGACTTTGATGGCGAGGGCGCGGGGCTGAGGACCGGTGGGAATTAGGGTGATCAGGCTGGAGGTTTGGGTGCGAATTACGGCGAGGTCGTCGGAGGCGGTGTCGACTACGGCTAGGATGTCACCGCCAGGAGTTAGATCAGCGGCGACGGGGGATTGACCTATGGTGATCGGGTGCGCGACCTGGCGGTTGCCGATTGCGACGGGAACGATGTGGCCGGCCGCTGAGTCTGTTGCGTAGAGAGTAGCGCCATCGGCCGAGAGCGCACCGGCCACGGGCGACATGCCGAGGAGGAGAAAGTCTCCTACCTCGTTGGTCTGGGTATTGACGACCAGGAGGCCGTGAGCGTCGCCGGATGGTACGTAGAGTTCCCCGCCATCGGGCTTGAGGATCAAGTCATTCGGAGCACCACCTAACGAAAGATTGGTCAGCAGAGCCAGGTTTTTCAAATCGACGACGGAAATTTCGTCCTTTGCACCGGAGGCGATGAAGGCTTTCGAGGCGTCGGGTAAGATCGCGATTCGACCGGGATCGGGCGCCACCGGAACGACGCCCTGAAGGGTCAAGGACACGGCGTCGAAGACAGAGATGGTTGAATCGCCGCGATTCGATACCAGGACACGCTTTCCGTCCGGAGAGACGCGAATGGCCGATGGTTCGCGGCCAGTAGCGGCTTTGGCGACGATTTTTCGCGACTCGCAATTGATTTCGATCAGCGTGTTCGACTTGGCCGCCGCAACATAGGCGCGCATGCCATCGGGTGAAAAATCCAGCGCGGAAGGAGCGGCCCCTACCGGAATGTGCGCGACCACCCGGTCGCTTGGAGAGTCGAGCACCCAGGCATAACCTCCCGACGAAAGTCCCCAAATTTCCTTGCGGGATGGATTGGCTCGGACGGCGGTGGGGGACGGGCCGACGGGAATTGTTGCGACGGGTGAAAGCTTGACGAGGTCAATCGCGGTGATTGTTCCGTCGCCCGTATTGCCCACGTAGGCGAAAAGATGAAGACCCGGACGAAGGAAGGAAGGGCGCAGCTCAAGGGCAACTTCGCTGACGGCAAAGCCTCCCAGAAGCACGAGCAGGAATAGAAGGCGATAGTTAAGGCGGATCTTCATTCGAGGTGCAGCGGCACACTTCGCTCCCTTCCTTCATCAGGGCGGGCAGCATGACGACAACCCTTCCTAGGTAACTGTGAGATTGGAGGCGCGAGGCGGAATCGAACCGCCGATGAAGGTTTTGCAGACCTTTGCCTTGCCACTTGGCGACCGCGCCCTTAACGAAGAGTGACGGGAACGAAACGATCATAGCAAAAGGGCTGGCACGGTTTCTAGCGGACGACAATGTGGGCACGACAGGCGCGGATTTCAAGAATTGATTGTGCGCGCGAACGGGCAGGTGTACAGTGGCGCACCAGAACAGGCCGGATTTTCGGCCAAACCCTGCGAACTCTATCAAAAATGCAACCGCGACGGCGGGCACGTTTCGGCGTGTCCCGCTCAATCCCACAATAATTAGCTAGAGTTGACTCAAAGGAGATTGCGAATGAAGAGAATCCTGTTGGCAGTAGTGGCGGTGAGCTGGCTGGTGGGCGGCGCGGCGGCGGTGCGCGCGCAAGATGAAAACACCGCGCCACCGCCCAAAGTGCTGGTCATCAACTGCGAGATGGTCAAGGTTGGCAAAGGAGCGGCGCACGCGAAGAATGAAGCAGCGTGGGTGCGCGCTTTCATGGCGGCGAAGGCGCCGGATCGATATTTGGCCGCGACTATGATGAGCGGGCCGAACGAAGCGATGTTCTTCGAGGGCTTCGACACTTACGCGGCGTATGGCGAGGCGGACAAGTATGACAGCCAGGCGAAAGTGACGGCGCTGACTGGGCCGGTGGCCGAGAAGGATGGCGATTACGTGTCGGACGGAACGACAATGGTGGCGACGTTCAACGAAAAATGGAGCTGGAAACCTAACATGAATATCGCCGAGATGCGCTACTTCGAATTGGAAACGATTCGGATGCGTCCGGGCCACGACAAGGATTGGGAAGAGATGATCGCGTTGTACCAAGGGGCGGCCGCGAAAATGAATCTGGACGAACACGACATTTTTTACGACGTCCACTACGGAGCACCCGATGGGACCGTGCTGATATTTACGCCGAGAAAGTCGATGGCGGATTTGGATGCGGCGATGGGCATGGGGAAAGCGTTTCAGGACGCGCTCGGAGAGAGCGGGCGAGGACAGTGGGCGAAACTGTCGGCGGAGACCATCGCAGCGGATTCGACGCAGCTACTCGAGTTCAGCCCGGAAATGAGTTATCCGCCGGAGGCTTGGGTGAAGGCTGATCCGAGCTACTGGAAGGCCAAGCCGATGATGGGCGGGAAGTCGGCCGCGGGTGCGAAGAAACCAGCCGAGGCGCCGGCGCCCAAGCAATAGTGGGCCGGAGAGGCGCGGCCGTAGGACCGAAAAGTTGCGCGGCTGCACGCGGCGCAATGGCGGAGGTGTGCGCCTGCGTTTGCGCGGTGGTGCGGGTTCGGCTAAAATGGTGATTGCATCCCGGACAACCTGAGGGAATGGCGGCAGACAACCATCGAGTCGAGTTGACGTTCGACCCCGCCGATGAGTATCGTCCCGAGCCGCTGCCGCCACCCGAAATTCCACCGTGGAAAGACGGAAGCCTGCGAATAGGGATTCATACGTCCATCGCGGGGGATCTCACCAGCGCGCTCGAAATTGCGGACGGGTTGGGCGCGAATGCGCTGCAGATATTTTCGTCGAGCCCGCGGATGTGGGACCGCGGGAACGTTCGCATTTCGGAAGCGGATGCAGCACGATTTCGGGCGCGACGGAAGGAATTGGGGCTGGGGCCACTGGTTGTCCACAGCAATTATCTGATTAACTTGGCTTCGCCAAATCGCGTGCTGCGAACTCGGTCGGTGCAGGCATTTCATCAAGAAATTGTGAGGGCTACGGCGCTTGGGGCGGATTACCTGGTGCTGCATCCGGGCAGCAGCATGGGTGGGGCAGTGGAGAGCGCGATTTCGGCGATTGCGTTGGGCCTGCGACAGGCGGCGCGAGGCGCAGGGTCTGGCGATCTGCAAATTCTTCTTGAAAACACCGCTGGTCACGGAAGTTCGATTGGCTCGAAATTTGAGGAATTGAGAACGATCATCGACGCTTGCCCGGAATTAAATCTGGGAGTTTGCGTCGACACGGCTCACCTTTTCGCAATGGGTTGGGACATTCGGACCAGCGACGGCCTGCAAGCCGCGCTTAGCGAGATTGACAGAACGGTCGGACTGCATCGCGTGCTGGTGGTGCATGTAAACGATTCGAAGATGGCGCTGGGAACACGCGTCGATCGGCACGAGCACATCGGAAAAGGGAAGATCGGGCTCGACGCGTTCCGCATGATTCTGAAGCATCCTCTCCTCGCTGCTTGCGCATTCATCCTGGAAACGCCGGTCGATCTGCCGGGCGACGACAAAAGAAATGTTGCGGCGTTGTGGAGACTTACGGGGCGCGTGGTGGTAGCGAAGGGAACGGGCATGAAACCGCGGCGCAAACGGCAACGCAGCGGCGCGCAGATGGTCCGGAAGCAGCGAAAAAAAAGACCACGAGGGAAGTGAATTGTCGGAATACGATTCGCAGCGCATCGAAGCAAAGTGGCAGAAGGTTTGGGAGGATCAAGAAGCATTCCGCGCGGTCGACGGGGATTCGTCCCGCCAGAAATTCTACATGCTTGAGATGCTGCCCTATCCTTCCGGCACGCTGCACATGGGTCACATGCGCAACTACACCATCGGCGACGCCGTGGCGCGGTATAAGCGCATGCGCGGATACAACGTGCTGCACCCGATCGGCTGGGACGCATTCGGCTTGCCGGCAGAAAACGCAGCGATCACGAACAAAACCAGCCCGCGAGCATGGGTCGATGGCAATATCGCTGAGTTTCGCCGCGTGCTGCAACGATTCGGGTTCAGCTACGACTGGCGGCGCGAAATTTCGACGTGCGACCCGGAATACTACAAGTGGAATCAGTGGCTCTTCCTTCGAATGCTGGAGAAGCAGATCGCATTCCGTAGGAAGAGCAAGGTGAATTGGTGTCCGAAGTGCCAGACTGTGCTGGCGAACGAACAGGTGATCGACGGCTTCTGTTGGCGCCATGAAACCACGCAGGTCGAAAGCAAGGAACTCGAACAGTGGTTTCTGCGCATCACGCAATATTCGGATCAGTTGCTCGGCGATATGAAGCAGCTCGAAGGAGGCTGGCCGGAACGTGTGCTGGTCATGCAGCGGAACTGGATCGGAAAGTCGCACGGCGCGCGGGTGCGTTTTCCCGTGTCCGGCGTGGCGACGGCGCCGCTAGAGGTGTTCACCACTCGGATCGACACCATATACGGAGTGGCTGCTGTTCTGTTGTCCGCGTCACATCCTCAGCTTGAAGAAATGCTTGCGGGCGTGCCAGGACACACCGCCATGGAAGCACAGCTACACGCCATGCGGCAGAAAAGCACGAAGGCCGCGGATATTGCCACAGCCGAGAAGGCGGGCTTCTTCACGGGGCGGTTCGCGCTAAATCCGTTTTCAGGTGAGCACGTCCCCATCTGGGTGGCAAATTTTGTGCTCGCGGAGTATGGAACGGGAGCGGTGATGTGTGTTCCGGCGCATGACCAGCGCGATTTTGAGTTTGCCCAGAAATATAATTTGCCTGGGAGAGTTGTAATCCAACCGCTGCAAGGCGCCGCGCTGCGCGCCGACCGCATGCAGGAAGCATATATCGAGCATGGACGCCTGGTGGACTCCGGTTCATATACGGGGCTGACCTCCGATCAGGCGATTGCAAGGATGGCGGACGACGCCAAGGCGAAAGATTTCGGCGCTGCGGAAACAACGTACCGTTTGAAGGACTGGGGAATTTCGCGACAGCGTTACTGGGGCACGCCTATTCCGGTGATCTACTGCGACAAGGATGGGATCGTACCCGTCCCAGACGAACAGTTGCCGGTGCGGTTGCCAGAAAACGTAACGCTAACGGGCGAAGGGCAATCCCCGCTTGCCAGCGTGCCGGAATTCGTGAACGCGACTTGTTCTAAATGTGGCGGCCCGGCGCGGCGCGAGACGGACACGATGGATACGTTCTTCGATTCGTCGTGGTACTTCTATCGCTACACCGATCCTCGAAACGAGCGCGCGCCCTTCGATAAGGAAATCGTCCGCTACTGGTTTCCGATCAACCAGTACGTGGGCGGAATCGAACACGCGATTTTGCACCTGATGTACTCCCGTTTTTTTTGCAAAGTGATGCGCGACGTTGGCCTGGTGAATCACGATGAGCCCATCGCGCGACTATTCACACAAGGCATGGTGCAGAAAGGCGGCGTGGCCATGTCGAAATCGCGCGGGAACGTGGTGGGCGCGATCGAGATGGCGGAGCAATACGGGGCCGATACCGGCAGGATGTACACTTTATTCGCGGCACCGCCCGAGAGGGACCTCGAATGGAGCGAGCAGGGAATCGAAGGCGCGGCGCGATTCTTAAATCGGATTTACCGCCTGGTCGAGAAACATTCAGGCTCCGTACGGGATGTCGCCATCGATTGGAGTGCTCACATCGATTTTGTTCAAGCCAGCGCGAAGGAAAAGATTCTGATCCGAAAAACGCATCAAACGCTCAAGCGTGTAACGAACGATTTCGAGGGGCGTTGGCATTTCAATGCTTCCATTGCACTGGTGATGGAACTTGTGAACGAAATCCACGCACAGGAACCGCTTGATCAAGGTGTCTCTCCGGCAATTCTCAAGCGCGTTCTGGGGATTACAACGCTGATGCTTTATCCGATGACGCCCCATATCGCCGAGGAGCTATGGGAGATGCTGGGAAATTCCAGAACGATATCCCAGGAGAAATGGCCGGCGTATCGCGAGGACCTGACGCGCGAGGAGCAAATAGAGGTGATCATTCAAATCAATGGCCGGCTGCGCGGGAAAATCCTGGTCGATGAAGGCTTGGCGGAGGACGAAACGAAGGAACAGGCGCAGGGCGATGCTCGCATCGCGCCGCTGATCGCCGGGAAGAAGATCATAAAAGTGGTCGTGGTGCCGAAAAAGCTGGTCAATATCGTTTTGCAGTAGGGAGAAAACCGGCACGCTCGGCGCCCTTCCGTCAGGGCAAACCGAATGATGGATCGTCCCGTGTGGGCGCAGTCCGAGGATACGAGGACAATCTTTACACCGCGGGCCAAAACGATGCAACTGGTTGTTGGTGTAAAGAAAAATCGTCCACGGTGATGATCGCGCGGCGGGGAAAAAGCGAGCCGCGCCCGAGAAACGCCGATTGCGCGCGGAGAGTACGAGGAGGGCAGTTGAGTGCCAAACGGGGAATCGTGGTTCTGGATTTTGGCGGACAATATACGCAGTTGATCGCGCGCCGAATCCGTGAACAGCAGGTATTTTCAGCAATCCTTCCGTGCACGGCGTCGATTGAAGAAATTCGTGCGCAGGACCCCGTGGGCATCGTCCTATCCGGCGGACCGAGTTCCGTTTACGATCAAGACGCGCCGCTGTGCGACGCAAAGGCGCTCGACCTCGGGGTTCCGATGCTGGGCATTTGTTATGGCATGCAATGGCTGACGCGCACGCTGGGCGGAAAAGTGGAGCGGGCCGAGCGCCGAGAATACGGGCCGGCGCAGTTGAACATCGGCCGAGATTCCAAGCTGTTTACGGGACTTCCCGCACAACTGAAAATCTGGAATAGCCACGGCGATCACGTATCGGGTTTGCCCGAAGGCTTTCACATTACCGCGCGGACCAACAATGCCGTGGCCGCGATTGAGAATCCCGCCAAACAATACTACGGAGTGGAATTTCATCCCGAAGTGAATCACACCGATCGCGGGACGGAGATTCTGAAGAATTTTGTGTTCGGCATCTGTGGCGCGCGCCCCAATTGGAACCGCGCGGGATTTATCGCCGAAATGGTCGAGAGCATCCGCACCCGAGCTGCAGGTGCGCGGGCCATCTGCGCTCTGAGCGGCGGCGTGGATTCAACCGTCGCAGCGGCCTTGGTGGATCGAGCGATCGGCGACCGTCTGACGAACGTTTTCGTAGATACCGGCCTTTTGCGGCGCGATGAGTTTGACGAAACGCTAGCGCTCTTACGAGAACGGCTCGGCTTGAATGTGATCGGTGTCGACGCATCCGAGCGGTTCTTGAGAAAATTGAGCGGCGTCACCGATCCGGAGCAGAAGCGGAAAATCATAGGGAACGAGTTCATCAGCGTGTTTGCCGAGGAACAGGGCAAGCTGGTGGCCAATATGCAGGACGGCCCCCCTGTAAAATTTCTGGTACAGGGCACGCTTTATCCCGACGTGATCGAGTCGATTTCCGTGAAGGGGCCCTCGGCTGTAATCAAGTCGCACCACAATGTGGGCGGGTTGCCGAAGGACATGCCGTTCGAGCTGATCGAGCCGCTGCGAGATTTATTCAAGGACGAGGTACGCCAAATCGGAAGAGAACTGGGACTGCCCGAAGAGATTCTAGTGAAGCATCCGTTTCCGGGTCCGGGATTAGCCGTTCGCCTTCTTGGAGCGGTAACTCCAGAGAAACTTGATATCCTTCGGGGAGCCGACGCGGTGGTGGTTGACGAAATTCGTCGCGCCGGTTTGTATGAGAAAGTTTGGCAGGCTTTTGCCGTCCTGCTGCCCGTGCAGAGCGTGGGTGTGATGGGAGACGGCCGCACCTATGCAGCGACGATCGTGGTGCGCGTGGTTGAATCCCTGGATGCGATGACCGCCGACTGGTCACGCCTGCCCATGGAAGTGCTGGAGCGAATTTCGACGCGGATAGTGAACGAAGTGGCAGGCGTAAACCGCGTGGTCTATGACATCAGTTCCAAGCCGCCCAGCACCATCGAGTGGGAGTAGAATTGGAGAAGCGGGAATAAAGCCCGCTCAGGGACACCAAGACTATGCGCAGAGTCACTTCGCAACGGGGGGCGATTGATTCCAAAGGAAATAGCGTTCCGGTTACCGGTTCGCCATTTTTTGGGCTACATAGAGCAAAAGCCGACGATCTCCCTCTGGCAAGCGGCCGAGGAGTCGGCGAAAACGGCCCAAGTAGCGAGCATCTTTTCCCCTGCTGCCCCAAGCGATGTCGTCCGCGCTCTTCCGTTTCGGAAGGTTGGGAAGGGCGGGCGGTTCTTCGCCATCGTAGAAGAGCTGGTAGAGCGGAACTTCCATCGCGCGCGCCAGCTTTTCCAGAGTCTCGATCGCCGGAACGGTATGTCCGTTCTCGACTCGCGAGATGTAGCAGCGAAGCAGACCTGTCCGCTTTTCGATGTCGCCCTGCGAGAGATTTTTGTCTTCACGTAGCAGTCGAATACGGTCGCCGATTATCATGGCGGGTATTGTTGCATGGACTAGTGTCAGTCGCAAGAACAAAACGGGAAAGGGCGGGCTGTTCGGCGTAACCGAAGATCAATGGCGCGCGTCTCAAAGACCATGGCGGCTAGTGCTCCGGCGCTTGCGCTCCCTATCGATCGGGGTGAGGCGAAGCGGGACGACCGCGAATTGGTGCGGCTGTCTCAAGACGGAACGCCGGCGGCGTTCGAGGAACTCGTGCGGCGCCACCAGCAGCGCGTCTGCGCGCTGGTGGGCGGAATCCTGCGGTGTGCGGAGGACGTGGAGGATGTGGCGCAGCAAGTTTTTCTGAAGGCGTACCTTGGGATTAAGAAATTCGATCAACGGGCGGCGTTTTCCACGTGGCTCTACAAAATTGCCGTGAACGAGTGTTGGGACTATTTGAGGAAGAAAAAGGTGCGGCCATTGGTTTATGAGGCGGATTTATCGGAGGAGCAAGTCTCGCGGCTAGACGGCATCGTTTCCGCCGACCGCCCGCCAGTGGACGCGAATTCGCGGGCCGAAACTCGGGAACTTCTGGATCGATTGCTGGCCACGCTCCCCGAGCAGGACCAGCAACTGCTGGTCTTGAAGGAGATGGAAGGATTTTCCGTGCAGGAGTTGGCGGAAATTCTCCACCTCAACGTCAATACGGTGAAAGTGCGACTGTTCCGTGCGCGAGGACGAATCATGGATGTCTACCGGCACCGGCGCGGGGTGATTTCCGCGCAAAAAGCAGATGGTGCTGCGTCGCAAAGGAAGAGGTAAATAGCCATGGCGGACACGAACGTCAAGATGGCCTGTGTGAAGTACGAGCCAGTTCTCGAGGACTACCTCGAGGGCGTGCTCGACGAGGCCGGGGCGGAAGCCGCGAGGCGCCACTTGCAAGACTGCGCGGGATGCAGCGCGGCTCTCGATCAAGCTACCGGCAGCGTGCGTCTGTTGCAGATTTTGGAGCCTTCCCAGGCGCCGGATGCAGCATTCACGCGAAATGTGATGGAGCGGATTCGTTTCACGGAGCGGGAGCGGACCGCCGAACGCGCGGGCTTCTGGCAACCGGTCGTCGCCTTGGGGTGGCGATTCGCAGCGACGGCTATGCTGGCTGTGGGCGTGTTGGTAACGTGCGATATCGGCTGGACTCATTATGCGCAGCTCAACATGCCATCGGCTCGTTCGGTCGAAGGCAATCTATTTGCGCCCGAGCCGGCCAGGGCTCCCGCAACTGGGGATGAAGTTCTAATGATGGTGGCGGAAACAAGCCATGCCAAACAATAAAGCGCGGCACGAAGCTACAGCTTTGGTGTTTCTCGTCTTCTTACTGGGTGTGGTTTTTGGCGGAGTCGGCGATCACCTGTGGCGCGTTCGCGCGGCCAACCAACAGCCGCCCAATACGCGGCCCACTCGCAATGAGGTGATGAACGGCCTTACGCAGCAGCTACAACTCACCCCGGACCAGCAGAAACGCATCGGCGTGGCGATTGACGATACGCGCGCGAAGTGGCAGGTGCTTTATGCGCCCCTGGACGCGCCGAGAGAGCAGATACGCCAGCAAGGGCGGGCCAATATTCGGGCGGTCCTGACGCCGGAGCAACAGGTGAAATTTGACGATTTTCTCAAGCGCCTGGACGAACAGCGAAAGAAAGACGCTGCCGCTGCTGCTGCCGCCGCTGCCGCTGCTGCCGCGGCCGGGCATTAATTAAGGGCGCAACTCCGATCAACTCCATGGATGAACGCGCCCCGAAGGAGCAAGCTCCCCCCATCGTTTCCAGCCCGAAAGAGCCACGGACGACCGCCACGATTCGCCTCGATGGCGTGCACAAAACTTACGATCTAGGTGAGATTCAGGTGCACGCCCTGCGCGGGGTGTCGATGGAGATTTACGCCGGAGAATTCGTGGCCGTGATGGGAGCGTCCGGTTCGGGAAAATCGACACTGATGAACATCTTGGGCTGCCTTGATAAGCCCAGTCGCGGCCATTATTTCCTGGACGGTAAGGATGTGTCCGGCCTCACGAAAGCCGAGCTGGCCAAGATTCGCAATCACAAAATCGGATTCGTGTTCCAGCAGTTCAATCTTTTGGCGCGGACTTCGGCCCTCGAAAACGTGGAGTTGCCCACGATTTATGCGGGCGTTCCCCTTGAAGAACGCGCCAAGCGAGCGCGGGAAGCGCTGGATCGCGTGGGCCTATCCGATCGCGCCGACCATTTTCCGTCGCAACTGTCGGGTGGGCAGCAGCAACGGGTTGCTATTGCGCGCGCCCTGGTCAACAGTCCTTCGCTGCTTTTGGCCGACGAGCCGACGGGAAACCTCGATAGCCGCACCAGTGTCGAGATCATGGATATTTTGCAAGGTCTCAACGAGCGGCACGGGCTGACGGTGGTGATCGTGACTCACGAGCCGGATATCGCCCAATACGCGAAGCGCGCGCTTGAATTCCGCGATGGCAAGATGAAGAAGGATGTGGCGATTCAGAATCGCTCGATTGCAGCGGAGGTTCTGCCCACTTTGCCTGTACTGGATGAAGACGATGTGGAAGCCGTTGCCGGCGCAACGCCTGCCGCGCCAGCGGACGGTCAGTAACACGAGCTAGAAGGGAATGTCTTCGTCGGAGATTTCGGCACTCGGCCCGTGTTCGTCCGGCGTGGCAGCGCCTTCGAAATCTGCGTCGGCCGAGCGAGGTTGGCTCGGGCCGCCAGACGGGCTGGCTCCAGCGCCAGCTGCAGCGCCCTCAGCACGGGACGTCAGCATGCGCATTTCGTTGCCGACGATTTCGGTGGTCGAGCGTTTTTGCCCGTCGCGCTTATCTTCCCACTCGCGTGTTTGCAGGCGTCCTTCGATGTAAACGAGATGGCCCTTCTTTAGATACTGCTGAGCGATTTCAGCCAATTTCCCCCACAAAACAATGCGATGCCATTCAGTGCGCTTTTGGCGCTCGCCGTTGCGGTCCTTATACGTCGAATCGGTGGCGATGGAAAAATTGCAGACGGCTTGGCCGCCGGAGGTATAGCGGGTCTCGGGATCGCGGCCCAGGCGTCCAACCAGGATTGCTTTGTTCACGGACATGGCCAGGAGTATAACCGAAGTCGATCTGGGTAGAGCGGAAAAGTAGTCAGCCGGCAGGCCGTTGCCATTCTGCAAGGGAGGACGTTCAATGAGCGAAGTTCAAAATTTCAAAAACCATGCGAGATTTGTCCCCGTGTTTCACTTCTTTGTGGCGCCGGTTTTCTTGCTCGATATCGTGTGGTCAGCCGTGCGTGTAGTTCGCAGTTTTTCGTTCGGGACGATCGTCTCGCTACTGGTTGCGATCGCGCTGTTCCTGCTCGCCTTTACCGCGCGCATTTTTGCGCTCACGGTGCAGGACCGCGTCATCCGGCTAGAAATGCGACTGCGCATGCAGCAGACGCTTCCGCCTGATTTGACGCCTCGCATCCCCGAATTCACTGTGGGTCAGCTTGTGGCCCTGCGATTTGCGAGTGACGAGGAACTGCCGGATCTAGCGCGGAAAGTGCTGCGGGAAAAATTAACGGAACGCAAAGCAATCAAAGCAATGGTTCGAAATTGGCAGCCGGACCACTTGCGGGCATAGCAGATGGTCAGCGCTACTAGGGGGCGCGGAGATCCTCCGAATTTAGCGCGCAGGAGTTCGCGAAGTGGCGGTGGTGGCACCGATCTCGCGCAGTTTGGCGTGGGCGCGACGCGATTCGTCAGAACCGGGGAAGTGGCTCTCCACGGAGCGAAGATCCCGAATGCCAGCCGTTCGCTCGCCGGCCTCAAGCTCAGCCATGCCTTTCTTGAGCTGAGATGCTGCTAGTTTGAAACTCCTAGGGTAATTCGCCAGCACCGCATCGTAGGCCTCAATTGCTCCCTTGAAATCGTTTTGCGCGTAGGCAATTTCGCCCAGATAAAACTGCGAGTTGGACGCCAGATCGTTCGAGGGAAAATTCTTGATATAGTCGGAAAACTCCTGCCGTGCCAGATCGTACTTGCCACTCGTGTAGTCCCGCAGGGCGTTTTGGTAGAGCGTGTCGGCCGAAATTGGAGCCATTCCCGGCGGAGGGTTTCCTCCAGGGGCATCTCCAGGTCCATTGGTAGTTGTGGGTCCTCCCGGCGCGCCTGGTGAGCCTGGAGCCCCGGTCGCGCCCGGCTGCTGGTTAGAGAGTTTCCCGTCGATGCTCTGAAGCAGATTCTGGGCGTCCGTCAGTTGCTGCGACAATTTGCCTACCCGGGCCTGCACGTCCTGCAAATTGTCTGAAAGACCCTGGGTCTGCTGAGCCATCGTATCGATGCGAGCGCCCGTGTTTGCCTGCACCTCTTGCACGGACTTCTGCACGGAGCTCATTTCGGCGCTCAGCTTGTTGACGGAATCAAGCGATTGCTGAACGAGCGTCTTGATGGTTGCATTGTTGCTGTCCATCGCGCTGCGCATGTCCTGCTGTCCCTGCAGAAGTTGTGCGACCTGCTGTTGAAGCTCGATCATGTCGCGTGAAACTGCATCCGCGGGCTGCGGAGCCAGCATTGCCCCAGCGATAGCGCCCAACAGGACCGCAGCGAAAGTGAGCACAACCCATCGTATGCGCATAGGGTATCCTCCCGAAAAATTCCCCTGGTCGATTCGGCCAGGCCGGTTTGCGTCACCCCGCTAACCGCGGGATGGGCAAACCCTCCTTAGATATTATTAACGTTGCCGCGCCAATGGGGGTACTAAAAACGTGGCCCGGCCGGCAAGTGCGCCGCGGCAGCCGCACGGGCAGCTGCCGCGACCGCGCAACCTATTGACTCAAAACGAAATGAGCGCGCCGGTTCAACTGCCAGCACTGTTCAGTATGCTCGGTGCAAACCGGACGCTCCTTGCCCCAGCTCGTTGTCTCCATCCGGTCGGCGGTGATGCCGAGCGAGATCAAGAAGTTCTTCGCTGCCTCGGCACGGCGCTGGCCCAGACCAAGATTGTATTCAGTGGAGCCGCGTTCGTCGCAATCACCTTCGATTGAGACGCGCACCTGCGGATAGGACCGGAAGAATTCCCCATCCTTAGTCAAGACGTCTCGAGCCTCGCTGCTGAGATCCGATTTATTCGTGTCAAAGTAGGCGTCTTTCACGTTCTGGCCAAACAACTCGCTCACACTTTGTTGAGGGGCAGGTTGCTGCGCTTGCCCGGAATTTACATCCACATGGGCCGTCGCGGTGGCGCTTCCGCCCGCACCGGTGGCTGTAATTGTGTACGTGGTCGACTGCGTCGGGTTTACTCCCCGTGTTCCTTGCGGGGCCACGCTTCCGACGCCTGGGTCGATGCTCAGATCGGTCGCGTTCGTGGACGTCCATGAGAGCGTGACGGCTTCGCCAGGATTAACGGTTGCCGGCGACGCGTTGAGCGTTACGGTGGGTTCTGCCGCTGCGGGCGCCGGTGCTTGCGCCGGCGGAGTTGACGCTACGTTCTTTTTGCAACCACCCACAACAGCGGCAAAAGCTACCAATCCAAGCAATAACGCAATCCTACCGAAACTGCCATGCTGCATGAACTGCCTCCTTCGGCGTTCCTTAGAGGGCATCCGGACCGCCGCGATTTGAATTATGTCGTTCGAACCTTTGCTTTTACGCACAACCCGTGCAACTAACCGAAACTATTCACTTCGGAGACCAATTAGGCGACTCACTCTGCCCTTCGAAAGTCAGCTGCCTCGGCTGGCTTCCATCCGCGAGCATCGACCAGATTTGCCTCGTCCCTGTTCGTGTCGATTCGAAAACTAAATGACGGCCGTCAGGCGCCCAACTCGGCCGTTCGTTCCGGCCCGCATCGCGAGTAAGTTCCACCAGTTGGTGACTAATTATGTCCATAGCGTAGATATCGTAGTTCCCACTCGGCCGTCGCCAGCTAAATGCGAGCAGTTGTCCATTTGGTGACCACGCCGGGTCAATCACATATCCCATGTCCGGCAGGTTGATTCTCTCCACATTCGACCCATCCGAGTTGGCAAGGTAAAGATCAGGATTGCCGCCGCGGTCGCTCACGAAGACAATTTGTTTCCCCGTCTTTGGATTCCACGCAGGCGATGTGTTCACTCCGGCGGCAAAAGTGATTCGCTGCGCCCGCCCCCCGTCCGCATTCGTCACATAGATTTCGGGATCGCCATTCCGGCTGGACATGAATGCGATCTGCGAGCCGTCCGGCGACCATGCTGGCGAGCTGTTCGTTCCCTGGTATCGCGGGAAAGAAATCATCCGGTTCGATGCCAGCGAGTAGATACAGATTTGCGCCGATACCACTCCGCGGTAGGGAACATAGCATGTGAACGCAATCCGTTCGGCATCCGGCGACCAGCGCGGGGTCAGCGCGATAGTTTTCAGGTGGGTCAATTGGTGCGCATTCGCGCCGTCGTAATCCATCTCCCAGATTTCCTTGTTGCCTGATCTCGAACTCACGTAAGTGATGCGTGTCAGCGCGATGCCGGGCTGCCCGCCGCTCAAGACAGCCACGATGTCGTTGGCAAACTGATGCGCCAGATTTCGAGCACCTTCATCCGTGGCCGCTCCCAGGTAAACCTTCTGCAGCGCGAGCGGTGCGGTCGGGTTGCGGACGTCGGAAAGAAAACCCGCGAAAGACAGGCTCGTGCCGTTCAGGGTCAGATATCCGTAAGCCACCATGTACGCACTCGCCGGAGCGGCGGACCAATCCTGCGCTTTCAATTCACTCGGTTGGGTCGGCACCTGTAAAGGATAGAAACTGGGACTTACAAGATCGAGGACTCCCGAGTATTGCAGATCGGCCCAGAGGACATCGTGAAACGTCTTGGGCAGGGGCTGCGCAAAGGTCGACCGGCTGCCCTCATCAGGTACGGCCAATCGGGCCTTGGTTACGCCCAAACCCGTACCCGTCTTGAACCAGTCTTGTGCGGCTGCCGGAGATGCCGAGAAAACTGCGCCGAATGCGGCGATCAGAGCCAAAATCAGGAAAAGCGCGGATTGTCGTTTCATATGAAAGCCTTTTTGTGCTGCGTATTTTGTTAACGATGAAAATCGAACCAAAACTCGACGTTGACGCTCGATCCAGTATATCCGCCGGGCAGCCGGTCGAGCGGACTCGAATCGCGCACGGCGCGCAGCGCCGAATTATCGACCGAATAGTTGTTACTGGACTGCGTGATCTGGGCGTTTGTCACCGTGCCGTCCCGCAAGATGGTGAACGTCACCACCACGCGCGGCGCCGTGCTCACGCTCGGATCCACGCTGGATTGCAGCCAATTGCCGCTGATCCTCCGCTGCACTGCTTCCACGTACCACGAAAAGCGCGAGCCAAAATCCCCGCCAGCGGTGCCCGTGAATCCCAAGCTCGCCTGCGTGGTGCCGCTGCCCATCGCGAAAGATGTCCGGGGAACGGTGGGCGTGCCGCCTCCGCCATACGGGATCGCGTTGGGTGGCGGGGGCGCGGGATTCTCCAGCACCTTCGATGGCTTGGTTATATATTTCGGCGGCTTCTTTTCTTGGAACTTTGGTATCGGCGTGGCGTCGGGTTCCGGCTTGGGTATCGGCTTAGGCTCGGTCTGAAATAATCCCTTCGTGTTGTCCACTACCCGATTCATCGACTCGACATCAGGCTGAGGGAGCGGAATGGCTGGCACGCTGCCCACTACGTTTACGGTCACCGATCCTCCCGGTCCGCCCCAGTCCGACTGATGGAACTTAAATAGCGCCGGCACCACGACCCAGGCCACCAAGATGCAATGCAATCCGATGGATGCGTAAATGAAACGCTTGAGCGAGGGGTCCGGGCGGATTGCGGCGATAGCTGCCATCTCATTGTGATTGTGGGCGCTCGCTGATCGGTTGCGTCACCACGCTGATATTTGTGATGCCCGATTGACGCAGCGCATCCACCACCGTCGCCCAGCTTCCAAACGGCACCGTTTCGTCGCACCGCACGTACACGGACTGGCGCTTCGGATCGCGCGATTGCGACGCAACCTTTTGCCCGATCTCGTGGATGTTCACCGGCTTGTCGTTTAAATAGACCCGCTGCCCGCGATCGATGGTCACCACCATCCGCACTTCGGTCAGTTCTTTCACGGTCTTGGTCTTTGGCACGTCCACATCGATGCCGGACTGTAGGATCGGCGCGGTGATCATGAAAATAATCAGCAGCACCAAAACCACGTCGATGAACGGCACCATATTGATGTCGGATAGCGACGTGCCGACTTCGCGCTGAGTCTGTGGCATGGGTGTCTTACGAGCTGTACAGCGTCTCGACTTTCGCCACGAATTCCGCGGCGAAATCGGACATGCGGGAAGCGACGGCGCGAATCCCGTGCAAGTAGTGGTTGTATGCGATCAGCGCGGGAATCGCGGCGAAAAGTCCCGCCGCTGTGGTGATCAGCGCTTCCGAGATGCCTGGCGCCACGGCCCGCAAACTTGCCGCGCCCACGTCGCCCAGACCCGAAAATGCGTCCATTACGCCCCAGACCGTCCCGAATAGTCCAATAAATGGCGAAACCGAGGCGATGGTTGCCAATGTCGACATTCCTTTTTCCAGGCGTCGAACCTCTTCACCCGCGGCGACCTGCATCTCGACGCCTACCGCGTTGGCATTTCTGATCTTGTTTGCGCCAGCGGGCATGCGTGATTGTGGTCCGCCGATCTGCTGCTCGAGTTCCCGGTAGCCGGCCGCGTACACCGAGATGAGCGGCGTGCCGCCAACCCCGGCCCGAAGCGTATTCGGGTCGGAAAGGCCGCGTCCCGACCGGAACATTTGTAGGAATCTGGCCGTCTTTCGGTCGATGCCGCCGAGCTGGTAGGATTTTTGAAGAATCAGCGCCCAGGAAAAAACGGATAGGAACAGCAAGAGACCCAGAATAACGCGCGCCACACCGCTCGTTTGCTCCAGAAGCGTCAGCGGGTTGGCGAAAAGAAGAAACGCCAGGCTGGAAATTGTTTCCCCCAGGAAGTAGTTTTTGTGCCGGGCAAATCTACCGTAGCACACGCACTCCACAGATTCAAACTTATGAAGCCGCAAGACTTGGATTTAGTTGCTCTTATAGTACAGACGCCCGCCGTCGCGAGGCGGTACCCTGCACAACGTGAGACCCCGCCCGCGCTCTTTCCCGGCGCAAACGACCGTTCCGGCCTTTCGATCTCGAAAAAATTTCGTAGGTCGCACGAATAGAAATGTGTTATCTATGGTTCGGTGTCCCACGAGTTCCACTACGGCGCGTTTCAATATCATATTTCTCCGCATAAGTTTTTCAGGCTTTTGACTTACACCGCTAGCTACTTTTAGCCGTTTCTCCTTGCATATCGCCCTCACGCTACGGGTGTTTCGAATCTCAACCCAGACAAGGAGAAGCCCATGATTACGACGAAGGAAAAACCCACGGTGGCGGGTGAGAAGCACTCAGGCAACGCGATTTCCAGTTTCATGAAGCATCACTTCCGCCATTTCAACGCGGCGGTTGTAATCGACGCAGCTGAAGCCTACGTAGACCATCTATCTAGCGGCGGGAAAATGCTGATCACCCTTGCAGGGGCGATGAGTACCGCCGAACTTGGTTTGTCTCTCGCGGAAATGATCCGTCAGGATAAGGTTCACGGTATCTGCTGCACGGGCGCCAATCTGGAAGAAGATGTTTACAATCTCGTCGCCCACGATCATTACAAACGCGTTCCGCACTACCGCCATTTGACGCCCGACCAGGAAGTCGAACTGCTCGAGCATCACCTAAACCGCGTCACGGATACCTGCATTCCCGAAGAAGAAGCCATGCGCCGCATTGAACGTGTCGTGATCGAAGACTGGCATGCGGCCGATCGCGCCGGCCAGCGTTTCTTTCCTCACGAATTTCTTTTCAACGTGCTCAAGTCTGGAAAACTGAAGCAGTACTATCAGATTGATCCGAAAGATAGCTGGATGTTGGCTGCCGCCGAGAAGAATCTCCCGATGATCGTGCCCGGATGGGAAGATTCCACACTTGGCAATATGTTCGCTGCGCAGGTGATTAGCGGCAAAGTCAAAAACGCAACCACCGTACGCGGGGGCGTGGAATACATGATCGAACTCGCGCGTTGGTATACCGAAACGGCCACGGTCACGCCGCTCGGTTTCTTCCAGATCGGCGGCGGCATCGCAGGAGATTTTCCCATCTGTGTGGTTCCCATGCTTCACCAGGATCTGCGCCGCGAAAACGTTCCCCTGTGGGCTTATTTCTGCCAGATCAGCGATTCCACCACCAGCTACGGTTCCTATTCCGGAGCCGTGCCCAATGAGAAAATCACTTGGGGCAAACTTAGCGTGGATACTCCGCGATTCGTCATCGAATCGGACGCCACCATCGTGGCCCCGCTCATTTTCGCCTGGGTTTTGGGCTGGTAGCGCCGGCGCAGCGATTCGACAATTTTACGTTGCGTTGGTCCGCGGCCTTTTCCCCGCTGTGCTAGACTGAAATTGAAAGCGATGAACAGTCAATTCGATATCGCGCTCGAATCGCTCGCTTCGCGCGAGGCGATGGCGTCGTCGACGCCCGTTCTTCAGAGCGCCGATTCCACGCCGACTCCGTTGCCCGACCACCGAGCCTCCGGCGCGGCTGCCGGCAAGCGTTTTTTCATCGAAACATTCGGCTGCCAGATGAACGTTCATGATTCCGAGAAAGTTGCCGGCGTGCTCCTCGATCGCGGCTATACGGCGGCGCCCAACCCTGCGGAAGCGGATCTGATGCTGTATAACACATGCAGCATCCGCGAAAAAGCGGCGCAGAAAGTTTTCTCCCGCCTCGGCGAATGGCGCGGAGTATCGAAAAATAAAATCATCGGCGTGCTGGGCTGCCTGGCGCAGCAAGAAGGTGAAGATATTTTCGAGCGCGCGCCTTGGGTCAGTCTGGTCTGCGGATCGGCAAGCTATCGCAAGCTTCCCGAACTTATCGCTGAGATCGAATCGGGCGGCCGCCGCGTGATGGGTCTCGATCTCGATACCGATGAAACCTTCGAAACCGATGTCACACGTCGCGACAATCCATTTCGCGCCTATCTGACTATCATCGAAGGATGCAATTACGCGTGCTCCTACTGCGTGGTGCCGCATACACGCGGCCCAGAACGCAGCCGTGCTAGCGCCGCCATATTATCCGAGGCTCGCCGGCTGGCCGATGCCGGCTACACCGAAATTCAATTGTTGGGCCAGACCGTCAATTCCTATCGCGATCCTTCGCCGCGCAAATTGGATTTCTCCGGCTTGCTCTATCAGGTCGCTGCTGTGCAAGGCATTCGCCGCATTCGCTTCACCACTTCGCACCCGAATGATTTCTGCCGCGAGATAGTCGATGCGATTGACGCCACGCCCGCGCTCTGCGACCACATTCATCTTCCAGTGCAGTCCGGCTCTACGCCGATTTTGCGTGCCATGCGCCGCACCTACACGCGCGAGGAATATCTCGAAAAAATCTCCTGGATTCGTGCCGCGCGCCGTCCGATCAGCATTACAACAGATGTGATCGTCGGTTTTCCCGGTGAGTCCGAAAAGGATTTCGAGGATTCCATCTCGCTGCTCGAGTCCGTCGGATACGACGGGGTGTATGCCTTTACGTACTCGCCCCGGCCCAATACGCCCGCTTCGGTCATGCTTGATGCCGTTCCGGAGACGGAGAAATCGCGTCGGCTCGCCATTCTCCAGGAAAGGCAGCGCCAAATTCAGTCAGAGCGCAATAGCGAGCTCGTCGGACAGGTCTTCGAGGTGCTCGTGGACGGCTGCCACGCCGCGCGGAATCAGTGGGCGGGACGTTCTAGTAGCAACCGGGTGCTAAATTTCACTTCGCCCCGTGAAAATCTTCTGGGAGAATACGTCCAGGTGCATGTCACGCGCGCCGCGCCGTACAGTTTGTTCGGCCAGCATGTTGTTTAGAACGGGTGCAGTTCGTAGCGCCGGCATTCGCCGGTTGTTTTCGGGGTCCGGGAGGCCATCATGGAACTCGAAGTTAAGATCCGAGGTCTGATGATGGACCCGGTCACCAACATGCCTGTGGTGGTCCTCAAGGAAGCGCAGGGCGCCGGAATCCTGCCAATTTGGGTGGGCGTTTACGAGGCCAACGCCATCGCCCTCGAAATCGAAAAAGTGCAAACGCCGCGGCCCATGACCCACGACCTTCTGAAAAATGTTCTTACCGGCTTAAACGTCCGCGTGCAAAAAGTTGTCGTCTCCGATCTGCGGGACGACACTTTCTACGCCCTCATCTGGATGGAGCGCGACGGCCAGACCATGTCGATGGATTCGCGCCCGAGTGACGCTTTGGCTCTCGCACTGCGCCTCGATTGCCCGATCTTCGTCGAGGATGAAGTCCTCAAGAATTCCAAAATAAGCAGCGTCGTGTCGGAAAAAAGCTCCAATGAAGAGCTGCGGAAGTGGCTTGAGAATTTGAACGACGAGGATCTCGGTCGTTATAAGATGTAGCCGCGATGTGCCGAAATTCCTCGCTGCGGTGGCCCGTTCTTTTTTCCGGCTCCGTTTTCCTGTCGGTTCTACTTCCAATACTGGCGCAGGTGCCGCCCGCGCAGTCGCCCGGCCAAACTCCCCAGCGCGCGCCCATTTCGATGGAGCAGGAGCACCATCATCACCTCGAATTCGAAAATTCCTACGTCCGTGTATTCTTCGTCGAGATTCCCGCTCACGAATCGACTCTTTTTCACCGGCACGACTTTCCCTACATTAGCGTGCCTCCCACCGGTGCGGATGCCGCGATGCCGCCACCGCCGGGCGCGCCGCGGCAGGGAACCGGCCTGCCGATGGTGGGATATTCACCCGGCAACTTCTCTCACGCGGTCAGCAACACCCGGGATTTCGCGCTTCGCAATGTTGCCATCGAGTTGCTGCGCCCGCAGCAAAATGTTCGCAATCGCTGCGAACAAGTCGTCCGCGATCAGCCTAAGGAAAATTGCGATCTTCCCGAGCCGAGCGCAGCCACTCCCGCTACGCACGTGCCCCTGTTCGAAACGGATGAACTTTTGGTCGAAGCCTGGCACATTGCTGGCCACGTGACCACTCCGCCGTGGGATGACCGCGCCAATGTTCTTCTGGCGAGCCTCAGCGGAGTTTCGGTGACCGCATCCGGAGGAATCGATTCGGCTAACGCGCTAAAGGGTGGCCTGCTCTGGCTGCCCGCAGGGTCAAAGCCAGTCTTCAGAACTGCCCCAGCGAGTGACGGTCATTTCATCGCCATTACCTTCAAGGATTCCAGCTCCCACTCCGGCCCTCAGTCCTTCTGAGCGCCCGCTCCTCGCCGCCCAACGCTACAAGCGGCCGTGTTTTATCAGCAGGCCGCCGACGATTCCGGTGAAGCTATCCTGCATCATGTGTTGGATCATTCCCGGCCGCAGACTCTTTCGCATCACAGCCAGTATGCCGAATAGCGCGCCGTAAAGAGTGATCGTCAAGGCGCCCTTCCATCCTTGATATAAGTGGCCGATCCCAAAAACCACGGCTTGCAGAGCCACCGCCACTTCCACTCTGCCACTCCACGCCAGAAACTGCCGTTGAAGGTAGCCTCGAAAAAGAAACTCCTCGCAAAAACCCGCGGTGACGGACGAGCGTCACAAAGGCAATCATTTCGACCGTCGTTCTCGGGAGCAGCGTGGTTATCGCGCGAGTGCCGCTGGCATTATTGCCAAGAACGATGCGCATCGCCAGCAGAAATCCGATCACCACGCACCAGAAGAGAAGCGCCACGCCGATGTCCCCCAAGACGTCCATTGGACGCGCCCATTTCCCTCCGATCAAATCGCTCATGCGTCTGTGCCGCGGACGCAAGCCCAGAAGCCACACGTAAAGAACGAGTACCACTTCGAGCGCCATTCCGCTCAAGTAAATTTCCGTCCGCCCATGCGCTTCCAGAGCGGGTAGCCGGGTGGCTTGCAGGGAACTGAGCCCTAAAATCAGCGCCACAAAAATAATCGTGTGCCATAGGGGCGCGACAGGATCGCGCTCGGTCGAGTGAAGATAATTGGGGTGGCGCTGTAGCAGTGTCTCCCATAGTTGGCGAAGCTCCAAATGAACCGGCCGACGCCAGTGTATCAAGCAGATGCCGGTTTGACATGCAAGACGGAGTGGATTATGGTCCTGCCGGGAAACATAGCGGAGCCGACGCGCCAATCATCGTCATGAAGATCTCAAGAAAATTTTGGACGTCGATTGCGTTTGCGACTGCTCTGGCAACCGCCGCTGCTGGCCAACAAGCGCCCGTACAGCGGCCGCTGCCGCGCGACGGCTTTCCAACCGGCCCGCGAGCGCAAATTCTGAGCTTCACGGCGAGCTCCAATTCGATCCAACCTGGCCAATCGGTTACTTTGAAATGGGCGGTGGTCAACGCAGACCGGATCACGCTCGATCGCGGCGTCGGGATCGTGGCCGCGCGTGGCACCCGCAACGTAACGCCCAAGGTGACGACCACCTACACTCTGACCGCCCTCGGCTTCGGCGGTCCGGGCAAGGACACGCGTTCAGTTACCGTGACTGTTCCGGGCACCACGCCCGCGCCCGCCGAGACTGCGGCTGCCGGCGAGCCACCGTTAAGTAGGCCAGTGCCGCGCACACCCGACGGCAAGCCAGACCTCTCTGGAATCTATGTCGCGCCCTTTCATGCGCTCAAGCCGATCGGCAAGATCACACTCAAGCCCGGCGCGGAAAAATATAAAGTCGGTGCCGATTACTCTTTTTCTCTGGGGGAGCATTGCCTGCCGCGCGGGGTGCCGGACACGATCAACGAGCCGTACCCCATACAAATCGTGCAAACGCCAAACCTCGTGGTGATCCTCTATGAAGCGGGCGAACTCTTCCGCGTAATTCCCACCGACGGGCGTCCGCACCCGAAGGACCTCGATCCTACATGGATGGGAAATTCCGTGGGGCATTGGGAGGGGGACACGCTAGTGGTCGATGTTATCGGCGTCAACGACAAGGTTTCTGTTGGCGAGTATCGCCATACCACGGCGTACCATGTGGTTGAGCGTTTCGAGCGCCCGTCATACGACACGCTGAAGTACTCAGCCACCATCGAAGATCCCAATGTGTT
The DNA here is from genome assembly GCA_963754105.1 of uncultured Acidobacteriota bacterium. Lineage (GTDB taxonomy): Bacteria > Acidobacteriota > Terriglobia > Acidiferrales > UBA7541 > Palsa-295. Next base: position 422,346 of record CAVWEZ010000007.1, read on the forward strand.
CGCCGCGCCGTGGACCGAAGCGAGCACGCTCACGCTGCATCCCGAATGGGACATTCAAGAATACATCTGCGACGAAAATAATCACGACTACCAGAAATTGTTCGAGCGCTATAAACAATAGGCCAATCGCGACGCGTTTGCCTGCATTGAGCCGCTAGGGTAAACTGCATGCCCGATGGCGGACACTTCGTCGATTGTTGGCAGCACCATTTCGCACTATAGCGTCCTGGAAAAGCTGGGCGGTGGCGGAATGGGCGTGGTCTACGAGGCCAAGGACACCCGCCTCGGCCGAAGCGTGGCCCTGAAATTTCTTCCCGACGACATTTCTCAGGACGCTCAGGCCATCGAACGATTCCGCCGCGAAGCGCGCGCCGCATCCTCTTTGAACCATCCGAATATCTGCACCATTTACGATATCGGTGGCCTCGAAGGCCGGCCGTTCATCGCCATGGAACTTCTCGAGGGCCAGACCCTCAAGCGCCGCATCGCCGAAAAGCCCATCGAGATATCCGAGCTCTTGCAGATCGGCATTCAGATTGCCGACGGCCTCGAAGCCGCGCACGCCAAGGGCATCGTCCACCGCGACATCAAGCCCGCGAACATCTTCCTGGTCCAAAGAGGGCCGGCGAAGATACTGGACTTCGGCCTGGCGAAGCTAGCCACTCAGCGGCAGCACGCCGCGAATTTCGCATGGCGAATCGTCCGGAAGCACACAGACGAAGATTGAGAACGAACTGTTTCTGACCAGCCCGGGCAGCTCGGTCGGCACGGTCGCCTACATGTCGCCGGAACAGGCGCGCGGAGAAGAAGTGGACGCGCGCTCGGATTTGTTTTCGCTCGGCGTGGTCCTCTATGAGATGTGCACCGGCGTGGTGCCTTTTTCCGGCTCGACGGCGGCATTGATTTTCGACGGCATCTTGCATACCGCGCCTGCTCCGGTGACCAAGTTGAATCCCGAACTGCCCCAGGCACTGGAAAATATTTTCGCCAAGGCGCTCGAGAAAGACTCCGACCTGCGCTACCAGACAGCCGCCGAGCTTCGCACCGACCTGAAGCGCCTGCGGCGAGATTTGGGTTCAAGTCGCCACCCGGGCGCCGAAAAAACCGAAAGTTCGCATGGACATCCTGCGAGCAGCGCGCCAACCACGAAGTCGGTTGCGGTGCTGTATTTCGAGAATCTCAGCGGCAACAAGGAAGACGAATACCTGCGCGATGGCATCACCGAAGACGTCATCACCGAGCTTTCCAAAATACGCGGACTCAACACCTTTTCGCGCCCCACCGTTCTGGCCTTCCGAGACAAGCCCGTCACTCCGGCGCAGATTGGCAAGCAGCTCGGCGCGGCTTATGCGCTCACCGGGACGTTGCGCCGCGCTGGCGCCCGCTTGCGAATCAATGCCCAATTGGTTGACACCCAAACCGATTTTCCGCTTTGGTCGGAGCGCTTCGACCGCGAAATGAAGGACGTTTTTGAAGTACAGGACGAAATGGCCCGCAAGATCGCCGAGGCCTTGCGCGTCACGCTTTCGCCGCAAGAGCTTGAGGCCTTGGCCGTGAAGCCCACGGAAAATTTGCAGGCGTACGATCTCTTTCTGCGAGGCAAGCGCTACGCGCGCCGGCAAACTCGTCAGGACCTCGAGTTTGCCTTGCAGATGTTTGAGAACGCCGTCGTGCTCGACCCCAGTTTCGCTCTGGCCTACGCCGCCTGCGCCAATGCCTGCGCCATGTTCTACTGCAATTACAGCCGCGATCAGTTGTGGGTCGAACGCGCGCGCGAGGCTTCCGGCAAAGCCGTGGCGCTGCGCTGGGATTTGCCCGAAGTTCAGGTGAGCCAAGCCTGGGTGCTATACGCGGCGGAACTGCACAACGAGGCCGTGCGCATGGTGAAAAAAGCCATCGAGCGCAAGCGCGATTGTGAAGGCGCCTACTACATGCTTTGCCGCGCCCTGTTTGCCGCGGGACGATACCAGGAAGTTGTGGACGTAGCGGAGGCCGGAATCGAGGCCAGCGGCGAGGATTACAACGTTTATGTCCCCATCCTGAACTCTCTCGGCGCCATGGGCAAAGAAGAAGCTAAGCGCAACATGAGTCTGAGATTCGTCCTCGCCCTGGAGGCCCACTTGAAACAGGTGCCCGAGGACGCGCGGGCGCGCGTGCTGGCGGGCGGCTACTACGCTTACGGGGGCCGGGAAGAAGACGCCTTGCGCGAACTCAATTTGGCCATCACGTTGCGCGCCAACGAAGCGTCGATCCTCTACAACGCTGCGTGCGTCTACTGCACCTTGAACAGAAAGAAGGAAGCCCTGGATGCCCTGCGCAAAGCCTGGGAAGCGGGTTTCCAAGATGCCGTCTGGGCGCGCCGCGACCCCGATATCGCCGTCCTTCACGGCGAGCCCGAGTTTGAGCGCCTCTACCCCGACAAGCCCGCCTCTCCCTCATCGCCCTCCGTCTCCCACTAGCAGGCACAATCCCCGGCCTATAGAACCAGAATCATAAGTCCCGTCGGGGACGCAACAATGTAGCCCACAGCGGAAGCTGTGGGATGCCAGAGTGAAGTAACCCAGAGCGCAGTACGGGCGACACAATGGCTCTTTTGTGCCACCGACGAAGCAACGAATGCAACGCCACAATTGCACATTTAAGGGGAATACCTGATAGCGCCTCTCTCGTGCTCTAAGTATTCTCCACTTGGCCTCTTCTGAGAGGAGTCACATACTGTTAATTCACACATTGCCCCGGTCCGAGTATAATCGTCGTGGAGTGCAGCATGGTTAGCGATCCAGTATGCGTTTGCGGACACCCTCAGTCGTGGCACAGAACGTACGGCTGCACTGTCCTGCGGCCTAATCCAGATCCGAAAAAGAAGGATCGCGTTTTATGCGAGTGCAAGCAATTCGTGGCGCAAAAAGCTGCTCACGCGTAACAGCTTGGCCGATGGTCCCGGCCTCGACGTTGGCGTTGCGCCTCCTGTCCGACTTATGAATGAGTCACGGCTTTTCCGCTAGCTTCTGGCCTCTAGCCTCAACGTTCCAGCATCTAGAAATAGTCCACAGGAGCCCACCCTTGACGCCATCCCTCCCATCGTTAAACATGGACGCATGGTCCAACAGACCGCAGTCCGGGCAAGACGGATAGCCCTGATGAGGGCAGGCACTCGTGCGCGTCCGCTCATCCGCCTCAAAGGAACCAGAGCAGAGCCCGGCGGCAAGGGCCGGATATGCGGATGCCGCTCCCTAATCGTGAACTTCTGGGAGACCTCAACTTCCGCTCGGTGGCCAGTGGCCTCTAATCGACACAAGAGCCGAGTAGAACGTGGTGCAACTCATTGCAAACAAAGGACGGCGGCACAATCTACTCGCAACTTTTCGCGGACCCCAAATTCCTACCGTCGCGGCTCCACGACCCTTCCGTCTGCCGGACGCATCGCCGTCCAAAGATGCACTTCCACGGCGGATTTGCTATTCTTGATGCATCAACTCCACAAGGGCAGCATCTGATTGATTTTATGAAGGTAACCAATACATCTTGGAAAGAAGAGCTTGCCGGTAAGATGCCGGAGCATCTGGCTCGCGAAATCGATATCTATGAGACCGAAATCGCCCTGCGAAAACAGGGCAAGATAGACGAGCGCCTTTTCGCCGAAACCCGCCTGCGACGAGGCACCTACGGCCAGCGTTACGACAACGGCGAGCGCCACGACGGCACAAAAGTTCAGCACATTCCCTATCCTTCCGGTGAGCTTACCAAGGGTCCCAGCACCATGTGGGATGCGCCCGGCATGCAGCGCATCAAGATTCCCGGCGGCGGCATGAACGCCGATCAGCTGGAGACCATGGCCGATCTCGCGGAGGAATATTCGGACGGCATCGCGCACGTCACCACGCGCCAGGATTTTCAGCTCCACTACATTCACATTGACGACACGCCCTCGCTGATGCGGCGCCTCGCCGCCGCGAATATCACAACGCGCGAGGCCTGTGGCAATTCGGTTCGCAACGTCACCGCCTGCCCTTACGCCGGCGTTTGCCAGGACGAAGTGTTCGACGTCACTCCGTATTCGCGAGCGCTCTCGAAATTCTTGCTCGGCCACCCTGATTGCCAGAATTTCGGAAGAAAATTCAAGCCGGCGTTTAGCGGCTGCTCGCAGCACGCATGCGGTCTCACCAGCCTTCACGATATCGGCTTCATCGCCGCCACGAAAAATGAAGGCGAGGAAGAGAAGCGCGGCTTCCAGGTATTCGTCGGCGGCGGACTCGGCGCTGTCCCTTACATGGCCAAGCTCTTCGATTCCTTTGTTCCAGTCGAAGAAATTTTGCCGCTCACGCAATCCGTCGCCAGAGTATTCGGAAGGCTGGGCGAAAAGAAGAATCGCAGCCGCGCTCGGATCAAGTTTCTGATCCAGGATCTGGGGATCGATAAATTCCGGGAATTGGTGCTCGAGGAACGGAAAACTCTCTCGCCCGATCCGCGCTGGACCGATTTTGTGGAGGGCGCGAAGCACTTCGAGGAGCAGCCGCTGCGCACCGGCGGCGAATTGCCTGCATCCGGTTCACCAGCGTTCCAGCGCTGGCTGAAACACAACACGCGGATTCAGAAGCAGCCAGGTTACGTCACGGTTACCGTCGCTCTTCCTCTCGGGGACATCACGGCCAATCAATTGCGTTCTTTGGCAGACATCGTTCGCCGTTTCACCAAAGAAACGGTTCGAACTACCGTCGAGCAGAATTTTGCCATCCGCTGGGTGAGCAAGAGTGATTTGCCCGCCATTTACGAGGCGTTGGAAGCTGCGGGTTTGGGACAGTACGGAGCAGGCGCCATCGTCGACGTGGTCACGTGCCCGGGAACGGACACCTGCAAACTGGGCATTTCGTCCTCGCGCGGACTCGCCGCGGAATTGCGCAAGCGCCTGCTTGAAAAAAGCGCGGAGATGGATGAGTCCGTCGAAAACCTGCACATAAAAATCAGCGGTTGCTTCAATAGCTGCGGGCAACATCACGTGGCGGATTTGGGTTTCTACGGCGTGAGCCGCAAAGTCGCGGGCTATGCCGTGCCGCACTTTCAAGTGGTGCTCGGGGGCGAATGGGAGCACAACGGCGGCTCGTATGGCTTGCCAGTCGTGGCGATCCCATCGAAGAATATTCCTGAGGTGGTCAATGCGGCTTACTACGCGCTACTTGGCGGACCGGACGAAGGGCGAGACCTTCAAGGATTTCGTCAAGCGCGTCGGAAAAGTTGAGATGAAGAAGATGCTGGAAGATTTGGCAAAACCTCCCGCCGATTCGTCGGACCGGTCGTTCTTCAGCGATTGGGGCGATCCTCGCGAATACACTCTGGGCGACATGGGAACGGGCGAATGCGCCGGGGAAGTCGTGCCGCCAATCGAGTTTGATCTCGCCGCCGCCGAACGCCAACTATTCGAAGCGGAGGTCGCGTTCGATGGCGGCCACAGCGAAGAGGCTGGAAAAAAGGCTTATCAAGCGATGCTTCAGGCTGCGCGCGGCCTCGTGAAACTTGAGATGCCGCAGGCTTCGGACAAACCCGACACAATCGTGAGCGAATTTCGAACACGTTATTACGATACGCAAAAATTTTGGGATCCCTATGCGGGTGGTAAGTTCGCGAATTATCTCTTCGACGCTCATCGGAAAGCGAACGAGCCTCACAACGAGGACGCGAACCGCTACCTGATCGATGAAGCGCAACTTTTCATCGACGCCGCGCACAGTTGCTACAACAAATTGGGCACGCCGGTAAACGCCTAAGCAAGGAACTTCCAGCCTCGTGAATCTTCAGCATGTAAATGTGAAGCTGATGCTGGATTCGCCCGCCGACGCGGACCTCGCGCTACTTATCCCCATTTTTCACGCCTGGATTCAAGGGGAGATTTTCGAAGAGCTTTTACTGGACGTGGCCGATTACCGGCACGTTCCAGCCGGCCCGGGAGTGATCCTGATCGGCCTTCAGGCCAACTACAGCGTGGACAACACCGATAACCGGCTAGGCGTTCGATACAACCGCAAGGCGGAATTGGATGGCGAGAATCAGGATCGACTGGCGCAGGCGGCGCGCGCGGCCCTGATCGCGTGCCAGCGCTTGGAGACTGAGCCAACGGTTGCAGGAAAGTTCCATTTTAGCGGCCGGGAGCTGGAAATTGTCATCAATGACCGTCTGCTGGCGCCGAATTCCGAGGCGACCTTTGAAGCGGCGCGGCCCGATCTTCAGCGATTCGCGGAAAAACTATTTCGCGGACCTCACTATTCGCTGTCCCATAATCCAGATCCCCGGAAATTATTCGGAGTTTCATTAAAGGTCTCGGATTCTTTTCCATTGGCGACGCTGTTAGAAAATCTGGAGAAGTAATCTCTCTCTGCGCGCGCCCTAGGCCCTGGGCATTTGGTAGAAAAGCGCCAGCAGCGAAGGCAACTCAGCTTGCTTTTCGGCGGGTGCGATGGGCGGGCGCGACTGAAACCACCTTGGATTCGCGTTTGCCGGCATGACCAGCGGCGAGGCTCTTCTTCAGAGCCTCCATCATGTCAATTACAGGTGCGCGATGGGCCGCCGTCTTCGGTGCTATCACGGCGCGGCCTTTCAGCTTGGCCTCGATCAACTCGTTGAGACGAGCCTGAAATTCGTCTCTGTATTGCTGAGGCTTGAAGGGCGCCGAAAGGCTTTCGACGAGCTGGTTGGCTAACTTGACTTCCTCAGGCTTGAGTTTTATGTCGTACTTCTTGCCGTAGCCTTCCACGCTGGCGATTTCGTTCTGGTAAAACATTGTGTGGAGGGTCAGCCCGTTATCGCGTGGGCGAATGAAAACCGTGTATTCCCGCTGATGCATGGTCACCTTGGCGATGCCGACCTTGTTGGTGTCTTCGAGCGCCTTTAGCAGGAGGAGATAGGCTTTTTCCGCGTGGGGTTCGGGCAACGCCATGAAGGACGACTCAAAATAGATTGGATCAACCTCGATCTCCGTTGAGAAAGGTGAGTATCTCCATTGTGTGACCGGAGGAAGGCGTGATCTTCTTAATTTCATCCGGTTCAATGATTACGTACTGCCCCTTTTCGTATTCGTAGCCTTTGACTACCTCGGAACGATCCACGATACGGTTGCAATGCGGACAGAATAGCGGCTGCTTGAGCCGGGTGCTGCACACTTTATGAATTTGGTGAAGGTTGGCACGCTTGGCGCGAGCGGCGGCGTACATACGAATCGGAATCGAAACGAGGCCAAATGAAATGATCCCTTTCCACACTGCTGAGGCCATAAGATCCTCCGTGCACGAGAATACCTGCGCGCCGAAATCGTACAATAAAGGAAAGACCCTAGAAGTCAATGGTTTGCCAGTCCAGCTCTTCCGCCCAACCCATGGGGGAGCAAGCGGTTGATAGCGGGTGTCCCATAGTGGGCCGACGTTTTTGCGCGTTGCAGAGTAAACCGAACGAACAGCGTTTATACTAAATCGGAACATGTGCGCCCTAGCCGATTACAACCGCAAACGGAATTTCGCAGCGACTCCCGAGCCGAAGGGGCGCGCCAAGAAGTCGGCGATGCCGATTTTTGTGGTGCAGCGCCACGCCGCGCGCCGGTTGCATTACGACTTCCGGCTTGAAGTGAATGGCGCACTGGCATCCTGGGCCGTCCCGAAAGGCCCGCCCGAAGAGCGTGGTGAGAAGCGGCTGGCGGTCCACGTGGAAGACCACCCGATCGATTACGCGAAGTTCGAGGGAGAAATTCCGAAAGGCAATTACGGCGCCGGGCAAGTTCAGATTTGGGACAAGGGCACTTACGAGATCGAGGGGCCGAGAGCCTGCGGCCGCGCAAATCGAGCGGGGCGATTTTAAGTTTCGGCTTCATGGCGAGAGGCTCAACGGAAGATTCGTGCTAGTGAAAATGCGGCGCTCGGACCGCGGAAACGAATGGCTTCTAATCCGCAAGGAATCGGATGCGGAACCGTCGACGGCGCAGCACGCAGGGAAGGGGTCCTCCATTTCCACCCGCAAAGCGGCCGAGCTTACTCGCCAGGCGGTCGTCAAGCCCGAAGAATTGCCGGGGGCGAAGAAATCTCCGATGCCGGATCAGGTGGCCGTGGCCCTCGCGACTCTGGCGGACAAACCGTTTTCAAATCCCGAATGGCTCTTTGAAATAAAGTGGGACGGCGAAAGGGCGTTGGCCCTGGTGCGCGACGGCGAAGTGGAACTTCGGGCCCGCTCGGGCCGAGATATTACCCAGGAATATCCGGAGTTGAAGGAGCTACCGAAAAGACTCAACGCCCGAAAAGCGATCGTTGATGGCGAAGTGGTGGTATTGGACGAAGCCGGCCGCTCGGATTTCATGCGAATTCAGCAGCGCTTTGGCGTTTTGAATCCTTCGGTGCGACTCCAACAGACTGTCCCGGTAAATTACTACGCGTTCGACCTTTTGTATTACGACGGCTACGACCTGCGAAATGTGGCGCTGGAAAGCCGCAAGGACTTGCTGCGCAGCTTGCTCACTCCTTCGGACCGCGTGCGTTTTTCCGACCATCAGAATGAGACGGGAATCGAACTGTACGAAGTCGCCAGGCAGCGGGGCCTCGAGGGAATCATCGCCAAGCGGCGCGACAGCGTTTATCCCGGGAAGCGCTCATCTCTCTGGCTGAAGCTGAAAATCGTCCAGGACATTGACGTGGTGATCGGCGGGTGGACGGCGCCGCGAAAGTCGCGCGAGCATTTTGGTGCGCTGCTGATGGGTTTGTACGACGCGGACAGCAATCTCGAATATATCGGAAGCGTTGGCACAGGTTTCACGCAAGACCTGCTCGACAGTATTTACAAAACGCTTGAGGGTTTGAAGACGCCCCACAGCCCGTTCCGTGCGGCGCCAAAGGTGAAAGAGGTTGTGTACTGGGTGAAGCCCGAATTGGTGGCGCGCGTGAAGTTTGGGCAATGGACCCACGACAAGAAATTGCGCGGTCCCGTGTTTTTGGGATTTCAGGAGGATCGCAAGGCGCGCGATTGCCGGTTTGACAATCAAGTGACTGCGGAAGCCGCTGCACCCGCCGGCGCCTCGGGGGCCGACACAACGAAGAGAGATCCTTCGACTGCGCGTCCCGACGCCGAGATCGAAAAGCGCGATCTCAGCGAGAAGAAAAGCGGTCGGGACGCTCCGCTCAGGATGACGACGCGAGAAGGCAAGCCCGGGCGGCGAGGGAAAGCCGATGCGCAGGCCGCCAAAGGGCGCTCGAAAGCAAGTTCGACCGGGGAAGTGGCTGTAGGCGATCTCGAAAAGGAACTGGCGAGCGGGCGCGGGGAATCGCTGGCGGTGGATTTGGATGGCAAGCGGGTGAATCTGACGCACTTGAATAAGATCTATTTTCCAGAGGATGGCCTGCGCAAGCGCGACGTTTTGCTGCATTACCTGTGTGTCGCGCCGCACATCTTGCCGTTTCTGAAGGATCGGCCGCTGGTCCTGAAGAGATACCCGAATGGGATCGACGAGCAGTTTTTCTTTCAAAAGGAGGCGACTTCGCGCGCCGGATTGGATCCGCACCGTCGAGATCGATTCCAAGGAGCGCGGCGGCAAAATGCCCTACTTCCTGGCGGATGATCGCGCGGACCTGCTCTACCTGACGAATCTCGGATGCATCGATCACAATCCGTGGTCGAGCCGTTTTGATAACCAAGATCATCCGGACTACATTTTCTTCGACCTCGATCCCACGGACGGCACATCATTTGATGTGGTTCTTAAAGTTGCGCGAGCCATTCACAAACAATTGGAATCGCTCAAAGTTCCCGTGTACATGAAAACCTCCGGCGCCTCCGGGTTTCATATGTACATTCCCCTGGAACCCGAATACACGTACGAGGAGGTGCGTCTTTTCGCGGGAGCGATCGGCCAGCGAGTGCAATCGGAGCTGCCAGCACTCGTGACTTCCGAGCGCACAGTGAGCAAGCGGCGCAAAGGCACGGTCTTAATCGACGCGCTGCAAAATGCCAAAGGGAAGCCTTTGGCGGCGGTATATTCGCTGCGTCCTTTTAGCGGAGCGCCTGTTTCGGCGCCGGTATCGCCGCGCGAACTCGCCAAAGGATTCCAGCCGGAAGATTTCAATATCGAAACAATATTGAAACGCCTAAAGCGTCCAGGGGACCTGTGGGAGGATTTTTGGGACAACCGGCAGCGGCTTCAAGATGCGGTGAAACGGGCCATATAGAATAGGCAGGCGTCCTCGAGCGTTCTAAACCATGGAAAACCGGGGTTGACGATTGGAAATCCCCATTCTTCCAATGTGCAGGGCCGTGCCTTCCACGCTATAATTAATTGTCTTGCTCTCGCTTCGCAACATCACGATGCGCTTCGGCGCCAAAGTTCTGTTCGAAGAGGTGAGCTGCACCTTTTTCGGCGGGCGGCGCTATGCCATTACGGGCCCGAACGGCGCGGGCAAATCCACGCTGATGAGAATTCTCACTGGCGATCTGGAACCGACGCACGGCGAGGTAGGCCGTCCGAAAAAACTTGGCATTTTGAGCCAGGACCAGTTTGCTTTCGATGAGTTTCGCGTGATGGACACGGTGATCATGGGCAACCGTCCACTGTGGAGGGCTCTCGAAGAGCGCGACGCGCTGTATGCCAAGCCGCACGAATCGCTGACCGACAAAGACGGCATGCGGCTGGCTGAACTCGAAGGAATCGTTGGCGAGGAGGGCGGCTATACGGCTGAGGCCGATGCGGCCGTGCTGCTCGATGGACTCGGGCTGGAAGAGCCGCTGCACGAGCGCAAGATGAGCGAATTGCAGGGCGGGCAAAAAGTTCGCGTGCTGCTGGCGCAAGCGTTGTTCGGGAGTCCGCCGGCTTTGCTGCTGGACGAGCCGACGAACCATTTGGATTTGGATTCCGTTCACTGGCTGCAAGATTATTTGTGCGAATACGAAGGTGTGCTGATCGTGATTTCGCACGACCGCCATTTCCTGAACAGTGTTTGCACGCACACGGCCGACATCGACTACCAGACAGTGATTATGTATAACGGCGGGTACGACGACATGGTGGTCGCGAAAACCTCGATCCGCTCGCGCATCGAATCGGAAAACGCGCAGCGCGAACGCAAAATCGCCCAGTTAAACGAGTTCATCGCCCGCTTTTCCGCCGGCACGCGTTCGGCGCAAGCTACTTCGCGGAAGAAAGAAGTGGAGCGCCTGCAAAGCGCCGAACTCGCTCGATCGAACATTGCCCGACCCTTCATTCGGTTTCAGCTGGACCAGCATTCAGGCCGGCATCCGCTGGAGATCAAGAGCATCCTCAAATCGTACGACGGCACCCGGGTGTTTCAACCCTTTACCGCCAGCGTGGAGCGCGGCGAAAAAATCGCGCTGATGGGACGCAACGGGACTGGTAAGACCGCGCTGCTGAAGTCGCTGATTCGCAACGCCACCGGATTCATCGAGGATGTGGACAAAGAATTTCCCGTGGACGGCGGCACGGTGATCTGGGGGCACAATGCGGCGGTGGGCTATTTCGCGCAGGATCATTCCGAGTCCATTGTGAAGGGCACGACGGTGATCGAGTGGCTGCATCAGTTCAAACTCAGCGCGTCACAGGAGGAATTGCGAGGGCTGCTGGGCCAGATGCTATTCAGCGGCGACGATGCGCTGAAACCGACGCAGGCACTTTCGGGCGGTGAATCGGCCCGGCTAATTTTTTGCCGGCTGATGCTGCAGAAGCCGAATATTTTGGTCCTGGACGAGCCCACGAACCATCTTGACCTCGAATCAATCAACGCGCTGAATATTTCTCTGCAGAAATATCTTGGGACCGTGCTGCTGGTGACGCACGATCACGACGTGATTGACGAGGTAGCCACGCGCATCTGGCACTTCGAGGGCGGCCGCATTGAAGATTTCAAAGGGCCGTATTCGGAGTATCAGATTTACGCGGAAGAGAAAGCGTCTTAGAACCACTCGTTTGGCGAAGCCTTGCTTCTCGCCCGCGAATCTACGATTGACCGACAAGATCACGCCAGGCATCTTTGCCCCTTCGCCACACCGCTCAGGGCGAGCGTGCACAGCCTGCTGTGCCCTGCCGGCGGCAGGCGCATCTCAGCGCCCCGCATGCTGAACTTCGTTACGCAATCAAAAACGCGCGGAGCCTTCCATGCCGGCTAGCCTGCGCGGATCGTTTCCGGGGATGGTCATTGAGAAAATGGACTCGATGCTGGTGTAGTCGTGGTAGCCCAGGCGGGCGATGGGGCGGATTTTCAGCACGTCCAGCTTTCCGTCGGGACGAATTACCGCGTCGTTGATGTGAATTCCGAGGACGCGGCCGATGACGATGTCGACTGTGCCCATGGTGCCGTTTCCCGGCAGACGAATCGTCTGATGATAGGCGCATTCGAAATGAACTGGAGATTCGGCCACGCGGCAAGGCTTTACATGATGCGACGGGATTTTCGTGACTCCTGCCAGATCGAATTCGTCTACTTCAGGCGGGACTTCTTCGGCGGATTTGTTGACCGCTTCGCGCAACTCGTAGCTGGCCATGTTCCACACGAATTCCTTGGTTTGCTCGGTATTTACAACCGTATCTTTGCGCCGGCCCCTTGTGGACTGGTTTGAGGCGAACATTACGTATGGAGGATCGAAAGTCAGATTCTGGAATTGGCTGAAGGGCGCCAGGTTATGCACGCCATCGCGGCTGATCGTGGAGATCCATCCGATTGGCCGGGGAATCACGCAGGATTTGAAGGGGTCGTATGGCAGGCCATGCTGGGTTTTGCCCGGCTCATAGTACATGCGAAATTTTTCTCCTGGAATGCGGCCCATTATAACTGGGTGGGGAATTGCGATGTCTCTTTTTGCTGCGGTGCGGCGCGCCGGTGTGACCTATAAAAAGCATGGATAGGTTGCATCAGGATTATCTTGGTTGACCAAAGGCGACCGGGCGAACAAAATGGCACTGTAAATGCCATTTACTCTCCGAATCAAACGCGAGTTATACGCAGCGCGCACCTCGCCGTACGCTTTTCTCCAGGAGCTGAGCCCGAAAGGCCTTACGGGCGCCTGATTCTTTCGCTGGCCGAACCAGCGATCTTCGGTAGTTCTATCGCTATTTCGAAGTTTGTCCCCAACCTCCGAACAGCCGAGCGCGATTGCGCGGGCGCAGAACTACAAATCCGACTGACGAGGAACGAGAAATGCGAAACGGAAAGCCGCAAAATTTGGAAATCGACTGGAAGACGAACCCGCGGTGGGCGGGAATCACGCGTCCCTACAGCGAGAAGGATGTTGCGCAACTTCGCGGCTCCATTCACATCGAGCACACACTTGCGCGGCTTGGCTCAGAACGACTGTGGAATCTGCTGCACTCGCGACCTTTTGTCGCGGCCCTGGGCGCCATGACCGGCAATCAGGCGGTACAACAGGTAGCCGCCGGACTCGATGCGATTTACGTGAGCGGGTGGCAAGTGGCCGCTGACGCCAACGATGCCGCGCAAACTTATCCCGACCAAAGTTTGTATCCGGCGAATAGCGTGCCGAACTTGGTTCGCCGCTTGAACCATTCGCTGATGCGCGCGGATCAGATTCATCATGCCGAAGGGCACAACGAAACGTACTGGCTGGCTCCGCTGGTGGCCGACGCCGAAGCGGGATTTGGCGGAAACCTGAATGCCTTCGAGTTGATGAAGGCGATGATCGAGGCCGGAGCGGCGGGCGTTCATTTTGAGGACCAGCTCTCTTCCGCGAAGAAGTGCGGGCACTTAGGCGGTAAGGTGCTGGTCTCTACACTAGCGGCGATTCAAAAATTGGTTGCGGCACGCCTGGCTGCGGACGTGCTGGGCGTGCCAACGGTAATCATCGCACGCACCGATGCCGAGAGCGCTACCATCGTGACTACCGATGCCGATCCGCGCGATCAGGCCTTCGTTACGGGCGAGCGAACACCAGAAGGTTTCTACCGCGTTCGCGGCGGAACCAAAGCGGCTATTGCGCGCGCCATCTCCTACGCTCCCTATGCGGATTTGATTTGGTGCGAAACATCGAAGCCGGATATCAACGAAGCGCGTGAGTTCGCGGATGGGGTACACGCCAAATTTCCAGGCAAGATGCTGGCCTACAATTGTTCGCCGTCATTCAACTGGCGCAAAAACCTGAATGACGCGACGATCGCAGGCTTTCAGCGCGACCTGGCCGCTCTCGGGTACAAGTTCCAGTTCATCACGCTGGCTGGCTTTCACGCCCTCAATCACTCCATGTTCGAGCTGGCGCGGGGATTCAAGCTGCGCGGCATGACGGCCTACTCGGACTTGCAAGACCGCGAGTTCGAAAGCGAGCACGATCACGGGTACGAGGCGGTGAAACATCAGCGGTTCGTCGGTACCGGATACTTCGACGCGATTCAGAACGCGATAACGAGCGGAACCGCCTCGACCATTGCGCTGGAAGGCTCGACGGAAGCTGCCCAGTTCGCGCCGCGCAAGAAGCGGCACACGGAATCCGCCGAAGCCGACTAACATTCCGATCGATGTTGGACGGTGACGATCTTGGCGGTTGTTATTGCCTGGCCCACATGGCGCTGGGTATGCTCGGCCACGTGGATGAGCAGACCACCAACGGTGGTGGGCCGACGCTGTCTACCTACTTCTCTGACGTCGCTCAGTCGAGCGGCATCGAGGGCGCGAATTCTTTCGACGCTCTTCTCGAAGGCCGCGGCGAATTCCGCAAACAGTTGGTGTTGCGTAGCGCCGCCATCGAGTTCGGTGCTCAAGGCGGCAACCTGCTCTGCTGTGAGGGGTCTTTCTTGGGCGTAGGTGAGCAGCCGGTCCATGCTGCGGGCGATGTGGCGAATATGGAACGCGAGCGGCGCGATTCCGAAAGGCCGGGCATTGAATTGGTCGTTACTCAGGCTGCCGCACCAGCGTTCAATATCCTCCTTGGCCAGCTCTAGCGCGTGGACCACGGCTCTTGGTACCGGGGCAACATCGTTCAGCGTTCCGCGCAGCCAAGGCTCTTCCCGCCGATTCTCGTTCGTGTGCTCGTCTCCCCAGAGCTAGCTTAACCGTGTTTCGGGAACCGCGCGAACTCGCGGTGGGCTAGTGCGCGATAACACAGTTGCCGTCTGGCGGGTGACTGGCCGGCGTTTGACACTGCCCGACTCGCATGCTACGTTCCGCGCCGATGGTTGAAAAAACTTCCAAGAGACCTGGCCTATCGCGCAAACGGATCGCGGTGATTCCTGGCGACGGCGTAGGCAAAGAGGTGATTCCGGAAGCGGTAAAAGTGCTTAAGGCCGCCGCTGCCGCGCATGGACGTGAAATCTCCCTAGTTGAATTCGATTGGGGTGCTGACCGTTTCCTGCGCGATGGGACGACGCTGCCCGCCGATGCGCCGGAGACGTTTCGGCGCGCGTATGATGCGATCCTGCTTGGCGCGCTTGGCGACCCGCGCGTGCCGTCCAACCAGCACGGAGCCGATATCCTGCTCGGTCTGCGGTTCAAGCTCGACCTCTACGTCAATTTGCGGCCCTGCATTCTTTTCGACCAGCGCCTGACGCCACTGAAAGGCCGCGAAGAAAAGGACATCAACATCTGCGTGATTCGCGAGAATACCGAGGGCCTGTACGCAGGCGTGGGCGGGTTTTTCAAGAAGGGAACCGCGGATGAAATCGCCACCCAGGAGGACATCAACACGCGTAAAGGCGTCGAGCGGATCATCCGCTACGCATTCGAATTTGCGGTCCGCCGAGGTTACAAGCGCGTATGCATGAGCGACAAATCCAACGCGCTCGCCTTTGGCCACGATCTCTGGCAGCGCGTTTTCAAGGAAGTGCGCCGCGAGTACCCGGGCATCGAGTCGAGCCATATGTTCATAGATAACCTGCTGATGCAAATGGTTCGCGACCCCTCTCAGTTTCAGGTAATCGTTACTTGCAATCTTTTTGGAGACATCGCCAGCGATGTGGGAGCGGGGTTGGTGGGCGGCCTTGGCGTTACTCCCTCGGGGAACATTCACCCCGGTCAGGTTTCACTTTTTGAGCCGGTGCACGGCTCGGCCCCCGACATCGCTGGCAAGAACATCGCGAACCCGATAGGCGCGGTCCTCGCGGCCGCAATGATGTGCGAGTATCTCGACTGGAACGATGTCGCGCGCGGCATCGAAGACGGTGTTCGTGCGGCGATCCGCGAGGGTGCCACGACGGTGGATCTGGGTGGGTCGCTCAGCACGCAGGCTGCGGGCGACTGGCTTAAGAACAAAGTAGCCTCCGCCTAGTGAATCTCAGCCCGAGCTACTTTTCGGCGCCAGATCAGCCGATCAGCATGAATGTGGCGGGCCATCCGCCTTGACACCTTTGAAACCTTGCTGCTACGGTTCAAGCGGATGCTGCGAAAATCGCGACGCTACCTGCTCTTGATCCTGGGACTCCTGGTCGTTGGCTTTTTCCTCTATAGATTCCGCAATTCAATTGCGCTGGCCGGATTTCGCTGGAGCATGGTTGGGGAATCGCTCCGCCAGGCGCACCTCGCGTTGTTGCTTCTCTCCCTTGCGGCGATCTACGTTTGTTACGCGATTCGAGCGTTGCGCTGGGTCCGATTTTGCCGGTGGCTGGGCCGCGCGCATTTCGGCAGCGTGTACAGCGCTACTTTGGAGGGATTCGCTTGCACGTTTCTTCTCGGCCGGGCCGGTGAGCCTATTCGTCCTATCTTGATTGCGAGAAAGGCCTCACTTTCAATTCCTGGAATGTTCGGTGTCTATGTCTTGGAACGGGTCTTTGACATGGCCGCCGCGGTCCTGCTCCTGGTCGCCGCCCTTCTGTCGTTCGAGCGCGGCGGTTTTGCCGGTGCCGCAGATGCCGGATTGATGAGGGTGGCGCGTTCGGCCGGAGTGGCACTGCTGATGGCGCTCCTGGCAGTGATGGTGTTCCTGGTCTATTTTCGCTATCACGGTGCCGCGTGGCTTGCACGCAAATTGCAGCACCAGAAGTGGCATACCGGCTGGCGCGAGAAACTGGCCGCGCTTCTTGAAGGCTTTAGCGAAGGCCTGCAAGGCATTCACTCGTGGAGCGATCTAGCCGTCGTCACGGGCTATACGATTCTTCACTGGGTTTTGGTTGTTTTGATCTATCTATGGATCGCGCACGCGTTTGCCGGGAACCTTGCGGCGCTGAATTTTGGAGGGGCGGTTCTGCTTACCGCATTTACACTGGTTGGTTCGGCGGCCCAACTCCCTGGAGTGGGAGGAGGATCGCAGCTCGCTACTTTCCTTGTCCTGACTCTGGTGTTTGGAGTAGAAAGAGAACCGGCGGCGGTAGCTTCGATTGTGATTTGGCTGATCACATTTGCGGGCTGCTGCTTGGCGGGATTGCCATTACTGTTTCGGGAAGGCTGGTCGATGGGCGAACTGCGGAAAATGGCGCGCGAGGAGGAACGGGCCGGCGGAGCGCAACTACTGGCCGACGCGGAGCGTGCCGTCCGGCCAAGCGAGAATCCGCAGTGAAGTGCCCCTTCTGTTCTCACCTAGACGACAAGGTAATCGACTCAAGAGAGGCGCGCACCGGCGATTTGATTCGGCGGCGGCGGGAGTGCCTGAAGTGCAATCGGCGGTTCACGACTTACGAGCGCATCGATGAAATTCCGTACATGGTCATTAAGAAAGATGGCCGGCGCGAAAAATTCGAACGCCAGAAAATCCTGCAGGGATTGCTGAAGGCTTGCGAAAAACGGCCCGTCCCCGTAGGCAAGCTTGAAACCATTGTCGATCAGGCCGAGGCGTTCGTCAGCGAATCCTCGGACCGCGAGCGCACCACGACCGAGATCGGAGAGCTATTAATGGCGCAGCTGAAGAAGCTCGACAAAGTCGCCTACGTCAGATTCGCTTCCGTGTATTCGGATTTCAAGGATGTGAAGGAATTCATGGACGAGCTCAAGGGTCTGCTGAAAGACCGAGCGAAGAGATAGCCGGGAAGGCAATCGCACGCAGCCGTTACGCTTGCCAGACGCCCGCGGCAAATGTTTTCACCGTGCGGAAACCGAGGTGCTCGTATAGCTCGACGGCGTGGGTATTTACGGAGGTCACCGTCAGCGACAGAGATTCGTAGCGCAGTCGTCGGAGCGCCCTAATCGAATGCTCCATCAACTGCCGGCCAATTCCGTTGCCGTGGTAACCTGGCTTCACGCAGACTTGGGTTGTGTGGCCCACCTTGTCCGCGACCGTGGAAGTAAGGATCATCCCGACCAGAGTATCTTCCGTCGCGGGCCGTACTACGAAGGATGCCTCCGGAAGAAAGATCCCGCAACCCGGCAGCAACACGATGTTCCGTAGAAACCTCAAACTGCCCGCCTCGCTGCAATACTGATCGTTGATCTGGCCATCCACGTGGTCGGTGTATGCCAGCTGAATGAGCCGCGCGGCCGCATCGAAGGCCCGGTCGCTCCAAGGTTCGATCCGCAGTCCCGGCGAAAGCTGTCGGCTTAGCAGATTCGCTTCCGCCAGCCGCAAAAACATGAATTGACGCGTATGCAAGTGGAAGTGCTGCGATAGGAATGCGGGATCGAGTTCGGCGCCAAAGGGCATAAGCTGCGCTTCGATGCGCTGGAGTCGCGGCGTGGCTCTTAGCGTACCGACGAGTTCGCTCAGAAGGCGCTCGGTGGCTCCATTCTGGGGATTTTCCGAGGAGGACACAAAAAGCCCGCCGATCAGGCCTTTGTGGTCCTCCAGAACGTAAAAGCCGTATCCAACAGGGTTCCCGCCTTCGATCGCGGCATAGCCGCCAAGCGAATGCGAGTCGACGAATTTTCTGACCAGGTCAATCGATGGCCGGTAGTCCCAAAAGAGCTCTTCCCGCCAACGCTGGGCTTCCTCCTGAAAGAGTCCCTCGAGCGATCGGGAATGTAACTGCCGGAGGTCAACAATCTGCATCGAACAGTTCCGCCCCTTGCCATTATAAGTCGACGGTGCGCCAACTCATTCTGGTTTTTGGAACATCCTCGCGCGTCGGGAATTGGCGCCTGGCGGAACTATGCTAACATTCGGCGAGTCGAGGCGCGAAAGCTCAGCGCCCGCGCCTAAAGGATGCCCGCCCTCTCCGAGCTACGCTACTCGTTCACGCGCTTTGGCAAGATTTTCTCCGTGCTCCTGGCGCTGATGTTGTTCGCATTGGTCTCGGCGGCATCGGTCTCCGGGTTTCTCGTCTATCAGGTCTTGCGGCCCCCGCGCAATGCCGCTCCGTTCGACCTGAGCGTAATGATGGGCCATCCGACGACCTTTCCGTTTCACTTGGCAAACGGCGGTTCACGCGAGGGATGGTTTTTCCCAGGATTGCGTGGCGGCCCCGTGATCATTGTTTGTCACGGATACCTTTCGCAGCGCGCGGATGTGCTGACGCTGGTTACGGCGCTTCAGGATCGCGAATTCAATGTGTTCCTATTCGATTTTACGGGTCACGGCACGAGCAAGGGGATGCCAACGCTCGGCTACGGCGAGACGGCCGAGTTGCAGTCGGCGGTCGAGGCGCTAGCCACGCGAGATGATGTGGACAAGCAGCATTTCGGGATTTGGGGTGTGGACATGGGTGGGTACGCCGCCCTCGAAGTAGCAGCTTCGGATCCGCGAATCGCGGCGGTTGCGGCCGATGACGCGTACGACGATCCTCGCGACATGCTTCAGATCGAAATTGCAAAATTCGGCCTCACTGCCTTGCCAGGAGTACGGGGCCTTGCGGATTTTGAGTTCCGGATGGTCGAGTATCGCTTCCGGAAAGAACCCCCGCTTTCCAGCCGCTTGAGCCAGACTGCGGCCATTCCCAAGCTTTTTGTTGCGTCGGACGATCGCCGAGCACTTGCGGATGAGACCGTGAGTCTCTATACGAAGGCGCCGGATCCGAAAATGTTGCTGCGGGACCGCCTTAGCTACCGCGATATGTCCGACGAAGACCGGAAAAACTACGAAAGCCAAATCGTCAATTTTTTCCTGCAGAATATTTCGCCTCGTTAACGAGTTGATGCAACTCGCATCACTGGCACATAGAGGATTCCTTCATAGTTCTCGTGCAGCGAGCCACGAAATCTATCCAGCCTGGCTATCTCGCGTAGCCCAGCCCGGGTGGTAAGGACAAGAGCGGCGTCCGGGTTATGCGGCGACCATTCGGGGAGCTGACGGCGGAAATAGAAGGCGAGACCATAATCCCAGGACCGTGAGAGTTCGTATGTGAAAATTCGATCAGGCCGCAGGTCGTTGTGCATAAAGTCGGCATGGGGACGCGCCGAATAAAAGCGATCGAGCTCCGGGAGCAAGCGTAGGTTCGCGGTTTCGAGGCTGGCAGCCACGAACAGGATGCACAGCGGAATCACTAATTGGCCGGTGCGGTAGAAGCTCGCAGCGATCAAGAACAATCCGAATATTAGGGCCCCGCCCCCGAGAAAACGCGAGAGTCCGGCCAGACCAGGGTTGATTCTGCCAATCGCGTGCGCGGCGGCAAGCCCGATCAGCAACCATGAAATTCCGATGCAGGCCAGGAGCGCTCGGCGCCTAACGGAGCTGCGTCGCAATGCGCGGGGAGCCGAAATCGCGCAAAGCAATGCCAGCGGCGGGACGGCAGGCAAAATGTAACCGGGCAATTTGGATTGCGAAAAACTGAAAAAGATTATCGGGAACACGGCCCAGCAACCGAAAAAGAATCCGGGCGAGCGCACCCACGATTTTGTCCGCCAGACTCGCAGGGCCTCTTGAAACGCCGGCCATAGAAAAACGGTCCAGGGAAGAAGCGCCAGAAGCGTGATCGGGAGAAAAAACCAAAGCGGCTGCCGGTGCCGAAACATGGGAGTGAGGTATCGCTCAAAGTTGTGCTGAAAGATGAAGGTGCGTATGAAATCGGGATTGCGGATCGCGCACAGTACATACCAAGGCAGCGCGACCACGCAGAACGCGGCAATCGCCAGTGGGTGCGCGACGCGAAGAGCCACTCGCCACCGCTTTGTCGCCAACGTCCAAAGGCCAATGGCGCCGCCCGCGAGAATGATCGCCGCCGGGCCCTTTGCGAGCACGCCAAATCCGAGAAAAGCGCCGAACAAGGCTATAGGCAGAGGATCCGCTATTGGGGTCCCGCCATACTTATCGGTTGCCCCGAACGCTCCCGCGCGCCAGAAGGCGTGTGCGGCGCTCGCCATTGCCAACGTGACCGAAGCGCTGAACAGCATGTCAGGGGTGGCTGCACGGGAAAATCCTATGGCGGCGACGCTCGTGGAGAAGATGAGCGATGCCAGTAGATCGGGACTCAAAAGAGAAGCGGCATCGTCGTCATAATGCTCCCGCGCCAGCCAGCCGATTGCCAAGGCAGCTGCGAGAGCGGCCAATGCCGACGGCAACCGAGCCGCCCATTCGGCAGGCAAGTGGAGCCGGAAGCCCGCGGCCGCAGCCCAATAATAAAGAATCGGCTTCTCAAACCACGGCTGCCCGTACAGGCGCGGCGTGATCCAGTCACCCGTCTCAGCCATGGCGCGTGCGATCCACGCGTAGCGAGGCTCATCGGGGCCAACCAGGCCCATCGCTCCTAAGTTGCCGAAGAGGCAGATGAGCAGCACGAGAGCGGCCATCAACCATACAGTGGGGTCGCGCCGATTTTTTGCTTGTTGGATTTCAGCCAAAGCGCTGTTGAGTCTAACATCGGCGAATTGAACTTGCGAAGCCGCCACGATACGTGCCCCGAGGCGCGCGGAATCTAGAACCCCACCTTTCCCGGGCTGGCGCGCGAGCAAGGCCTCCCGCATAATGCTCGCGATGCGAGAATGGATGGAGTATGCCGCTGCATGGATTGGCCTGAAAACGCTCGGGCTTTTGCCGAGACCTGCGGCGAGGGCGGTGGGTGCCGCCTTTGCTGCCGCGGCCTACCGAGTGCGTACGCCGCTTCGTCGCGCGGCAATGTTCAATCTTCGTCTGGCTTTTCCAGAGTGGGAGGACGCTGCGCGCGAGCGCGCCATTCGTGGAATGGTTCGCCAAATCGGCTGGATGGCTGGTGAGTTCTCACAGTTTCCCAAATACACGCGCGCGAACATCGAAAAGCTGGTCGCCGTTGAAGGATTCGAGCATTTTGACTGCGCGCACCGCCGCGGGAAGGGCGTCCTTTTGCTGACTGGCCACATGAGCGCATGGGAACTCGCGCCCTTCGCACACGCGGTTAACGGCCATCCTATGCACTTTCTCGTCCGGCCGATCGCTAACGGGCGCGTGGACACGCTCATCAATTCCTATCGGTGCAGTTCTGGCAATCAGCCGATTGAGAAAAACCGCTCCGCGCGCTCAATTCTGAAGGTGCTGGTCGATGGAGGTACAGTGGGCGTCCTCGTCGACCACAACACCGCGATTGAGGAGGGTGTTTTCGTAAATTTCTTCGGCGTTCCCGCCTCGACAACGTCGGGTGTTGCCCGTCTGGCGCTGCGCACCGGGGCCGCGGTCGTTCCCGGGTTTCTTTCGTGGGACGAGACGCGGAAAAAATACACGCTTCAATTTCATCGAGCGGTGGAGCTCGTCCGCACGGGAAACGAGGAAGCCGACATCCTCGAGAACACCGCTCGTTTCTCAAGCGTTATCGAAAATTATGTCCGAGCACATCCGGATCAGTGGCTCTGGATTCACAAGAGGTGGAAGACGCGCCCGCCCGGCGAGAAGCCGCTCTATCCGTTTTAACACCATTTAGAGAGGTCAAAATGAATCGCACAGCAGGTGAACTCGCGGAATACCTCGGAGTCAAGCTCGAAGGCCGCGCAGGCGCGCTCATTTCCGGCGTTGCGAGTCCGGAACGTGCCTCCGCGACGGACCTAATTTATGTGGAGTCCAACCGGCAGGCCGACCGCGCCGCAGCTTCGGCTTCCGAGTGCGTTATCGCTGCTCCGGGCACGCGTTTTTCGGGCAAAGCGATCATCGAGTCGCCCCATCCGAAATTCGCGTTCGCGAAGGCAGCGGCGTGGCTGCTCCAGCGGCCGGCCCCCTCAGTGTCAATTCATCCCACCGCAGTTATTTCTCCCGATGCGAAGATTGCCGCGGATGCTTTCATTGGTCCGCACGTTGTTGTCGAACAAGATGCGGAGATAGGCGCTGGGACGATGGTTGAGGCATTTTGTTTCGTGGGCCGCGATTCTCGAATCGGAGAAAACTGCCACCTTCATCCGCGCGTAACGCTGTATGCCGGAGTTCGTTTGGGGGATCGGGTGGAGGTTCACTCGGGCGCTGTGATCGGCGCGGACGGCTTCGGCTACGTTTTCGGTGAAGGCCGCCACCTCAAATTCCCGCAGATCGGCGCCGTCGAGATTGCCGACGACGTGGAAATTGGAGCTAATACCACAATTGACCGCGGCTCGCTGGATGACACTTGCATCGGACGCGGCGTCAAAATCGACAACTTGGTGCAAATCGCGCACAATGTCCGGATTGGCGAGCATTCGGTGATCGCCGCTCAGACCGGTGTCTCCGGCAGCAGCACGTTGGGCCAGGGAGTGGTCGCCGGGGGCCAGGTCGGCATCGCTGACCATTGCAGTATTCAAGACGGCGCAATCCTCGGTGCCCAGGCGGGGATTCCAACCGGGAAGATTATCCGCACCGGGCAAACCGTGTGGGGCACGCCAGCGCGTCCCTTGCGAAAATTCAAGGAGCAATATGCCTGGGTCGCCCGCCTCCCGGAACTTGCTGACCGCATTCGACGCCTCGAAGACGAAGGTTAGTCTCCGGGCGCAGGGACAATCGCTGTCGGCGGGGAACTGAGGGACGGACAGGGCGGGCCGTCAGGCAGCCATTCCGTGCCTTGACACATCCCGATAATGGCCTAAGAGACGTCTTAGGAAGCGTTTTGAGTTGACGCTAGGCCGCATCGAACAGATAATAATACTGTTATCGCTATGATCCTTTGATACCGACGATAAATGTCTGAGGGATTCATGACGCCTGAGCCGCGACTGCGCATCCAGGGCCCCCCTACGGGTACTGCGCACGCGTCCGCGCCTGCCCATCTTTCGAATGCTGAATCCCGTATCGAGCAGGCGATTCGCCGCAGCGTCAATTGGTTTCTCTCGGCCCAGACTCAGGACGGCTATTGGTGGGGCGAACTCGAAGCCGACACAACCCTGGAATCCGATTACATTCTCTATCTTCACATCCTCGGCGAATTGGAGTCTCCGAAAACCGCGAAACTCGCGAAATACATTCGTGACCGCCAACTGCCCGATGGCGGCTGGAATATTTTCTACGGCGGGCCTTCGGAGTTAAACGCCTCGGTGAAGGCCTGGGTAGCGTTGCGGCTGGCTGGCGACTCGGCATCGTCGGCGCATCTCGAGCGGGCCCGCGCGAGAATCCACGAATTGGGAGGCCTGGAAGCCACGAATTCGTATGTCCGCTTCTATCTCGCAATGGTCGGCGCCATTGAGTGGAGCTTCGTCCCCGCGATTCCGCCGGAGTTGATGCTGCTTCCCAAATGGCTGCCGGTCAATTTGTACGAAATGTCATCCTGGACGCGCGGCATCGTGATTCCGCTGGCCATTGTATACGCGCATAAGCCGGGATGGCGCCTCCCAATAGGTGTCACCGTCGAGGCCCTCTTCCGCGATCCTGGCAAAAAACCGCCCTCGCTCGCGTGGGACAGTCACGTCGTGTCGTGGAAAAATGTCTTTTTGGCTCTAGATCGAGGCGTGAAGTGGTACGACGGTGCGCGCTGGAAGCCGTTCCGCAAGATGTCTCTTGCCCTCGCGCGTAAATGGATGCTCGAACGCCTTGAGCGCAGCGAGGGCCTGGGCACAATTTATCCCGCAATGATGAACTCGATTTTTGCGCTGCTTGCCGAGGGCGGCGGCACAACCGATGCGCTTATCTCGAGAGAGATTCGTTTTCTGGCACGCTACGAAATCGAGGAAAAAGATACGCTGCGCGTCCAGCCCTGCATTTCGCCCCTTTGGGATACGGCCATCGCCATGGTTTCCCTACAGGAAGCGGGGCTCCATTCATCGCATCCAGCCCTTCGCTCGGCCGCACGCTGGTTAGTGGATAACCAAATCCTCGGCTCCGGCGATTGGCAGGTGAAGAACCGCAAGGCCGAGCCGGGCGGCTGGGCGTTCGAGTTTCGCAATGACTTCTACCCCGACGTGGATGACACTGCATTCGTCTTAATGGCGCTGAGCTGCGTCGAGGACTCCAATCCAGATCGCTTGCGCGCCGCGATTCGCCGTGGACTTGCCTGGCTCGTCAGTATGCAGAATGCGGACGGCGGCTGGGGGGCCTTCGACCACGAGAATAATCTTCAGTTCCTCAACAACATTCCCTTTGCCGACCACAATGCCATGCTCGATCCTTCGACTGCGGACGTTACGGCCCGCGCCATCGAGTGTCTCGGCCATATGGGTTGGTCCGCAACGCACCCGGTAATCCAGCGCGCGCTGGCATTTTTGAAAAGGGATCAAGATTTCGACGGCTCCTGGTTCGGCCGCTGGGGAGTGAATTACGTCTATGGCACGAGTGGTGTCCTGCGCGCCCTTGAAAGCGTCGGGCTCGCGTCTCTCCCGGAATGCAATCGCGCCGCGGACTGGCTCCGTTCAGTCCAAAATCCCGACGGAGGCTTCGGCGAATCCGTACTTTCCTATTACGATCCCGCGCTGAAGGGAAAAGGCAAGAGCACCGCTTCGCAGACAGCCTGGGGACTGATCGGGATGCTTGCCACAGCGGGCCGCGACGATCCCGCCGCCACTCGTGCTGCTGCGTGGCTCATCTCGCATCAGAACGAGGATGGCACCTGGGAAGAAGACGAATTCACGGGGACTGGATTCCCGCAAGTGTTCTATCTCAAGTATCATCTCTACCGAAATTCGTTCCCACTGTATGCTCTGGCGCGCTACGATAATCTCAGCAAGGGCCGCTCCGGACGCATTGGCACACAGGTGGCCGTCTCGGAAATCGAGCATCGAAACGGATATTGGGGGTAGCCAGTGCATAGCTGCCGCGTAAAACGAGCGAGAAGGCTCCGTTTTGAAATTCCAGCGCGGCCGCGGCGTACGAAGGCTCTGCCAAACTCATGACCACTCTCGTTACAGGCGCCACGGGTTTTTTGGGCAGTCACGTGGCTCGCCGACTTGTCGCGGCGGGCGACTCGGTTCGCGTCCTCGTTCGGCGAACCAGTAATCTTCAGGCGCTCGACGGACTTACTGCCGAACGCTTTGAAGGGGACCTGAACGATTCGGCATCGCTCAGGCGCGCAATGTACGGTGTCAGCCGGGTGTTTCACGTTGCCGCGGATTACAGGCTGTGGGCGCGAAATCCGGACCAGATCTACGAGACGAACGTCCAAGGCACGCGCCGCCTCCTTGCGGTTGCGGCGGAAGCTGGCGTCGAACGCTTTGTCTACACCAGCACGGTGGGGACAATTGCCGTGCCGCACCGCGGGCCAAAACTTCCAAACGAAGAAACGCGCGCAACCCTCGATAAAATGATCGGCCACTATAAGCGGTCGAAGTTTCTTGCTGAGCTAGAAGCTATGAAGGCGGCCGCGTCTGGAGTTCCGGTAATCGTTGTGAATCCTACCGCACCGGTCGGCCCCGCCGATTGGAAGCCCACTCCCACGGGCCGCATCATCCTGGATTTTCTTAATGGCAAAATGCCGGCTTACGTTGACACCGGACTAAATCTTGCGCCAGTCGAAGATGTGGCCGCTGGCCATTTGCTCGCTGCCGACAAGGGACGAATCGGAGAGCGCTACATCCTTGGCGGGCGCAACATGACGCTCAAGCAAATCCTAGAGGCGCTGGCGCCGATTGCCGGGCGGCCGGCTCCTCGTTTGCGTTTGCCGCACGCTATCGCTCTTGCTGCGAGCTACGCCGATGAGTTTCTCTCGCGCCTTAGCGGTCGTGAGCCTGGCATTCCGGTGGAAGGCGTGAAAATGTCCCGCCATAAGATGTTTGTAGAAAGCGACAAAGCCGAAAAGGAATTGGGGTACAAGCCCGGCTCCGTGGAAGAGGCCCTAGCGCGGGCGGTTTGTTGGTACACGGATCATGGTTACATTCGCCGCAGCCCGCGTGTGAAGCCATTGTCCCACGCGCAGGCCGCGTGATACGCAGCATGGCCTACGCATCGCCAGCGTTTTGTCCATGAAGTTGCACCGATGAAAGTTCTCGTCACATTTGCTCTCGAAACCGAATTCGCTCCCTGGCGAGCGCTGCGCGAATTTCGCGTCGGCAACTATGGTGCAGCGGATGCCTACCTCGCCGATATCCACGGCGCAGAACTTGCCGTGATACTGACGGGTGCCGGCCCGAGGCAAGCCGCAAAGCAAGCATCCAAAGCCATTCGCGCGGAATCTGACTCCCTAAGCGCCTGCGTGTCGTCGGGATTGGCAGGCGGCCTTCGGCCCGAATATTGCGTCGGCCAAGTGCTGGTCGCGCAAAGCGTGTTCTCGGAAGAACCGCGTGAAGATCAGGGCTTGCAAGTGTTGCCCAGCAGCGAACCCCTGATTTCATTCGCCGAGGACCAAGGAGCAAAAGTCGTGGAAAGGTTCTACACCGCGGCTCGCGTGGTCGCCAGAGCGGAGGAGAAGCACTACCTGGGCGCATCGGCCGATGCCGTCGAAATGGAGAGTTTCGAAGTTCTGCGGGTGGCTGCCGCCAGCGGGGTTCCCGCGGTCGCCATCCGCGCAATCAGTGACGTTGCCGGCGAGGACTTGCCCCTCGGCATGAATGGCATCTTTACCGATGAAGGCCAAGTCAGCATTTCGCGGGTCGTCGGGCAAGTTGCCCGCCACCCACAGTCGATCCCGAGCCTGGTCAAGTTCGGGCAACAAAGCAAGCTCGCGGCGGAGTCCTTGACACGATTTCTGGATCGCTATGTGGGCACGCTTGTGAAGCGAACGCAGTCCCTCGAATCGAAGGCCACGGCGAGCCGTAGATGACCGACACAACCAGTGAAGTGGCTTCGCCCGAGCCACTAAGGACCCGCAACGGCCAGATGCGCGCCGGGGTCTACATGGGTCAAGGCCGGGTCGTGGTTGAACATGTTCCCATCCCTGAAATTCGTGACGGCGAAGTGCTCTTTCGCGTGGCCGCTTGCGGCATTTGCGGCACGGACATCAAGAAAATTCATCACGACTTCATCGCGCCCCCTCAGATTCTGGGCACGAGTTGGCAGGCACGGTGGTCGAAGCCGGGCGCGGCGTCAGCAAGTTCAAGCCCGGCGATCGTGTGGTCAGCTTTCACCATATCCCCTGCGGCGCATGTTTCTATTGCCAGAAAAAACTGTTTTCGCAGTGCGCGGGATACAAGAAGGTCGGCCTCACTGCTGGTTTTGATCCCAATGGCGGCGGCTTTGCCGAATATGTTCGCGCCATGCCCTGGATCGTCGAGCGCGGAATGATCGCCCTTCCGCCCGAAGTCACCTTCGAGGAAGCAACTTTTGTCGAGCCGGTGAATACCTGCCTGAAAGCAATCCGCAAGGCCCGGGTCGCCCCGGGTGAAACAGTTCTGGTGATCGGCCAGGGTCCTATCGGAATGCTTCTGGCGATCCTCGCGAAGCATGAGGGCGCGCGCGTCTACACCAGCGACCCAATGGCGGGGCGCCGCGCCGCAAGCTTGCGATTCGGCGCGGCAGAATCATTCGATCCGGCGTAAGTGAATCTCCTGGCGGAAATGCGCGATCGAACGGACGGTCGCGGTGCGGATGCGGTTCTTCTCGCCGTGCCCAGCCCGTCATTGGTTCCGGAAGCTCTGGCTATCGCGCGGCCCGGCGGACGCGTGCTGCTGTTCGCTCACAACGATCCTGTGCTGCAATTGGGTTTCCCGCCGCCGCCGTCGGAATTGAGGAAAAGGAAATTCTGGGCAGCTATAGTGCTTCGGTCGACGAACAGGAGGAATCTGCGGCGCTTGGTGTTCAGTCGGAGGCTGCCGCTGCGCGAGCTTGATTTCGCACCGATTTCCGCTTGGAGCGCATTGCGGACGCCCTGGATTTGGCGGCGCACCCGAAACACGATACTCTTAAGGTGGCTGATAACTCACGAATGAGTAAATTCGAGCAGAACAGGCCACATGACCGCGGCCGTCCTCTACGGGTCGCGAGGACGTGAAGATCGAGCGCGTCGATATTCCTCGCTTGCTCGACGATGAAGTGCTGGTGCGCGTTCAGGTGGCCCTCACTTGCGGCACCGACCTCAAAGTCTGGAAGCAGGGCTTCCATGCGCGCATGATTCAGCCGCCCGCGCTTTTCGGCCATGAGCTGGCCGGCATGGTCGAGGAAACGGGAAGCGCCGTGAACGGAAGCTTCCGCAAGGGCATGCGCGTGGTGCCCGCGAATTCCGCCCCCTGCAATGAGTGCTTTTACTGCCGCAAGGGCCAGCCGAACCTTTGCGAAGACCTTCTCTTCAATAACGGCGCCTACGCTGAATACATCCGCATTCCCGGGCAGCATTGTTCGGCGAAAATATGCTCGAAATTCCCGACGGCGTGTCGTTTCGTGGATGCGGCCATGGTGGAGCCGCTGGCTTGCGTGCTGCGCGGAATTCACGAAACGGGCATCCAGCCGGGCGACACGGTGGTGGTCATCGGCTGCGGAGCGATCGGGCTTGAAGTTCATTCGCGTTCTTCCGGGGCGCGACGTCCGCGTGATCGCCGTCGGCAAGCGCCCGAGCCAGATGCTGGCCGCCGAGCGGCTGGGTGCGGCGGCGGCATTTGACGTTTCCGAAGTTGAGAATCCGGTGGGCTCGTCCGCGCAAACTCACCGAAGGCGGGCGCGGCGCGGACACCGTCATCGAAGCGGCCGGGCAGCCTACCACCTGGCAGTGGGCGATGCAGATGGTGCGCAAGGGCGGGACAGTGAATCTTTCGGCGGCTGTGCGCGAAGGCACGGAAGTGAAGCTCGATCCGTGGGCGCTGCACTACTCCGAAATCACCATGAAATCGACGTTCCATCATACGCCGCAGTTCATGCGCGAAGCCTCGCTACGATCGTGCGCGGCGAAATTCGCGCGAGCGATTTCATCACCGGAGAGGCTCCGCTGGCGGAGCTGCCCGGCGTGTTCGAGCACATGAAGCACCGAAACGGCGAATTCAAGACCGCCATCATTCCCTGAGGCGTTCTGCGCTACCGAGCCGATTTAGCGTGCTCGCGCTCTGGTCGGTTCGAAGACGTCGAATTTCGAGTCGATCTGACCAGAAATTGAATCGAAACGGCAAGGCGCATCTCTCTGCTCAGCTACCGTGCTGCCGACCCCAGAACTCGAAATCGCCCGCAACCTCCCGCCGAAGGCTGCAGCGCTACAGAAGCCCAGCGCTACACGCGCTGGCTGGCGACGCATCACTATGAAAATTTCAGCGTGGTCTCCTGGCTCCTGCCGCGGCATCTGCACCAGCACTTCTACAATGTCTACGCCTATTGCCGCTGGTCGGATGATCTCGGCGATGAAGTCCCGGACCGCGCGCGCGCGCTGCGTCTGCTCGACGCCTGGGAGGAAGAGCTTCGGCTCATTTACGATCCGGGCGCGCGCCCGTCGCATCCGGTGCTCATCGCGCTGCGCGAAACCGTTCGCGCGAAGGACATTCCGCTCAAACCATTTACCGATCTGCTGCGCGCTTTCCGCCAGGACCAGACCGTGCATCGCTACGCCACATGGGACGATGTACTCGATTATTGCGTCTATTCCGCGAACCCCGTGGGCCGCCTGGTGCTGTATCTCTGCGGCTATCGCGATGAGGAGCGCCAGCAGCTCTCCGATTTCACCTGCACGGCCTTGCAACTCGCGAATTTCTGGCAGGATGTTTCGCGCGATCTCGAAAAGGGCCGCATCTACATTCCGCTCGAAGTGCTCGCGGCGCACGGATTGACCGAAGCGGATATCGTCGCGCGCCGATTCGATGAGCGCTACGCCGCGCTGATGAAGGCGCTTGATCGCGCGCACGCGCGAGCTTTCGCCGCCGGCATGCCGCTGGCCGAACGTGTTGATGGACCCTTGCGCGTCGATATCGAGCTGTTCAGCCGCGGCGGCATGGCGGTGCTGGACGCGATCGAAGCGACGGGATACAACACGCTCGAGCATCGCCCCGCGCTGACGAAATGGACCAAGCTCCGCCTGCTCACGCCGCGCGCTCGGCTCCAGGGCTTTTCCGCGCGACGGCGCACGGATCGCACGGCGGCGAGCCTCGTCAGCGCGCATCCGAATTGGAAGCTCACGCCTGCGACGCCCAAATTCGGCACCGGCTCAGTGGCGCCAGGAGATGCCGCATCGATCGCGCTGCGAGTCCTACGCCGAGTGCAATCGCATCGCGCGCGCGTCGCACAGCAGCTTTTATCTCGCGTTTTTCGGTTTGCCGCAAGCGAAAAGCGCAACGCGCTTTGCGCGCTCTACGCTTTCATGCGCCTGGTGGACAACGTCTCGGACGAACCGGGCGATCTCGAATCGAAGCGCGCGGGCTCGCCCGGTGGCGCGCGATGCTCGACGAAGCCGCCGCGGGCGCAACCGAAGGCCACGCGATTCTTCCCGCGCTCGCCGACACGATCGCGCGCTTCGAGATTCCCACGCGCTATTTCCACGACTTGATTCTCGGCGCGGAGATGGATCTGACGGTCTCCTCCTATGCTACATTCGACCGGCTCTCCGAATATTGCTATCGCGTGGCGGGCACGGTCGGCCTCACCTGCCTGCACGTATTCGGCTTCCACGACCCGCGCGCTCCGGATCTGGCCGAGCGGCTGGGCCTCGCATTCCAGCTCACCAACATCATTCGCGATGTTCGCGGCGACTTCGAGATGGGCCGCGTGTATCTTTCCGCTGGAAGACCTCGAGCGCTTTCGGGTGACGCAGGACGATCTGCGCGGCCCGCTGACGCCGCGTCGAGGCTTCTGGAATTCGAGGCCGAGCGGGCCTGGCGTTTTTATGAAGAAGGCGCGCCGCTGGTCGGAGAGGGTGGATGCGGATAGCCGCGCCACCTTGTGGGCGCTGGTCCGCACCTATAGCAGCCTTCTGGCGCGGATTGAAGAGCGGGGCTTCGATGTTTTCTCCTCGCGCGTTTCGTTCTCGAGCGCGGAAAAAATTCAATTTCTCCTGCAGGCGGGGATGAGCGGCTGGTGGAAGCGGGATGCCCTCGCAAAGCGTTCTGGTGATCGGCGGCGGTCTGGCGGGACTGGCCTCCGCCGTCGCGCTGGCTGAAGCGGGCCTCGAGGTCCGGCTGCTCGAAAAGCGCCCGCATCTGGGCGGGCGCGCCACGTCTTACACGCTGCCCGACGGCAGCGAAGTGGACAATTGCCAGCACGTCACGCTGGGCTGCTGCACGAATCTGGCGGATTTTTACCGTCGCGCCGGAGCGGCCGGGAAAATCCGCTTCTACGACCGGCTGTATTTCGCCGATCGCGCAGGGCCGCCGCTCGACGATGGAGGCTTCGCGGCTTGCCTGCCGCCGCTGCACATGGCGCCCTCGTTTCTTGTTTTCGGCGCGCTTGAGGCTTGCGGACAAGCGGGCGATCGCCAGGGCCATGCTCGCGATTGCCTGGGCCGGCGGGAAGCCGCCGGGTGCGGCGGGCATTTCGATGCTCGACTGGCTGCACCGGATGAAGCAGACGCCGGCCGCGATCGAGCGCTTCTGGCGCGTGGTGCTGGTGAGCGCGCTCGATGAAGAACTCGGCGCGCACGGACGCGCGCTACGGGATCGAGGTTTTCTGGAAGGCGTTTCTCGGCGAACCGCGGCGGATATCGCATCGGCATTCCGTCGGTTCCGCTCGGCGGAACTTTACGAAGGTGCCGCGAAGCCATTGCCGCGCGCGGGGGGCGAAGTGCGAACTGCGCGCGCGGCGTCCGCGAGATTCGCTTGTGCGAAGGCGAATTCGCTCGCGCCGTGCTGGAGGACGGCTCGGAGATTTCGGCGGATGCCTGCATCGCCGCTGTCCCCCACGACGTCTTCTCAGCCTGGTGCCCGAAGGAAATGGCGAACGAGGCAGGACGCTCGAGCGGGACTGCGGAATATCCGAACGTCGCCGATCACGGGCGTCCATCTTTGGTTCGACCGCACGGTGATGACGAGCCGTTCCTGACGCCTTGCTGGACCACACCACGCAGTGGATTTTCAATAAGTCGCTGTTTCACGCAGCCGCGGCGAAGCCGAAAGCGAGAGCGGGCTCGAAGTCGAAGCCGGAGTCGGGAAACGGCGTGGGCAAGGACAGTATCTGCAGCTGGTGATCAGCGCGTCATACGATCTGGTGCCGCGGTCGACGGCAGGAAATCATCGACCTATGCCTCCGCGAACTGGCGGACGTTCTGCCGGCGACGCGCGAGGCGAAGCTTGAAAAGGCCACGGTGATCAAGGAAATTCACGCCACGTTTTCGCCCGAGCCGGGCGTGGATCGCTGGCGGCCCGGGCAGCAAATCGGCGTCGAGAATTTATTTCTTGCGGGCGATTGGACGCAAACGGGTTGGCCGTCGACGATGGAAGGCGCGGTGCGCAGCGGCTATCTCGCGGCGGAAGCGGCGCTCGCCGGGTTCGGACGGCCGCGCAAGTTCCTGCAGGCCGGATTTGCCGTTCGAGGGATTGTCTGCTTTTGGGCGAAGCGCGCGTCCACACCAATAGCGGCATCGTCCGGGCATTTAGTTGTTGGTCGGTGTGCGCGATTTTTTGAGCACTCAAGCTGAAGTGCCTTTCGGCTCAGGCTCTATTCCGGGTTATGATGGGATAACCCCCCAGGAGGATTTCATGGAGCGGAAGTATAGGCAGCGGGGCTACACCGACCGCGATGCCGAAGAGAAGAAGCGCGAGCGCGCCGAGCGCGCGACCACCCCGCGAACCCCGCCCCAAGCAAGACATGCTCGGCCCGCGCACGCCTCGTATGGTCGGAACGGTGATGCGGGCGCGTTGTTCGAGTTGCGGCGCGGTTCTTGCGCCGAGCTTCGACCCGAACGGCGAATGCCCGCGCTGCCATTCCGAGTTGCACTGCTGCAAGCAGTGCGTTCATTTCGATACGGGAAAACAGTTCGAATGCACCCAGCCGATTCCCGAGCGCATTGCGAAAAAGGATGCGAAGAACAACTGCACGTTCTTCGAGTTTCGCATGACCGTCGAGAAGGACACCTCGCCCGTAACCTACGCCAAGACCGCTCCGGCCGCCTCCGCCGCCGCGCGCCCGAACGATGCGCGCCAGGCCTTTGAAGATCTCTTCAAGAAGTAGTCTTTCCCCGGCAATCGCGTTTTGCCTGCTTGGCCACGCTAGATATTTACGCCCGTCGCGGACGTAGTACACCTTCGTATTCAGGTAGAATGGCTCAGTCGTATACGGGCTTCTGCGCAATGAAACGCGAACTCATCCACGATTGGAACGTATATTCCGGCCCCGAAATCCCGCCGGGCCGGCACGTGTTGCTGAATGACGAGACGCTGCGCGACGGCCTCCAGAACCCGTCCGTGCGCGACCCCTCGATCGGCGAGAAAATCGAAATCCTGCACCTGATGGAAGACCTCGGCATCGACCTCGTCAACATCGGGCTTCCCTCGGCCGGTCCGCGAGCATTCGCGGATGCCGAAGCGCTCGCGCGCGAGATCATCGGCTCGCGGATGAAAATTCGCCCCAACCTCGGCGGCCGCACGCACAGGGCCGATATCCAGGCGATGATCGATATTTGCGAACGCGTGGGCCGTCCCATCGAAGCCGCCATGTTTTTGGGATCGAGTCCCATCCGTCGGCTGGTCGAGGATTGGAGCGTCGAGCATCTGCAGCGCACCACGGAAGACGCCGTCAAATTCGCGGTGTCCGCGGGGCTTCCGGTAATGTACGTCACGGAGGACACCATTCGCACCGATCCGCCAACCGTGATCGCGCTCTATTCCACGGCGATCCGCGCCGGTGCTCGCGCGATTGTTCTCTGCGACACAGTGGGGCACGCCACTCCCCGCGGCGCGTATAACTTGGTGAAATTCGTAATCGAGGAGGTTGTAAAGCCGTCGCACGAAAAAATTCGCGTCGACTGGCACGGGCACAACGATCGCGGTTTGGGCGTCGCCAATTCTCTTGCCGCGATTGCCGCTGGAGCCGACCAAGTCCACGCCGTGGCGCTGGGCCTCGGTGAGCGAGTGGGCAACACGCCGATGGAAGCGATGCTGGTGAATTTGCGCCTGCTCGGCTTGATCGACCGTGATCTTTCGCGGCTCAAGGAATATTCCGAAGCCGTGGCCCGGGCAACGAACACCGTGATCCCGCCGAATTATCCCATCGTAGGCCTCGACGCGTTCCGCACGCAGACCGGCGTGCACGCCGCCGCCATCGCCAAAGCCTACAAACGGGATGACGTGGAACTCGCCAACGCGATCTACAGTGGAGTGCCGGCTCACCTATTCGGCCTCGAGCAGATCATCGAAATTGGCCCAATGAGCGGGCGCTCCAATGTAATCTATTGGCTAGGCAAGCGTGGGATCGCGGCGTCCGAAGAAGTTGCGGACCGCATTCTCGCCGCGGCCAAACAATCTTCGCGCGTGCTCACGGAAGAAGAGATTCTCGCGCTGGTGCCCTCGTCCGCACGCCACTGAGCGATGACAAACATGTCCGCCCCACAAGCCCGCGTGGAAGCGCTGATTAGGCCGCTCGCTGAGAGCGACTTGGACGCCGCCGATAGGATCGTTCGCCTGGCCTTCGGCACATTTCTTGGTTTGCCCGATCCGACGGTCTTTATGGGCGACGCGAATTACGCGCACACGCGCTGGAAGGCCGACCCCGCAGCCGCGCTTGGCGCCGAGCATGACGCTAAGCTGATCGCTTCGAATTTCGCGACGAATTGGGGCAGCTTCGGTTTCTTCGGCCCGCTCACGGTGGAACCGGACTACTGGAATCGCGGCATCGCGCAGCAGTTACTCGGTCCCACCATGGAAATTTTTCGGCGCTGGGGCAACCGGCATCTCGGCTTGTATACCTTTCCGAGTAGTTCGAAACATATGCTCCTCTATCAAAAATTCGGATTTTGGCCGCGCGATTTGGTGGCCAACCTGGCGAAAAGTGTCCCGGCGACGCCGCAGGCTTCCGATGTCGCCGCGGATTCCGAAAGCAGCCTTTTTTCCGAAGCTGGGCCCGACGAGCTTCCCGACTTCTTCGCCGCATGCCGCGAGGTCACTGAGGCGAATTTCGAAGGGCTCGACGTGCAGCACGAGATTCGCGCCGTATCAGAACAGCGACTTGGCGAT
Source organism: uncultured Acidobacteriota bacterium (assembly GCA_963754105.1). GTDB lineage: Bacteria > Acidobacteriota > Terriglobia > Acidiferrales > UBA7541 > Palsa-295. The sequence continues at coordinate 458,471 of CAVWEZ010000007.1, forward strand.
ACAGTGCTCGTGTGGGACGACTCGAAACTGGCCGCCTTCGCCGTATGCCACTCCGGCGCGGGGAGCGAAGCCGGTTCCGGCGTCTGCTACATCAAATTTGGCGCAGTGCGCCCTGGTGCCCGCTCAGCCGTTAACTTCCAGCGCCTGCTCGATCGAGTGGCGGCATTTGCCGTCGCAGCGCGGGCGCAAAAGATCACTGCCGGCGTGAATCTTGCGCGCCGCGAGGCCTTTCAAGCCCTGCTCAGCGCCGGATTTCGCGTGGAATCGCAGGGCATCGCCATGGAGACTGGCGACGCTTCCTCCGGCTACAATCGCCGCGGTGCCTACATCCTCGACGATTGGCGATGAAACTTACCTTACGATTCACGTGAAACCCGTTCTCATCTGCGGTATCGTGATTTGGATGGCCGCACTTTCCGCTCGCGCAACCGACGATTCGATTTCCAAGCTTGCCCAGGATCCTGGCTCGCTGCGTGGGCTTTCCTGGATCGACAAGAACGTTGACTGGGTTACCGAGCAGCAGATTCATCTCACCGAGATTGCCGCGCCGGAGTTCGATGAGGCCCGCCGTGGCGAGGCCTTGAAGGCGCTATTTGCCGCCAGCGGCCTCGACGTTCGCACGGACCAGGCCGGAAACGTCATCGCTGAACGCCCGGGATCGGACGCCAAGAGCGTCGTCTTATTCGTCGCTCATCTTGACACCGTTTTCCCAGCGGGCACTGATGTGCGTGTGAAGCGCGAACGCGGCCGGCTCACGGCGCCTGGCATTTCGGATAATGGCGCGGGCCTCGCGGCGGTTGCCGGGTTGGCGCGCGCGCTTTTTGAGTCGCGCATTCGCACCGAAAAGACGATCGCTTTGTCCGGCGATGTCGGCGAAGAAGGCGAAGGAAATCTGCGCGGCATTCGCGCGCTCGTGGAAGAGTATGGCCCGCGTCTCTCCGCTGTCATTGCCGTGGACGGGCCTTCTCCTGAGTACATCACCAATCAGGCGATCGCGTCGCGTCGCTTGCAAGCGGTGATTACCGGTCCTGGCGGACACAGCTGGTCCGATTTCGGCATGGCCAATCCCATCACCGCGCTTGCGCGGGGCATGGTCCGCTTCACAGCCACCCCGACTCCCGACGATCCGCGCACCACCTACAACTTCGGCGTCATCGAAGGCGGCACTTCCGTCAACGCGATTCCCTCGCGCGCCTCGTTAAAAGTTGATTTGCGCTCGGAAGATGAAAGCGAACTTGCGCGTTTAGATGCAGCGTTGCGCCAGGCCATGCAGTCCGGCCTAAACGAAGAGCTGGCGGCAACACATTCTTCCAACAGCATGCTTCAACTCACGTTTCGTTCCCTCGGCACGCGGCCTGCCGGAAAATTGCCGGACGATTCTCCGCTGGTAACAACCATTCGCGACGTCGATGGTTACTTGGGCAATCGCTCGCGGCTCGAACGCAGCTCCACCGACGCCAACATCCCGCTTTCGCTCGGAATCCCGGCGGTGGCGCTTGGCGGGGGAGGGAAGGGCGGTGGCTCGCACACGCCTGAGGAATGGTTTGATCCCACCGGTCGCGAGCTCGGCCTGAAGAGGCTGTTTCTCACCGCTGTCGCTCTTGCCGGGATCGAGCGCTAGGCTTTCAGTTCCGGGCGCGCTGCAAGTAAGCCAGAAACTGATCCGCGTTAGCGCGTTCAGTGGAATTGGTTGCGTTTGCGCGAGCGGTCCGCGCAGAAGTCTCCGCCTCTCCGAAACGCCCCATTCGCGCCAGCACCTGGGCGAGCGAAAGCGCGTAAAGAGCGTTTCCGGGTTCGAGCGAGACGCCCTTTTGCGCCACAGCCAGCGCTTCCGGCAAATTCTCGTTGGAAGCAGCCAAATAAACCGCCAGCAATCCATACGAAGGGGCAAAATCCGGATCGAGCGCGATTGCCCGGTGCAGGTCCTCGTCGATTTGCGCGTCGCCCGCCGACACATTGCGTTCCCCGAAGCTTAGGTAGGCACGAAGGTAGCGTGTGAGCGCGTTCTTTGGATCGAGCGCCACTGCTTGCGAAAAAGATGCCAGTGCCGCGCTGCGCTGTCCCGTGGACAATTGCATCAGGCCCAGATTTTGATATGCGAGCGGAAGTTTCGGATCAAGCTGCAGGGCTTGTTCCAAAAGGGGTTTCGCCTCTTGCAGACGTCCTCGAAGCGCCGCGAACCCGCCAAGATAAGCGTCGGCCTCGGCGTCGGAAATCTCGCGCGTTTGCAACTCCGCGTCTGGAATTGGCGCGGGCGCCGGTCCATTCACTTGGAAAAACGAAGACCCGTTAATGTATCTCTGAAGGTCTTTCTGCAATTTGTTGAGATCGCCGAAAGCCTTGGTGACCGCTTCGTTCGGGGTGCCATCCTGCTGCAGCCCCTGAAGGTAAGCTAGAAGGAGTTGTTTGTGGCTGCCGTTGTCTCCGAGCATCAGATAATGCGTCAGCGCCCAAGACTCCGCATAGAAAATCGATGTTTGGTTCTGTTCGTTGTAATAGGGCGAACTCTGGTCCACCTTGAAAAGCACATCGAGTGGAATGAGCCTGCTCTCCCGTAGTTCCTCAATCAGGTTGGGATTGGGTTCTCCGAGGGATGCTTCTTTTTCGGTCACCTCCGAGTTTCCAAAGAAGTCTGCGAGCCCTTCAGCAAGCCAGACGGGCAGTCCCGGGAAATAAGGCATCGTCAAGGAGTGGTAATACTCGTGATAGAGCCCCTCGTAGGGATTGGGGCCTTGGGCATCGAGCTGAACCGCAGCTTCGAATTGACCTAGGTTGTAAAAGAAGATTCCTGCGGGGTGAGTATGGCCCTTCGTCGCCCAGTATTCGGGCAGGAGAGCGCGGAGCGACCTCTCATCCTTCACCGCAAAAATCGTGATCACCGGGCTGGAATGGCTGCTCGCAACCACGATGTACTGGCGGAATACAGAACGAATTTGTTCGAATTGGCGCGCCGTCTTGCGCGCCTGCTTTTCACCAGCGTTGCACACGACAACGAAATGCGGGCTTCTGGCCTCAAACCAAACCTCGTGCTTCGCGCCAAAGACGGGAACGGCGAAGGCGAGGCAGCAGATCAGTAAAATAGCTCGAAATGTCCCACCCATGGAGTGGCTCAATGTTTACCTTGCCGGGTCGACGGGTCAAGCTCTTTTACGTTACTCGTTGACGGCTTTAGCGCGCCCCCTTGTCGCCGGTGCTGCCTGCCGCATAGACTCGAACTTCCATGATTAGCAAGCGCGCGCTGGCCAACCTTGCCCTGGGTCTCTGCGCCCTGATCTGGGGCGCCACATTCGTTGTCATCAAGGATGCGCTCGCCGACGTGTCTGTGGTCATATACCTCGCGGTGCGCTTTGGACTCGCCGCGACGCTGATGGCTGCAATTTACTGGCGCTCGATGCGCGATTTGACCTGGCACACGGTGTGGGCAGGCGCGCAGATCGGCGTCTTTATGTTTGGCGGTTACGCGTTTCAAATCGCCGGACTGAAATTCACCTCTCCCTCGAAGGCCGCTTTCATCACCGGCTCGTGCGTTGTCATCGTGCCGATTCTGCTGGGAGTATTTGGCCGGCGCCGGATCACCGCATGGGTTTGGGCGGGCGCTCTGGCGGCGCTGGCCGGACTTTACTTCCTCACAGTTCCGTCCGCGGGGTTGGGCGCGCTCAACCGCGGCGATCCCCTGGTTCTCGTGTGCGCCCTGATGTTCGCGCTGCATATGATTTTCATTGGGCGCCACGTTACGCGCCATTCCGTGGCCGCGCTGAGTTTCTTGCAAGTCGCCACGACCGCCCTTCTCTCCCTGCTCTTGCTGCCCGCCGCTTCGGCGGTGGGCTGGGAACAGCCTCGGATCGTTTGGACCGGCTACCTTGTCTTCGCGATTCTGCTCACATCGATCGGCGCCACGGTAATCGGGTTTTCATTGCAGACTTGGGCGCAGCAGTACGCGCCGCCTTCACACGTCGCAATCTTGGTTAGCCTCGAGCCCGTGTTTGCTGCGATCACCTCTTTTGTGGTTGGCCAGGAACATCTCGGTGCCCGAGCACTCGTCGGCGCGGCGCTCATCCTGGCTGGTATACTGTTCGCTGAATGGCGGGCGCCCGCAGTGGCGGAGTCGCCGGTGCCCAGCATCTCTCCGGCGGAATAACGAAAAATCGAATTCCCGCGTAACCTTTAGGCGCCTCGCCGGTTTATCTGGTTGTAGTGCAAGAAGTGAGCGAGGAAGGTGTGCTATGACTTCTCAGGATTTTCGCCGTATTGCCCTGAGTCTCCCCGAAACATCGGAGCAATCTCACATGGAGCACCCTGATTTCCGTGTGGGCGGAAAAATCTTTGCCACACTCGGCTATCCTCGCATCGGCTGGGCCATGGTGAAGCTTACGCCTGAGCAACAGGACACCTTCATGAAGGCCAAACCGAAAGTCTTTGTGCCCGTAAAAGGTGGCTGGGGGCGCCGGGGCGCCACCAACGTGATTTTGCGGGCGGCTACGAAAACAACCCTCCGGCCTGCGCTCGTTGCCGCCTGGCGTAAAACTGCGCCCAAACGTCTCGCGGAGCAGTTCAAGGAATAGCTGTTCGAAGACTATCCCCGTGCGATGTCGGAGGCTAGCCACTCACGTCCCCTATCCGCTTCGTAGGGGCACGATATATCGTGCCCGGCGCGCATGCTTGGCTACGTGTCCACCACTCCCCTCGGGCAACCGTCATCGTCAGGGGCTTATCAGGCCCTCGTCGAGAGGTCGCCGCGTAACCTTTCACATTCTCGCCGGTTAATGTTATAGAGAACGCGTTTTGCGGAGACTCTTTTGAAGGCCCAAGCGAAGGAAGCCGACGACCGGCTTCTCATCGAGGCGGCGCAGAAGGACCCAGCCCGCTTCGTCGAGCTTTATGAAGCCAACTTCGAGCGCATTTACGCGTTCGTGTCCAGGCGCGTGCATACGCGGGGCGACGTGGAGGACATAACGGCCGAAGTGTTCCAGCAGGCTTTGGCGAATATTGCGAAATTCGAGTGGCGCGGCGCACACTTCGCCGCCTGGCTTTACCGCATCGCGGCAAATGCCATTGCCGACCGCTGGCAGCGCACCTCGCGGGAGCAGGGAAGTCCTGCACCGGACGATCCGGTCGATCACTCCGAATCGGTCGACGTGGAAAAGTCGGAGCGGGCCGCGCGGCTTTTCAACCTCGTCAACGGTTTGCCGGAGGATCAGCGACGCGTGATCGAAATGCGCTTCGCCGAAGAAAAAAGCATCCGCGAAATCGCACAAACGATTGGGCGCACGCCGGGAGCCGTGAAGCAGCTACAGTTTCGCGGCATTCAATCTCTTCGCGCACAGTTCGAGAAGGAGCCTGGCAAGAAATTGAGTCGGTCACATGGCTAATCAAACACAGAGCGAACAACTCGACAAAGTGATCGAGCGGCTTCTCGGTCCTGCAGGCGCGCCGCTTTCACCCGCTGACGCAGCGCCTCCGTTCGCCATGACGTTCGCGCCCGTGATCGAGGTCATCCGCGATCTGGCAAATCTTCCGCGCCCGGATTTCAGAACATACTTGAAAGTAGATTTGGAAAGGAGAGTATCCATGGCCAGCAGCGCAAAGGCAGCCCAGGAAGTTCGCACAACCGCGACCCCCTACTTAAGCGTCCGAGGTGCATCCGCGGCAATCGAATTTTACAAAAAAGCCTTCGGTGCAAGGGAAGTAACGCGTTTGGTTCAGCCCGACGGAAGGATTGGACACGCCGAGATCAATATCGACGGCGCAAGAATTATGCTCGCGGATGAATTTCCGGAAATCGGTTTTCGGAGTCCTGAGTCTCTTGGCGGATCGCCCGTTAACATTCATCTCGACGTGCCCGATGTGGACGCTGTTGCGCGCCAGGCAATCGCTGCCGGGGCAAAGCTTGTGCGGCCGGTCACGGATCAATTCTACGGCGACCGTTCGGGACAACTGAGTGATCCGTTCGGCTACACCTGGACTGTTTCGACGCACAAAGAAACGATGACGACCGAGGAGATGCAACGCCGCATGGATGAAATGGCAGACCAACAGAGCGGCGCTTCCGTCCAGGTCGACGAAGCCGCGACGCCCGTGAAATTTATTCGCGAGGGCTTTCACAGCATCACTCCGTATTTGATTATTTCGGGTGCGGCGCAATGGATCGATTTCGTCAAGCAGGCGTTTGGCGCAGAGGAACGCTTCCGTGCGAAGCGCCCGGGCGCGGAGGACATCATCATGCACGCCGAAGTGAAGATCGGCGATTCGATGATTGAGCTGGCCGACACCAACCCGGAGTATCCTGCGATGCCGTCGACGCTGCTGCTGCGCGTTGACGATCCCGATGCGGTCTACAATCGCGCACTTGAAGCTGGGGCGACGGTGATGGATCCAATTAGGGATCAGCCTTACGGCTCACGCGGCGGGACCGTTTTAGATGTTGCGGGAAATAGGCTGCACATCTCGAAGCCAACCGGAGCCGGCGTCGAGATTTTCAAAGACTTTCGCAGCGTCACGCCGCATCTGTATGCCCAGCGGCCCGTGGATTTGATCGAGTTCCTCCAGCGAGCGTTCGGAGGAGAAGAAACCTACCGCGCGGAAATGCCGGATGGTTCGATTCCGCATGCGCAGGTCCGCATCGGCGATTCGATCGTCGCGCTGGCCGGCGGCCACGGCCCTTACACCCCAATGCCAACGACACTGCACCTCTACGTGCCCGACACCGACTCGGTATACGAGCATGCGTTGCGAGCGGGCGCGACCTCAATTCAGCCCCCTGCGGATCAGCCCTATGGCGATCGCAGCGCGGGAGTGATGGATCCGTTCGGCAACCGCTGGTTCATCGCCACGCACCTGCGGGACGTTGCTCCCTGATATGGTATTGTCGCGTCGGGAGGGCCACCGATGAGCGACGCCGAGCCCTTAATTCGAAATATTTCGGACACGGCGCTGTGGGTTGCAGTCTATCGAGCGCGCGAAACGGATCGGTCCGACGCCGTGTTTCGCGATCCCTTTGCACGCCGTCTGGCGGGCAAGCGCGGGGAGCAAATCGCGCAGTCCATGTCGTTCGGCGACGAAGTAGCCTGGAGCTGGTTGGCGCGCACCTATCTCTTCGATTTATTCATCAGCGAACAGATCCAAAGCGGCACTGACCTGGTGATCAATCTGGCCGCTGGCCTTGATGCGCGGCCTTATCGGATGGCATTGCCTGCGTCGCTTCGATGGATTGAAGTGGACCTTCCGGAGATCCTGGCCTACAAGAAAGAAATCCTTCGCGATGAGAAGCCGGCATGCTCGCTCGAGCGCGTGCCACTCGACCTGGCTGATCAGGCGGCCCGCCGGCGCGTCCTGCGCGAGCTGAGTGAAGGCTCAAAGAAAGCCCTGGTGGTCAGCGAAGGCCTGATCGTTTACCTGACCGCCGAGGAGGTTGGTGCCCTGGCGGTCGACCTGGCGGCGGTTCCGGCGTTTCAGCGCTGGGTGTTTGACTTGGTCTCGCCGGGCTTACTACGCATGGCCCAGAAGGCCGTGAATCCACAACTGGGTGGGAGTGGCGCGGCGCTAAAATTCGGTCCCGCGGAGGGGCCTCCGTTCTTTGGGCGCTATGGGTGGAAGCCGGTCGATGTCCGTTCACTGCTGAAGACGGCAGCCCGCTTGAAACGGCTGCCTTTTCGATTCCGCCTCTTTGCGATGTTGCCGGAGTCCAACGGCAAGCAAGGTTCGCGCCCGTGGTCAGCGATATGCCTGTTGGAGAAGCAATCGGCGGACTAGCGAGCTGGAGAACGTCGGATGCACTGCTTTCAGGAGGGAACGCGAAATGGCCGGGTCCATCACGGGGATTGGTAATGTTGTACAGAACAGAACCCTCACTGAGATAGCGATGGGTTATTCGCGCAGCCGAGCGCTCTGCGCCGCCGCGCGCCTGGGCGTGGCGGATGCTCTGGGCGATGATCAGCGATCCGTTGACGAACTTGCGGCTGCGTGCGGCGCTCAACCCGCCGCTTTGTACCGGCTGTTGCGCGCTCTGGCGAGCTTTGGTGTGGTTGCCGAAGCCACTCCGCGGCGCTTCATCCTGACACCGTTTGGCAAGCCGCTTCGTAAGGACGCACCGAATTCCGAATGGTCCGCGGTCGTATTTTGGGGAGATCTCCTCGCCGACCCCTGGTCGTACCTCACAGACTGCATTCGCACCGGCGAGAGCGCTTTTCGCATTGCGGAGCGCGAGGGCGCCGTCTTACGCTGGGCGAAGGACCCGAATGCCGGCGCGGTCTTCCGCGCTGTCATGGGCACTGCGCCTGCCGAAGACTACATGCCCATCGCGCGTGCGTGGGACTTCTCGAACTATCGCACCGTGGCGGATCTTGGCGGTGGCGGTGGCGCGCTCATTGCCGCCGTTCTGGAAGCCTTTCCGAATGTGCACGGCATGTTGGTTGACCGCCCGGATGCCGTAGAGAACGCAAAGGCACGCTTCGAATCGGGCGATCTCGCCGGGCGCTGCAGGCTCATCGCGGCGGATTTGTCCGTCTCCGTACCAGACGGAGCGGATGTTTACATGCTGAAACATGTGCTTCATGGTTGCGTTGATGAGCCGGCGATAGCGATCCTCGGCAACTGCCGAAAGGTCCTGCCCAAAAATGGTCGCGTGCTCGTGATCGAGTTTGTTTTGCCAGAAGTCGTCGACCATGCCGATCCGGACTTGGAGGGCCGCCTCATGAGCGACCTCAATATGCTGGCAGTCACCGGAGGCAAAGAGCGTAGCGCAGCTGAATGGAAAACGCTGCTCGGCAGTGCCGGATTCGAATGCCGGCGCATCGTCCCTGTCCCTGGCCAACTGGTTTCGATCGTCGAAGCCGCTCGGGCGAGTGAGTGAACCGGCAAAAATCTGACCTGAGAGTTAGTGGTGGTACTTCACGTCGAGAGCTTCGTGCATCGCGGGGACGCGGAGATTCTTTTTCTCAAAGGCTGAAATTTCCGGTTCGTGCACTAGAGTCAGGCCGATATCGTCGAGCCCCTTGAGCAGGCAATCGCGGCGGAAGGGATCGATGGTGAATGAATATCGCAGCCCTTTGTCGTCGGTTACGACTTGCTGCTCGAGATCGACCGTCACGCGATAGCCTTCGTTCGCTTCGGTGCGCTTGAAAAGTTCGTCGATCTGATCGTTTGAGAGGGTGACCGGCAAGAGGCCGTTCTTGAAGCAGTTGTTGTAGAAAATGTCGGCGTAGCTCGGCGCCAGAATCGCGCGGAACCCGTAATCGAGAATAGCCCACGGCGCGTGCTCGCGGCTGGAGCCGCAGCCAAAATTCGCGCGTGCCAGCAGAACGCTGGCGCCTTTGTATCGCGGCTTGTTCAGGACGAAATCCGGGTTCGGTTTTTCGCCAGGCAGGTAGCGCCAGTCGTAAAACAAAACGCGCCCGTATCCCTGCCGCGTGAGGAACTTTAAAAACTGCTTCGGCACCATCTGATCGGTGTCAACGTTCACGCGATCAATAGGCGCGACCATTCCAGTGTGTTTGACGAAGGGTTCCATCGGATTATTCGCCCCCGTCCAGTCCGCCGTTCCATTTGCGAATGTCCACGAAGTGGCCTTCGATGGCGGCGGCTGCGGCCATGGCCGGGCTGACCAGGTGAGTGCGGCTGCCTTTGCCTTGGCGTCCTTCGAAGTTGCGATTCGAAGTGCTGGCCGAGCGCTCGCCGCTCAGCAAAACATCGTCATTCATGCCGATGCACATGCTGCAACCAGCATCGCGCCATTCGAATCCAGCCTCGCGGAAAACTTTGTCGAGTCCTTCCTTTTCGGCTTCGGCTTTCACGACGCGCGAGCCGGGAACGACCAACGCCTGCTTCAGCGATTTCGCGACGTGTTTCCCCGAAACCACTTTCGCGGCGGCGCGTAAATCCTCGATACGCGAATTCGTGCAGGAGCCGATGAAAACTCGATCGAGTTTGATTTCTTGCATCGGAGTGCCGGGCTTCAAATCCATGTAGGCGAGGGCATTTTCGGCGGCTTTGCGGTCAACCGGATCCTGGAAGGAGGAGGGATCGGGAACGCGGCTGGTAACCTGCGTGACCATGCCGGGATTTGTTCCCCAGGTGACCATGGGCGCGATGTCCGCTGTCTGGAGAGTGACTACGGTATCGTATTTCGCGCCCGGGTCGGTGACCAGGCTTCGCCAATACTCGACCGCATCCTGAAATTCCTTGCCCCGCGGCGCGAACGGCCGCCCTTCAACGTATGCGAAAGTGGTTTCATCCGGCGCGACCATTCCGGCGCGCGCGCCGCCTTCGATGGTCATGTTGCACATGGTCATGCGGCCTTCCATCGAAAGGCTGTGGACCGCTTCTCCCGTGTACTCGACGACGTGGCCATTGCCGCCGCCGATTCCGATTTTGCCGATGATGGCGAGGATGATGTCTTTTGCAGTGACGCCGCGCGGGCGCTTGCCCTGCACGTCGATCTTCATGGTCTTCGATTTGAATTGCGAGAGGCATTGCGTGGCGAGAACGTGTTCCACTTCGCTGGTGCCGATGCCGAAGGCCAGCGCGCCAAACGCGCCGTGAGTGGCGGTGTGGCTATCTCCGCAAACGATCGTGGTGCCGGGCAGCGTGATTCCCAACTCGGGGCCAATCACGTGAACGATGCCCTGATTGCGGCTCTGCATGTCGAAAAGATTGATGCCGGACTCTTTGCAATTGCGCTCGAGCGCATCGAACTGCGCTGCGGCATCGGGATCGGCGACGGGGATCGCGCGATTCTTTGTGGAGACGGAGTGGTCCATCACCGCGAAGGTCAGCTCGGGGCGGCGCACTTTGCGTCCCGCAGCCTTAAGTCCCGCAAAGGCTTGCGGGGAGGTGCCCTCGTGGACGAGGTGGCGGTCGATATAGATCAACGACGGCTTGCCAGCCTCTTCGTGGACGACGTGCGCGTCCCAGATTTTTTCGTAGAGTGTTTTAGGTGCCATAAGCGCTGCTATTGTGTCCCTTTAGGGCTATTGTAACAAGAGCGAAACGGCCCCGGCAATTGAACCCGCAATCCGCCGGCGGGGCTTGTGAAGAGGAAAACGTCCCTCTGTGAAAATTGTCGAGTAGACATGGTCGCGATCCTTTGTTTTGTTAGACTTGGATCACATTCTATACGCCACCTGTGTCGAGTAGAATGTGCGTTCCTTCCACCGATGAAATTCAAAGGCACCAGCCCCGGGATGGCAATCCTCGCCGGACTGCGAGGGAACCGGGCCGGGTGCGCCGGGACGGCCACGCTGCTCCGTTCGAATACCATGCCGGATCGACCTCCTTTCAGGCGTGATGTTCGCCTGACTCAACGCTAACACGGGAGTGCTTCGGCTTTGTCGAGTAGCGCCTGTGGACTTTTTTCGCACGGCGAAAGCGGCGTTCTTTGAGGAAACCGAAGAAAAAGCCCCACCCTCACAAAACGCGGCGTGTGCCGATCTTGGTCAGGATTTTTTCGTCGACTTGTACTCCGCTTTGGCTTGACGGAGTATCGGGATATCCGGGTCCGCGTCTTTCCAAGTGGTGAAGAAATCATCATAGGCTTTGCGGCTGTCCTCACGGTCCCCTTGCATGGCATAGGCTCGCGCGAGGCCGAGTTGGGCTAGCGGAGCAAACACTTCCCAGTCGATCCATCCGCGATGGTCGATGAGCTTCTCCAACTCGACGGCAGCTTTGTCTCCCTCTCCTGCAGCCAAGTAAGCTTGCGCACGTTCATAGGGAATATCCGTTGCGGTGCCTTGTTCGTACTGCATAGCCGGGGCAAGCAAATCCGCGGCCTTAACGGCGTTGCCTCGATCGCGCTCCACGATAGAACGAATTTCCGGCAGACACATTTTCTGGTTCCGTGTGTCCTCGGGAAGCAGCTTATCTTTTTCCTCAGCCAGCGCTTCAGCCTCGGCCGCTTCCCCCGCACCTCCGAGTGCTTTGGCACAATTGTCGAGCACTAAAGCATCGTGCTTACTCGCCTCAGTAGCTTGGCGGCAGAGACTGCGCGCCAAGTCATAGTTTCCCGCATAAGATTCCACCCGGGCATGCCAAGCGAGCTCGGAGGCAGCGTTTTCCATCCGGTTGGCGCGGCTCTCTTGCTTCACCAAGGTTTCGCTCAGAGAGCGAAGTTTGCCCAGGTCACCGCGAAGGAATGTCAGCTGCATTTGGAAATGGAGCCAGGGTATGTCGTCCCCTGGGATTTTGGGGGAAAGTCGGTCCATCGTTGCAGCATCGTTCTGGATAAAGGCGATCCGGTAGCGCTCAATCATTTGAAATGGAGTCAGGGATCCTCGTTGCTGCCATTGGTCAAGTAGTTTCTTAGCTTCGTCAAAACGGCCCAGGATCATGAGCGCTTGACTCGCATTGGAGTAGTACTGAGCGGAGGGCACCGGCGAATGGTCGATTGCCAAATAAAACTCTTGTAGAGACTCTTTCATTCTGCCCATCTGGGCGTAAGCGATACCCGAGAGGTTCAAAGCCTCTGCACTGCGTGGATACGCTTGCTTGTACAAGGCAAGTACAGCAGTTTCCTTTTCCAGATTGCCCGTTATGGACGAATAATAAAGGGCGGTGGTCTGAAAATTCTCTTCTTGCGTGAGACGACGGTCCTTCAGTTCGAAGGCCCTGGAAAAATTCTTCCTGGAAGCTTGATCGTCACCAATGCTGTGATAGGCAGAGCCTAGCATGGCGTAGGCGGAAGAGAACTGCGGGTCCATCTCGACGGCGGTCTCGAAAAAGGGAATGGCCTCACGCCGTTTTCCGGAACTATACAGCGTCTGCCCAGTTGAATAGGCTTGCAAGGCCCCGAGGGAGCTTGTGGTCGCAAGATCAAGGGGAGCGTTGTACTTCTCGATGGAACTCAGACTTTCACCTAATCGCCGCCGCAACTGCGAACCAGCTTTGCCCAGGGCGGCGATTACCTGCTCCTTGGTCCGCGCTTCTTCCTGCCGCCGCGCGATGGATTTTTGGTCCGCCGCGTCGAACGCTTCCAGAGTGATCAGGTATCTGCCAGCGACGGCGTCAATTTCGGGCACGACCACCGCTTTCAGTCCGCGCCGTTTGCAGATTTCGATACCCAGTTCCTGCGTCACTCGCTCATTTGGATCATGGCGCATGGTACGCATGGTGGCGCGGACGTCGGCCTCCGGGAGGAGGCTCAAAAAGGGAGACTCTGTGAGTTTCACTTCGAGGGCTTTGTCCAGGGAATCATTAAAGATGGGATCGCCTGTGTTGTTGACGAAGCTCGCCAGGACGATGGTGTCGGTGTCGGTTAGCGCGGGGCGAGCGAAGAAGAAGCGCCACGCGATGAGGGCGGCAACAATGACGAAGGCTGCGCCGCAGGCCGTAATGACAAAGCGGCGCCCGTTCCAGAGCTTGGGCGTTGGCTCCAAGGGGAGAACTGGCGCGAGATGTTCTTCGACGGCGACCGATGCGGGCAAGTTGCCGTTTTCGACGCGAGCGATAAAGCGATAGCCTCGGCGGGGTAACGTCTCGATATAGCGGGGTTCCTCGGCTGAATCATCCAGTACGTCGCGCAGTTTCTTGATGGCGCTGTTCAGGCCTGTATCAAAATCAACGAACGTGTCCGCAGGCCAGAGTTCCTGACGAAGTTCGTCGCGCGTGACGACCTCACCTGGATGCTTCAGCAAAAGCACAAGAATCTGGAAGGGTTGGGGCTGAAGCTTCAGGCGGGTGCCGTGCTTATGCAGCTCACCCGAACGCACGTCTACGTCGAATGGGCCGAAGCGCGTCCCGTGGGTTCGGGCAGATACTTCCATAATAAGCCTTCGAAGGTGACGTTACTCTAGCACTAATCGGTGCCGGGCCAAAGGCCTTCCGGCTGTAACTCCCCTGAAGTCACGGAGCTGCACGATCAGAACTAAAACACGCACGGACCATGCCCCGGCCATTGTGCCGCGAGCCGCTTCGCTTCACCGTCGGCGGACTTAGGCGAGTTCATGATCGAGAAATAGCCGAGGAAGTAGCTATGCAACGAACGAGACAATTAGAACCTTCCCGTGGGTGGAGAAGGCTCGTAATCTTGGGAATAGTGAGTATGGTATTCCTTGCTGGATGCGGAGGCGGCACGAGTCAGCCAATCGACAATCAGCCCCAGCCGCCCACTCCGACGACCACTACTCCGACGATCACAACGATTTGGCCGACCAGTGTCGTGGCCGGTGATGGGGATTTCACGCTTACGATCAATGGGACGAATTTCGTCGCAGGTTCGACGGTCAGCTTTGGTGGCGCAGGGCCCGCCACCACGTTCGTCGCCACCATGCAGGTGACTGCGGCCATCCCTGCTTCCAGCATCGCCTCAACCGGCACGGTGGCTGTGACAGTGACCAACCCCGCTCCCGGCGGTGGCACGTCGAATGCGGTGAACTTCGCAATCACTAACGGGATGAATCCCGTCCCGACGATCAATTTTCTCGGTCCTAGCTGCGTTCCCGCAGGAGAACAGTTCATCAATACACTAAATACTGAGTTGCAGGTAATTGGGGCGAATTTTATGGCCGGTTCAGTCGTGCGCTGGAACGGCACCGACCGGCCGACCACTCTTGATAACAATAGCCAGGGCAAATACTTGATGCTCAGATTTCGGCGAGTGACGTTGCCGCAGCCGGGACAGCCGCGGTAACAGTCTTCAATCCTCCACCCGGCGGTGGTAGCTCGAACTCCGTGAACTTCATCACAACGCCAGGAGGAGCTAATCCGCAGTCAATCGCCGTGGACTCTGCCGGAAAGTTGGCCTATGTGGCGACTACGGAGTGCGGCGACGGTGGGTACGTGTCCATGTACACGATCAATCCCGCCACGGGGCACTGGCGGTCATAGGACCACCAGTGTCCCACAGATGACAAGGTACTGACTTCGTGACTGTAGATCCTTTTGACAAGTTCGCCTACGTGGCGAGTTCGGGGCTGTTCGACACTGATGGCAGCGTCGACATATACACGATCGACGCCACTACCGGGGCGCTAACGTACGCGGGAGAGGTAGACGGAAATAGTCCGGATTTTTGCTGTTTCAATTCTGTGGCCGTGCATCCGTCCGGCAAGTTCGCTTATGTAGTGGCCGGGGGCGGCGGTTCAAACAGCGTCGCGAAGTACACGATCGACGCCACGACTGGGGCCTTAACGTCCTTAGGAACGTTCGCCGTAGGAGGCTTTGCCCAGTCGGTGGCCGTGGATCCATCTGGCAAGTTCGCTTATGTGGCGACTGTAAGTGGCGCTGCTGGACCGGCTGACAACGTGGCCATGTACACGATCAACGCCACGACTGGGGCTTTAGCGTCCATAGGAACGATTGCTGCGGGAACAGACCCCGTCTCCGTAGTAGTGGATCCATCTAGCAAGTTCGCCTATGTAGCGAATTCAAGCTCGAACGACGTCTCCATGTACACGATCAACGCCACGACTGGCGCTTTGGCATCCATAGGAACGATTGCCGCGGGAACAGACCCTGTCTCCGTGGCAGTGGATCCATCTGGCAAGTTCGCTTATGTGACGAATAACAACTCGAACGACGTCTCGATGTACACGATCGATACCACGAGCGGAGCCTTGACGCCCATGGGAACGATAGCTGCCGGGCAATCTCCTACCTCGATAGCCGTCCATCCGTCCGGAAAGTTCGCCTATGTAACGAATTCCGGATCGGATGACGTCTCGATGTACAGCATCGATACGACCACTGGGGTTTTGACGCTCATAGGGACGATAGGCACGTGACCTACTTGACTGTGGCGGAGGCGGAGTCGAGTTCTATGGTGGTGCCGGGGGCGAATTGCTCGCGGCGGACGTAGCCCATTCCGATTGCGACGCTGGCGGCGGGAGAGAATGCGGCGCTGGTGACGAATCCTATTTCCGCTTCGCCTGCGCGGAGTTTTGTGCCGGGCGCTGGCGGCTGCGCGGTGGAAAATTGCAGCGAGACGCGCTTGCGGTTCACGTGACCGCGCGAGCGGACGCGCTCGACGATTTCTTGTCCTGTATAGCAGCCCTTGTTGAAGCTGATGTGTGTGTCTTCGAGAGCGGCTTCGTGGGGAATCATGGCGTCGTTGAAGTCGGCAGGGAACCAGGGGATGCCGGCTTCGAGGCGCAGGGCGTTGAGTGCAGCCATGCCGATTGGTTCACCGCCGTGGGCACGCGTTGACGCGAGGAGCTTTTGCCAAATTGTAGCGAGAGCATCACGGCTGGCGATTAGTTCGGCACCCGTTTGGCCGAAATGCGAGCGCCGCGTCAGATAGCACGCGATGCCGTCCAGCGTGATTTCGCGGATCGACATTTCGGCGAGATCGGCTAGCTTCACGCCGGTGACTTCATCGATCACCGTTGCGGCGCGGGGACCCTCCAATGCAAGGCTGCCCATTTGGTCGGTGAGGTCGTCGATCTTTACCTGCGAGCCGATGACGTATTTCTTTAGGGTGGTGACGGTGCGCTCGCGCTGCGACGCATGGGAGAGCACGAGCAGTTTTTCGGAGAGCGCATAAATCTCGAGTTCGGCCAGGATACGTCCCTGGGGAGTCAGCAGGAGGGAGAGGGCGCCGGAGCCGTCGGCAAGCGCCTGAATGTTGTTTGAGGTGATCGCGTGAAGGTATTTCACGCGGTCGCGGCCAGTGACTGCGAGGATGACGTGCCAGTTGGTGTCGAATAGGGCGACGGCTTCGCGTGCTGCGCGATATTCCTTTTCGAAATTCGAAAAGCCTTCCGGAAGCACGCAGCCTTCAAATTCGGCTAGGCGCGCTCCTGCGGCGCGATGCGCTTCGATCAGCGGTGTTTCCATGGCGAAGGATTTCGTCCCCGTATTCATGTTATCAGATGCTGGTTTCACAGAGGCAGAAGCAGATCCCTCGCCGCCCGCAAAGACGGCGGCCTCGCTCGGGATGACAAACAAATGCAGAAGGCATACCGGCCTAAAGACACAGCGCGTGGTTGCGCGGTGTATGTGCTAAATTTCTAAATTCGCGATGACGCTCGGAATTTACATTCAGGTGCCGTTTTGCCAGACGAAGTGCACGTACTGCAATTTTCATACGGGCGTGGTGTCGCGCGACCGGTATCAGCCGTATGCCGAGGCCGTGTGCCGCGAAATTGCCGTAACGGTCCCGACTCCGCCGGACACGGCGGATACGGTTTACATTGGAGGCGGGACGCCGAGCCTGCTCGATCCTGGCGCCCTTGCAAAGATGCTCGAGACGCTGCGCGGCAGCTATCGCATGGAATCGCAGCCGGAGCCGCTGGAAGTTACGCTGGAAGCCGATCCGGAGACGATTACCGCCGAGAAAGCGCGGGCCTGGATTGCGGCTGGGTTCAATCGGATCAGCCTGGGCGCGCAATCGTTTGACGATCGCGAGCTTCAAGCCGGCGGACGCATGCATCGCCGCGCAGACATTTTCAGCGCGGTGGAATTTCTGCGCGCGGCTGGATTCCGTAATATCAGCGTGGATCTGATTGCCGGGTTGCCGCACCAGACGCGCGAATCGTGGGAGAAATCGGTGAGCGAGCTTTTGCAGATTCGTCCTGAGCACGCGTCGGTGTACATGCTCGAAATCGATAAGGACAGCAGGCTCGGCAGGGAATCACTGGCGGGAGGCAGCCGCTACGGCGCTGGCGCAATTCCCGATGACGACACGATTGCCGATTTCTACGAATCGGCGCAGCAGCGGCTGGATGGGGCCGGCTACAGGCACTACGAAATTTCAAATTGGGAGCTTGCCCGGGCGCGAGTCCCGGCACAACTTGAAGTACTGGCGGCGCGAGCCGTATTACGGGCTTGGCGCAGGTGCGCATTCGTTCGATGGGATGACGCGCTGGGCGAATGCGCATGAGTCGTCGCGTTACATGGCGTGCATTGAGCAGGGAAGTTCGCCGCGAGAGCAGTTTGAGACGCTCACACCCCTGCAAGCGCTGGACGAGGAGTTTTTTGTGGGCTTGCGGCTGCTCGAAGGGATTGATTTTGCGAGGATCGAGCGCGAATGGGAACCGGAGCTTCCGAAGAGGATGGCGTCTTTGCGCGAGAATATCGATCGATTGCACTCGCTCGGGTTTTTGGAAGTGGAGGGGCCGCGCCTGAGGCTTGTCCCTGACAGGTTGACGGTTTCGAATGAGGTGTTTATGCAGTTGCTCGGGTGATGCTGCTACGGGTGGGCGCTAGCGACATCGAAGAGAGGTCCTTCGAACTGCGTGGCCCGGTGCTTCGCGCAAAGGAAAAGGCGCGGGGCGGATGGTGTAGATCACGCCAAGCATGTTTACTGGGCACAGCATGCTGTGCCCCTACGAAGAGCAAAGCACAACCAGAAAGGCGCGCGGATCAGTTTACGAGGCCGAGGGAGCGGATTTTGGTGAGGAGAGTTTTGTAGGAGACGCCGAGCTTTTCGGCGGCGCGCGTTTTGTTCCACTTGGATTCGCGCAGAGCGTTCTGAATCTTGAATCGCTCGACGTGCGCGACAGCTCGCTGCGCCACTTCGTCGAGCGGCCCATCCCATAAAAATTGATCTTCCAGCATGCCATCGGGCAATTCCTCAGGAGCCGGTTTGGGGGAAGGCAGTTGCAGGGCGACCGTATCGATTTCCGGGCCGTTGGCCAGGATGGCTGCGCGCTCGATCGCATTTTGCAATTCGCGCACGTTGCCGGGCCAGGCGTAGCTGCGCAGGCGGGCGCGGGCATCGGGCGTCAATTCGAGAGACGGCTTGCGAAATTCGCGTCGGAAGCGCTCAAGGAAATGGTCGGCCAGCAGGACGACGTCGTCTCCGCGCTCGCGCAGCGGCGGAATGGTGATGGGGACGGCCGAAATTCTGAAATAAAGATCTTCGCGGAAGGTTTTGTCGGCCACGGCGCGCTGAAGATCTTTGTTCGTAGCGGTGACGATGCGCACGTTGGCTTCGATTTCCTGCGTTCCGCCGACCCGCTCGAATCTGCGCTCCTCGAGCACGCGCAGCAGCTTGCTTTGAATGGCTAGAGGCAGCTCGCCGATTTCATCGAGGAATAAAGTGCCGCGGTGCGCGAGCTCGAGCTTGCCCATTTTTCGCGCGCCCGCGCCGGTATACGCGCCGCGCTCATGCCCGAAAAGTTCGTTTTCGACCAGCCCCTCTGGAATGGCGGCGCAGTTCAAGGCGACGAAAGGCAGCTCAGCGCGCGGGCTGAGATGATGAATGGCGCGGGCGAAGAGCTCCTTGCCCGTGCCGCTTTCGCCGAGCAGCAGAACGGTGGAATCGGTAGCGGCGACGCGCTGGGTCATCTGGCTCGCGTCTTTCATGGCCGGATGCTCGGCCACGATGCGCGGAAATCCGTAGCGCGCCGAATATTCCTCGCGGAGCAGCAAATTTTCGCGCAGGAGTTCCTGCTGTTTCGCGGCGCGATCGAGCAGAAGGCGCAGGTGATCCAGATCCACCGGCTTCTGGATGAAATCGAACGCGCCCTCTTTCATGGCGGTCACGGCTTCGTCGACCGATCCATAAGCGGTGACGAGAATCACGGGCAGGGTGGGTTCCGCGCGGCGGGCCTCGCGCAGGACGTCGATTCCAGAATGTCCGGGGAGTTTTAAATCGGAGAGGACCATTTGATAGCGCCGGCTGCGCACTTTGTCGATCGCGGAATTGCCGTCGGGCGCTTCGTCGATCGCATAACCCCAGCGCTCAAGCGCCTTGCGAAGCATGGCTCGCAGCTCGGTCTTGTCTTCGACAAGGAGAACGGGTTCCATTCGCGCAAGGGCTAGCGAGCCCAGCCCGGATCGCCGCCGGACTTGCGCAGGTCGTCTTCGGCGTCGGAAATGGCCTGCTGGTCGGCGTCAACCTGGGCTTTGGCTTTGTCGATTTCGGCGGTTTTTTTGTCTATATCGCCGCGGCTCAACTGCTGTTGCAACTGCTTGTTGGGATCGGTGTAGAACTGCGTGTTCAGGGTGCCCAGCTCGCGCTGCGACAGACCGAGATTTTCCTGGTCCTGTTCGAGCTTGTGCCGTAAGTCCGCGAACTTGTCGCGCCAGAATTTTTCGCCGTTTCCTGACGAACCGGTGGCGGCAGGCGCGCCAGTTTCCGTGCCTTCGGCAGATGAAGATCCGGCGGGCGCACCGACGGACGAGATGCCTCCCGAGGTTGGAATATTGTCGTTTGTGAATACCCGGGGGGTTTTCGGGCCTTCCTTGCGTCGCTCGCGCGATTTACGCGCTGCCTCGGCCAGCGAGTCCTGCGCGGGTGATGACGGCGCTGTGGAGGACTGCCCCGAGGTTGCCGCTGGAGGTTTGGCCGGTGCGGAACTATCCGGTGCGGTTTGCTGGGCCCATCCGCTACCCGCGAACCCCAGCATGATCGCCACAGCAGTTAACTGTCCCAATGTGCGCATGGCTACGCCTCCTTGCGGTGCCGCCCTCATTCAATATTACCCAATCAGTTTAGATGCGGTTCGCCGGGGAGGGGAAGAGCGACGGCGAAGACGCCTGCCGCAAAGGTAACCACAACAGAAATTCGGCGCCTCCGCCGGGAGCGTTGCGCGCTTCGATGCTTCCGCCGTGCTGCAGCGCCACCTTTTGGACCACGGCGAGACCCAGGCCGGTGCCTTCGGATTTGGTGGTGAAAAACGGCAAAAAGATTTTCGGCAGCTCGTTTTCGGGAATGCCTGGACCGGTGTCCGCTACGCAGATTCTCTGCCATTTGCGGCCACCCAGTTCCTCGACAGTCCCCGAAATCGTAACGCGACCTCGCACCGCGCCATCCCGAGTAGCTTCCGCGGCGTTGCGCGTCAAGTTCACAAGTGCCTGCCGGAGCAACGCCTCGTCGCCCGGCAACTCCACATACACGCCCTCGCAAATCACGTCGCACGCGGGCTGGGACTCACGCAGCTCCTCGGCCACGCGTTCCACCATCGGCTGCATCACCACCGTCTCATAACAGATTTCCAGCGGCTTCGCGAAACGCAGGAATTCCGTCACGACGTGCGTGAGCGCGCGCGTCTGGTCCAGAATGCGCTCTGCTGAATCGCGCGTTTCACCCGGCGCGGATTCGCTGCGAATCATCTGCGCGTAACCGGAAATCGTCGCCAACGCGTTTTTGAATTCGTGCGCGATACCCGCAGACATTTCGCCGAGGGCCGCCAAATTTTCCTTCCAACGAATCTGCTTTTGCAGCGCGGTCAGCTCGGTCAAATCGCTCATCAGGCACAAAGCGCCGCTCACCTTCATTTCCGGATGCTCCGCCGCACCTGAAACACGGGACCGCATGGCCGCGCGCGCGGGACGGTAGATCGGCGAAATGGTCACGCCCAGCCGCCGGACTTCACCGTCGTTGGTGAGATGTTCCACCTCGCCACGTTGAAAGGTCTTTCCGTCGCGCAGGCAAGCGGTCAGCATCTGTGCCAACCCCGAATCGTCGCCGAGAATTTCCTTGTACGACCGGTAACGGACCGGCCGCCGCCCCAGCGCGTCTTCGGCGGCTGGATTCGTCGAGCTGATGGCGCCCGTCGCGTTTACGAGCAGCATGCCGGTCGGCATGTGCCGCGTCACTTCTTCGGTGAGCCGTTCCGATTCCTGCGCGCGTTCTTGTGCCAGCATGTGTAGCCGCGCGAGCTCCTTTTCCTGCGCGCGCAGCTTCTCGATCACGCCCTGCATCGAAGCGGTCATGAACGCCGATGCATTCTCCACATCCCCCTTGGGCTTTGCCCAATCCGCTTCGGGTGCGACACCCGGCTTGCGCAGGAATTTCCGCGCCATGATAAGCAGCACGAGCAGCGCGACGACGAGGACCGCCAACGTCGCGGCCGCATACACCAAGCCCGCCGTGGGCATGGTCGAGTGATGTACGGGCGTTATTGCGTTCATCGGTCGTTATCGGGTTCGCTCATCATCTTCCTAAGAGGATCGACTGATACCAGCTCACCACCGGCGTCCCGAAGAACACCACCAGAAGCGCCGCCATTCCTAAAAATGTCCCAAAAGGCAATTCGTAGTTCGAATCCTTCCGCCGCGCAGCCATAAATGCAAGCCCCAGAATGCTGCCGAGCAGCGAGCCGGCAAAAATCGTGAGTAGCGTCCGCTTCGCCCCCAAAAACGCGCCTACCATGAGCATCATCTTCACGTCTCCCATGCCCATCCCTTCGCGCCCGCGCAGCCGAAAATACGCTTCCGAGACGAGCCACAAGAGGCCGCTGCCGAGCGCCGCGCCCAGCAGCGCGTCCAGGAATGAAATCGCCGGCGCCGGGGGAGGGAACTCGAACATTCGATTCGCCGCCCATAGTGCGGTTCCGTCCGTCGGCAGCGTAACTAAACTCAGAGCCAGCCCCAGCGCGAATCCCGTGTAGTTCACAGCATCCGGCAAAATTCTCTCCCGCAGATCTGTGAACACGAGAACGATCACCAGCGCCGAGAAGATGGCCCACTTGAGCGCTTCAATGGTCAAGCCGAATACTGCGTAGCATCCTAAAAACAGCAGCGCTGTCAGCAGTTCCACCAGCGGATACATCCCTGAGATTTTCGCCTTGCATGCGCGGCATTTCCCGCCGAGCAGCATCCAGCTCAACACCGGAATATTGTCGTATGGACGGATGGGTGTGCCGCACTTCGGGCACGCTGACGCCGGCATCACAATCGACTTTCGCTGCGGGATGCGGATGATGCAAACGTTCAGGAAGCTGCCGATCAACAGCCCGAAGATGAACACAAATATGCCGATGATCGGCGCGGGAAGCACGCTTCGAATGTGCCACATCCGCGCCATGCCCTCAACCAACGGCCGCGTCCACGTGCCCGAGTGCTAACAGGCGAAAATCAGTATTGTGTCTACCAACGGCCGGCAGCCGATTGTATTTCGTTGTTCCGACGCTCGCATCATCCCCTATTTATCTGAATCCGCGCCTGACTTGCTCTCTTCCTCTTCGCCGCGGAAAGGAAGCTTGAACTTGCGCGCGATCTCGGGCCAAAATTCACGGAGCACGTCAAAGCCGGCGTCTTCGGACACGGCAATCACGACGTTCTCCGCACTCGGACCAAACCCCCGCCGGTTATCCGGGTGGTATACGTTGCTCAGTGCAACGGCGCTGGCGGTCCCCAGCCATTCGGAGTAGTTGGGCATCGGTGTGCCGTCTTCGTGGTGAGCGACCACCGCATGTGCCAGAGCATGCAGAAATCGTCTTTGCGTCGGGCCCTGGCCAAGACGGTAGTAGCGGGGATCCTCGAAAAATATCGTGGGATAGGCGAAGTCCTTGAAAAATTCGGACTGCGCCTGATCAATCATATTCACGCCAAATCGTCTGCCGTAGCCCGCCGCGCCTTGCCCAAACGAAGGGTCGCTATTTTGCGCCTGCCCAAGTCCCGCGTTGAAAGCCGCGTTCAAGAAGGTAATCGGGTCGATCGTGTCGTCAACGAACAAACGAAATTTGTCTTTGATCTCCAGCGTGCAAAGCTTCGCTCCGGGCTTGTAGTGCGGTGCCACGGCCGACTTGCGTTCCAACTTCCGGCCGAAGGCGCCCACCACCTTTGCGAAGGGTCCCTGATAATCCTGCCATCGCACGATGGGCGGCGGCTGAATACACGGCGCGTTTGGATTTTTTTGCGTCTGCTCCTCTCCAACCGAAACGACCACCGGAAGATTCTCCGGTGCGGGAGGTGATTGCTGCGCTGGGGGCGATTGCTGCTTCGGAGGACCAGGCGGCTGATCCTGCGCGCGAGCCGCGCTGCACGCGATCAGCACCAATAGCACGCCAGCCCCTATTCGCGCGCGCCAGATGGCGCGCCCAATGCTCTTTGTGTGCGTTACGCTTCTCCCGAGGTCGCGGCTAGGCTCATCGGCCCCGTATGTCCGCGCTTCGAGTCGCCAGTCTGCGGACAGCTCGCTCACTGTAGTTTTATCTTGCTATACCGGATAATCCTGTCAATACGGGAGACTCCTGCGGTGTTTCAGGAAATTGCCTTATACTCCCCCTCATGAAGAAAGGGAAGGCGGCCGCCACTAGTCTAGCGGGGAATCCGATTATGCGGCCAAGTCAGCCTGTTTCTGGAAGTCTGTCAGTAACTCCCTTCAAGAGCCGACAAGAGAAAGCGCCGCTGCGCATCCGCCCGGGCGCCTCGCGCGATACGCCCGTGATCCTAGGGCTGGTCCGCGGCCTTGCGAAGTACGAGCGCTTGCTCGACGAATATCGCGCAGACGCAAAGCGATTCCGCCGCCACGGCTTCGGGCGCCGCCGCTATTTCGAAACCCTGATCTGTACGCAAGCAGGGCGCCCCATCGGTTTCGCCCTCTATTACTTCATCTATTCGACGTTCGCGTGCCGCCCCATCCTTTTCATCGAGGACCTCTTCGTGCTGCCGGACCAGCGCGGCAGAGGCGCGGGCAAGGCGCTGATGTCCGCTTTGGCACGCGTCGCGATCCGAAAAAAGTGCAGCCAGATGGCTTGGAACGTCCTCCACTGGAATACCCCGGCAATCAAGTTTTATCGCGGCCTCGGCGCCAGCCTGGACAAAACCTGGCTGCTCATGCGCCTCGGCGAAGCCCCTCTTCGCGACGTCGCCCGTTCCCATTAAATTTGCCATTTCGAGAACCGCCGCCACTCCTCGCTGACGAATCGCGAAACCCGAGTTGCCAGGTGGAGGATTGCCCATTAGACTGGCAGCGCCTCAAGGAAGACGGATGCCGCCTACATATGCGAACGGCAAAATCTGCTACATCGAGATACCCAGCACGGACGTGGAGCGCTCGGCTGATTTCTATCGACGGGTCTTCGGCTGGAAGATCCTGAAGCGCGGCGACGGCAGCACGTCCTTTGACGACACCATCGGCGAAGTCAGCGGCGCCTGGGTGCTGGGCCGCTCCCCCTCGTCGGCGCCGGGCCTTCTGTTTTATGTGATGGTTGATAGCGTGGCCGCCACCATTGACGCCATCATTGCCAACGAAGGCGAGATCGTGCAGCCAATCGGCGCCGATGCGCCCGAGATTACCGCCCGGTTCCGCGATCCCGCAGGAAACGTGATCGGCCTCTACCAGCAACGCACGTGACCGAGCGAATCTGCGTCGCGGATAGGTTTTCGTGGCGCGGGTTCGACGGCCCTAGGAGAACTACGCGCCCGAGGCCGCGCTGCGTGGCGCGGCATTCAGAAGAATTGTGGTGAGTTCTTCAGGCATATCAAGCATCACGTCGTGGCCGCACGCCACGGTAAGTGTCTTCCAGCCCTTGGCCTTCGCCCGCTCGTACGATGGCATGAAGGGCGATCCGTCGTACCCCATCGCCAGCACGAACGTAACGTCCTTCACAGCGCCTATTTTTCCGCTTAGCCGCAGCGGTTGCTGGAAAGCTGCTAAGGGCTGCATGGTGCACTGACGGTCCATCCACGCGGCGTCTTTGGCGTTCACGTTAAACCCTGCGGCAGGGATGGGCGGCACCTTCCAGCCCTCGCCATGGAGTTTCACACCCTCCAGTTGCATGTTCCTTTGGCCCGGCGGCAGGTCATCGTGCACGCTTCGGCCGTGGTCGAGAAGGAACGCATCCAGATAAACCAGCGCGTCGATCCGATCCGGGATCCGGTCCGCGACTCCGCTGATCACCGCGCCGCCGTACGAGTGACCGCATAGCACCACATTCGAAAGCTCCTCCCAGCGAATCAGGTTCACTACGTCGTCGATATGCGTTTCGAGGTTGACCTGCGGCGAGAGCAAGTGTGATCGCTCTCCGATGCCCGTCAGCGTCGGCGTGAACACTCCGTGTCCTTGCGCTTGCAGCGCCTTGCGGACGCGCTTCCAGCACCAGCTGCCGTGCCACGCGCCGTGAACCAGGACGTACATGCTCATCGCTCACCTCGCCGCCGGCCCCGCGTTAGTGCTGTTTCGTCGCCGTAAATCGGCTGAGAGTCCCGCCTTCGATATTCCTCACCACGATGGTCATGGACTTCCCGTCGGCAGCCACCGTCGTTCGCATAACGCTTGTCGGCTTTCCATTCAGTTCGTCAGTTTCCTCGAACGTGTTCGCATCCACCTGCCTCACTGACACACCATGCTTCTCGGGATCGCCCTCGTAAGGGGCGACGGTTCCATCCAGCTTCGCCTTATATCCCAAGCCCGCGGGACGGCTCATGGTTAAAGTGCCGCCCTCCAGCTTGTAGGAAATCAGCAGGCCGGCATCCGAGACGCTCTCCATCTTCACAGACCGCCACGAGCCGGAAAGCAGGTGCGACCCAGTCGGCCCTTTCGCCACTCGAGTCATGGTCGCTTTCCAATTCGCGAATTCGTCTGTAACCGTCTTTCCGTCCGGAGAGACCGTAAACTTCTCGTCACTGTCGATCTGTCCGTTTTTCTTCTCGATTTCCCGAACCGTGTGGTCGTCCAAAATCCGGACGCTGATCGTATCGAACTGTTGTCCGGGAGTAGGTTGGTCCTTGCCGTCCGCCCTGACGTCAATCGGCGGCGTACATGACTTGCATTGATATCTTCCGCCCTGCAAGATCCACGCATTGGTTCGTGTGGGGAAGGGAAGAGTGCCAACGTCAAGCTTCCACGTTCCGTTGATCGCGCTCTGCGCCGTTGCCACGGTCGGCGCTGCGAGCGCAATCAGCAATGCAGCCTCAATAACTTTTCTCACGATTTTTCCGTTGCGACTTAAGCCCGGAGGGCCGGGCCATCGTGAATTCCGCTTACTGGTGTTCTCCCGCGCTTGTTTCGGCGGACGCCGTTTTCAGCCGCTTTTCATACTCCGCGCGGTCGGGCTTCACCCATTGATCCAGCCAATCCAAAACGGTGTGGTACCACAGGATGTCATTGGCGGGCTTGAGCACCCAGTGATTCTCGTCCTCAAAGTAGAGCAGCTTAGACGGAACGTGCTCCGCCTGAAGCACCTGAAACATCGCGAAGCCCTGGCTCTGAGGGACGCGATAGTCGCGGCCACCATGAACAATCAACATGGGCGTTTTAAAATTCTTTGCGTACGTGGCCGGCGCCTGCTCGATCAACGCCTGCGGATTTTCCCAGGGTGTGCCTTTGAACTCCTGCATCGTGCCGCCCACAAGATCTGACGAATAGAGCATGGTCGTAAGGTCGTACAGACCATCGTGGGACACGATGGCTCGGAAGCGATCGGTGTGCCCCTCCACCCAATTCGCCATGTAACCACCGTAGCTCGCGCCCGCCGCCGCGATTCGCGTGGTATCCACATACGGCCAAGTGAGTGCGACATCGACCGCCTTCATCTGATCTTCGTACGGCGCTCCGCCCCATTGCCCTTTGATCGCGTCCATGAATTTCAGGCCGAAGCCCGATGAGCCATGAAAATTCGGAGCAATCACCACGTAACCATCTGCGGCAAATAATTGCGGGTTCCAACGATAGTGAAAGAGATTATCCCAGGCATTTTCCGGCCCGCCATGCATCATCAGCAGCAAAGGATATTTCTTGTTCGCGTCGAACTCGGGAGGTTTGATCTCCCATACTTGGACAGGTTCGCCGTTCCATCCAGGGAACGTGAAGCTCGAGGCCTCGCCCCATTCGATGTCTTTCAGAAGGTCCGCGTTCATCCGCGTCAATTGCACGGGGACCGCGCCGGCCGCCGCCGGAAGATTCAGCCGGAACACATCTGCTGGATGAGAAAAATCTGTCTTGGAAAATACGAGAAATGCGCCGTTTTTCGAGACGTCCTCTTGGCCCGAGCTCCCGGATGTGACCAGGGGCGTCAGCTTCATCGTGGAGATATCGAGCCGCTCCAGGGGTTCCACGCCCTTGTCTTCGAAGGTGACGTAGAGGGCGGTGCTGTCGGGCGACCAAACGTACGAATCGACGGAGCGATCCGCAGCTTCGAATATATTCTTGTGCTCCCCGGTCTTGCGATCGTAGAGAAACAGCCGCACCAAATCCGTTTCTTGCATCGGGCGCAGCGTGGCGCTGTAGGCGATGTAACGCCCGTCAGGCGAGTACAGCGGGGTTCGGTCGGTGGATTTGTTCGTCGTGATGGGTTTCGGAGTGCCGCCATTCGCCGGCATCACAAAGAGGTCGCTGTTTCCGGTCAGCGCCTCATTTTCGACATAGCGCGAAAAACAAATTTCGCGGCTGTCTGGAGAAAACGCAACTTCCTCGCTGCCTTCTTCCTGCCATGTGGGGGAATCGACATCGCCGGGCGTGAGATCCCTCGCCTCGCCGCCATCAGCCGGCATCACGAAAATATGGTTGCGCAGACCGTCGACCCAGGTGTCCCATCTCCGGAACGGCATTTCCGTAATCACGCGGACCTTCACCGGATTGTCCGCTCGCTCCTTGGCCATTTTCTCGTTGCACGCCATGTCGGTACAAGAAGGGAAGACTTTCGCAGTGATGGCGATCGTCTTCCCGTCAGGAGACAGCACATAGCCCTCGACGCCTGTGGGAACCTTCGTGACCTGCTCTGCTTCGCCGCCGCCAACAGGCAGGCGAAAAATTTGCGGCTTGTTGTCGGCGCGGGTGCTGACAAAGTACAGATAGCGCCCATCAGGCGACCAGTGGAGGCTGTTGTTCGATCCCTGCTCGGCGAAAGTCATCTGCCGCGGCTTGCCGCCCTCTGCGGCAACCATCCAGATGTTCGTCACGGTTTTATTCTTTGCCACATCGCTGCGTGTCACGGTAAACGCAACCCATTGCCCGTCGGGCGACACCTTTGGTCCGCCGACGCGCGACAGTTTCTGCATATCTTCCACGTGGAACGAATGCGCCGCGAATGCCGGTGAAGCGAAAGCTAGAAGCGTCAGCAAACGGACAAGAGCCTTCATATTCCCTCGCAATCTGCGAATTTGAGCGGGTTGATCTTCCACGTTCCGTTGAAGCCGCTCTGTGCCAACGCGGAATAGGTCCCGCGAGCAGCATCGGCAACCCACCTTCGATCGCTTTCTTCACACTTCCTCCACGCGACGAGAAGCGGACGACATTGCGCTGCCTGTGACCAACCCGAGTTAAGGCATGAAAGTCCTCCGCTGTGCTAACGGACACACTATAACCGTCTCGGCGCTTCCGGGCCACGCCTTACCGGAGGCCTTTACTAGTTCGTGCACAAGGCCCGCAACGAGTATCGGACCGACGAAAAGCCGACTAAGATAGGCTGTCGCGCTCTCACGCGAAGAGAGTCTCCGCACTGCTGCATCGTCTTCTGCATGCCCATCATCACAGAGCAGTCAGGCGTATCCGAAGTCGTCACGAGCGAAGCTTGCCTCGTTCAGAAGACGCTTCTCCCGCGGGAACCCCTGCTCGGCCCAAATTTCGAGATTACCTATCTTCTGCGGGCATTCAGCGAAGTTGGCGGCGACTTCCTCGACTATTTTGGCCTCGCCGACGGGAAGCTGGGAATCTACATCGGCGATGTGACGGGCAAAGGGCTTCCCGCGGCCATGTACGCAGCGCTCGCGGTGGGCACATTACGTTCGATTCACAAGACGGGCGTTCAACCCGCTGCCGTCCTGAACCTGTTTAACAAGCGCTTGCTGGTTCGGCCCGTTCCGTCGCGATATTGTGCCACTCAATACGCAATTTTCGATCCCGCGACCCTCGAACTTCGTCTGGCGAACGCCGGACTTCCATTACCGCTGCATCTTTCAGCAAGCGGCTGCCGCCCTATTGGCGATGGTGGCCTGCCTTCAGGCCTCTTCGATTCTGCGAGTTACGTGCAAGGCACTTTTCCACTCGCACAGGGAGACGCAATCTTGTTTGCCACCGATGGACTTTCCGAAGCACGCGATAAACACGGCGAGCCGTTCGGGATGTCGCGCCTCACCAATCTCTGCGCCAAGCTCGACTACAACGCACCCGATCTCTTCCTGCGTTCTGTCTTTGACACGATTGCACAGTTCACGGGAGGACAACAGAGCGACGATATGGCTGCGGTCCTGCTCACAGCGCGGTCCCGTTTTGCTCCAACGGCCGGCTCGCACCTCGTAGGAGTCGAGCAACGGCGTCCACGCGAGAAGGGAACTGACAATTCGGCCCCTACCGAAATGCGGAAGGGGGCAATGCCTCGGTTGCTGATTGTTGATGACGATGACTCCATGAGGAAACTCCTTCGGCATCGTCTGGGGAGTTCCTATGAGGTCACCGATACACCCGATCCCGAAGAAGGCATTGCGCTCGCGCTGCAGCAAAAGCCGGATGCGATCCTGCTGGATCTCATGATGCCAAGATATTCCGGTTTTGAGGTCTGTCAGACACTCTCGTCTCTCAGCTTTACGCAGCGGATTCCCATTCTTATCGTTTCCGGAGAATCTGTCTCGCGTTACAGGGATTTTTGCGAAAACCTCGGCGCTAAAGGATTCTTTCCCAAACCCGTGGACTTCGCCAAACTAGGGCAGGCGCTAACAGAGGTCATTCAAGACGGCCATCGGGCAAGGCAAGTTGAGGTACGTGTTCGTTTCAAAACCACGCTAGAACTTCGCGGTGTTGATAGCGCGCAGGCGCCATTCGATCTGATTACTACAACGGAGAGCGTGACGGCGAACGGGTTCTCGTGTGGATTGCAGGTCAACGTCAAGGAAGACGCCGTGATCGAAGTCTATCTGGCGGCAAACGAACGAAGATTGGTCGGAAAGGCACAAGTCATTCGCGTGAATGCAGGCGGAACGCCCCGGCAGTTGTGCGATTTCCAATTTCTCGAAAAGCCCACCGATTGGGTGCTCCAGTAATAATAAGGAGTTGCCGCCGAAGGCCAGACCTGCTCAGAGTGACCAAGAGTTCTGGTACGACAGACCGCAATATTAATGACAGAAAATACCCGACGTCGCCACCCGCATTGAGTTCCGAGCTACCCTCCGAAGGCTTCAACTCCTTGATACGTCTGACCTAACTTGTTTATCAGTGCCGTGGAACCGAAAATGCTCACCATGATTACGGAGGACATCATGGATTCCAGCTTCGATATCTTTAAACTACTTCCGAGCGGTCCTCTGTGGGTGGCGGCGGCACCAGGTCTCAAGGAAGCCAACCAGCAAATGGCTCGTTTGGCTCTGCCTTCTCCTGGAGAGTACTTTATTCGCTCAAGGGAAAAACTTGTAGAGACCGAGCAGTCTGAAGAATGGGCTGAGGTCACCTGACGATCATGCATTGGCGCCGTCCAGCGAATCGGTTCTCGGCGCTACGGCAAACACCCTATATCCGCCTCCTGAAATCACTGCTACTTTTCACGAGGATCAAGGAGACGGCCGATGTCCAACGGGGAGGCGATAATGTCCCAAGGGATTCTCATCGCGGACGATAGTCGCAATGTTCGCCAGGCCATTCACAATTATCTAGCCGAAAGAAATTTTCACGTTTGCGGCGAGGCCGTCGATGGTCAAGATGTGATCGAAAAAGCCCGGGAACTCCAGCCTGATTTGGTTCTGATGGATTTAGCGATGCCCGGGCCGAATGGCCTCGCTGCCGCCTCTGTCCTGAAAGACATGATTCCCAAAGTGCGCATCGTTCTGTTTACGATGTATAGCGAAGCGGTGAGCAAAGCGTCCACTTCTCTGAAAGACGTCGACGCAATGGTTGATAAAGCCGACGGCATGGACAAACTAGCGGACTGTGTTCAAAACTTGCTGAGTGCCTCGACCTAGTTTTGCTCTCAACTTTGAACTCTCAACTCTCAACTGTCGGGTTATTGCAGCTTGGCGTATTCGGCTTTGGCTTGTTTGAGGAGGGGAATATCAGGGTCGGCGTCTTTCCACTGAGCGAAGAAATCCTGGTACGCCGCACGGGCCTTCGCCGTGTCGCCTTGCAATGCGTACGCGCGACCGAGACCAAGCTCCGGTAGACTGCCCAAGGCTTCTTGGGTTGGACTGTCTAGCATTCTCTGGAATTCTGCGGCGGCCTGCGCGCCCTGGTGCGCGTCGAGGTAGGCCTGGCCGCGAAGGTAACCAACCACCATTCCGCCTTCCCGAAGCGTCTCGTGGGATGACGTGGCGCCAAGGTCCTCGATTGCCTCCTGGGGTTTCCCCTGACGCAGCGCCAGAACAGCTCGAGCCGCCGGCAGGTAGTAGAATTGGCCGTACGTAGCTTCCGGGAATCGCTGGTTCAACTCGGCTGCCACCTTCTGCGCCCCGGCCGCGTCATCTGCAAGCGCCAGGACAAGAGCGGAGCGCCCCAGCGTCAGCCAACCCGCGAACATCTCCGTTGCCTTCGTCGCGGCGCTTCTGGCTTCCGTTAGGTCTCCGATCAAGGCTTCGAACGCCGCCACCTGCGACTCGTCGTCTCCCGCATCCTCGTTCGCATTCGCCTGCATTTCCGAGGCGGTAAGGCGCTGAACCAAGTCGCGCAAACGAGACGCGCGACCGTGGTCCTCGGCAAGGGCGAGGTCTATATCTGGGGCAATCCGGCGCGCCATGGCCTCGTTCGCTGCCATCCCGGCCTGGTCCTGCTGACCATGGGCAGCTGCCCACAAGATTACGCTGAAAATAGGAGAGTCCAGGTGGGAGGCGCGAGCTTGCTGGATCGTCGCCCGCGCTTCGTCGATGCGATTGAGACCTACGTACATAAAACCAAGGCCCAAATAATCAACGGCGGTCGGACTCAGTTGAACGGCCTCCTGAGCTGGTGCGAGCCCCTCATCCGGTCGGCCAAGGTGTTGTCCATAGCAATTAACCAGTCCGCTCAGAACCAGCGCATTGTGTGGATAGGCTTGATCCTGTTGTTGAATCAACTGAAGAGCTTTGTCGAAGTTGCCCGTGACATAGAGTTCGTAGTTCTTGGAAATCGAGAGGTTTTCAAACTCACTAACGCGGTCGCGCAACTCATAGGCTTTCTTGTTGCTTTCGATTCTCTGTTCGCCGCTTTGAGTTACTCCCAGCAGGGAATAGGCGAGTGCGAAATTCGGATCGAGACTCACCGCGCGCTCGAAGAACGAAGCCGCCGCAGGCATATTGAAATCCAAAAATGCCTGGCTCCCTCGGGCTTCGGCTTGCAAGGCTTCTAGCGAGGACGTGGTCGCCTGTTGGAGCGGCACGTCGTGCGTTTCAAGCGAGGCGCGCGATTCGCCGAGCTTCGACCGCAACTCGGATGCGGCGGTTCCTAGGGCGGCGATCACTTTTTCCTTGCCGTCGGCGGTGACCTGTTCCCCGGCAAGCGCTTCGCCCGTTTGACAATTCACGGCGTTCAGCCCAATGACGTATTGATTCCCGAGCGCGGCGATGGATCCCTCAATTTCCGTTGTTGCGTTCACGCGCTGGCAAACCTCGCGCGCCACATCTTCTGTCAGCCGCGTATCGGGCGGCTTCTCCATGAAACGGAGCGTCTCGGCAATTTGGTCGCCCGAAATCAACCGCAAGTAGGGCGTTTGTTCGAGTTGCGTGGAGAGACCCTCGCGCAATGTTCCGTCGAAAACGGGATCGCCCGTCGTGTTTGTGAAATCGGCGATGACAATGGAATCTTTGTCCGTGAGCGCGGGGTTGCGATGGAAATAAAAGTAGCCACCCGCCGCAAGCGCCGCCACGACGACCGCCGCTACGCCCACTGCAATCCATCGCTTGCTTTTTGCAGGCGCGTCACCGCCCGGAGCCGCTCGTCGCCCCGAGGGATCTCTCTTCGGCTCGGCGACTGCCGCAGGGGAAGGGAACTCCCTCGCCTCGCTCGCACTGGCCGCGCCAACGAAACCTGTAGCCGCACGCGCCGAATCGCTGTCGCGTTGCAGCCGCTTCAGGTCCGCGCGCATTTCCGATGCATGCTGGTAGCGAAGGTTGCGATCCTTCTCCAGCGCCTTGTTAAGAATGCGCTCCAGCTCGTGCGGCATGTCCGGATTCAACCGGATTGGCGACGTCGGCGCTTTGTGCAGGATCGCGTCGAAGATCGCCGCGGACGTGCGCCCCGCAAACGCCTGCCGCCCCGTCGCCATCTCGTAGAGAACTACGCCGAAGCTGAAGAGATCGCTCCGCGAGTCAATCTCCTGGCCGAGCGCCTGTTCGGGAGACATGTACGCGACGGTTCCCAGTGCAACGCCCGGGCTGGTGAGATGCGGATCTTCGTCCTCGGTGGTTCCTTCGGTCGGCGCGGTGAAACCCAGGGTCCGATCGGGGTTCTGCGCCGTGTATTTCGCAAGGCCAAAATCGAGGACCTTGGCCTGTCCGCGCTTTGTTAGAAAAATGTTGGCGGGCTTGATATCGCGATGAATGATTCCGCTGGCGTGCGCGGCGTCCAGCGCGTCCGCGACCTGCACGCCGATTTCGAGAAGCGTGCTGACGTCCAGCCTGCCGCCGACGATATGGTGCTTCAGCGTCTCGCCTTGCAGCAGCTCCATGGCGATGAAGCGCCGGCTGTCGTATTCGCTGATTTCGTGAATCGTGCAGATATTCGGATGGTTCAGCGCTGCAGCCGCGCGAGCCTCCCGAAGGAAGCGGTCCAACGCCTGTTTTTCTTGAGAGATTTCTTCCGGCAGGAACTTCAACGCCACCGCGCGCCCCAGCGTCACATCTTCCGCGCGATAAACAACGCCCATTCCACCGCCGCCGAGTTTCTCAACGACGCGATAATGCGAAATCGTCTGCCCAACAAGCGGCTGGGAATCCGCCATGCCGCATCATCTTAGGTTCCACCTCGCCTCAAGTCAACGATGTGCAACTCGCGGTGCCGATCAGTGTGGTAACCGGAAACTACCCAGTACCGAGCGTGAAAGTTGCCGCTCTTCGAGGCCCCGTGTATCATAATTTCGTCCATGGAGTCTCACCGTCTTCCCTTCCGCGAAATCCCGCACACAACCAAGCTCCTTTCAACCTTTCTTGAAGATTTCCCCCGAGTCGCATCCTTTTACGCACACCCTCCAACACTTGCTGGCATTGACTCCGCAGCCCGTGAAGTCCGCCTCGATTCAAATATCCGCCGCCAAGTCTGCGAAATTCTGCGCGAACAGAACCAGAAATTCAGCGCAGGAAGGGAACTCGACCCTGCGACAATTCACAATCTTGAGCGTCTCGCTCGGGGAGCCGTGGCAATTGTCACCGGTCAGCAAACCGGCCTTTTTTCCGGCCCCGCGTACACCTTTTACAAAGCCATCTCGGCAATCCGCATCGCCGAGGAAGCAACCAGCCACGGCACGGACGCAGTTCCCATCTTCTGGCTGGCAACAGAGGATCACGACTTGGCGGAGGTTCATCATTCCGATTGGAACACCCGCGAGGGACTCGTCCATTACGAATTGCCTGCCAGACCTGAAGACGCGGGCCGTCGCGTCGGAGAAATTCTGCTGGGCGATGAGATCGAGCCAATCGTACTTGCCGCGACGCAGACTCTCGAAGGTCCATTCGCTGACGAGACTACACGCGCTCTCCGCGAGTCTTATACGCGAGGCGAAACCTACGGCTCAGCCTTTGGCAAATTGATGGCGCGGCTGTTTGCCGGTCGCGGCATCATTTTCATCGATCCACTCGATGTGCGCTTGCATCGCCTAGCTGCACCGATTTACCTTCGCGCGTTGGACGAGGCTGATTCCCTGGGCGATGCTCTGCTGGCACGATCAAATGAACTTGAATCCGCTGGCTTCCACGCTCAGGTAAAAGTAACCCGTGAAACAACGCTGCTCTTTTACAATCTCGACGGTCGCCGCGAACCTCTGCGCCGCCGCAACGGGAACTTTGCCGCCGGAGGAGCGGAGCTTTCTCGCGAACAATTGCGTTCCGCACTCCAGGATCGCCCCGACGCGTTTACTCCCAGCGCTTTGCTGCGTCCCATCGTGCAGGATTCGCTTCTTCCCACCGCCGCATACGTAGGAGGCCCGGCCGAAATCGCCTATCTCGCTCAGTCCAACCTCATCTACAACCAATTCATCGGACGCATGCCGGCGATTCTTCCACGCGCCAGTTTCACACTCATCGAGCCTCCCATCGCCCGTTTTCTAGAGCAATATGATCTCGATTTTCGCGATATTCTCGCGGGATCGCAGCACCTCCGAGCGAAAATGGAACAGAAATTCATGCCCGGCGATTTAGCCGCCCGCTTCGACACTGGCGAAAGCGCTCTGCGCGATTTGCTGGCCCAATATGACAACCCGTTGAAAAGTCTCGATCCCACTTTGGTCGACGCCCTTCGCGCTTCCGAACAGAAGATGCTCCACCAGTTCACGCAACTGAAAGCTAAGGTTGCCCGCGCCATCAATTTTCGCTCCGGAGTCTTGGATCGCCACCAGCGCATCCTCCTCGACGCCCTTCATCCCGGTGACCTCCAGGAACGCACCTTAAGTGCGCTCCCATTTCTCGCATCGCACGGCTCCCGACTCCTCGACGAGCTAGCCACCCTCTCGTCTCCGCCCGCCCGGGCAAGCTCTGCAGCCGCAGTTAACGCCCCTTCGACCGACACAGCTCCCTCGAGTCACCTCATTCTTAGCTTTGCCAGCGGCAGCGCTGGTCCGACGCGGCCGCGCTAAAAACCAAATCGAGGTCGCAAGCGCTGAATTGATTGGAAGTTCCCTGCGGGCATCCCTACGCCGCGCGGAGGCCGCAACAGAAAGAGAAATGGAATCTAGCGCAACATAGTAAGAATTAGCGGAAGACAAGGGTTATTTTGCGCTGCGGCTGATAGGGTGAGGCGGAAGGCCGAGGGGCGGTACGTCGGAGAGGTAAAAGTCAGGAAGGAAGGCCCCGGCGGTGAAGGTGGCAATAGGCATAGCGGATCAGCGTGGGGACGAGCGGGCGCGGCGGATTGGCGCGACGGATTGGGATTGTCGGGGGTGGCGGCGACGCGGGGGCGGGTGCTCCTACTCCTGCGCCTACCGACGAACCGAGAGGGCATTGCCGCGAAGGCGGCCGGCAGAAGCTGCCTCTCTTGGTGGCGGCGTTGGGGGTGTGCGAGGCTTATGGAGTCGGGTACCTGATGCGACAGGGGAGCGCACCCTTCGCCAACGCTCGGGGCGCCAACACTCAGGGCAAGGAGGAAGACGCTTTGCGGTCGGATCTCTCGGGCTTGACTAGCAGTCGACCTGGGAGCGCTGCTTGTTTGGCGGGGCTGAGGCCCTGCCCGTGCACCTTGGCCCGGCGCGAGCGGGTCGGCTTGGTGGGGTCAGCGGCTGGCGGCGATGTGGGCGGCGGCTGCTCCTACTCCTGCGCCTACGACGAACCAAAGGGCATTGCGGCGGAGGCGTCGCCAGAAAGTTCCTCCTTTCGCGGCGGTGATGGCGGCTTCACGTTGACGGGTGAGGGCATCGAGCTTGGCGAGATCATCCGCGTGATCTTGTTGGGCGGCGGTTAGGCGCAACTGGCATTCGCGGCAGTTCTGAGTGAAATCGTAGAGAGGTTTCAGGTCAGCTGAAGGCATTTCGAGCACGCAACTATTATCTGGGTTGCAGGGAATTGCAGGCTGCGAGCGCGGCAGATCCCCGGTGCTCGACAGCGATAAAGCTTTGGGCTCGGCGCTGCGGGCAGAGCGTACGGGTTCGGTGGGCGACGGCTGCGGGGCGGTTCCAGATTTCGTCGGCAGGGCAGTTCCCTGCTGAGGTTGGGTGTCGGTGGGCGCGAGGGTGATTGGCTGCGGGAGCGGCAAATATTGAGGAAGGTCGCGCAGGATTTGCTGCGGCGTTTGTATGGCGCGCTTTAGCTTTTCGATTTTTGCGAGGGCGTCAGTGAGGGTGGCTTGGCGCGTTTGCTCTCTGGTGTCGGCGGCGGCGAGAATTTGCTTTTGCGCGGCAAGGGTGGATTGGAGGCGCTGCTGTTCGTCGCGTGAGGAGAGCCAGGCATGGAGTGGCGAGCGCGGCTATTAGCAAGGCTGCGCAGAAAGCTGCGATTTCGAGGGTGCGTCGGGTCATGGGAGGGTGATCTCGTGACTGGTGGCTAGCGGGCGAACTCGAGTACATGCTGCGAGAGAGGCAGCGCAATGGGAGGCGCTTCGCGCCGTCCTTTTATGGCAGGGCTGAAGCCCTGCCCTTCCACCGGAACAGTGTGAGCGGCATCACGGCAATGCGTTCGCCGGCAATCCGCCGCGGCGGACCGTATCGTTGCAAATGCGAGGAAAAGCGTGCCTGCCCTTCACGTTGTTCAGGGCAAAAAGGCGCGGCGCTACAAAAGCCAAAAGCAGATCCCTCACACCGGCCTGAAATGCCGCCGGGTTCGGGATGACAAATAACTGCGAAGGCAAGGAAAAGACGCCGGCAGGATGCCGGCGCTACAAGAGCCGCGGGGCGATCGAAGAGGATGCTCGGCTGCGTTTCGCGTGCGCAAGAACCGCGCGAGAAGCAAAGCGCGCGAAACTTCGCTCGGAATGACGGTCAGAGGCACAGGCAAAAGCAAGAGGCGGCGTTGACTTGAGTTGGGGTGGAACCTAAGATGATGCGGCATGGCGGAGACCCAGCCGCTTGTTGGGCAGACGATTTCGCATTATCGCGTCGTTGAGAAACTCGGCGGCGGTGGAATGGGCGTCGTGTATCGCGCGGAGGATGTGACGCTGGGGCGCGCGGTGGCGTTGAAATTCCTGCCGGAAGAAATTTCCCGAGAAAAGCAAGCGCTGGACCGTTTCCTGCGCGAGGCTCGCGCGGCCGCGGCGCTGAACCATCCGAACATCTGCACGATTTACGAAATCAGCGAATACGATAGCCGGCGCTTCATCGCCATGGAGATGATGCAGGGCGAGACGCTGAAGCACCACATCGTCGGGGGCAGGCTGGACGTCAGCACGCTTCTCGAAATCGGCGTGCAGGTGGCGGACGCGCTCGACGCCGCGCACGCCAGCGGAATCATTCATCGCGATATCAAGCCCGCCAACATTTTTTTAACGCGGCGCGGACAAGCCAAGGTTCTCGATTTTGGCCTTGCGAAATACACGCCGCTAAGCCGCGATCAGGCTCTCGGTTTCACCGCGCCGACCGAAGGAACCACCGAGGACGAAGATCCGCATCTGACCAGCCCAGGCGTGGCGCTGGGAACTGTCGCGTACATGTCCCCCGAACAGGCGCTGGGGCAGGAGATCGACTTGAGGAGCGATCTCTTCAGTTTCGGCGTGGTTCTGTACGAGATGGCGACGGGACGGCAGGCGTTTTCGGGGCGCACGTCCGCGGCGATTTTCGATTCGATCCTGCACAAAGCGCCGACTTCGCCAATCCGCTTGAATCCGGACCTGCCGCAAGAGCTGGAGCGAATCCTCAACAAGGCTCTCGAAAAAGATCGCAACCTTCGCTACCAGCACGCGTCGGACATGCGAACGGACCTCAAGCGGCTGCAGCGCGATAGCGACTCGGCGCGGGCCGCTACGGGTTTCTTTGGCGCGGGCCAGCGCGAGCCAGGGGAGTGACTTCCCTTCCCCTGCGGCAGTCGCTGAGTCGAAGAGAGGTCCTTCGACTGCGTTTCGCGCGCGCCTAAACCGCGCGAGAAGCAAAACGCGCGAAACTCCGCTCAGGATGACGATCCTTGACGGATCGTCAGTTGACGACGGCGTGGACGGCGGTGGGCGGATGCGGGGCGAGGAAGCCGGTTCCGGTGAGCGCGACGGATTGCGGGCTGCCGGTGGCGTCATCGGTGTAGCTCAATGCGGCGGATTCGGCGCCCACGGCGCTGGGAGTGAAACTTACTACGGTTTGGCAAGAAGCCGCGGAGACGCTTCCCGTGCAGGTGTTTGAGGCGAGTGCAAAATCGGCCGCGTTGGCGCCGCTGAGAGATGGCGAGCCGGTGAAAGTAACGGGTCCGCTGCTGATGGTCAGCACGATGGGGCCGCTCGAGGACGTGGTGTGAACCTGCACGCTGCCGAAACTCAAGCTGGTGGGGTTCACGGAGAGTGTGGGAGTGGCGGGGACGCCGGTGCCGCTGACGGCGACCGCTTGCGGACTTCCGGTAGCGTCGTCCGTGTAAGTGACGGTGGCGGTTTCAAGCGCCGCCGAGGTAGGCGCGAATTTGATCTGCGTGGTGCAAGAGCTGGGAATCGATCCGGTGCAGGTATTGGAATCGATGGTGAAATCCGCATTCCCGCTGATTGCCACGCTTGTGAAATTGACACTGCCGCCCGTCGTGGTGGTGCTGATCGACTGAGTTCCATTGGCGCCTACCGTAATGCTCCCGAAGTTGAGGCTCGCAGGGCTGAAAGTGAGGGAGGTTGAGCCTGCGAGTGCGAAACCGCAGACCTGCGCCGTGTCCGGCGTGGTGTCGTCGCCTACCGCATTGAGGAATCCCATGCTCCCGGCCGGCGCGGTGGTGCGGAAGGGGTAGTTGGTGGCAAGCGTCACGCTTGACGGCGAAGTGAGCGCCACGGTGTAGGTTCCAGCGGTCATGTTGACGGTGAAGCGTGAAGGCGTAGGTGGTGCCCGCTGCGTAGCTCACTGTTGCGTCGGCCGTGTAGTTGGCGATGCTGCCTTTGTACACGTCGATATTTCCAGACGAGTTGAACCGGATCAGCGCCGCGCCCTGCGAGTAGGCGGTCATCGGAGACTGCGAGAGCGCAATCACCGTGTCCTGGTCCGCGGTGTTCGGCGTGGCCGTAAACGTCGCGGTGAAATTCCCGCTTTGCACGGTAAAGGATTGGTTGGCCGTCCACGACAGGCTCCCAGAACCGTTATCCGTGGAGACGAAGCATCCCGGCATGGAATTCGAGACTGTCACCGTGACGGTGCTGGCCGTTCCGGTTTGGCCGTTGGAATCGGTGCAAGTGGCGGAAATTGTGTGGGTGGCATTGGCCGCAGTGAGCGTGTTCCAACTCAGTGTGTAGGGCGATGCCGTGCCCGCCGCGCCGAAAATGTCGCCGTCGATCGAGAACTGGATGCTGCCGACTGTGGCACTGCCTTGCGGCGTGCAAGATGCCGTTAAATTCACGGTCCCTG
This sequence comes from uncultured Acidobacteriota bacterium, assembly GCA_963754105.1. GTDB lineage: Bacteria > Acidobacteriota > Terriglobia > Acidiferrales > UBA7541 > Palsa-295. The sequence continues at coordinate 499,117 of CAVWEZ010000007.1, forward strand.
ATACCGTTCCGGGGGATGGTGAACTGATCGAAATGCTCGGCGGCCCGCCGCCCCCTCCACCCTGCCCTTCATAAGCTCCCAAATCCCACGCGGTTGAACCGGTGGGGCGCGTGATGTAGGAGCCGCCGAACCACGGAGTGCCGCTCGCATCCTTGCAGAGCTTCACGAAATTTCCGCTGCAAAGCGAAGCTTCATTCAAGCCTTTCGCGGCCACGTTGGGATCGGAGGACGATGGCTTGTATTTCCCGGCGGCCGTGAACCCGTAGGCATTCGCCTCCGATGTATTCATCGTCCAGTTATTCGAATGGTTGTAGTGCGTGATCGTGGCCGCCACGTTGTTGCTGCCGTTTATGTAAACGTCGTTGAACTCGTTCACCGTGCCCTGGGTCGCTCCCGGCCGGTAGTACTCGATGCACTCGCCGTTCACCGTGCAATCGAAGGTATTGTTGTAAATGTTCGTCGTGGCCGACGCGGGCGGCACCGCGAAGCAGCCGTTGGTGTCGATGATCAGCGAAAAATTGTTGCTCAGGTTCGAGGACACATTGTTGAAGTAGGACGACCCCGCGCAGATCAGCGTGGCCACCGCCGCCGGGCTGTCGTGAAGGTAGTTATCGTAATTCGTGCTTTGGCCGCCGCCGTCGTCCTCGATAATCTGCGAGTGGACATCCGCATCGTAGAGAGCGATGTGCCCTTGGTCGATGTGGGCAAACTCGCTGTCGTGGCAAGTTGCGACGTCAAAGCACGCCGCCATCGTGTAGGTGAACGTGTCGCTGCCCACCTCCGTGCAATCGCGGCAGGCGCCTCCAAACGGCACCCCGGTAATCTTCGTCCCGCCCTGGAAAAAATACCCGTTCTGATCGGAGAGGGTCGAATTGAGCAGCCTCACGGCATTGCCCGGATCCGCCCCAGCGCCGCCGCTGTCGATCGCTCCATCGTCGTAATCAGTCGAGCCGGTGGCAATGTTGCTGGGACTGACCCAATCATGGATGTACATGTTTTCGAGAATTGTTCCGGTCCTGCCGCCGCTGCGGAACGAGAAAGCCTGTCCCGCGCCAAAGCTCACCGGAAACGAGATGCCCTGATGGGCGATCTCGATGTTGTCGAAGGTCATGTAGCCGGAATTGGCGCTGGTCGCTTCCACCACCCAGGTCAGCACCGTATAGCCCATGTCCCATAGCGGCCGCGTCCACGCGCCGCCGCTGTACCAGGTCATGTCCACGCCGTAATAATCTTGCGCGCTCGAAGTTCCCCCCGCTGGCAGCACCATCGTGAAGCACGCCGCCGGCCAGGTAACCCCGCCCTTGAAAATGAATTGATCCCCCGCCGCGTGTGTGTATGTCGGCGGCGACCCGCAGGCCATGTACGGGTGCGACTTCCAGGGCGATACCTTCGTCCCAGGATTGGAATTCGATCCGCTCGCGTAGTCGATATAGTAGGTGTTTGCGCGCGCAGTTCCCGCAACCAGCAGCAGCAGGAGCAGCAGGGCTAATCTTCCCGCTGCATCACGCGTTGCGAATCGGCCAGCGGGTTGGCGATCCCGGTCTAGCGGAGGTGTACGGGGTGCTGGAATTTGTGGTGTGCGTCGTGTCATAAGAGAAGTAGCTAGCGGCGAGTGATTTGTGGTTCGATAAGGACGCAGCGCGGCCGGTGGAATCCAAGCCTTCGTGCACCGGGCGAGAATTCGCGAAAAATAAACCAGGAGAGCGAAATGGAAATTGGCGAAAAGGCGCCGGAATTTAGATCGCTGGACCAGAATGGCGAAAAGATCGCGCTGAAAGATTTCAAGGGTAAGTGGGTGGTGCTGTACTTCTATCCGCGCGCGGATACCCCGGGATGCACGATCGAGGCGTGCGGGTTCCGCGATTCGTTCGAGAAAATCGAGAAGACGGGAGCGGTGTTGCTAGGCGTGTCACCGGACGAGCACAAGGCGCAGAAGAAATTCGAGGAGAAGTACGATTTGCCGTTCACGCTGGTGGCGGATGCGGACAAGACGATTTGCAATTTGTATGGCGTGATTCAGGAAAAGAATATGTACGGGAAGAAAGTGATGGGCGTGGCGCGGACCACGTTCGTGATCGGTCCGGATGGGAAGATCAAACACATTTTCAGCAAAGTGAAACCGGAAGGGCACGCGGAGGAAGTGCTGGAATATTTGAAGAGCGCGGCGTAGCGGTCGAGAAGCAACCAGCCACAAGAGCCATGTCTACGTAGTGGACGACGTTCACACCAATACCGTGGAATCCGCGTTCTCGCTTCTCAAGCGCGGCATCATGGGTACGTGGCATAGAGTCAGCGTCAAGCATCTCCCAGCCTACCTGGACGAAATGTGCTTCCGGTTTAATAATCGCAAGAATCCGTATCTTTTCCGCGATACGATCCTCAAACTTATCGAATCACCGAACCTCGAATACAAACAGCTGACTGCCAAGGCGCAAGACGCTGCGTAATTACTCTTTTACATCAATTGGTGATACCCAAAACTCACACTCACGAAGTGAAATCGACGCGTACCAATGTTCTGACTGCGGATGTCCCTCTACCCACCGGCACTCGTGGGCCTCATGTGTACCGAGCGAATCCTGAAACCTAACTGCTCCAATTATGAATACGATCTTTTCTCCGTTTACTATTGCCAATTTGTCGGCAGGCGAAATCTCAGGACCCAAATAAGTTTGCCATAGTTGAGGGTGATCTTTCATCTCGCTATCTGGGTAGATAGGGGGATGTTCTCTTCCGTCTTTCCCTTTGTAATATCTCGCTATCTGGTCTTCCCACCACACCTGAAATTTTTTAACGACTTCTTTTTGTGTCTCCGTCTTGTAGTCGTTTTCTAAGTAGATTTGCCCATTTACCAGCGCATTCATAGCAGGTTCTCGTCCCGTTACCGTCCACCACACATTTACGGCTAAATTCTCACCGACTGGGAATATATCGTCGCCGGTTGTCATTCGCGGATACATATCAGCGACACGGACAAAAACAGCGCCCTCCTTGGCCTTGAGTTTTTCCTCGTGCCACACTTGAAAGGTTGAAAGAAATAAACAAACCAGAGCTAGGCCCCAAAACCACTTGGGCGGGACGCTTTCAACCCAATGAGGTAATTTCCAACCTGGAATTCGTTTGAATATCTCTAGAACCAGCAACACGATTCCCACCCAAAACAGCCATTTGTCTAAAAACGAGCTAAGGTACTCGACGAATTCAGAACCCACGTTACACACTCCCGCGAAGTCTGAGTTATCCTCAGATGACCTTTCGCGGAGAGTATATACCTATTAAAAATCGTTCACGGGTAACCGGCGATTAATGAAGCGGACGTTGCGTGTGGGCGTAGTTCGAGGATACGGAGAGAATCTTTACACCGCGGGGCGAAATCGCGCAAGTGGTTGTTGGTGTAAAGAAAAATCGTCCACGGTGACCGGGCGTCGGGGCGTCATTGGTAGCGCGGAAGGCGGGCGAGGACTTCGGCGGCGTAATTTGGATTTGAGCCGCCATTCCAGAGCGCGAGAGCGCGCTCGATTTCGCTTTTGGCGATTCCCTGCCCTGGTTGCCGTGCGGCGGAGAGCTTGGAAGCGAGGGCGGCGCAGCCGATGTCGAGCCCGAGGGCGGGATCGCAGAGGGCGCTTAGAAATTTGCCGGTGAAACCGTGCTCGCGCGCAACCTGTCCCATTACTTGCATAAGCCCCCAGGAAATTGAGCGGGCGATTTCTTCTGTTGGCCCGAGGCCGAGCGGCGCGACGTAGCGCGTGCGGAAGCCGGGCTCGTAGCGGATGGCGTGCGGATTCCAGGCGGATTCCTGTTCGATGATGGCGCAGACGAGCGCGGAGTCGAGCGTGCGGTTGGCTGCGGCGGCGCGGGCGAGTGCGATGAGGTCGGGAGTGGGCATTTCTGGTTTGCGGCGAGGCGAATTGGAGATCGAAGAGAGGTCCTTCGACTGCGTTCGCGCGCCCGCAAAAACCGCGTGGAAAATCAAGTCACGCGCGAACTCCGCTCCCTTCCTGAGTCAGGGCAAGCAGGATGACGGCACGCGTTTAGGGTCGCGAGTGTGCGGAGCGCGATGGTGCTATGATGCGCGCGATGCATGGCAGCATATTGGGGCCTACGTCGTCGCGGAGCGGACGAGAGGGCGCGGACTCGCCGAGCGATCGGGTGAACACAACGCCGGGCGCTGGTGCGGAGCGATCCGCGCCGCAGTGGCAGCGGCGGTTGGTGACAGCGCTAGCAGCGGGGGTGACGCTGCTGGTGTTTGCGATTGTGCTGGGAGTGCTCTGCCCTTTTGTTCCGTGGCTCAGCGCGTTTGCGACGGTGCTTGAATCTTTTTTCTCGCTACACATTTTTCTGCTGGGCGCGATCGGCATCGCGCTGGCGCTGTGGGCGCTGCGTCTAGGCGGACAGCGCGCGACGACGGTGATCCTGTGGCTGGCGATTGCGTCCACTGCGGGCGCGATGGTTCCGATTGGGACGCTCGTGGGTGCTGCGCATCGCGCAGGCGCGTCGATTTCCTGGATGGATCATTTGCGGGTGTCTGCGCCGGGGCCGTCTGCGGAGCCGAATCAGACGCTGGTCTTCGCCACAGTCGGCGGCAAAATTCTTCGCACCGACGTGTATCTGCCGGGGAAAGCGGGAAGCGCTACGGCGCCCTCCGCGCCGGTGGTGATGATTCACGGCGGCGGATTTTCGGGAGGCACGCGCAGCATGGGGCGCGATTGGGACCGCTGGCTTGCGTCACGCGGCTACACGGTGTTCGATGTGGATTATCGTCTCGATCCACCGGTGACTTGGAATCTGGCCGCGCAGGATGTGGCCTGCGCGATGGCTTGGGTGGCTTCGCGCGCCGCGCTTTACAACATTTCGCCGGATCGAATGTTGCTCGCCGGGCAATCGGCGGGCGGGGGGCTGGCGCTGCAGGTCGGCTACGGACTGGGCGATGGGACGGTGACGTCGAGCTGCGGAGGCGCGGTGCCGCAGCCCGCGGCGATCTTTGCGCTGTATCCGCCGGACGATCTCGCGATGGCCTGGAATTTGAAGTCGAGCATCGGACCGGTGAGTGGGCGCGCGTTCAATACCGGATATATTGGCGGGTCGCCGGAACAGTTTCCCGAGAGGTATCGCGCCGTGTCGCCGATATTTCACGTGCGGCCGGGGCTGCCGCCAACATTGATTGCGGCGGGCGCGCACGATCACCTGGTGCCGTTTGGCGGGCACATCGAAATGGTGGACAAGTTGGACGCGGCGGGCGTCCCGAACGAGCTGGTCAGCGTGCCGTACGGCGAGCACGCGTACGATATTCCGTGGGGCAGCCTCGGCGGACAGATCACGCGGCATGCGCTGGCCGATTTCCTCGCACGTTATTTGCCGGCAACGGCTGCGCAGTAGCGATCCCTTCCTGTGGAGTGCCTGCTGTGCCCCTACGACTGCAAAGCGAACGTGGCGAACGCGGAGACGACCTGCTGAGGCAGGTGACGCGCGGTTGCGCGGGGTGAGAAGTTCGTGGCCGGCGGCTTCGATCGGCAGCAGCTGCGTGCGTGCGGGAATTAGTTTTAGCGCGGCGGTCAATTCGTCGATGGTGGCGAAGCCGTCGCGCGCGCCGTGGACGAACAGCGCGGGCGTGCGCAGATCCGGGAAGTGAGCGGTGCGCAATTGCGCGGGCGCTTTCGGCGGATGCAAGGGATAGGAAAGCAGGAGCAGCGCGCCTGCGAGCGTGGGATCGGAAGCGGCGAGAATCGAGGCTTGCCGTCCGCCATAGGAATGGCCGCCGAGGAAGACGCGGCCTGGAACTTGACCCTTGATCGCTTCGACGGCTTGGCGCAGGCCTTGCTGGTCGCGTTCGGCGCTGCCGCGCGGCGGCGGGCCGTGCGGACGCAGTTGGCGGAAAGGCAGATCGCAGCGGAGACGGTGATCGCCGGACGCGCAAAAGGCGTTTGCGACAGCGACGAGCAGAGGCGCGTGGCAGTTGGCACCTGCGCCGTGCGTGAGAATGAGGCGCGTCGTGCGAGGGCCGCGCGGGAGTGTGGAGGTAGCCGCGAACGGGCGGCTCGCCTGGGCATGCGTATTCGAAGGGCGCGAAATTTAATTCCGGCATGGCGCGATTCGTCTCGCCGATGAGATGAGTGGTCGGCGAGGGAGATTTTAGCGCATTTCGTGCGTGCGATATTCGTCTACGAATCAGCGAGCCCTCGCGGCAAAATCGAAGTGAGGTCCTTCCACTGCGCTCCCGGCGGTGATGAGCCCCTTGAAAGGAAACAAAGGATGATTGTTCGTGTGAAGGGCGCGGAACTGTTTTATTCGACGCGGGGGAGCGGGCCAGTGTGCCTGGTGCTGTGCAGCATCGGCACGAAGCCATTCGAGCGCATGATGCCGGAGCAACTGAGCGACCGGATGAAGCTGGTTTTTGTCGATTTGCGCGGAGGAGGCAAATCGAGCGGCGAGCCTGGCGATCTCACTTTCGACGTGCTTGCCACCGATCTGGAGGCGATTCGCGCCGATCTTGGAGTAGAGCGCGTCGCGGTGATCGGGCACTCGATTCTGGGCGTGCTGGCGATCGAGTATGGCAGGCGCTGCCCTGCGAGCGTCTCGCACGTGATCACCGCTGGCACTCCGCCGAAAGGCGATATGGCGTCGCTGGCGGAAAAGGCGACGGCGTTTTTCGAGCAAGACGCGTCGGAAGAACGCAAGCGAATCCTGCGCGACAACCTCGCAGCGCTGCCGGCTGGCGCGCCTTCCGGCCGCGTGTTTCTGGCGCAGATGCCGGCGCGCTTTTTCGATGCGCGGCTGGACGCGGCTCCGCTCTATGCGGAGGCGGAGATGAAACCGGCGATGCTCAGCCATCTCCTCGGTGATCTTACGCGCGCGTGGGATGTCACCGTGGGCGCCGATTCGTTGCGAAGGCCGATTTTCCTCGCGCACGGGCGCCACGACTACGTGGTTCCGCACATTTTGTGGGATGGCGCCGCCGAAAAGCTTCCGAACGCGACGCTACAGATTTTCGAGCGCAGCGGGCACCAACCATTCTTTGAGGAGCCGGACCGGTTCACCGATGCCGTGGTGGATTGGATGGCGCGCGAGCGCTGAGGCGGAGCGAAGCCGCACGAAAACCCTCACCCCGTGAACGCGGGGTGAGCTAGATAGGACCGCGCTAGGTGGGAGGGCGGCGGTTTAGGTCGAGCCAGCGGATGGGCGGGAGCGGGTTGCGCTTGATTCCCTCCTCGTCGCAGAGCATTTCGAGCAGCTCGTAAATGTGCGGGAGATGGTTGGTGGCCATGTCGTGAACGAAGGCGCGGGTGATTTCTTCGCTGCGAATGTGGCGATAGAGCCAGCGCAGAAAAAATGCCAGCTGTACGATGGACGTGAAGCCGAATGTCCACCAGGTTGGATTTTGGAGGATGTGCATTTTTGGGGGCGACGCGAGTGAATTTGCGGCGTGGCGGTGCGGGGCGTACGAAGCAAGCCGTGGTAGTGGACGCGGCGGCGCTGGGGAGAGCGAAGAGAGGTCCTTCGACAACTGATCTCCCGGGCTCGACTAACCGCCGACCCGGGAGCCCTTTTGCACGCGCCGCGCAGAAACCGCGCGAAGGAAAAAAGCGCGGGACTCCGCTCAGGATGACGGCGCTAGCTAGCCGTGTAAACTCCGGCGCGACGCAAAGGCTCAAACCTTCGCCGAGCGGCGCCGAGCAGGCCGAGCAAGCCTATTCCAAGCAGAAGCATGAGAAGCGCTGACGGTTCAGGCACCCCGCCGCCAACGATCGTACCGGTGTAAGGCACATGACCAGTATCCAGGGTAGAAGCCGTTGTGGGATCGAGCGCCGTAATGTCGACATAGCCTGAGAAGGTGTCGCCGATCGTGTCCGATGGCCCGACCGTAAGATCGTAAAGCGGCCCCGAGTAGAGCGTGAGATTGCTCGATGGGACTCCCAGCAGAGCCAGAAGGGCCGGATCGGGAGAGATGGTAAAAGAGTCAGTAAAATCAGAGGGGGTGATCGACAAGGTGATTAAATTCACTGAGATGGAGTCCGGCAGCAATTGGGTCAGCGTTCCGTCAATTGTGAAGGCCTGCCCCGGGGACACGATGTAGGTGGTGGGGCTGAGCGTGAGGGTCAAGGTATCCATCTCCGACGCCTTGAGCGCCGGTGCCAGAACGAGCACAGCGACTACCACGAACAGGTACGTTCCTTTGCGAGCGAGCTTGTGCATGCGATCCTCCCCCTCGATAGATTTCAGTGACTGGACGGCAGAGACACCCCAGTAGCTTTAGGGCACGTTCGATTCCATCTTAAGGGAGCTGACGGCGCGTCAGTTAGCCGCTTGACCGCGCCCTCTGTGTGCAGGCCTTTGCCTCAATTGCGCAAAGCATTGCGCTTCAGATAGGACATGTAGGCTAGGGTTAGCCGAAGAGGGAGGCGACGCTGGAGCCGAGGCCGAAGAGACCGGAGGTGGTGCTGCTGGGCTCGTTCTGCGAGGCGCGCTGGCGGACGCTTAGCAATTCCGACGGGACGCCCATCGCTTTGCCGAGGAGATTGGTGTCGATGCCGTAGGTTTGGCCGAGGGCGTTGAGGCCGGCGAGATTTTCGTTCAATTTTTGGTTGGCGAAGGCGATTTGATTTTGCTGCGCCTGGCTGGCGTCGGTTTGCGCCTGCTCGCGTCCGAGCTGCGCGGTGAGGTCGCCGAAACCGGCGGAATTGTTGGTGGCGGCCATGCGATTGGCGGCGCGCTGGCGGAGCGCGTCGAATGCGGTGTTGGAGGCGCCGAGCGATTGCTGCGTGATCGCGGACTGCTGCTGCGGCGTGTAGCCCTGGCTGTTCAGCAGGCTGGTGATCGTCGGCAGCATCATGCGAGCGGTCCTGCTGGCCTTGCTGGTTGGATTGCGAGATGAGCTGGTTTTGCTGCGCGAGTTGCTGGTCGGTGAGGTTGCGGGTTTGCTGCTGTGCGGCGCGGGACATTGTGTTTGCCTCCGAGGTTGGAAGTTAGAGGTTGGAGATTAGAAATCGGAAAGTGGGACGAGTGGCGGGTGGAAATTAGAAATTGAAACGAAGATAGAAGGCCGGCGTGAACATCGTGATTGAGAAGATCCAAAACTGAGCGAAATCTTTCCGGCGACAGTCCCGACGAAAGCTTGATCCAATCTGTCAACGCAGCTCCATGCGGGCGGCAATCCTTCGAAGCTCCGCGAGCAAGCAGGATCTCCATGAATGGGACGTGGCCGCCATGGGCGGCCAGCGACAGGGCGGTTTCTCCAAAAGCGTTCGTTTTATCGATCTCTGCCCCTCTCGAAATCAAGAGTTCTGCGATGGGCGTGTTACCTTTGAGTGCCGCGAGCATGAGCAACGTCCAAGAGAATTTGTTTGAAAGATTGGCGTCCACGCCGCTGTTCAGCGCAGCGCGCACAGCCATAACATCGCCCTTCTTGATCAGCTTTATGCATCTCGTCGAAGGTCATGGGGTCCGACCAACTTTAACCGAAATTTGCGAGTTACGAGTCACGAATCACGGCTTTAGGCGGCGGCAGTAGGGGGTCCAGGAGTCGTCGCGGAGCCAGCCTAGGGATTCTAGGCGGCGGCCAAAGCGGCGCGCGATTTGCGGGGGGAGCCAGGCGTGGGCGTCGTCGAGGCCGCGCGCGAGGAGGTCGAGTTCGCCGGCGCGGTGGAGGGCGAGGAGCTGCTTCCAGCGCGCGCGTGCGTTCCCTGCCCCGCGATTCATCAGCAAATACATTTCGCAGGTTAGGCGGGCGAGCGCGGCCATTACCGGGCGGCCGGAGTCGTCTTCGAGGATCAATTTTGAAATGAAGATGGGGTCGGAGAGGTCGGGGAAGGCGTAGTCGAAGCCTTGCGACGCGTGCATGCGGCGGAGAGCGTCGAGGTCGGCGGGCGTGTATTCGCGAATGAGCATGAAGGGTCTTGGCTAGAGGGGCTGGGCCGCTATAGTTTTGCCATGAACAGACTGCGCGCACCTGAGCGAACATGGGAGGCCGTTGAAAGCTATTTCAATGAGTTGCTGATTCCGTCCGACCCGATTCTGGACGCGGCGACGAAGGCAATCGACGCGGCCGGGATTCGCAAACGTCAGCGTCACGCCCAATGAAGGCAAACTGCTTTGGCTACTCGCGCGCATGCAGGATGCGCGAAGTATTTTGGAAATTGGCACGCTCGGCGGGTACAGCACGATTTGGTTTGCACGCGCTCTGGCTCCTGGCGGCCGAATTATTACGTTGGAATTTAATCCGAAACACGCCGCGATCGCTCGCGAGAATATTGCGCGCGCCGGATTGACGGAAATGGTTGAGGTGCGCGTCGGGACCGGCTCTCGATAGCCTGCCGGTGATCGCCGACGAAGGCCGTGGGCCTTTCGATCTGATCTTCATCGACGCGGACAAAAAGAATAATTGGGAGTACTTCGACTGGGCGCTGAAACTTTCGCGGCGCGGCAGCGTGATTATTGTCGACAACGTGGTGCGCGATGGCGCCGTGGTGGATGCGTCCAGCACCGATCCGGATATTCGCGGCATTCGCCGGTTCATTGAAATGCTGGCAAAGGAAAAGCGCGTGAGTGCGACGGCGCTTCAGACTGTCGGAAGCAAGGGGTACGACGGTTTTGCGATTGCGCTGGTAATTGGCGACCGGTAAGCCAACTAAAAAACGCGGTGGCGCAGCAACGGGTGGACGCGGGCGAGGGCTTCGGCGGCGTCGAATGTGGTGGCGCCGGGCGCGATGCCGTGCGGCGCGAGCGCGGACTGCGCGGCGGCGGAAATGGGCTTTTGCGCGAGAGGGTGCGGGAGCGGCTCGAAGGCGGGATCGTCGTCGAGCGAAAGGTGCACGCCTTCGTCGGCCTCGATTAGAACGAGGATGCGAACCTCTTCGTGCGGAGCCCGCAAGGCACAAGCAGATCCCTCGTCGCCCGCAAAGACGGCGGGCTCGCTCGGGATGACAGCGTTGGCGGCGGGCGCGGCCAGGACGATGAAATGGGAATTGGCGAAGCGCGCGGCGTGGCGTTGCCAGCCGGCGTGAGTGGTGATGTAGTATGCTTTGCCGGTCATTTTTGCACTCGAGTGCGGTGAGAGCCGCTTAAGGGAGACGGAACGTGAGCGAAAAAGATATCGAGATTCAGATGAAGGATGGGAAGTGCGACGCGGCGCTGTATCAGGCGGACGATGGGAAGAAGCGTCCTGGAGTGATTCATTATCCCGACATTATGGGGATTCGGCCGTCGCACCGCGCGATGGCGAAGCGGCTTTCGGAAGCGGGCTACACGGTGGTGCTGGTGAATCCGTTTTACCGCACGGTGAAGGGCGCATGTTTTGACTTCACTCCGAATTTTGGCGGGCGACCCGCGCACCTTGCAGCGGTTTGGCGAGCTGGCGGGGCCGTGCACTTCGGAGGCGATGGAGAGCGATGCGTCAGCTTTCGTTGATTTTCTGGCGGCGCAGAGTTCGGTGAGCGGCGCGAAGATGGGCGCGGTCGGATACTGCTTTACGGGGCAGGTTTCGCTGCGGACGGCGGCGGCGCGTCCGGAGAAAATTGGCGCGATTGCGTCATTTCACGGCGGCGGGCTTTTCACTGATAAGCCGACGAGCCCGCATCTGGCGTTAGTCGCGCATTCCGAAGTCGAATGGGCCGCACCTTTATTTTGGGCACGCGGTGAACGATCACTCGATGCCGAAAGAGGCGATCGAGAAGTTTGAAGGCGCGCTGAAAGCGTGGGGCGGGAAATACGAGAGCGAAACGTACGAGGCCGCGCACGGCTGGACTGTTGCGGACAGCGCCGCGTACAACCAGCCGCAGGCCGAAAAGGCGTTTAAGAAGCTGACGGCGCTGTATGCGAGCGCGCTGAAGTAGCGGCGCGGGAGTGTGTGGCGTCGAACAGATGATGCTACGGGAACTCCTGCTCCAAAATACCAACATTGCCGAATCACGCTCGGCGCTCACTTGGATCACTCTGGAATCAGGATCATATGCGCGTTCGCGGCCCAACCGCCGAACGCTTGGTCCAAGGAGAAAACGATGTTCACAAAGGTGAAGAGTTTGAATGAGCTTTTCGAGATCGAACTTCAGTATGCCTACGATTGCGAGCGGAAACTTGCCGAGAAGGGCTTGCCCGCAATGATCGAAGCAGCCAGGTCGTCGGAGCTGCGCACCGCCCTGCAGCATCATTTGCAAGAAACACGCGGGCAGATCAGCCGATTGGAAAGCGTGTTTTCCATGGCGGGAGTCCAGCCCAAGACCAGGGATAACGACATCATCGACAAGATGATGAGCGCGGCCAAGGACTCGGCCGGCAATATCGAAGATCCCGCGCTGCGCGATACCGCTCTGATCGCGAACGGAAACCAAGTGGAGCATTACGAAATGGCGCTCTACGGATCGCTTGCGGAGTTTGCGCGGCGATTGGGAATTCAGACTGCGGTCGGACCACTGGAACAAACTCTGCAAGAGGAAAAGAACGCCGACGCCAAGTTGACCCAACTTGCGACCACCACGCTGAACGCCCAAGCGGCGCGCGCGCACGGTGGCGATTAGGCGGCGCCAGCGAGCATGGGTATCACCTTGCATGAACGCTAGCAACGGGGCGCGTTTATGCATCTGCCGGGCATGCTATGCGTGCTCGGCAGTTTTATTTTCGGGCGCTGCGGGGATGAGGTGAAAATCGAAGAGAGGTCCTTCGACTGCGTGACCGGACGTCCCGCACGAGCGGGACGAGGAAACTGCGTCCGGTCACTTAGCTCAGGATGGCACACCGCTAGTTCGGGCGGACTTCAATATCCAGTCTCGAAATGACAGCGGCGCAAGATCAAATGGCAAGTGTAAAGGCGCACAGACAGGAGTGTCTGTGCCACGCAGGAGTGTGCGACCAAGCCTAATCCCACTTGCGGGTGTCGTCTTTTGCACGGATCGTGGGCGTGCGGGAGGTGGCGGCGCGGAGGATCCACGGGGCGAAGCGTTCGATGGCGACGACTACTTTGCCGTGGCCGGTGACGATTTGCTCGCGCTTGCCCTTTGCGACGGCGCGCAGAATTTCACGCACCGCTTTGGGCGTGGGCACCACCATGCGCGCCGGGATGGGATCTTTGGCGTGCTCGTGACGGATGCCCTGATTGTCGATTTGGCGAATCTCGCTGGCGACGAAGCCGGGGCTGATTAGCGTCACCTTGACGCCTGTGGGGCGCAGCTCGGGCGCGATCGCGTTGGCGAGGGCGCGCAGCGCGAACTTGCTCATCGAATAGGGCGATGCGCCGGGCGTTGCCACCCAACCGGAAACGCTTCCGATGATGACGAGAGTTCCCTTGGTTTTTTCCAGTTCAGGGAGCGCGGCGTAAATCGTCCGCAGCACGCCGAAGACGTTGGTTTCGAATTGGCGGCGATAATCTTCCACGGTGAGTTTTTTCAGAGGGGCGACGATACCGAAGCCGGCGTTGGCGAAAGCGATATCGAGTTTATCGAAGGCTAAGACGGCGCCCGCTACAGCGATTTCCAGATCGCCGTCACGCGTCACGTCACATTCCACGACGGCGGGACGCGTATTTCGCTGAGTTTCCCCAGTTCCCTGCCCTGCGATTCTTTGCGCGAGAGTTTCGAGGCGGTCCTTGCGGCGCGCCGCGAGTGTAAGCTGCGCTCCCGCTTGCGCGAGTTGCAAGGCGAGTTCCTCGCCGATGCCGGAGGAGGCGCCGGTGATCAGCACCGATTTGTTTTGGAAGAAAGACGCGACGCTCGGCATGCGCGACATCATACATTACGCACGAAGATGTCCGATGCTCAGGATGAAAACGTGTAGTTGTGGGTGAGGATGGAGGCGGAGTGGCGGCCGGCGAAGAATTGGTGCGAGGGCTCGCAGCTGACGGTGACCTTTTGCCAGAGCGAAGCGGTAATGAAAAAGCAGATCCCTCACATGATCTCCCAGGGCTCGACCTAACCGTCGACCTGGGAGCCCTTTCTGCATCCGCAGAAGACGCGGCTGGGTTCGGGATGACAACGCGGGAAGCAGAAGCCACGGAGATGGCTTCGATGCGAGTTAGGGTGAGGCGGGCGAAGCGGCCGACGAAGACGTCGCTGAGGCAGAGGCGCTCGGCGCGCATGGGGGAGCCGTCGGCTAGGGTGAAGATGTGATGCGGGGTGACGTCGAGCGATTCGGCGTTGGAGAAATGCAGGCGGATGAAAGTTTCCGCGTCGCGGACTTCGAGGCGAATGATGCGCGTCCACGATTCGCCGCCGCTTTGCGAGGGGCAGCGGAGATGTTCGCCGATTCTGCAGCTTTCGATGGGCACGGTGCCGCGCTCTTTGGTGAGGACCATGCTGCCTGCGCGCAGGCAGCTTCCGCTGCCGCCGCCCGAGCCGCCTCCGGTGCCGCTGGTGGTGGTGGCGGCAACAATCGCGCCTTGCGAGAGCGGGACGCGTCCTTGGAGAGATTGCTGCTGCGCGGCGGAATTTGTTTTCGCGGCTTGGGCGTAGCCGGATGAGCCTGCGCCTCCTGCAACCCAGTCGAGCGCGGAGGCGGTGTCGTCCCAGTAAGGATAAAAATAATAGGTGGTGCCGGCGCCGAGACCGGTGACGGCGGCAGAACCATCGGGGATGGCGGTGGTGGTGCCATCGGCGCGGTAAATCGAGAGGCCGGTCCACGACCAGGTGAGGCTCGAGGTGGTCGAGGCGTAGGTGAAGGAGCCGGACCACGTCGGCGGCAGCGAGCCTTTCATTAGCACGCCGGATTTGGTCGGGTCGATTTTGCCGGAAGTGAGCGCGCCGGAGACGACGCGCGCGTAGTTGTCGCCGTCCGTGATTTGGCTATCGAGGCTCCAGCCCTGGTTGGGGCCGAGCGACGCGCCGGCGAGGCGCTTCAGCGATTCGTAGAGTTGAGGATTGGTGGTACGCAAGGCTTCGATTTGAGGGATGGTTAGCATAAGCGAAAGTTAGAGGTTAGGGGTTGGAAGTTAGAACAAGGGCAATGTGACGCCCTGGGTCAGCCGTTACCAGGTTCTGGTAATCTCACCTATAGCCGATTGCAAATTCCTCTGGAGGTTCGTACCGTGCGCCGAATAACTCGCGTATTGATATTTGTGTTCGCCTTCTGCGTGGCTGCGTGTGCGCCGCAGAACGTGCGGGCGCAGGCGCTTAGCGCGCAGCCGCCTGACATACAGGCGTTCGTGAAGCAGTATGTGGCTGCGTTCAACGCCAAGGATGTGGGGCGGCTGCATGCGCACAGTTATTCGAAGTCGGTCGCGTGCATCACTCCGGCGAGCAGGGATTTCTTATGATGGCTCGATGGAGTCGCAGATGCGCGACCCGATTCCCGCGAACTACGCGGTTACGTTTTCGGCGGTCGACGAGAACAATTTGAAAGCGATCGAAAGCCTCGGGCAGTTTCCGGTGAGGCCCGCGCGCGAATTGCACATCGACTACCAGCAGGGCGAAGATGCGGGAGGCGTGGTCCTGTATCTCGTGAAGGAAAACGGCCGCTGGACAGAGGATTTCCCGTGCATCAGCGAGCAAAGTCTGAAGAACTTCCACGACCAGGCGCCTGAGAACGCGAAGCTCATGGCCCATTACAAGGCCCTCGCCGATGGAATCAAGGAGCCGCTGCGGTCCGAGCTGCTGAAGATGCTGCGCGCGCACGAAACGGGCAGCGCCATCGATCGTTACTTCGGGGCCAGCGGTCAGGATCGCAAAACGTCGATGTAGTCATCAACGCGCTCAAGGAGGAGGCGCGGTAGGCGCGAAGGAGCAAGTTGAAAGAAGACGCGAGACAGCGAAGCACGTGGTTCAGTTGTTCCTTCATATCAATGAAGAGATGGATGAATCTATTCGGGTCGTCGAGAAGCAGACATCTGCGAAGGAGTTAAAGGCGTATAAGAGAGCCATCGGCTTCGTGATGGATGAGGTTTTTGACAAAATAATCGAGCCAATCTGCAGACAACACCCTTCTCTAAAACCGCGGAAAAGGATTGACGTTCCATAGGCGCTCGTGCCGTGGCAGAAGCCCCTGCATAGGGCGCGGTTTATCGCGGGGCTAAAGCCCCGCGCTTCCACTGGCCTTGCGCGTCAGTTGGGGCTGCGGCGAAATCGAAGAGAGATCCCTCGGCTGCGTGTCCCGACGCTTCGCGCAAAAAGAAATTTGCGGGACATTCGCTCGGGATGACGACCCTGTTCGATCGGTCAATTTGTGCCGCGGACGATGGCGAAGGGGTCGGGCTTGGCCCAGGGGACGAGTTTGGTGAGCGAGAACCAGGAGCCGGCGGCGTTGGTGCCGAATTGGTAGGAGACGCGCTCGGCAAGGACGTTGGTGAATTGCTCCATGTCGCGGGTGGCGGGTGAGGCGAGCGTCCAATGCGCCGAGCGCGATGCGACGCTGACGTCTGCCGGGCGGACGCGCTGAAGCGCGAGCGTGCCGGCGCCTTGGACGTATGCGGTGAGGTAGCCGAAGAGATTGCGTGCCGCTGAGCGCGGCGCCGGTGGCGGCGAGAAACGCGGTGGTGTAAAACGAATTGATGGCGGCGCCATCGTCGGAGATATGCGCCGGGGGTTAGCTGATAGATTTTTCCGCTGGAATTATTCGAGCCGAAGAAAATTTGCGCCACGCCCGTTGGAGCGTTCGATCAGGCCGCAGGAATTCGCGGCGATCATCCACGGCGCCCATTTGCGCGAGCGTTCGGGCGCGGTGAGCATGGCGACGAGCGGATCGCCGAAGCCTTCGGTGTAATCGAGCATCAGAATTTGATTCGGCTGCGTGGCCGAGCCCATCGGCACGCCGACGAGAATGCGTTTGTGCTGCGTATCCACCTGCACCCAGAGATTTTGGCCGTATTGCCAGTTGATCGCGTCCCAGGTGGGCTGAATTTCCTGCGAGATTTTCTGCGGATCGCCGCCATCGAAAAGATAGAGGCCGGTGCGGCAGGCGATGACCACCCATTCTTCTCCGATGCCGACGCCATGCGCCGAAGGCGTGCCAACTTTATTTGAGACTTCCTCGACTTGCCAGAGCGCAGGCTCGTTGACGCCGTCGGTGGCGGTGACGTACATGCTGCGCTCTTTCACGAAATAGAGATTGTTGCGCAGGGTGAAGGCGGCGCGAATTCCCTGCCCGTTATTTTCGGCGATGCTCATGATGCCGGTGACGCCGTCGTAGGCTTCGGGCTCTTCGGTGCCGCGAGCGCGCACGAGCGACGGATTCTGCGCGGCGTTGGTGAGGAAAATTTCGATGTTGTCCACGAGAAACGATTCGCCGGAGGGCGCGGGCGTGCCGTCCGCGTAGACGCGCAAGCATGAGATCGGTCGGAAGCGAGGTTTGCGGGCGGAAGAGCTGCGCGGTGAATTCCTGATAGGCGGTGGTGGCTTGCGCGACGGTGACGGTGAGGCCCGCGCCGATTGGTCCGGCGTGGGGCTGAAAGCATTGATGCGCAACGTCCCCGGCGCTGAGGCCGGCGGTGCGGCAGACGCGCGCGCGCACGGAATAATCGGTGTTGTTCACGAGCAGCGGATTGCCGGAGGCGTCGAGTGATCGCGGTTTGCGAGATCAGGCCGCGCGCGACGGTGGCGCCGTCGCGCGGTGATGCGATACGCGTCGCCCCAAACCACATCGCTCGATTCCCTGCTGCCGCCCGCGCCGAAGCTGGGATCCTGAGTCCAGCCGAGCGGACGGCCGCTGCCGGAGGCGTCCCAGCCGCCGTCGAAGGTGAGATTGCGCCAGTTGGCCATTTTGGCGCGCTCGCCCCACCAGAAAAGGCGATCGGCATAGGCGACCACGCCGAGCTGATCGGGCAGCTCGATCTGGCCGAAAAGATAATCCATGCTGACGCCGGAGAGCAGAATCGTGTCGCTGAAATCGACAGTGAGCGAAGTGGTGGTGTTGTCGTTGATGCACCATCGTCGCGGGGACTTGATAAAAATTCGCGCCGCCTGCGCCGGTGAATGCGAGCAGGCGCTGCACGACATTCGACGGGCCGGTGGGAATATTCGTGACGTCGGCTTGGAAGCCGCCCGCGGCGGTCCAGGAAACTGGCGGCGAGGGAGCGGTCCAATAGCCCTGGCGCGTGACGAAGACGACCGACGCACTGGTGCACGCCGGGCGAAATGCTTCCGGCAGTGGTGGCGTCGGCGACGGCGGGGCCTTCGGCGGGGCCGATTTGGCTGACGCGATCGAATTCAGTGTCGTCGTATTGGCGCGGGAGATCCTGGCCGATCGAGCCGTCGGCAAAAGCCATGTACTCGCGGCCGAAATGCGTGGTGGAGGCGAAAAAGAGATTTGGCTTGCGGCGCCGGCGACGAGCGGAGAGCGTGCCGGGTGACGTTTCCTTGTAGAGCATTGCCGAGCGAATCGAGCACCAGGAGGCGCTGCGCGAGATTCGTGGTGATGTAGGTCTTCAGCGCCGTTGATTTGCGGCGCGCCCGCGAGCGGCGGGAATTGCGAAACGAGGCCCGGGCGCGTGCGCACTCCGCCGGGGAAGAATTCGACGTCGGCGAGATTGGGCGACATGCCGATGGGGACGTCGGAGGGGTCGAGAAGCGTGACCCAGGTGCCGAAGATGTTTAGCGGCAAAGGCGAAAATGTTTCGATGCTCATAGTGGTTGGTTGATCGAGGGAAGGTCGCAATCGAAGAGAGGTCCTTCGACTGCGTGTCCCGGCGCTTCGCGCAAAAGCAAAAGCGCGGGACACTCCGCTCAGGATGACGATCCTGGTCAGACCGTCAGCTTCGGCGGGGTATAATAGGGTTACTGAGTTCGCCTCGGGTTGGTGGAGGTGAATCGTGAAATCGAGCGGATTGGTTCTTTCGCTTGTTCTGTTGATGCCTGGGTTACTCGCCCAGGCAACCCTGCCAAATAAATTCAGTTCGGGATGCAGCGCGCTGGAACGGAAGGCGGTCCTGCAGCCGACCGATCCGGCCTATTCGTACGCAATCGATCTGGCGCGATTGCTGGCGAGCAAAGGCATTCGCGTGGAGTGCGTATGCGCTTCGAAAGCGCAGCGCCTTTTTCAAGGCCAGAAAGGGGCTGCGTATTTTCGGACGGATGCCGGCGTCTTCGATTCTCTCTACTTGGCTAAGGGGCAGGTCTTCCAAGTCGAAGCTGTCGAAAAGCGGTTCGACAGCGCGGAACCGATGCTCTTCATTGAGCACAAGAATGTGCTGTTGCTCGTTGGGAAGGATCGGCCGCTCGCTGCGCGCCTGGAACACGCCTTGAATTCACACTGAGCCCCGACGCGACGCCAAGTACGGTTGCCGGGCATGGCATGCCATGCCCCTACGAAGAGCGCGCGGCCGGTTTGCGTTCATTGGAGCTTTTTGAAGATGGCGTAGAGGGTGATGGTGTCGCCGGTAATGGCGGAGGGGTAGGCGCCGGCGGCGAGTTCGGGGAAGGGACCGGCGCTGGCGGCTTGCTGGAAGATTTTTACTTTGCCGTTGTTCATCGCGGAGCCGGGGATGAAGACGTAGTCGTAGCCGGCGATGCCTTCCATCCATGCGGTGCCCTGGAGTGGGGCTTGCGCCGCGGCGATGATTGGAAATTGCGAAAGGTCGAGCGTGTCGCCGCCGGTGGAATAATTTCCCGATGCGGCGGCGGTGCCGGTAACGTGGACGCGCTTGCCGTCGTCCCATGTATCGATGAGCGAAAAGGTGAGTGCCATGTGTTCCTCCTGAAGGCGTGATGGGTGGTGAGTGGTTCGGGAAGATTGAGAATTGCAATTTCGGGTCGCGGGGCGCGAAAAGCCTCACCCCGTGAGGGCGGGGTGAGCTACATAAAACCCAACGCAGTCCGGCGGGTGGTGGCCCTAGGGATTGGTTGCGGCGGGGAAAAAGCGTAGAGTCAAGCCAAGTGTTGGGTGGGCTACAGTGCCGATCACCTTTACAGTCGATCATGCGCGACGCGAGCTTCACACGGTGGTGTCTGGACACGTGAGCTTCGCCGACATTGAAGGACACATTTTGAAGCAGCGCGACGCGGGAGTCGTGTCCTATCGAGAACTCTTCGATGGACACGCGGGCGATATCGAGTTCTCAGCCGCCGACGCTCCTCACGTGGTCGAGTTGATGCGAAAGCTGACGAAGGAAGGGCCCGTTGGCCCCAAAGCCGTCGTCGCGCCCGCGGGTTATGTGTTCGGCGTTTCACGCATGATCGAGATGCTGGCCGAAGAGTTTTGCGAGATTAAAATTTTCAGCGATGAAGACGAAGCGCGCACGTGGCTGGCGGCGAAATAGGGCTACTCCCTGCTAGGCGGTGCTCACTGGTCACTGGTATGATGGGCGGCTTGCGGCGCTGGTCCAAAGGCAAAACGCCGGCAAGATGCCCCTCGACTTGGCTCGGGGCAAGCCGGAGCTACAAGAGCTTGGCCGGTGCGCGGCGCAACCCGAACGCCTGCATGTGAATCCAACGTCGAAACTGTAACAGCAAAAAAGCGCGCCCGTTGATGCGAGACTGACGAGGCAAAAGTAGCCAAGTATGTTTGCCGGGCACAGCATGCTGTGCCCCTACGAAGAAAACGGCGAAGAGGCAATCGGGAGATTGGCCTTCCCAGGGAACGGCAGATCCCTCACCCCAAGCCGCAAAAGACGCGGCCGGGTTCGGGATGACAACGGGAGAATAAGGAGAGCTGAGTGCGACGACTGCTACCACCCCAGCACGCAAGAACGGCGTGCCGGGGACCCCGGCTGCTGGTATTTTGCGCTGTAGCGGGGGCGTTTTTGGCGGCTTACGCGGTTGCGCAGAATAATTCGGCGGGCGCCGGAGCCGCGTCGGTGGGGCTGCCGGCGAATGCGCGGATGATTGCGAATGGAATTACGGCGCGCGCGCTGCTGGTGAATCCTGCGGCTGTGTCGAATGGCGATTCTGCTGGAGTGCTCGAGCTGACGCTTGCGGATTCGCCGAATCGCGTGTTCGCGCTGCCGATTCCGGCGATGACGAGCTTGCCAGCGGCGCAATCGAAGAGAGGTCCTTCGACTGCGTGCGCCGGCGTGTTCGCAAATGGCGCGAACACGAAAAGCGTAGAACCGGCGCACTCCGCTCAGGATGACGACATCGCAGGCTGCGCAGCGAACGCGGCGAGCGCGATGGCGTTGGTGGCAGGCGTGGGGCAGGCTGGATCGCTGGGCGACGGCGGCGCGGCAACTTCCGCGCAACTCGATTTGGCTGCGGATTCGCTTGTCGAGCGCAGCGGAATCGCCGTTGCGCCGGATGGCACGATTTTTATTGCGGACACGCAGAACAGCACGATTCGCAGCGTTGGCGCGGCGTCGAGCAGCGAGCCGGGAGTGATTCGCAGCGTGGCGGGCCGCTGGGCTGCGCGGCAGAATATCGCGCTGGCGCAGCCGATGGGGATTGCCGCCGATCGCGCCGGGAACCTTTATATAGCGGATTATTCGGCGGGCGCGGTGGACGTGCTAAGCGCGGCCAGCGGGCAGCTTTCGACTTTGGCGCAGGTGATTTCGCCGGCGAGCATTGCGGTGACGCCCGACGGCAGCGAAGTTTTTGTGGCGTCGCCGGCAACCGGCGCGGTGTTTGCGATTACCGCGAGCACAGGTTCGATTGCCGCGGTGGGCGGGTTTACGCCAGCGGCGACGGCGAGTTCGTCAGCGCCCGGTCCGTGCGCCAGTGTGGGGACGAGCGCGGGAACCGCAGCTGCGTCCGCTGCGCCTGGCGCGCCAGCATGTCCCGCGGGACTGGCGGTTGACGCGCGCGGAGATTTGTTCGTCGCGGACGCGAGCGGCGGGAAAATTATTCGCGTCGATGCGAAGACGGGAAAATCGAGCACCATCGCGAGCGGACTGAGCGTGCCCGGCGCGATCACGCTGGATGCGAAGGGCAATCTTTACGTTGCGGAGCAGGGCGCGAGCCGCGTGCTCGTTCTGCCGGATGTGACCGCGAATTCGGGAAACATTACGCTGACCGCTCCAGGCGCTTTCGCGGCACCGTGCCCGCAGACCACCAATCCATTTACATATTGCAATACGCCGAGCGGCGGAACTTCTGCGACCGCTACATTCACGCTGACCAATACTTCGTCCACTGTGGCCGCGACGACGGTGGCAATCAGCGTGACAGATTTGGATTTCACCGTCGAAAGCAAAAGCTGTACGGCGACGCTGCCGGCCAGCGGAACGTGTTCGATCGACGTGGCGTTCACGCCGCAAGGGAGCGGCGCGCGTACCGGAACGCTGACCGTGACGGATTCCAATTCCGGCGATTCGGCCACGTACGATTTGGCCGGCACGGGCGACGACTACAGCCTGCAACTTGCCAGCGGCCAGAGCGAAGAAGTGACCGTGGTGCAGGGCGGATCGGCTACGTTCAAGGCGATGGTGGTGCCGGATAGCGTGTTTGGGCAAAACGGGGAGATGGTGAAGTTCCAGTGCCCGTCGAATTTGCCGGGATTTGCTACGTGCGCGTTTACTCCGTGCCCGGTTGCGGTTACGCCGGGCGCGGCGGTGGCGTTCAGCGTGACGTTCGTCACTTCGTCGGCCACAGCGGCCGCGCCGACGGTGGCTTCCTGCGGCGGATCGAGCGGCGTTGGGCCTGGCGTGACGCGGAATCCAACGATGATTTTGCGTGCGGCTCCGGAGCGGCAGCCGCTGCCGGGGCGTCAGCGGTTCCCTTCCCCGTGGTGGCTGGCGCTGATTGCGATTTTTGCGAGGCGCGGCGGTGTGGCGGAATGCGGAATCAAGAGAGCACGCCCGGGCAACCCCGGTGACGGCCAACAGTGGGAGCACGTTCTCCGCCGCGCACAAACCGCGCGAAGAATATGGCGGGACTTCGCTGGAGACAATCCCGCTGCGGCACGGTGCGAGTGCGATTCGGCGTCGCGCTGGCGGGCCTTGCGGTGGCGCTGATGATTGGATGTCACGGCAAGAACGCAGCAACGACTCCGCCGCCGACGACTCCTGTGACGCCGACGGGCGTCACCAGCATGATCATCCTCGGAAATGCCACGGATGCCGGCGGCAATCCGCTGGGCACCTCGCGGTCGCTGCAAGTTACTCTCGATGTGGTGACGAAGTAGCTTGACTGGCAGTGCGCCGTCATTCTGAGCGGAGTGTCCCGTGATTTTTCTTTTGCGCGAAGCGCCGGGACACGCAGACGAAGAACCCCTCTTGGAAGTACGACTCCGCGATTCGTAAATCGAAGAGAGGTCCTTCGACTGCGTTGCGCGCCCGCGAAAAACCGCGGGAAAGGCAAAGACACGCGAACTTCGCTCAGGATGACGGCGCAAGGCAGAAGCGAAAGCAGATCCCTCACACCGGCCTGAAATGCAGCCGGGTTCGGGATGACAACGCAACGGGAGACGTTTATTGGGCGTGTGGGCGTAGTTCGAGGATACGAGGAGAATGTTTACACGGGAGGTCGAAATGGCGCAAGTGGTTGTTGGTGTAAAGAAAAATCGTCCACGGTGATTCGTGGAGAAGCGCCAAATTTTGCATTACCCACGGGCGGGGCGGGATGACTTCGCCGCGCCGGCGGCGCCGAGAAGATTTAGCTGTTTCTACGACGATTCGTCGGCGCTCGGTCCGTAAATAGCGGGCACTTTTGCGCCTATGGGACGCAGGTACGTCGAAAGTTGACCTCGATGATGGATTTGATCGAGGAGGAATGCCCAGGCCATATCGTATGCAGCCATCCGCATGACTTCTTTGCCTTGGTGCAGAAACGGCACCGTCTCTTCCCAACGCGATGCTGGTAGAGCTTGCAGTTGCGCGGTGACCTTGTCGTGCCAGCGATCGTATTCGGCCAGGATTTCGCTGACGGCTGCTGGCGCTGCGACCTCAACCCACTCCATAGCGCCCTTCTCCATGGAGTCTCCGAGAACCACTTCCTCGCGAACCATCAGCCAGGCGATTTCGGGCGCGGTGCGTGCCTTGGGATCCGGGCGGTAGTTCGAGCCATCCAGCGGAATGCGGCCGATGACCTTGCGCGTGATGGGACCCTCTCTCACCCAGTGCTTCAAAAACATTTCCTTGTAATCCATGTTTCCTCCTGCGCGCTTTGGTGGTGTAGCGGAGGAGTATAGCCCGTCGCAAGCGATCCGAAGCTCACAACTACAGATAGACGACGCGGCGGCGATAGCCGTAGGGCATGCGGCGGCGGCCCTTGCTTTGTTCCGGGCGGACGTAGCGCTCGATCACATTTTCGGTGGCCATTTGCGCCGCGCCGAGCAAATCCTGCGCGAGAGCGCGTGCTCCCCGCGATCGCGCGGCGAGTGCGGCGGTGGCAAACGCGAGCGGGTCGGTGGCGCTGCGAATCTGGATCGGATCGGTGCCGAGCGTGAGCAACGGCAAAACTTTTTCGTAGCGGATGCGGACGGTGATGGATTGCGTCGCGCCGATGAGATTAATTTTGTCCTCGCGCCATTCCCAAAGGCGCAGATAGGTGCTCGGCTGGAGATTCAGCATGCCGCCGCCACTGGTGAATTTTTCCATGGGGACGAAAACGTCGGCGGTATTGGCGGTGGCGCGTTCCCAGAGCATGTGCGGCGCGAGGCAGTCGGTGGGAAGCTGCGGGCTGGACGTGTCACTGATTTCCGTGGGCGTAATGCCGGTGACGGGATCGCTATCGAGCTCGAGGTCCTGCTGCTCGGCGAGGACGCTGACGCCGTTTTCCGCCAGCTCGCGCTGCAGGCCGCGATAGGCGGAGTTGAGGAAGGGCATCAGCAGCGTGTCGGTAAAGACCGCGCCCGCCGAATCATTGACCAGCGCGCGCGCAAGGGTGAGCGCGTCTTCCGCCTGCGAATATGCTGTGGTGGGAACGACGGGCATGGTGAGCCTCCGGGGAAATTCAGTGGCGAGTGGTTTAGTGGCGACAGAGGGATGCTTGGGTTCGTCGTTGGGGCGGAGTAGGTTGCGGGGCGGCGGGATACGACCAAACGCATTGGAATGTGCAGGAATAACGATACATGGCTGCGGATATATGAAATGTTACCTGTGCGTGCTGGCGGCTTCGCTGCTGTTCCGGTGTCCCTACTTGGCGGCTGACAAGCTCAATGCGACTTTCTTGATTTCGTCCAGAGGATACGCGGGGCGCGCGGTGATCTGGGCGATGCAGGCATTGCTGCTGCCCGGCACTTCCACGTGATATGCGACGGTCGCGGGGTTGCCGGCTGGCTTCGTAACGTAGAAACTTCGCTGGGACGAATTTTCGAACACCTTGTCCGGCTGCAACATTTGCAAGGTCTCATCACTAAACGGTCTGTATGGTCTATGCCCGGACAACACGGTAGTGTCCATGTGATCAGGAGATGAAGCATGGCCGGGTGTCGAGAGGATGGTCCAGTTCGGTGGCACTGAAAGCTGACAGGCGCCTGTTTTGTCCTTCAGCGTGTGCCATCCCGTTTGTGACATCAAGATCGTTGAAAAGAGCATTCCGAAAATGAGCCGCATGAGCCTATTGTACCTTATTGCGCGAACATCCAGTGGTTCAAAGCGGAAAGCTTGGCGATACTCGGCCACGTCGATGAAAATCAGGACTTCCAGAATCTCATAACGAATCTCAAAAGGAATCAGAACGTTTTCGACTGGGCGGCGGAGCCGGCTCAGCGGGGCCGAGCTACTCGAGGCTTGCCTTTGTTGGGCCTGCGGAGTAGGTTGCGGGCGATGAGGTTCTCCACGAAATTCTTGCGCATACGTCGCGCAGCCGGATTGCTGACGAGCAACCTCGCCACCGCGATTACCGTGGCGGCTACCGTTGCGATTGCGGCGGCGGCGACGTTTGTCGCGATGGGTGCGATGGCGCGGGCGGCGCAGGGGCCGGCGTCGCTGATGCTGCCGGAAAATCGGGTGACGCGGGTGTCCGCGCACGTTTGGGCGATCATCGGATTTCCCAATATTGGGATTGTGGTGGGCGACCGCGGGACGCTGGTAGTTGATACGGGGCTTGGTCCGCGCAATGGCGCGATTGCGTTGCATGAGGCGCAGAAGCTGGCGCGAGGGCCTGTCCTTTATTTGACGACCACGCACTACCATCCTGAACACGCTGCGGGCGAAGGGGCGTTCCCTGCCAACACGATTCTGGTGCGGCCGATCGCGCAGCAGAAGGAGCTGGAAGAGCGCGGGATGCAGTTTGTGGAGATGTTCAGCAGCCGGTCGGCGCGGATGAAGGAGCTGCTTGCGGGCGTGAAGTTTCGCGCGCCGGATATCACGTTTGAAAAAGAGATTACGCTCGACCTGGGCGGCGTGACCGCGCGGCTTTTCTGGATGGGCCAGGCGCACACGAAGGGCGACGAGCTGGTTGACGTCGAGCCGGACAGCACGCTGATTTCGGGCGACGTGGTGCAAAACAAAACGGTCCCCAACCTGCCGGACGAAAATGCCAGCATGCGCGGCTGGGTGGAAATTCTCGCGAAGCTGCGGCCGATGAAGTGGGCGCACATCCTGCCGGACCACAGCGCGCCGGGCGATGGGTCGCTGATCGAAGAGGATTACCAGTTTTTCTCGCAGCTCCAGGCGCGCGCGCTGGAGTTGAAGCGCGAAGGCAAGTCGGCCGAAGAGGCTGGGCAAACGCTGCTCGCCGAATTCAAGACGAAGTTCCCCGATTGGCCCAACCTGAACGCAGTGCCCAACGTGGTGAAGCACGTTTACACCGAAAATCCGTAAACGGCGGGTAGGGCCAACCCCGACTACATGCTGCGGCAGAAGCAGCGCAGTGATATCGCGCTTCGCACGGCGTTCCCGGGAAAGCGCGCTTCTACGGGGAGACAACGGGGATTTCCTTTTGGAGGAAGGGGATTTTCGCGGCGGCCCAATCGACCATGCTGTCGCCGGAGAGGCCGAACATTGCGGCGCTGGCGTGGCTTGGCTCGATGGTGAGGTTGAACGGGATGCCCAGCGTGTGGACAGCTTGCGTGGCGGCGCCGGGGTGCGCGAGCCAATAGGAAAAGCCGGCGGCGTTGACAAAGAGCCGGATCGCGAGCGTGAGCGCGTTGGTGCGGAGCCATTCGAGGCGCGTTTTCGTTCCAGAGAGGCGCGATTTTGCGGAGAGGCTGGCGCGTTTTAGGACGTGCAGGCCGTGTCCGGCGGCGAAAAGCGCCCAGAGATGCGCGGATTCGGGGATGTGCATGGGAGGTCAGCTACGAAACGGAAGGCGAAATTGGCCGTGCTGAAGACTTTTACTTCTCTGCGGCTTTGCCAGAAGGAGACGAAATCCGAAAATGCTCGATCACGCCTCCCTTAATCACAGTAACCTCGCCATCCGGAAGCACGTGATGTATTGCCGGTCCCTCGATCTCACTAAGCTTGCGGAGCCTAAAGGCCGCGAGCATAGCTACCGCGAAGACGCAACCCCCGAAAGCCAATGTGCCTATCATGACCTCAGCCGGCGTCATCGTTCTTCTATCTCCGCCAGTACAGTTGCTGTTGCGAGAGCCAAAACCAAGAATACACCCGAAATCCCGAACGCACCAACAATGAGTCCTCTGGTGAGGTTTTGTTTACCATACTGGACGATGGTGTCGAGAATCGGAAAGACGAATGTGAGTACTGCCACGTCGAGAAGGAATGTAGCGCACATATCGAGAATCTTCGTTAGTGCCCGTCGGCTGAATCTCATGGCGGCAGTACATATACCAGCAGCTATCCGCCAAGTAAAGAGCCCCTGGCTTAGTGGAAAATGATGGCGGGGAGGCCGTAGCCGGAGTAGGTTACGCCGGCGGCGGGGACGGTGATGGGGAAGGTGATGGCGCCGCTGGAGCTTGTCGAGCTGCTGGTGGCGCTTGAGAGCGCGAGAGGCGCGGTGCCGCTGTAGGCGATTTTCGCGGTGGTGGCGTTGCCGGTGAAGGCGAAAATGTAGGGCCCGCTTGCGAGCGTGACTGTTCCCTGCGTGCAGGATTGGTCGTTTGCGCCGCCGGCGGTCAAGTTCACGGCGGTGATGGAGCACTTTACGGCGCCGGATGTGTCGGTGATGGCCCAACTGTAGAAATCGCTGGTGCTGGCGTCGGTGGTGGAAACGTCTACCGTGAGTTTCGAGAATTGGATATTCGGCAGGTAAATCACCGAAACGTTTACGGCGTTGTTTGCGCTGGGCGCTTGGCCCGCTGAAAGAAAGCCCATCGCGAATTTCGTGAACTGCGTGGGACACGGCGAGCCGGAATCCTGCACGTTTGTCGTGGTGCCCGAAGTGAAGGCGGCGCAGTTCCCTGCTGCGGGCGTGCCGGTGGTTAGCGTGGCGGGCAGCGCGCTCGAGCCGACGGTGAGGCCGCCGTTCACAGCCAAATTGCCGTAGACGGTGGGATTCACGCTATCGGAAACGGGCGCGGTGGAAGGCACGCTCGGACTCACCGGCCCTTGGCTCAACACCGCATCGTCCACAAAAATCTGATTCGGATTCGCGGCGGTGTTTTCCAGGATGAAGACGCGCATCGACTGCGCGACGGTGGTGCTGCTGCTGTAGGCGTTGGGTGCGCGGAAAGTGACGGCGAAATTGCGCGTGGGCGTCCAGGTGTTGGCGGCGGCAACTTGCCAGTCTGCGCCGGTAACGTTGCAATTGCAGGTGATGCCGTTGTTGTAGGTGAGCGAGGCGTTGGCGCTCTGCCAGTTGGGATTGGTTGCCGCGCCGATCAGCGCGGACTCGCCGGCGTAATTTGCGGGCGTGAGGACGCGCGCGTTGGTGGCGACGTTGGTGATTTTATCGGCCTCGGTGCAATTCGGATCGGAGTAGAAGCGGAAGCCGGGGCGGAAATTGATTCCGGTGGACGAAGCCGCGATGCGAAACGCCAGCGTGTAATTCATCGTGGCGTCCACTTGGATGCAGCCGGAATTTATGCCCAGGCCGGCGGTAGCGTTGTCGCCGATTTTCACGTTGTAAGTTCCCTGCGTGGTGCCGTCGGCGGGAGTGCCGGCGCTGGTATTTTGCGCGTAGATGCCGCTGCCGGCTTGATTGATGCTGGTGCCGCTTACTCCTCCCCAATAATAGAGCGTGGTCGCGTTTTGCCAGCCTTCGAAGGCCGCGTTGCCCAGAAGATTGCGCCCGGCAAGATCGTTCATGCCGAAATGCATCGAGGGAAGCCAGTTGGGGCCGTTGTTGTCGATGGCGATTTGCGAAGTGGAAGGCTCATTGGGCTTCACCACCGAATTCGCGGAAACGGAAATGTAGGGATCGAGGATGTGAATGCCCACCGCGCTGCCATCCACCGGAAATTGGAAGCAGTTGTAAACATTTTCGCAGCGATTGTTGGGACCGATGGTGACCTAGTCGGCGTTGATGATGTTGTAGCCGATCTGTCCGAACGAGGTGGACGAGCCTTCGCAATCGTTGCCATAAAATTCGTCGTTATTTGGGTAATTGTTGTTGGAATCTTTGGCAATCTCGAAGCATACGGTGCCGGTGTTCGAGGCGGGCAGGATGCAGGTATTCTGCTCCATTTCAATAACATTGAAGACGCCGGCGAGGCGCAAGCAGCGATCGTTTTGATACTGCGGATCGAATTCATTGTGCTTGATCAGCGTGTTGGTGGAGTCGAAGCCGCCGGTTGAGGTATCACCGAAGATACCGTAGGAGCTGCCGCCGGTGCCCATGATGAAACGGTTATTTTCGATGTCCGCGTGGCTGACGCTGGTGAGATTGAGCACCGTGGAGCCGGAGCCGGTGGCCTGCAAATTCATGCCGGTGATGTGGACCCAGTCCACATTGCGCGTGGCGGCGTTGGGATTTTTCACCGTGGTGCAGCCGGTAGGCTGGCAGGCGATGAAGCCGCTGGAATCGGGGCGAGGCACCGTGCCGCTGCCGCTTTCCTGATAGCCAATCAGGGTGCTGCCGTCGCCGAGAAGCTCGACGGCGTCGTGATTCGTGGTGTCGTTGACGGTGAGTTGCGCGGGGCCCCACAGCAGCGTGGTGGCGGCGGGAATCTGGATGTGCGATGTGGCGGTGAGTGTGCCGGTAAGTCCGCGAGCGTCGCAGAGGCCGCTCGAGGTGCTGGCGGCCGTGAGGCAGGCATTTATCTTTGCGGCGGCGTCGGAGCCGGAAAACTGGTCGGCCTTTTGCACCTTGTTCAATGCAGCGACGGTCGCGCTGCCGCCGATCGTCGCGTTGCCGGTAACGGTGAGTGATGAAAGGGTCGGGGATGAAGCGTCCGACGCGAGAATTACGTCGGGATAGGTGAGCGTGCCGGTGATGCTCGGTCCGGAAATTTGAATCATGTAACGGCCGGAGGGCGCGTAGAAGTGGTAGTTGCCGAGGCCATCGGTTTGCAGCGGATTTGTGGCGGTGACGGTGAGAGTCGCGTCAGTGTAGATGGTGGCGAGCGGCGAGCAGGGAGTGCCGGTGGCAGCGGCCTGGCAAACAGTGACGGTGGCGCCGGGGATGGGGTGGCCCGTGGGGCCGAGGACGATATCGTCCTTGCGCGAGCCTTGCGCGGCGGCCGAGGGCGCGAGAATTACGGCGCCGGCGGCGAGGAGCAGCAGCCCGGCCAGCAGCGGGAGGCGCGCCGCGTATGGAGAGCCGCACCGTTGTGCTTCGGGTGAACGGTGGGGCGCGGATCGCTGAGGCGTGGCGGCTGGTATTCCAGCGGGTGGCGTTCTGCGAGCCTTGAAGATTTTCATCGTCGGCTTCCCTTCCGTTTTTACGAATTGCGTGTTGGAGGATTGTAAGTCGGACGTGCTGGAGCGGCGCGAGCAGATTCGTACGTAAAACCACTTAGATGGCGCGGCAGGGCGCAGCAAGCAGCGCCCCTACGAAAATCGTGGTCCTGCGGATTTAAGGCGATGCTGGGTGAATGGGCAGAGTCCGAGGATACGAGGAGAATCTTTACGCCGCGAGGCGAAATCGCGCAAGTGGTTGTTGGTGTAAAGAAAAATCGTCCACGGTGAAGGGGCCTGCCCCTACGGCTGCTGGCGGTCGGGCTTGGATTGGGTGATGCGCTCGGCTAGGCCGTGGTGCGCGGCTTTTTCGCGGTCGAGGATGGCGTGGCAGTGCCGGCAGACGGCGACGCCGGATTTCACCTTTTCTCCGCACGCAGGACAATCGCTCATGCGCATGGGGACGTAGGCCCACTCGCGTTCGACGCCGAGCGTCATCGCGGCGCGGCGATGCAAATCGGAAATTTCGCGGAAGGAGTGGCCGCGCGCCCAGAGCGTGTCGCCTTCGCCGATCAGGCGATGATAGTAAGCATCGCGGCGCTCGGTTGCGGTGGTGAGCTCTTCGGCGGTGGGGCGAAGGCCCGCGCAAACGAAGATTCCGTGGTCGTGCAAATCCTGGAGAAGATCTTCGGCGATTTCGCGCGCGGAAATGGTGAATGGAAGGCGGCGACTGTCTCCGAGGTCGATCGCGTCGCCGCGCGAGGTGATGAGCAGCAGCGCGTAGGCGGGTTGACCTGGCGAGCCACGGTTCGGCCGTTCCTCCGGCGAGTCCGATCCCGTTTGTCGCACGCGCGGGGATGTGATAGACGCCGTGCGTGCGCGAGATGTACCAATCCTGATCGGAGATGGAGGCGATGGCGACGGTGGCGGCGATGATCGCCCTTGGTTCGGTTTCGATGCGAATGTCGCGCCGGTTGGCGAGCGATAGGATGCGGGATGCGACGCGGTGTTGAGTGTGCTGTTTCGGTGGTCAAGTGAGGTTATCCTTTCGAGGGCGGAGAATGAAGCGGGGGCGAGTGCGCGTTGTTCGATGCAATACGAGCAAAACTTGACACCGCGGGCGAAATGTGCAAGTGGCTATTCGTGTAAATGAACACAATCGTCCACGGTCAGGGATGCGCAAAGCCGTCATTCGAGCTACGGAAGAGCGTCGGAGAGGAGGGCGTCGGCGGCAGTGTCCAACTCGCGGGCGCGGCGGGCTTCGCGTGCGGCGATGGCGATGCGGCGGTCCTGGCGCGGACGGCGGCGCGACCACTCGACGGCGCGCACAATCCAGTCGCATGCGGCGGGCGTGAGCGGGATGAATTCGCCGGCGGCGCTTTCGAGCGTGAAGCAATGCTCGTATTCGCCGCGCGATGGGTACGGGCCGAGCGCGGGGATGCGGATGCCATCTTCGACTTCAACCGTTTGCCGATACCACAGCTCGGGCGAGCCGTAGGATTCGGGAGGCGTCCAACGCTCAATGTGCCAGCGATCGAGCGGCGCGTATTTGGGGACTTGGCGGAGCTCGATGGCTTCGCGGATGGCGTTGCCGTGCGCGTCGCGGTCGGTCCAACGGCCGCCGATCCAGGTGAGGCGCGAGCCTCCCCAGACCACGCGGAAGTTGGGCTCGCCGTAGCGGTTGGCGCCGCCGGCGAGCGTGACGCGGCGTTGGATCGAGGCGGGTGCCTCATGCGTTTCTCTGATGACGTTAATCAAGGCGAGAATGGGCGAGAAAGATTTATGGGAGTATGAACTGAAAGAGCTTCTCAGACGCGTCCAGTTTTTCAGGGGCGACCATTTGGTCGCCCCTTTTTCTTGCGTACGCAGTGCGAAGCGGCGGCGGACGGGAGTTTATCTTTCGCCGAAGGTGTAGGCGACGCCGATGCCGAGGCGGAGGCGGCTCTGCGCTGACGCGTTCAGGTGCGTGCGAAGAAGGTCCAGATTCCCGCGCGCGCTCCAATGATCGGTCAAGGGATAATCGACGCCGCCTCCGAGCATCCATGAGAAAGCGCTATCGGAATTGGTGGCAGCCGGCGAAATGCCCTCCTGAATACTCTGATGCAAATGCGAAACGCCGAACTGTGCCTCTGCGAAGGGATACAGCCGGTAGACTTTGTGGTTGCGATTGCGCTTGCTGTTGCCGGTGTCGTTAATCGTGTACACGGGAAAATAGAAGCGAGGGCCGACCAGAAAATCCTGAAGGTGCGATTGAGCTACGATCGCGCCAACGGATGTAAATTCAAACGTGCCTACGCGAGAGGTGTCCCACATGCCGTCATATTGAGCGGCGAGGGCGAGTCGCGGCTGAAAAAAAATATGCAGCGCCGAGATTGAAACCGTCCACGCCGAAATCGCTGGTGGCGTGCGCCCATCCGCCGCTGAGTTCGAGGCCCTGCGCGCCGGATTTTGCCGGGCACATCAATGAAATTGTTGCGGTTGCGAGTGCAACCAAGAAAAGTCTTACTGCTGCCGCACGAATTCTCATAGCTCCATCCCCCAGATCACAGTTGTCACCACGGACATTTGCTGCAGATTTGCGCCGTGCCTGTGCTCTTTTACGCGAAGGCGTTGGGGGGAACTATCAGGTTAACCATGCAGCCGGAGATGTGATGCGCTGTAATGTGAAGCGCGACGAAGAGGTATAGCAGCGCTACGGTGAGGGAATGGCACCGTTACATCGAAAAGAGATCTGCATCGAAGAGAGATCCGATGCGGTGTGGATGCGTGACGAAGGGGTGATGTGTGGCGGGCGAGGCTCGCCGCGCCGGTGAGCTACGTGCAAGACCTTTTGTTTAAAACCCAAAAACTACCCCTCGACTACTTTGCGTTGTTTTGGGGCGCGGCGGTGAGTTGCGACAGAGACTCTTCGGCTGCGGCGCCGGTGTGGCGAATGGCCGGGTACTTCATCGAGAGCCATTTCTCGAGGCCGCCATCCATGATTTTCACGTTGTTGTAGCCAAATTCGGCAAGCTCGGAAACGATGCTGGAAGTATCGTGGGGACAAGAGCCGTAGAAAATCAAGGTGCGATCGCGCGGAAGAGCGATGGGAAACGTTTTGATCTGCATGACCCAGGGATAATTGATGGCGCCGGGGATGTGCGCATCGGCGTAGCCGTCGACGGGCTGCGTATCGACGAGCGCGAATTTTCGCGCGAGTCCTGCATCAGTTTCATTACGTCGGCAGGAGAGAGGGTTTGCACCGGGGCAGCGGCGGCCGCTGCGAGCGCTGGATCGTTGAAGGCATCGTCCTGCGCGCGAAGGGTGGGCGCAGTGACAAAAGCGAAACCCAAGAGAATCGCTACCGCGAATAACGTCTTCATAGTGCCCTCCCGCTGTGCCGACTTGCCTGCTGAATGCATGGTAACTCCGACGGGGCCACGGCGTCAACTTGAGAGACGGTCAGCCGCGTTGATGCGACGAGCACACGAGGCGGCGCGAGCGAAACCGGAGGATTAAACGCAATCAGTAATAGGTGATGGTGCGGTGGGCGGTGCTCCAGATTTTGGGGGGTTCGCTGCCGGTTGGCGGAGAACTAACAGTCTTCTCGATCCAATTGCCGAAGTTGTCGTACTGATAGTTCAAGAGGGCACGGTGGTTGTTGAGGGGAGGAAGGGAGGTCCGAACCCGTCTCGATTTCCTGGGCTTCGTCGCCTTGATCGTTGTAGGTGATTTTGGTAATCGTTTCGTCGCGAAGGTCCGAATCGAGTGCGCTTCTCCATTACGCGACCTTGATCGTCATAGATGTAAGAAAAGTGGGCTAACACTCGCTGGTCTCCGAGGAATCGGGCGAGTTCCTTTTCCAATTGCTTCGGTGCCTCCGGGCTGGGCCGCGGACCATCTTGTGGGTGTCGGGCGACAGGAGGAGGCGGCTTCCTCAATCACAAGGCTTGATTCGAGCACGCGCCCTTGGAATCGATACGTACGGGTCACGTCGTTTTAGGAGATCACCGCCGGGACCGTAGACCTGGGCTTCGACCGGCTGATCGCTATCGTTAAACGAGGTTTTCACCAACCCGCCGGGGGGCGGCGCAACGAAGAGATCGACGTTTTCGCTCCCGATATCAGCACCCATTCTGCTCTGATCGTCGGCGCTGGAAGCATCCAGCTTGGATTTTACGATGCGGGTCTTGCGGCCTTGATCGTATTCGAAACTCGTAGTCCATTGGCGTGCGTCCGTAATGCCGATCAGCCTGCCCTGGGTATCGTAATTGTAGATTGTGGCCGACGTCTTGCCTTGGGCCTCCCGCACTTTTGTCAGCAAGTGACCTTCCAGCGTCATAGGTGAGGGATTGCGTCCCTTTGGAGCCGTCATTATTCACATAACTCGGTTTGATACATTTTCCCGTCACGGTCGTACTTGCTCGTGTAGACCATTCGCCAGGCAGGCGGTTTCCCTCAGGCGGAGTAGTCGACTCCACGGTGCACTCTTCGACCGGGCCGCGCAGGCCAGCTTTCTCGCGATCCGATAGTGCGGGAGGCTGTCCCTGAGAAGTTTGGGGATCGGATTGGGTGCCTTGCTTGTTGTTTTGGGCAGAGGCAGGATTTGCGTCACCGGACTGCAGCGCCAATAAAAAGAGAATCGCGACGAGTGTGGAGTTGAAGCCGACGCTAGTGCCCAGAAGCATAAGTTACTCTTGCGGAGATAATGCTCGAAAAGAGTGCCCCTGGCAAGAGGCGGGGCAGCGTGGCGATAGCGGGGCGCATTTCGTTTACTTGGGAGCGGGCGGGGGCGGCTCGTAGGCCCAATCGGTGTCGATGAATTGCTTGCGTTGCAAGGCGTCGCGCTGGTCGCGCATCGCGCTCTGCGCGTTGACGATTGTCGTGGTGGTCTTGCAAGTGACCGTGCCCTTGTAGGCGTACTTCTGCGCGAGCAGCTTGCTGAACGCAGTGGACCAGGCTGTGCTCGAGGGCAGGCCGGCGGTGTCAAAGGCGTCGCTGAAATAAATGGTGGGCTTGCGATCGTCCGAGTAGCAGTAGGAGGCGCTGGGCTCCCCTGCGCCGCTCGCGACGGGAGCCGTCGCGCTCGGCGTGTGCGGCTCGCCGATTCCTGACGGATTGGGAGCCGCCGAATAAAGCGATGCCGCCGAGGATGGAGCTGCGCTGGCTTGTCCTGGGCGCCAGTTGACGTGCACCACTTCCCACCCCTGATTTTTCCAGGAGGTTTCTTCAGCGGCGAGGACGCGTTCCTGCAAGGTGGAATTCATGCTGAGAGGCTGGCAGACCGTTGTTGAGATAGTTTGCAGATGGTAGGTGGATTTTATGTAGGTGGCCCAGGCGCCGTCGATCGCGGCGTGCTGGCTGATTTCCATTGGGAAAACCTGGCTGACGTAAATCGTGATGTGCGCGGTGCCGAGTGCGACGGAAGTGGCGATGCAGTGAAACGTCCGCATCTGCTGCGCCTGCGTCGAGGTGCTCGGCGCAACGAGCGCGAGAATCGTGGACAGAGTAGCTGCCGCCGCGAATGAAATTTTCATGCTGGCCGCCTCCGTGCGTGAAAGTTGGTGCGGATGGTAGCGCCGGAAGCGCGGGCGGTCAATTGGAACGGAGCAAGCGCGAGGACCTCTCTTGGATTTATGCCGATGCCGAGTGGTACATCCAAGAGAGATCCCTCGAACTGCGGGCGCCGGCGTGTTCGCACACAACGCGAACACGAAAAATAAAACCGGCGCCCTTCGCTCGGGATGACAACGTGACCCAAAGGCGGCCACTACAAGATCAAAGGCCAATTCCCCATCCTTCGCGCAAAGTGCGCGCGAAGGATGGGGCACCCGCAATAGCAACGGCAACGACGAAAGCAGATCCCTCACCCCAGCCGCTCACAACGCGGCTGGGTTCGGGATGACAACGTTCACTAAGCGAGCTAGTAGCCGGTGGGGATGGCTAGGTTGTCGATATACGCGCCGCTGCGGGGGGATTCGTTCCAGACTTGGAAGCCGGTGACGAAATAGAAGATGTAGGCCGAGGCGAGACCGCCGCTTGCGCCGTAAATCGGGAACACGGTTTGTCCGCCGACATCGTAGAAGTCGATATCCTGCATGACGGCGCGTCCCCAGTGCGATAGGTCGAGAAAATCCACGCGCGACTGATTGGCGTTGATGCTCGACTTGATGGGCACGCCGGCCATGGACTTCTCGCCGGTGAAGAGCAGATCGAGATCGCTGGCGCGTCCGCCCGCTCCCTCCTTGATGATTTGCGAGATGGTGACGCCGAGCTGTTCCCACTGATGCTCCTGCTCGAGCGAGGTGTAGGCGATCAGCTTGCTGATTTGGTTGCTGCCGAGAGCTTTCCGCACTTTGTTGATGGCGAGACGCACGGCGCCGGGCGTGAGCGCGGAATTATTGCCGTTGACGCGCGGCGTGGCAAGTTCCACCGGATACGTGGCGCGATTCAGATTGAGCCAGGTGCCGGTGGTGGCATTCGATCTGGTGGTAGAGGATGCCGAAGAGCGAAGTGGGCGCGGAGCCGGTGAGGCCGTCGTGAACGACAACGTCGGTTGCGACCGTGCCGCTGGGAAGCGCGTCCACCTGAATCAGCGAGTTGAACGGATCGACGAGCAGCACGTTGGCCGAGCCGCGGTTGGTGGTGAGAGTGGAGTCGTACACTTCGACGGTTTGGTTGTAATAGAAAAGCTGCGCGCCGGGCGGCTTGGCCATGGCGAATTGCGCGGCCACGCCGGAGGGCAATCCGCTGGTGGTGACGGAGCTGATCGTGCCGAGGACGCCATTGCCATTGGTCTGCATGATTTTGTCGAGGAACGAACGGAACTGCACCATGGCGTTTTTCACTTCGCGCTTGGCGGCGTTCTCGACGGCTTTTTCGGGGGCGTTGCTGGCGTACTCGACGAGCTTGGTGACTTCGACGGCGTGCCGGAAAAATACCGGCGTGACTTGTGCGACGTCATAAACGGTGCCCGAGCCGCGGCCCAGGTCGCCGCCGTCCATGTTGGCGAGGCCGGCTTTGCCGCCGGGACGGATTTGCAGCGGAAGGCGCATGTTGCGGGACGAAACTTTTTCGACGTCGCCGCGCTGCTGGATCATGGTGAGAAGTATGTCGTCCCGTTCGTAGAGAAGCGGGAGTTTGTCGCGCACTTTTTCAAGCTGGAGTGCGACGGATTGTGCGTTTTGCATTTGTGGCATTGGTGGTTCCCCTTTGGAATGGAATTCGAGTGGTGCGGGGTGTCCTTTACGGACGGGGAGAAGAGGTGGCGCTACAAGAGCTGCGGGGCTGATGGCGTGGCGGGTAAAGGTTTGGGCAGAGGCCGGGTCCGCGAGATAATGCGGCGCGGAGAAGATCAATGGCGCTGCAACAGAATACAAGCCGGATCCAGACGACGCATATCGGGAGCTTGCCGCGTCCGCATGCGGTGCTCGATTTGCTGAAGGCGCGGCTCACCGGAAAACCTTACGACGAGACGGCGCTCGAGGCTGCGATTGCGAAGGCGGTGGTCGAGTCGGTGAAAAAGCAGGCGGAATGCGGCATCGATATTGTGACGGACGGAGAAATGTCCAAGGGCGGCTTCTTCACGTATATCCGCGAGCGGCTGGAAGGATTCGAGGCGCGGCCGAATCAGAAGGCGGTGCTCTTTCAGGCGGAGGTCGCCGCGTTTCCGGAATATTACGAACAGTATTTCAAGGAGGCGATGCTCGGCGCGGCGATTGTCCCGGCGGTTCCCCTGGTTTGCGTTGGGCCGGTGAAATATACAGGCGAAGCAGCGCTGCAAAAGGACATCGTAAATCTCAAGGCGGCCGCGAAGGCAGCGGGCGTGCGCGAAGATCACGTGTTCATGCCGGCGACGGCGCCTTCGGGCGTTGGAAAGAACGAATATTACAAGAGCGAGGAGGCGTATTTTCTGGCTGTCGCCGCAGCGCTGAGCCACGAATACAAGGCGATCGTGGCGGCGGGGTTTCTCGTCCAAGTGGACGATCCGTTCTTATCGGACATTTTCGCGGAGCCTGAATTATCCAATGCCCAGCAAGCGCGGCGCGCGGAAATTTACGTGGAGGCAACGAACGCGGCGCTACGCGGAATTCCCGCCGAGCGAATCCGCTTTCACACGTGCTACGGCATCAACGAAGGGCCGCGCATCCACGAGGCGAGCCTGGCGCAGATCATCGGCTACGTGCTGAAAGTCAACGCGGGGTCGTTCAGCTTCGAGGCGGCAAATCCGAGGCACGAGCACGAATATCACCTGTTCGAACGCGTGAAAGTGCCGGAGGGAAAGGTAATCGTGCCGGGCGTGGTGACGCACGCGAGCAACATCGTGGAGCATCCGGAGCTGATTTGCGAGCGGCTGATGCGGTTCGCGAAGCTGGTGGGGCGCGAGAACGTGATCGCCGGAGCCGATTGCGGATTTTCGTCGCAAGCGCTGTACAGGACTGAGGTGCATCCGACCGTCATTTGGGAGAAGTTCAAGGCGATGCGCCAGGGCGCGGATTTGGCGAGCAAGGAATTGTGGCATTAGGCGGCAAGTGGTTAGTGACTAGGGAGCGTGCCTCTCGCCGTCATCCTGAGTGGAGTCACGCGCGGTGTTTGCCTTTCCCGCGGTGTTTGCGGGCGCGCGACGGAATCGAAGGACCTCTCTTGGCATGCGCGGAGGCGAGCGGTACATCGAAGAGAGGTTCTTCGACTGCGTGTCCCGGCGCTTCGCGCAAAACCAAAGGCGCGGGACACTCCGCTCAGAATGACGTCGCACCCGTTTATGCGTGGCGGATGGCACGCACGTGGCCAAGTATGTGTGCCGGGCACAGCATGCTGTGCCCCTACGAAGATAAACTAGGCAAATTCACAGGTTGAGGATGTCGGAATCGGACATGCGGGCGTAGTCGATGCTGCGCGGAGAGGCGGTGCGGCCGGCGGTGGCGGCGCCGCTTGCGCCGGAGATGTCGATGCGGCGTTCGGCGGCGTGCTGGCGTGCGCGGCGGTCGCTGTTGGCGGCGACTACGGTGGATGTCCATTCATTGAGGACGCGTTTGGCCACGGCGGGCAGCGCCTGGCGGGCGCGTCCGGTGACGAGCGAGACGATGGCGCGCTGATGATCGTTGTCGAGTGCGCCATGGCGGAAGGCGTCGCGCATTTGCTGGCCTAGCTGGCGATTCGAGCGGAGCGTTGTGTCGAGTTCGCGATAAATTTCGCCGACCACGCGGTTGCGCGCGCTTTTCGAGACGCCTTCGGGCAAGAGGCGTTCGACTTGCGATTCGATGGCTTCGAGGACGCCTTCGACGGCGGCGGCGTTGGCGGCGTGGAAGAATTCGGCTTGGGCGGCGGTGGGGGCGGAAGATTGTCGCTGCGGCGATGCAGAAACTTCAGGCGCGGCGGCTCTTGTAGCGCCAGCTTCCAGCTGGCGATTTTGATTTTCCTCAAGGTGACGGAAATTCGCCGGCGAGACGCCGGCGCTACCGGAGCTGGCAGGCGGATGGCTTACATCACGCCCAGCATTGGCGGTGGGCGCAGCAAGCGGCGCCCCTACGGAGGACGGCGCCGCGGCGAGGGTGGTGATGGCTTGCGCTAGCCCGGCGAAGGATTCGGGATCGAGGCTGGCGACTACTCGCGCTAGCTCGGCGTGATCTTCGGGGCGGCGCGAGAAAAATAGCGCGTCCATGCGATCGAGGTCGGCGAGCTGGGCGGTGGCGGCGCGGGCGGCTTCGGGAGTGGCGAATGTTTCGCGGTAGGCCTGCGCGTCCTGCCAGGCGCGGCGCAATTCGGGATTGGCTTCGAAGATGCCGCGGAAGCCGGCGGGCTCGGCATCGTGGTTAGGGGCGTTGGATGCCGCTGCGGCGGCGCTTTCGCTCGCGGGCGCGCTTTCCGCATCGGCGGACGTCGCGTCGAAATCGAAGGCGGCTTGGACGGGATCGGGGCTGCGCGGAGACGCGGTGTCGAGGCCGAGGATTTCGTCATCCGTGGGCGGGTGCGCGGGACGAGCGGGCTGATGGCGGCGGGAGCGGGAATGAGAGTCGCGCGACTCGGGTGGGCGATCGGCGAGGTCGAGAAGCGAGTTCTGTGTTGGTCGCGCTTCGTGCGCGGCTGTGGGTATTGCGGGCATAAAAAACCTCCATTTGAAAAACGAGTGTCGGACGTACGAGCGGTGGCGGCTTACGTCGAAGAGAGGTCCTTCGACTGCGTTGCGCGCCCGCACAAATCGCGGGAAAGGCAAAGGCGCGCGCAACTCCGCTCAGGATGACGTCAAAAGCTGTCGGCGGTGGTAAGTGGTGACGCGGTCTTGCTTTGGCGGGGGTTGTTCGGTAGGGGCCTGATGATCAAATTGTAACTGAAGTACTATTTCGCCTGTGTGTCGCTCTCAGTAGAATTTCAAGCGCGGGGATCACCGACCGGCCAACTGCGAATGCTATCGGAGCCGCACTCATAATAATTCTGAGGTGACGGGGATGAGTACTACAGTAGAAGCTTCCGCAGAGCCTGGGGCCAAGGCGGCGACAGGCGCACACAATGGGGCGGAGCGGCGCAGGCGGCGACGCGCCAAGATTTCCGCTCAAGTTCTCATTTCGACTGCAGGTCCCTCGAAGCCATTCGAGGAAGTGTCCATGACGGTGGATGTGTCGCGCGACGGCCTGCTTTTCACCAGCGACCATGCCGATTATTTCAAGGGCCAGACCCTGCATATCACGTTCCCCTATTCGCGGACGCAGGCCACGATGGAGCAGCCACAGAAGGCCGATGTAGTCCGCGTGATCAAGCACACCGACGGGAAATACGGCGTGGCGGTGCAATTTCACGCGGCCGGTCCGAGCGCGAAGGTCGAGGACACGAGCGGCTCGGTCTACTCGCAAAATAATCCCGCGGCGCCGCTACAATCCGGGCGCGGCGGCGAATCCCTGGTGTTGGCAGTTGAGCCGGACGCGCATACGGCCACCACCTTGCGCCACATGCTCGAGCAGGATGGATACAAGGTGGTGATCGTTCCAACGGCGGAGGAGGCTCTCGCGATTCTGCGCACCACCGTCCCCGTGGCGTTTATCGCCGAAGTGGAAGGGTCGGATATGTCCGGACAGGACCTTTGCCTGATTATCAAGCGCAACGAACGGCTGCAACGCGTTCCCGTGATTCTGCTGACGCGCTCGGCGCAGCCGGCGGACTACACCGCGAGCCACCAGATGGGCGCGGTGATCTGCATGGCCAAGCCGTTTAAGCCGGAACGATTGCAGCACGTGATCCGGCTGGTGGCGCCGCCGCCCACCGTCAGAAGCGCGTATAGCGGATCGCGCTCGATGGGCGGAGTGACGCGGAATCTTTAGGCTGGAGGAAAGTTTAGAGTTCGGGACGCTGCGCGAACAACTTCCCCTCCCACCCGCCTGTACGAGATACTCCTATCGTGACGATGGACCCAAACCAGTCTGAGCGCAGCGGCCCAGCGATTGTGGAGTCCTATAAGGATTTTGAACCGCCCCGCGACTTCAAACATTCCGTTGAGACATTACTGAGCTACGTCCCCCCGAAATACTTGCGCGGGTTGAAGGCCGTCGTACTTACGAACCGAGCGGGACTGGCTAGAAACCGGCGCAGCCAGAAAGTCTGGAGCCGGAACCGGAAGGTGCGCCTAACGGAAGCATACGGTTCATACTCACGACCCCAGAAATCGTCGCCAGCTCTAGTATGGCTCTACGTCGACAAAATCGATAAGGCCGGAGCCAGGTGGTGGAGGTGGGTCCCGGTCCTGCGCTATATCGTTCCCGGGCGTGTCCTTTACCATGAGATCGGCCACCACATACACACAGTTCATCGGCCAATCCACGAGGGACGAGAAGACGTAGCAGAGGAGTGGACCACCAAACTCTTGGCGAACTTCATGCGCAAACACTATTGGTATTTCTCGCCCCTACTAATGGCTGTGGCGCGCATCGCCCGCCCGATCGCCGCGCGAGTGGAACGAATCGAAAAGCAATCTTCATCCTGCTAAATGGAAGGTTGTTGTGCCGGCAATAGCAGGCTGCAGGAATGAGAGCTCGTTGTGCATTGAAGGTGCCGTAGCGTCCCAATCAGCGGGGCGTGGTACGATGGCGCGATGAACGACAAATTTGTGCTGGGCTTGCTGCAGATGCGCTCGGGCAAAGATGCCGAGGAAAATCTGGCGCGAGCGAGCGCGAACATTCGCGAGGCCGCGCGGCGGGGCGCGCAAATCGTTTGCACACACGAGCTTTTTCGCGGCGAATATTTTTGCCGCCGCGAAGATGCCGCGTTATTCGATCTGGCCGAGGCGGTGCCGGGTCCCGCGACCGAAGCGCTGGGCAAAGTGGCGCGGGAAAATAAAGTGGTGATCGTGGCTTCCCTCTTCGAGCGGCGCGCGGCGGGGATTTATCACAATACCTGCGCGGTGCTGGATGCCGACGGGACGTTTCTGGGCAAATACCGCAAGATGCATATTCCGGACGATCCGCTTTACTACGAAAAATTCTATTTCACTCCCGGCGATCTGGGATTTCCGAATTTCGATACGCGCTATGGGCGCATCGGCGTCCAAATTTGCTGGGACCAGTGGTATCCGGAAGGATCGCGGGCGGTGGCGCTGGGCGGCGCGCAGGTGATTTTTTATCCCACGAGCATCGGGTGGCATCCCGCGGAGAAGAAAGAGTTCGGCGCGTCGCAACTGGATGCCTGGCAGACCATTCAGCGCGGGCACGCGATCGCGAATGGTGTCTACGTGGCGGTGGTGAATCGCGTGGGGTTCGAAGGGCCGGAGGGCGATTCGAGTGCGAGGCCTACTGGAGGATCCAAGAGAGGTTCTTCGACGACTGATCTCCCGGGCTCGACTAGCCGTCGACCCGGGAGCCCTTCCATGTTGCGCGCCCGCGAGAAACGCGGGAAAAACAAAAATGCGCGCAACTCCGCTCGGGATGACGGTGCCCAAAGTAAACCTCCGTCGGGCGATACGGGGATTGAGTTTTGGGGAAATTCGTTTGTGGCCGATCCGTTCGGGCAGGTGGTCGCGGAGGCGTCAAACGACAAAGAAGAAATTCTGGTGGTGGAGTGCGATCCCGCAAAGAGCGAAGACACGCGACGGAACTGGCCGTTTTTGCGCGACCGTCGCGTGGATGCGTATCAGCCGATCCTGAATCGGTGGCTCGAGAAATAATGGCGGCCGCCGAACCCCGTGCACGATTGCAGACAAGGTAGCAGCAGCGCGGCCGCGGCAAATGGCGGAGCAGCCCGTTCCACAGGACGTGGCGGCGGCGATCAGGGCAGGCGAGGAGCTCGCCGCAGCTGCCCCCTCCGAAGACAGGGCGGTGGAGCACGGGAGATCGGCTTCCCA
Source organism: uncultured Acidobacteriota bacterium (assembly GCA_963754105.1). Taxonomy (GTDB): domain Bacteria; phylum Acidobacteriota; class Terriglobia; order Acidiferrales; family UBA7541; genus Palsa-295. The sequence goes on from CAVWEZ010000007.1 coordinate 542,877, forward strand.
GGAAAGGCACTCGTGCGAGACGTTCGCAGAGCGCGTGAAAGGATAGCTGACATTGCGGCTTGAGGCGACTGCGTTTCGCATGCCGGCGGAGTGGGAGCCGCACGAGGCGACCTGGCTCGCATGGCCGCACGAACTCACCGATTGGCCCGGGAAATTCGCGCCGATTCCGTGGGCGTTTGCGGAGATTGTCCGGCATCTGACGCGCGTGGAGCGCGTGTTTTTGCTGGTCGAAAGCCGCGATGCGGAGGAGCGCGCAAAGACGATTCTGCGAAAAGCGGGCGCGGAGCTAGAGGCGATCGATTTTTTTTACGTTCCCACCGACCGGGGGTGGATGCGGGATTCGGGGCCGATTGCGGTGGTCGAGGGCGGGGCCGCGGTCGGTGCTGGGGCGGACAGGGAAGAGAGATCCCTCGGCTCCGGCCCGCGCCGCGCACAAACCGCGCGAGGAGAAAAGGCGCGGGACTCCGCTCGGGATGACAGCTCTCAAGCAAGCGGAGCGTCATCAAGTCCGGAGCGAGAAGAAAAGGCGCGGGACTCCGCTCGGGATGGCAGCCCTCAGGCAAGCGGCTCGTTACCAAATCCGGAGCGCGAGGAAAGCAGGAAGGATGACGATGCGCGAACTTGCACGCTGCTGAATTTTGGGTTTAATGGGTGGGCGAAATACGACGATCACAAAAAGGACGCGAAGGCGGCGGCGTACGTGCATCGGCGATTGCGTCCTAAGCCGGCGCTGATTCTGCCGGAGCACAAAGGGAAGCGCGTGGTTCTCGAGGGCGGCGCGATTGACGTGAACGGCTGCGGGACGCTGCTGACGACGGAGGAATGTCTGCTGAGCGAGGTGCAGCCACGCAATCCTGGATTTACGCGATTCGATTACGCGCAGGTTTTCAAGAGGTGTTTCGGCGTGACGAACGTGGTGTGGTTGAAAAACGGCATCGCGGGAGACGACACGCACGGGCACGTTGACGATTTGGCGAGATTTGTGGACGAGACTACGGTGGTGACGGTTGTCGAGGACGATCCCGCGGAAATGAATTATCCGGAGCTGCAAGAAAATCTTGCCCTGCTGCGAAGCGCGAAAAATCAGGCGGGCGAGCCGCTTCGCGTGGAGACGCTGCCGATGCCGCGGGCGGTGGTGTTCGACGGGCAGCGTTTGCCGGCGAGTTACGCGAATTTTTACATCGCGAATCGAATTGTGCTGGTGCCGACGTTCAACGATCGCGCCGATCTCGTGGCGCTGAATACGCTGGCGGCGCTCTTCCCTACCCGCGAAATCGTCCCCATTTATTGCCGCGATTTGGTTTTAGGGTTGGGGACGATTCATTGCATGACTCAGCAGTACCCGCGAAATTTGAGGCAGCAACCGCATCCAGATGCAGTACCCATCAAGTAAATCCTTGTTGCACCTATCGTTACACCTGTACTTCGAAACTATTGCGGCAGCCATGGGGTGCGGATAGCCTAAATTGGGACGCGCTGTGCGCGCCTGCCCGCTGCGGCTGGCGCGCGTATTGCTGTGTGCCGGGGGGCACGGTTTCAGTTCACGCGGGCCCAAATTACAGATTTCGAGCGAACGAGCCGAGAAAAATATGCCCGACGCTGCGCGAATTGCCCAAGCACAGGCGCTGGAAATTCCGGTGACGATTCAAGGCGCGAAGCCCGCGGATGAAACGGGCCGCCGCGAGCTATTCACGGAGTCCGCGAAAACCACGCTGACCTTCGAAAACGGCACGGTGCTGAATCTGCGGACAAGAGTGACGCCGGGACAATCTCTTTTCCTTCGCAACGACCAATCGGGACAAGAAATTCTCTGCAAGGTGCTCGAAGCGCCGACGGAAGGCGAGCCGGGCTACACGGATCTGGAGTTCATGGAAACCGCGCCTGACTTTTGGGAAGCCGACCCGGAAGAACCTCAGGCGGCCGGGGAAAAGCCTGAAGCTGGGGCGGAGAAATCCGGGACTCAGATTGCTGCTGCCGAGGAACCGAAGCCAGCCGCAGCCGAGCCGGCGCCCGCAGCGGAGAAGCGCGTAGAGGCTGAAGCGCGGGATGAGAATTCGCTGGCGATGATGAGCACGAACGCTTCCGAAGTGAAGCTGCCGCCCGCGAAGGCGCCCGAAGAACAAGAAGAAGAAGAAAAACCGAGCGGTCCTCGCCGCGAAGTACTTGTTCCCGCGCACGAGATGGTTCCGGATACGCCTCCTGCGCCATCCGCGACCGAGCCAACCGGTGAACAGATTGATGCGGCTCTTCGAGCAATGGCTGCCGTGCCGGCTGGAACCCACGACGATGCTGCAGAGTCGAGCGATGCAAAGGACAAAGCCAATCTCGCCGCGCTGATGGAGCGCGAAGCCAAACTTGCCAAGCGCGCAGCCTTGAAGGAAAGAGCAGCCGCAGAAATCGGCCGCCGCCCGGCAGCATCGAAGGCACCGAAAGGCGCAGAGGGCGCGGAAAACGTAGAAGGAGCAGACGGCACGGGCGGGGCAATTGAGGAGGAGGTCGGTCCTCCACCGGTGCCGCTGGTCGAAAGGCTGACCACCGGGAAAAACCTGATCTACTCTGAAGTTGTGGTGGGCATCGCGATCGTGGTGGCGTTCGGTTTCATATGGCACGCGGTGAGCGGCTTGTTCATTCATCCAAGCGAACAGCCGGTGGCTGCTGCTCCGGCAAGGAAAGCGCCGCCGAAGGCGCCGCTGCCGGTGGTTGTGCAAACGCCCGCCGCTCCGGGTGCAAGGGTTCCGGCTGCGCGGTCGGGCGCAGTCGCCAGGGCATCGGCTGCTCGGGTCGTTCAACCGTCTGCCGCGCCCAGCGAATCCACCGCGGAAACTGTAGAGGATGAGGGGCCACGAGTGGTTGCGCCGGAGCCGGAGGCCGAGCAGCCAAAACCCGTAGAGCCGGTTGCGCCGAAGCCTCCCGAAAACATTCCCGCGAAAATCATTGAGGGGTCTCAGCCGCCGATTCCGCGGTGGGCGAAAAACCTTGACGTGAGCACGGTGGTGAGACTCGACGCCGTGATCGACGAAAAAGGAAATTTGGGAGCGACGAAAATTGTGTTCGGTCCGCGGCTGCTCGAGCGCGCCGCGGAACAGGCGGTGCAGCTCTGGATATTCGAACCCGCGCAGACGAACGGCAAACCCACCGCAAGCCACATGGTTCTCACCGTCGAATTCAAGCGATAGTCGTTCCCTCGAATCCCCTCTCGAATTGAGCCTCGCGCTGGATGTGGAATGGAAGAGAGGTCCTTTCGACGACTTGATCTCCCAGGCTCGACTAACCGTCGACCCGGGAGCCCTTTCTCCCGCGCCGCGCACAAACCGCGCGAAGAGAAAAAGCGCGGGACTTCGCTCAGGATGACGAGCCGCCGCGCGCGGGCGCGACGCGGGGCGGCATGGCGGTTCCCTGTTGGGCTTGGCGCTGCTGCTTCAGCAGGTATTCGCGGTGGAACATGGCGTGGGCGCGGACGTTTGCGTAGCCCGATGGAGACTCGATTTTCGCAACCTGGCCGGCGTCGGAGGAGAACCAGCGCATGCAGATTTCGAGTTCGTCGGCGTGATTGTCGGCGAATTCGTCGGGCATGATGCTCGGCAAAGTCAGCTCGACTCCGGTGGCGTCGTCGCGGCGCAGCACGGGCGATTCCGCGACGAGCTGGGCGATTTCGCGGTATTGCTTGGTGCGGGATTCTTCGTCGGGGATTACGAATTCTTCGAGGCCGATCAGGCGCTTGATCAGCGCCATATTTTCCGGATGCGCGAGGACGGCCTGCATTTGCGGATCGGGATTCGAGAGCAATTGCAGCAGCACGGCGCGCTGCTGCGACCACAGCGTTGGATACTGCTCGTCGGTTTCCGGGTAGCTGAATAAATTCCCTTTCAGGTCGGCGAGGCGAATCCATTTCGATTCGAAGGCGGCGCCCGCGCCTAGCAGCGTCACTTCCACATCGTGCGGGCGATTCGTGCGGAAGCAATCGACGGCGAGGAGCATCACGTCCGCGTGAAAGAATTTCATGCGCCGCCAGACGAGGCCGATGCGTCCCATGGCTTGATCGCGGGCCATGGCGTAGCCGGCGGCGGTGTCGTTGTTGGCCATCGCGCCGCCAAAGAGCGCGGGAAATGCGCCGGTAAGAAATTGCGCGATCGGTCCCATTAAATTCGCGGCGTGCTGCGCGAGATCGGGCGGAACTCGCGCGGGCTCGGGCTGGAAGAATCCTGCGGCGAGCGATTGGCCGGGCTTGGCGCGCGCGGGATAGTGCGCGCCCGGCTCCGCGCTTTGGCTTTGCAGCGAATCGAAATCGAGCACTTCGCTATCGGCGTAAATCGGCGGGATGCCGTACTCGTAGGTTTCGATTTGCAAATTCGAGAGAGTGTTGAAACGCTCCTGCACGCTGATGAGCGAATCGCCGAGCGCGGGGCGGCCGCTGGATCCGTCGCCGGGCAGCGCGTGCAGCACGCGCCAGTGATCGTCCATATTTTCGTTGCGCGATTCGCAGTAGGCGTCGCCCGCAAATGCACAGTAGGCGCCGTCGGGAAATAGCTGGAGCAGGTCGTCGCGCAGAGATTTATCTTCGAGCGCGAAGAAAGCCCAGGGCCGCAGCCAGGTGCGCTGAAAAGTGATGAGATTGATGTTGAAGTCGCCGCCTTCGGTGAGCGGTCCGCCCTGCGATTGCGCGAGACGCGCGAGGCGTTCGTATTCCTGCATGCCGCTGGCGACGGGCGAGCCGATTTTATCGGCGGCGTGCGGATAGGCGGCGCGCAGGCGGGCCTGGTGCACCTCCATATTCCATTGCAGGTAGGGATATTCGTGCATGTCGTTGGCCCAGGGCGGAGTTTTCAGTTCGAGGCCGCCGACGATGGTGATCACTTCCTGGCCGTTGGGGACGCGCAGGCGCGTTTGTCCGGCGGGGACGGTGACGGTTTCCGCGGCGACGAAGTTTTCTTCGGTGAGGAGCGCGCCGCAGTGGGTGCAGGTGGCGATCCGATCAGGATTGTCATCCCGAGCGGAGTCCCGCGCGGTTTCGTTGTCCGCCTGGTTTGCAGGCGCGCGGGACGGAGACGAAGGATCTCTCTTCGCTGTCGATTGATTGGCTGCTGCTACATCGAAGAGAGGTCCTTCGACTGCGTGCGCCGGCGTGTTCGCAGAACCGGCGAACACGGAAGAGGAAGCCGGCGCACTTCGCTCAGGATGACGGTCGGTCGTGGTAGCGGGCGTTTCCGCGCTGCATTCGGGGCAGATGTAGACGTCATCGCCGATTTTTACTTCGCGGGCGGCGATTTCGGTTTCGGGGTGGAAGCCGAAGCGCTGGCCGTCGACGACGAAGCGCACGTATGCGCCCACTTTGCCGTCGGTCCACAGATTGAACGCTTCGTCGACGATCAGATTGCCGATGCGATTGTTGCGTTCGACGAGGCCCGCGACTTCGGTGGCGGCTTTCGCGGCGGCGACGTCTTCTTCGGCTTGCGCGGAGGAGGGGAAAAAGCGGACGCGCGGCACGTCCTGCGAAAGCACGGAGACGAGCGAGAGGCCGAACGCCTGGTAAATATTGGTGACGAACTCGTAGCGCGGCAGGTCTTCGATCGAGCTGGGCGTTCGCGAGCTTTTGCTCGAAGGGGAGGTGCCAGTTCTGGTCGCGCTCGTTCCACCAGAGGTATTGCAGGCCGCGCCAGAATTGGTGCGCCTGCTTGATGCGGCGAATTTCCTGGCGGCGCGAGGGTTCGGATTCGGTGGAAAATTGGAAGACGAGGCGGCGCAGCGCTTCCTGGAGGCGCTCGGGGAGCTGCTCGTTGTTCAGGCCGTAGGAATTGGCGGAGGCAGGGCCTTCGACGGGCACAAATCTCCCAGGCTCGCCTTGCCGGCGACCTGGGAGCCCTTTTTGGGCTGCTTTGGGCATCTGATGTTTTGTTTGTGTGGACATTTATTCTCGCTTGAAAGGAGATTGCAGAGGCTACGGCTGGGGGGTCTTTCCCTGAGTTTGAATGGTGGGATTTCGGTATTCCGTTGGGGCGCGGGAACTGGTAGGGTGGCGGGATGCGTTTTAACGGTATGAGGTATCAGAGACGCGCGATTTCGTTCCGCGTGGCGGCGCGCATTGGATTTTGCGGCTGCGCGATTTTGCTCGCGGCGATGCTGGTTTTCGCTGCGGCGCCGGCGCGCGGGCAAACACTTGCACCTGCTCAGCCGGCGAATGATTTCACCGACGTAACCGCGCTGATTCCGGCTGGCGATTCCGGCGATTCGCTATTGCCGGACGCGCCGGCGGCGTTGGCCTCCGCGCCTGTCGGGGCGCAAAGCGCGCCTTACCTTCCAATCACGGGGCAGGAGCGACTTAGCTGGATCGTCAAAAACACGCTTTGGCCGCAGCATCTTGCGGGGGGCGTGATCACGTCAGCAGTGGGCACCGCGCTGGATCATCCGCGCGAGGACGGTCCGCACTGGGGAGGATTTGGCGAGCGCTTCGGCGTGCGCCTTACTGGCGTGGCCACCAGCAACGTGATGGAAGCCGGGCTCGGCGCGCTGTGGGGCGAGGATCCGCGCTATTTTCCAGTGCCGGAAGATTCTTTTGGCGGGCGCGTAAAAAACGTGATCAAGATGACGTTTCTGGCGCGGCGGCCTGATGGGAATTTCGCGCCCGCGTATGCTCGGTACATCGCGTTTCCCGGGAATAACTTTTTGTCGAATGCGTGGCGCCCCGATAGCGAGGCGGATGTTCAGCATGCCCTGGTGCGCACGGCCGAAGGTTTTGCGGGCCGCATGGGCGCGAACGCCTGGGACGAATTCTGGCCGCAGGCGAAGGGGTACATCTTTCACCGAGGTAGCCACCAACCGTAACGGCCCACCGAAGGCAAATTCGCGGCAGGATGCCGGCGCTACAAGAGCGCGCGGGCTGCGCGAAACGCGGGGACACTTCACTCAGAATGACGATGCGCGGGCTGCGGTGGCACATCCTACGGGTTCGCGTTGGGGGCGGCGGCCTCTGAGATAGTGATGGAATCTTGCGCTAACACGATGGCGTTGGCGATGCGAGCGCCGCGCGCGTCGTCGGGCAAGCTGAAGCGGCAGCGGACGAAACGTACCTTCTCAAGACTCAGTTCCCCTCCCTCGTAGCGCAGCTCCGTGCCGATGAACGTCACGTTGCGCCAGCGAATGCCGTCGAGCGTTTGAGCGGCGCCCGCAATGATTACATTTTCGACGCGGATGTTGTCCGCCAATGCCAGGGAAGGTGGCGGCAGCAGGATCTCCGATATTTCCGGCAAGGGCGTGGCATCGAGGTAATTTCCCTTCAGCGTTGCAGGATTGAGAGTTTGACCGGCCTGGATCTGGCGCGGAGCTTCAATCGCGATGCGGCCACCGGCGGGCGCTGGCGGAGCCAGTTCCTGCGACGATCGAAGAGCGGCCAGCTCGATCCGCACGGAGGTCACGTGCTCGAAGAGGCGCCGGTCCTCGGGATTCTGTTGCATGACGCGGTCGAGCTGAGCGGACGCGGACTTGAAAAAATCCGGGGGCGCAGGGCGGCCCTCCAGCCGGGCGATGGTTACGAAAGACTCGGCCCGGTCCGCTTCAATTTCCGCCGCCGAAAGATCGCCCCTCGCAACGGCGCGCACGCCGGCGTCGAGCGAGTCCGTGAAATCGCGCACCCACGGCGGCACGGAGGATTCCGATTGCGCGCCGGCAAAATTTGCGTGGCCGGGCGCGCGTCCCGAATGCATCAGCGAATGCGCGCCTTGCCAGACAAGCCGTCCGAAAAGAAGGAGCAGAAGAATTGGAATGAGGATCCGCGCATACAGCGCCATCCGAATGCGATGGCGATGGCGATGCCGGCCGCTGCCGCGATGACGATGATGGTGGTGGCGCCGATGCCTATGCCGCGTCGGATGGCTCGGCAGACCCGAGGTTCCCAAGCGGATACCCCCGAAAACTCGAGCTCCATTGTAATTGAATTCGGCGAATGTGGTTGAGGTGTGGCAGCCACTGACCGCAGCCCATATTGATGTAATATGGAGCGCGGGAGGTGGCCCATGAAACCCCACATCTTCCCGGTAGCCGCAATTTTATTGGTCTTGCTGGTTGCGGCACTTTCGTTCGCCACGCTGCGCGTCCCTTCCCCGGTGCAAGCCGCTTCGGAGTCCACATCTCAACAGCAACTGCGAAACGTGGTGGAAGCGCGGGCGCCCGAGTCGTGCCCGGTTACCAAGCCTCCGGCGCACGCTTTCGTGCCGCCGTCACCCCTATCCAACAGAGTGGGGTCCAGGGTCGTTTTCAGTCGGCACCGCGAAACTTTGGACTTTTCTGTACCCGGACGGAACGGATGGCCTTAGGCAGAAGCGCTTCTGGTGGCGCGAAGGTTTCGACTGGCGTAAGGATCAGCAGCCGAAGCTAATAGTAAGCGGGGAACTCCTGGGCTCTCAGGCTGCGCCAGTCATACTGGACGATGAAGCCAGTAGCGGTTGGACCAACGATAAAAACCACCCGTTCATCGTGAACGCGTTTGACGTGCCCGCGCCCGGTTGCTGGAAGATGACGGCGCGGTACAAAGACGGAAAATTGAGCTTCGTCGTTTGGGTGACGCAGTAAGTCTTCCGGCTACTGCAGCTTCACGCCTGCTTTGCCGCTTTCTTTTTTCCTGATTCAAATTCCAACGTGCGCATGATTTGGTGCCAGGAGCGGCGGCGCAGAGGCGTCGCGGGACGGCGGCGCGGTGAAGGCGATGAACGCAAAGACGAAGATTCGGGCGAGGATCGAGGCGGGATGTCATTCCGCGGGCTTTGCGTGCCCAGGGAATTTTTCTCGGCGGCCGTGGAGGAGGGGTGGGATGGCGTCGAGCGAGATTCTTCGTCCGCCGCGGCGGACTCGGAATGACATTTCGTGGGGAGTGACACAGAAGATGGAAGCGGCGATTCCACTAGTACTGGCGGAATGCCGGCGATGCCTAGGATCGAGTTCAGCAGCGCGCGATTTTCGGCGCGGAGGCGCGCGATTTCGTTTTGCTGCGAGACGATCGCGGCGCGCTGCTGCGCGATTTCGGATTCGAGTACGCAGTTGCGCGCTGTTCGGCTTCGCTCACCATAAATGGACGCGATGTGTCGCCAGATTTCGCGGATGGACATTCTCAAGGAGGTTTCCGTTTTCATTGGTTTGGCATGCCGTGTACGTCCGGGGCACGGGCGTAAACAGGCCGGATGTAGGGTCAAATGGGCCGTGACACACGGAGGGTGACAATTCTGGTGTGCGCAGAGCTAGGCGGTCGGCGAAACCGAAGGTCTTACTTGGATATCCGGCTTTGCAACGAAAGAAGAAACGGTGGGATATGCATTCTAGCTGTGATATTACCAACGTACTCTCTGAGATAAGGCCACACGATCAACCTTATCTCCGATTCGCAAAATCGCTTTATGTGCTGAGGGTTGATGGGTGAATCCCCGTGGAAATGCAACTCGAAAGTAGCCGCTATCCACAATTGTAGCGCATGCGATTTTTCAGAAGACACCTTCAATCGTAGCATAGAGCATACATCGAAGGCGCTTTCCCCAACGTTTAAGCTCTTGTTTGAAAGCTTGAAATTTACGTTCGCATCGTCGACATTTAAATACTCTTTTCGGTTCACTCGACAGTTGGATCGAACTAGGGCGATGCTGTAAAGCTCTAGCGCAGAGAGGAATGCGGGGTACCCATCTTTGGCTACTCTTGAGCCCTGTTTTCCTCTGGTCATTTTGATTTTCCCGTTCCTTGGAAAGGCCCCAGGAGTTGTTTCTTTGTAGTCTTAAAACTGTATTCGCTGGGTGGCTTTCGGAGAAGACCGAGGAACTTCATTTCGCCCGGCAGATCGGCGGTTACCCACATGAAGCGGTGACTCCGATTCTGCCAATTGCCTTCGGCCCGGTGGGTGCAGAATTCCAATAGACGAGTGATATGCTGCAGCTGATAATTACAATTGCGCTCGGACAGTAGGTGAGACGCGTAGTGGTTCAAGCTTACACTCTGCCTCTGTGCTTGAAACGCCAGTGAGCGATGGAGAGCTTTCGGAATTCGCAGTACAAATCTTCCGCTAAAATCGTCGTCTTCGGTCGGTTCTGGAATAGGTTGATCTGAATCGTATCGACCCCTAATCCACAGGTTCTTCATTTTCGTCACGCCGTCGACGGCTTCGGAGACGGTGTCGCCGTAACTGTTGCAGCCCGGGAGATCAGGAATGGAAGCCACCCAAGCATCTTCCTCGTCGCGGACCAGTTCAATCGGGTAGTCCAGGCGTAGGTACTGTTCAAGGCTCAACTTCCCTGACAGATCTGCCGCTTTACGTGTTTCCACCTTCTCCATCGGTACCTCCTTCGCCACTGTTCCGTTCTTCTGCGTCATCGAACGACTCCGGCTCGATCCTCGATGCCTCGATGAAGGTCAGAACGTCTTCAATACCGCTAATCGCCCGCTTCGCAAACTTCGGTGGGATGTGGTCTCGCGATCCATGCTCTCTTTCCAAGCTGATTGGCGCGACTCCTTCAACATTGAAGCTATAAACCACGCGACTCCCGTCCCTGGTCTCTCGATAAGAGGGAAACATAGATATGTAATGTTTGACGATGTACTTTATGATTGGCTCGAAATCGTCGAATTGCTTGTGCTTTTGACACTTCAGGTCGCGTAGTCTTCTCCGTAGGTCTGCTAGCGTATCACGTGCCACGAGCCAATCCTAGCAGAGTAGTACTGTATATGATATCAAAGAGGCAAAATGCGCTAGACGAAGAGAATGCGAAGATTGCCTGAGCCGTCATGCCAAAGGTCCGGCGCAAGGTCTAAGGGTTCGCCAAGTCACCGATGGCGGCGGTGGGGGAATTTTACGGGCTTGGTCGTGCGCGTTTCTTCGACTTGGGCTTTGCGGGCTTGCATGGCGCGGATGGTGGGGTCGTCGGAGACGACGCGGGCGGCGATGCGGTCGGCGAGCGGCATGCGGTGTTCGCCGACTGACGCGGTGCGCGCCGTAGCGCGATTTTAGTCCGTAGCGGGCGGCGTCGGCGGCGTCGTCGCCGTCCATTTTTTCTATGTCCTCGATGCGCGCGGGATCGCGGATCAGATTTGGCAGCGTGCGAATCAGCTCGGTGCAATTTTCGGTGAGGAGCCACTCGCCCGCGTCGAGCATTTGGTACATCAGCATCCAGCCGCCGATGCGATCGTCGTCGGCGGGAATGGGGCGCGGGAGGCCGGCGGCGACGAAGATGTCTCCCATTTGCTCGGCGATGGAGGCTTCGTCGGTGCGGCGCGCGAAAGCGTCGGGCGAGAGGTAGATGGCGTCGATTTTTTCGGGGGCGGACGCGGAAGAGAAAGCGACGCCCCTAGAAGTGGCCGGATAGTTTGCATCACGCCAAGCATTGTCGCCGGGCACGGCATGCGCGGTGCCCCTACCGAAATCGCTGGTGACGCTGCGGCGGACGATTTCGCGGGCTAGTTCGCGCGGAGCCGTGCGATGCGTGACGTATTCGCGGTAGGAGACTACGCAGCGGGAATTTTCTGTGCCGCGCGAGCTGCGCTGTTTGCGGGCGATTCGGGCGGCGTGCCGGGGATTGTCCCAGCGAAGCCCAGCCAACTGCGCGCGCGGCGCGGGAATTTTGGGGCGGCTTCTTCGCGGCGACGGTTTTCGTCGGCGATTTTGGCGGCGGGATTCGGGGCGGTATTCGAGGCGGAAGAAAAAGCAGATCCCTCACACCGGCCTGAAATACGGCCGGGTTCGGGATGACAACCTAACGGCGACGGCGCGGCAGGGTTGGCCTCGGAGGGGGCGGGATTGGGGGCGGAGGTGGCGGCCGGATCGAAGAGAGGTCCTTCGACTAATCTCCCGGGCTCGACTAACCGTCGACCCGGGAGCCCTTCCTGGTGCGCCAGCGTGTTCGCAGAATCGGCGAACACGGAAGAAGAAACCGGCGCACTTCGCTCAGGATGACGACTGGTGGGCGCGGCGGCGGCTTGGGATGACGCCGCGGATGAATTGAGGCTCGAAGCGCCAATCGGGAGATTGGCGTTCCCAGGGACAGCGGCGTGCCAATACGTCGCGGCGTAGTGTTCGAAGCCCCAGTCGATGCAGATCCAGCGCGGCCACCACGGCTTCCAATCGATTTCCTCGGCGCGCGCGACGTGGCGCGCGGGATCGAATTTATCGAAATATTGGCCGGCGAAAACGTCCCAATCGCCATCGAGAAACGCGCGCCGCAGGTGCGAGGGCAGCGCGCGCAGCGTCTTCAGATAATTTTCATCGGCGGCGTAAATCGGATTGTCGGAGACGCGCGCGGGAATGAAATCGTAATCGGCGGGATCGTATTCGCCGGGATTTTCCATGCCGGGCGCGGCTTGCTTGTCGATCCAAAGCGCTTTCACCCAGGCGTGGCCGATGTTGCCGGGATTGGTGGCGGCGGCCATGCACGGAAACGCTCCGGGCACGGGACAGCGATTGCGGCTGGTGAGAAATTGCCACTGGCGCAGAGTGAAAAGCGTGAGCTCGTCGATGCCGATGAAAAGAAATTCCGCGCCCTGGTATTGGTAAACGTCATTTTCGGCGAGGCAGTAGCCGAAGCGCGTGGTCGAGCCGTTGTGCCAGGTGACGACGTGCTTCGAGTCGTTGAAACTTTTGTAGAGTTCGCGCGGAACGTCGCGGCGGAAATAAAGCAGCAGCGATTGCTCGAGTTCGGGAAAAGTGCGGCGAAGCAGCAGCGTGTTTGCGCCGGGATGCTCGTGCGCTTGGAGAATCGCTTCCATCAGCAGCGCTTTCGATTTTCCCGGGCCGGCCGCGCCGCCGAAGAGGCGGTATTTCGCGGGCGAGGCGTGGAATTGCTGCTGCTTGGGAAAGGGATCGTATCCCAGGTCGACGGGCGTGATGGTGGCGTCGCGCAGATTTGCGGACGCGCCGCGGGCGTGTTCGGATTTCGCTGCGGTATCCCGAGCCCACTGCTCGGCGCCGGATGTGATGTTGGAAGACATGTTCTGGATGAATTGGTCTGCGCAGGGGCCGAATTGCGGCCTGCGCAAAAAGCAACGTACGAGTGACGGCGACGCATCCTATGCACAGGAGTTTTTATTTGATGTTAGACGCGAAACCGTATGGTGCGCGTGGAGAGTACGTGGTGTCCTGAGTACTTATAATCCTGATATCGCTGTAGGAGGGGTACAGACGTGGCACGGCAATGGATCGCAAAAAAGAAAACCCCGTCCTGGATAATGATCGTGATTTGCTCGGTGGTGGGTTACGCCGTGATCATCGCGGCTATAGCGTACTTCCAGTATAGCCAGAGCATGCATAGCATGCACTGAGTCGCAGCTTCTTGCGCGGCTAATTGCCGCTTGGTTTGCGCCTACGTTAGCGAGCGGAGTTTTTCGCCGATGTAGAATGCGGCCGCGCCACCCACAAACGACGCGCCGATGGCGATGTGGTGCATGCTCAGAATTGCCCCTAGAGCGAACGCCGCGATCCCTCCTAGTTGCACAAAATAGCCAATCGTAATTTTGCTGGTAGCCATGTGTGGTTCCTTTCGAGTGGATGTGAGTGCAGCAATAAATGCAACGTGACCCTTCCTGCATCAGGCAAGCAGGATGACGGCCCTAGAGGCGATGCTCTGGTAGCGCCGGCTTCCAGCCGGCGGGTTTAGTTGCGGTAGGCGCGCGGGAAGTCGCCGCCAGGATGGCGGCGCTACAAGAGCTGCGCGGCGGGCGGCTCGAGCGCAGGTGATGGCGCGGCGGGTGGCTCGGTGGCGGCGCTTGGCTCGATCGCGACATCGACCGGCGGCTCGGCGGCTGGGGCGAGCGGATCGGTGGCTTCAACGAGCACGGCGGCTGCGGCGCGCTCGGGAAGCCGGCGCAGCGGCCGGTCCACTTTGTGGACTAGCTGCACGACGGTGTTGACGTCAATCGAAGTCGAGCGGTCGGCGGGTCGCGGCGGCTCAAGGATGCGCGCGCATTCCTTCAGGATGTCCAGCAGAGATTTTTCAACGGCGTCGCCCGCGTTGCCCTTTTGGAGCTTCGCGAGGGCGTCCGCGTATCCCGCGGCAATCGCGTTCTCGTCGAGGCCGATTCTGCGAAAAGCGTCGCCCAGGCGCTCGGACCTGTGCAGGCGATAGCGCTTGGCCTGAAGGAGCAGGCGTTTCGCATCCAGGAGCGGCGCGGGCAGGACGATTTTAGCAGCGGCGGAAACATCGGCCGGCGGGTCAACGCGATCGGTCGGCGCGCCTGGCCGCGTCTCCGAGGATGGCTTGAGCGCTTTTGGGTGCGCGGCGCGATGCTTTCGTTTGGCGGCGGGTTTGCGTGGATTTTTTTTGGATGGCATGGTGAGTTTTGCTCGCGTAGGTTGGCGGAAGAAAAAAACAATCCAAAGCGGCGATGCGATGCGCGTGGGCAGAGTCCGAGGATACGAGGAGAATCTTTACACCGGGGCCTGAATTCGCGCAAGTGGTTGTTGGTGTAAAGAAAAATCGTCCACGGTGAACGGGCGATCGGGACGTCATTCTGCTTGTCCTGACGAAGGAAGGGAGCGGAGTGCGCCGGTTTTTGTTCCCCCGTCGCGATTCTTGCGACGGCCGGCGCTACAGGGACAAAGGCGACGAGCTACGGGACGGTCACCCAGAATTGGCAGACGCTGGGATTGGATTCTTTTTTGTCCGGCATTTGCGCGGTGACGGCGATCAAGTGCCTGCCCGACTCGAAGGAAAGCGGCGGGCTCGTCCCCGTGATTCCCTTCACCGCGCCCTTGGCGTCCGGCGGCACGGGGACGGTAAAAAGTTGAAAGCGCTGCTCGGGCAAAGTTCCGCCCGAAATATCGTAGACGATGAACTGCTGGACGCAGGGCTTGTCCTTGGGTTGGGGACAAGCAGGAGTGCCGTCGAAATCGTAGTCGAAGTGGACGGTGACGGTGTGCTTCGCGGGCGCTGGTGCCGGCGCGGGCGAAGGATTTTCCTGCGTCTGAGCGTAACTTGGGCGTGTGGGTCCAGAAAACGCGAGCAGGGCCACAATTCCCAAGAGCCAAGAGAGGGGCGTCTTCATCGCGAGTGTACCTTGCACGCGACTGACCAATCCCCCAGGCTCCATGATAATTCAGCGTTAGCCGAGAATTTGGACGATTACGCCCGAGCCGCCGGTGATCGACGAAACCTTGGCGCGCACGAAGTTGCCACGCACGCCTGCGACGGTGCGCGATTCGCCGGCGGTTGCGGCGGAGGTGTCCACCGTGGCGTACTGCGCGTCGGAATCGATCATCGCGGTTTGAAGCACGATGCTGACGGCCGAAGGCGCGGTGCCGAAGATGGTCTGCCAGCGAATGGCGCGGGCGTTCTCCGGGAAACCGGCGTAGCTGGGCAAAGCGAATTGCTGGCTGGCTTGTCCGGCGGCAGGAGCTTCGCTATTGAAGGCGAGGGCGACGTCGCCGGGGAAAATCGAGTACGGCGGGACCTGCGTGTTGTAGTTCGGCATGATTTCTCCAGGGAAGAGTAGCTGAGCGGATTCTTGGGCGATCGTCGAAGCGGAAGAAGGGAAAAGCAGATCCCTCACACCGGCCTGAAATGCGGCCGGGTTCGGGATGACAGCTTAACTGCAAAGGCGCCACGTGGAGGAAAAAAAGGAAATGGGCGATGCGGGACGAGTGGGCGTAGTTCTAGGATACGAGGAGAATCTTTACACCGCGGCCCAAAACGATGCAAGTGGTTGTTGGTGTAAAGAAAAATCGTCCACGGTGAGGATGCGATTTGCGCTCTAAATCGTGGCTGGTAGAGTGTTGCTGAAATGAATCGAGATGCGATTAATTTGCGCGCGCTTGGTATTGGTTTGATCGTTGTGGGATTCATCGTGGTGCTGCTTGGCGGGTTGCAGGCCTACCAGCAGTACCGCGTGCTGCGCGCGTGGACGCCGGTGGCGGCGGAGTTTGTCCGCACCGAGGTGCGCAACGAAAAATTCCAGACCAGCATTCGCATGGGACGCGCCGATCGATACATCGTCACATGGGATTTTCGCTACAACATTGGCGGCGTGCAGCACGAGGCGGTCGCCGACCCTGACGTCCACGGAACGCGCGCGCAAATGGTGGCGTGGATTCACCGCTTTCATCCTGGCGAGCAGGTAACCATCCACTACAATCCCGCCGATCCCGGCGAAATTAGCGCTGCTGCTTACGACTGGATTACGTTTTCACATGCGGCTTGGGTGGGAGCGTGGGGCGTCGGCATCGCGATTCTGGGATTCGTGTTTCGGCGATTCTCGTAGACTCGGCACGAGCCGCGAGGAGCGCGATGCGGAGCGTGTGGGCGCAGTCCGAGGATACGAGGAGAATCTTTACACCGTGGGTCGGATTCGCGCAAGTAGTTGTTGGTGTAAAGAAAAATCGTCTACGGTGAATGGGGCGCTGGCTGGGATTCGGGGGCGGGGCGCAGCGTAATGGAAATGCCGTGCGAGGCGTTTTCGTCGGTGGTGCGCTGGAGATCGAACGCGCCTAAGGTCGACGGCATTTTCGCCGCCGTAGCTCGTGACGTAGTGCAGCTTGCCGTCGGCGACCCAGTAATCCTTGACGGCGAAGCTGGTGCCGTCCTTCAGATAGATCACGGTGTCGGGCACGGGAGCGGAATTATCGACGCTCGAATTATCGGAGGGCGGATTCTGCCACTCGCTTGGCGCAGGCTCTTGCGACACGCCTTCGTCGGCGCCGTTCGGCGCGGTGAGGTCGAAGCTAGGAGGCGCGTAGTAGCCGCCGTCATATCCATATCCGTAGCCGGCATCGCCGAAGCCGCCCGCGTAGCCACCGTAGCCGCCGCCAAATCCGAGATAGCCGAAGCCGCCAAATCCGTATGGAGAAAAGCCGCTGCACCCGAACGAAGGCGCAAAAAACGGATCACAGCCGAAGCCAGAGCCAAAGAATCCAAAGCCCGGGTTGAAAAATACAAAGCCGGGCGAGCCGGTCAAAAACGGAGCGCCGCCGAGGATGGGGCGTCGAATGATGTGCGGAGGATTGGGCAACACGCGCTGCGGCGGGCGCGTTTGCGTGACGCGAACTGAATTGCCATTCGCGGCGGCGCGTTGCGAGATCCACATTTGGCTGCCCTGTCCTGAGAAACTGAGAGGCTCGCCGCGGCGCGCGCCCGACATCAAACTTGACGGCGGGAAGCCGATGGTGGTGTGCAGCGGCATTGCTCGCCGCGCATCGAGATTCGCGTCGCCGGAGCCGCCCGGCTCCGCAAACATGCCGAGCCCGCGCGGGAAGCCGCTGGACGACTGCGCGGAAACATCCGAAGAGCGAAGCTCAACGGCAGCGCCGCGGCCTGACCCATTCGCGGCGGCCGAATTTTCAGCACCGCGAGCGGAAGCGGCGGCAGGCGCGCTGCGCGGTCCGCTGAATACGTGAATGGGTGACGCTACGTGCGAGCCGGCATAGGAATGGCCGCCTGTGCCGAATCCGGCGGGCCTACCGCCTCCGCTGAAATGCCCGCCTCCGCCGCCGATGTGTCCTCCGCCGCCTGCATGGCCGCCCGCGCGTTGCGCGAAGGCTGCTTGCGGCGAGAGTATCAGCGCCAGCGCTGCTAAAATTCCAAGTGAAATTTCAAATGGCGAAAACCGGAATGCCGTCAATCGGGAGCCCAGGTCGCGAAAGAGCGAAAAGAGAGATGGGGTCGAGCGCGTCATATTCGCACCCTCCGAATAGCTCGTCCCGCCGGGGACTGCGGTGGGGCCATCCTACACCATTTGACGCGCGGGCGGGGCGAATGGGTGCAAGGGCGCGGCGGGCGTGGCGCGTTGGGGCATGGGACACGTGATTCTCGGAAGCAAACTAAGAAGATGTGGGTGGATCGGCGGGCGCCGAAGGCTTGGCCGCAGCAGCGTCAGGGACAGAATCATCGACGAAAAGCTCGGCCACAGAAATCATCGGCAGAAACATACGTCCCTCGACGGTAGGAAATTCGACGAATCCGAATCGTTTGTAAAACGCAACAGCCTCGGCGTCTTTCGCGTCGACGATTACAGCCCACGATGCAACTTCTTCGCTATTTCGATAAGCTTTCTTCAGAGCGTCAATGAGAAGTATTTCGCCGATGCCCTTGCCCCGAAACTCGATGCTCCTAGCTAATCGTCCGATGAGGGTCGCTGGAAGGAGCGGCATTCTTGTTAGCTTTTTCGCCAGAGCTTCGGGGATTTCGTCGAGTTTCACGGCAAAAGACGAGAGGGTGTAGTAGCCGGCAATTTTCGCGCCGTCAGTGTAGACGAACACCGCTGCCAGATTCTTCTCGATAGCCCTTCGCGCTTGGGTTTTGAGGTAATTGTCTAAAGGCTGCTTTCCACAAGCAAAAGCCGCTCGGTCATGGTTGGAACCGAGCGGCTCAATTTTGAAAGCGCCGTCCAAGGACTAAAGTCCAAGTTCTTTGTGCCGAGCCGCAGCCGCTCTCAGAGCGCTGTTGGGCTTGGGTGGATTCAACAGCGTCTCTACAAACAGCCGGCGATCTTCGTTGCGAAGTTCTAAAAGTTCGAATTCCTGAATCGTCGCCGTTGCGGCTTCTTGGGCTTGGTTTAGAATAAAACCTGTTAGAGTAGTGCCGCGAATCTCGGCTGCCCGCTCCAAAAGTCGCTTCTGCTCGGACGTTGCTCTGATCTCGACGCGTTCGATCCGCTGGGCTTTTAGGGCCGTAGCCATGACTCACCTCCGACTAATGGGTAACTGTACGGCATTTTGCCGGTCGTGTCAAGGGAAACCCCGGCATTTTACCGTACAAGCCAATAGTGTATATAACGTGTTTGGTATAAATGATTTAGAAAGATCCTAACCCTGCTTACACATGATTCCATTCATACATCTGGGGCCCGTCGAAATTCCTACGTTTGGGCTGATGGTGGCCGCGGCGATGGTCGCGGCGTACTACGTGTTGCGCGCGGACATGGCGCGGCGCGGGCTGGCGTCGAAGGATTCCACCACCGCGGAAATTTTCATCGCGATTCCCTGCCTAGTGGGGATTCGGGCGCGAAGCTTTATCACGTCCTCGAAACGCCGCGCGAACTTTTTGCCAACCCGATTGGGCTGCTTTTCAGCCGCTACGGACTTGCGTGGTTCGGAGGATTGATCGCCGGATTCGCGGCGTTCGTCTGGCTGGCGAAGTGGTACAAAATTCCGCTGCTCGAAATGTTTGACGCCGGCTCGCCCGCCGCAGCGCTGGGCTACGGAATCGGCCGCATCGGATGCTTGCTTTCAGGCGATGGCGATTACGGCAGGCCCACTTCCCTCCCCTGGGGAATGAGCTTTCCCGACGGGCTGGTGCCGACAACTCAACGCGTCCATCCCACGCCAATTTACGAATTGATTGTGGCGTGCGCAATTGCGTGTTTGCTGTGGCGGTTGGGGACGCGACAGATATGGCACGCACCCAAGAGAGGTCCTTCGACTGCGCGTCCCGGCGCTTCGCGCAAAGACAAAGACGCGGGACGCTCCGCTCAGGATGACGACGCTGCGAGAGGCGTGCACTGGGTGCGACCGGGTGGTGTGTTTGCGGCGTATTTGGTGCTGACGGGCGCGGCAAGATTTTTGGTGGAATTTATTCGCATCAACCCGCGATCGTTTTTCGGTCTTACGAATGCGCAGGCGGCCAGCGCGCTTTCCGTGATTGCGGGCGCGGCGCTGTGGTGGCGCGTGGCGCGCGGGGATGCGCCGACGAGGCGGTAGCGAATGGAAGAACAATCGCTTGCGGTAGCGACCGCGCCGTCATTCTGAGCGACGGCAACGGCCAAGGCTGCCGGCCTGAAGGCGCGGCGCTACAAAACGCGGTGCGTTTTTCAGGCTACGGTGCTCTTGCGGCGCGGAATGCCGGCGCGGCGCGACGGAGGATGGGCGCTGGGCCGGAGCACCCGCAATTGCTCTTGGTCGCGCGCGCGCAGAATCCTTTGCGCCTCTAGTTCAAGCTGCCCAGGTTTGAGGGCACGAGTGCCCAGCACCCTCACGCCAAGCTCCACCACGGGAAGCCACAGGCAGCTTTCCGAAAGGGCGATAGCGACCATCAGCGTACCGCTGAGCCCCGCCACCAGGCCCGTGATCGCGTAGGCGGGACCATCGGGCAGCGACTCGGTCGCGAGAACGAGATCGAACCGGAAGGTCCCCATCAAAACTTCAGCTTCTCGCAAGGTCTCGGCCGTCTGCGAACCCCAACCGTTGCTCGCGAGCCGGGACAGAATCAAGTTCGTGCCGCGCGACGTCTTGCCGACTACCAAAATGCGCATTCCTATAGCGGACATACTTGCCCTTTCTGGATTCGGGACGGAGCTCGCGGTGGGCTGGCGGATCGGACGCCCATCAAAGGCGGCGATCTTAAGTTTCGCCAGGCGGAAACACTAGGCGGCTCTCGGCAATGCTTTCCGGAGCGGCGATTTCCGCTTCCAGCGTGTGCGGGCGCCTACGAGTTCGAATCCGGTGAGGCAACTCGTCCGTTGCGCCCTTCTAAGTGCTTATCGGAGAAAAGGGTATTTGGCGTTAGCCGAAGATTTCCCGTTTCGCGGAAGGAGTCCGTCGATTCGCTTAGGAGCAAGTTTATCCATCTGCGGGAAATAGTGGTAGGTTGCGGGTTCTGCGTATAGGTGCGTAGTTATTGTGCCGTTTTGGAACGGTTTCATCTTGACACATCATTTTACACAACAGTAAACTCCACTTCACGTCTTCGGAGGTGCCTGATCCCTGCAGGCGCCGCTACCCTGGGGAATTTTCGAGGCACCATCAAACAGAGTAGTCGGGGTAGTGTGTGGGTGGGAGGAATGTTTGCCCTCGTCACGCAGAGCTGCTGATTCAGACCTAGTTGACTCGAGTCTAGAAGGCCCCAAGGCAGGGCTCTTCCCCCGTTCCCGTACATCCAAGCGTGCCAAAAGAATACCGCGCCGGGATTCGGCTTCTCGATCTCAGAGAATGCTAAGGCGCTCGAAAGCCGCCAAGAGGAGCATTCGCAAGGCGCGATCCTCCAAACACCGACCTAACGCCTTGCGCCGCAAGGCCGCCGCGAGGGAAGGCTTCGCTCACACCGAGATGCTGCTGGCCCAAGCCGAGCAACTGGCGAACGTCGGGAGCTGGGAGCTGGACGTAAAGCGCCAAAGGCTGGCGTGGTCCCCGCACTTTTGCGAAATGCTCGGCTTCAAACCCCGGAAGGTGAGCCTTCATGCGTGGTGCCTGCGATTCATTCACCCGGATGACCTGGAGCGCGCGAAGCGGGATTTCGAGGCGCTGGTATTGAAGGGCACCCCCCTCGACAACGAATCGCGATTTGTCACCGAGGGAGGCGCGCTACGAATTTTTCATTCGCGCGCCGTAGCCATCGCCAATAAGAGAGGCGAAGTGGTTTTCGTTCGCGGCATGTCGCAGGACATTACCGAAAGCCGGATGGCCGAGATTAAACTGCGCGAAAGGGAAGACCTGCTCTCCCATGCGGAAGAGATTGCGAACCTGGGAAGTTGGGAATTCGACGTCGGATCGGCGACAGCGAAGTTATCGAAGAATTTGCGCCAGATGTATGGGCTTTCCACGGACGAGACGTTTACGCGCGAGATTTACACCGAACATGTCCACCCAAAGGATCGAGCGCGGGTGCAGCGGATTCTCGACGAGGCGCTGGCGAAATGCCAGCCGTTTGACTATGGGTTGCGCTACATCCGGCCCACCGGCGAGACGCGGCTCCTTTTCACGCGCGGCGTGCCGATTGCGGGGCCGGACGGAAAGTCCGCGCGCGTGATCGGAGTGGTACAGGATGTAACCGAGCTCAAGCGCGCGCGAGAGGAGCAACAACGGATCTGGCGGCAAATGACGCAAGGGCGCGACGAGGAAAGACGGCGGATGGCGAGGGAGCTGCATGAATCCGCGGGGCAAAGCCTGGCAGCCCTCAAGATGAGCCTTTCGCGCTTGTATGAATCCATTCCAAAAAAGCAGAAGCAAGCGCAAGCTTTGTGGCGATCGTCCGCGGAGCTGGTCGAGGAAGTCATTCGCGAGGTACGAACGGTTTCTTATCTGATGCATCCGCCGCTTTTGGACGAGGCGGGCCTGGGGCCGGCGCTACGCTGGTATGCGCGAGGATTCGCCGAGAGAAGCAAAATTGTGGTGACCGTGGATATTGCGGACGATTTCGGACGCGTGTCCCAGGAAATCGAAACTACCCTCTTCCGTGTAGTACAAGAGGCCCTGACCAACGTGCATCGCTACTCCGGGAGCAGCACGGCGCGGGTCCGCGTCTCGCGCGAGGACGGGCGTCTTCTGGCAGAGGTACGAGACGAGGGCTGCGGGCTGGCCGTGGTGGGCGAGGGCGCAGGCCCGCAGGCGCCGCCGGGCGTGGGGATAGCCGGGATGCGTGAACGAGTGCAGCACCTCAACGGCGCGTTCGCGATCGAAAGTATGGCGGGCCGAGGCACAGTCGTCCGGGTGACTCTCCCGCTCGGTGGGGGCGCAGACCAAGTTTTATGCGGCGAAGACACCGCTGAGAAACTCGCGTAAACCGGGACGGAAGGAGAACGGCTAGTCCAGCGCACGGAGCGTGGTGACGGAGCGTAGCCGCTTAACATGGCAGCGAAACAACCGTATCGGATACTTATCGCGGACGATCACGCCGTAGTCCGCAGAGGACTGCGCGCGCTTTTAACCTCGCAGCCCGGAATCGAGGTTTGCTGCGAAGCTGCTTCCGGGGCAGAGGCCCTGGATTACCTGAAGAAAGAGAAGCCGGATCTGATGGTGCTGGACCTTACCATGCCCGAAATGAACGGCCTGGAGGTTGCGCGGGTGGCTCGCGAGGAGTCGCCTACCACGGATATTCTGGTGCTGTCGATGCACTTCTCGGAGGACATCGCGCGCGAGGTTTTGCGTTGCGGCGCGATCGGTTACGTCCTCAAGTCCGATGCCGATACGGAGCTGCTCTCCGCTGTGGACCACGCCCGGCACCGCCAGCCCTTCTTCACCGGCAAGCTGGCCATTTCGATGGCCGAAAGCTTCATGCAGCAACGCGCCGACCCGGAAGCCCCGACGAACAAAGAGCTAGCAGGCACTCCGTTGACGGGCCGCGAGATCCAAGTGATTCAACTGCTGGCGGATGGGAAAAGCAACAAACAGGTGGCGGACGCCCTGGACGTATCCACTCGTACCGTGGAGAGCCACCGCAACCACATCATGCGCAAAATGAGGTTTACGAGCTTCAGCGATTTGATCCGCTTCGCGGTCCGCACCAACCTGATACAGGCGTAGATTACGGGCTCGCGCCTGGACCCCGGTGCTGTGCCCCTGCGAATGCAGAAGAAGATCCCTCACGTCGGCCTGGAATGCGGCTTGACGGGACACACTCCGACTAAACGAAGGCCAAGCCAAGGAAAATATTACTTTTTCACGGTTTTGCGGCGGCCGCGGCGGCGCACGGGACGGTCGGCGGGGGGCTCGCCAATCAGTTCAGCGCTCCAAATCGAGGTGACGAACTTCTTCATTCCGTGATCGTCGAAATCGACGCTGGTCCGCTCGTTATTTGACTCGGTGATGGTGCCCAGGCCGTACTGCGTGTGGCGGATGGTCTGCCCTTCGGACAAAATCTGCACAATCCCTCCTTTGAACCACCTATGATCGCGAGCGGCGCTGCCCGGCGCCGCCTTAAAGCTATGTAACGTGCTGCTTAGAGCCCTACGACGCGCTCCGCTTGCAGCCCCTTGGGGCCCTGCTTCACTTCGAACTCAACGGCCTGCCCTTCGTTGAGGCTCTTGTACCCTTCCGACTGGATAGCCGAGAAGTGCACAAAAACGTCCTCGCCGGACTGGCGTTGGATGAAACCATAACCTTTTGCTGCGTTGAACCACTTGACTGTTCCTTGTTCTGTAGCCAATTCAAATTCTCCTAATTTATTCATTCGGCGGCTTTTAATCGCCAAATGGTCAATTGTGTTCTGGGGCGTTCCGGCGAACACAAAAAAGGCTGTCGGAAGTTGCCCGGCAGCCTGAAGCGAGCGCGTCGATATCGACCCCAAGAGCAACAGATGCAAAGATATAGTAGCACGGGGAGAGGCGAAATGCAAGGGGTCTGAGGGGCGGCGGTGGGCCAGTCCCGGCTGTCTGCCAGGTGCTAAGCCGTTGCTGACGAAGCTTGCGGGTTGCTAGGAAAAGGCGGAGGAAATGTCCAAGGCTGCGTGGGCAATCATGTTGGTGCGAAGTCCTTTGCGCAGCCATGCGAAAACGCCGAAGACGCAACCCCACACGAAGATGAGCGCCACTTTTTTCCATCCCTGGTATGCGTGACACAGGCCAAAGACCAGCGCCTGGCCCACGATGCCGATAGCCACATGCCCACTCCAAGCGGAGATTTGTTGCTGGAGATAGCCACGGAAGACAGTTTCCTCGCAGATACCGGCGCTGATGGACATCGCGATCCAGGCGGCGATCTCTACGCGATTGCTCGGGAGCATTCCTTGCGTCGTGCCCCAGCCGCCTGGCCCCAAGATGCGGGTAATGACAAGCGCAATTAAGAGCAGAACAGCAGAGAGGACCAGAGCCAATGGAATGTCCCACAGCAGCGCGCGAGGATTCCGCAGCACGCGCGCGACATACCCGGAGAAGGCAATGTCTGAATGCCATAAGCTGAACGCGAACAGCACCCACTCAAACGCCGTAACGATTAAATATAAGGGAAGGTGGCTGACTCTGGCGGTTGCCGATCCCATCCGCAAATACACTGAGAGTCCTGAAAACATCGCCAACAGTGCCAGCAGGCAGAGTGTGTGAGACGCCGAAGCGATTGGGCGCAGATGCAGAGAGCCTTCGGCTGGGGAAGCCATGACGGGTTCAATATACAGCAGTTCTGCCGCTACATGGTCGCCGAGACGCTGGAATGCGCGCCTTCCGAATCTACGAGCTGCGCGAGCATTCCGCCGTATTCCTGCTTCGTTGGAGGCATGCTGAACTTTACCCCCTTCGCGCTCATCTCCTGATGGAACCTTGGAAGGTCGTCCACGGTGAGGCCCAGTTCCACGCTGCCTGCGGGCTTACTTTCAGACGCCGGATGCAGCGCGAGGCTCGTCTCGCCGGTGGCAAACTCGCTCCAGCCGGGCGATTGAAATTTGAGTGGTAGCCCGATTACGTCGCGATAGAACTTAACCGCGCGGTCCATGTCCGCTACGAATTCGATCACGTGGGTCAGTTTCAGGTTCGCGCTCATGCTCAGCCCTCCTGTGAGCCGGAGTCTATCTGAGGTTCATTCTGACTTCCATGCGAGAGAGCGACGGTCTAGCGGCGAAAAAAGCGGCCGGAGCATCAACAAGGTTTGCTTGTCGGCCGCACGCGATCCAGTAGAATCGGGGCCTGTGTTTGATCGCACCGTGCGATTGGAGATCACGAAGTGCTTTTGCGTTGGCTAACACTGGCTCTACGGGCGTTAGTCTTGGCGCAGATTGTTTGCACTTTGGTTGCGGCGGCGCCGCCCGGTGCCCGGCGTGAATCTGCGAGCGCTGCGGCTAGCGCGCAGACGAAGGTGATTCTCGACACGGATATTGGGGATGACATTGACGATGCGTTTGCGCTGGGGCTGGCGCTTCGTTCGCCCGAAGTGAAAGTGGTGGGGATCACCACGGCGTGGGGCGACACCGCGTTGCGCGCGCGGCTGGTGGATCGGCTGCTGCGCGAGACGCATCGCGCGGGCATTCCGATTGCGGTGGGAATTGCGACGAAGAGCAAAGTGCGCTTCACGCAGGCTCGCTGGGCGCGGGGCGGCTCTGCGCCGCTGCCGCGAATCGACGCGGTGGATTTTCTGTTGCGCACGATTCGCGAAAATCCGGGGGAGATCACGCTTGTCTCCATCGCGCCGCTCACGAATATTGGCGCGGCCATCGATCGCGATCCGGCTACTTTTCGAAAATTAAAACGCGTGGTGCTGATGGGAGGGTCGATTCGGCGCGGCTACGACGATCCGGACGGCCACGTGGTGAATACGCCGAGCGCAGAGTACAACATCGCGAGCGATGTGGCTGCGGCGAAGAAACTTTTTGCGAGCGGCGTCCCCATTTTCATGATGCCGCTGGATTCGACGCAGCTGCGGCTCGATGGCGCTAACCGCGCGGCGCTTGCCGCCGAGGAACGCCGCTGACAGGCGCGCTGATGCAGCTCTACCGTCACTGGGGGCAGCAGACGCCCGTGCTTTATGACGTGATGGCGATGGCGTATGTGGTCGAGCCGGAGTTGTGCCCTGTGACGCCGATGCGGATTGAGGTGAACGCGCAGGGTTACACGCGCGCGAGCGAGGGCGGGGCGAATGTTTCGGTGTGCCTGGCTTCGGATCCCGCACAATTCTTCCGATTTTTGATGCCGCGGCTGCTGGGGCAGCCCGCAAAGTAAGCGCGCGCTGGGTGGCCAAGTGTCATTCTGAGCGGAGTGCGCCGGTTTTTGTTCCTCCGTCGCGATGTTTGCGACGGCCGGCGCGCGAAGTCGAAGAACCTCTCTTCGATTTAGCTCGTCGGTAACATTTTCAATCCAAGAGAGGTCCTTCGACTGCGTCCCGCGCCGCGCTCACACCGCGCGAAAAGAAAAAGCGCGGGATTCCGCTCAGGATGACGGCGCGAGGGGATTTGCGTGGTGGGTTGTTTCCCGTTGGGATATCATTGGACCAATGGTGGTAAGCCGCAAAATGCTACGCGCAGCAGCGATGATCTGTTTGGCTGCGCTGCTGATCGCCGCGCTAACGCTGGCTCCGACTGGGCCGGCGCTCGCTGTCATTTTTCTCTTTTGCTTCTTTGCAGCTTTGGTTGTCAGCAGCAGTTCAGTTCCCTGCACTGCGCAAGTCCACCCGCAGCAGATCGCATTGCTGCCGTCGTTTTCGCCACGGCCTCCGCCGCTTCGGTAATTCCTCGCAGACAGTAACCGCCAATGGCGGCCAATCTCGGCAATAACTCAGTTTGTAGGTGGCACAGCCACTCCTGGCTGTGCGCTCACCGATTGCCTCTACTTACGCGCGCAGGCAAGAGTGCCTGCGCCACGCGCGTGGCAATTGCCGGAGGACCGTGTGTGGAACATTACAAGAAAGTGGAAAAGAGCAGTTCTGATGCTTCCGCTCGCATTCGTTACCGTGTGCGGAATTCCCGTCAACCCCGAGGAAATCGAGCGGCTGCTGCACGTGATGAACGAAACGAAAATCGAGTTCACGATTCGCGATGAGAGCGATCCGGGCGATGGGCACCGCGACGCAATCGCCGCGGTTCAATCCGAAGATGCGCCTATTCTGGCGAGGGAGAAGGCTTCGGCTAGCAATTCGTAGGAGCGGCGGCGGTCGGCGTGTTCGTGGGTCATGGTGGTGATCATGATTTCGGAGACGCCGCAGTCGGCGGCGAGGCGCGTGAGGTTTTCGCGCACCGTGGAGGGCGAACCTACAAAGGAACGGTCTCGATTCATTTCGATAATGGAACGTTCTTCCGTCGAGTATGGATAATCTTTGGCCTCTTCGATGGTCGGAAAGCGGCCCATTCGGCCCGTTCGGAAGCGCAAAAGAGTGAGTTCGAGGGGGCGCGCGAGTTCCCTTGCCCGCTCGTCGGTTTCCGCGCAGACGACCGAGACGCCGATCAGCGATTCCGGCTTCTTGAGATATTCGGACGGCTCGAAATTCTGGTGATACAAGCGCAGCGCGGCAATGGCGGGCGACGGTTGAATGTGATGCGCGAAGGCGAAGCGAAGTCCCATTTGCGCCGCGAGCATCGCGGAAAAATCGCTCGAGCCGAGCAGCCAGATTTCCGGCATGGGAACGTCGTCGGGCATGGCGCGAATGCGTTCGAAGGGATGATTCGACGGGAAGCCGTGATCGAGAAACGCGAGCAGGTCTTCGAGGCGCGCGGGAAAATCGTCGGCCTCGAGCGCCTGGCGGGTGCGGCGCAGCGCAAGGGCGGTGAGCGGATCGGTGCCGGGGGCGCGTCCGAGTCCGAGATCGACGCGGCCGGGATGCAGCGCCTCGAGGACGCGAAACGTTTCCGCAACCTTCAGCGGCGTGTGATTCGGCAGCATGATGCCGCCCGAGCCGACGCGAATTCTGGTCGCCTAGGCGATGTGGCCGATCATTATTTCGGGCGCGGAGCTGGCGATCAGCGGCGTATTGTGATGTTCGGCCAGCCAGTAGCGCGTGTAGCCGAGGCGATCGGCCAGCTGCGCGAGGTCGAGCGTGTTGCGCAGGGCGTCGGCGCTCGTCGAGCCGGAGGGCACCGGTGAAACATCCAGCACCGATAATTTGTAAGGCTTCTCAGCGGGCATCGATTCCCTGTTCAGCGCCGGCGCTGCGCGCGCTCAATAGATTGTTGCACACGAGCGCGGCGTCGTGAACGAAATCAGATGATTTGGCGCGGCTTCTCGATTCGGGCGCGGGTGCGGTGCGAGATGGTGATCAGCATCGGGCGCACGGGCGACGCTTGAGGTGAATACATGCTGCGAGAGAGGCAGCGCAGCGGAAGGCGTCCCGCAGATTCGTTCGGGACGCAATTCATACGCTTCGCGCCGTCTGATCTCCGAGCCGAACCGCGAAAGCAAAAATGAACAGGGCCATGTGATGAATGGCAGAGGAGTAGCGGTGTCATTTGGAGCGTTTAGAGGGAACCAATGGTCACGCTTTGTAGATTGGAGGCGAGTAGCTGTTTGGCTGCTTGTTTCAGATAGAGGTCAGGATTATCCGTTGGTGGAATCTCGAAAGCACAGTTAACGAATATGACGTTCCGCATGTGTACTGGATTAATGGTAAAAATGATCCGGCTATTTTCAAAGCGCGAGTCGGAAATTTCATCTCCGTCGAGCAAGACAATCCGATGAGAGATCACGCCTAAAGGCATCTTGCTATTAAGCACCGAAAGATTCGGAGGTCCTGGCGGGGGAACATCTGGTGTTAGTCCAGCACTAGCAAATTGGATGAATCGAAGGACAGTTGGCCAGTAATCAGGGTTTTGTTCGTCAGCATTCCTCAGTTTTTGCACTATCACCCGTAATGTCGCCGAAGACGGATTGACTTCGGAAACAGGCAAATTAGTTACTATTCGCAACGCTGGCAGGGATTGAGCAAATTGCTTCTGATCTCAGCTTGCTTATTTCGTTTAGGACTGGACGGGCGATTGGGAAGCACGCAGTTCCCGAAGCTGAATCTCAATAGTATCAAGCCTCCGCTCTGTTGCTCCCTGAAATCTGGCATCAGTTTCCCTTCTGCTTGTAATGCCCACTGTTAAAGTAATTATGATGGCTACCAGACCGATCACAACCATGAAAATACCGCCGAGCGGGGCGAGTTCTCTTAATAAACGAAAGGCCCTTTTCCACCCATGTGGATGAAGATGCTCTTCCAGCGCGGTGCGGATTTCAGCGGCAATCCAAGCCTTATCATTGTTTTGGAGGGCCATATCTTGATCTTCAATGAGCGCGGTACCCACGTGGACCTTCCGTCGTGATGCACTTGTAGGCGGGCCGAAAGTTTTCGGCTTCAGAGTGATTCGAGCACTCCGAAGCTGATCCGGTCTATGGTACTTGCGCTTCTAGTTAATCTTACGCTAAGAGTTCCCTAATACTCCAACCACGACCAGATACACCTCCTTGAATGGCAGATGTGACTCTAGTGGTTTGGTGGACTGGCAGAAGTTATACCACGCGAAGTACAAACACAAGGCCGCCTTCAGGTTTTCTAGCTTCTTTGAAAAAGTATTCGTCTATCGTGTGAATCAGCACAGATGCATTCGCACGGCAAGATTTAGGCGTTCGACGTAAGAAGTTGAGATGTACCGGGTTTTCCGCGACTGGGACCGGCGACGATCTTCTATGCAAGCCCCTCAAATGACACCAGTACCCACGGAGTTCGGGTGTTGCTTCGGGCCGGCTGGGGAATATATCATCGCGGGCGCTTGCAGCAGACTGAGGTGATGCCATGAAATATTTTTCGCTGGTTGTGATTCTTTTGGCCGCGCAGGTGGTTTCCGCTCAGGATTGGGCCAAGGCGACGCTTAACAAATCGCCGCGGCATCAGGAGTGGGTTACGGTGAAGCACGGCGACCGGTCCGTCCAAACGTTCGTCGTTTACCCTGAGTCGAATAAAAAGACTCCTGTGGTGCTCATCATTCACGAAATTTTCGGCATGACGGATTGGGTGCAGGATCTTGCCGACCAGATTGCAGCGGCGGGCTACATCGCTGTGGCGCCGGATCTGCTCTCGGGCATGGGACCGAACGGCGGCCGTAGCTCTGCGTTCGATCAAAGCGGAGCGATGGAGGCGGTCAGCCATCTCGATCCGAACCAGGTGACGGCCGATCTGACCGCCGCCGCGGATTATGCGAAGAAGCTTCCTGCCTCGACTGGCAAGCTTTTTGTCGTGGGTTTCTGCTGGGGCGGCGGACAGAGTTTCCGGTTCGCGACGAACCGTCCCGATCTTTCGGCGGCATTCGTTTTTTACGGCGTGCCTCCGGATAAGGATGCGATGGCGCGCATCGATGCGCCGGTCTATGCGTTTTACGCGGGCATGGATATGCGCGTCGACGCCACGATTCCGGACGCAACGGCCGGCATGAAAGCAGCGGGGAAAACGTACGAGCCGGTAACGTACGACGGCGCGGGACACGGCTTCATGAGGGCCGGAGAGGCTCCCGACGCGAACGACGCGAACAAGAAAGCACGCGAGGACTCCTGGGTGAGGCTCAAGGCTCTGCTCGCCAAGAGCTAGAGCTTCCCTTCTGGTTTACTCAACTCGAACTGGGCCAGCAACTCGAGCAGCTTGCGGTTCTTGGCGATGGAGCGGCGGACGTGCACCATGATTTCGGGGCGAATGACCCGCTTTTTGCGTCTGCCCTGTTTTCGTAGCCTTTTGGCCAACGCGACACCCCGTTGCGACAGCCCGATCGTACCGCGTCTCGTTCAAGCGATCAATGCGGGTGCACAGCAATGATTGAGGCACGTACATGCTGCGGAGAGACAGCGCGAGGGCGCGCGCTTCGCGCCGTCACTGAGTCAAGGCTGACCTTCCACCCCGCGGGACTCCAGGGCTAAAGCCCCATCGAATGCGGAGCGCTTTTCGCAGGCCTGAAGGCCTGCGCTTCCACGGGCGTCGATCCGGTAGGGCGGCTGGCGGCGGTGCGCCTTTGGATTGAGCCGAATGCCCGACGCGACGCCAA
The DNA here is from genome assembly GCA_963754105.1 of uncultured Acidobacteriota bacterium. GTDB lineage: Bacteria > Acidobacteriota > Terriglobia > Acidiferrales > UBA7541 > Palsa-295. The sequence goes on from CAVWEZ010000007.1 coordinate 573,956, forward strand.
GTATCTGTGCCCCGCGTGGCATCGCCCACGAATCTGAAAGCGAAGGCGCCAATCGGGAGGTTGGCGCTCCGAAGTCGATGCGAGGAGCATGCCCGGGCAAGCTCGGGCGGCAAACAGCGGGAGCAAGCTCCCGCACTCCACATGAGGCGCCTGTTTGCGCGAGGTTGATGGCGAGGAGGTAGCCAAGCATGTTTGCCGGGCACAGCATGCTGTGCCCCTACGACTGCAACCCCGAAAAGAGGCCGGCGGGGCGCCGGGCAGTTCCTGGTACGACGGTACTAAGTCTGGGGGTCACCCGGGTACCGGATGAATGTACCTTCCCCGCTAGTGGAGGCGCACGGAGGGCTTGCTATTGTCTTGGTTGCAGCAAGTTTCAACACGTTGTAACCGAGGATCAATCAGAATGAGCGATACGTTCGGTACGGCAATGCCCGGCAATAATGAACCAAACGAGTTTCCCGCGAACGGCGCATCGGGAGAGAACAACGCCCCTGAAGGTGCGGCGTTCGAGGACTGCGACATCGAATCGGTGGAATCGGTGGCGGCCGATACGGCGGCGCCAAAATTGTCCCAGGGCGAACGGCGAAGCCGGCGGCGAGCGCTGATCTCCGCGCCGGTGCGTGTTCGCAGCATCGATGTGACCGGCAACAATATTGACGAAGTTTCGACCACCTTGGACGTTTCGCGCGGCGGCGTGCTTTTTGTGAGCTCGCTAGGCGCATTCGCAAAAGGGATGGAGGTGGCCGTCACCTTTCCGTACAGCAAGTCCCCCGTAGCCGTGCAGGCCGAACAAACGGGACGAATCGTCCGCGTGACGGACATGCCGGATGGGCGACAATCCGTGGGCGTTGCCCTGGGCACCGGAGTGGAAGCGGACCTCGTAGACACGGCCGGCCACAAGCTGCTTTCCGAAGAGATTCCCAGCTTGCACGATCGAAGGGCCAGTTCAACGAAGCCGCTGGTCCTGATTGTGGACGCGGATCCAGCCATACGCACCTCCCTGAAAATCGCGCTTTGTGCCGATGGCTACGACGTGGTGGCCGTAAGTTCCGCTCCCGAGGCGCACGAAGTTTTGAAGATGTTCACGCCCGCGCTGCTGATCGCCGAAATCGAAGGAGAGGATTTGCCGGGCTACGAGCTGTGCGCGCACGTGAAATCGACTCCGCGGCTGCAGACCATACCCGTGATGCTGCTCACCAGCTCCGCCTATCCGAGCGACTACGCCAGCGCGCATTCGCTGGGCGCAATCGTTTGCATGGCCAAGCCTTATAGGCAAGAACGCCTGCGACACGTGGTGCGGCTATTGGCGCCCACCGCTGCTGCGAAAGCGCAGACTGCGCCGGCGCGCGCGGCGGACGAGAAACGCCGCCACTGCAACGGTAAACAGCCGAAGGCGGTCCAGCCCTGGTGCGATTCGGTGAAATTCCGGCCGCGCACCAACTGGTAAAAACGCGCCTGTCCCAACGGTCAGGTAACGGTGTGAACGCACCAGAAAGGGCGAGACGCGCCGGGCCGCTGTGTGGTGCGTAAAATCGAGCTATGAACTGCCCGAAATGCAATAGCGAGGTGCGCGAGGTTGCGCGCTTTTGCCAGCGCTGCCATGCCACGCTGCGCTATGCGTGTCCTGCGTGCAAACACGAACAGCGGCAGGGCGGCAAGTGTGAAAAATGCGGCGTGGATTTCCTGAAATATATCGTAGCGGTGATGCGGACCAAAAAAGACGAGGCGGAACTGGCTCACGAACAGCTGCAACGGCGTTCGAGCCTGCTGAAGAATCTTCTATTGTTGCCCTTCAACATGGGCATTCCCCTGATTCGCGATCTGTTCTCGATTTCGCGCAAACGCAGCTCGCTGTAAGACACTTTTCCTGCGCGCGCTGGGAGTTCGTTTGATTTTCTCGCGCTGCGACGTACGGGCCAGGAAATATTGCGAGGGCGGAAACAGGCCGGTGCGCGAAAATTCCGTGCCCAGCGAGCGTTTCACTTCCTTGTACCAATAATCGAACGTTGCCTCGGCCACGCCGACCAGGCGAACTGCGCGACGGTATTCGGCGCCTCGCACAAAATAGACGTTGAAAAGTTTCAGGCGGCCCTTCCATTCCGAACGATTCAAGGCGCGCCGCCCGATTCGTTCGAAATCGAGGACGTATTCGCAGGCGCGTCCCGGCTCTGGCCGCCATTGGTAGCCCTGCGAAGGGTTTTCAAGATTGAGCGAGGGCACATTGCCCGTCGAATCCTTGAGCCATTCGCGCAGCATGCTGTAGCAGCGGTGGCAATCATTGAAGATGTCGCCGGCCTTCATGCAGCCCTCCCTGATCGTTTGCTAGAGTCGCCGACTCCCGGAGATTGAGAGAGATCCCTCGCTCGCGTTGCTCGCTCGGGATAACGATCCTGATCGGATCGTCAATTTTTTCTGGGCTGCTTCGGCGGAGTGCCGGACAGTAGATCGCCGATATCCCAGAGATTGCTACCTCGCGTAACCTCTTCCTCAACGGTTTCCAGACACACGTGAAAGCATTCGTGCCAGCCGTGGAGATATCCTCGTGAATATTCCTCCGCCAGATGCTCGCGATAGCGGTGACGGCGCTGCATTTCAAAAACCTCAGCGCACTCGATAGTCGGCGCGCGAAGTGCCAGGCGAACGCGGCGGATACACTCGCGCGCAGCCCTGAACAGCCAATGCAGCGGCGCCGGGCAATACACGCCGACGCGGCGGCGCGGCTCGTACCAAGCGAGCTTCCAGCCGCGCGGAACAATGCCGCCGTGGCTTACTTCCTTGCGAAGTCTGAGTAGTGTGTTCATGAACGTGGCACCTCAGGGCCGGTGCCGACGGCGAGTTCGCGTCGCACGGCTTCGTCGCGTTCGGCACGGAGGAGCTGCTGCCGCAAACGCGTAATTAGTAGGTAGGTTTCCCTCACGCTTAGTTCGGGCGGACGCTGGGCGATGGGGGGCTGGCTTGGCTGTTGTCTTGGTTGGCTTTGGCTTTGCTTTTGATCTAGCCAGGAGGACTTTGGGTTGGGGTTTTCTGCGCGGTTTTGAACTTGGCTCTTGGTTTGGCTGTGGAAATCCGCGTGTGGTGAGGGTTTTTCGGTTCTTTCTTGTGATCTAGCTATGGATGAACTACCTATCCCCTCCGTAATATTTTGATCCGACTCACACTTACTCGTACTTTTTTGCAAATTTCGCGGAGACCCCTCCGCAACTCTGCGTACACCCTCCGCGGAATTGCGGCCACCCTGTGGAAATTTCTTGGCCTTGGTGATACGGACGATTACTCCGGCGGGAGCGGCTTCCGTCTCGATATAGTCGTAGCGCCGCAGCATGTTCATCCAGCGCTCGAGGGTGCGGCGATTGAAACCGGTCTCTTCCTCGATTTCGCGATAGCTTATCGGCGAGCCACCCAGGACCCATCCCACGGACCCGCTCTGATGCGTCTGCCGCAGCACCAGCCAGCCATAGAGCCACACGGCTGCGCCCATTCGCTCGTAGTGCTGCGCCTCGAACAAAACACCTCGGAGTCCCGTGTTGAAATCCTTGCCTCTCATCGATTCGGCGCTAACTGGACTTCCACTACCCGAAGGTGCATCCGGCACGGCCGGCGCAGGCGTTGCATCAGCAATGTCCGCAGTAAGGAACGCGAATTGGGACGAAACGGGCTGCGGCATCTGCGGTGATGCGCAGCCGCATCACTGCGCGAACCGGCGGATCTTTACGGCAGAAGCCGCAAACCGGGTGCCCGGAATCGTCCGTAAACGGACGGCGCTCGCGCTGGACGCTGCGCAGTTTGCGTTCGTAATGCCAGCGCTGGCGGTTTCTGAGTTCGCATTCGCGATGGTGCGGATCAGCTCGCCATGCGCGCATGTAAAGACGGTTGTACGTGCGCCGACTTTCGACAGATTCTTGGCTACGCTCCTCAACTCGTGACTGATCTCTGAACGAAGTACGTGTGGCACGCTTCCATAGCATCGCCGCCTCCGATCACCGAGATTTCGAATCACCGAACCGCACCATCGGCGGAATCGGCTCCTAGAAGCCTGGTACTGCTACCGGGGTACTATTGTGGTATGGACGTTTTTTGTTATTCTCCGGCGCGCGCATTACCCTCCTTACAAAATCTAGGGTGAAAGCAACGGAGGCTTTATTCATGGGTGTCACTCGTCCGCCGCTCGAATACTTGGCAACGTGTTCGAAGGTGGCTCTGGAATCGTTCGAGCTGTCGCGTTTGAGTGAGGCGTCGAATTTGCGCAAGGAGGTGCAGCAGATTCTGCAAGGCTGGATCGATACCGAAGTTGACGCGCGACTCGCTCGCTGGATTTTGGAGTCGAAGCAAGCGCAGGCTCGGGACGGGCTGCAGGCCGCAATGGCGCAACCTGTCCCCTTGAAACAGCTCGACCTTTCATTTCTGCCGCCGAATGGCGGGCGAACGTCTGATGGCGAGGCGGAGGAAGATGCAGCCAGGTCCAACGGTCGCAAGCTCCGGCGGGCTGGGCATACCGTCTTGCCATCGGTTGCTGGCCGAACACCGAAAGAAAATCGAAACTGTTCGGAGAAAAAATCCGCGAAGCTCCTTGAAAGAGTCGTCGCTGGCGGAGGCTTCGGCGGCTCGGCTCCGGCGCAACCCGCCGGGAAGCCGCCTTTCGCCCAAGATGAGGAGAACGCTCTTCACGCGCTCGAGCGCTTTGTGCAGTGCCCGCCGGGCCCATCCTGCGCACGCTCTCAGAATTTTGGGGCCGCGGGAGACTCACAAATACTCGACGAGGGGCCGCACTCGGTCGGCTGTGGGGCCGATCGGTCGCGCCGGGACGCGACAGAAGTCCGCGCTGAGGTGCGACTATTTCCATTGACGAACGCGCTGCCTGACTCGCCACGCCGCGCGCATCCCTTTCGACCAATCGCGATTCCCGCGCTGGAACTGGCGGTGCCGGCGGCTGCGGCACATCGCTAGCGGCGTGCGCGCGCTTGCTTGGACGTCCATGACTTGACCCGCGCTTGCCCCTTCGGTCTGGTACATCGGCGCTGAAAAGCGATGCGGCGGGCTGCTGTTTGCGTGACGCGGCTTGCGCCGACTTTTTGATGTTGTGAGGTCCGTACATTTCTTTCACTGGTGTACCCGAGGATTTGACACGGCGACGTTTGGACACGGACTCTTCAGTTCGGTCCTCAATTCATTGCAGGTTCGCAATAGCCGGCGCTCCGTTTTCACATCGTTCCGAACTGCGATTCTCGCTCGCGAATCACGCGTAACCGCGCGCGCTGCAATCTTCTGAACCGATAAACAGCGGATCCTATGAGTGTGTTGGCCGGCTCTTTGCTCCTGCCAATTTCGACTCGCCGGAAATTTCGACTGGCGAAAAGGACTTCGCAAAGCAAGCGTTGGGCTCCGAATGCGATCCATGATGGGGATTGCACGGCGCGCACATCGAGCTTGTGCGCTGAAACCAAATGAGATCAGCGACAACAGTGCCGTTCGTCGCGGAATCCGAGATTTACGAGATGCGCTTACTCGCGTGTCAATCTCAGCAAAACGAGTTTTGCCCATTTCGATAAGCAAGTTTGAGAGCCCGCATTCGCGGTAATAAGAGCGCACGCAACCACCGTCCATCTGCCGAGTCACTCGGCCTGTTCACTCAACATAAAGTAAGAATTAGCGGCATGGCGATGGCGAGGAGGGAAGAATTCTAGAGTGGGCACGCGCGATGCGCGTGGAGGGCGGCCTGGAATCGGGTTTCGTGGAGTGTCCAGAGACGCTGTTGCTCAACGAAGATTGACCGACTCGTTGACTCTTGAAGATGGTCGAGGTCGCAGCTGCGCTACGTTGAAATTTGGCGGCGCTCGATGGCGGAAGGTCCCGGCGATATTACGAGGAGGGATTACGCGGGGGCCACGGCTCGAGGAGCTGTTCCTTGCGGTAAATCAGCGCGTTGATATCGTATGGGGCGAGTTCGATACTGTGTCCGTGAGTAATCGCGTCGGTGGGGCACGCCTCAACGCAGTAGCCGCAAAAGATGCAGCGCGAATAATCAATATTGTAGACAGATGCGTAGCGCTCACCAGCAGAGATACGCGCGGATTCGGTATTTTCCGCAGCCTCGATATAGATGCAATTCGCGGGGCACGCCGCGGAGCAGAGAAAGCAGGCTACGCACTTCTCCAATCCGTTTTCGTCACGCTGAAGGACGTGTATGCCGCGATAGCGCGCTTGGACACTGGGCGGGACCTCGGGGAAGCTCTCCGTGGTCGTCTTCCCGAACATGGTCCGCAGGGTGACGCTGAAGCCTTTGAAGAGCGTCACAAATGTCTCGCCGACTTCTCTTACGATTGACGGCATCGAGCCTCACTTTAGCAAAGTTACCAGACGCGGGCAAATTGCGATCATTCGCCGGGGGGAGCAACGGGAGCAGGCTCGTCGATTTTGCCCCGGCCCGTGATCGCGGCGATGATTTGCCGGCCGTGGAAGCGGCCGTTCTCAATGAAGATGTCCGAAGTCTTTTTGCCGCCTACGACAACTCCGGCGACGTAGATGCCCGGGACATTGGTCTCCAAGGTATCGGGATTGCATTTGGGACAGAAGATTTGGGGATCCAACTCAATGCCCTGGTGCTTGAGGAAATCGAAATCCGGATGGTAGCCCGTCATCGCAAAAACTTGGACGGCGGGGATGGAATGTTCCGGTCCTGAATTCTTCACCCACACTTTGCCGGGCTCGATACGCGTGACGTGCGTGGAGAACATGGCCTTGATCTCGCCAGCGCGTATGCGATTTTCCATGTCGGGTTTCACCCAGTATTTCAGGGTCTTTCCGAGTTCGGGGCCGCGATGCACCAGAGTGACCTTGGCACCGCTGCGAAATAGCTCCAAGGCCACTTCGGCGGCGGAATTCCTGGCACCGATGACGACCACTTCCTGATTCCAGTACGGGTGAGCTTCCTTGAAATAATGCGAAACGTGGGGAAGGTCTTCGCCGGGAACATTGAGGTGATTCGGAAGATCGTAGTATCCCGTGGCGATGATAATTTTCGCGCCGTGATAGAGGTTGCGGGCGCCGAGTTCCGTTTGCGTCTGAACGACGAAGTCGCCGTCAGAGCCGGTGATGCGCAGGACCTTTTCGTAGAGCCGCGTTTGGATGGCGTAGTGCTCGACGGTGCGGCGGTAGTATTTCAGGGCCTCGACGCGAGTGGGCTTGCCGCCAGAGATGGTCATCGGGATGTCGCCGATTTCCATGCGCTCGGGCGTGGTGAAGAAATTCATGTTGACCGGATAGTTGAGAAGCGAGTTGCAGAGCGCGCCCTTGTCGATTACGAGAGGACGCATGCCGTTGCGTTCGGCCTCAATAGCGCAAGCGAGGCCGGTGGGGCCGGCCCCGATGCAGATCACGTCGTATCTATCCTCGATGGTCACGGAACCAACCTAGCGAAGACGCACGCGAGTTTCAAGCGATTGTTGGTGAGGAGGGGCGCGTGGCTGGCAGGAGCCGGAGGGATGCGCCCCTTTTTGTGTCCTCTCGCGTTTGTGACGAGTAGAGATGTGCTCGGGTGTTTGTTTTCAATGAGTTGGATCATGTTCTATTCGCCCGGTGTGACGAGCTGGACTGGCAATTCGCCGCTCGTAAGCGCGACTTCAATGGCATCTGCCGCGGGCTGGTCCGAAGGAGGCGCTTCGATCCTTGCGCCTGGGGAGACGATGACGTGGGTTGGCGGGTTAACCCATTGGCCGTCGCGATTGATTCGGGCGAAGTGGTGGACGGCACGGATGACGGAGTCAGCAGTTATACGGACGTCCTGCGCGCGCTGGATGATGTGCCCTAGGGCGAAGCGGAGGTTGCGGTCGCGCTTGTCGTAGAGGTTGACGGCCCTCGCGTGCCGATAGAGGGTATGCGGAGGAATCTGATAGGTCTCGGCGATATCGCGGACACTATGCCAGTGAATGAACTCTTCTTCGATGGCTTCGCGGAGGGGATTCCTGCAGACCAGGCAGAGGCGTTCGTGGTGAGTGACTGGGACGCGAACGCCTTTCTGCACGAGGGCGAATTCTTCATCTGGAGTCAGGGGACGTTCGCGGCGCGGACGCTTCTTGTATTTTTTCTTGGGCTTCGGCGGGGGCTCGGGTGTGGCATGCGGCGGGGCTGCTTCGGTGATGGTTGCGGCCGGCTGCAGCGTTGGTTCGACTGGCGGCTGGGCTCCAACCGGGCCGGGAGGAGGGGGATCGTATACTCGAACTAGCTCCACTCGCGTGTACTGTTGCGGCTGACTTGGCTGCTCGGGGCGGGAGGCGGCGGTCGGGTGGTGCGTTCTGGTCTCGTCTCGGGCGCCTGCGGTGAAGGATACGTAGGCCCCGCGCTAGCCAAACGATTAGGATCGGGCATCCTGCCCGGAACAAAGTAGCTGTTTTCCGGTCCGAGCGGGAAATTTGGAATTGCGACGCCGCGGTTCATTTGCCCGTTCGGTGGGATGTATCGTGGGAACATTCTTCGTAACATTTTGCTGCTCCTTTCGTAGTTCGTCGGAGCCTTGAGGCTCCTACGATAGATTGGCAGGAGGCTGCGAGAGAAAAAAAGGGGGAGTTCCTGTGGACTTTGGCTCGGTGCCCCTCGGCAATAATGCAACTCATTCGGGCCCGAGGGGCCGGGAGACCGCCCGATTGTGTGCCCCAGTTATTGACAAACCTTCGACCTGTCTCTACCGTAGGTCATCCAGATTGGATCGCAATACTGACGAGGAAACCGGCATGGCCAAGCCACTCGACGACTCTGCGCCTGCTTCTAGATTAACTGCCGAGCCTTCGTCAAGCCGGGGCAGTGGTGCCGCCCACGATATCCCCCGCTGCTTTGTGGCGTATCCGTCTTTGCCGGCCGATCGCGCAGAATCAATCGAGACTGCTATTGAAGCTATTCACTCCAATCACACCGTTGATATTGTGAGCTGGAAAAGTTTGGCGGTCAGTGGCCGACTCATGATCGGCGCGATCTGTGACGAGATCAGGGACCGGCAGGTATTCATCGCGGATGTCACAGGCCTAAATCCAAATGTACTATTCGAGCTTGGATATGCAATCGCGCACCGGAAAAGAGTATGGCTGTTGCTCAACCCACAAATCGCGCGTGCCAGAGTGGAATGGGATCGGTTCCAACTGCTAACAACCATTGGGTACTCACCCTACAGCAACAGCAACGACATCGTAACTCAGTTTTACCGTGACGAGCCCTTTAGGAACATCGGCCAAGCTCTTTACGACGAGTTATTAGGATCGGCTGGCTCCCCTAGCAAAAAAGATGCTCTACTTTATTTGCAGTGCGATGTGAACACTGACGCCTCGCTCCGCATCGCCCGTCGCGTTTCCACGGCACCAATTCCATCGGTCATTGATGACCCCGCAAGAGGTCCATCTACAACCCTTCTGGTGGTATGTCCAGCAGGTGGCCTCAGCCTTCGCTGTCGTTTGCCACTGCTTTCTACGGAGTATCAGCATTGGCAACAAAACAACGCCAAGCACGCGCTTATCGCTGGTCTCGCGTACGGGAGTGCAAAGCCTTTGTTAATGCTCGCGCACGAGCCGTATTCTTCGCCGCTCGACTATCGTGATTTGCTTCGCAAACATCACACGGCAGCCGCGGCGGAGTCTATTTTTGCTGATTGGTTGCTTCCGAATCTGGAGCAGTACGAAAAGCGCGAGGCCCAGGTCAGGGAATATAAGGAAAAAGCAAAAGCGCAGGTGGGACTGCGCGATATTACGGTTGGCGAACCAATCGCTGAATTCGAGTCGAATTCGATTCCTGAATATTACGTCTCGACCGCCGTTTATGCGGAAACTTTACGGTCGAGGTATTCCATTGTGGTAGGTCGAAAAGGCAGCGGCAAGACCGCCGCGCTCTATGCGCTTACCGAAGAACTGAGCGCCGATCCGCGCAACCATGTGTGCGTCATTAAGCCGGTGGGATACGAACTCGAAGGCCTAATAAGCATTCTTCGCCAAGAACTCACACGTGCCGAAAAGGGGTACTTGGTGGAGAGCTTTTGGAAGTTTCTTTTGTACACAGAATTGACCAAGAGCGTTTATGATCAGCTGCTTCGAAAGCCGGAATATTATCAACGAGCGCCGGCCGAATCGGCGTTGTGCGAGTTTGTAGAGCAGTACCAGTCGTTGATTTCGCCAGAGTTTTCGAGCCGTCTCGAGTCAGCTGTGGCTTGCCTACGGGAGCTACCGGGCTCTCCGTCGTCTGGGGGGCGACAACTTAAGATCAGTGAGTTGCTCCACGATGAAATGCTTGCGCGGCTTCGCGTACTGCTCGGGGAGGTACTAAAAAACAAAGCCAAAGTGACAGTCCTCGTCGATAACTTGGATAAAGCCTGGACGACGGGGGGTGATCTAGCTCTACTGAGCGATCTCCTGTTCGGCCTCCTCAGCGTCAGCGGGCGGGTGGCTGACGAATTTGGAAGAGACGCCTCTCGCCTCGCCCGAGTGAACCTCTTTTTTGCTTTGTTCCTCCGCAGCGACATCCGTGCCGCGATGCTCCAGTTTGCTAAAGAGCGAGATAAGCTCCCCGTGCGACTGATTATCTGGGAGGACTCGGAATTGCTGAAGAGGGTCATCGAACAAAGATTCATGAAATCGGCGTCCGAAATAAAATTCCCAGACGAAGTCTCGGCAACGATATTTCGTGGCGAGTATGAATGGGGTTCCTACGTGGGATTACATCTGCCGCTGTATACTTCCGAGACCTCGAGACCTCATTTTCCTCGTTAAGTCGGCCATTCAGTTTGCAGTCACCCGCGGCCGAACGAAGGTTGAGGAGAAGGACCTCATTGATGGGGTGAGGCAATATTCCCGATTTGCCCTAAGCTCGCTGATCGTGGAGGCCGGCGGCAGGATAGGAAACATTGAGGATAGGCTGTTGCTACTACGGTCGGTCATTTGAAATTATTAAAGAGCGTGAGATTTCCAGGAACTTGGCAGGCGCTAAAATCGCCGAGAGCCAACTCGAGGTGGTAATTGCAGTGTTAGCGGAGCTAACGTTCCTTGCCTTGGAGACGCACCAATCGATTCGACTTCTTGTATGACGAGCAGGACGAGCGAAAACTGGTCGTGATGGCGCAGAAGACGGCCTCGGAAACAACGGACCTACGTTCGGCGTTTCCGGATACATCCGGCCTTTCACGCATTCCTTGAAATAAGTCCTCACAATGCGACGCCGAGTTTAGTTGATGGTTTGACCTCTGACCTGTTGCGTTTCCACCTTTGACGGATTCTCCCTGTGCGAACGGCTCGGGGGCTCCGCGGGGAAAACCGATGGGAGAGTGCGCGGGCCGAGATCGAAGAGACTGTCCTTCGACTAGATCCCGCAGCGAGCAGGGGGAGAGGAAACATGTCGGCCCGGAAGGCGCGGCGCTACGAAGCTCAACCGTTTGCGCGAGGGGAAGGGTCGGCGAGAAAGCGGCGAGAGGTAGGAGGCGCGGGCCGGTCTTTTTTGTCGGAGCCCATTCGCTTCGCTCCCTTCCTGCGTCTCCTTCGCCACATCGCTCAGGGTAAACAGGGCACATTCGCTGCGCTCAGTGCAAGCAAGCAGGATGGGTGAACTGGAAGCTCCGACCCCCCGAACAGCAAAGACGGCGGCAGGAGACGGGATACGACAGCCGCGGTGAAGGTCAATCGAAGAGAGAGGTCCTTCGACTGCGCGTCCCGGCGCTTCGCGCAAAAGCAAAAACGCGGGACGCTTCGCTCAGGATGACGGCCTAAGCCGAAGGCAAGAGCGAAAACCCTGAGCCCGTGAGGGCGGGTGCGCGCGTGAAAAATCCAAAGCCGCCAATCGGGAGATTGGCGTTCCCAGGAAAGGCAGAGACGCCGGCACGATGCCCCTCGACTTGGCTCGGGCCAAGCCGGCG